>NZ_AHKF01000015.1 GCF_000252125.1 Flavobacterium frigoris PS1 | reverse complement strand
CAACTGAGCTACTTTCGCATTAACAGGGTGCAAAGATACATAATAAATCATCCTGCACAAGTTTTTTTAATAAAAAAAAGAAATAAAAATTAGAATGTCAAAAAACACTACTGTTTTAATCTTTTTTTAAGCTAAAATAAAAAAGCCGAAACATGAATGTTTCGGCTTTAAAGAGCGAAAGACGAGGCTCGAACTCGCGACAACCAGCTTGGAAGGCTGGAGCTCTACCAACTGAGCTACTTTCGCATTACTGAGTGCAAATATAGAGAATAAGTTAGCTTTGAAACAAGTTTTTTACCCTAAATTTTTACAGAAAAACGAGCTTTAATTCTAACCGTTTTAAAATTAAATTGTTACAGCGTAATTATTTTAGGTCAATCTTTAATTTATTACAAAAACAATAGCTTCTGTGATTGATTTATTCAAATAAGAGGCTCTTCAACTATAGTAGCTAAGCTGTACTTGTCGCTTTGAAGTCGATAATTTAGCGACAAACCGTTTTTTAGCCCTTAATGTTAACCCAAAATCTACTGCGACACATCCGGCACACAAAAAACAAACTTCTGTTTCAAAACAAAATCAATCACAAATACAAGCCATAACGGTTTTAGAAAACAGAAAGCGCCAAACAACTACTACTTTTCAATACTGTCTCGATAGTAAAAAACTACTCTTGACTACTGCAAAAAAGTCTTTAGTTAAAATCGCTTAATAACAATTTCAACTAAAGACTTTTATCTTGTAACTATTTTGAATAAATGAAGCCTGGAAAGCTTCCTGAAATGACTTATAATTTCTCTTTACTATTCAAAAATTAAGAAATTAATTTAGAAGCCCCTTTGTAGCTATCAGAAGGAAAATAAATAAACAAACAGGATTTATCCTTTATCGTTTGTATTATCTTATCTGTTAATTCTAAAGGAAGAGCAGGACAACCTAAACTTCTTCCCAGTCTTTTATTGTTTTGAATAAATGAATTTGAAACATACTCCGCGCCATGAATAACAACAGCTCTTTCTCTAGCGTTACTATTTATACCTTTTTCCAAGCCATCTAATTTTAGTGAATTTCCGTGTTTTCCACTGTAGATTTCTCCTGTTGCGTAAAATCCAAGGCTACTTTTAAAAGACTGAGGTGAATTTGAAAAACTAGTTGCAAATTCATTTCCTGTGTTTCTTCCATGAGCAACTAGAGAATTGTACAAAATTGTATTTGTAGTCAAGTCAATTACCCAAAGTCTCTTGGAATTCGATGACATACTAAAATCAATTAGTGTCAATATATTTTTACTAATTAAACCTTTTTCTTTTAAAATATAAAAACCCTTCAAAGCTTCTTTAAAACTTTCTAATTGGGGCAGGGCGAATTGATTTGAATTCAGACTATTATAAATGGCTTCCTCATTCGTTTCGGAACTAGTTTTTATTACTTTAGCAATTTCCTTCACATTTTTGGTCTCAGAAAAGAACAAATTACCAGGAGAGAACGAAAGAATTAATAACAATACAGCGGGGCAAAACTTGTATATCATTGATTTTTATTTGGTTAACAGTTACAAAAGTATTAAAAATTTACTTAATCCAATTACGCCATTGGATGTTTTAAGGTATTTTTAACCATTTCCCCTCCATATTTAGACCCATGAACATCTAACAATATTTTGATTTTATGTTAATTATGTTATTTTTGTATGACCCAAATCACAATAACCAATGAGATTTCAATGCTTTTTATTACCTTTTCTTGTTTTATTTAGTTTAACCAGCTATTGTCAGAAAAAAGTCCTTTTTGCAAAATCTACCACGAGTAACATTACTATCGACGGTAAAATAAATGAAGCAGCATGGACGGAAAACCCGGAAATAGCTTCTAATTTTATCATGTTTGAACCTGACAACGGCAAGCCTATCAGTGAAGATAAAAAAACCGAAATAAAGGTTTTATATGACAATGATGCTATTTACATTTCGGCCCTTTTATACGATAGTGAGCCCAATAAAATTCAAAAAGAAATTACTAACAGAGATGTTTTTGGGGTTTCCGATCATTTTTCAGTTTCTATTAATGGATTTAATGATGGACAACAAGATTATACGTTTTATGTAAGTGCCGCTGGCGGTCAAATGGACTGCGTGGCGACAAAGGACGGCGAAGACTATTCTTGGGATGCAATATGGGACAGTGAAGTTTCAATAACCGATTTCGGTTGGGTGGTAGAAATGAGAATCCCTTACGCCGCCCTACGCTTCTCTAACTCCCAGAAACAAACATGGGGACTAAACTTTATGAGAGAAGTAAAGCGAGATGTCCAAAAATACACTTGGAATCACGTTGACACAAAAATTGGCTCCGTCACTAACCAAGCGGGAATTCTTGAAGGAATAGAAAATATAAATACACCAACCCGTCTTTTCTTTATTCCTTACACCTCTTTTTATTATCAAAAAAACGAATTGGGCTCCGATAAAACTTTTAAAGCTGGTTTGGACATTAAATACGGAATTAATGATGCGTTTACATTAGACGCCATTTTAGTACCTGATTTTGGACAAACAAAATTTGATAATGCCATTTTAAATCTAGAACCTTTCGAACAAAAACTAGATGAGAACAGACCTTTTTTTACTGAAGGAACCAATTTATTTAATATAGGAAATCTATTTTATTCCAGGCGAATAGGTGGCTCACCTAGTTCTGTTCCTGAAACTGCAGCTAATGAAGAAATCACGAATTACCCAAGCACCGTTGATTTAATCAATGCAGTAAAAGTATCTGGACGAACAGAAGGAGGACTAGGAATTGGCTTCTTGAATGCCATCACCGAAAAAACCTACGCCACCATTAGAAACACCGACACGGATGAATATAGAAAAGAAGTTATAGAACCATTGACTAACTATAATGTATTGGTTTTTGACCAACGGTTTAATCAAAACTCATCGGTTTCATTTGTAAATACTAACACAACTCGTAATGGAGGCTTTAGAGACGCCAATGTTTCTGCCGCATTGTTTGACTTGAGTACCAAAGCAAATTCTTATAATTTGTATGGTGACCTAAAATACAGCACCGTTAATGACATTGAGAATTATGACGGTATCAAAACATCATTGAATTTCGCAAAAACAAGCGGGAAATACAGGTACTTCCTTTCCGGAAAATACATCTCTAAAAATTACGACATAAATGACCTTGGAATCATTTTTTACACCAATTACCATAGTGCTTTTGCTAACGGGAGCTACAGAATAGTTAACCCTACAAAATTCTTCAATACATTTAAAATTGAGCAAGAATTAAATTTAGAAGTACAAAACACAACCGGTAAAACCCAGGAAGGATGGTACAAAACTTCTATAAAGGCAACTACTTTAAAAAACAATTACGTTGAATTCCTTTTTCAATTAAACCCCTTGGATCGCTTTGATTTTTTCGAGCCTCGTGTAGACGGGCGGTTTGTATACATCCCAAAAAGCGCTACCGTTTATGCCGCATTTGTTACTAATCAAAACAAAGCTTTCACCTATGAAATTGAATCTGCAATAACTAAATTTGACGAAGATCAAAGAGTTACTTATCTGCTTAATGGGGGTGTAAAATATAGATTCAACGACAAGTTGTCTTTAGCCTATGATTTCCAATACACTAAAAAGCTAAATGACCGTGGATGGGTGGCGTTTGACAATACTGACATCATTTTTGGTAAAAGAGATAGAGAAATTCTGCAAAACAATATCACCGGTAAATATGCGATCAACACCAAGATGACTTTAAATCTTAGCGGACGATATTATTGGTCATACTCAGACAATGATACTTTTTTTACTTTACAGGACAATGGTTATCTTAATCCAAACAATGAGTATTCCCTAAATAAAAATAGAAATTTCAATTCTTGGAACTTCGACTTATCTTACTCTTGGTGGTTTGCTCCGGGAAGTGAACTTTCAGTATTATATCGTAATTACACTCAGATTGGGTCTAACAATGTGGAGAAAAACTTCCACGCTAACCTTAAAAACGTTTTTGACGCAGATATGACCAATATCTTTTCCGTTAGCTTTCGCTATTTTATTGACTATAACAGAGTGAAAAACAAATTTTAATAACTGCATCAACTTATCATAATATGATTGATTAAGTTTTTTGATCAATCATGTTTTTTCAACGAATAAAATATGCTTGGATTTTTTTTGTTAAAAAAAACTGTAACAAATTTATAAAAGCGTGGTCTATTTTTATATAAAATACCATTTCATCAATCATCACATCAATAAAAATCACATGAGAAAGTTACTTCTTATAGTTATTCTCTTTTTTTCTGTCCTTGGCTACAGCCAAAAGAAAGTCTTAAAAACAAACTTTACATCCAGTACTATTACCATTGATGGAAAACTTGAGGAGAGCATCTGGGAAACAACTCCTATCGCTGATAACTTTATCATGTTTCAACCTGACAATGGAAAGCCAATTACTGAAAACAAAAAAACCACCGTTAAAGTAGTTTATGACAATGATGCTGTTTATATAGCTGCGACTTTATATGACGACGAACCCAATAAAATACTAAAAGAGATTTCGAAAAGAGATGACTTTGGAACATCTGATTTATTTGGAGTTTTCATAAACGGATTTAATGACGGACAACAAGATTTTCAGTTTTATGTATGCGCATCAGATGGACAAGCTGATTGTATTACCACAGATGCAAATGGCGAAGACTATTCATGGGATGCTGTATGGAAAAGCAAGGCATTAATAACTGATTTTGGATGGGTTGTGGAAATGCGTATTCCATATGCTGCACTGCGATTCTCTGGAGAAAAAAAACAAACTTGGGGTCTGAATTTTTTTAGGGAAATAAGAAGAGATCGTCAAAAATTTACTTGGAATTATATTGATTCAAAAGTGGGGACATTCACACAACAATCTGGAGTCCTTGAGGGAATTGAAAATATCAAACCTCCTACTAGGTTATTCCTTTTACCCTATTCTTCCTTTTATGTAAATGCCAATTCTAAACAAAAAACCTACGGAACACTGAAAGGCGGTTTAGACATTAAATACGGCATTAACGATGCCTTTACTCTTGACGCTATTTTAATCCCCGATTTTGGACAAACAAAATACGATGACCAGATATTAAACCTAGGACCATTTGAACAGCAATTTAATGAAAATAGATCTTTTTTTACCGAAGGAACTGACCTTTTTAGCAAAGGAAATTTAGTATATTCTAGAAGAATAGGTGGCAGACCATCCGCTTACCCTACAACTGTAGATAATGAAGAAGTTATTGAAAACCCATCAAGCGTCAACTTAATAAATGCTTTGAAAGTTTCAGGAAGAACAAAAGGCGGTTTAGGAATAGGCGTGCTAAATGCAGTAACCGAAAAAACCTATGCAACTATTGAGAACACGGTGAATAAAGAAACCCGAAGAGAAGAAGTGGAACCTTTAACGAACTACAATATTCTTGTTCTGGATCAACGCTTTAGAAAAAATTCTTCCTTTTCTTTTATTAATACAAATGTCACTAGAAACGGAAAATTTCGTGATGCAAACGTATCAGCATTAGTTTGGGATTTAAATACTAAAAAAAACACTTACAACCTTTCCGGAAATTTCAAATACAGCTATATCAACGCCTTGGAAGATAAAAAAGGAGTTTATACCACATTAAATTTTGCAGAAACTAGTGGCAAGTACAGATACAGCTTTGGTGCAGACTTAGTCACTAAAGACTACGACAACAACGACTTAGGAATTAATTTTGAAACTAACTATTATAGTATCTACGGGAATGCAAACTACAGAATATTAAATCCCACTACGCTTTTTAATAGCTTTAAGTTAAACTACAATATGTATACCCAGTTTCACAAACAAACAGGGAAAATTCAAGGAAATAATATAAATATAAATGTAAACCTTGACACTAAAAAAAATCATTATGTAGGATTTGGTGTCAATATAAACCCCATTGAATCGTATGATTTCTATGAAGCAAGAACAGCCAATAGGTATGTAATCCTACCTCAAAAATATAATGCCTGGCTTTACATTTCCTCAAATTACAATAATAAATTCGCAATTGATTTTAACCCTTCCTATTCGATTTTTAACGAAACCGAAAGGAGTACCTATGAGTTCTTGTTAGGACCAAGATATCGTTTTAACGATAAGTTTTCCATGAACTATAATTTTTATTTCCAAAGAAGAAACAACAATAAGGGATTTGTAGACAGTATAGATGAAGACCTAAACAGCAGCACGCCAGAAACTATTGTGTTTGCTAGCAGGAACGTAATTACTTACTCCAACAGTATTTCAGGAAAATACTCCATTAGCAGCAAAATGAACTTCGATCTCGCCATACGCCAATATTGGTCTTATGCAGAGAATAAAAACTATTTGTCCTTAGAACAAAATGGACGACTAGCTGATTACACCAACTATAATACGAATAAAAACTCCAGTTTTAATTCTTGGAATTTTGACCTGTCCTACTCTTGGTGGTTTGCTCCAGGTA
This sequence comes from Flavobacterium frigoris PS1, assembly GCF_000252125.1. Lineage (GTDB taxonomy): Bacteria > Bacteroidota > Bacteroidia > Flavobacteriales > Flavobacteriaceae > Flavobacterium > Flavobacterium frigoris_A. The sequence goes on along the minus strand of NZ_AHKF01000015.1, from coordinate 365,127 downwards.
GCCAAGTCTCTGTTCTCTATAGAAACAATGCCGCAAATTTTGAAAATACTATTAACAAGAATTTTGAAAAGAACGTCACTGATTTATTGAATAATGACGCATTAAATCATGCTTTTTCGATAAGCGTAAAATATTTTATTGACTACAATAGCTTAAAAAGCAAATCCTAAGGTGCATTAATTTTAAAAAAAGACCACATACACCATAAAATTAATATTATTTTAATGCCTTCTCTCCCGAATGTATAATAGTAACTTTGTTGACTAAGAAGATTTTATAAATACTTTATCTTTGTTTAAAACATATTAAAATGAACAAGAAAGTTATACTAATGATTTTGGACGGCTGGGGAAAATCTCCAGACCCGAAAGTATCAGCAATTGACAATGCACATATTCCGTTTATAAATAGTCTTTATAAAAATTACCCAAGCGCACAACTTAGAACTGACGGTTTAAATGTGGGCTTGCCAGAAGGACAAATGGGTAATAGTGAAGTAGGACACATGAATTTAGGTGCTGGTAGAATTGTATACCAAGATTTAGCTAAGATAAATTTGGCCGTAGCCAATAAAACTTTAGCTAAAGAACAAGTGCTTAAAGACGCTTTTCAATATGCCAAAGACAATAACAAAAAAGTACACTTCTTAGGATTGGTTTCTGATGGTGGTGTTCACTCCCATACTTCCCATTTACGCGGATTAATTGATGCAACCCAAGAGTATGGATTAAAAGATGTTTTTGTTCATGCTTTTACAGATGGAAGAGACGTCGATCCTAAATCAGGAAAAAACTATATCCAGAATTTAGAAAACTACATTTCAAATACTACCGTTAAAGTCGCTTCTGTTATAGGGAGATATTACGCCATGGATCGTGATAAGCGCTGGGAAAGAGTGAAACTTGCCTACGATTTATTGGTAAACGGAAAAGGAACTCCTTCTAAAAATGCAGTTGCTACAATCGAAAATAGTTATAACGAAAATATAACTGACGAATTCATCAACCCAATAGTTATAGTGGATGATAACGAAAAACCAATTGCTACAATCGAAGATGAAGATGTTGTTATATTCTTTAATTTCAGAACGGATCGTGGAAGAGAATTGACTGAAGCACTTTCGCAACAAGACTTTCACGAACAAAACATGCACAAACTCAATTTGTATTATGTAACGTTGACCAACTATGATGAAACATACAAAAATGTAAAAGTGGTATACAATAAAGACAACATCGAAGAAACATTAGGTGAAGTTTTAGAAAAACACAACAAAACCCAAATCAGAATTGCCGAAACGGAAAAGTACCCTCATGTTACTTTTTTCTTTTCTGGTGGTAGAGAAATCCCTTTTAGAGGCGAAAAACGACTTTTAAAAAATTCTCCTAAAGTGGCCACTTATGACCTACAACCTGAAATGAGTGCGTTTGAACTTACAGATTCATTGATTCCTGAGCTTGAAAAGGGCGATGTTGATTTTGTATGCCTTAATTTTGCCAATGGTGATATGGTAGGTCATACAGGAATTATGGCTGCAGCTATAAAAGCATGCGAAGCTGTTGACAAATGTGTCGAAAAAGTAATCACAACGGCTGTAGCACATGACTATACCGTTCTTGTTATTGCTGACCATGGTAACTGCGAAACCATGATTAATCCTGACGGAAGTCCTAATACCGCACATACTACAAATCCGGTTCCTTTTATTCTGGTCGACAAAGATCTTAAAGAAGTTCACGACGGAGTTTTAGGTGATATTGCACCAACTATTCTAGAATTGATGGGCATTGAAAAACCGGCAGTCATGACACAACATTCCCTGTTATAAGAACAACGAAATATATTTTATTCAAAGGCTACTCCTCAAAAGAGTAGCCTTTTTTTATTTAAAGAAACTGCTCTACAGCATAAATCAAAAGCCCCACCAAACCACCTACTACAGTTCCGTTAATTCGAATATACTGCAAGTCCTTGCCTATTTCTAACTCAAGTTTATTTGAGATTTCTTTTTTATCCCAACTTTTAACTGAATTGGCAATTAAATCTCCAATGGCTTTTTTGTTCCGAATCAAAACTGCTAATAAATCTATTTTTACAAAATCATTAATTTTAGTAATCATTAGAGGATCGTCCTGAATGTTTTTTCCGAAGTTGCGAACCATAGTAGCCAAACTCAATTTTATTTTTGAGTCGCTACCCTTCTCTAAATCCGTTGTGACAGCAGTTTTTAATTTCTCCCAAATAGAACTTATGTAATCTTGCACTTCTTTTTTCTGAGTAAACTCGATTACTAAAGAATTCACCTTTTGTTGCATTTCAGCTGAGTTTTTCAATTCATCAATAAAATTTACGACATACAAATCAATGCGTTTTCGTATTAAGCTATCCGATTCTCTTGCTTGGTCGATAAATTCATAAAGTCCATTAAAAATACCATCAGCCAACTTTTTATCTGCGATTCCCATAGTGTACCAAGGTGTAGATCCCTTTACTTTTTCGCGAATAACTTCCTTATTATCTTGTAATTCTTCTGAAAAAATGATCAGCAAATTACTTATTAATTCCTCTTGTTTTTTGCTATTAGATAAAGATTCTAGTCCCATTGCAACCCATTCTCCAAAATTAATTTCATTCAGTTTAGCTTGAAATTGCGTTTGAATAAACTGTCGTACATCCTCATCATCCACTGTTTTAAGAATTCCTGGAATTAGATTTTCAACTACTAAACCTGCTATTTTAGTAGCATTATCTTCAGTAGAAAGCCATGTAGTAGCTTTGACAGCAAAATTAAATTCGTCAATTTTCACTTCTAATTTCTCTTTAATCAAAAACTCATCTGAAACAAAAGTACCTAAATTTTGACCAATAGCATCTTTATTTTGAGGTATTAATGCCGTGTGTGGAATAGGAATTCCTAACGGATGTCGGAATAAAGCGACTACCGCAAACCAATCAGCAATACCACCTACCATAGCTGCTTCACTAAAAGCCTTCAGCCAAGCTATTTTATAATAATGTCCCACAAAAAAACAAAGCACTGCAAAACCCAAAACAATCAATGCAATGCGCTTCATTTTAGCTAACTGACCTTCTTTGTCTAGAGCCGATTCATTTGTCACAGCCATGGTGTTTACTTTTTAAATTTATGCTAATTTACAGATTAGTTCCTATTAATCTATCAATACCAGAATTCTTCTAAAAGCATTAATTTTATTTTAAAAAAAACTTAAAACCATTGTATTTGATAGTATTGCTATTATATTTGCACTAAATAATATTAATTATGAGAGATTTAATATCAACTATTAAGATACAAGTAAACGAAAAGATCTATGTAAAAGATCCTGAGACCTCCACGTTAGGAAAAAAAATAATCAAAGAAAGTATTCTTTTAATCGATGATATTGGTTTTGATGATTTTACTTTTAAAAAGTTAGGAGTAAAAATTGGTTCTAATGAAAGCTCTATTTATCGCTACTTTGAAAATAAACACAAATTATTAGTCTATCTTTCTTCTTGGTATTGGAATTGGATGGAATACAAATTGTTTTTTGCTACAAACAACATCGAAGATTCTTTCGATAAGCTAAAAAAAGCGATCATCATTGTAACTGAAAAAATTGAAGATGACGAAGCTACAAAACACATCAACGAATCAGTTTTAAATAAAATAATCATCTCTGAATTCACAAAGACCCTTCACACCAAAGAAGTTGATGAAGAAAATAAAGAAGGCTTCTTTTTGATATACAAAAACGTAATCAATCGAATTGTTCATTTAATAATTGCTGTCAACCCTGACTACCCATTTGCAAAAAGCCTTGCCTCAAATATAATTGAAGGGGCGCTTCATCAGCATTTTTTAAGAGATCATTTAACTACGATTACCAATTGTAACGAAAACATTAGTCCAACTGATTTTTATATTAATCTTATTACAACTGTTTTAAAAAAATAAATAGGCAATGACTCCATTAAAAAGATTTTACAATTTATTAGCGTTAGACAAAAAAGACATTTCACAGCTATTCTTCTATGCCATATTTGCTGGATTAGTCAGTTTATCCCTTCCACTAGGCATACAAGCTATCATCAATTTCATACAATCAGGACGTGTAAGTGTCTCATGGATTGTTTTGATATTTCTTGTTGTAATGGGTGTTGCTCTTGTAGGAATTCTTTCCTTAATGCAACTGAGAATAACTGAGAATTTACAGCAGAAAATATTTGTTCGTTCCTCATTTGAATTTGCTGTTCGATTACCCAAAATTAAATTTGAAGAACTATACGACACTTATCCACCAGAGTTAGCCAACCGTTTTTTTGACACCTTGATTATTCAAAAAGGAACTTCAAAACTACTAATTGACTTTTCTGCAGCCTTACTGCAAATTGCTTTTGGAGTCATCCTTTTATCATTATACCATCCTTATTTCATTTTGTTTGGTATAATGTTAATTACCCTCTTATATTTTATCTTTAAACTATCCTATAAATCAGGTTTGGAAACTAGTTTAAAAGAATCAAAGTACAAGTACAAAGTTGCCAGCTGGCTGCAGGAAATGGCAAGAAATAACTTCAGTTTTAGAAACCAACTCAATTTTGATTATGGTCTTCAAAAAAACGACCACTTAGTGAGCGACTATCTGAATTACAGAGAAAAACATTTCAATGTCATAAAAAGACAATTTACCCAATTAATTATTTTTAAAGTAATTATAACCGCAAGTTTACTTTCAATTGGAGGGTTTTTAGTAGTTTCTCAACAAATGAATATTGGGCAGTTTGTCGCTGCCGAAATTATCATTTTATTAGTCATTAACTCTGTAGAGAAAATCATTCTCGGCCTAGAAACCTTTTATGATGTTCTAACTTCTGTAGAGAAAATTGGTCAGGTGACAGATTTGAGTTTAGAAGAAGAATATGAAAATGAAAGCAGCAATTATTGCTACTCCGATATCACCTTAGAAACAGATCAGATCCAATTCAAATTTCCGGATTCAAAAAACACCATTCTAAACGATATTTCGCTGAGAATTGATCAAGGAGAACGAGTTTTTATTACTGGCGAAAATAGTTCTGGTAAGACTACTCTCATTCGATTACTGTCAGGCTTACTAAAACCTACCTCTGGAAGTTTCTATATCAATGATAATACCTTCAAAAAAATAGATTTAAAACAATACCGCTCACAAATAGGAAGCATCATCTATGGCGAATCCCCTTTTGAGGGAACTTATCTTGACAACATTACATTTAACGATAAGAATATCAGCCAAGAAGATTTGAAATGGGCAATTGACGGGGTTCAATTAACCTCTTTTATCAAATCTTTACCAAAAAGCTTAGATACACTTCTGTTTCCTGAAGGAAGACAATTGTCCTCCTCGAATGCGCAAAAAATATTATTAGCAAGAAGTATTATTCATAAACCCAAAATCCTTTTTTACGAGGATCCAACAGACACGATGGATGAAAAAGTAGCTAATGCAATTATTGATTTCATTACCGCCAAAGAGCACAAATGGACGATTATTGTTTCTTCAAAAAACCCGTATTGGAAAACAAAATGCAACAGAGAAATTATCATGCAAAATGGACATATTCAACAAGACTCAAAAAACCTATAGGTTATGCTAAACATATCTGACAATAATAAAACTAATCCTCCAAGTTTAGAAAAATTTGAAACGATTAAAAATCTGAATTTAAATTCAAATTCAAAAATATTAAACAGAATTATCGTTTCCGTTTGTATTTTAGGAATATTAATATTATTTCTTCCCTGGACTCAAAACATTTCTGGATCAGGTTCAGTAACCACGTTAAAGCCCAACCAAAGGCCACAATCGATCCAAAGTGTAATTTCTGGACGAATAGAAAACTGGTACGTTCAAGAAGGTGATTTTGTAAATAAAGGAGACACTATTCTTTATATTTCCGAAATTAAGGAGGACTACATGGACCCTAATTTAGTCGCCAATACAAAGAGACAAGTCAGTGCAAAAAAATCATCGTTAGAATCTTATGGTTCAAAAGTAACTGCATTGTCTAGTCAAATTCAATCGATAGAAAGTGAAAAAAGACTAAAACTAGAACAAGCGCAAAACAAAATCAAACAATCACTATTAAAAATAAAAAGTGACAGCATGGATCTTGTTGCCGTAAAAACACAACTTAAGATTGCAAACACTCAATATGATAGAGCGGTTCAATTGAATAATGAAGGACTTAAACCATTGACTGATGTTGAAGACAAAAGACTAAAACTGCAAGAAGTAGAAGCGAAAATCATCACTCAGGAAAATAAATTCCTAGGCAGCAAAAATGAATATATTAATGCTAAAGTAGAAACAAACCGAATTACTGCTGAATACTCTGAGAAAACATCAAAAGCACAAAGTGACCAATTTACTGCTTTAAGTAATCAATATGATACCGAAGCACAAGTAAACAAGCTAGAAAATCAATATGCTAATTACAGCATTCGAAACGGAATGTATTATATAAAAGCACCTCAAAGCGGTTATGTCAACAGAGTTTTACAAGCCGGGATAGGTCAAACTGTAAAAGAAGGAACTCCTATTGTGAGTATAATGCCTGCAAAATATGATATTGCTGTTGAAACTTACGTAGACCCAATAGATTTACCATTAATCAATAAAGGCGAAAAAGTAAGAATTTGGTTTGATGGATGGCCTACAATCGTATTCTCAGGATGGCCAGATGTTTCTTATGGAACTTTTGGCGGAAAAATCGTCGCTATCGAAAATTTCATAAGCGATAATGGAAAATACAGAATATTAATTGCTCCAGATGAAGAGGAAGACGCATGGCCCAAAAAAATCAGTATTGGATCAGGTGCTGAAACTATTGCTCTACTTGACACCGTACCAATTTGGTTTGAAGTATGGCGAGTCCTAAATGGGTTTCCTCCTAATTATTATAAAACAAACTCAAAAACAGCTAAAGATAAAAAATAATGAAACAGCTAATTATCCTTTTACTGTTGTTTGGTCCCTTTGCCTTTGGGCAAGTTCCAATCGAAAATTTATCAAAAGAATTCACTTATAATGAGTTCTTAGGATATGTAAAAAAATACCATCCGCTAGTTAAGAATGCCAATTTAGAAATCAATAAAGCGCAAGCTAATCTCATGATGTCTCGTGGTGGGTTTGACCCAAAAATTGAAGTCGATTTTAAGGAAAAACAGTTCAAAAACAAAGAGTATTATTCCATTCTAAATAGTAGTTTTAAAATCCCAACCTGGTACGGAATCGAAATAAAAGCGGGATTTGACAACAATGAAGGAATCTATCTGAATCCGGAAAACACAGTTCCTAACCAAGGATTGACCTCATTAGGAATAACAGTTCCTTTAGGACAAGGTTTATTCATTAATCAAAGAATGGCTGATGTACGCAAGGCAAAAATTCAAATAAAACTAAGTCAAGCCGAGAGAAAACTCCAGGCAATTGCCGTCCTATATGATGCGTCGATAGCATATTTTAATTGGAAGAAAACGTTTAATGAAGTGAAATTATACGAAACGTATAATACTAATGCACAAAATCGATTTAACGGAATTAAATCCTTAATAAAAGCGGGAGACAAACGTGCAATTGATAGCATTGAAGCTGGAATAAGTGTGAAGAATAGAAAGCTGAGCCTCGAAGATTCTAAACTAAAGTTAAACAAAGCAAAGTTAGAACTGTCTAATTTCGTTTGGCTGGAGAATTCTATTCCGCTTGAGCTTTCTGATGCACTTACTCCAGAATCAAATTTAGAGGGAACGATACAGGAAACATTAAAAACAAATGATCTATTAAACAATGACTTTACGTTAGAAAATCATCCAAAGATTAATAGTTTAGAAAATAAGATTGAAATTTTGACCGTCGAAAAAAAGCTTAAAGCAAATATGCTCTTACCCAAAATTGATGTTGGATACACCTATTTAGCTGAGCCAAGCTATATTGACAACTATCAATTTGAAGATTATAAAATTGGATTGAACTTTTACTTTCCTTTATTTTTAAGAAAAGAAAGAGGCAGTCTGAAACTAGCCCAATATAAAATCCAAGAAACAGAGTTCCTTTTAAACCTAGAAAAAGTACAACTGTCGAATAAAATTAGCGCACAAAAAACGGAGATCGAATCCCTAGAAAAACAAAATGAAATTATAAAGACATTAGCAGAAGACTATGGTCTGATGCTAAAATCAGAGGAACGTCTTTTTTCTTTTGGCGAAAGCTCCCTTTTTTTAATAAACAGCAGAGAGAACAGTTTGATCAGTGCACAATTAGCATCAATTACTTTAGAAAACAGATATTTCGTCTCTAATTCTGAACTTTTTAAAATTATGGCTAATCCGGATTAAATAATTTTAAAATCGTACTTTTGCCAACTGAAAATAAGAAATATGATTATAGTAAAATCCCGTGAAGAAATAGAATTAATGCGTGAAAGCGCCTTAATAGTATCGAAAACATTAGGAATGATTGCCTCTGAAATAAAAGAAGGCGTTACCACTCTATATTTAGATAAATTAGCTGAAGAATTCATTCGTGATCATGGAGCTGTCCCTAGTTTCCTTGGTTTATACGGTTTCCCAAACTCATTATGTATGAGCCCGAATGCACAAGTTGTACACGGAATTCCTAACAATACGCCTCTTGAAAGTGGGGATGTAATCTCTGTTGATTGTGGTGCATTTAAAAATGGCTACCATGGCGATCACGCCTATTCTTTTGAAATTGGAGAAGTTTCAGCAGAAACAAAAAAATTATTGCAAGTGACCAAAGAGTCTCTTTATGTTGGAATCCGTGAATTTAAAGCCGGAAACCGTGTGGAAGACGTTGGTAATGCAATCCAAAAGTACACAGAATCTTTTGGTTACGGAGTCGTTCGCGAATTAGTAGGTCATGGACTTGGACAAAAAATGCACGAAGATCCTGAAATGCCAAATTACGGCAAACGCGGTCGCGGCAAGCTTTTTGTTGAAGGAATGGTTGTTGCAATCGAGCCCATGATTAATCAAGGAACGCGTAACATTAAACAGCATAAAGACGGCTGGACGATAACAACCGCAGATAATAAACCAAGTGCTCACTTCGAACACGATGTAGCGCTTATTGACGGTAAACCAGAGCTACTTTCTACTTTTGCGTATGTGTATCAAGCATTAGGAATTGTAAGTAATGAAGAAGATGAGTTTAGAAAAACACCATTAGTACTGTAATGAAGAAAATTTTCAAACTCGTACTTAATACAATTCCTCGCCCATTACTTATTCGTTTAAGTTATGTGGCGCGTCCAGTTTTAGCTTTTGCTTTAAAAGGAAATACTTTTACGGATCCAATTGACGGAAGAAGCTTTAAAACCTTCCTGCCCTACGGTTACGGAACCCAAAGGAACAATGTGCTTTCGCCAAGTACACTTTCGTTAGAAAGACACCGTTTACTGTGGTTGTATTTAAATGAGCAAACTGATTTCTTTACGGCTCCTAAAAAAGTCTTGCATTTTGCTCCTGAACAAGCATTCTACAAACTGTTTAGAAATCAGAAGAATCTTGATTACACAACAACCGATTTGTTTTCACCTTTGGCCGATGTAAAAGCAGATATTTGTGATTTGCCTTTTGAGGACAACCAGTATGATATTATTTTGTGTAATCACGTTTTAGAGCACATTCCAGATGACACTAAAGCCATGCAAGAATTATATCGCGTATTAAAACCAGGCGGAATGGCTATTTTACAAATTCCACAAGATTTATCTAGAGCAGTAACTTTTGCGGATGACACCATAACAGACCAAAAAAAGCGTGCTGAAATTTTTGGACAATACGACCATGTGCGTATTTACGGTCGCGACTATTTTGACAAATTAAGAGGCATTGGTTTTAAAGTAATCGAAGAAGATTACACCCATAAAATTGCTCCCGAATTAGTAGAGAAATATTGTTTGGCAAAAGGAGAAATCATTCCCGTTTGTTTCAAATAACACATTAAAATAAATGCCCGCTAAATTAGATTTTAACGGGCATTTTTAATTTAAATTGTTGTCAACTTAACTTTTGACTTCTGGCATCAACATTGCGACAACCTTATCTTTAGTCAGATATTTTTTAGCAACTGCCTGAATATCTTTGGCAGTAATTTTATTGATTGCTTCCTCAACTTGAAGAATTCTCTCAGGACTTTTTCCATCAATATAAGACTGAGTAAAATTACTCAACCAAAATTGATTTTCCTTAATATCCTTTTTATATTCAAGCAACTCCGCTTCTTTAAATTTAGCTACATCCTTTTCATCAGGACCATTATCGATTATTTTTTGTAATTCTTTTAAAGCAGATACTGTTAATTTCTCAGCGTTTTCTGGACCACAAGGAAAACCTATTCTGAAATTAAAAGAACCGTTGGGCACTTTAGTCATGCCGCCTCGAGCGCTTACTCCATAAACACCAGCTTCATTTTCTCTTAATTCTTCAATTAATTTAATGGTCAACACTTCGCCTAATGCTTGCATTGCCAGCGCTTCTTTTTCCGAATAAACAGCATCTCCGTAATACATAATCGAAACTGTACTTTTAGGATCTGTACCTTTATTGATTACTTTTTTCAAGTCTCCTTTTAGCATTCTGTATCCCAAATCAGTTACAACATCCTTTTTCTTAGTTGATGGTAATGAAGCAATATATTTAGAAGCAAAAGCCTCCATAACTTTATCATCTACGTTTCCAATAAAGAAGAACTCAAAATCCCCAGCATTAGCAAAACGTTCTTTGTATTTTTTATAAGCCAATTGATAATCCGTTTTCGCCCATGTTTTATCAGTAGGGACAATTCCGTTAAACCTAGGATCTTCTTTCATCAAATAGGCATACAATTCTTGTTGGAAAAAGAAAGAAGGTTGTGAAGCCATATTTTTATAAAAAGCAGATTGCTTTTGCTTAAAGCCTTCAAAAGCTTCTGGATCTAAATTCAAATCTGTAAAATAAGCATAAGTACTTTGGAACAAATATTCTAAATCTTTAGGAGTAGATCTACCTTTTAAGCCTTCAGTAAAAGTACTGATATAAGGATTAACCGAAGCAATTTTACCCGACATGAATTTGTTGATATCATTTAGTGACAAACCAGAGAAACCTGCTTCCGCCAAAGCTCCATTAGCAAATTGAGTTTTAATTATTTCGTCATTAGAATAGGTATTTGTTCCTCCAAAACTTACTGCGTCCATAAGGATTTCATCATTCTTAAAGTCAGTTTTCTTGTACTTCACTTTTGCACCATTCGAAAGGAATAAAGTTGTGAGACCAAGTTTTGCATCTATTTCTTTCTTTAGAATTGCTCCCGACTTAACCTCATTTCTAAGTAGGCTAGTTACTGCTTTAGAATCTTCATAAGCTGTTATTTCATCAGCATTTATTTTTAATGCACCTAAAACTTGCTGCTCTGTAACCTTAACTAATCCTTCTTTTTCTGGACCCGTAATAATAACTACTCTATTGTCCTCTTTTACTAAATCCTTCATGTATAAAGTGACATCGGCCAAAGAAATGGAAGGCAACAACTCTTTTGTTGTTTTAAATTCCCATTCTATTCCAGGAGCAGGCACTTGCTCTAGAAATTCTGACTGATACTGAGCTACAAATTGATCTGAATCAGTTTTGTCACGATCATTATATTGTTTCTCATATTCTGCCAAAACTTCAGATTTCGCTCTTTCTAACTCTCCTACTGTAAATCCATACTTTTTAGCACGTTCATTTTCAACTACTAAAACCTTAAGTGCTGACAATTGTTTGTCTTCTTGAACAACTGCAAAGGATTGATACGCTTCTTTACTTCTTGCATATGTCCCACCATGATACGAATAACCATAAGTAAAAGGCGGTGTTGCTGAATTGACTAACTCACTTAGTCTATTATTAATCATTGTAGTAAATAAACCTTCGGTTATATTGTTCTTATAATTACCTATAGTTTTCATTTTTTTTGGTGATTCGTAATCCTTATATAGTAATCGAACCATTGTGTAAGGTGCTTCTTTATCACTTTCAACAGCTACAAAAGTTTCCTTATGATTAGGTACCTCATATACTTTTCTCTCCTTCTCGTTTGCTGGGTTTTTATACTTAGAAAAATGTTCTTTCACTTTTTTCTCCATAGCAGCAACATCTATATCACCAACCACGATAACACTAATCAAATCTGGTCTATACCAATCTTTGTAAAAGTTAACAATTTTATCGTATTTGAATTTCTCTAAAATTTCTTTTTCTCCAATTGGCAAACGATCCGCATAATGTGAGTTGTACATCATTTTAGGTAGATAGCGACTAAGCATTCTTTTGTCGGCACCAAGACCTAACCTATACTCCTCTAAAACAACACCTCTTTCTTTTTCAATTTCTTCTGGAGTTAAATCAGCATTAAATGCCCAATCCTCGATAATACTAAAACCGTTTTCTAATTTCTCTGGACTATCAGAAGGAATTGGAAGGAAATATACCGTTTCGTCAAAACTTGTGTATGCATTTAAATGCTGTCCAAATTTCACCCCAATACTTTGTAAATAATCTACCAATTTATTTTTAGGAAAACTTTTCGTACCGTTAAAATTCATGTGCTCCATAAAGTGAGCTAATCCTCTTTGGTCATCATTTTCAAGAATTGAACCTGCATTTACAACTAATCGCAAATCAACTTTGTTTTCAGGTTTGGCATTTTTCTTGATGTAATAAGTTAATCCATTTTCAAGAACACCTGTTTTTACGGAGGGATCTAATGGGATTTTTTTAGAAAGGTCAAGGTCTTGCGCGAAAATCACTGAAGAACAGAATAGTAATCCAATGGTAACTTTAGAAAATTGCTTCATATAGTTTTGTTTGTTTTTTAATAAATCTAATCCTAAAAAACACAAAACCAAGCGTTAAATAAGAAATATTTAACATTTTTCTTACAATAAACAACGATTCCAATTTCACTACAGATGTATTAATTTCAACTATTAATCACTATATTTAACACTTTTAAGCGCTTTCTTTAAATGAAAAAATTACTTACAATACTACTTCTATCTTCTATCCATCTGTTATTTTCCCAAGTAGAAAATGAAGTGGCACCACCATTTAAAATCAAGACTATATCCTTTATTCAAAACAATCAAAATGCTATTCCAATATTCCAATTAGGTAGTGGATTCCAATTACAATTTGATGACTTATTTGGCAATGAAGCCGATTACTATTACGAAATTATACACTGTGATTATGAATGGAATCCGACAGAAATTCCAAAAAGCGAATATTTGCTAGGTTTTGACAATCAAAGAATCCAGAATTACACGAACTCTTTCAACACCTTGCAGATATATTCCCACTATGTATTGTCAATCCCTAATCAGTTTACACAACAATTACTACTCAGTGGAAATTATATGCTTAAAATTTTGAATGATAGCAAAGAGGTCATTTTCTCGAGAAAATTCATTTTGTACGAAGATCTAGTAGCCGTTCCAACACAAGTAAAGCGAGCCCGAACGGTGCGTAATTTAGAGACTAGACAAAATTTAGAGTTTACCATAAAATCGAGTACGATTACTTTTCAAAACCCTATTAAAAATGTCAAAGTAGTACTTCTCCAAAACGGAAAGTTCAATACTGCTATCAAAAATATACTCCCACAATACACAATTGGGAATGATTTAATTTACAAATACGATACCGAAACCCAATTTTGGGCTGGAAATGAATTTTTGTATTTTGAAAATAAAGACATTAGAGCTGCCAATAACAATGTATCACGAGTAGATGGAAGTACCGAAATTTACAATTCTTATTTGTACACCAATAACGCACGCGCCAATTTTCCCTACTCTGTTTTCGAAGACGTTAATGGCAATTTTGTAGTACGCAATTTAAACGCAGAGAATAGCGAGATTGAAGCCGATTATGCTTGGGTCTATTTTAGTCTTTCAGCGCCCACTTTCAGAAGCAACAAAGAGATCTTTATTAATGGAATGTTTAACAATTACAGTCTTGTACCTGAATTCAAGATGGATTACAATCCTAAAAAAGGGATTTATGAAAAAGCCATTTTAATTAAACAAGGGTTTACGAATTTTGAATATATCATTTCTGATAGTAAGGGAGTCATTGATAATGAAAATGCGATTGACGGAAATTTTTATCAAACGGAAAATGATTATTCCGTTTTAGTCTACTACCGTGAAAACACCGATCGCTATTATAGGGTAATAGGTAAAGGATCTGCTAACTCCTTAAATATCATTAATTAAAAAAATATTTAGAAAAGCGGCAAAACAAAATCAAAAAATTGTAATTTTGTTGTTATTACACACATATTTAATACTTTATTATGGTTTCTCAAATAACAAGAGGCATAAAAATTTCGGTGTTGACTAGTTTTGAAGGCACTTACTTCAAGAACTATAAAATCCACTTTGCCTTCAGTTATCAGATCACGATAGAAAACTACAGCAAGGATTCTGTCCAGTTGACTTCAAGACATTGGGAAATTTTTGACTCTCTAAACAATATAGAGATTGTTGATGGCGAAGGAATCATCGGAAAAAAACCAGTTTTAAAACCAGGGGAACTCCATACTTATAGTTCAGGTTGTTTGTTGTCGTCTCCTTACGGCGCAATGAAAGGCTATTTTAATATGATTAATTTTACGAGCACAAAAAACTTTAAAGTTTTCGTACCTACTTTTAAATTGTGCGCCCCATTTGCATTGAATTAACGTTTACTACTGAAGATATTCCTTTTTCTTATACTAAATTTATCAAAATTTCAAATTATCATTTGTACTTTTGTCCTGCAATAAATTATTCGCAACAATTACAGTAATTTATTTATTTATAATTGTCTAATCTTATCTGTTAAAACAGATTAACAAATTACAATATCATGCTAAAAGGATTTTTTCACGTACCAAAAGCGGTAAACGAACCAGTAAAAGGGTATGCACCAAATTCACCTGAAAAAGCAGCCGTTCAAGCAGCTTACACTAAAATGTGGAATTCTAAAATTGACGTGCCATTATATATTGGAAGCGAAGAAATTAGAACTGGAAATACAAAAACAATGTCGGCTCCTCACGATCACAAACATATCGTAGGAACGTATCATCTTGCCGAAAAGTCTCATGTTGAGAAAGCTATTGCAAACGCATTAGAGTCTAGAACTGCTTGGGCTAACATGGCTTGGGAACAACGTGCCGCTATTTTCCTTAAAGCAGCCGAATTGATCGCAGGACCTTACAGAGCAAGAATAAATGCTGCAACAATGATTGCGCAATCTAAAAATGTTCATCAGGCAGAAATTGATGCTTCATGTGAATTAATTGACTTTTTACGTTTCAACGTAGAATTCATGACTCAAATATACGGGGATCAACCAACATCTACCTCAGATATGTGGAACCGTTTAGAATATAGACCTCTTGAAGGATTTGTATATGCAATCACACCGTTTAACTTTACAGCAATTGCTGCTAATCTTCCAGCTAGTGCTGCGATGATGGGTAACGTTGTTGTTTGGAAACCAAGTGATAGCCAAGTATTTTCTGCACAAATCATTATTGAAGTATTCAAAGAAGCAGGAGTTCCGGATGGAGTTATCAACGTAGTTTTTGGAGATGCGCAAATGATTACGGATACGGTTCTTGCAAGTCGTGATTTTGCTGGAATTCACTTTACAGGTTCAACTAACGTATTCAAAGACATCTGGGCAAAAATTGGAACTAACATTCACCATTACAAAACCTACCCAAGAATCGTAGGGGAAACAGGTGGAAAAGATTTCATCATAGCACATTCAAGTGCGAACCCAAAACAAGTTTCTACAGGTATTGTTCGTGGAGCTTTTGAATTTCAAGGACAAAAATGTTCAGCTGCCTCCAGATCTTATGTGCCAAAAAGTTTATGGCCAGCAGTAAAAGAACAAATTATCGCTGATGTAAAATCAATGAAAATGGGTTCTCCAGAAGATTTCAGTAATTTTATTACTGCCGTTATTCATGAAGGTTCATTTGACAAATTGGCTAGTTTTATTGACCAAGCTAAAAAAGATTCTGATGCTGAAATTATCGTTGGTGGAAACTACGACAAATCAGTAGGATACTTTATTGAGCCTACAGTTATTGTAACGACTAATCCTCATTACTCAACTATGGCAACTGAATTATTCGGACCAGTAATGACAATTTTTGTTTACGAAGATGCTAAATGGGAAGAAACTCTTGAGTTAGTAGATACTACATCTGAATATGCATTAACAGGAGCTGTTTTCAGTCAAGATCGTTATGCTATTGAAGTAGCAACAGTGAAATTACAAAATGCTGCTGGTAATTTCTATATCAATGATAAACCAACAGGTGCTGTCGTAGGACAACAACCATTTGGTGGAGCAAGAGCTTCAGGAACAAATGACAAAGCGGGTTCTCCATTGAACTTATTGCGTTGGGCTTCTCCTAGAACAATCAAAGAAACTTTTGTAACTCCAACAGATTACAGATACCCATTTTTGGGAGAATAAATGAGTCTTAAAGTATGAACGTCGAAAGTCTTAAAAAACTTTGCAAGTATAAAAAAGCCGAATCTAAAATTTTAGATTCGGCTTTTTGAATTTTATGATGTTATTCTACTCTTTCAACCTTAAGACGCTCAAATAATTGACTAAACTGTAAACTTCAAGGGCAAATGCACTACTTTCTTTGTTTCAAAGAATTCATCTTCAAAGAAATTAGCTAAATTATATTCAGTCGCTTTAGGAAAATCCTTCAATTCTTCTGTCAAGTCTCCGCCTTTTAGGTAAAGGATTCCGTTTTTTAGCTCGTGCTTGTTATTTTTCTTAATTTTTGTCTTTACCCAAGAAACAAAATCAGGCATATTAGTAACAGCACGACTCACGATGAAATCAAAATCACCTTTTACGTTTTCAGCACGCAACTGTTCCGCTTTCACGTTTTTCAATTCTAATGCTTCGGCAACAGCCTGAACTACCTTTATTTTTTTACCAATTATATCAATCAGAAAAAAACGGGTCTCCGGAAAAAGAATCGCCAGTGGGATTCCGGGAAATCCACCTCCAGTTCCTACATCCAAGACAAAAGTCCCAGGTTCAAATTTTATGATTTTGGCAATCCCCAAGGAATGCAAAATATGTTTGGTATATAAGGCATCAATATCTTTTCTAGAAATGACATTAATTTTTTCGTTCCAATCGTGATACAAATCGTCCAATTTTGCGAACTGCTCTTTTTGAATATCGGTTAAATAAGGAAAATGCTTAATAATCTCGTCCATCGTTCTATTTTTTTAACAAAAGTACTATTTTTAACTCTTAAATATTTAACTCAATTTGGCACAGTTAAAATTTATAATAATTATCTTTGGAACTTATTATATTTACATATGAATAATACGGCACCTACATTTGCAAGACAAGATAACCTGAAGTTTTTCAGAACGCTTAACTCACGGGTTAACAACTACTTCAAAGAAAACAACATACAAAAAACAGGAAACTGGAGGCTTTATTTAAAAACAGTTATCCTTATAACTGTTTTTCTTGCGCCTTACTTTTTGATTTTAACTCTTGACATGCCTTTTTGGGCACATCTTTTATTGACCATTGTTATGGGAATAGGGATGGCTGGAGTAGGAATGAATGTGATGCATGATGGAAATCATGGCTCCTACTCAAATAAAAGCTGGGTAAATAAATTCATGGGAGGAACCATTTACGTTTTAGCAGGAAATGTGCACAACTGGCAAGTACAACATAATGTACTTCACCATACCTATACTAACATCCCAGGTCATGACGAGGATCTTGATGCAGGAAGAATAATCCGCTTTACAAAAGATGCAAAATGGCATAATTTCCACCGTTTTCAACAATATTATTCCGTATTTTTATATGGACTGCTTACTTTTAATTGGGCGTTAACAACTGATTTCAAGCAAATGAAAAGTTATCTAAAAAGAAAATTATCTTATGGAGAAGCTAAAAGCCCTAAGATCCTTTGGACAACCTTAATAATTACAAAAGTAATTTATGTTTCCATCTGGATTGTATTGCCAATAGTGATAGGCATTACTTGGTGGAAAGTATTAATCGGATTCTTTATCATGCACTATACCGCTGGCTTGATTTTGAGCATCGTATTCCAACTAGCACATGTTGTAGAAGAAACAACTAATCCATCACCAAATGAATTAGGAGAAATGGACAATACTTGGGCAATTCACCAATTATTTACAACTACCAATTTTGCTCCAAAAAATGCTATTGTAAACTGGTATACTGGAGGTTTAAACCACCAAATCGAGCACCATATTTTCCCTAACATCAGTCATGTACATTACGGGAAAATTGCAAAAATCGTGAAAGAAACAGCACAAGAATGCAATTTGCCGTATTATGAATACAAAACGATGCGCAGCGCAGTTATCGCCCATTTCAAACATTTGAAAGAATTGGGGATGAAACCAGAACTTATATAATTGTACACGAAAATTGTAGGGAGGCACTGTAGTGCCTCCCTACAATCAAAATAAAACTAAAAACTAATCAATAACTACCCTACCTATTCATATCTAGGGCATCAACACTACTTTAATGAATCCACTTTCAGACAGAATTAACAACCTAGCGACTTCACAAACATTAGCAATGGCTGCTTTGGCCAGAGAATTAAAAGCACAAGGAAAAGACATCATCAGTTTAAGTTTAGGGGAACCTGACTTTAATACACCTGACTTCATCAAAGAAGCAGCAAAGAAAGCGATTGACGAAAACTATAGCACCTATTCGCCTGTGGAAGGATATGGTGAATTGAAAGATGCCATTTGCCGAAAATTTAAAAGAGACAACAATCTAGAGTACAAACCGTCTCAAATTGTAGTTTCAACTGGAGCAAAACAATCATTATACAACATTGCACAAGTAATGCTAAATGATGGTGACGAAGTAATTTTACCTGCACCCTACTGGGTTTCTTATTTCGAAATCGTAAAATTGTCTGGAGGAATTCCAGTAGAAGTTCCAACCTCTATCGAAAGTGATTTTAAAATCACACCAGAACAATTAGAAGCTGCTATCACACCAAAAACAAAAATGATGTGGTTTAGTACACCTTGTAACCCATCTGGATCTGTTTACAACCGTGAAGAGCTAACTGCATTGGCTAAAGTATTAGAAAAATACCCACATGTATACGTTGTTGCAGATGAAATCTATGAGCACATCAATTTCTCAGGGACTTTTTGCAGTATTGCATCTATCCCAGGAATGTTAGAAAAAACAATCACTGTAAACGGAGTTGCCAAAGCGTTCGCTATGACAGGATGGAGAATTGGTTACATAGGAGCACCTGAATTTATCGCAAAAGCATGTACAAAAATCCAAGGACAAGTAACTTCTGGAGCTAACAGTATTGCACAACGCGCTACTATCACTGCTGTAGATGCTGATCCAAGTGTTCTAAAACACATGGTTGACGCTTTCCATAGCCGAAGAGACTTAGTTGTAGGATTGCTAAAAGAAATTCCTGGAGTTAAAATCAACGTTCCAGAAGGAGCATTTTATGTATTCCCTGACGTTTCTTCTTTCTTCGGAAAAACACTAAGAGGAACTGAAATCAATAACGCAATGGATTTATCAATGTATCTTTTGGCCGAAGCGAATGTAGCAACTGTAACAGGTGATGCTTTTGGAAACCCAGACTGTATCCGTTTCTCTTACGCAACTAGCGACGACATTTTAAAAGAAGCTTTAAAAAGAATTAAAGACGCATTAGCACTATAGCCCAAAGTCTTAATCCGGTTTAAATAAATACATAAATACCTCAGGAAATTTTCTTGAGGTATTTTTTTTGGGCGTGTTCGCGGCGGCGAATCGGGCTATTCGCTATATCTTTTATTCCGCTTTCGCTCTATAAAAGGATGCCGCTATTATCCCTCACGCGAATCCCCTATAAAATTAGTCTTTATCATTATCTATTACCGATAAATTCCTGAGATATCAATACGAATACACCTTTTAATATGTTGGCATGAGCTGAGCAATTATAAAAAAAGGTCCAATCTTTACCCCACATTTCTCTTTTAGCTGAATTATTTCCAAAAAACCCTTACCCTAATTAGAAATCTTGGATAATTTATAGGAACTTTGCAAACTATTTTAGGCCAAAACCTAAAAGCCTAAAGTTTTAAAGATGAAGAAGAAAATAGAAATACTGGCTCCTGCCAAAGATTTAATTCATGGAATAGCAGCCATCAATAGTGGTGCCGATGCAGTTTATATTGGCGCACCAAGATTTGGCGCACGCTCTAATGCAACCAATTCCATCGAAGATATTGCCGCTCTTGTAAAATATGCACATTTATATCACGCACAAGTATTTGTCGTTATGAATACAATTTTGTACGATAATGAGTTAGAAACCTGTCGCCAAATGATATGGGCACTGTACAAAATAGGTGTCGATGCACTGATAGTCCAGGATATGGCCATCATGGAAATGGATCTACCCCCTATCGTATTGCATGCGAGCACACAAGCCAACAACCGTGATGCCGAAAAAATAAAATTCTTAAAAGAAGCTGGAATGAAACGTGTCGTTTTGGCTCGTGAACTGAACCTGCACCAAATAAAAGAAATCAGCGATACTGCTGATGTGGAACTAGAATTTTTCGTGACAGGCGCTTTATGTGTTTCTTTTAGTGGAAATTGCTATATGAGTGTAGCCAATGGTGAACGCTCTGCAAACCGTGGTTCTTGCGCACAAAACTGCCGTTTACCCTACAACTTAATCGATGGTCATGGTGAAACTTTAATCAAGAACAGCCACTTGCTTTCCATCAAAGATTTTGACGTTTCAGACCAAATACCGAATCTTGTTGAAGCGGGTGTGATATCCTTTAAAATCGAAGGTCGCTTGAAAGACATTGTCTATGTGAAAAATAATGTTTCTTACCTGAGACAAAAGCTAGACAGCTTTTTAGAAGGAAGCGACAAATATACCAAAGCATCATCGGGAAAATGTACTTTTACCTTTGACTCTGCTTTGAACAAAAGTTTCAACCGTGGTTATACTGACTATTTTGTAAACGAGCGCCACAGCACTATTGGCTCTTGGGAAAGTCCAAAATCAAAAGGGCAATACATTGGTAAACTCATCAAAACAACAGCCAATGCTTACGAAATAGAAAACGGAGAAATGTTGAATAACGGTGATGGTCTTTGCTACATCAACGAAAACAATGAAGCGGACGGAATCTATGTCAACAAAGTCGAAAACGGCTTGGCATATCCAAATGTTTTAAAAGAATTAGCTCCGGGAACTTTTATCTATCGTAACAATGATGCCGCATTTATCAAAATTGTGGAGCGTGAAGACAGTGCAGTTCGAAAAATAGGAACTACTTTATTATTGACTGAAAACGAAACTGGTTTTGAACTTATCGCTACTGATGAAGATGGCTACGTAAGTACTGTAAAATTAGAACACGCCAAAGAACAGACTAAAAACAATCTTTCAATAGAAGAAAACATAAAAACTCAGTTAGCAAAAACAGGATTCACTCCTTACACCGCTGATGAAATTAATGTAATGTTCTCTCAAAATTGGTTCTTACCAATATCGAAAGTAAACGAAATGCGTAGAACGGTTTACGAGCAATTGTCTGAAATACGTCTAGCAAATTACCATCGTGAAGAACACCAAATGGTAAAAACCACACATCCTTATCCAGAAACCAAATTGGATTTCATGTATAATGTATCTAATAAAATGGCCCGTAAATTCTACGAACGTCATGGAGTTACTGAAATCGAACAAGCATTTGAATTGCAGTGGGAACCAGGAAAGTCTCGCGTAATGACAACTAAATATTGTATTAAATACGAACTGGAAAGATGCCCAAAATACCATCGTGAAAATATGGATCAAAAGCTCAAAGAACCATTAGTACTAAAACAAGGCGAATTGGAGTACAAGCTAAAATTCAATTGCAAACCTTGTGAGATGGAAATTTGGGAAAAAGATGCTGAATTTGAAATTGAAGAAGATCACGAACACTAAAATACAAAAACCGATGCTTTAAATAGTATCGGTTTTTTTTATACGTTTCATTTTAATAGAATTGTTCCTCTTCCAACACTTCATTTAACACAAAATAATTGATGGATTTGCCGTCACAAAAAATCAATTCAGTATTTTTACATTCCATTTAAGACAACAAAAACATGAAAATACTATTGCTAGGTTCAGGTGAGTTAGGAAAAGAATTTGTAATCGCAGCGCAACGCATCGGGCAAACCGTAATTGCTGTTGACAGTTACGAAAACGCACCGGCCATGCAAGTTGCTCATGGTTTTGAAGTCATCAATATGCTTGATGGTGATGAATTAGATCGAATTGTAGCAAAACATCTACCTGATTTTATTGTGCCGGAAATCGAAGCCATTCGCACAGAACGTTTTTATGATTATGAGAAACAAGGAATCACAGTAGTACCATCAGCAAAGGCAGCCAATTTCACCATGAACCGTAAAGCCATTCGAGATCTAGCTGCTAAAGATTTGGGCTTAAAAACAGCTAATTACCGTTACGCTACTACAGCCGAAGAATTGCAAAAAGGAGTTGAAGTAGTAGGAATGCCTTGTGTAGTAAAACCTTTGATGTCTTCCTCAGGAAAAGGACAATCTACTATAAAAACAGAAGCTGATATTGAGAAAGCATGGAATTATGCCGTTGACGGTTCTCGTGGTGATGTAGTTGAAGTAATTGTAGAAGCTTTTGTCAAATTCAATTCGGAGATAACACTATTAACCGTTACCCAAAATAATAATCCCACTTTATTCTGCGCGCCTATTGGTCATCGTCAAGAACGTGGCGATTACCAGGAAAGCTGGCAACCCGCTCAAATTTCAGATAAAGACTTATACGAAGCACAAGACATGGCCGAAAAAGTAACAGAAGCACTCGGTGGCGCTGGACTTTTTGGTGTAGAATTTTTCTTGACAGACGATGGTGTTTATTTCTCTGAACTTTCTCCTCGACCACATGATACTGGAATGGTAACACTAGCGGGGACTCAGAATTTTAATGAATTCGAATTGCATTTAAGAGCCATTCTAAGTTTGCCTATTTCAGGAATCACACTTGAAAAAGCAGCTGCAAGTGCAGTAATTTTAGCATCAGAAAATAGTACAAACCCAACATACAAAGGATTAGAAAAAATTGCTGCTTTAGCTAAAACTGACTTTAGAATCTTTGGTAAACCAAGCTCAAGACCATACAGAAGAATGGGAGTTGCATTGACAAATGATACTTTAGAAACACCTATTGAGGAAATTGTGGAACGTGCTAAACAAGCCGCTGCATTAATTGAAGTTCAGTATTAAATTATCGCTTTGATTGCCGGAATGCCTTTGGTGTCATTCCAGTATTTTTCTTAAATAATCGCACAAAATAGGAGTAATCATCGTAGCCTAATTTGGTTGCGATTTCATTAACTGTCAAATTCTTATTCATCAGCATACGCTTTGCTTCCAGAATAATGCGCTCAGTAATTACCTGCGTAGTAGTTTTACGTACTATTTCGTTACAAATTCTATTGAGGTGTTTCAGGCTTATATTGAGTGTATTTGCATAATAGGAAGCTGTTTTTTTATCAATGAATTTATTTTCTAATAGTTGCCCAAACTGCTTTATCTTACTATTGTAAGAGTGGACTTCTGGGACTACAGTCTCATTGTATTTTCTTGCTAATTCGATATGAATAATATCTAATAAATTTAATATTTTATCCTGCTTAAAAATTTTCCTTTCTACACTTTCTACCAACATCATTTTAAACAAAGGCTGTAACGAAACAGACTCTTGATTCGTCAAGACAATCTCCGATTTAGTATTCGCTGAAGAGTAAAAAGGAAAGCTGTCAATGTCTTTTTGTCCAAAATAAAGATCATACATTTCCTTTGAATAAAAAACCACAAACCCCTCTACATCTTCAGACAAACTCCAATGATGCATTTGCCCAGGCTGCAATACAAAAACGCTCCCAGCCCGCACATTAAACTTATCAAAATCGACTTCATGAGTACCTGAACCCGCAGTAAAAAAGACCAATACATAAAAATCATGCCTATGTGGCTCTTCTACAAAACTGTGGGTTAGCAGATGATTTTTGAAGGTATTGATATAAAAATCACTGTTGACTGAATTACAGTTGAATCGCTGAATCGTATAAATAGGATATTTTTTCATAACTCCTCGAAATGTCTTAATTGTGCTATAACTAGCGAATATAGAAAACATATCTGATAGCAATAACAAATACCTTTGAAAAAAAATTAAAATGGCAAATTCACTTGTTCATATCTTAAATAACGAATGCCCTCAATGTCATGGAGGCAAAGTATTTAATGAAAAAAATATCTTCTTCAATATTGGATTCCCAAAAATGAATAAGAGCTGTTCTCACTGTCAATATAAATTCGAAAAAGAACCCGGCTATTTTTTTGGCGCTATGTATGTCAATTATGGGTTAACCGTTGCGCAATCCATCGCTACTTATGTTGTAGCCCAGTTTTTCTTTACAGAAACATTCGACTTACGAATCATTGCTATAATTGCCTTTGTTATTATTGTGATGGCACCTTTTAACATTCGATTTTCGCGTCTATTATGGATTTATATGTTCAAAAATTATTCGATATAGCCCCTTAAATTCGCTACTAAATACCATACAAATGGGTAGAAATTAGACTTACCGCTATTGATTCCTATATAAAACAACTACTTTGTACGGCATTTAGAATTAAATAACATTTTTTTAAAATAATATCAAGGTTTTAAGACCTATTTTTGCAAACAACGCAAAAACAGCAATATGAATTTACTCATAGTAGAGGACGAGCCCAGCCTTTTATCGATTTTAAGAAAAGGCTTTATCGAAAAAAACAATGATGTAAGCGTTGCTATGGATGGCAAAACTGCCTTAGAAATGATTAATAACTACACTTTTGATGTCGTTATTTTAGATATAATGCTTCCCGAAATAAATGGGATTGAATTATGCAGAAGACTAAGGGCCAGCAAAAATTTTGTTCCAATATTGTTATTAACAGCTCTCAGTACTTCAGAAAACATTGTCACTGGTCTTAATGCAGGAGCTGATGACTATTTAACAAAACCCTTTAAATTTGGTGAATTAGATGCACGAGTAAATGCTTTGGCACGAAGAGCAAATCAAGAACTAGAAAAAATAGATACAATAACTATAGATGATTTAGAAATTAACGGCAATTCAAAAATTGTAAAAAGAGCTGGACAAACAATAACTTTGACAGCAAAAGAATTTAAATTATTGTATTATCTTGCTAAAAACAAAGATAAGATTGTATCAAGACACCAAATTTTAGATAATGTTTGGGATATTAATTTTGACATGAACACTAATGTAGTAGATGTTTATATTACTTATCTAAGAAAAAAAATAGACAAGCCATTTAACAGTAAACTCATTCAAACAATGAAAGGTTTTGGTTATATAATTAAATCCTAAAAATGAATATTAGAAAAAAAATCACCTTTACTTACGTTGCCCTTTCCACCTTAAGCACTTTACTTTTATGCATTGTCGTTTTTTTCTTATTTAGAAGTAACAATCAATATTATTTTTTAAAAAGACTAGAAGATAGAGCAAAAATTGTTGCTTCAATTCATTTTCAAAACAATCCTGAAAAAATCAAATATTACAGTGAACTTAAGAAAAATGGTCTTGAAGAGCTGCTGAATGAAGAAGATTTTGTCCTTAAAATAAACAGTAAAAACACTTTTGAATACAACCCAAATATCAACCTTACAAACGAGTTTTACACGAATATTTTAAAAAACGGTAAAGATTGGTTAGAGATTGACAATAAATATTATCTGGGACAAATATTCCAAGAGAACAATCAAAAATACATTGTAATCATCTCTGCTATAGATCGAAGAGGAAATGAAACAACAATAAACATCGTTAGAATAATGCTCTTTGGAAGTATAGGCTTTTTAATTTTAGCGTTCTTTCTTGGACGTATTCTTGCAAAAAGAGTCATTAATCCTGTAGCACGAATAACTAAGGAAGTCAACCGTATTAGCGCATCAAACCTTCACAAAAGACTCCCGAAAAATAGCAGTTCAGATGAAATTTCGGATCTATCAAAAACATTTAATCATATGTTAGACAGGCTTGAGACTTCGTTTGAAATACAGACTAATTTTATCAACAACGCTTCACATGAATTAAAAACTCCAATTACAACTATAATTGCAGAATCAGAGATAATGCTCCTTAAAGAAAGGGAAACACACGAATACATAACCTCTTTAGAAAACATTTACAACCAAGCCTCAAAGCTCGGGAATTTAACGGAAAGTTTATTAAAACTCACCCAAACTGGCTACGATGGAAAAAAGCAAGTAATGGATATCATCCGAATTGATGAATTAGTAATGGATGTAAAATCGGATATTGACAATATTTATCCTGAAAACAGAGTAACCATTAAACTTAATTTAGCGCCCAAAAACTCCAATATGTTTTTGATTCCCTGTAACCGACCATTATTAGAATTAGCTATTAATAATATCATTTCTAATGGTGTAAAATATTCTAATAATGACGAAGTATTTGTAACACTTACCGCGGACAAAAATTTAATAAAGATAACAATAAATGATATTGGCATTGGTATCCCTCCGGAGGATATACCTCACTTATATGAACCTTTTTTTAGAGGAGAAAAAGCTGCAAAATATACTGGGTACGGATTGGGATTGCCACTGGCTATGAAAATTATCCGAATGCATGATGGTGAACTGCATGTACAATCGGAGCAAAACAAAGGAACTATTGTTACCATTATTTTCAATAAATCCAACATTAAAAATTCTAATGTCAATTCTTAGGAAATTCTAATGTTACATTAATATCGCTCTAATTTCCATGAAGTTATTTTGTATGTATAAACTAAACAATTATACATATGAAAAATTTCTTAATACCTACAACATTAAAAGAGGATACAATTGGCGCTGTAAAAACAGCTGTTAATCTTGCAAAAGGAAACGACTGTAAAATTATTTTAATGCTCATTTCTGAAACTCCAGATACGTACTCTTCCCCTTCTAGCTTTTTAAGAGAAATTATAAATAAGTCTACAGCTAATGAAGAAAATATTCTTCATATTTGTAGAGAGATCGTTTCAAAATTTGACAATTGCTCGCTTAAAATCCACAATCAATACGGAATCTCTTCTCCTGTTTTTAAACGAATCATCGAGCATTTTTCATTGAACCTCATCATTGTCACACATTCCTACCACCAAGAGGAAAAAAGAATAATACAGAATTTAGTTCAATTATTAGACAATCAAAAATGCCCTATCTTACATTTAGGAGCTATGGAGAATCAGGACGTTTTCAACAAAGCCCTCTATATTGAAAATACAGCTTCCACTATTCCTATTGAGGATTTACAGCAATTTATAACCAAAAATTTCTGCTCCCAAATCGTGAGTATGACCTCTGATATTGAGACTACAAATCTCGAAGAGTTCACTCCCTATCTAACTGAGGTTATTAACAAAAACGGAGTTAACTTATTGGTAAAAACACGTAAACCCAAAAAAATAAAATTAAAAAAGAGCCCGAAACAAGACAATATTATCTTTTTAGGCCTCTCCGTTTTATCACTTTACGAAGAAATGGTTTTAGAACATAATTTTCAAGAATTAAGTTTAACCTAAAAACAAGAAAAATGCTTTTAAAAAAAAGAATTCCGCTAAAATATGTTCTAGGAAAAATTAAAGTTGAACTTGGACTAGTGATTGCTTATTCAGTATTGTTTGAAATGTTTCATCACTATTATTTAAACATTTCTATTGACATTCCCTTTGCCGTACCCACCATTATTGGTACTATAATATCATTGTTATTAGCGTTTAAATCCAACCAAGCTTATGACAGATGGTGGGAAGCAAGAATTATTTGGGGATCAATTGTAAACGATTCAAGGACACTAGTTCGACAAGTAATCACGTTTTACAAAGACCCCGATTTTTCGGTTGAAGCGAATGATTTTAAAGAAAAATTCGCAAAAAGGCAGATTGCTTGGTGTTATAGTTTAGGGCAATTTCTGAGAAATAAAGACGCTATAAAACCTATTAAATCTTTTTTAACAGAAGATGAATTGTCCTTTGTAAAAAACCACATTCATATTCCTAATGCTATATTGCTCCTCCATGCTAAAGATTTAAGAGATGCTAGAAATAGTGGAAAACTAAAGACTTTTCAACAAGTAGAAATTGACAAAACACTTACACGTTTGTGTGATGCGATGGGTAAATCTGAACGAATAAAAAACACCATCTTCCCAACTACTTATAGTATGTACATACGATTTACATTGTGTTTATTTATTTTTCTGTTACCCTTTGGTTTAACTAGTTTGCTAGGATGGTTTGCTATTCCCTTAGTAACTACAATTGCAGCTGCTTTTTTTCTAATTGAAAAAATGGCAATTCAATTACAAGATCCATTCGAAAACAGACCAACAGACACTCCAGTTACGGCAATTTCTAACTCGATCGAAAAAAATCTTACACAGATGATTAATGAATATCGAAATGAATTTGAAAACGGTCCGCCATTAATTAACACCACAGAAGTTGTAAAAACAAAAAGTGATGCATACTTTGTATTATGAGTTTATCCTAGAAAGATTAACTCTCAATTACACAAATATATTTACCGCGTTCATTAGTTTGAGCCGGTTTTTTATTAATAAGTTGTCAAACGAGTAAAAAAAGGAATTACCTTAGCATCAGTAAATTCTTTAATAATGAAAAATACATTTTCAATCCTGCTCCTTTTTTTCGCTTTAATTTCTAATGCACAAGACAAAAAAGAAGCTGTAAAAACGCAAATAGTTGAAGCTTCTTGCGGACAATGTCAGTTTGGGTTAAAAGCGAAAGGTTGTGACTTAGCCGTTCGTATCGATGGAAAAGCGTATTTTGTTGATGGTAGCTCAATCAATGAACATGGCGATGCACATGCCACTGATGGTTTTTGTGAAGCAATCAGAAAGGCAGCCGTAGTTGGTAAAGTCAAAAACAACCGTTTCGTCGCCACTTCTTTTACATTACTACCCGAAGGAAATAAAGAACAAAAATAATGTCTTTAATTCTTCAAAATATTGCAAAGCATATAACTCTTACTCCGGAAGAAGAGCTTTTTTTTATATCAAAAACAGAAGCACATCATTTTAAGGCCAAATGTATTTTGTTGAATTCAGGCCAAATCTGTACCCACTCCTACTTTGTGAATTCCGGTACCTTGAGAAGTTTCAACATCAATGATAATATTGTAGAGCATGTTTTGAATTTTGCTTGCGAAGGTTATTGGATAGGTGATATGTACAGTTTAATTTCTCAAAAACCGGGCAATCTTTTTATAGAAGTCCTTGAAGATGCTGAAGTGGTTCTACTTTCAAAAGAGAACCAAGAGTTACTATACATCGAAATTCCAAAACTAGAACGCTTTTTCAGAATCTTAACAGAAAATTCTTTGGTGGCGAATCAAGAACGCTTAATGGATAATTTAAGCCTATCTGCTGAAGAACGTTTTGAAAAGTTTTGCAAAAAATACCCAACGCTAATTCAAAAAGTGTCCCAAAAACAAATAGCTTCCTATATAGGTGTAACGCCTGAGTTCTTTAGTAAAATGAAATCTCGATTACTGAAAAGATAGTAATCAGCTCTGTCTGGCTTCTTTTACTATAAATAACTCAATGATAAACACCTTTTCGCTAAGCAGTGATTTTCTGAATACTGTTTTCCTGAACATTGACCACTATTTTTCTTAATCTAGATTAAGTGCTAGCACTGTACAATATTTGTAAATTTGAAGTATAAAAAAATCACTAAATTTATACACTATGAAAAATACAGTTTTACATAAAGCAGATACGAGAGGACATGCTGACCATGGATGGTTAAATGCATATCACAGTTTTAGCTTCGCAAGTTGGTACAATGCAGATAGAGTTCAATTTGGAGCGCTTCGCGTTTTGAATGATGATACCGTCGCTGCTGGAATGGGTTTTGGAACGCATCCACATGACAATATGGAAATCATCACAATTCCTTTGGAAGGTGATTTAGCGCACAAAGACAGCATGGGCAATACAGAAACCATCAAAAGTGGTGACGTGCAAGTTATGAGTGCTGGAACTGGCGTAAAACACAGTGAGTTTAACCCTAATGCAGACCAAAGAACTAAATTATTGCAGATTTGGGTGTACCCAAATAAGCAAAATGTAGACCCGCGTTACCAACAAATCACCTTAAACCCTGAAGACAGAAAAAACAAGCTTCAACAGATTCTTTCTCCAAATCCGGAAGATGCAGGAGTTTGGATTCATCAGGATGCATGGTTTCATTTGGGTAAATTTGACAAAGGAGTTACAACAACATACAATTTGAAAAAGGAAGGAAATGGCGTTTACGCTTTTATCTTGTCTGGAACGCTAACTATAGATGGACAAGAACTAGAAACTCGTGACGGTTTTGGAATATGGAACTTGAATTCCTTCGAAATCAAAGCAAGTACAGATGCTGAGTTCTTATTGATGGAAATTCCTATGCAACACTAAAAAAAAATCATGTCTGAAATCATAGAATTAGAATACGATAAAAAAAAAGGCTTTTTCTATATTGAAATTGACGGTAAGGTTGAGGCAAAAATGACATTTGTTTTTGCCGGTGAGCAGCAAATCATTATTGATCACACTGAAGTAAACCCTAGCAATAAAGGCAAAGGTTTTGGCAAAAAAATGGTAGAAAAGGCAGTCGAATTTACTCGTGAAAGAGGTATTAAAATAATTCCGCTTTGTCCATTTGCTAAAAATGTTTTTGACAAAACCCCTGAATTTACAGACGTTTTACAATAGACAAAAATAAAACAGCCTTATTTTCAATTGCATAAAAATGTTCCATTTGAAAAACTTAGAGAGGAAAAAGAACCAGTAAAACCAACTTATAATTATGGATCCAAAAGACATTAAAAAAGAATATACTAATGGTAGTGTTACCGTTGTATGGCAGTCTGGGAAATGCATTCACTCAGGCAACTGTGTTCGTAATAACCCCGAAGTATTTCAGCCTAAAGAAAAGCCTTGGATAAATATTGAGGGGTCTTCAACAGAAAAAATAATTAGCACCGTGGATAAATGCCCCTCGGGAGCCCTAACTTATTACAAAAACAAATAACAATGAAAAAAATTATCGCTTTTGGCGCTTCATCAAGCAAAAACTCCATAAATAAACAATTAGCCATTTATGCTGCAGGAAAATTTGACAACGCATCAGTTGAAGTTTTAGATTTAAATGATTATGAAATGCCTATTTTTTCCACAGATAAAGAAACCGAAAGTGGAATTCCACAACTAGCGCAAGATTTCTATACTAAACTGGGAACCGCTGACTTGCTTGTTATCTCTTTTGCAGAACACAACGGGGCATACTCAACCGCTTTTAAAAACATTTTCGATTGGACTTCTAGAATTCACGCTAAAACATTTCAAGAAAAACAAACATTAATAATGGCGACGTCTCCCGGACCCAGAGGTGGAAGCTCAGTATTAGAAACAGCAAAAAATCGTTTCCCATTTCAGGGCGCTGTGGTAAAAGGAAGCTTTTCATTACCGAGTTTCAATGAAAACTTTGACGAAAAAGAAGGAATAACTAATGAAGACTTAAACAATGAGCTGTTGCAAATTATAGAATCAATTACACTTTAGTTTGAGCTAAAAATCCCGTTAGCAGAAAAGGATTCTAATTTTATCACAAAAGCGTTGTATCAAGCAGCGCTTTTTTATTTGTTTAAACTCCAGTTTGCTTTATTTCATCCCTGATAGCGACGAAAAACTTTGTAAATATTGCCCCATATAACAATAGAACTGTTGCTAATAACAACAATTGTTGGCACTCCTAAAAAAAGTGCTATTTTTGCAGTCGGTTTCATTTTAATAATTTGAGAAACCTTAAACTTTAAACAATTTTTATGAAAGCATACGTTTTTCCCGGTCAAGGGGCACAATTCACAGGAATGGGCAAGGACTTATATGAAAATTCGGCATTAGCCAAAGACTTATTCGAAAAAGCAAACGAAATATTAGGCTTTCGTATCACGGATATTATGTTTGAAGGTACTGCAGAAGAGTTGAAAGAAACCAAAGTTACTCAACCAGCCGTCTTTTTACATTCGGTTATTTTGGCCAAAACCTTGGGTACCGATTTCAAACCAGAAATGGTAGCGGGCCACTCTCTAGGAGAATTTTCAGCATTAGTAGCTAACGGTAGCTTATCATTTGAAGACGGATTAAAATTAGTTTCACAAAGGGCTTTAGCGATGCAAAAAGCTTGCGAAATAAAACCTTCAACTATGGCGGCAGTTTTAGGACTTGCTGACAATGTTGTCGAAGAAGTATGCGCATCAATCGACGGAGTTGTTGTAGCTGCAAACTACAACTGCCCGGGACAATTAGTAATTTCGGGAGAAACTACGGCTGTTGAAGCAGCTTGCGTAGCTATGAAAGAAGCTGGAGCAAAAAGAGCTTTATTATTGCCTGTAGGTGGCGCTTTTCACTCGCCTATGATGGAGCCAGCTAGAGAAGAATTAGCAGCAGCTATTGAAGCAACTACATTCTCCACGCCTATTTGTCCAGTCTATCAAAATGTAACAGCTAGCGCAGTTTCTGATGCCAATGAAATCAAGAAAAACTTAATCATACAACTGACTGCTCCTGTAAAATGGACACAATCCGTACAGCAAATGATAAAAGATGGTGCTACTTTGTTTACTGAAGTTGGCCCTGGAAAGGTATTAGCTGGTTTGATTGGGAAAATTGATAAAGAAGTAGCAACTGCTAACGCATAAATAAAATCAAGTTTCAAATCCCAGAAGGAAATCCTAAAAAACGAACAAAAACCTTACAAATAAATATTTGCAAGGGTTTTTTTAATATCTTTATATAGTAAGTTCACTAAAATTTTTAATTTATAAAATACAAAATGATGAAAAAAATACTTTTGGGATTAGCATTTGTTGCCACTTTAATGACCGTTTCTTGTAAGACAGAAACCAAAGACGAAATGAAAGAAGCCACAGAAGCTGTTGGTGCAGAAATGGACGAAGCTATAGATACAGCAGCTGTTAAAGTTGACGCTGCAGTTGACTCAACCAAAGTAAAAGTTGGTGAAACTCTTGAAAAAGGAGCTGCGAAAATGGATGAGGCCGGCAAAAAAATGAAAGAAGCTGCTACAGAATAATTAAAAAAAACATAAAAGGCTATCAAGTGATAGCCTTTTATGTTTTAAGTTATTTCATAACTAATTTAAAACGGTAATAACCTGGCTTGAACGGCGGTATCACTAAAATCAGAAAACACACCGTCAATTCCTAATTTGTAAAAAGCGTGGTATTCTAAAATAGGATCATCATTGTAACTGTTAAGTAAACGTCGGTTTTCATTTCTAAAAGTATAAGCATGCACTTGCAAACCTCTTTTGTGGGCTTCATGAATCAAGTTTGTTGGCGGTGACGCTATTTTATCAGCATCATCTACTTTTCCATCACCGTTTATATCATCAGCCTTTCCGTCCTTATTTACATCAGTTCCTGTGTACGAAATAATAAAAGTCTTCCAAGGGCCAATTCCGCTAGCATAAGTTTTCACAAAATCCAATCCTTCCGGACTGATGAAAAAACTAAAATCTCTTTTATCTCCTTTCAAGTACCAATCGTAAGGCATTCCGTCAGAAATTAATTCCCCTTTTGGGACTGTGAAAATTAAATCTCCATTTAGAGCAACGTCATAACAACTCAATAATTGAATGGTTTTAACCGTTGATCTTTTTCTAATATATTGCAAATTTGAAACTTCAAACGATTGGACATAAACGGGAGCGTCTGAACTATTCCAGCCAGCTGCTGTTAATTGTTCCAATAACTTATCTGTAATAGGTAAATTTTGCGCTTCATGAAAAGAAGGGTGTTTCGTCTCTGGGTATATTCCGATAGTCCGACCTAATTCTTTTGATTTTTGCTTTGCGAGAGCAATAACTTCTTCAAATGTGGGAATGAGATATAAGTTATTAAACTCTTGTGGTCTTTCTGCAAAAGCCTGTTTTGCACGTAATTGTTTTATTTCTAATAAAGTGAAGTCAGAAACAAACCAATCATTTATTTCTTTTCCGTCTACGTTTTTAGTCGTTTTCTTGGATGCAAATCCAGAAATTTCAGAAACATTAGTAGTTCCTGATAACATCGGTTCATGGCGAACGACTAGGAAACCATCTTTTGTCATCACCAAATCGGGCTCAATAAAATCGGCTCCCATTTTTATGGCATTAGTATATCCTTCAATAGTATGTTCCGGTAAATACCCTGGCGTACCGCGGTGTCCAATCACAATAGTGCTCCCGCCACTTAAAGTACTCTGTTTTTGAGTTGAAAGAATTGATTTACTCCTATCATAACTTTTACATGATATGATTAAAATTAAACTCAAAAACAGCGCGCTTTTCCTTATCATTATTGTGCTTTTCTTACTTTCAGCTCCCATTTCCATGCACTAGCCATCGCTTCTTCAAGTGTTGATTTAGCTTTCCACCCTAGTACATTGTTGGCTTTACTAGTATTGGCATAAGCCGAAGTAATGTCTCCCTCTCTACGCCCCACGATTTTATATGGTAATTTTTGACCGCTTACTTTTTCAAAAGCCTGAATTACTTCTAATACAGAACTTCCTGTTCCTGTTCCTAAGTTAAAAGTCTCTACTTTTTCAAGATTTTTTTTATTCAATAATCGCTGCAAAGCAATCACATGGGCTTTTGCCAAATCTACAACGTGAATATAATCGCGTACCGCAGTTCCATCAGGTGTAGGGTAATCATCTCCATAAACAGCCAGTTCTTTACGTAAACCAAAACCCGTTTGTGTAATAAATGGAACCAAATTCTGAGGAACACCTAACGGTAATTCACCAATCTCAGCAGAAGGATGAGAACCAATTGGATTAAAATAACGCAACAAAATAGCATTGATATTAGTTACTTTAGTGGTATCTGTTATGATTTCCTCCCCTATCTGTTTCGTATTCCCATAAGGAGACATTGCTGGCTGAATAGAAGCGCCTTCTGTAATTGGCATTATTTCGGCCTGGCCGTAAACGGTACAAGAGGAACTAAAAATCAGGCTCGCTTCTTGTTTTCGCTGTAACTCCTGAAGAATGTAAACTAAGGTATTGATGTTGTTTTCATAATACAATAAAGGGTCCTCTACACTTTCGCCAACTGCTTTTGAAGCCGCAAAATGAATAACGCCCACAATATCAACATGTCTTCTAAAAAACTCTTGCACTTTATCTTTTTCGCGTAAATCTAACTTTTCGAATGCCGGAATTTTCCCTGTGATATTTGAAATTCCATCCAGTACATCCAATGAAGTATTAGAAAGATTATCAACTATTATTACTTCAAAACCTTCATTTTGCAGTTCGACAACAGTATGCGACCCTATAAAACCTAAACCTCCTGTAACTAATATTTTCATTTCTTCTTTATTTGTTTATTTGCTCGATAATCAGTCAGACTATCGATAAAACGATTAATCGAAAAATTATTTGTTTAAAAACCCCAAAACGCTATCGGTAATAAACTTGATCTGTTCATCATCAAGTTCCGTATGCATAGGCAATGAAATCACTTCTTTTATTAACTGGTTTGTCACAGGAAAATCCTCTTCTTTATAACGAGAGTCTGCGTATGCTTTTTGGGAATGCAAAGGAATTGGATAATAAATAGCACAAGGAATTCCTTTATCTAACAAATATTGCATTAATCCATTTCTATCAGCATTTACAATTCGCAAAGTATATTGGTGAAACACATGGCAATCACAAATATCACAAATTTGTGGTGCAATAATATTCTTATGTCCGTCAAAAGCGGCAGAATATTTTCTGGCAGCATCTTGTCTTGCTTTATTGTATTGATCTAACAAAGGTAACTTTGCATTCAAAACAGCAGCTTGAATACTGTCTAATCGAGAATTTACTCCCACCACATCATGATGATAGCGCTCGTACATTCCGTGATTTACAATTCCACGTAGAGTATGTGCTAAAGCATCATCATTTGTAAAAATAGCACCACCATCACCATAACAGCCTAAGTTTTTAGACGGAAAAAACGAAGTAGATCCTACATGACCAATAGTTCCAGCTTTCTTTTTACTGCCATCTGAAAATTTACAATTAGCACCAATAGCTTGCGCATTATCTTCAATGACATATAAATTATGTTCTTTGGCTAAAGCCATAATAGCCTCCATATTAGCAGCACGACCAAACAAATGAACAGGAACAATCGCTTTTGTTTTTGGAGTAATTGCACGCTTAATAGCTTCGATAGAAATGTTCATGTTATACATATCAACATCGACCAAAACGGGCGTTAGTTGCAACAAAGCAATCACTTCTACCGTGGCGGCAAAAGTAAAATCAGCAGTAATTACCTCATCACCCGGTTTTAAACCAAGTCCCATCATAGCAATTTGCAAACCGTCAGTCCCGTTTGCACAAGGGATTACATGTTTCACATCTAGATACTGCTCTAATGACTTTTGAAATTGATGCACCTGCGGTCCGTTGATATAAGTATTTGTATCTAGAACTTCTTGAATAGAATCATTTACAGTAGTTGCAATTTTATCGTATTGACTTTTTAAGTCAACCATTTGGATTTTTTTCATTTATATTTTATTTAAGCCAATTAACCCCAAAACTCAAAAAAGGCACAAAGCATGCAAAGTAGCTGAACTTATATATTCCTTTCGGATGTAGCACTCTTTTAAATCGAAGCAATCCTTTTATACATTATTACAATTGTTAACTGCAAAAATATGAATTTAAGCACGAAGATTTAAACGATAAACAAAAGAAACTGTATTTTAGCAAAATAAAAATCCCGGTATGCTTTTCCTCTATAATATCGTAATACAAATTACGGGTTCACTCTTAAAATTAATCGCTTTATTCAATTCAAAGATCAATCTTTTTGTAGAAGGCCGCAAACATGTTTTTGCTACTTTAGAACAGAAAATAAAACCTTCAGATAAGACAATTTGGTTCCATGCGGCATCACTGGGAGAATATGAGCAAGGTTTACCTGTAATTGAAAAAATCAAAACAGAATATCCTTCTCACAAAATTGTAGTTACTTTTTTTTCTCCTTCAGGTTATGAAGTCCGCAAAAACAATAGCGTTGCAGCTGCTACTGTTTACCTGCCCCTTGACACTAGAAGCAATGCACAGAAATTCCTAAACATCGTTCATCCTGAAATAGCTTTTTTTATAAAATATGAATACTGGCTAAACTATCTAAATGAGCTCAAGATTCAAAATACGCCTACCTATTTAATATCTGGCATTTTCAGGAAAGACCAAATGTTCTTTAAATGGTACGGCGGTTTTTACAGGAAAGCACTAGACAGCTTTGCCTATTTTTTTGTACAAAATGAAGCTTCAAAAAAACTATTACAGCAATTAGGCAAATCAAATGTTGCTGTTTCAGGCGATACTCGTTTTGACAGGGTGGCGGCCATTTTAGAAAAAGACAATTCCTTGCCATATATTTCCGAATTCAAAAACAACACATTGACAATCGTTGTTGGGAGTTCTTGGCCAAAAGACGAAACCTTATTGATCGATTTCATCAATAAAAATGAATTTGATGTCAAGTTCATCATCGCTCCCCACAACATAAAAGACAACCAAATAGAATTGTTGAAAAATGGAATCACAAAAAAAACCGTTTTGTTCTCAGAAATGGAAGGCAAAAACCTTGCTGATTTTGATGTATTCATAATAGACACTATTGGTATTCTCACGAAAATTTATAGCTATGCTGACATTGCCTATGTGGGTGGAGGATTCGGTAATCCAGGTGTCCACAATTTACTAGAACCAGCTACTTTTGGTCTACCAATCGTGATAGGTCCAAATTATTCTCATTTTGCAGAAGCGACGGCTTTGGTAAATATGGGCGGCTGCATCTCTATTTCGACCAAGAAAGAATTGAATGACGCCTTTAAAGATTTACTTTTAAACGATGCCATCAGAAGTGAAAAAGGACACATTTGCAGCACTTTTGTATTAATGAACAAAGGCGCGACAAACATCATCATGAAATCCTTGTAAATCAAACAAAGATTAAGCCCTAAATTCTTAGTTATATTGCAGCTATTATCCTTCTATTTTCTTTAAATCGAAAAGAAATCAATAGCTGACGAATTAGAACAATAAATCCATTTACTGAGCAAAGATCCTTTCCTTCCTAAAAAACGATCTCGCCACATTTTAAGTTGGTAAAATATTTTACGAATACTCAATAAGAACAATATAATATATTTAAAACCAATTAATTAAAAATACGTTGTAGAATTTAATAAAAGGGTGGTAAAATAGTAATCTCACAAAAATAGGCTTCAAAATTTTAGATAATTCAAAAAAAAGCAACTTCTTTTCAAAGCATTATTATTCGGCATTATTCTTGCCATCTCGAGTAAAAACGCAAATGAAATATTATTTTTAAAAAAAAAATAAAAAAATTATTTACATATCAAAAAATGTATATCTTTGCGTCGAATTAATAATTAACCTTTATATTAAATTAAGATGAAAAAAGTATTTTTAAGTTTAGCTGTTGTTGCTGTTTTAACTGTTGTATCTTGTAAAAAAGCTGACGCTCCTGCTGAAGAAGTTGTAGCTGCTGATACTACTGCTGTAGTTGTTGATTCTGTTGCTGTAGATACTATGGCTGTAGCTGTTGATTCTGCTGCTGTTGAAGCTCCTGCTGCTGAGTAATTTTTAATTACACAAAAAAAATCAAAGCCATCCGTGCAAACGTGATGGCTTTTTTATTGCCAATAATTAAATTATAAAGATACTAGTCCTCGAATTTAAAATCATTATTAGAGAAATCCAGAATCTCCGCTTCTGAACCATACTTAACTATTTCGTCAATTCCTTTCTGCACCATCAGTTCCGTCGTATACTTCCTACTGGTAGCCATAACCACATCACCAATGACTAGCCTAAAGAAAAATTTTCCGCCAGTCGTTTTAAACTTTACAAAAGAACAAGTCTGAAAGGCCGATCTTACATACTCTACATCAGACTCACAATCCATTCTCAACTCGTACGCTTTACTCGTAAAAATGGTTTTCCCTTTTCTAGATGTAAGCTCAAACTTATAATCTCCGCTAAATCGTTTCGTAATTACAAAAGAAGCCATATTTTGAATAGATGATATTTAATTTTAAAACCAATTAGAATTAACATTTACTTTTAAATTCTGAATGAAGAAGCATCCGTATATAAACAAAAAAAAAGCCTCTTCAAAAGAAGAGGCTTTAGTACTCAGAGCGGGACTTGAACCCGCACGAACATTGCTGTTCACTGGATTTTAAGTCCAGCGTGTCTACCAATTTCACCATCCGAGCATTATTACTCTTCGATTTTTATATTTAATTTTAAAAAATTAATTAAACATAATTACCATCCAAGTATTTTATGGTTTGGAGCGAAAAACGGGGCTCGAACCCGCGACCTCGACCTTGGCAAGGTCGCGCTCTACCAACTGAGCTATTTTCGCATTTTCATTTCTTAAAAAGAACCGCAATACTTGTTCTGTATTGCGGATGCAAATTTAGGACATTTATTGAATTACACAAGTCTTTTTTACAAAAAAATTTAAGATAAAAGTTAAACTATTGATATCCCCAACTTTAAAAAAATAAATTTATTTTCTGGTGATCATTCTTTTTATTTCATTCAATTTCATCAATGCCTCCATCGGGGTTATGGTATTTATGTCGAGATTTAGAATTTCCTCTTTGATTTCCTCTAACAAAGGATCGTCTAAATTAAAGAAACTCATTTGCATTTCGTCTTTCTCCGATTTTATTCCATTCAATACATCGCCAGAATGATCCCTTTCTAATTTCTTCAATAACTTTTGTGCTTTCAAAATCACGATTTGAGGCATTCCAGCCATTTTTGCCACGTGAATTCCAAAACTGTGAGCACTTCCTCCCTTTACCAATTTTCTAATAAAAAGAACAGTGTCTTTAAGCTCTTTGACTGAGACATTGTAATTCTGAATCCTTGGCAAGGATTCGGTCATCTCATTTAACTCGTGATAATGCGTTGCAAATAGCGTTTTAGGCCTAGAAGGATGTTCATGTAAGAACTCAGCAATAGCCCAAGCGATAGAAATCCCATCATAAGTGCTGGTTCCTCTCCCGATTTCGTCTAGCAGAACCAGACTTCTATCGGAAATATTATTCAAAATAGAGGCTGTTTCATTCATTTCGACCATAAAGGTAGATTCACCCATTGAGATATTATCACTTGCTCCCACTCTGGTAAATATCTTATCAACAGTCCCCATCCTTACACTGTCAGCAGGGACAAAACTTCCCATTTGAGCCAACAACACGATTAATGCGGTTTGCCGTAAAATAGCAGACTTTCCAGACATATTAGGACCGGTAATCATAATCATCTGTTGGGTTTCTCGATCCAAGAAAACATCATTTGCAATATAAGGAGTTCCTACTGGCAATTGCTTTTCAATAACAGGATGACGACCGTTCTTAATTTCCAGTTCGAAGGTTTCATCAAGTTCTGGGCAAACATATCTGTTTTCGATAGCCAACTGTGTGAAAGAACACAAACAATCCAACTGCGCCACTAAATTAGCATTTAATTGAACTGGTTTTATATAGGTTGCAATCCAAGCAACTAATTGCTCAAACAACTCTGATTCTATTTTTTGAATCTTTTCTTCAGCACCCAGAATTTTAGTTTCATATTCTTTTAACTCCTCAGTAATGTAACGCTCTGCATTTACTAATGTTTGTTTACGAATCCATTCTGACGGCACTTTATCTTTATGTGAGTTCCTTACTTCAATATAATAACCAAAAACGTTGTTGAAAGAAATTTTCAACGACGAAATACCTGTTAATTGCGATTCTCGCTTTTCAATTCCATCTAAAAAATCTTTGCCGGAAGTTGAGATTGCCCTCAATTCATCCAGTTCTTCACTAATTCCTTTGGCAATAGCGTTCCCTTTCGCAACAGCTACCGGCGCATCTTGGTTTAATGTCATTTTAATTTTTTCGCGCAATAAATCACAGCTATGCAAACTGTCGCCAATAATCCTTACTGCATCCTGCGGACTTTCTAAGGCTAATGTTTTTATAGGAATAATTGCATCCAACGATTCTTTGAGATATACAACTTCACGCGGCGATACTTTTCCCGCAGCTATTTTGGAAATCAAACGTTCCAGGTCTGAAATCTGTTTGATTTGTTGCTGCATACTTTGCAAAACTTCCTGATTCTCTTTCAAATAGGAAACTACCTGATGACGACTTCGAACTTTATTTCCGTCTTTTAACGGTAATGCAAGCCAACGCTTTAATAAGCGTCCTCCCATTGGCGAAAGCGTTTTATCAATTACATCCAAAAGAGTAACAGCATTTGGATTATAACTGTGATACAATTCTAAGTTACGAATCGTAAATCGATCCATCCAAACATAAGCATCTTCAGCTATACGCTGAATAGCCGTGATGTGTTGAACTTTATTGTGCTGCGTTTCTGATAAATAATACAAAATAGCTCCAGAAGCAATAATCCCTTCCTTCAAGTCTTCAATACCAAATCCCTTTAAGGAAACCGTTTGAAAATGTTTTGTTAAGATTTCGAATGCATAATCCTCTTTATAAATCCAATCCTCCAAATAAAAGCTATGATAGTCATCTCCGAAAATTTCACGGAATTCATTTTTATTATTTTTCGGAATCAAAACTTCACTTGGACTAAAATTTTGCAGTAATTTATCGATGTACTCGGCATTCCCCTGGGCTGTAAGAAACTCTCCAGTAGAAACATCCAAAAAGGAAATTCCAATCGATTTATTGGCAAAATATATTGAAGCTAGAAAATTATTTGTTTTGGAACTTAAAACTTCATCATTCATGGAAACTCCCGGAGTAACCAATTCAGTTACCCCTCGTTTCACAATAGTTTTTGTCATCTTAGGATCTTCTAATTGATCACAAATTGCGACACGAAGACCTGCTTTAACTAATTTAGGTAAATAGGTGTTTATCGAATGATGTGGAAAACCCGCCAATGCCGTCTCCGTTGCAGAGCCCGCCCCTCTCTTTGTCAGGGTAATCCCTAAAATCCTAGAAGCTCTTACTGCATCATCACCAAAAGTTTCGTAAAAATCGCCTACTCTAAACAACAAACATGCATCCGGATACTTCCTTTTGATCTCATTATATTGTTTCATTAACGGTGTTTCCTTAACCACTTTATCTTTAGCTGCCAAATTATTTGATTTTATATGTATGAGAAAAATATCAGCGAATTTAAATATTTAATAACTAATAAGTCGGCGGTTAAAAAAAAATTAGAAATTTTTTAAGTAAAAATTAAGATGTAAATTCAATATTTTATTTAGATTTGTTATAAATTTTAAAATTGACACAAAATGAAAAAAATAATTTTACTAGCTATGCTAACCGTTTTAGGAGTTACTACTTCTAATGCCCAGGAAACTACAAAAAAGATAAAGGCTAAGGTGGCTAAAGTAGATGGAGCAGGGATGGTTTTCGTTTCAGAAACAATTGATTACGGAACAATCGCACACAACGCGGATGGAAAACGTGAATTTGTTTTTACAAACAACGGGACCAAGCCGCTAATTATTACAAACACTCAAGGTTCATGTGGTTGTACTGTTCCTACATCTCCAAAAGAGCCAATTGCTCCAGGAGCAAAAGGAATTATTGGTGTAAAATATGCTACTGACAGAGTTGGGGCATTCACAAAAACAGTAACTGTAACATCTAATGCTGCAGGAAGTCCAACTAAAGTACTTACAATAAAAGGAACTGTATTAGCTGACGACGCATCAAAAAGCTAAATTTTAATTAATAGAAAGAAGAGCTTCCCTTAAATCGGAAGCTTTTTTTTTTGAATCAAACTCAAAACGGAATGAGAAAGCTAGAAAACAGCGAATTAGATCGAAAATCAATTGAAGCCTTTAAAGAATCAGAAAAAACTCCAATTATTATCGTTTTAGACGATGTCCGCAGTTTGCACAATATTGGCTCCGTCTTCAGGACTGCCGATGCTTTTTTGATTGAAAAAATCTATTTATGTGGTATCACAGCAACCCCTCCAAACAAAGAAATTCACAAAACAGCCTTGGGCGCAACTGAAACTGTTACTTGGGAACACAACAAAAATGTTCTTGAAGTTATTGAAAATTTGAAGAGCGACAATATAACAACCCTAGCCATAGAACAGGTGCAAAGCGCCATATTTCTTCAAGATTTTGAAGTAGAAAAAGGCAAAAAATATGCTCTGGTCTTTGGAAACGAAGTGCATGGAGTTTCACAGGCAGCGGTTGCCCAATGCGATGGCTGCATAGAAATTCCCCAACTAGGAACTAAGCATTCATTAAACATTTCTGTAAGTACAGGAATAGTTGTTTGGGATTTGTTTCAAAAATTAAATTGGCCAAAACAGTTAATTTAAAAACTATACTTTTATAGAATGGGCAAAAACAAATCGTTTTGTATAATTTTAGTTTTTATGTTTCTTATTTCAAATCAGAACTTTGCAAATACTGAGTCTCCAAAACCAAAATTAACTAAATCTTTATTTGCAAACGGAGCCCCCATAATTACTGCAACCGGAAATCAGATATATTGCGCAGGAAGTTCATTAAAAATTGTAACAGACGTAACAATAACCGATTCTGATGACACAAGTACAGATGCTATTTATATCCAAATATCAGCTGGATATGTTAATGGACAAGATAACTTACAATTAGTTAATCCTACTTCACACCCAACGATTATATCCAGTTGGGATCCTATTGCAGGAAAACTAAAACTATCAAGTCCCGTTAGTGGAACACCGGTATTATACATAGATTTCGTTTCAGCGATAAAAGATATCGAGTTCAGTAATTCAAGTTTTGCACCATCTGGGATTAGAAATTTTTCCATAAGTATTGGTCAAGCCAACTATCTTCCTTCAACAGGACATTATTATCAATATGTCCCTAATTTAGGAATTACTTGGACCAATGCTAAAATAGCAGCAGAGTCACTTAATTATTATGGTTTACAAGGTTATTTAGCGACAATTTTAACTGCAGATGAGGCTATAATTTCAGGAGAACAAGCAGCAGGAGCTGGTTGGATTGGTGGAAGTGATGCGGAAATCGAAGGTATCTGGAAATGGGTAACAGGACCAGTTATTGACAGAGTTATATTTTGGAATGGTACTGTAAACGGTTCTACTCCCAATTTTGCGCTTT
Organism: Flavobacterium frigoris PS1; assembly: GCF_000252125.1. Classification (GTDB taxonomy): domain Bacteria; phylum Bacteroidota; class Bacteroidia; order Flavobacteriales; family Flavobacteriaceae; genus Flavobacterium; species Flavobacterium frigoris_A. Next base: position 320,552 of record NZ_AHKF01000015.1, on the reverse strand, counting down.
GGAACACCAATGAACCTAACCAGTCTGAAAATGAAGATTATGCACATATTACTGCTCCCGGAGTTGGAATTCCAGGATCTTGGAATGATTTATCAAATACTGGTGAGCCTAGTGGAAATTACCAACCTAAGGGCTACATTGTAGAATATGGCGGAATGCCCGGAGATCCAATTCTTCAAATTTCTGCAAGTACTACTATCGTGATTCCCAGAATAGATAGCACAACTTCAGCTTCAATTTGCGACTCGGGCAATGTCACGTTACAAGCTACCGCCTCAAATGGCAACACCTATTGGTTCACTACAAAAACTGGAGGTTCATCTATACATACAGGAAATTCATATACAACACCTACAATTTACACAACAACTTCTTATTTCGTTGACGCCACAAATGGAAATTGCCCAACTACTTCTAGAACAGAAGTTATAGCTACTATAAAGACATTACCAACAATTACATCAACAAGCGCAACTTCAGTTTGCAACTCTGGGAATGCAACTTTAACAGCGACAGCTTCAGCAGGAACGACAAACTGGTATAATTCATCAGGAAATTTATTGGCGACAGCAAATACTTTTACAACTCCAATAATTTCAATAACTACCACTTATTATGTTGATGCTATTGCAAATGGCTGTACAAGCCCGACACGAACCGCTGTTATTGCAACTGTAAACAATTCACCTACGGTTAACTCTGCCTCCCCATCTTCCATATGTGGTTCAGGAACCGTTACTCTAGAAGCAGTAGCGTCAACTGGAAATATAAATTGGTACGATGTACCAACTGGAGGCTCTTTATTATACACAGGAAATTCTTTTATGACCCCAGTCATAAACGCATCAACAACTTATTATGCTGAAGCCATTTCAAATGGTTGTACAAGCCTCAGAACTGAAGTAACAGCAACAGTATACCCTATAAACACAATTACCGAGGAAGTAGTTTTATGTCAGGGCGAAAGCATCATATTAGACGCTTCAATCTCCGGTATGACTTATTTATGGTCACCGGGCGGCGAAACGACCCAAGTGATTTCAGTCTCTACCATAGGTAATTACAGCGTAACTATTAGTTCACCGACTGTCGTTTCTTGTGAATCAAAAAAGAACATTAGCGTTACAGAACATCCAAAACCTATTTTTAATTCAATTCTGGTAAATGAAAATTCAATCAAAATAGAATTAGTAAACAATCAAAGCTACTATGAATACTCGATTAACGGCATAGATTTCCAAGTTTCAAATCAATTTGCATACATTTCTAGCGGTCTAAGTACTGCATTTGTAAGAGATAATAACGGATGCAATCTAATAGCTCAAGATTTTACTGTTTTTACCATAGCAAAATATTTTACTCCAAATAATGACGGTTTCAATGATGTATGGGAAATAAAGGAAATGCGCGACTACCCTAATTCAAGCGCTCAAATTTTTGACCGATACGGTAAGTTAATAACAAACTTAACTCCAAGTAAATATAGTTGGGATGGTAAATACAATAGCAAAATTTTACCTGCAGATGATTATTGGTATCGTTTAAGATTTGATGACACTAAACCCGAAATAACAGGTCATTTTTCATTAAAAAGATAGATCAAGAAGAAATCTTCTTTTTAATTTCTCCCAAAATATAGAGGTAATCCTCTTGGTTTTTTACAAAATCCCTATCCGAAACATCAATTATCAAAACATTCAGTTCTGTTTGCGATTTGATATAATCCAAATAGCCACTATTGATTTTGTCTAAATATTCAGCTGGAATTTTTTGCTCGTAACTTCTACCTCTTTTTTTAATATTTTGCAGCAGACGCTCTGAATTTTGGTACAAATAAATATAGAGATCCGGCTTCGGCATTTCTCTGTAAATGATATCGAAAAGGTTACGATATAGTCTATATTCATCTTCCGCCAAGGTAATTTTTGCGAAAATCAATGATTTAAATATATGATAATCGGCAACTAGAAAGTCTTTAAACAAATCAAATTGTGCTAAATCATCTGAAAGTTGTTGGTATCTGTCAGCCAGGAATGACATTTCTAACGGAAACGCATACCTATTTTGGTCTTCATAGAATTTTGGCAAAAATGGGTTATCGGCAAAACGTTCCAAAACCGTCTTTGCATTAAAATCCTCTGCAATTTTTGTTGCCAAAGTGGTCTTTCCCGCACCAATATTTCCTTCGAAAGCAACATAATTGAATTGCTCCAACGAGATATCCTGTAAAGGGTTTTCTAAATGATATACCACAACACAATTACTATCATCCGGACAGGCTTGAAGCAGACTTGAAATTGATTTTTTAAAAACAGGATGCTCCCAATCCAAATTTAAATTCTGAATAGGCAACAACACAAATTTCCTTTCCTGCATCAAGGGGTGCGGAATTTGGAGTTTTTCGGTTTTGATAATATCATTATCAAAAGCAATCAAATCAACATCAATAATTCGAGATTGGTATCCTTTTTTCTCATTACGAATGCGGCCTAATTTTTTTTCAATCTTTAAAACTTGGGTAAGTATTTTAGATGCTGAACTAAAAGTATGCAAAACCAAGGCACAATTATAGAACGCGTCACTTTCAAAACCCCAAGCAGGAGTCTCATATATCTTAGATACTTTGATAACCGTTCCTATTTCACGATGTATCAAGTCGATGCATTGTGTCAGGTTTTCAAGTCGATTCCCTTGATTGCTTCCTATCGATAAAATGACCTGATGCTGTGATTTCATATTAAGCGCAAATTAACTAAAAGAATTTCAGAATAGAACTATATTTGCACAAAGTGTTGGTAACTAAATTCGGATATTGTGAATAAAAACTGTAACAATCCATCCTTTTTTGCTACTTATTAAAAAAATATAATTATGAAGTTTTTAGGAAATGTATTGGCAACCATTATAGGTTTATTTGTTTTTTTAATGCTGTTCTTTTTTGGAATTCTGATGATTGCTACCATTTTTGGAGGCGAATCTGAAACGGTAGTAGTAAAGAACAACTCAGTAATCGAGTTAGACCTCAAAAACATACAATATGATTATGCAGGAAAATACAAAGACCCTTGGATAAAAATATTTTCAGATAAAAAAAGTGTTGGCTTAACAGATGTAATCAATGCCATTGAAGAAGCAAAAACAGATGGTGACATCAAAGGAATTTCCATTTTAAACGGTGAGTCTTCATTGGGAATGGCGCAAAGCAAAGCCTTGAGAGATGAACTAGAAAGTTTCAAGAAATCGGGGAAATTTGTAATGGCTTATGCCAATTCCTATACTCAGAAAGAATACTACCTTAATTCTGTCGCTAGTCCTATTTATATAAATCCTGTAGGTGACATGGATTTCAAAGGATTGTCAGCTGAAATACTTTTTTTCAAAGACTTTCAGGAAAAATCTGGTGTGAAAATGGAAGTGATACGACATGGAAAATATAAAAGTGCCGTGGAACCGTTTCTAGAAAATGAAATGAGTGATGCCAATAGAGAACAAACTACCGCTTTATTAAATTCCATTTGGAGTTCAGTTGTAACAGAAATTTCAAAAAGCAGAAACGTTTCTGTTGAAAAACTTAACGAAATCGCAAATGGCCTTTTGGCAAGAACGCCAGAAATGGCAAAAGCGCAGCATTTAGTAGATATCATCGCATATGAAGATGTGTATCATGACGCCATCAGAAAATTGTTAAAGGTAGAAAAAGAGGAAGAGTACAATAAAGTAGACATCTTCGATTACACTAAAAAAATGATGACCACATCAGACATTAATGATGCGAAAGAGGAAATCGCTATTATTTATGCCCAAGGCGAAATTCAAAGCGGTGAAGGTGATGTCAACACTATAGGTGAAGGATCCATGCGTCGTTCTTTGCAAGAAGCGAGAAGAAATAAAAATGTAAAAGCCATCGTGCTCCGTATTGACAGTCCGGGTGGAAACGCATTGACCTCAGATTTAATCTGGAGAGAAGTAGAATTGACTAAGAAAATAAAGCCTATCGTTGTTTCAATGGGGAATTATGCTGCTTCGGGTGGTTATTATATCGCCTGTAATGCAAATACAATTTTTGCAGAAAACAACACTATTACTGGTTCGATAGGGGTTTTTGGAATATTACCTAATTTCAGCAAACTCACCACAAAAATTGGCATCAATGCACAACAAGTAAAAACCCACGACAATTCGGCTCGCTACAGTCCGTTTGTTCCATTGGATGATAAATTCAAAGAAGTTACACTTGAAGGTGTAGAACATATCTATAAGACTTTTGTAACTCATGTTGCCGAAGGAAGAAAAATGAGTTTTGCACAAGTCGATTCTATTGCACAAGGAAGAGTTTGGACTGGTTCTGAAGCTCTTAAAATTGGACTTGTAGACAAAATTGGTGGATTGAATGACGCAATAAAAGAAGCGGCAACTATAGCTAAGATCAAAAAGTACAACACTCGTAATTATCCTGAATACGAGAAAGACCTCGATGACCTTTTAGCGAACTTACCCTTTGCACAATCAAAAGAATCATTCATAAAACAGGAATTAGGCGAAGAAAACTATAAAGTACTGCAAGGAATAAAAAGAATGCAATCTCAGAAAGGTGTTCAGACTATGATGCCATTTGAAATGAATATTCAATAAAAAAAATGCTCTAAAAAGCTGAATCCGTTTGAAAAATTTTCAAACGGATTTTTTTTGCTTTTATCTTTTTCAAAACTACAACTCGTTATAGCTGCGACACTTAAAAACAGCAATCTATTATTTATGAAAACTTTAGAGAACGACTAATTCATAAATCACTATTTTTGTAAATAAATTACGGCAACATTTTTGCTTAATAAATAGAAACAAACCTCATATCTTATGTTAAAAACCATTTTAAAAATCATTGGAACCATAATTATCTTAGTTGCTGTCTCATTATTTGCGATTCCTTACTTTTTTAAAGATGAGATAAAAGCTAAAATTACTGATGCCATCAATCAAAAAGTGGATGCCAAGGTCAGTTTTGCTGATGCCAATTTGAGTCTATTCAAAAATTTCCCAAATGCAAACGTAACTCTAGATCAATTGGTCATTATAAACAAAGCACCGTTTGCTGGAGATACTTTAGTTTCCCTAGGAGAATTAGACTTAAAAATGTCTATTAAAGAACTCTTTAAAGGCAAAGATGAAGCCATCGACATTCAGGGGATTACCTCAAAAAACGGTCTGATAAATATCATATTCAATAAAGATGGCGTTGGGAACTATGACATTGCTTTAAAAGATAAAACAAGCACTGATGAAAAAAGTAGTCCATTAGCATTAAACATTAAAAGCTATAAATTTGAAAATTTTAAGTTTAAGTACTTCGACGAAAGCTCAAAAATAAAAATGCTTATCGACAGCCTAAATCATGAAGGGACTGGCGACTTTGCTACTTCAAAACTAGATTTAGTTACAAAGTCTACAGCAAAAATCACCTTAGACATGGACAAAGTCAATTATATGAATCAAGTTCCATTGACACTAGATGCTGTTTTGGGTATCGATTTAGAAAACAGCAAATACACCTTCAAAGAAAACAAAGCCTTAGTGAATCAGCTGCCATTAGAATTCGATGGGTTTATCCAATTGGTTGATGCCGGTCAGGAATATGATTTAAAATTCAAAACTCCCACTTCTTCTTTCAAAAATTTCTTGGGAATCATACCTGCAGCATACGCTTCAAGTTTGGATAATGTAAAAACAACAGGAGACTTTACCGTTGCTGGTTTTGCCAAAGGGCTTTATTCGGATACTACTGTACCTAAATTCAATGTTGATATCGCATCAAATAATGCTTCATTCAAATACCCTGATTTACCTAAATCAGTGCAAAACATCGTAATTAATACTAAAATCATCAACGAAACTGGAGTTTTAAATGACACTTACATTAATCTGGACAAACTGTCTTTTAAAATAGATCAGGATGTTTTTAATGCCAAAGCCAATATTAAAAACATTACCCAAAATGCCATAGTTGATGCCGCTTTAAAAGGAACTATCAATTTATCTAACCTATCTAAGGCCTATCCTATAAAACTGGATAAACCGTTAACCGGAATATTGAAAGCAGACGTAACTACCAAATTTGACATGGTTTCAGTCGAAAAAAGTGAGTACCAGAATATAAAAAATGCAGGAACAATGAGCCTGTCTGATTTTAAATACGCTGACGAAAACGGCAAAACCATGAACATCAGCAATGCATTGGTTCAGTTTAATCCAAGTCAGGTCAATTTGAAACAATTTAATGCGACAACTGGAAAAAGTGACATTAGCGTAACGGGAGTTTTGGAGAATTTTTACGGTTTTATTTTCAAAAACCAAGAATTGAAAGGGAATTTCAATCTAAATTCAAACCAAATAGCTGTTAGTGATTTCATGACACCCGAAGAAGACAGTAAAACCGCTAGCACGAAAACGGAAGCGATGAAAATCCCAGCTTTCCTGAATTGCTCGCTTACAGCTAAAGCAAATACGGTCCTATATGATAATCTAACTTTGAAAGATGTCTCTGGAAAACTGATTGTCAAAGACGAAAAACTGACGATGGAAAATATAAAAAGCTCTATTTTTGGTGGGACAATCGGGTTAAATGGTGCCGTCTCCACAAAAGGAAAAACCCCTACTTTCCAAATGGATCTGGGACTAAACCAAGTGGATATTGCACAATCGTTTACCCAACTGGACCTGTTGAAAAAACTTGCGCCACTTGCAGGAATTATCAATGGAAAACTGAATTCAACCATTAAATTGAATGGATTTCTTAACGAAAATACAATGAGTCCCGATCTAAAAACACTGACCGGTGATTTATTAGGACAATTACTTTCTACCACTGTAAACGCAAGCAATTCGACCTTGTTAACCGCATTGGGTTCTAACCTGAAGTTCATTGATGTCAGCAAGCTGAACTTAAACGACTTAAAAGCCGCAATCACCTTCAAGGACGGAATGGTTAACGTAAAACCGTTTGACATCAAGTATAAGGATATTAAAGCTACCATTGGTGGAAGCCATGGCTTTGACCAAAAAATGAATTACAATTTAAAATTTGATGTGCCTGCTAAATACCTAGGAACGGAAGCCAATGCGCTAATTGCTAAATTATCAGCTGCCGATGCCGCGAAAATGGAAAGCATACCCATTAATGCTGTCTTAACCGGAAACTTCACTAACCCAAAAATCAGCACTGATATAAAAAGTGCCGTCACTAATCTGACTAATCAATTGGTAGCGCAACAAAAGGAGCGATTGTTAAATCAAGGGACATCTGCTTTAAGTGATTACATCAATAAAAACAAGAAGCCCGCTGATACTACAAAAACGGTTGTTCCGGCAACAAAAGAAGAGGCCAAAACAAAAGCGGTCGAAGAAGTAAAAACAAAAGCAAATGATTTATTGAAAGGACTCTTCAATAAAAAGAAAAAAGTTGAGGAAGAACCTAAAACTCCTTAACAAACAAAAAGCCCAAAAGCAAAATACTTTTGGGCTTTTAAATTATACTGAAATCTTAACTACATATCCCTCAGAGCTCCGAATATTAAATACTGTGCCATCTTCAAACATTAAGTATTGGCCTTTTATACCTGTTAATTTACCTTCAAAAGTTGGCGTTTTTTCAAGACTTAAACTTTTCACTTTCGTGGGATATTCAATAACGGGATAATGCATTTCATACAAATCATTTTTATTCAAAAAGAAATACTCTTGAACTTCTGCAGGCAGTATCTTTTCGAGTTTTAATCTTTCTTCCAAAAGGTCAATATGCTCAATAGAATTGGTCAACATTTTACGCCAATTGGTTTTGTCAGCATAATGATTTTTTAAAGCTACCTCGGTAACTCCCGCTAAATAGCGATTAGGAACCTCAACGATCGAAATAGCCTGAATTGCCCCTTGATCAATCCACCTTGTGGGAACCTGCGTTTTTCTGGTCACTCCTACTTTCACTTCGCTCGACAAAGCCAAGTAAACAATATGCGGCTGCAATTGCACTTTTTCTTCATAGGCCAAATCTCTATCTTGAATCCCAAGATGAGCAGTACTCAATTCTGGTTTCATAATCCAATCTCCAACGGAGGCGCTCGAGTAAAAGCAATCATAACAGAAACCCTGACGGTATATTTTTTTCTTTTTACCACAATTCAAACATTGGTAACCTGAAAAATTAATTTCAATATTTTTATTCAGTAATTGATTCACATTCAAAAAACTGTCTTCAAAAACTAGGTAATATTGAATTGGATCTCCTAATTCTGTTTGCATTTTTGTAAGTACTCCCTCGTATTGCATAAATTATATTTTTCGTTTTTAGAATTCGGAATTCAAAATAAGGTTTGGTTTTAAACCCTGAATTGGCATGCCTTTGTTAGGAATTCTATATTTTTTTACTATTTTTGGTAACATTGTAAAGTTACTATTTGTTATTTGATATTCAAATCCTGATTCCAAAATCCTAAATCTAAAATCCTAACTTAAAAAATGCCTATACAATTACTTAATTCATTTGCATCCTGGGTCTTGAAACAACGAATCCATCAGATCGAACTTTTCCTGAAATATCCTAACGAAGTTCAGGAAGAATTACTTATGAATTTAATTCAGTCATCAAAAAATACTGTTTTAGGTAAGGAATATGATTATGCTACAATAAATTCCTATGCTACTTTTGCTGATAGAGTTCCCATTTCTACTTATGAAGAACTACAACCACTGATTGAAAGAACCCGTAAGGGGGAGCAAAATGTTTTTTGGGAAACCCCAATAAAATGGTTTGCAAAATCAAGCGGAACCACAAATGCAAAAAGTAAGTTTATCCCCGTGAGCAATGAAGCGCTGGAAGATTGCCATTATAAAGGCAGTAAAGATTTATTGTGCCTATATTTAAACAACAATGAAGACTCACAACTTTTCCTTGGAAAAAGCCTTCGCCTTGGCGGAAGCGCTCAAATATATGAGGACAACAATACTTTTTTTGGCGATTTATCTGCTATCCTGATTGAAAATATGCCTATTTGGGCTGAGTTCAGCAGCACCCCAAACAATAAAATTTCGCTTATGAGCGAATGGGAAGCAAAGATTGCAGCGATTATAAATGAAACCAAAAAAGAAAACGTCACTAGTTTTGCAGGTGTTCCTTCTTGGATGCTTGTTTTAATGAATAAGATGCTTGAAGACACTGGAAAAGAGAATCTGTTTGAAATTTGGCCTAATCTGGAAGTCTATTTTCATGGCGGTGTAAGCTTTGAGCCTTACAGAGAACAGTACAAAAAAATACTCCCTCAAAGAGACTTTAAATATTACGAAATATACAATGCGTCCGAAGGTTTTTTTGCCATCCAAGACCTCAACAACTCCAGCGATTTGTTATTGATGTTGGATTACGGTATTTTCTATGAATTTATCCCAATGGATACTTTTGGAACAATCAATCAAAAAACCATTCGTTTAGCAGACGTGGAGTTATTTAAAAATTATGCGTTAGTCATCACAACCAATTCTGGATTGTGGCGCTATTTAATTGGTGACACCGTGCGCTTCACCTCATTAAGTCCGTACCGAATTAGGGTAACGGGCAGAACAAAACATCATATTAATGTTTTTGGCGAGGAGTTAATGGTTGAAAATACAGATCAGGCTATTGCCAAAGCATGTAGAGTCACTCGTTCTGAAATAGTTGATTATACCGTTGCACCTATATTCATGATAGACCGCGAGAAAGGCTCACATGAATGGATGATTGAATTCAAAAAGAAACCAACTGACATGGCATTGTTTCAGAAAGTCTTAGATGACACCTTACAGTCCGTTAATTCAGATTACGAGGCAAAAAGGCACAATAACATGACTCTTAATCCGTTAGTTATAAACATAGCTCGCGAAAATCTGTTTTATGAGTGGCTAAAAAACGGCAACAAATTAGGTGGACAGCATAAAATACCAAGATTGTCGAACCAAAGAGACTATCTAGAGCAATTAAAAAACATGCAAGTCAAAATAACACTATAAATGAGAAAACTACTCGCACTCCTATTTGCAATTTCTTTGTTGGTTTCCTGTGGACCACACAGAATGGGTTGTGGAGCAAGAGGAATTTGCGAAACCCCCGAAAAACAAGCATTCGAAAAACCTGAAAAAGTGTCTTCCGTTAAGGTATAAAAATCTAGAATATATAAAAAAAAGCCTCAGTTCGAGAAGAACTAAAGCCATTTATAAATTTTATAAGAAAGGATTTACTCCATCATATCAATATGTCTGTCATGATAACCTAAAAGATACAACACACCATCTAATCCTAAACTAGAGATGGAAGTCGAAGCACTTTCCTTCACCGTTGGTTTAGCATGAAAAGCAATTCCCAGACCTGCCAGGTTCAACATAGGCAAATCATTAGCTCCATCACCCACTGCAATAGTCTGCTCGATATGTATGCCTTCTTTATCAGCTATGGCTTGTAGGTATTCGGCTTTCTTTGCGCCGTCTACAATTTCACCTAAATAATTACCCGTCAATTTACCGTCTATAATTTCCAATTCATTTGCGTGAACGTAATCGATACCTAATTCTTTTTGCAAATATTTCCCAAAATAGGTGAATCCTCCAGATAAAATTGCGGTTTTGTATCCGTAATATTTTAAGGCCTTCATCAAGCGATGTGCCCCTTGAGTTATAGGTAAGTTTTCAGCGACTGTTTTCAGCACATCTTCACTCAAACCTTCTAATAAAGCCATACGTTGCTTAAAGCTTTCGCTAAAATCAATTTCACCATTCATAGCTGATTCTGTGATGGCTCTCACCTGCACACCTACGCCTGCCAAATCAGCTAGTTCATCAATAACCTCTGTTTGAATTAAGGTAGAATCCATATCAAAACACACTAAACGTCTGTTTCTTCTGTACATATTGTCTTCCTGAAAAGAGATATCTACATTCAAAGTTCTGGAAATTTCCATAAAACTAGAAGTCATCAAAGTCTTATCTAAAATGTTGCCCGTTACGGATAATTGTACGCAAGAACGAGGAAACTCCTCTTTTTCAATAATAGAAACTCGGCCTGTTAATCTTTTTATGGCATTAATATTTAAACTTTGGTCAGACATTATTTTGGTCACGGCAGACAACTGTGCCGCTGTCAATGTTTCTCCCAAAATATTTATGATATAGCGCTCCTTGTGCTGTGTTTTTACCCAAATTTCGTAATCCGCAATAGTAATAGGAATAAATTTAACCTTGATCCCTAATTCATACGCTTTAAACAACAAATCTTTTAAAACAGGTCCTGAAGTAGAGCCTGACTGTATTTCAAACAAAATACCCAAAGACAAGGTGTCATGTATATCTGCTTGTCCAATATCTAACACAATAGCATCATAGTTAGCCAATATAGAAGTCAAACCGGCGGTTACTCCTGGTTTGTCCTGACCAGACACTTTTAATAAAATAATTTCTTTTTCTTCTATTATCATTTTGTATTAATATTAATTTACAGCAAACAAAAATCGTCAATCTAATGTTTATAAAAAAGTATAATGTTTGTTTTTTCGAACAATAACAAATAGTTCAAATTATCCACAAAAAAACCTGTTCAAATGACTGAACAGGTTTATATTATTATGAAAAATGCAATCTTTACGAAGCGATTTCTAATCGTTTCAACAAATTCTTGTTCAAAGTTTCCTTAGCATATTCTACGTCAATTTCTAAAATCTTGTCATCAGAACTTGGTAATTCGTACATCGCATCGGTTAATACTGCCTCGCATAACGAACGCAATCCACGAGCTCCCAATTTGTATTCTAAGGCTTTATCAACGATAAAATCTAAAGCTTCATCAGTGATACTGAATTCAACCTCATCCATCAAGAACAATTTTTGATATTGCTTGATTAATGCATTTTTAGGCTGTGTCAAAATCGCTCTTAAAGTCTCTCTGTCTAATGGATCCATGTGCGTCAATACTGGCAAACGACCAATAATCTCCGGGATTAATCCAAAATCTTTGATGTCCTTTGGGATAATGTATTGCAACAAGTTCTCTTTGTCAATATTATCGACATTTTTAGAAGTCGAATATCCAACAGCTTGACGATTCAATCGTTTCGAAATAATTCTTTCGATTCCATCAAAAGCACCACCTGCGATAAACAAAATGTTTTGCGTATTTACTTCCACGAATTTTTGGTCTGGGTGCTTACGTCCTCCTTTAGGTGGCACGTTAACCACTGTCCCTTCTAATAGTTTTAGTAAAGCTTGTTGTACTCCTTCTCCAGAAACGTCACGAGTGATTGATGGATTATCGCTTTTACGGGCAATTTTATCAATTTCATCAATAAACACAATTCCTCTTTCCGCTTTGGCCACATCGTAATCCGCTGCCTGAAGCAAACGAGTCAAAATACTTTCGACATCTTCTCCTACATAACCTGCTTCAGTAAGAACCGTAGCATCCACAATAGCCAAAGGAACATCTAGCATTTTAGCAATGGTTTTAGCAACCAAAGTTTTACCAGTTCCTGTTTGACCTACCATGATGATATTACTTTTTTCAATCTCTACCTCATCGTCTTGTTGCTGTTGCATCAAACGTTTGTAGTGATTGTAAACCGCAACCGACATTACTTTTTTAGTTTGGTCTTGACCAATAACATATTGATCTAAGAACGCCCTGATTTCTTTTGGCTTCTTTAAAACAAGATCTCCCAATAGTTTTGAACCACCACTTGATTTTATTTCTTCCAAAACAATCCCATGTGCTTGCTCGATACATTTATCACAGATATGTGCATCAATTCCAGCTATTAATAGTTGGGTGTCTGGCTTTTTCCTTCCACAAAATGAACATTCTAATTTTTCTTTCGCCATCTTTATTGTTTCAAGTTTAAAGTTCCAAGTTTAAAATTTTACGCTTCCATAATAACTTTAAACTTGAAACCTGAAACTATTTTTTATCCTCTTTTCAACACTTCATCAATCATTCCGTATGCTTTTGCTTCTTCAGCAATCATCCAATAGTCGCGCTCGCTATCATTGTGCACTTTTTCGAAAGTTTGCCCTGAATGTTGCGAAATGATTTTATACAATTCGTCTTTCAGTTTCAACATTTCTCTCAAGTTGATTTCCATATCAGTTGCAACACCTTGTGCTCCTCCTGATGGCTGGTGAATCATTACTCTTGAATGTGGCAATGCTGAACGTTTTCCTGGCGCACCTGCACATAACAATACCGCTCCCATAGAAGCAGCCATTCCTGTACATATTGTAGCTACATCAGGCTTGATGTATTGCATAGTATCATATATTCCTAAACCTGCATAAACACTTCCTCCTGGAGAGTTCAAATAAATTTGAATGTCCTTAGAAGCATCGGCACTTTCAAGGAACAACAATTGTGCTTGAACGATGTTAGCTATTTGATCATCAATTCCTGTTCCTAGGAAAATAATTCTGTCCATCATCAATCTCGAAAAAACGTCTAATTGCGAAATATTCAGCTGACGTTCTTCAATGATATAAGGAGTCATATTTTTAGGAGTCATTGCACCTACGATTTTATCGTAATACATGGAGTTTACACCGTGATCCTTTGTAGCAAATTTTTTGAATTCTTTACCGTAGTTCATATTTTTTTGTTCTAAGTTTTACGTTTATTATTGTGTCTGTTTTCTTTAAAGCAAAGGTCGTACCTATTTCCAAATGATGTCAATATGTCCTCTTTTTAGCCCAGATTAGAGTGGAAAGCTTTTTAAAAACTGTTCTTTAGTTTTTTCATTCTTGTAAAGCGACTGAAAGAAGCTCTTAAAAGATGAATAAAAACAGAAACAGTTGAAAAAACTTGCAACGGAAAGCTGGAGTAGCTTCTAAAAATTAATTCAAACAAAAGAGCGTCAAAAAAAAAATTTCCTGACGCTCAAATATAACTATTTTTTATTGTTTACTATCTGTAATCAAATCATAAAATTTTAATAATCTCCTGCTTCCTTGGGGCTTTTGACTTTCGACTTTAGGATTGTACAGACTGAAATTTATTCTCCGTAAGACGCAGCGATAAATTCGTCGTAAGTAACTTCTTTAGTTGTTGGGTTTGCTTTTTCTTTAAACAATTCCAATAATTTCTCAGCTACAACTTGATCAGAAAGTCTTTTTACTTCGTCTTGGTTAGACAAAACTCTTGCAACAATTCCTTGAACTTCTTCGTCCGTAGGATTTGCTTGTCCGAATTGTGCCATTTGTTGACGGATGTTTTTTGTAGTGAATGTTTTCAAGTCTTCAAAAGTGATTTTGATGTCAGATTGAGCCATTGCTCTACCTTCGATCAATTGAAAACGCAATCCTCTTTCAGAACGTGCATATTCAACTTCAGCTTCTTCAGCTGATAATTTTTTCTCTCCAACAGTTTGTAACCATTTTTTAAGAAATTCAGCTGGCAAATCAAATTTTGTGCTTGAGATCAAAAATTCAGTAACATCAGCTAATAATTTTTGGTCAGCTTGAGTTGCAAATTGAGATTCAGCATCTTCTTTGATTTTCGCTTTCAATTCTTCTAATGAAGAAACAGTTCCAGCTCCGAACAATTTGTCAAACAATTCTTGGTTCAATTCAGCTAATTCAGTTGTGTTGATTGATTCGATTGTAAAATCTACATCAACAGCTAATTCGTGAACATCATCATGACCTACTTTCATCACGTCCATCAATTGATGTGCGTCTTCAAATAAATCTTTAGTATTTACAGTAACCACATCACCAACTTTTTTACCGATGAATTTATCAGCAGTCGCTTTGTCTTTGAAAATATCCAAAGCAATAGTTGTTGTGTTGTTGATTCCTTTTTCTTCGTTTGTAAAAGTTCCAGTCAAATCAGATTCAGCAACTACAACTTCTTGAGGAATGGCAGTACCAAATTGTTTTTGGATACGCTCTACTTGACCATCAATTAATTTGTCGTCAGCAGAAACTACATATTTCACGATATCGTTTTTAGCCTCTAAGTCTAATGTGAAGTCAGGAACTAAACCAATTTCATATTCAAAAACCAATTCTTCAGCATCCCAAGAAAAATCTTCGTTTACTTTAGGAAGTGTAGTTCCAAGAAGGTTTAATCTTTCTGATTGAACGAAACGCTCTAAAGCCAAATCAACCACTTTTTGAACTTCTTCTTGTTTGATTGCTTTACCGTATTGTTTTTCAACAAGATCTTTAGGCACAGCCCCTTTTCTAAATCCTTTAACGGTTGCCAAAGGCATTTTTTCGTTTATTCTTTTTGCTACTTGACCTTTGTAATCCATAGCAACAACTGTCATTACAATTGTTTCGTTTACAGCGTCTAATGCTACTCTTTTGATATCCATCTTCTTCTTTAATTTACATGATAAAATTCGACTGCAAAATTATAAAATTTTTCCAAGCCAACCAAGCTTTTTTATCCCCTATCCTGGAGCTGCCGCACGACACTTAATTTCAGCCAATTCTAAGTCCGAAAATCAGCTGTCTTCCCTTTATTCTGGGCGTGACCACAAGGGTCAGGCTGTACGTTCCTGCTTTTATTGTTTTCCCCTGCGGCACAAAACCATAAAGAGCTCCACTACCATCCTTCACGCGGAATTAGTGGAAAGTTAGAAAGTCTAAGATCATAAAGCCAAACCGAGTTGTTGAAAACAATATTTTAGGCAGAAAAAAAACAATTTAAATTAAGGATTCTTTTCTTGAAATGCCCAACCTTCTATCGGACGAGAATTAGTATAATTAATTGGTTTACTGAAATTTATATTTTCATAACATCCTTTTAAAAATTCAAATCTTAACCTACCATCAATATTTCCTACAATTTTTAGAACATCAATTCTAGTTGGCTTTAACTTTTTATCTGCAAATTGTTTTGGAATAGCATAATTAATACTCAATAAATTTGATTTAATACTAGGAAACATCAATCCTTCAATCGTAGGGTTCGATAAAAAATATTTTGCTATTGAAATAGTTTTTTTATATAAATGTTCATCACCGATCACAATCTGTTTTGTAAATTCTTCAACTATATAATCTTTTAATTTTGTATCTAAATCAATCAAGTCTTGATCTCCTTTATAAAATTGATTTATTGAAATTTTATGAAAATCTGCAAGTTGTTGCAAGAACACCTCGCCTTGATTATTTTTCAGAACACCTATCTCAAATACCTTAATATCCTCAACCAATTCGCACTCTAAACAAGTTACAACTGAACCAATTGGCGGATTTATTTCACGTAAAGCTGTATCCCCACCTCCTGACATGTACAAAATCTGTTCTCCTTTATCATTACACCTCCCAATTCTCTCTATTTTGTCAATAGGCGGACACCATAATTCATTGAGACAAGTAAAATCTTTCCCTTTTTCATTAATTCTTACTCTATGCATTTTTATTGTTGCAGGCATATCAAAGCAAACAAAACCAAAAAATGTTGTCAATATTCCAAAATCATTTAAATACTCCTGAATTGATGAAGATTTAGTGTCTTTACTTTTAAAAATATCTATTAATTCGCTAAGTTGCTGGGAGGAAAAAAAACTTTTTGCATCCATAATTTTAAAGAAAATTATTTATTAAAATTGGTAATACAAATATATACAAAAAAAGAGCCCACGCTCATCCTGCTATTGAACACCAAGTATAAAAAAGAGCAACAAGAAATATTAGGTAATTAATGATCATACTTCTTTTAAAATAATCAGCAAATGATTTTGATTGCGGCCATCTGCGAAAACTCTCCTTACTTTGAGCTACTTTAAAAAACCATCTTACAAACCACAACCTCAGCTGCGCAAAATCTCCTGACTTTGAGCCCCTTTTAAAAATGACTTTACAAACCATATTTACACACTGATTTGAGCTTCCCATCTACAAATTTAGTGGAAGCTGCATTTTTAATCGTACTTTCGTTCACCCAGAAACACTCATTTTCATAAGTTTTAAAAGGCTAGAGGAACAAAATGTACCATAAAAAACACCCAAAAACAAATGATTAAAAAAATCCTATTAACACCATTTCAAAAATTTATTAAAACTGAAAGTTTAGCAGGAATATTGCTGTTTGGAGCAACAATTATCGCTTTAATTTGGGCGAATTCAGCTTACGGCGCGTCCTATGAAAATTTATGGCAATACAAGATTGGAATATCCTTTCAAGAATTCGAATTAAAAAAGCCTTTGATTTTATGGATTAATGACGGTTTGATGGCTATTTTCTTCTTTGTGATTGGGTTAGAATTGAAAAGAGAATTATTAATTGGAGAAATAAACACAGTAAAAAAAGCAGCCTTTCCATTTATTGCCGCTTTAGGCGGAGTCATGGTGCCTGTTGCCCTCTATTTATTTTTAAATAAAAACCCAGATACTGTAAAAGGCTGGGGAATACCAATGGCAACAGACATTGCTTTTGCATTAGCTATTTTAAGCACTTTAGGAAAAAGAGTCCCTTTGAGTTTAAAAATATTTCTTACGGCTTTTGCAATCATAGATGATATTGCAGCAGTTCTTGTCATCGCAATCTTTTATAGTGTAAATATTAATTGGCTTTTTATTTTATATGGAATTATTCTTATTGTCCTTTTGGGTTTATTGTACTACAAACGAAAATTTTCATTAGACATCGGATTAGTTTTAGCTATTATTATTTGGTTCTTATTTCTTAAATCAGGGATACACCCAACAATTGCAGGTGTCCTTTTGGCATTTACAATTCCTATAAAAAGAAAACTTAAGATAAAATCATTTTCAGAAAGTCTTACCTCTATTTCTAACACTATCGTTAAGGTATCAGATGATGATGAAAATCCTTTGCTGGCAAAAGATGAAATAAAAAGTATTGATAATTTAGATGACTTAACTTCTGAAGTTCGTTCACCTCTGCAACATCTTGAAAAAAAGTTACATAGCTGGATTTCCTACTTAATATTACCACTATTTGCATTTGCAAATGCAGGTGTCGTAATAAGCACTAGTTATGATTTTAACTTTTCTTTAATGACTACGATTGCAATCAGCCTCCTTGTTGGTAAATTTATTGGAGTGGCATTGTTTTCGTATTTGGGTATTAAATTCAACGTGACCGAATTACCTTCAGGCGTAACATTCAAGCAAATATTAGGGGTTTCAGCCATCGCGGGCGTTGGATTTACAATGTCAATATTTATAGCCAATTTGGCTTTTGGAGGCGATTTGATAAGTATTAATTCCGCAAAAGTTGGAATTATCATTGGATCAATTATTTCTGGAATAGTAGGGTACTCTATCTTGCGATTAACCAGTAAAAGTGAACCTACAACAAATTAACCCAGCGACTTTCCAAAAGCCCGCTCTTGAACAGAAAGTATAAAAAAAAGCGGTCTATTTATAGCAAAAATGCCCCCAAATCGCACAGGGCTTTTTGGGGGCATTTATTTAAACTGATAAATCAGCCTTGTTTATTTAAAACGACTATTTGAACTGTGCAGCCACATATTCAATTAAACTTTCATCACTCATTTTATTTGAAGTGCTTTCTGTAGCAGCAACATTTTTATACTGTGGCGTTTCCTTCAAGTATTTAATAAATTGTTCTTGAGCTGTTCCTGTTCCTGTCAAATGTAGTTCATCAACATTTTGCATATGGGCAGTGATGTCTTTGAATAGTTTGTGAAGAAAATCCCTTTCGGCATTATCAGCTGCGCTTTCGCTTGTATGCACAAATTGATCATCCACTTTTTCGTGACCTAATATTACGAACTTACCTGAATCTACATTTTCTCTACCTACAATAGTTGCATGATGTGAGTCCATCCAAACACCAAATTGTTTTTTGTTTTTTTCTGACATAATTAAATGTTTATTGTATTAATATTTCTGTTAAACTGTAAAAAGCAGGCCTAATAGGACCGATAGCTTTCTACTCTGCAAAACTTCTTGTTCAGCCATGCAAAATTTCCTGAATTTGGGATTTTTTAAAAGCTATTTACAAGTGGTATTTACAGGCATAATCTAATTATTTTAACTTCTATTAATGTGGTTCCTACTACCAAAACAATGAAACTAATAAACTGTAGCCTGTAATTGTGTACTGTTAGAATTGCAACATCTGATAAATGTCTAATAATTCCAAGTATGCCTAAAATCAAACCTATAATTCTGGTAATTCTTTATAGCGCTTAGGGGTTTTTCACATAAATAATTTTAGATGATCCACAATTAATCTACGGAAAGTAAATATAACACTATACATCTTCTAAATTGTGATACAATTCCATACAATGGTTACATAATTCACATGTTTATGATCAAATTCAAAGTAAATACAACCTATGGCTTTAAGGTAAAAAAACACGACATCCTAGATTTTCAAGAAACTGAGATCCTAGCGATTCACCTCAAGAAAGCTTTGTGCTTTTAAAATAATTAGCAATTGATTTTGATTGCGGGCACGAGCAGTACTTTAGCGCTAGCCGCAAAAGCAAAAGTTTTAAATTCAGCTTCCTTATAAATAATACTTTAGTTTTGCTTTTATTAGAAAACAACAATCTACATGAACCGTTTAAAAGCCATTCTTCCTATAATTGTTATTGCCCAATTTTGTTGCACTTCCCTTTGGTTTGCAAGTAATGCTGTGATGAGCGACTTAGTGATTAATTTTGGCCTTGCCGAAACAGCCATTGGTCATCTTACATCTGCGGTGCAATTTGGCTTTATTTTAGGCACTTTAGTTTTTGCACTTTTGGCAATTGCTGATCGTTTTTCTCCTTCAAAAGTATTCTTGATCAGTGCATTGCTTGGAGCGGCATTTAACGCAGGTATATTATGGGAAGCCAATACTTTAGCCACAATGCTTAGTTTACGTTTCTTGACCGGTTTTTTCCTTGCCGGAATCTACCCTGTTGGGATGAAAATTGCCGCTGATCATTTCGAAAAAGGATTAGGTAAATCGCTAGGGTTTTTAGTTGGCGCCTTAGTATTAGGAACTGCTTTTCCGCATTTATTAAAAGGAATAACAAATGTATTCCCATGGGAATCAGTTATAATCACCACTTCTTCGCTTGCCATTATTGGTGGTTTGATGATGGTTATTTTAGTTCCTGACGGCCCTTATAGAAAACAAAGTCAAGGCGTAAACCTATCCGCTTTCTTTGGAATATTCAAAAACCAAAACTTGCGTGCTGCTGCTTTTGGGTATTTTGGACACATGTGGGAGTTATACGCTTTTTGGGCATTTACACCGTTGATGTTGAAAACCTATAACGATTTACATCCTGAAACCAACTTTAATATTCCCATTTTATCTTTTCTAATCATCGGGATTGGCGGACTTGCTTGCGTACTTAGTGGGTACTTATCAGAAGCTTTTGGCACTAAAAAAATGGCATTTATATCTTTAGCTCTTTCTTGTGTTTGCTGTCTTATTTCTCCGTTCCTATTTGCGATAGCATCACAACAGCTTTTTATCGCCTTAATGCTTTTTTGGGGAATGACCGTTGTGGCTGATTCTCCGCTTTTCTCGACCTTAGTTGCTCAAAATGCCGCAGCAGAAATTAAAGGAACGGCACTTACTATTGTCAATAGCATTGGCTTCGCCATAACAATAATCAGTATCCAATTAATCAGTTCTCTAAAAACAGTAACCGATTCCAACAGCATTTACATCTGTTTAGCTATTGGCCCTATTCTTGGTTTATTGGCGTTAAGCAAAAAGAGGAGCTGAGATTTTCAACAAACATAAGTATTGACAATTAACATAAAAACACATACTTTTGATTCTAAATTTAAAACCTCTAAATTGATCAAACAGCTAAAATATCTTATTGCACTCTTTCTTGCCTTTGGCTTGATGGTAAACGATGGTACTTTAGAATCTCAATCAAATCAGGTTGAATATTATCAGTTTTCAAATCCGATTGTTAGTAGTCAATGGAAAACATACCGTTCTAAATTATATGATTTCAATCAAGCAACCGCTGTAAAAACAGTAATTTCTATTCCTTTTACTTATCTTCAATTTGCCGCAATTTACAGTCTTCAAATTAAAGTTCTCGTTAAATTAAGAGTAAAACTTTATCAAAAAGCAAGTTCATTTATAATGCAACATCTCTTTATAAGTGAGATGATGACTTCAACAAACTCCCTTAACCGTTTATACATAGCTTAGAAATTATTTCTAAGCATTTATGCAATCTCATGCATAATGATGATACCAAATGTTTAATCATTTATCATTTACACCATGTATAAACAAAAAAACAAACCAGGTTTGGAGAAATCCAAGCGCCCTATTCTTTGGGTCAAAAGAAAAATCATGCTAATGCTAACAGCATTCATGATTGGAATGTCAAACGGAATGAACGTAGGCGAAAGCATGATTCATGGAAATCAAAATCAAACGGAACAACAGGATAAAAAAGATTGATTTAAATCTTCAAAAAAAAATAGTAGCTTTTATAAAAGTCCTACCACTTTTCAAACCAGTTACAAACACCAATACTGAACAAAATAAAATGGTGTTTTTTTATTCATTCTATTTTGTATTTTGCAACAGCATTGAAATCTAAAAATAACAAATATGAATACGAGGCATAGCGATATTATCATTATAGGAGCAGGATTATCCGGTATAGGCGCTGCCTGTCATTTGTCCCGCAAAAATCCTGAGAAAACCTATGTTATTCTAGAAGCAAGAACTGAACTTGGAGGTACTTGGAGTTTGTTTCAATACCCGGGAATCCGTTCTGATTCGGATATGTACACCTTTGGTTACTCCTTTAAAACATGGGAAGACCAAAAGTCTTTTGCTGACGGACCTTCTATTTTGAAATACCTGAATGAAGCCGCAGATGAATATAAAGTAAGAGATCATATCATCTACGAACAACGTGCGCTTTCTTATAACTTCAATACAGAAGAGAAATTATGGACGGTCACTACTGTAAATACTGCTACGAAGGAAGAAACCGTTTATAGCTGCCAGTTTATCTTTAGCTGTAGCGGTTATTATAATTACGCTAAAGGCTACACTCCTGAATTTAAGGATCAATCGAATTTTGAAGGTGAAATCATCCATCCTCAAAAATGGCCTGAAAAATTAGATGTTACCGATAAAAAAGTGGTCATCATTGGTAGTGGAGCCACTGCTGTAACAATTGTTCCCGAGCTTACTGATCAAGGGGCAAAAGTTGTGATGCTACAACGCTCGCCAACTTATATTGCTGCTTTACCCAATAAAGACAAAATTGCTGCGCGTATAAAACGAATATTCCCTAAAAAAATCGCGTACAGACTGATTCGGTTTAAAAATATTTTTTATGCTATTGTCTTCTTTAATCTGTGTAAGTACTTCCCTGAGGCAATGAAAAAATTCATTATAAAAGGCGCTAAAAAAGGTTTAGGTGATTTTCCTGTAGATCCACATTTTATCCCCAACTACAATCCATGGGAACAACGTTTTTGCATTGCCCCAAACGGAGATTTTTTTAGAGCCATTCGCAAAGGAAAAGCATCAGTTGTTACGGATCAAATCGATCGTTTTCTAACCAATGGGATTTTATTAAAATCAGGAAAGACATTATCCGCCGACATTATAATTACTGCAACTGGACTTGAATTAGTGGCGTTTGGAGGAGTAAAAATCCAAGTAGACTCGGAACCTTTTGATGTTTCAAAATCTTTTGTATACAAAGGTCTTATGTTAAGCGATCTACCCAACTTCTTTATTTTTGTTGGCTATACCAATGCTTCTTGGACGTTGAAAAGTGACCTTACTAGCGAATACATTTCCCGAGTCTTGAAATATTTAGACAAGCACAATTATAAAGCATTGCAGGCAAAAGTAGTTGAGACCAATTTAAAACCTATTCCGCTACTCAACCTGAATTCTGGATACATTAATAGAGCAGCGAATACGCTTCCTAGCCAAGGAAACAAAGCACCATGGCGTGTTTACCAAAATTATGTTCTGGACTACAAAATGCTTCGTGTAGATACCATTAAAGACAAAAGAATTCGCTTTTTTAAATAAAAAAAGCCAAGGCTAGCGCAGCTTACACTAAAAAACTGAAGAGTCACATTGCAAAAACAAACACCATGAGCGCTGCCTACTTTAAAGTAATTCATTGTTGATGGTACTTTGCTAATGTAAAGGATGACGTAGCTTTGCAATCCGCCTAAAAATAAAAAAATGACACATTTCCCAGTTACAAACTCCACACTATCAGCTACTGCTTTAGGACAATTAGTTATAGAAAAATACGGACTGAGCCAAAATTGTAGTTGCCGATTGTTTAGAACTGGAATGAATCACACTTATTTTATTACTGATAACGACACGAAATACGTGTTGCGAGTGTACTGCTATAACTGGCGCTCAAAATCTGAAATTGAGGAAGAAATCAAGTTGTTACAACTCCTAAAAGAGAACCAACTTAGCATCTCATATCCCATTGCTGACAAGAAAGACATATTCATACAAGACATAAACGCCCCCGAAGGACTCCGTTATGCCGTGCGTTTCTCATTTGCCGAAGGCGGAAAAATGAGGTTCATGGATGCTGAAACCTGCTATTCTTTAGGTGTACTTATGGCAAATATCCATACGGTAACCACCAATAAAAGTATCAATCGGATTACTTATAACTCGGGAACACTAATCAAATTACCTTATGAACATGCACGAAACCATTTTCCAGAATCAAATGCTGAAATGCAATTCATTAACAAACAAAGTGAGAAGATCAGCCGGACTTTTGATACAATCGACTTTATGAAAGTTCAAAAGGGAATTATCCATTTGGATATTTGGTATGACAATATGAGTGTTACAGACAAAAACGAAATCAGCATTTTTGATTTTGATTTTTGTGGCAACGGAATACTAATCTCAGATGTGGCTTATTTTTGTAAACAGTTATTCCATATAGAAAGTGATAAAGCCGAATATGAACTTAAAAAAGATCAGTTTCTAAAAGGCTATCAAAGCATAAGAACGTTATCTGAACAAGAAATTAATTTAATTCCGGAGGCTGCAGCGGCGATCTGGATTTTCTATCTTGGCATACAATCGCAGCGATTTGATTGGTCTAACATCTTTTTGACTGAAAATTACCTGAAAATGTATATTGGCAGAATGCAATCATGGATTGAATATAATGAACCGAAAGAAGTTGCGACATAGTTCACTCGCACTTCTGGAAACTAACTTAATCCAAAAAATAGAACTTGTAAAAGAGTTGTTCTTTTGACATAAAAAAAAGACTGCCTTTCGGGGGGAAGACAGTCTCTTTCTAACCAAAATCTAATTATATTTTAGCAAAGATGTTTGTGTAATATTTTTTTCCAGTTGTAGGATTTTCTCTAATTGCAATTCCAAAATGAGTATAATCACCTTCTATATTTTCTTTATGTCCAGGACTTGCTAACCATGCATTTAAAGCAGATTGAGCTGTACTATAATTATAAGCTATATTTTCACCTACCCCTTTGGCCGATAACACTTTCTTTATTTCTTCCGCACGAGTTACAAAACCATCATGACTAACAACATTATTAGCGATCATGTAATTGTCATGTTCTTCTGATTTTAATGAGATAAAATCTATTTTTTCCAAAACATTTAATCCAACACTGACTCTGTATTCATTTATCAATTTCATTGTTTCAATCTCAGATGCACTGTAATTATAATTAACCATCTTTTGAGTTGTGGACTCCACTGTTTGAGTTTCAGAGGAATCAGATGAGCAAGAATTCATCGTAAAAATTACTGTGATGAATAAAAAGGTACGTAGAAAATAGAAGTTCATAATATTTATGTTTTTTTTCGAGAAAATTGAATCCCAAAATGATTGTTATTGTTTTCTAATTGTTTACCAAATTTACCAGCAATCCCGATAAAAAGTAAAAATAATCGACGAAATGCACTTATCTACATTCAAACGAGCGATTATACTCCTTTGATTAGAAAACAGATAACAGCGATAAGGTGAGTTATCTTAAACTATATCGCAACTCTAAAGACCGATATACGATCCCTTCCCAAACAATAAAGCATAAAAAAAAGCCATGAACACATCATCGCTTTTTTTATGTTACTACATTAACAGCTGCTCCTCAGCTTTAAATTTTAATTTCCTTAATCCCCTTTAATTCGGTTAAATTTAAAACAGCTTTCTTTTTAAATACAACCACAGCATCTCCAACGGCAATACTTCCCTCTTTAAGTGTAATTAAATTTTGGCCAAAAATCACATTATTCCCCACCATTTTATATTTGGACAAAGTCAATAAAGGCTCTTTTCCGGCAACAATTCCCTTTTCTAGACATACCAACCATTACGCATCTTCCGCACGGTTTTACCCCATAAAAAGCAAGATTCCCTCTTGTGAACTCGCTCCAAGTTTCTTCTTCATATACTTCTCCTCCTGTAAAAATAAAATTAGGTCGGAATTCTTTCATGGGAATAGCTACATTTAAACTGGAATTCAAATCATCCAAAGACGCTTGCCCTTTAATTAAAAAAGAAAAACCATTTCGAAATTCTCTTTTCTACTTCATACGCTTCAACGGTATCGTCCCAAACTACCGTTTCTAGATTCGCTTTGATTTCTTGTTGAGCAGGATTCAAATCTATTTTAACTATATTAGTCGAGTTTCCTTTGTGACTAATCACTAAATGATTGGCAACAATTTCAGTCTTGAACAGTGCCAATTCAGGAGTTGTTCTTTGGGAAAGAAAAACACCTTCTTCATCAACTTATATACAACGGCGATAGTTCTCTAAACCATGGCCTGTTACATTAGATTCTTGAAGGCTAATTCCTCCTTATGATTTTACGGGATAAATCCAGATTTCCAAAAGCTAAAGCATAACGACTTTATTTTTATCCTATCTCCAAAAAAGAACAGCCACGACAAACAACAAAAAAAAGCCTCGAAAGGTTTAATTTTCGAGGCTTGTTTTAAGTTTTAGGAAGTAAATTGAAATTAATTCACACATTCAAATAGCGAAATCAATTAAAAAAAATCTGAATCGCAATTTGTAGAATATTGTAGCCCGTAGCGGAATCGAACCGCTCTTACATGGATGAAAACCATGCGTCCTAACCGATAGACGAACGGGCCTTGCTTTTCTATTGCGGGTACAAAAATAGAACTATTTTTGAGATGCACAAAGCCAAATCTCAAAACCGCCGAGTAGAAATAGCGTTTTTTTTATTTGAAAATTATAATTACTTCATAATTAGCACTTGCCATAAAAAAAAGAAGTGATTTTTTTTTATTTTTTTTTTTGGAACAAAATAAAGCACTAGCAACTTAATAATTTCCATTGAATCTAAAACCTAATCCCCTATCACTGTCACAATGCCTGGTCAAGCCAATCTTTTTATCCACGATGCAATTCATTCCTGGGGAAATTCCTTAGCTGTATTGACCCTAAAAGCCATTTTTTGAAGTCTTCCGCCAAAACTATTTACCTCATTCACCCTTAGCCACTTAAAACCATTTTGTTAGGGGTAAAACACAAACAGTTTCTTAATTTACAAATACTTAATTATTGACTAAACTTTGTAAATAAAATAAATCGTTATAATTTCCATTACAATAATATTTTGCCTAAATTTATGATAATCAATATACTAAATACTTATGGGGAAATTTGTAATTACCAAAACAGCAAATGGATCGTTCCATTTCAATTTGAAAGCGGGAAATGGCGAGACCATTCTGACTAGTGAAGCGTATAACTCTAAAGCCGCTTGCGAAAACGGAATGGAGTCCGTGCGAAAAAACGCCCCGGAAGATGCAAACTATGATCGCAAAGAATCTTCCATCGGAAAGCCGTACTTCAACCTAAAAGCGGCTAACCATCAGGTTATCGGTACGAGTGAAATATATTCAAGCACGGCTGCACGAGACAAAGGAATTGAATCGGTAAAGAATAATGCTGCTGAGGCAACAATAGACGATCAGACAGTTTAACTGTTTTTAGTGAGTTTAAGATTATGAAAAAAACTAGTTTAGTATATTAAGCTGGTTTTTTTTATTTAAACAGTAATCCCATTTTGACATCTCTACCAAGATAATTAGTAGGCTGCAACTTTATCGAAGCATTGAAAAAAATGAAGGTTTTACCTAAAAAAAGAGATGTGATCCTAAATAAAACGTAAATTCATAGTTACTTAAAAAACAGAGAACTAACTGATTAAAAATATTTTGCAATTCATTTAATGCTATACTGATGATAAAAAATTTAAAAACAGTCTGGCTAGCTACTTTCGTACTACTTAGTAGCTTTTCGATAAAGGCACAGCAAAAATACCAAACCAGAGAGGGAGTTATAGCCGTTATTGGCTCGCACATGGATTCCATAGTAACTGCCAGTAGTAATCATCTGTCCGTTTTAATCAATTATGAAACTGCTGAAATAGGGTTATCACTAGATCCGACCACTTTGCACACCGAAACAGACTCACTAAATGTGATACTGATAAACTCATCCTTAAAGCCCGTAATACTGAAAGGGAAACTGAACATTCCCTACGTAAACACCTTAGAACATCCAGATCAGAAACTAAATTTCACGGCACAACTGTCTATGAACAAAATAATAAAAATAATATATGTAAATGGTGAACTTAAACACGTTGCTGGTAGCGAAATCTTTTCTTCTTTACTTACACTTAATTTTAAATTGCAATTAAAGGATTTTCAAATTGTAGTGCCAGAAGGCTGGAGTGACGAGATAACCATACAAATTTATCAAGCGATGCTAAGTAAGTAATAAAAAAATGACTTGGCTGAAAAAGTGTCACACATAATGACAAAAAAAAGATGTTTGCTTTTTACGCAAACATCTTTTTTTTAAATTGAAAATCGAGTCTTTTAATAGTTCAGATTTACTCCAAAACCTACTCCCATATCACTGTCGTAATGCGTGGTCAAGCCAATATTTTTACCTACTATATATTTTAATCCAGCCATATATTCTTTATCGGTATTGATCATAAAAGCCATTCGCAGTCTTTTTGAAACCGGAATATCCTCCCGCATCAACTGAAAACGAACATTCCCGTCGCTAAAAACCTCAGCTTGTGCAATAACCAATAAAGGTAAAGTATAATTAACTCCTAAACTCATTACGGCACGATTGTCTTTGGTAGTCGATTGTCCAAAAACATTTTTCTCTACTTCGTTCATACCCATTTTGCGGTAACGCCAATCAAAACCTATAAACGGCATCAACCATTGATTTTTTCCAATGTATCTACCTATATGTGTTTCTGTTTCATAACCGTGTTCGTCGTGATAACCCAAACGCCATTCCGTTCCAAAACTCCATCTTGCATTTTGCGCCATGGCTTTACCATCATTACCATTTGTAGCAAAATCATTTTCCGCCATAAAGTGTAGTTGATTACTTTCGTTTTGCAATTTCTTGTAAGCCCATTCTTTATTCGGTAAAAGTGGATTGGGAGCCGAGTTTTCATAACTAAAAACACGATTCATTCCTGCCATCATATGGTATAAAATATGACAATGAAAAAACCAGTCGCCATCTGCATTCGCATTAAACTCGATGGTGTCTGTTTCCATCGGCATAATGTCCAAAACATTTTTTAAGGGAGCATATTCTCCCTGACCATTTAAGACCCTAAAATCATGACCGTGTAAATGCATTGGATGACGCATCATTGAATTATTATGCATCACTATACGAACATTTTCTCCTTTTTTGATTAAAATTTTATCCGACTCAGACAAAACCTTGTTATCCATACTCCACAAATAACGGTTCATGTTTCCTGTTAATTCAAAATGTAATTCCCGAACTGGAGCATCTTTTGGAAGTGTGGTAATATCTGGTGCTTTTAACATTCCATAGTTTAAGGTTACAATTTCCTCGGAACCCATTGCCTGTTTTGAATGATCCATTTTTGAATCCTTCATATCCATCTTGTCCGACTTCATGTCCATTTTTGAATGATCCATTTTGTCAGACTTCAAATTCCTTTTATCGGAAAACTGATCTTGCATTTCTCTATTCTCTGTATTCTTTGCTCGTTTCTCTATCACTCCAGTGATTTCCGGATACATCACCGTATTCATGTCCATTTTTTGAAGGCTCATATCCATCCCCATGTCGTCCATGCTACCATCCATGTTCATCATGTTGTTCATCATCTTCATCCCCTCAAAATAGTTCAATTTTGGTAAAGGTGATGCCAATTGTTTGATGCCTTTACCAATATAAAGAGAGGCTGACTTAGTTCTATCTTCTGGCGTAGCTAAAAATTCATAAGCCGTATTATCAGCAGGAATGGTCACCACAACATCATATGTTTCAGAAACACCAATAATCAATCGATCTACTTCAACAGGTTCTACATCATTCCCGTCATTGGCAATGACTGTAATTTTGCCTCCTGCATACGTCAGCCAAAAATAAGAGGAAGCGCCCGCATTAGAAATTCGCAAACGTACTTTGTCTCCCGCTTTAGATTTACTCAAAACGTTTGCCATAGATTCATTAGATCCGTTTATCAAGAATTTATCGTAATACACGTCACTCACGTCCATTGCTAACATTCGCTTCCATTCATTAGTAAATTTGGTTTTAAAATGACCACTTCTAATGGCTTCGGCATAGCTTTGGGTTGTGCCTTTTTTAATGGCAAACCAATCCGAAGCGTTATGCAGCATTCGGTGCACATTTTCGGGTTTATAGTCAGTCCATTCACTCAAAACAACAGGAATCGCTGGCAAATCATCAATTCCTTTTCTAAAAGTAGGATCGCTATCCTTTTTCTTCAAAATCAAAGCTCCATACATTCCTATCTGCTCCTGCAAACCAGAATGGCTATGGTACCAATGAGTTCCGCTTTGTACAATAGGGAATGTATATTTATGAGTCGTATGAGGAGCTATTGGCATTTGTGTAAGAAATGGCACTCCATCTTCTTTGTTAGGTAAAAATAACCCATGCCAATGCAGGGAAGTTCCTTCTTCCAATTCGTTATGAACGTAGATTTCAGCAATATCTCCTTCTGTAAAAGTAAGAGTTGGCATAGGAATTTGCCCATTAACCGCTATCGCCCTTTTTTCTTTTCCTGAAAAATTGACGACTGTATCTTTTACATACAAATCATAGCGGACGACTTTTTGAGCATTTGCCGCAAATGCGATGAGTAATAGTAAAAGGCTTGATTTAATTTTCATTTTCATTCTTTTATTTGCAACCAAAATATGAACCTATAATTGATGAATCGCTTTCTTTAATCGATCTCTAATTTCGGTAGCAATTTCAGCAAGTTTTTCGTTTTCTACTGCCTGCATAGAAGCTGCCGGATCAACTGCAGAAACCTCTATTAAGCCTGCCACTTTTTCTTGAACTATTACATTGCAAGGCAACATTGTACCTATCTTATCTTCTGCCAACAGGGCATCATAAGCGAATGGAGGGTTACAGGCACCCAGAATCGTGTAATTGTAAAAATCTATGTCTAGCTTTTTCTTGAATGTCGCTTTCAAATCAATTTCCGTCAGTATCCCGAATCCTTCCGATTTCAGGGATTCTGTTACTTTTTGAATCGCATTCTCGAAGCTGTCATTAATTGTTTTACTAAAATAGTATTCCATGATTATTTTATTTTTTAAATTAAACTTATTTCCTTTTTCTATACCTGTGCGCTAATACTAATAATACTAGTGCAAAAATTAATATTGAGAACCACCAAAAAATATGCATTCCCATGAATGAGTAAGATCCCATGTGCATTTCTCCATTTCCATTATTAAACATAGCTTTATATTTTAAGGTTAAACAAAATTCTTATTTACTCAATCTATTCTTGCTTCTCGTCTTTCATTTTTTTCATATCCATTTTGTCACCCTTCATCTTCTCCATCATTTC
This sequence comes from Flavobacterium frigoris PS1, assembly GCF_000252125.1. Lineage (GTDB taxonomy): Bacteria > Bacteroidota > Bacteroidia > Flavobacteriales > Flavobacteriaceae > Flavobacterium > Flavobacterium frigoris_A. Next base: position 289,625 of record NZ_AHKF01000015.1, on the reverse strand, counting down.
CATCATTTTCTCATTCCCCATCATTTCTTTACACATTCCTGACATCATCGCTTTATCATCTTTAGCCTTTTCCATCATTGCTTTCATCATTTCTTTCGTCATTTCTGGATCATCCTTCATCATTTCCTTCATATGGCCCATCATCATTTTTTTCATTTCCGGATTATCTTTCATCTTTGCTATCATTTTAGCTTGATGTAGCTTCATCATTTCTGGATTATCCATCATTTCTGACATCCTTTCTGGATCTTCTTTCATCATTTCCTTCATCTTAGCATGATGCCCTTTCATCATCGTCATTTTGCCGCTTTTGCTACTCATCAATATTCCCATCATTTCCTTTGACATGCTTTCGTCATTGGCAATAGTATTCATTATTTCCATTCTCTTGTCTGATTTTGACAAAACCTGATTTGTTGACTGGCAGGAATTTAGAAGTCCGATTAGCCCAACCGATAGTACAATTTTCTGTAGTGTTTTCATGATATTATTTTTAATTAAATTAAAGTTAATCCTCATTCATTAAAGTTTTAATCCTCTCAATCGCAATGCATTTGCAATTACGGAAACTGAACTAAAACTCATCGCCAAAGCAGCAATCATTGGGGAAAGTAAAATTCCGAAAAACGGATATAAAACTCCTGCAGCAATCGGTATTCCGAGTGCATTATAAAAGAAGGCAAAAAACAAATTTTGATTGATATTTTTCATCACGGCATGACTCAGTTTTTTGGCTTTCACAATACCTTGTAAATCGCCTTTTACCAAAGTGATTTTGGCACTTTCAATCGCAACATCAGTTCCTGTTCCCATTGCTATACCTATATCAGCTTGTGCCAAAGCAGGAGCATCATTGATTCCATCACCGGCCATCGCTACAATTTTACCTTCGGCTTGCAAGCGCTTAATTTCATTGAGTTTATCCTCAGGCAAACAACCTGCAATAAAAGACGTCAATTGCAATTCATCGGCCACCGATTTTGCGGTATTTTCGTTATCACCCGTAAGCATAATCACTTCAACACCTTGACGCATCAATTCTTTTACAGCCGCAACACTTGTCGCTTTTATAGCATCAGTGATGGTCACATATCCCAAAACCACTTTGTCTACTGAGATATACGAAACTGTTTTGCCTAGTTTTTGTTCTGCAATAATTTTATTTTCTAAATCCTCCGAAACCGAAGCATTTACTTGTTCCATTAGCTTTTTATTTCCTAATGCTATTTTTTTATTTGATACTGTTCCTATTACTCCTTTTCCAGAAATTGATTCAAAATCTTTGACTTCTATTAGTGACACCTCTTTCGCTTTTGCAAAATTTACTACGGCTTGCGCCAAAGGGTGTTCACTGTATTGATTGAGAGAAGCGATATTTCTCAACAAATCATCCTCTTGATCATTAGATGAAAAAACCTTTTCTACTGATGGTTTCCCCTCTGTTATCGTTCCTGTTTTATCAGTAATTAAAACATTCACCTTATTCATGTTTTCTAGTGCTTCGGCATTTTTTATCAAAACTCCGGACTGCGCTCCTTTACCTACTCCCACCATTACGGACATGGGTGTTGCTAGACCTAAGGCGCATGGACAAGCGATAATCAAAACTGCCACAGCATTGATAAATCCGTAGATTAAAGCATTGGGTTCTGGTCCAAAATTTGCCCAAATAAAGAAAGTAATTATAGACACAACTACTACAATAGGCACAAAATACTTAGAAATTCTATCCGCTAATTTTTGAATAGGCGCTCTAGATCGGCTGGCATTATTAACCATTTCAACAATTTGCGAAAGCAGGGTTTCAGAACCAATTTTTTCAGCAACCATCACAAATGATTTATTCCCATTTATAGTCCCTGCAACAACGACATCATCGACTTTTTTATCGACAGGAATAGGTTCTCCTGAAATCATCGACTCGTCAATAGTACTTTCCCCATCGGTGATTTTACCATCAACAGGAATTTTATCTCCTGGTTTTACACGTAATAAATCTCCTTTTTTAATATCATGAATCGATATTACTTTATCTTCTCCATCAGCTACCAAAGTGGCTTCTGTAGGCGCTAATTTAAGCAACTCTTTTATAGCTCCACTGGTCTGACTGTGAGCTCTGGCTTCCAATAACTGTCCTAATAAAACCAATGTTAATATTACTGTTGTCGCTTCAAAATACAAGTGAACAGCTCCAGTTTCAGTTTTGAATTCAGCCGGAAAAACATCTGGAAAGAAAATTGCAAAAACACTAAATATAAATGCGACTCCCGAACCTATTCCGATAAGCGTAAACATATTAAGATTCCAAGTAACCAAAGATTTCCAAGCGCGAATGAAAAACATCCAAGCCGCATAAAAAACTACTGGTATGGATAAGGCAAGCTGCACCCAATTCCAGTTTTTCATATCCATGATTTGCATCAAAGGATTGTTTGGTATCATATCTGACATCGCTATTATGAAAATGGGCACTGTAAAAATCAGCGCTATTTTCATCTTTCGCATCAAGTCATTGTAGGTTTTATTTTCCTCACTGTCGGTGGGTTCCATAGGAACTAAATCCATTCCGCAAATAGGGCATGAACCTGGTCCGTCCTGAATTATCTCCGGGTGCATCGGGCAAGTATATTGTTGCCTTTGGTTCAGAATAGGTTGTTGCACTAAATCCATCCCGCATACAGGACAGTCTCCCGCTTTGTCATATACTTTGTCGCCTTCGCAATGCATGGGACAATAATATTTACCAGGAGCTGCGGCTGGTATGTCTTTATTATCAGACTCCTTCTTTGTGCCACAACAGGATTTCTCTGCTGTATTTTCTTTTGATTCAGATACTTTTTCTAAATGCATACCACATTCTGGACATCTTCCTGCTTTGTCATATACTTTATCTCCTTCGCAATGCATGGGACAATAATATGTACTAGCCGTTTCCGGATTCTCCATATTATCATTAGTCTGATGATGATGGTTGCCACAACAGGCTTTTACCTCAGCTTCTATTTTTAATTCGTCAGATGGCTTTTTAGGATGGCTCATCTCTATGGTATATTTTCCAGCAACACTTAGTGCTTCTTGTAACTTCTCAGTTGAAATGTGTTTTTCCATTGTTATGGTTGCAGTTGCCGGATCTAAAGAAACGACCGCTTCAACCCCATCAATGGTGTTCAATGTTTTCTCCACCTTGGTACGACAACCGTCGCAAGACATTCCGGTAACAGTATAGGCATGTGTCATTTTCACGCTATTTTAAGTTAGCCTTACAAATATCCGAATAACATGGTCTTATTCAGTTACACAATTATGGTAACCATTTGTAAGATTTACAAACTGTCAATTTGCTTTCTGGTGTTGTCGCCTAATTTTTTGAATTGCGTAGGCGTAAAACTTGTCACTTTTTTAAATTGATTACTCAAATGGGCTACATTGCTATAGTTGAGTTGAATCGCAATTTCGCTCAGGCTTAATTCATCATAAACAAGCAACTCCTTTGCTTTTTCAATTTTTTGCGCAATAAAATAATGTTCAATTGTAATCCCTTCGCTTACCGAAAAAAGTTTACTCAAAGCACTGTAATCTTGCCTCAAATCTTCAGATAAATAAGTCGATAAATTGAGTTTTAATTTTTCATTTCGATAATGAACCAAATCAATAATAAGATTTTTAATCTGCGCAATTGTCTTGCTTACACTATCTTCCAACAATTCGAAACCTAAATCCTTAAGATTACTTGCTAGCCTTTCTATTTCCACTTCTACTAGTTCACGAGATAGTTCTATCTCCCCTAATTTTATCGAAATAACAGGTAGCTTCATTTTTTCTAATTCCAATTTGACAGCCATTTCGCAACGGCCACAAACCATATTTTTTATGTATAATTTCACACTACTATTCTTTACGCTCCAATCGATTAATCATTTCATTCATTTGCTTAATTTCCTTTTCTTGAGCAATTATGATGTCCTCAGCTAATTTTTTAACTTTGGGATCTTTAAATTCAACATTACTACTGGTCATTATTGCCGAGGAATGATGAGGAATCATTGCTTTCATATATTGAATATCTCCTATAGGAGTTTGAGTACGCAATAAATACAATGTACCAAAAAAGCAAACCGCTGCAAACGCTACAATACTCATATTAATTTTACGATTGGGATACATGCCCCACATAAACAACAACATCAAAATTGCCATAGAAGCAATCATTATTAATGTCGTCATATAAAACCGAGTTAAGCTGTTGAAAATATGACTAAATTCTGCAACGTTTAAAAACATTATCAAGTACATAATTACAAATGAAACTGCCATAATTAAGGCAAATTTTACGTAAGGATTTTTCTTTGAATGTGTGTGATTTTCTTCCAATAAATTAATTTTTAAAAGGTTGTTTTTAAAGATCTTAATTTTTTAAACTTATTTTGTTTTAAAATTATCGGGACTTCTTATGTGGTCCCATCTTAGAAAGATTTAAGCAATGATATCGGTATTTCAAACCAATTATAATTTTCTTTACCAAATTCACAAAAGAATCTAAATCGTTTGACAAATCTGTATAATTGATACAACATGATGACTATTTTTTCCAACTCATACTTTACTTCCACTGCTTTAAAACTCATTGTTATCCTACTAAGTTAGGTTAATTTAACCAATTAACATACAAAGTATTACCCCATTCCATTACTTACATGTCCATTCCTGCCATGGGGTCACTGCCTTTGCGGAATTTATATTCGCTGTTGATGGCATAAGCTCCGGTAATGACCACTTTTTTGGCTGGATCTAAGGCCGATTTAATTTCAATCATTCCATTCGATTCCGCTCCGGTTTCGACCATTACATTTTCAAAAATACCGTGGCTTTTTTCGACCCAGATATAGGTAGCATTTTCTTCCCTGATCACCGCATCGATAGGAATAAACACCCCTTTTAGATTGGATTGTGTTAATCTGGCTACCGCCTGCATTCCAGGTTTTAAAAGTAAATTCGGATTAGGCACTTCCATTCTGATTAAAAGCAACCTGGAATCCGGATTTATTTCGGGATTGATAAACGAAATTTTTGCGGTTATCTCGTTATTCGGATAATCCGCAAAAGACAGCTTTGCCGACTGCCCTATTTTTAAACTTTTAGCATAGTTGACGTTTACTTGCGTTTCAAGCCACAGACTGTTTAAATTGACCAGCTTGATAACGGCGGCGCCCTCCATGACATAACTGCCTTCTGTTGCCGTAATTTCTGAAACATAACCGCTATAGGTACTGTAAAAAGTAGTGTATGGCGAAATTTTAGAATTGGTTTTAATACTCTCAATCAGGCTATTAGACAAACCATAGAACAACAGCTTTTGCTTGGCCGCATTCAACATGCTTTTAGCGTTTTTACCAAAATCACCGGGCATGGACAGTTGTTGGTATGCAGCGAAATAATCTTGTTTGGCTATGGCAATGTCTTCACTATAGAGCTGGTAAACAGCCTGGTTTTTCTGGATGTAATCCCCTTCGGTTTTAAAGTATAATTTCTCGATTCGTCCCATAGCCCTGGCAGAAATGGTTTTCATTCTCTCTTGGTCAACCGCCAAAACCCCCGTATAATTTTCTACCAGACTGCTTTCCGTTTCAGAAATCGTCCGTACACTGATATTACCCAGTTTTATCTGCTGGTCACTTAACGCAATCTCATTTGAGGCAGAATTGTCTTTTTTCATTGGCGTTAAATCCATATGGCAAATAGGACATTTCCCCGGTTTGTCCTCCTTAACCTGAGGATCCATTGAGCAGGTATAGTAAATATTTTTTTCCGCCTGATGTTCACTATGATCTTCCTCGTTTTTACCGTTGCAGGCAGCAAGAAAAGCGAAGATCATAAATAGAAAAATTATTGTTTTTATCTTTTTCATAATTATTCCGTTTTTATAAAGCTTCCGCTATCGATCAAATACTGCGCATTCCCGGCAAGGGTATCCTGCGTAGAGACTCCTTCGATAACCTGAACGAAATCATTGATTTCAATCCCTGTTTTTATTACCGCAGTTTTAAAACCATTCTCTTTTTTAACAAAAACCACCTTTTTAGTTCCGATGCTTACCAAAGCTTGTTTTCTTAGCCAAATTCCTTTTACTGGATTTGTTTCTATAATTCCTTGCAGTCGCAAACCGACGGGGAATTTTAAATTTCTGTTATTAAGATATACCCTCACTCGGTTGGTTTTTTCGTTTTGGTTAAGTTGCGTTTCGATAAAGTTCACTTTCGCGTTGAAATAATCCTTTTTGTCTAATTCCGACGAAATTCTAATCGACTGATTTACTTTTACCAGACTATTGTAGCCCTGTATAACATTAAAGACCCCCCAAACTTTATCCGTATTCACCAATTTAAAAACAATTTCGTTTTTCTTGATATAATCTCCTTCCTTTAAATCCAAAGAAGTCGTTGTTGTCTCGGCGCTTTGCATATTCCCTGTTGTGCTTTTGTCCTTGCTTTCCGTTCCTTCTACAATTCCACTACTTGGACTGTATATGGACACTACCGGATTTACCCTTTTGGCTGCAGCCAATGAATTGATCTGACTGCTACTCATTCCGTAAAGCAACAATTTTTGTTTTGATGCTTTTATGATTGAAGTATTTTCCGGATCATTGGTTATCAAATAAAGATAATTTTGCTGGGCTGTCAGTAATTCCGGGCTGTACAAATCAAATAATTTTTGGCCTTTATTTACTTTTTGAAACTTGTAATTCACATACATTTTTTCTATCCTGCCACTGATTCTTGCGGATATGTTTACGGACGAATTAGGATCGTAGGCCACAAGTCCCGGCAAATGCAGTTCACTGCTTATTGTCGTATCTTTAGGCGTAGTGGTTTGAAAATTCCCCACCACAAATTGATCTGTGGGTTCCAATAAGTGTTCGATCGAATGATTTTCCTCAGGCTGCTTTTCGCTCACTTTCTTCACCAAAGTCATTCCACAAATGGGGCAATTCCCGGGTTCGTTTCTTATGATCTGAGGATGCATAGAACAAGTGTAAACCTCCTCTTCATGTAAATGGGAAGTTTGATCATTCGATTTTTCCACAAAATAATAAATGGTGAATCCAACAGTTAGAACCGCGATAGCCAACAAACTATATTTTAAATATTTGTTCATAATTATTTCGTTTCGAGTTGTTTTTCGATTTCTACCTGAGTACTCAAAATAGCCTGAAGTTTATCTAATTTATCGATATGAGCCATGTTTAATGCTTCCCATGAATCCAGCACAACAAACAAATCACCTGTGTTATTTTGCCAGGCCAGAATTGCCGTATCATAATTTCTTTGCAATGCCGGAATGATGCTTTTTTCGGCAATATCATATTGCTTTTTAAGATTTTTTAATTCAGTTTCCATCCCTGAAATCATGCCCGTTGCCTCGTTGAGAATCATTTGTTTTTGCCATTCCAGACTTTCGTTTTTTATCTTGATGCTATTGATCGTCGCCTTATTCATTTTAGTAGACCAAGGCATCGGAATACTAACCATACCCATCAATGAAAATTGCTGTGGACGGTCGCCAAAGGCAAACATATGATCGTATTTCACGCCAAACTCCGGCAACAATTTCGATTTCTCGGTTTCAATTTTCAACTGATTCAATTCCATTGTTCTTTCGATCGCCTGCACATCGCTGCGATTTTTGGAAAGGGAACTGTTGTCTGATTCCATTACATCAAATTCCTTTAATGAATAGGTCGGATCGATTTCAAAGACCGTATTTTTATCCCTTGCCATCAGGGTATTGAGCATGATTCTTTTTTGAGCAATGTTGTTTTGCAACATGACCAACATGCTTTGCAATCCACTGTATTGGGATTTCGCCTTGTAATACGTTGGCAGTTTGTCCATGTTGTATTGATAGCGTATTTCCATGCTTTTTATCATGTATTCCAAAAGCAACAAATTGTCATTGGCGATTTTTATTTTTTTATCCAACACCAGCCATTGGTAATAATTGGCTTTGGCCAAAGCATTCAGCTGATTGGCGGTGTAATTTTTGTTTTCGGCTTCCACTGAAGACATCGCGTTCATGTAATTGGAATCGGCCTTCAGTTTGGAGCCATTGGGAATCATTTGCGTAAAGCCAACCATATAAGCACCCATTCCCGGATTCATTTCATCCGCTTTCCACATTTTCACATTGTAAGGCGCCATAAACAAACCTGTATTAATTTGTGGTGCCATCCAGCTATTTGCGCCTTTGGCCGAAGCATCCATACTTTGAATCTCGGCATCATACATTTTTAACTGTGGATTGTTGCTTTTGATTATACCCAAAACGGCATCCAGCGAAAGTGTTTGCCCATATACATCTGCAAAGCCAAAAATCAAACAACCTATAACGATATACTTTTTAATGTTTCGCATCGATAATCTCTATTTTACCTTTTGTTCTTAATTCACGAAGTTTTGTCATTTCAAAAACAACCGGCGTTACTAATAATACATAAATAGTTGAAGTGATTGTTCCTCCAATAAGCGGAACCGTAATAGGAATCATTACATCAGCCCCTGTACCCGTTGACCATAAAATAGGGATTAACCCAAACAAAGCGACAGATACTGTCATTAACTTGGGACGCAATCTTTTCGCAGAGCCGAAAATAATATAGTCCCGTAATATCTCTTCCGTGAGTGTCTCTCTGCTGTTTCCATGTTTCTCCACCATTTTGATCATGGCTTCATTTAAATAAATGGTAATCAACATCGCAGTTTCGATGGCCAGACCAAACAAAGCGATGAAACCAACTGCGACTGCCACCGATAAATTAATATCATAAAAGTAAACCATGAAAATCCCACCAATCAAGGCAAAAGGCACCGTAATCATCGTGATGAATGCCTCCTTCATGGAGCGATAGGTAAAATATAAAATCAGGAAAATGATAATGACAACCAAGGGTAAAATCATGCCTAATGTTTTGTTGGCCCGAATTTGGTTTTCCCATTGTCCACTCCATTCCATATAATAGCCTTTTGGCATTTTAGTGATCATTGCATTCAGCTTGTCCTGAGCTTCCTGTACGGTACTCCCTAAATCGCGACCCCGAACATTAAACAAAACGCTCCCACGAAGCATGGCGTTTTCACTATTGATCATTGGCGGGCCATCGCTTATTTTAATGTCGGCGACGGTTTCTAAAGGTATTGGTCCAAAATCCATTGTCTGAACCTGAAGTTTTTTCAGGGCTTCAAGACTGTTTCTATATTCTTGCGCATATCTTGCATTGACCGAAAACCGCTCTCTTCCTTCGATAGTTGTCGTTAATATCATCCCTCCAATGGCCGCTTCAACGACACTATTGACATCATCAACGCTAAGTCCATACCTACCTATCACTTCTCGCTTGGCAACGATATCAATATATTTCCCTCCAGTAATAGGTTCCGCAAATAAATCTTTCACTCCCTCGGTGCCTTCCAGTGCTTTTTTAATTTTTTGGGACAAAATATCAATAGTGTCTAGACTGGCACCATATATTTTTATTCCCACATCAGTTCTAATACCCGTAGAAAGCATATTAATTCGATTAATGATGGGCTGCGTGAAACCATTAGTCACTCCGGGAATTTGTAACTTATTGTTTATTTCCGTTATGATATCGCCTTTCGTTTTCCCGTCTCTCCATTCATTATGGGGTTTCAGCAAAACGATGGTCTCAATCATACTTATCGGACTGTTGTCGGTTGCCGTATTAGCCCTACCCGCTTTTCCTAAAACGTGGGTAACCTCCGGAATCGATTTTATTAATTTGTCCTGAACCTGCAAGATGCGTTTTACCTCAGAGTTAGAAACATCGGGTAAGGTTACAGGCATAAATAAAATACTACCTTCATCTAAAGGCGGCATAAATTCAGATCCCAGTCGGGTAAACATCAATCCACCTATTAATAAAGCAACTATATTTACTGCTAATACCGATTTTCTCCATTTCAAACAAAAAGTCAGAATGGGCGTATAGATACTTTCCAGTTTTCTGTTGATTGGGTTTTTATTTTCAGGACGAAGTTTCCCTTTTAGCAAAAAACTAATTAAAACTGGCGTCAGTGTTATGGCTAGAAAAGCGTCTACAATTAATATAAACGACTTGGTCCAAGCCAGAGGGCTGAATAATTTCCCTTCCATCCCTGTCAATAGAAAAACGGGCAAAAAAGAAGCAATTACGATTAGTGTCGAATAAAAAACACCGGGCCCAACTAATTTTGAGGAGTCCTCAATCAGCTTCATCCTTTCTTCGGGAGGCAGCGGATCATGCTCTTTCTTGAATATTCTTTTAAATAATATTTTCATCACTGTTGATTAATGATTGTTGTCCAATTCTTCCTGTTTCTCAGAGATGCTCCGATAGGCATTTTCGACCATTACGATTCCATCATCAACCACAACCCCTATCGCCAGTGCAATACCGGTTAAAGACATAATATTGGATGAAATCCCGAAAGCTTCCAATAAAATAAAACCTATGGCAACGGATATCGGCAATTGTATCAAAATTATCAGTGCGCTTCGCCAATGAAAAAGGAACAGCAAAACGATAATGGACACTACAATCATCTCCTCTATCAAAGTCCCTTTAACCGATTCGATTGCTTTTTCTATCAGTACGCTTCTATCATAGGAAGTCTTGAAGGAAACGCCTTCCGGCAATCCTTTTGCGACTTCTTTCATTTTAAGCTTTACGGCTTTTATCACCTTATCGGCATTTTCTCCGTAGCGCATCACCACGATTCCGCCCACAACTTCCCCTTCGCCGTTGGCATCAAAAATCCCAACACGCGAATCTCCACCCATTTGCACCGAGCCAATGTCACTTACCTTTACGGGTATCGAATTGTAGTTTTTGATGGCAATGTCTTCTACATCTTTTATGTTTTTAATATAGCCCAATCCCCTGACGATATAGGACATATTGCTCATTTCAAACTTTCTTCCGCCCACATCATTGTTACTCGTTTTGACCGCTTTCATCACCTCCATCATGCTCACATTATAGTACTGCATTTTTAAAGGGTCCAAAACCAGTTGGTATTGTTTTTCGAATCCTCCAAACGAAGCTACTTCAGCTACTCCAGGAACGGTTTGTAGAGCAAACTTCACGTACCAGTCCTGCAGGGCGCGTTGTTCTCCCAAATCCATTCCATTAGTTTCCAGATGATACCAAAAAACATGACCTACCCCGGTCCCATCAGGCCCCAGAGTGGGAACAACATTATCAGGCAGCAAGCGCTGTGCATAATTTAGTCGTTCCAATACACGGGTTCTTGCCCAATATGGATCTACATCCTCTTCAAAAATGATATATACAAAACTCATCCCAAACATAGACGAGGCTCGGATATTCTTTATTTTGGGAATTCCTTGTAAATTAGAAACCAGTGGATAAGTCACCTGGTCTTCAATTACCTGTGGACTTCTACCCATCCATTCCGTAAAAACAATAACTTGATTTTCTGACAAGTCAGGAATAGCATCAATAGGATTTTGTTGCACGCTGTATATCCCCCAGCCAAATAAACAAGCTGAAACGAGTAAAACAAGCATTCGGTTTTTTAGAGAAAATGATATTAATTTTTCTACCATAATAGCATACTGTTTTTTATGAAAGACGATCTTTCATTTTATCGATCCAATGGGTTACTTCTTCTTACCATTCGTTGGTAATTCCGCCACAAGTCAACATTTCAGATCCATAATACGGATTCTTGATTTCCTTGGTTTCACTAATCCAATACCCACTCTTCCCTTGGTCGTACATTGGACAATAGTCTCTATATATTTTTCTGTCTGTTCCAAAAATTTTGATCAATTCGTTAACATCTTTGCTCAACATCGCAAAATGTTCCCTTTGGCTGTCGATTTTTCCTGAATTATCCCCAATCTGTTCCGCATGTTCTTTAGCATCATCAGCAAGATCTGCGTACACTTTTTTAAATTCAGTCTCAATTTTATCAGATTTTAAATCCTTTAATGTCGCATTTAAATCTTTGGCTGCATTGGCCGCCTCTTTAGAATTATCGTTTGCTAATGCGTCTTTTACTTTTAAATAATTGTTCAAAATTCCCTCAATAGAAAACGATGATTTACTCAATGGTTCCGCTTGTGTTTTAACTTCTTCAGGAGCAGTTGCCACTTGGGTAACTGGCTCCGTTAATTCCATACCGCATACAGAACAGGCTTCCCCTTGTTTGCCATGTACTTCAGGATGCATTGGGCAAGAATACACTTCAGAGCTTGATTCTGTTGTTACTGGTTCTGTTGTGCTACTACCTTCATTTTTTTTGCATGATACTACTGTCATTGCCATTATCATTACCGTAAGAATTATTTTTTTCATTTTATTATAATTTAAGTATTTGTAAATATTTTTTGTCTTGTACCTGTTTTAATTTGTTACGTTAAAAAAAGTGTATTCCAGTCGAAGCAAAAACCCATTTGGAGCCGTACGATTCATCGTAGTGTATAGCTCTTGTTTGTATGCCACATCAATTCTTGCCTGACTGTTAATTATAAACTGAACTGAGGGAACAACATCCAAATACGATTTTCCGTTGCCGTTTAATCGTTGTCCCAAGAATTCAACCATCGCATTAATATTGGTTTGTTTAAAACTAGTATATTTTTTTGGATGTAATAACTGCCCTATCGAAAGCGTATAATTCATAGCACTATTACTTTGGGTGTTGGGAAACTCATAATGATTATTATTAAGTGCTCTTTCATAACTAACGGACGAACTTATGGCCGTTTTATTCACTAATTTAGTTGCCACAATTCCTGTTTCATATCCAGAATTAAGCCCAATAGTTTCAATTCCTTCCTGATCAATAGGAGAATTATTAGTACTTAGCCTTCCAAAAGCGGCTAATCTAAAATGACTGTGAATATCATCAATAGAGAAGAAACGATATTTAGCATATATACTTCCCCCTTGAAACATAAAATCACCTTCTTTGTCATTCATGAATGCAGTAGCATGGATCATCCAGTTTCTATTAATGCCCCACATTATTTCAGGCATGTCTTGGTAATTAACGCCTCCGCCTTTATTAAAAGTAAGCAAACTTGTATTTCGAATTCCTATAGAGCCAGCTGGCATATTACTGGCAGGTTCAGTCATAACAAACAACTCTTGTGCCTTGATTTGAAAAGAAATCAAAATCAAAAACACCATTCCTAAATATTTCATTTAAATTACTTTTATAAGATATGTCTTATCGTGGGAACTAAAACCAAGGTATTTCACAAGTGATTTCTCCGATTTTTTGTATTCTTTTTTGGTAACAAAACCGTCATTTAACACCTTCACTTTTACTAGTCCATTGATAAATTTATCAGTTGGATTTACAAACACATAAGTTCCATTTTCCTTTTTAACTTTTAAGTTATCTTTAGTTTCAACACTTCCCAAATCCATTGTTAATACCATCGAACCAATAAAGAAACCAGTTTTCTCCACACTCTCTTTTAGTGAATTTGGACTTAATGAACTGTTCTTTTTTAGATTAACAGTAAATGTATTTGTGTTTAAATCAGTGCTGACACTTTCTACTCCGGCCATTGATTTAAACTGCTTATTAATTGCATTAGAACACATTGAGCAAGTTAAACCAATAGCAATGATTTCAGCTTTTGTAATTTGAGAATAGCTATTGACTGATGTAATCACCATTAAAAAGGCTATTAACAGTTGTTTGATATTAAATACTTTCATTTTCTTGACTTTGATTTATTATTTAATAGTTTCAACAGTAGACCCACAAGTCATCATTTTTGAACCATAGTAAGGATTTTTAACTTCATTTTCTTTGCTTAACCAATTGGCTTTAACCATTGGGCAATACTGATAATAAGTTGGTGTATCTTCTTTTGAAACTTTCATCAACTCATACATATTTTTGGAAACCGATTTGAAAAATTCTCTCTGAACTTTAATATCCTGCGTTTCAAAAATTTTCTTAACATCGGAACCCAGATCTTTATATACTTTCATCCAAACCATGTGCTCTTCCATTTTCAAGTTTTCCATTTCTACGGTATTAATATCTTCTAGTAGGCCTTTTGCTTTTATTGATGCCGTTGCAGCATCTGTTTTCACCAATGCATCTTTTACTGAAAAATAATCATCAAAAACTAACTTCAACTGATTTGTCTGTTCTTGTATAGCGATACTTTCATTTGATTCCATATCAGTACTTACATTTACGTCCATTTTGCTCTGTTCTTTAGCATCACGATCATACTGACAACATGCATGAAGTGTATCGTACTTAGAATCTGGCGCCAGAAATTTTTCGCTGTCGTAACCTGCCAATGCAATACGCTTCAGGATTTCATCTGGATTGGTTTTAGCGGTGTCATAAGTAATCGTAGCTATTTTACTGTCTTTATCCCAATCTACAATTGCAGTATTTTTAAGGTTTCCAGCTTTTTCAATTTTGGTTTCGCACATTCCGCAATTGCCAAAAATTTTCATGTTTTCCGTTTTTGCATTTTTAATTTGCGCAGTGGAAACTGCCATTGACAGCAATAGTACTATTGCCGTCACCGTTGTTTTTAGTGATTTCATTCTCTATATAATTTGAAGTTGAATAAGCTAAATAATGACCAAACCATAGCGATTAAACTATACTTTAATAATTAAAAATAGCCGATAAATAATTGATTGTAAAGCAAAACTTGCTTTGAATTTGACACACAATTGGCTGTCAAAAAAAGAATTTAGCCTATTTTAGGTATAAGCCAAATGGACGAATATCCTGCAGAAGTGAAGGATACTGATTGGTAAAATTTTGTTTTTTTAGTAGAAAAATTAAAAACATTGTCATCAATTTCTAATGGGATAGAAGAAACTATTCCTATACTCAAGGATGGAGCACTGCACATAGCGTGCCCACACTTTCCATTACAACCATTGTGACTTTTGCTTTTTGACTTGGAATCCTTGCTACAGCAATCTTTCTCGCCTTCTTTTGAAGACATTTCTTTAGCACAAGTTTTTTTTACTGAACGGTCGCCACATGCAAAAGTAGTAGTTGGCATCAGGAAGACGCCAAGCAAAACAATTAATAACAAGTGGATTTTCTTCATTTTTTTTCTATAATACGTAACAAAATTAGTGAAACTAAATTAGTTCAGCACTAAATAATTGTTAAAACCGCTTCTAAAAGAAACAATTTTACTACTAATTTATTTCGTATCTCCTAGTATTGAATACATAAGCGACTGAGATACTGATAAAATAATACTAAACAATAGAGCTGTAAAAAAAGAATCCACACTAAAACCTCCCACGATATTATCACATAGTATAATGATTAGCGCATTAATTACTAATAAGAACAAACCTAGGGTTATAAAAGTAATTGGTAAAGTCAAAATCACTAATATAGGTTTAATAAAAATATTAAGTAATCCAAGAACCACAGCTACAATTAAGGCTTTGCTAAAACCATCTACATGAACTCCTGTCATGAAGTTAGCAATAAGCAATACCAAAGCTGATGTAATAAGAATTCTGACGATTAGTTTCATGTCGTTTAATTTTTAATAAAAGTAGTACTATTTTTTCTCGTTGGATTTATTTTAAAAAAGAAATTGCCAATTCGTGAAACATTTTTGGGTTTTCGGCATGAAGCCAATGACCTGTATTTGGGATAGTCTCGATCTTTGAAGCGGGGAAATGCTTTTTTATGTTTTCGAAATCACTGTCTAAAATATAATTAGAATTTCCGCCACGGATAAAAAGGGTAGGGTTATTGAAAATGGCGGCATCCGGAAGTGGCACTCCTATTTCATCCATTTTTTTGTTAAAAACAGATAGATTGAATCGAAAAGCTAATTGCCCTGGCTCTTGCCAATACAAACTTTTCATCAAGAACTGTCTGGTGCCAAAGTCCGTTATAAATGGTGAAAGAATATCTTCCACTTCAGAGCGTCCTGGTTTCTTCGAAAAATCAACTGCGTTCAAACCTGCCAAAATGGCTTGGTGGTGCTGAGGATAAAATTTAGGACCAATGTCTGCAACAATCAATTTATCGACCATTTCTGGATACGTGGTGGCAAACAACATCGCCGTTTTGCCCCCCATCGAATGTCCAATAATAGCAACATTGTCTAAATTATTAGCTTGGCAATATTCATAAATATCGTTAGCCATTATTTCGTAACTAAATTCTTCCGACTGTATACTCCTACCGTGGTTGCGCAGGTCTAGCATATGCACTTGAAAACCCTCAGTAGAAAACTGTGTCCCAAGTGTTTTCCAGTTGTCTAACATTCCTAAAAATCCGTGAAGTATCAATAATGGTTTTCCTTCGCCTTCTATTTTTGAATATAGCATTTAATTGTCGTTTTTATTTTGGGTTTGCATGAGGGATAGTAGCGAAAATCCTTTTATATAATGAAGCGACAGCGAAATAATATAAAAGATTGTAGCGTATAGCCCGACCCGCTTTTTTTTGCGGGTCATGCCCCAATTATTTTATTTTAATTTTTGCAAATACATGTTAACCACATTCTCTAGACCTAAATATAGCGCTTCTGAAATTAAAGCATGACCTATAGAAACTTCTAATAAACCTGGAATATTTTGTTTAAAAAACTGAATGTTGTCCAGACTCAAATCGTGACCAGCATTGACACCAAGTCCCAATTCATTTGCCAGAACCGCTGATTTCACATAAGGATCGATCCCGTTTTCATTGCCCAAACCGTATTGGTACGCAAAGGCTTCCGTATACAATTCAATTCTATCCGCTCCCGTCTTTTTTGCACCTTCGATAATTTCTAGTATTGGGTCAACAAAAATCGAAGTTCTAATGCCGTAACGTTGAAATTCTTGAATCATTTCAGTCAAATAAGACTGATTCTTGATGGTATCCCATCCAGCCGAAGAGGTAATTGCACCAATTGCATCTGGTACTAAAGTAACTTGGTCTGGCTTACACTCTAAAACCAAATCGATGAAATTATGCTGCGGATTTCCCTCTATATTGTATTCTGTATAAACGACCGATTTTAGATCGCGAGCATCTTGGTATCTTATATGACGCTCATCAGGACGGGGATGAATGGTGATTCCTTGTGCACCAAATTTTTGAATATCGGTTGCTACCTTTAATAAATCAGGTACATTTCCTCCACGAGCATTACGTAAAGTAGCTATTTTGTTGATATTTACACTTAACTTTGTCATTGGAATACTTTTTGATTGAATAATAAAGGTTTAATTGAAGCAAAAATACAAAGTAAAAGGTAGGAGTTTTTGCCTTTTTTTGATTATTTTGCATAAAAATTGAGGATTTATTTAAGATGGAAATTACAAACTACATAACCACTGATTTTAAAGCCATTGACAGCCAAGATAAAATTGCAACTGTTAAAGATTTTTTTGCGGACGTAAACTACTCCCATTTTCCCGTCGTTGAGGAGGGTGTTTTCATAGGTAGCATTGCCACTGAAGACATCGAAACTTTTGATGATGATAAAAAAGTCCACGATTACAGATATACGCTCGAGCCTTTTTTTACCAGAACTGATTCTATCTGGATCGAGGTTTTGGAGATTTTTGCAAAAAACCGTGCGAATTTGATACCCGTTTTAGACGAAAACAACAACTATGTTGGCTATTATGAAATAGAGGACATCATGAGTTTTTTTCACCAAACACCCTTTTTAAAAGAACCGGGAAGTATTATAAAAATTAAAAAAGGAGTTTTAGATTATTCAATGAGCCAGATTACACAAATAGTGGAAAGCAACAATGGAAAACTACTAGGCCTATTCATTTCTGAATCAGACATAGACACTATTGAAGTTACTGTAAAAATAAACTTAGGCCCGATAAATGAAATCATCCAAACCTTTAGAAGGTATGGTTATGAAATCACATCTGAACACCACGAAGACAATTATATCAATACCTTAAAAGACCGTTCGGACTATTTAGACAAATACCTTAATATGTAGTTGTTTATTCGGTTACTGATTTAACCGTCATTCACAGAATCAAAAATTAATAAGCAAACGATTAAGCAGCCTAATGAAAGTAGCCATTTACGGTCAATATTACCAAAACAGTACAGAACCAATTATAAGAGACATTTTTGTTTTTTTTAATCAAAACAAGGTAGAGTTAGTTATTGAGGCTAATTTTCTTGAAATGCTCTATGAAAAAGAAATCATCAAAAAAGAGTATAATACTTTTTCATCTCACACAGAATTGGACCAAAGCTTTGACATGTTAGTAAGCATTGGTGGTGATGGCACTATCTTAAGGGCAGCAACCTTAGTTCGAAATTCCGGCGTGCCTATCTTAGGTATAAATGCTGGTCGATTGGGCTTTCTAGCCACTGTACAAAAGGAGAACATTGATGAATTTCTACAAATTGTTCTCGATAAAAAATACACTCTTTCTAAAAGAACCTTACTGAGTTTAACGTGCGACCCACCAAATGAAGCACTGCAGGACATCAATTTTGCTATGAACGAAATTTCAGTCAGCCGTAAGGACACTACTTCGATGATAACAATTGACACCTTTTTAAATGGTGAAATATTAAATTCCTACTGGGCAGACGGATTAATTATATCGACACCAACCGGATCAACGGGATATTCCCTAAGTTGCGGAGGACCAATCCTCACCCCTGATGTAAAAAGCTTAGTGATTACACCAATTGCACCACACAATCTAAATGCAAGACCACTTGTAATTCCAGACGAAACAGAAATTAAACTAAAAGTTTCTGGTAGAGAAGACAACTATTTAGTTTCATTGGACTCCAGAATCACTTCAGTTGGAAATGAATCAGTATTGACCATAAAAAAAACCCCTTTTCAAATAAACATGGTCGAAATACCAGAAGAAACATTTTTAAAAACCCTCCGCACCAAATTGCTTTGGGGAGAAGACAAAAGGAATTAAACCTTTTTTTCCGCAGCTCTATACGATTTTATCTTTTTCTTTCGTTTTGCTTAAACAACTTCAATTCATATCAGTCGATCTGTCCATAAATGAAATAATAATGACATTTAACACAATGGATATTGATTCCTATTGATAATTATTATATTTGCACGCAATTTTAAATTAAAATGATTAAAATCTTCCGCTTCTTTATATGCTTACTGTCGACTATAACCATGCAATCTCAGATACATGAAATTGGAGTATTTGCAGGCGGTAGCAACTATATAGGAGACATAGGTCCAACTACGTATATTGACCCTCATGAACCTGCAATCGGGATACTTTATAAGTGGAATAAAAGCCCTAGGCATGCTTACCGCTTTTCTTACACACAGTCAAAAATAACTTCAAGTGATTTTGATTCCAAAGAACCCAGTAGAAGTCAAAGAGGCTATCATTTTGAAAATAACATAAAAGAAGTATCTTTAGGCCTTGAATTCAATTTTTTCGACTTTAACCTTCATGAATTAGGGCGACAATTTACTCCTTATATATATAGCGGAATTAATTACACCCAATACAATGGTCTGTTTTTTGTAAACGGCGAAACAAGATCTGACGCAGACCACGGAACAATTGGAATTCCAATGACTGTTGGCGTTAAAGCAAACCTAAACAGTCGCTTTATACTAGGATTAGAGGTTGGGGCAAGATACACACTCGCTGATGATATTGACGGGAGCAACCCCACTAATAAAAACTTAGAAGAACTGAAATTTGGAAATATAAATAATAATGATTGGTACGTTTTTTCAGGGTTAACATTAACATATACCTTTGGCGAAAAACCCTGTTATTGTGCAGACTAAAAAAATGGATTTACTACAAAACATAGACAAGAATAACTTACCCAAACATTTGGCCATTATAATGGACGGAAATGGGCGATGGGCAAAACAACAAGGGTTATTGCGAGCTTTTGGACATGAGAGCGGAACAAAATCCGTGAAGATTATAATTGAAACTTGCGCAAGACTAGGTATAGCAAATCTAACCCTGTATGCATTCTCTACCGAGAATTGGAATAGACCTAAACTAGAAGTTGACACTTTAATGAAAATCTTAATCAAATCATTAAAGAAAGAACTTACAACATTACAAAGCAACAATATCAAATTGAATACGATAGGTAATCTCGAAAAGATGCCACAATCTGCTCAAAAGGAACTTCTTGATGTGATTGAAAAAACCAAGGACAACACTAAAATGACGTTGACCCTTGCATTGAGTTATGGATCAAGAGAAGAAATAATAAATGTTGTAAAAAACATCAGTAATAAAGTTAAAAATAATATAATTTCAATAGACTCTATTGACGATTCAATTATAAATGAGCATCTTTACACGCAAAATTTACCGGATGTAGATTTATTAATAAGAACAAGTGGAGAGCATAGGATAAGTAATTTTTTGTTGTGGCAAATAGCCTATGCAGAATTGTATTTTACTGATGTATTGTGGCCTGACTTTAAAGAACAGAATTTATATGAGGCTATTATTAGTTATCAAAAAAGAGAACGTAGATTTGGAAAAACAAGTGAACAAATTAAATAATTTTTTAGTGTTGAATAAAAGTATAAAAGCAGTCCTTACCCTTCTAATTTTGGGAAGTTTTTCACAAATTAAAGCTCAAGATAGAGTTCCTTTTGATCAAGGTAAAAAATACATCCTAGCCGACGTTGTTCTAACCAATAAGATCAGTTTCAATGACCAAACCGTAGTTACTTTTGCGGGGCTTGAAAGAGGTCAAGAAATCACAGTACCAGGAGAACAGATAAGTAATGCGATAAAAAAATTAGGTAAACTTGGTTTATTTGATGAGATTTCCTTTTATATAAACAGAATCCAAAACGACAGCATTTATCTTGATTTGGAGATTAATGAACTACCTAAATTAGGTAATGTAAAGTTTGTTGGAATTAAAAAAAATAAGACCGAGGCTTTAATCAAAGATAACGGACTAACCAAAAGCAAAGTAGTAAATGAAAACCTTATTACGACAACAAAAAATTACATAGAAAACAAATACAAAAAAGACGGTTATTACAACACTAAAGTAAACATAAACGTTGTAAAAGACACCTCAACAGTCAATCAAGTAAACATGGTTGTAAACGTTGATAAAGGAGAGAAAATAAAAATTGCTGCAATTGACTTTGTTGGTAATGAAAAACTATCTGACAAAACCTTACGTAAGGCAATGAAAGACACCAAGGAAAAAAGTTTTTTCCGCATATTGAAAGCTTCAAAATTTATAAAAGCAAAATACAAAACAGACTTAGAAAAAGTTATAGCATCCTACAAGGAAAAAGGATACAGAGATGCAAGAATCCTATCGGATTCGATTACCTATAACAAAGACAAAAACGCATTATCGATCAAGATAAATGTAGAGGAAGGAAATAAATACTATTTTGGAAACATTAAGTTTTTAGGAAATACCGTTTATTCAGATCAATTTTTAGGCAGAATATTAAGTGTCAAAAAAGGAGAAACCTACAATGGAGTACTTCTTGAAAAAAGAATTGCTGATAAATCAAAACCTGATGGAGAAGACATCACCAATTTATACCAAAACAACGGGTATTTATTCTCAACCATTAATGCAGTTGAAACAAAGACGGTAAATGACACGATTGATTTCGAGATAAGGGTAACTGAAGGTCCATTGGCATACTTCAATAAAATTACCGTTGTTGGAAACGACAAGACAAATGACCGTGTTATTTACAGAGAATTAAGAACAAAGCCAGGAGAAAAGTACAGTAAAGAATTATTGGTAAGAACAATTCGTGAAATTGGACAATTAGGATTTTTTGATCCTGAGGCCATAAATCCAGACTTTAAACATGTTGATGCTGCTGCAGGTACTGTAGATATCGAATACCAACTTGTAGAAAAAGGTTCTAGCCAGATTGAACTTCAAGGTGGTTATGGTGGAGGTGGTTTCATTGGTACATTAGGATTGTCATTTAACAATTTTTCAGCCAGAAACATGCTTAATAAAGATGCTTATAAACCCTTGCCAATGGGAGACGGTCAAAAAGTATCGTTAAGATTACAAGGTAGCACCTATTTCCAAACATATAGCGTATCATTTTCAGAACCTTGGTTCGGACAAAAGAAACCAGTACAGTTTAGCTCTTCTATATCGTATAGCAAGCAGTTTTTGAATAATTACATCACTCAAAAAGTAGACAAAGAAAAAAGCTTTAATATATTAACTTTATCTGTTGGCTTAGCCAAAAGATTGACAGTGCCGGATGATTATTTTGTATTGTCTCAGTCTGTAAGTTACCAACATTATGATTTGAACAACTATAACACGGGGTTGTTTACATTTGGAAACGGAGCTTCTAGAAATTTAGCATATACAGTTGGATTATCTAGAAGTAACAAAGGAGTTAATCCAATTTTCCCTACTTATGGTTCGGAGTTTAGCCTTTCTGCTAAATTGACTCCACCCTATTCACTATTGAATGGAATTGATTATGCTGCACTGGGAGACAAGGAAGAATATAAATTAAAAAACACTGTTGACAGATCAAATCAAGTTGACGCTAATGGCAATACTGTTAATATAGGTGACTACATTGATGCCGCAGGAAACAAAGTATTTACTTATCAAGATGCTGCCGCAGATCCTGCAAAAGTGGATCAAAAGAAATTTAATTGGTTAGAATATTATAAAATAAAATTTAAAGCAGATTGGTATACAAAAGTTTATGGTAAATTAGTACTGCGAACGTTAACCGAATTTGGTTTCTTAGGCGCGTATAATCAGGACAGAGGAGTAGTTCCTTTTGAAAGATTCTATGTGGGAGGAGATGGATTAGCCAATTACTCGATGGATGGAAGAGAAACCATACAGCTGAGAGGTTACCCAAACAACTCATTAACACCAATAAATAGCGCAGGAGAACAAATTGGAGCAACAGTATACAATAAGTTTTCATTAGAAATGCGTTATCCAATAACATTGAAAGCATCGGCATCTATATATGCATTGGCATTTTTGGAAGCAGGTTCTTCATATGAGAATTTTAAAAGTTATAACCCGTTTGCATTGAATAGATCAGCAGGTGTTGGATTACGTGTATTTATGCCAGCATTTGGGTTACTAGGAATCGATTTTGCAAAAGGTTTTGACGCACTTCCAGGAGAAACAAAACCAAATGGATGGGAAACCCATTTCATTATTGGTCAACAATTTTAAGAGAATGTATTAAGATTTTCTAATACCAAAAGCTATGAGAAAACATTTTTTAATTCTGATTCTAGCATTGATTGTGGCGAACACTGTTCAATCACAAACTAGAGGGACAAAAATAGGCTATATTGACATGGAGTACATTTTACAAAATGTGCCCAACTATACAGAAGCCAGTGTCCAATTAGAGCAAAAAGCACAAAAATGGAAACAAGAAATTGAATCCAAGAAAATCGAAATTGACAAAATAAAAGAGGCTCTTAAGGCAGAAAAGGCTTTATTGACCAAAGGACTTATCGAGGAAAGAGAGATGGAAATCAAGTTTCTTGAAAACGAGATGTTAGATTTTCAGCAAAAAAGGTTTGGAGCAAATGGGGATTTGATGATACAGAAATCCTTGTTGGTAAAACCAATCCAAGATCAAGTTTTTACTGCAGTGCAAGATATTGCTGAAGCAAAAAAATATGATTTCATATTCGACAAATCATCTGATTTAACGATGCTCTTTTCAGCAAAGAGGTTTGACATTAGCGATCAGGTTTTGCGGGTTTTGAACAGAGCCGAAAAAAGGGAGCAGCTGACAAAAAAACAACTTGAAGCCGAAGAGGCCAAAGAAAGCAAAGAAGATGCACTGGATGAAAATCCAGCTATGGCGGAACGACAAAAAGCATTAGATGACAAGAAAATTGCAAGAGATCAAATCATCGCTGACCGAAAATTAGCCCAAGAGGCAAAGAAAAAGGAATTCGAAGAAAGACGACAAAAAATAATTGCTGATAGAGAAGCTAAAAAAAATGGCACGATTTCTGCCTCTACTAAAACAGAAGACAAGAAAGAGAACATAACTGACGGTAAAGACACCGCAAAATCAGCTGTTGAAGAAGCTAAGCAAAATCAAATTGACGCGAGAACCAAAATATTGGAAGATCGCAAGAAAGTGATTGAAGACCGCAGAAAAGCAGTAGATGAAAGAAGATTAAGAACACTCGAGGTAAGAGATTCAATTAAAAAATCAAGAGAAGAACAAATTAAACTAAAACAATAATTAATTACTTAATATTTTAAAAACGATGAAACAAATCAAAACTTTATTAATTGCTGCATTATTCATTTTCGGAGCAAATCAAACTATTAACGCACAAGCTAAGACAGCACATGTTGATGTAAGTGAAATAATGGCAAAAATGCCTGCAATGCTAGATGCGCAAAAACAACTTGAGAAATTAAGCGGAACTTATGATTCCAATTACAAGCAAATGGTTGAAGAATACCAATCAAAATTAAAAAAGTACGAAGCTGAATCTGCAACTGTTACTGATGCAATAAACGGTGATCGTTCTAAAGAAGTTCAAGACATGCAAAAAAGAATTGTAGACTTTAGAGACAATGCTCAAAAAGAACTACAACAAAAAGAATCTGATATCGTAAAACCATTAATGGAAAAAGTTAGAGCTTCTATCCAGAAAGTTGGAAAAGCTAAAGGTTTCCAATATGTATTAGACGGTTCAACTCTTTTACTTGCTGACGGTCCAAACTTGACTGCTGATGTAAAAAAAGACTTAGGTTTCTAGTAGATAAAAATCACTATAAAATTTAAAAACCGCTCATCCAAAATTAAGGATCGAGCGGTTTTTTTGTGATATAATTATTTAGGATATATAAACAAGACAACTTAACTTTGTTTTAATGGACAATAATCAACCGATAGGTATTTTCGACTCAGGCATAGGAGGCACTTCAATTTGGAGAGAAATTCACCATCTTCTTCCTAATGAAAGAACAATATACCTAGCCGACAGCAAGAATGCTCCTTATGGGCAAAAATCCCAAAAAGAAATCATTGCTTTAAGCATGAAAAATACGGATTTATTGCTCGAAATGGGATGTAAACTAATTGTTGTTGCCTGCAACACAGCAACCACTAATGCTATTCGAGAATTAAGAGAAAAGTATGATGTTCCATTCATTGGTATTGAACCCGCCATCAAACCTGCAGTAGCCAATTCTAAGACACAAATCATAGGAATCCTTGCTACCCAAGGAACATTAAACAGCGAGCTATTTAACAAGACTGCTGAGATGTTTCATGATACGAAAATAGTGGAACAGGTAGGTCATGGATTAGTACAATTAATTGAGAGCGGTAATATGAATTCCCCAGAGATGGAAAAACTACTACACTCCTATTTAACTCCGATGATTGAAGCCAATATCGATTACTTAGTATTGGGTTGCAGCCACTATCCTTATCTTATCCCCCAAATAAAAAAAATACTTCCGGACCATATCCAAATTATTGATTCAGGTCGAGCAGTGGCTAAACAAACAAAAAATGTATTGAAGGAACGAGTGGGACTTTCATCAACTACTTCAAACGAAGCTATTTTTTACACCAACACCAATCCAAAAGTACTTCAGGAAATTCTAGAGAATAAATTCCTCGTTATTGAAAAAGATTTTTGATCTACTCAAATTTCCTTTTGACAAACCAGATACCATCTAAGCTTATATTAAGAGACAATTTGTGATAATTCTCCTTGACTAGCCCATTACTTATACTACCCTTTTGACCATAAGAATAAGTCCCATTAAGCGCTGAAAAAGCTTTATTCTCCACAGGTAATAAAACTCCAACAGATAAAGAGAAGTTGTTAATTCTTTTATTGTCGATTTCTAAAAAACCAGAATCATAATTTATTCCTGTACCATATTGTATTCTGTCAAAATAGGTTCTGACACACTTGGTTTTGTTAGATAAAAAAACCGTGGCAAATTTATCTTGATTAACATAGCTACCGTAAATATCAGATTGATTTGTACCATTCCACAAACTCTTTTTATAGTCCAAAGTAAAATTTAATTATTTATATTTTGTTCCAAAATTACTCCTGCATAAAAAACACGGGGACTTTTTAGCAATAGTACTTTTGATAATTACTTTTTTTGCGATTATAAGGACAGTCCATTTCATTCCTAATTTCATAGGAACGATAGCTCCCAAAGTTCATGATACAACGGGACATCAAATAACAAGAGTAATACCTTTTCGTAGAAAAGCTCCCTTTTTTCAAAAAAGTCTCTTCTTCTGTTTTTTATGTATTTATAATAGCGGTCAGTACAATCATAAAAGCATTATCGGATTATGATAAAGAGCAAAATCAACTTACTGCTGAACCCATAGAACCGCCTCACAACTGAACTATTTGAGGAAACAAACAAACAAACCCATATTTCCTATTCAATGCACTCAATAGTATTTATTCATTAGCCTACAAAAAATCATATCTGGTACCAGATGCTATAGTAACCTTATCAGAAATGATGCGCTATATACTTTATGAAACTGACAATAAAACTGTATTTCTTGGAAAGGAGATAAACTATATCAAAAATTATATTGAGCTCCAAAAATTACGATTGAACAACATTGAGAATATTTTCATAAATATTCATGGAGAAACTAGAAATAAATATATGGAACCATTACTTTTAATTTCGTTCATTGAAAATGCCTTCAAATACGGAACGGACTACAAAGGAGTCGCCTATGTGAAAATCAAAATAACTATCACCGATGCTATTTTAGACTTTTAGACAGAAAAAAATAAAAACTATATTAAGGACCCTAAATATTCTGGAATTGGATTAACAAACATACAAAACAGACTCGATCTTCTCTATCCAAATACGCATCAGCTTACAATAGCTGAAACCGAAGACAGCTACAACGTACATTTAAATTTGATTCTTTATCAAACTCAAGGAAAAACTAACTAAAGAATCAGAATTCAAATTTATAATAGAAAATATTAAATATGCTGAAATGTGTTATTATAGATGATGAACCATTGGTTGTTGATTTAATCAAAGAGTTAGTTAGCAAAATAGATTCTCTTAACCTCGTTAACACTTTTAACAACGCTATTGATAAAAAACCACTTATCATTTCCACCACCGCCTATTCTGACTATGCTGTAGAAGGATTTAACCTTGGCGCAGTAGACTATTTGGTAAAACCAATCCCTTTTCACAGATTTCTAAAATCAGTAATCAGAGCCCAATAAATTTTTAGTCCTCAAAATGTAACGGCACCTACAAATTGAATTACAAGCCCTGAAATTGAACAATATTTTATGTTTGTTATAGCTGAATATGAAAATGTAAAATTGAACTTTGCAGACATTTTATATATTGAAGGATTGAAATATTATGTCAAAATATATACAACTGACTCTAAATACACGTTAACTTTAATTAGTTTAATAAAGCTAGAAAACTTACTTTCATCGAAAGGATTTGCTAGAGTACATCGCTCTTATATCATCAATATAAAACACGTAAAATCCATTCAAAAAAATAAGGCCGTAATTGCAGACGACAGAATTCCTATCAGTGAAAGTTATAAGAACTCATCCTTTGAAAAGATCAATTTGTAGTTTTTGCTTTTTAGTAGCGTATATTATTCCTCGTCTTTAAACCAACTAGAATACATCACATAATTATCTGATATTCTTGCAATTTCACCAGCAAAATTTGACTGATCAATGTCTTTTACTTTTTTAGCAGGAACTCCTGCCCAAATTGATCCAGACTCCACAACGGTATTTTGAGTTATTACTGCTCCAGCCGCAACGATAGAATTGCTTTGGATTATACAGTTATCCATAACTATGGAACCCATACCTATCAAAACATTATCGTGAATGGTACAGCCATGAACAATCGCATTGTGGCCTATCGACACGTTATTCCCTATGATAGTAGGATGTTTTTTATAGGTACAATGTATTACAGCCCCATCTTGAATATTTACCTTATTCCCAATTTTAATAAAATTAACATCACCTCTTATTACTGTATTAAACCAAACACTACAAGAATCTCCAAAATATACATCTCCTACAATTGTTGCGTTTTCGGCTACGTAACAATCTTTCGGTATTACGGGCGTTTTCCCGTTGACAGACTTTATTAACATTAAAGTATATAATTAGAATTAATTAATTGCGGGACATTTACATTCGTATTTTACAGGCTTACAGAACAAATTAACACCTAATGTAATTTGATGATAACCACCAGTATCAAACTTAACCGGGCCTGTTACATGTGAATACGTATAGGCAAACATAAAATTCTTGAAATTCACCCCTACAATAGGAGTAATGTATTGAAGTTTTTGTTTAGAAACCCCGTTCCCGTCAGTATATTCAGCGCCATCAAAACTTCTTCTATAGGAAAGAGCTCCCCATAGTTGTCCAAAGTCTAAATTCTTGTATGCTTTCATATTCAAATCGATAGACTTTTCTTTGGTCTTACCAACAAGTTGAAACAGTATCGATGGTTCCAATAATATGCGGTCACTATCACCATAAACATAACCAGCACTCAATAGATATTTCCTTAAATTATCACTTTCATATTCTGTATAGATATCCCTTCTCGTTTCAATTGCATTTTTCACAGTACCATGCACATAAAAGTCTAAATAATTATAAGACGCTCCAAAATCTACATTGAAATAAGAGTCCTTTTGAACCACAGTCCCATCAATAATTGGGTCAAAATCACCAGATTGTAAAAAACTTGTCTCGTCTAACTGACTCTGGATTAAACCACCACTTATTCCAAATGATAATTGATTTAAATCAATTTCATCCCTAGAAAACATAAGATGATAAGCATAGGTCAATTTGACTCCCTTTTGAGAATGATACCCATTTTTATCGTTAAACAAAATGATTCCTGCTCCAGCTTTTTCAGACACCCTTCCATTAAAACTAATCGTCTGTAGTTCTGGCGCATCTTCTTGGCCAAACCACTGTTTTCTTGAGGTGAGCCTAATTTTAGCGCAATTTGCGGCACCAGCCATCGAAGGATGTATCAAATAATAGTTATCTGATAAATAATCTGAATAAACAGGTATTCCCTCTTGGGAAAAAGAGTAAGATGTTATGAAAAAAAGTACTAATAAAATTTTAATTTTTATATACATTGAAATACTATTATTTAAAATTAAACAGTAGCGCAGAAGAAAAGATCCATAGAAATTCATCTAAACAACTAAAATAAAGTTAATTTATTCATTATTATATCAAATATAGTTATTCGTGCAAAATAACTTTGCTAAATTTGTAAAAATTTACAAAAGTTATGACAAAAGTTACCATAAAAGAAACGCAAAACCCAACTATATTAAAATTTGAATTCGAAGATTTTATAACTCAAAATGAAAGTTATGAGTTCAAAAATATAGACGAGGCAAAAGCATCTCCCCTAGCACAGCAATTATTTTATTTACCATTTGTAAAAACGGTTTACATTTCAGGAAATTTTATAGCTATTGAAAAATATAGCATTGTGGAATGGGACGACGTGAAAGATGCAGTTGCAGAACAAATTGACACTTTCGTAAACAATGGAGGGACAATAATCACAATCGAGGAGAACAAAACTAAAAAACAGCCTGTAACAGTCTATGGCGAAACAACGCCAAATCCTGCTGCTTTAAAATTTGTCGTTAGCCGCATGCTAACTAAAAACGCAATAGAGTTTAAAAACATTGACCAAACCGCTCCTTCACCGTTGGCAAAAGAATTGTTTAAATTTTCATATGTAAAAGAAGTATTCATTGATGAGAATTATATTTCCGTTACTAAATACGAAGTGAATAATTGGGAAGAGATTACATTAGAGTTAAGAAGCTTCATCAAACAGTACATCGAAAACGGAGGAATTGTTCTTGACGAAAGTGTTGTTCTAGCCAAAGAGAATAAAGAAAAAAACAAAAATGAGGATTTTGACAAATTAGATGTCACCTCCCAACAAATCATCAATATCTTAGAAGAATATGTAAAACCTGCTGTGGCAGCTGATGGTGGTAACATTATTTTTGACTCCTACAACGAGAGCGATAAAGTAGTAAAAGTAGTTCTTCAAGGCGCTTGTAGTGGCTGCCCCTCATCTACATTTACTTTAAAATCCGGTATTGAAAATATGCTAAAAAGCATGTTAAACGATGATAAAATCCAAGTAGAAGCAGTAAATGGATAACCGATAAAACATCATTAAAAAAACAATACCCTTCTTGTTTACAGCGTATTATGATTTTATTAACCTCAACTTGAATATAATTGAAAAAATTTTAGTTAAATTTATGTTTAACTAAAAAAAATAGAAATTATGTCAGTATTAAAAGTTATTGAATTACTTTCCAGTTCAAATAGTGGCTGGGAAGATGCAACTCAAAAAGCAATTACTAAAGCATCAAAATCTGTAAAAAACATACGATCTGTATATGTAAAAGACCAAAGTGCTGCGGTAAGTGACGGTAAGATAATGGAATATAGAGTAACTCTTAAAGTAACATTTGAACTTGAATAACTCTATCTTAAAAAGACAAAAAGCGTTTCTTATGAAACGCTTTTTTTATAATACATACTCTCGACCTTAAATTACGACACACAAAACTAATTTATAGTAATTCATTTATTGTCAGCAAACTATTACTAATTAATGACGCAATCGTAAAGAAAAAAAAGCTTATTCCTCTATCCTAATTTAACACAAACACCACATGGGACTATCATCATTTTTTAAAAGTTTATTTGGCTCTGCCAAAGAAGCTGCAAATGAATTGGCTGATAAAGCCGAGTCGCTTTAATCAGAAGTAAAAGAAGCTGTTAGCGCTTACTCATAAAAAGCGAGCGATGCCTTAGGGGACGTAATCAAAAAAGTGAAAGAAAACACTTCCAATAAAAAGACAAATAAAATAGAAGAGGACTACCAATTAATCTATAAAAAAAAAATTAATTTGTAATTTTACAGTATAAACTTGAACCTTCCCTAATAGAGGTTTTTTTTATTACTCAAAAAATGACCTTAAGCCAAGACTATGTTGCTGATTACGCCAGCACTTTTGTGAAAAATTTAATTGAATATTCCCCAAAATTAATCTCTGCATTCCTGATTTTATTTATTGGCCTTTATGCCATTGGGCTGATCAATAGGTTAATTAGAAAAGTAATGATCAAAAGGGATTTAGACCCAACATTAACCAATTTTTTGGCTGACATCTTACTATGGGTTTTGAGAGTGCTTTTATTTGTTACGTTTATCTCAAAGCTCGGCATTGAAACTTCATCGTTTGTGGCTATTCTAGGAGCTATGGGACTTGCTGTGGGATTGTCCCTCCAAGGATCACTCTCAAATTTTGCTGGCGGTATGCTGATTATTCTCTTTAAGCCCTTTAAAGTAGGACACCTAATCGAAGCCCAAGGAGAATTAGCAACAGTTACTGAAATACAAATCTTTGTAACCAAATTAACAACCGCAAACAATCAGACAGTATTCATCCCAAATGGAATCTTATCTAACGGTACGATCACTAATTACTCTTTACAAAAATACCGAAGAGCCGATCTGACGTTTTCAATTTCATATGATTCAAACATTAAAAAAGCCAAAGATTTAATAATGGAGGTATTAAACAACAATCCAAAAGTACTTCAAACTCCTAAACCAGAGGTTTTCGTAAAAAATCTTACGGATAGTGCTATTCAGTTAGCTGTTAGACCTTGGGCGAACAACGAAGATTTTGGCGCTGTTTTCACAGAAACATTAGAAAACTGCAAAGCTGCTTTTGATACTGCTGGTATAGTAATACAACCTTATGTTAAAGAATTCTCAGCTACCACTACCTAATAGCGAAAACCCAATATATCGTATTATTGTTTTTTTGAAGTAGTTATCAAAAAATCCTTTAAATAAAAAGGTTCAAAATAGGCGACATCAACGATGTCGTTTTTTTTATATTTTTCATAGCTAAGCACACTCATTTCCTTTGCCGAAGGATATTTAATTTCGTCAAGGAAGACAAAATTTTCTTTTGTCAAAACAGCTTTACACTTCTCAGCACAATCTCCTACAAAATAAATTGTGTCCTGAAGGTTTTCGAATGAATCCTCATTGATAATTTCGGCTTGTACCTCTCTTAATTTTTCAAATTCTGTATTAAAAATAGCGCTGTATACTTCCATTCTGCGGGCGTCAATCATTGGAACAATCAATCCGTTGGAAATTGTTACTTGTGAAGCCAACACTTTCAATGTGTCAACTGCAATTAACGGAAGGTCTAATGCGAAGCACAATCCCTTAGCCGCTGACACACCAATGCGTAGCCCTGTATAAGAGCCAGGGCCCTGACTCACCGCAATCGCTGACAAATCTTTATAAGTTATTCCTGCTTCTTTTAAACTTGCCTCTATAAAAACGTGCAATCTTTCTGCATGAGAATATCCTTCTTCTGCAATTTCTTTGCAAATTATGGTCTTACCCGCTTTAGCAATAGAAACAGAACAGTTTTTAGTAGAGGTCTCGATGTTGAGAATATAATTCAATCTTAAGTGTTTGTGATATTAATTTGAGTGCTTTTTAGAATTATGATCCAAATCAGCCTCCAGCTTTATTTTTTTGGTTTATCGGTTTTTTCAGAAACTAGGTCTCCCGAGTTTAGCTCTTTAGCAACAGTGGTATACGGACCCGTTATTACAACATCTCCGATTTTCAGACCGCTCAGCACTTCGATATTGGCATCGTCCTGAATTCCTGTCTTAATAACTCTAATTTTAGCTTTGTCACCCACTTTTACAAAAACACATTCGAATTTTTTATCGCTTTTAGGAGCTGCATTTTTTTCATCTGTATCCTCTGGTATTTTGATTTCTTTAACTGCAGCAGTGTCCGCTTTTACAACTACCGAACTAATCGGCACAGTCAAAACATTTTTCTTTGTTTTGGTTATAATATCAACCGTTGCAGTCATTCCCGGTCTAAATGGAGAATAAGCAGCTGGTTTACCTACCAATAAATCTTCATACGATTCTTTCAAGATTCTTATTTTCACCTTAAAGTTGGTTACCTGATCGGAAGTCAGTGTACTACTTGCCGAATTAGAAATACTAGTAACAACTCCTTTGAATTGTTTTTTCAAATAAGCATCAACTTCAACTTTAGCAAAATCGCCTTCTTTTATTTTAACAATATCATTCTCATTCACATCCACTTCAACTTCCATGTTATTCAAGTTGGCAACTCTCAAAATCTCAGTTCCAGTCATTTGCTGTGTACCCAGTACTCGTTCACCTAACTCAACATTCAACACAGAGATTGTACCATCAGCTGGTGCATAAATAATTGTTCTCCCTAAGTTATCCTTAGCTTCACTTACCGAGGCAGAAGCACTTTGTACATTAAAATAAGCAGTTTGTTTAGTCGCTTTTGCTACTTCAAAAGAAGCGATTGATTTATCCCAATCCGCTTTAGAAATTATTCCTTTTTGGAATAAAGTTTTATTCCTATCGTAACTTGACTTAGCCTCTTTAAACTGAGCATCAGCTTGGGTTAACCCCGCTTTTGAACCAGATAAACCGGCAACAGTTCTATTTAAACTTGAAGTATATAAATCGGGGTTTATCTTAACTAACAAATCTCCCTTCTTTACAACTTGACCTTCTTTTACAGGCAACGAAATAATTTCACCAGAAACCATTGAAGAAATTTTAACTTCAATTTCGGGTTGTATTTTCCCGGTCGCCGAAACCGTTTCCACGATCTTTGAAGCGTTAACCGTGGCTATCTCCACTTCTTTTCCCTCATCTTTATTTCCAATAACTCCCGTTTTTGAAAGTACTATCAACAATGCGATTAATGCAACAGCACTACCTATTAAGATATAAATTGTTTTCTTTGACATGTTTAATTAATTTTTAATGATAGGGATTCCAAAATAGAATTCTAATATTTTAATCTTGAATATATAATCGTACTTAGATCTTAGGACTTCTGATTGTGCATTAGAGAGTAGGGTTTGAGATTGATTTAAATCAAAAGAATTCATCAAACCAACATCAAATTTATCTTTGGCATAAGAATACGATGCTTGTCTAGACTCCAAAGCAATGAGGGCTGACTCGTGAGACTTTAATGCTCCTTTAGCATCAGCAAATGCAGTATAGACATTTCTTTGCAAATCTAAACTTTGTTGTTCTAATGCAATTTTAGATTTTTCTAAACTTACCTTGGAACGCTCTACGTTGTTTCTCGTCGAAAATCCATTGAAAATTGGAATACTCAATTGTGCTCCAAAAGACTGTCCTTTATTATTACTAAACTGATCAAAGAACGGCGGCGCAGATTGCACCCCTATAATTGCTCCATTACCATCTCTTAAAGCAGTATCCGCATAAGAAATACGCGTATTGAAATTATAAAAACCTTGCAAAGTAGGCTGAAAACCCCCTTTTGCAATAGCCACATTTTTCTCTGCAATTTCTAAATTAGTTTGTGCAATTTTCAGTTCGGTTCTACCTTCTTTCGCTTTATCATAAATTGCAGTAGGTTCTTGAGCTAAAATATTGTTTTCGTCATTTACCATAGTATCATCGACTACATCAAAATTTTCAAAACTACCAAGCTGTAATAACTGTGCTAAACTTAATTTAGAAATCAACAATGAATTTTCGGCAGTTATAATTTTCTGATTATCTGATGCCAAAGTAGCTTTAATATCTAATAGATCTCCCCTTGGAATTGTCCCAGCGTTCACCAACTCTTGCGAACGAGACAATTGCTTTTCATTAATACTCATTTGTTCATTCTGCACTTTCAGATTCTCTTTATTAAAAAGCACCTGCAAAAAAGCATTAGCCACATTAAGCGCAATATCTTCTTGCATTTTTGTCAACTGATATTGTGCTGCTATTATAGAGAGTTTAGCCTTTCTAAGAGTATTTTGGTTCTGTAATCCTTTATAAATATCAACACCTACGCTTGCTCCAGTAGACGTAAATTGCGTCGTTTTGTTTTGCAAAAGTCCAGTGGTAATATCTTGATTCAAACCAACGTTCCAGGAATGGCTTGCATTAGCATTTAATGAAGGCAAAAAATTACCAATTGCACCCTTTTTATCAATCAGTGCCGACTCCGTATCGAGCTCGGTTTGTTTGATCGAAATATTATTGTCTAATGCATATTTCACGCATTCCTCCAATGTCCATTTTTTAGTTTGGGCGTGTGACGACAAACTAAAAGCAAAGAGTAAAACTAAGGGTATCCAACTATTTTTTTTCATATATTTTGAATGGAAGTGTAACAAAGGTACTACACAAATTTAACATTTATCTATTAACTGAAATTCTTTTAAGAGGTTTTTTTATTATTTAGAATCAGGAGTTTTCAATCCTTGATTCCAAATTTTAATTTTATCCGAAGCACTAATTCCACTTTTAATTTCGACATAAATCCCATCGCTAACACCTAAAACAAGATTTTTTCTAACAAACTTTTGGGAACCAGTTTCTACTTCAACATAAGGCAATTGAGTTTTTTTATCAAATTGAATTAACGCTTCTTTCAAAGCCAAAACTTTATCTGCTTTTTCAAGAATAATAGAAGCGTTAGCACTTAATCCTGCTCTGATAAAAGTATCATCCCTATTTTCTAAAGAAGCTTTAATCTCAAATTGGATTGCTCCGTTTTCCGTCACTCCTTTTGGAGCTATATATTGTAAAACAGCATCAAATTTTTTATTTTCAATGGCTCCAACAGTAATTTCGATAGGCAACTTTTCTTTGATTTTCCCAACTTCTGATTCATCAATTTTACCCACAAATATCATTCTGCCTACATCAGCAACACTAGCAATAGTCGTCCCTTCATTAAAGTTATTACTTTCGATAACCTGATTCCCTACTTTCACAGGAACATCAAGCACCATTCCGTTTACGGTAGAACGAATCAAAGTATTAGCATAACCACCAAGTCCTGATGTCGTTCCGGTTTTAATAATATCTAAACTTCTTCTAGCTGCATTATAATTTTGCTTTGCACTATTATAAGCTAATTGTGCTGCATCATAATCATTAGCAGAAATAACTCCTTTATCAAATAAAGTTTTTTGTCTTTGATGCTGTTTTTCTTGATTATCTAATTCAATTTTAGCGGACTGCAATTGATTTTGTGAATTACTTAAATTAGACACATTAGCGACCACCTTAATTTTAGCAATCAAATCCCCCGCTTTAACGTTTTGTCCCGCTTTGATGTATACTACCTCAATAATTCCAGAAATATTAGGCTTTATCAACACCTCTTCGTCTGGCACAATATTACCGGTAGCTATCGTATTCTTAACAATTGTTTTAATTTCAGCCTTATCTGTTTTAAAAACAACTGGAGCTTCCTGATTTTTTGCATACAAATAATACAATGCTCCAAAAAAGACTAGGGCGATAAAAATTAAAATAGTTATAGTTCCTCCTTTTTTCATTTTGATTTTGATTTAATCGATTATTTTTTGATTGATAATTTATTCTGTTCGCAATGCGTCTACTGGCTTGATATTTATTGCAGTTTGCGCCGGAATATATCCCGCCAGCAAACCGGAACCTACTAATATAAATAAGGCGATAAAAACTACTGTTAGATCAACACTTGGGTCGGCAAACATCATTCCTTCGCTTGGCATTGTATCTAACACTATATTAATAACTGCGACCACTCCAGTTGCCATTGCAATACCAAACATCCCTGCGATAATTGTTAAAAAAATAGCCTCTAATAGAATTTGAGAACGTATTGCTGCTGGCGTAGCCCCTAATGCTCTTCGAATACCTATCTCTTTAGTCCTTTCTTTTACTACAATTAACATGATATTAGAAATTCCAATTACTCCAGAAAGCAATACCAATGTCCCTACGAAATAAGCTATAAATCTTAAAATCATGAATAAACCTTGAATCTTGCTGAACTCTTGGTATAAATCAAAATTTCCAATAGCTCTATCG
This sequence comes from Flavobacterium frigoris PS1, assembly GCF_000252125.1. Taxonomy (GTDB): domain Bacteria; phylum Bacteroidota; class Bacteroidia; order Flavobacteriales; family Flavobacteriaceae; genus Flavobacterium; species Flavobacterium frigoris_A. Next base: position 252,556 of record NZ_AHKF01000015.1, on the reverse strand, counting down.
TCATCTGGATGTATCGAATGTCTGGATTTTATGAAATCTAAAATTTGCGGTTTTAGTTCTGTAATTGAAGCATTATCATTTGCCGTTAATGCCATCCACCCAACTGTATCCCCATAATTGAATGCCTGCTGAAAAGTAGAGAACGGAATAAATATATTTTTTTGAGCAGATTGAGCATCGCCATTATTTCTGGATTTTGAATTATAAACACCCACCACCATAAAATTTACGCCATTTACTTTTATATAAGTTCCTATAACCTCTTCAGCTCTTTCATACAATTCACTAATCACCCCACGTCCTATAATAGCAACCTTGCGTTTCAAAGTAATATCTTGCTGATTCACAAATCGCCCATTAACAATTTCCATTTGCTCTTGCTTAACCAACTCTGGATAATCTCCAAAAATAGTATAAGAACCTGTTTTTGTTCCTCTAATAACATTGCTAGCTTCATTATGCCCTCCTAATTGATTTCGTGGAGAAACATAAAGAAGATCCGGGAAATTTTCCTTTAACGCAATTACGTCATTGTTCTTAAAACTATATTGTCTTGTTTTAGGAAGCCCTTTATACGGTTTAGATGTAGTTTGACTCCACATAAACATGGTATTTGTCGCAATTCCATCAAAACCCTTTTTAACTCCATTTTCTAAACCTTTCCCAGCTGCTAATAAAATCACTAAAATAAATATCCCCCAGAACACCCCAAAAGCGGTTAAAACCGTTCGGAAGGTATTTGCCGTAAGGGCCTCTAAAATTTCAATCCATCTATCTCTATCAAACATAGTTATTCGTCTCTAAGTGCTACAATCGGTTTAATACTTGCTGCCCTATAAGCTGGAAAAAAACCTGCCAAAGCTCCTGCAAACACGAGCAAAATTAAAGTGGTTAACGCCACACCAAAATTCACCTCTGGATTCAAAAAATAATCACTTTTGACCATTGGTCCTACCAATTCTAGCAATAGCAAACTTGACAAAAGCCCTATAAAACCTGAAATAGTAGTTATAAAAATAGATTCATGCAAAATCATAACTACAATAGAGAAAGGCGAAGCTCCAAGTGCTTTTCTGATTCCAATTTCTTTTGTTCTTTCTTTTACAATAATCATCATAATATTACTCACCCCAACAACTCCCGCAATTATGGTACAAATCCCAACCCACCAAAAAAATAATCGGATATATAAGTTTAAATCATAAAATTGCTTGACGTTTTCAATGGTACTGTTTATACCAATACCGCTCAAATCATCTGGTGCAACTGTATTTTTCCCTTTAAGTATTTGACTCACTTCTGTTGTGAATTGAACCGACTCCGCTAAAGCTTCTTCATAAGTATCTTTTTGATGAAGGGTAAAAGCTAAATTGCTAATCTTGTCTCCACCTACAAAAACCTTTTGCACGGTGCTTAATGGCAAATAAGCCCTAGACTCCTCTCGTTCACCGCCCGGATCCATAAAAACCCCAACCACCTTAAATTTAATATTGCTTATTGAAATTTCCTCCCCAATCGCATCTTTGTCTTTAAATAAATCCAATCGCAACTTTTCGCCAATAACGGCAACCTTTGTACTATTGATAATATCATTGACATTTACAAATCTCCCCTTGAGAATTGTAAGCCTTTCGATTGCTTGATGTTCGGGAGTTACCCCTTGATTATCATAGTTTCCAGTCTCCTTACCATAAACTATATTTGCATTCCAAAGCGCGTAGTTCGCGCTTTCTTTATCTATCTGTTTATCAAATTTTTGAACTGCGAGCTCATGGTCACTATTGTGTAACTGAATCTGCCTTCCAGGATTTAATCCTTTATATTCTTTTGTAGTAGTTCCTGCCCAAATCCAAATAACCCCTTCGGCATCATTTTCAAACTGTTTGGATATCCCATTTTCAAGTCCCTTTCCTACACCCAGCAGTATTACTAAAATAAAAATACCAGAAGCCACAGAAATTCCAGTGAGAAAGGTTCTCAGCTTATTCTTGGCTATAGCTTCAAATATTTCCTGCCATCGCTCCACATTAAACATACGCAGAAGCTCTTACTTGTTCTACCATTTTATCGTCAATAATTAATCCGTCTTTCAAAACAACATTCCTTTTACACATTGCTGCAATATCTGGCTCATGAGTAACAATTAATATTGTTTTTCCTTCGTCATTAATACCTTGAATCAATTCCATTACCTCATATGAGGTTTTTGTGTCTAAAGCACCTGTAGGTTCATCGGCCAATAATACTTTTGGATTTGATGCCAAAGCTCTCGCAATAGCAACACGTTGTTTTTGCCCTCCAGAAAGTTCTGAAGGCAAATGATGATAATGAGTTGCTAAGCCTACTTTTTCAAGGTAACTCATCGCAATTTCATAACGTTCTTTTCTTTTTACACCTTGATAGTACAATGGCATAGCCACATTATCTAAAGCACTTTTATAGTTGATTAAATTAAAAGATTGAAAAACAAAGCCTAAGAATTGATTGCGATATCTAGAAGCAATTGTTTCATTTAATTTTTTAATTGGAACATTATCCAATATATAATGTCCAGAGTCAGCTTCGTCAAGAATACCAAGAATATTCAATAGTGTCGACTTTCCAGAACCAGACGAACCCATAATAGCAACAAGTTCTCCCTCTTTGATATTAAAATTAATACCTTTTAAGACATGTAATTCAGAGCTTCCCATTTTATAGGATTTATGTAAGTCTTTAATTTCTATCATAATTTTTTTATATTTTAAAACAATAGTCTCTTCTAAAAAACAGAATAACCATTCACCCTAAAGCAGAATCGTAGCACAACATCTTAATTCATAAGACTTAATTACAAGATAATTGTTACAGTTTTTTAAAAAAAAATATTTCTTTTATTAATTTTACATCTTCAAAAAACATCAAAAAATGCTTAAACACATTGTGACCCTTAGTTTTCTTTGCTCTTTACTATTGGGCTGTTCCACTTCGCAAAAAATAAATACACTAAAACCAGAACCAGACGATGCAACTCCTTTGGTATACGAGAACAACCCTTCCTTTATAAACCTACCTATCAGCGTAAAACTGAAAGATATCCAGAACAAAACGAATTCGATATTGAATGGACTGATTTATGATGACAGCACTATCGAGGATGACGATATTGAAATTAAAATATGGAAACAGGCTCCTATTACAATCCAAAACAGCAATGGAACTTCTGGAGAAAAAATAGAAACCATCCTTCCTTTAAAGGCAATAATTAAATATAGAATTGGCTCAAAAACAATGGGAGTTGAACTCTACAATACTAGAGAATTTAATTTAAACGGCATAGTTACGTTAACAAGTGATATTGCTTTGAATAACTGGCAATTAAAAACAAAGACGGTTTTAAAGTCTTTAGACTGGAATCAAGCACCCACAATGTCCGTTTTTGGAAAAAATGTTCCCGTAACCTACCTTATCAACCCTGCAATAAAACTATTTAAATCTAAAATAGAAAAGAAAATAGATGAAGCAATTGCAAAATCCATGGACTTCAAGCCTAATGTCTTAGGAGCATTAGAGCAAATTTGCATTCCTTTTAAAATGAATGATGACTACGAGAGTTGGCTTAGAATCATACCTATAGAAATATACTCTACCGCTGCAAAATTAAAAGAGGATTCTTTTGTATTACAAATGGGAATGAAGTGCACGATGGAAACTTTAATAGGGCAACAACCAATAACCAAATTTGATGCCAATAAAATTATTTTGAAGTCTGTCTCAAAAATACCAAATCAAGTAAAGGCAAACATTGTAGCTGTTTCAAGTTACCATGAAGCTTCTAAAATAATGACAAAGAATTTCAGCGGCCAAGAGTTTGGATCAGGTGGAAAGAAAGTAAAAGTACAGAATGTCTCCATTTGGCATAAAGAGGGCAGAATTGTAATTGCCTTGGAATTATTGGGATCCGTTAACGGGACAATCTACCTCTCAGGTTTACCGCAGTACAATGACGAAAAAAAGGAAATCTACTTTGAAAAGTTAGAATACATATTGGACACAAAAAACAAACTTATGCGCACTGCTAACTGGCTTGCGCAGGGAATCATCTTAAGGAAGATTCAGGAAAATTGTCGCTATTCGATCCAATCGAATTTAAATGAAGGCAAGCAAACAATGCTAACCTACTTAAAAAATTATAATCCGATGCCTGGAGTTTTTGTAAACGGAAAAATGGAAGACATTGAATTCAAAAAAATCCAATTAACCAATAATGCCATTATTGCATTTATTGCAGTAAGCGGTGAAATTAACATTTCAATTGACGGCTTAAAACAATAGCACAAAGATTACACTGATTTCTTCTTTCTGTATAATCTATAAACAGCATAACCGATACCAGCTACTAAAACATAAGGAATCAACATCAAATACACAATTCCGTCATTTACTGCCTGCGCCTGAACTTTATTGCCTTCACCACCTAATGCCGCCCGACACATTGCGCATTGTGCACTTGCTGTAGCAGAAAAAACAAAGAGACATAAAGCGATTAAAGAAGCCTGTAGTTTACTTTTTTTAAACATAGTAAGGAGATATCATTAAATACACCACAACACCTGTGATGGCAACATATAGCCAAATAGGAAAGGTAATTTTGGCAATTTTTTTATGTTTATCGAATACTTGTGCCAATGCACGAACGTATGTTATTAAAACTAACGGTATAATTATGACAGATAAAAATATATGCGTTACCAAGATGAAATAGTACACATATTTAATAGCACCCTCTCCACCAAACCTTGTGGAATCAGAAGTCATATGATACGCTACATACATACCTAAAAACGCAATAGAACAACCAATAGCCATTTTCATCAAGTTTTCATGCAATTTTCGCTTGCCGTTTTTAATTGCTAATACGGCAGCGATTAACAGCACTGCTGTAACACCATTTATTGAAGCATAAATAGGAGGAAGAAAACTAAGTGGCTCCACCGCGAATCCCATTTTCTTTAAATTAACACTGAAAAGCAACACAACCACAATCGGAATTGTAACTGATAAAACAACAATCCATTTACTATATTTTTTTTCTAAACTTTGATCTTTCATAACAATTACTCTTTTAACAGAACATTAATATCTTGCTGTATATCCCTAACCCCTTTTTTATCTAAACCATCATAATATAAAATAGGATTACCAAAATCATCCTTTCTACAACGAATAATTCCATTCTTGTCAACCAAAGCAAATAAGCCTGAATGCTCAAAACCTCCATCTACATTACTATTTTCCCCGGCATAAAGATTAAAGCCCTTGTTAGCCAAATTAAATATATATTCTCTATCGCCCGTTAAGAAGTTCCAATTTGAAGATTTAACCCCTAATAACTCAGCATGAGCTTTTAAAACAGATGGTGTATCGTGAGACGGATCTATCGTAATAGAAACTATACCAAAGTTTGGATTACCAAAAAATGTCTTTTCTATCACAAGCATACTTTGATTCATTTTAGGGCATATAGACGGACAAGTTGTAAAAAAGAACTCTAATACATATACTTTACCCTTGTAGGTTTCATTTGTAATTTTGATATTATCTTGATTAATCAATTCAAATTTTGGAGCTGGTCCAATTTTAGTTAACTTTTCAACATCACTATTTGCTCCGCTAACCATGTCCAAACGTTCCCCCTTTACAACTTCATTGTTTTGTATTCTGGAAATAATTTTAGGGACTGCGTAAATTCCAAAAACGAGAATTATAAATGAAATACCGATGTAAGATTTATTTTTAAACATAAACTATAACTTTAAAGTTGTTTCGTGGCATTATGATTTTTCTTAAGTGCAGCACGGTATTCATAAAGAATGACCTTAAAATCATCTAGCATCTCATTACTCAAATCAGCGGGATGAAAAGTATCATATCCTTCTTTGTACCCTTTCTTCTCTTTTCTACCTCTAAGACTTCTGTCTTTGTCTACAATATAAACATCTGAAGTACCTGAATCTTTATTCAGTTCTCCAACTAATTTAAGTTGGTCATAATACGCATTAATTTGGTCAGGTGTTGTAAAAACAAAATGCCATTGCGAAACATCAGTAAACTCATCCAGCGCATCCATAATTTTCCTGATGTCACCTTCTGTTCCTAAAGGACAGATCATGACAAATTGTAAGTCCTTAAAGGTATGGTATCGTTGATAAATTTTTTCGTTTAGATTAAAGAGATTTCCTCTGTGCTTTAAAACGTCTTCACCCGCAAAACCCAGAATAGTAATTTTATTATCTAAACTTACTTTTTCACCATTCAAAGATTCCCATTTCCCAAAATCGGGAATTTTAGGCGTTATAACAGGCAATTTTGTAAAACCATTAACACCAGATGCAAAAAAAAGATAGGCAACGATAGGTAAGATAAAAAGAACAAAAAGAACAATATTTTTTTTCATTAGGAGTAGATGTCATTAAGGGTACAAAAATAAAGTAAAAAAGGGCATCCGCCGCAGCGGATACCCTTTTTTTTGAATTAATATATCGTTAAAAATTCCATTTAATAGTTGAATCTTTAAAAACCCCATAAATGTAATTACCTTCAGTCAAAAGAATGAAAAGTAAATACAATATTAAAAATATAACAGGTAAAACAACTGCAGATCTTAGACTACTTTTCTCCCCTTCCATGTGCATAAAGGCATATACAATGTAGTACGCTTTATATATTGTTAGAGCATAGAATATCCAATTAAGCAAGTTCATCCCCAAGAAATGATTTAAATGCAATGCTTCTGGCTTAAGAATCCCCAAGATTACCTCTACAATTGTAACAGCAGATAATATTCCAAAAACCTTCCAAATTCTACTTGTATTTGATACATGTACGTGTGACATAATAATAATCTTTAAAAATTAAACTAGATAGAATACTGTAAAAACAAATACCCAAACTAAATCGACAAAGTGCCAATACAAACCAACTTTCTCTACCATTTCATAGCTTCCTCTTTTCTCATAAGTTCCAAGAAGCACATTAAAAAAGATAATGATATTTATAATCACCCCTGAGAAAACGTGAAAACCGTGAAAACCTGTGATAAAGAAAAAGAAATCAGCAAATAATTTACTTCCGTATTCATTCCTTGTCAAATTCGCACCTTCAACAACATAAGTCGCTTGTCCTAATCTTAACAGAGATTCTTCTCTTGTTAAAATTGTTTTGTGCTTAATTTTGGTTAAATCATGATTGATTTTAGCATCCTTCATAGTTGCCTCATCTCCCTCATAAATAACTTCCGTTCTTATCAACAAATCAGGATGAGCTTTAAAACCTGCCTGAACTTCAGCTAGTGAGTAGGATGGCAAAGCAGGCTCACTCATGAACCATTTTCCTTTATTCCTTGTCAATTGCTCTCTTTCTACAGGCAAAGTTGCAGCAAAATCAGCAAGTGCGACACGATGCCCCTCCTTGTCAACAAACTGAAGTAAACTACCTCCTTTTGTCTCAATTGCACCATACTCTCCTTTTATGAAATTATTCCATTCCCAAGCTTGTGACCCTACGAAGATCATACCACCGATAATGGTTAAAAACATGTAAAGAACAACTTTGTCTTTTTTCATTTGATGACCTGCATCAACGGCCAAAACCATCGTTACAGATGAAAAAATCAAAATAAAAGTCATTAACGCCACATAGTACATTGGTGCAGACACACCGTGCATAAATGGGAAGTGAGTAAACACTTCATCGGCCAATGGCCACGTTTCGATAAATTTAAATCTAGAAAAACCGTAGGCTGCTAAAAATCCAGAGAACGTTAAGGCATCTGACACGATAAAAAACCACATCATTAATTTACCATAACTTGCTCCCATTGGCTCATTGCCGCCTCCCCAAGTTTTTTCTTCACTATTTGCAGTAGTAACTGTCGCTTCCATAAAAGTTATTCGTTAAAAAGTTCCCAAATTTACGTTTTTTTCTTATTTAAAGAAATATAAAAATACAAATAAATACAGCCACAAGAAATCAAGAAAGTGCCAGTACATTGCACCTAGTTCTATTCCAAGAGTTTGAGTCGAATTGTATTTTTGTTTAAAATGATTATAAATTATAATTAGAAGAGAAATCAACCCTCCTGCAAGGTGCATCAGGTGCACAACCGTTACAATATAAAGAAATGTTGTTGTAATTGAACTCTCAGTTCCTGTAAAGTAATAGCCGTTTTCCACAATTTGACCAAACCCTACAAACTGCAAAACCACAAATAATATTCCCAGGGCTAAAGTAGCAAAAAGAAATGTAGTAGTGGCACTTTTATTATCTTTTTGAATGGCCTTTTTAGCCAAATGAAAAGTAACACTGCACCCTATAATCACAAGAGTACTGTAATAGAAAGCCGTAGGCAGTTCAAAATCCTTTAACCAGTCCACCCTAGACTTACTCACCACGAACGCGCTTGTAAGTCCCGCAAACATCATAGTCATACTGACCATAGCAAACAACAATATCAATTTGTATGATCTTGCTGTCCTCGCTGTATGTTCGCCTTTTGTCATTGTAATCTCCATAATTATCTCAAAAATTTATCAATTATATAAACGAATTGTAACAAAGTGATATACGAAACACTTATTAGCATCAAAGTTCTTGCTGCTTTAGCACTTCTCAATTTGTATAGTTGCACCGCATAATATAGCATCCAGAGCCCCAGCAAAAACACCAGTACAGCCGCTATAGGCGATATAAATAACTTCCCTGTATAACCTAAAGAAGGCAATAAGGAAGCGATAATTAGCCAAACAGTATACAAGATAACTTGTAGCGCGGTACCTTTATCCTTCTTTCCTGTAGGAAGCATGAAAAAACCAGCTCTTTCGTAATCTTCATATAAAAACCATCCAATCGCCCAAAAATGAGGGAATTGCCAGAAAAACTGAATCAAAAACAAAGTCCCTGCTTCAATTCCAAAATCTCCTGTTGCAGCAACCCAACCTAACATAAATGGTATTGCCCCGGGAAAAGCACCTACAAAAACAGACAAAGAAGTCACAGTTTTCAGTGGAGTATAAACACTAGTATATAGAAATATAGAAATCGCACCAAACATTGCTGTTTTAGGATTAATCATATAAAGCAAACCAATTCCAATTATCGTCAATAAGCTAGCAATTAGCAACGCAGTAGAAGGAGACATTCTTCCCGCCGGAACAGGTCGGTTTTTAGTTCTATTCATCAAAGCGTCTAGATCTTTTTCAATAACTTGATTAAAAGCATTAGAAGCACCTACCATACAGTAGCCTCCAATAGCAAGCATTATCAAAACAGACCATTGAAAAGGGTGCTTCTCATCAAAACCGAGAAAATATCCCGCAATAGAGGAAAATAAAACACTGATAGCCAATCCTGCTTTCGTGATTTCTTTAAAATCGAGAAAAATCGTTTTAAGGGAAAATGTATTTGACGTAGTATTCAATGCGGTTTTCATTAGGTTTTATAAAACTGCTGCAAAGGTACACATTAGATAGACAAATTAGATTGTAGAATTTGGATTTTTTTAAACTAAAATCATCAGTCAAACACAAAGCCTATAATTACGAATTTAATATTAAATCTTTAATTATAGGCTTATGAATTCTAAAGCAATACTTAATAATCAAAATACCAATTAAAGATATCTGCTCGCATTCCTAATGTAAACCAATTAGTACTTTGATTGAAAGTAGTTGCGGTATTCATCGTAGGATCAAAACTCCTATAAATATAACTTCCAAAAAGCTTTAGATTTGTTGTCGGATTCACCAAATAACCCCCTTGAATATCCGCTATAAAGACAGCCGTTTTATTACCCTGACCCACTTTTACTCCAGAATCTAAAGCTCTATTTTCATCATAATCCTTATAGATATTTCCACCATAATTATAACTATCTTCCGCCGTGTCAAAATCAAGCCCACGGGTACCTGCGGTAATTTTAAAATCGCCAAAATACCTTCCTTCATGATAACGTGCGATTGCAATAAATTCCTTGAAATTACCACCCCATTGATGGCCTATACTTTGGTTATTATGACCATAATTGGTAATCGGCACGCTGTGTGAATATACATATGGTCGCACATGATTGTATTCTAACTGCAATAATAAATTATCAACATGAAACGCATTGTAATACTTTAGACCCAGCTGATATCCATATTTGTTTTTCCAACTGTTATCGCCACTTTTGATGTCTCCGAGAGAAAACTCATCTAGTAGAAATTGCCCATACAAGTTGACCTGATTATTCCACTTATACTTATACGAGAAGCCTAATAATGCGTTTCCAGTTCTAGCTGAGGAAGCAAACTCAACAGATCTATAAAAGATAATTGGGTTGACAAAACTGGCGTCAAACCCCCTATCGTTAGTATTTGTCCATATTACGGATTCAAATAAACCGATATTAAGTTTATTAGAAACGTTCCAACTCAAATAATGGTTTGCCATAAATTTTGTAGCATAGGTTCTTTCAAGTGTAACCTCCGGACGCACATCCTTTAGCCACATATAGGTATTAGTGTATTTAATTTTCCAAAAATTAGTGTTTATTTTAAAATACGGATATGGACTAGCTCCATCACTTTCTAATAAAGAACGATAACCATCACCTATAAAGTTTCTTCCATAGCCCAGTTGCACATCGATATACTTGCTTGGCGCAAAAGTTATATTGGCTTCGGCCAAAGGAAAGTCATATGAATCTGACTTGAAATCTTTAGCAATCCCTACACCAGGAATAATTGCAGGGTTACCACCAGCCGGTCTTATAGATTCAGCATATTGATTGAAATAGTCTGCAAAACGTCCTTGACTCTCAAAAACCGTTGTTGTAAAATTAAGTTTATCCCCTAAACCGCCACGAAAATTAAGTGCACGAGTGTTGACATAAGTATAAGATACATCACTATGAGAAGCTTTACCAACTTGCAAATCCAAAATGGGGTTTAGCGTTAACCAATACCCGTCCCCTTGAATTTCAACCGCATTTTCATTCCATAATTTTCGGGCCCACCAACCTGATGCTTTTTTCTTGAGTTTATCATTAACTCCCTTGAAATCATAATATTTCGATACCTCAAGATAAGTATATGGTTTTGAGGCCGTATGATTATTACTTCCTACTTGATTTAAAGAAGCATCAAACTGAGCATAATAGCTATGTGAAAATGGAATATTTAAATGACTTTTAAACTCAGGGTTATTATACTTTTTATAGACAATACTATCTAGCTCTGTAAGCTGCTTTGTTTTGTTTTGCAAAATTTCGGCACGCACTAACGCTTCTGCAGCAATTGTCTCTGAATCCTTTAATGGAATTGAAATCGTGATATTGTATTTTGAATACGTTGGTTTTCCGTTATAAGTGGAAGGGATAATCTTCGGGAATTTACCAAAAACCCTTTTCGACTCCTGTATCAATTCCTCGTCGACAGCATTTACATAAATTACTTTAAAAACCCCATTACTATCCACTTCAAAAAGGACTTTTATATTACCCGAAAAATCATTCTTCATCAGGCTTTCTGGCACTACAAAGTTTTGAAAAACAAAATCTTGAACTTTACTATAAAAACAGTTTTCCAGATCTGTTGATTCTAAATTTTCACATTTAGGAAACACCGGAAATCGCTCAGGACTCAAATTCAATTGGGACGAGTTATTATTTCCGTTTTGAGAATATGCAAAAAAAGAAAAAAATGATAAAAATAAAATTAAGAAACCTTTTGACATGTTACTTTTGATTGAATGTTTAGTATCCTGATTGTGTGCTTTCGCCCTTCGCAATAGCTTTTGCTCCCGACGTCCCTATTCGTTTTACGCCCAGTCGAATCATCTCTAAAGCCTCCTCGTAAGTCCTTACGCCACCGGCAGCTTTTACAGGAAGTGGCGATGCATTCTCTAACATCAGTATTATAGATGAAACCGTCGCGCCGTTAGGTAAATTATTTTCAGTTTTATAAAATCCTGTTGATGATTTCACAAAAACAGAAGCGAAATCTTTCTCTTTAAAATTAGAAACCACTACATTTTTTACTAAAGCAGATAGCTGTACAATTTGCTTCTCATTTAATGCCGCAACCTCAATGATCCATTTAACAACTTTACTATTATCCAATCCCAATTGTGTTCCTTTCAGAATCTCCTCTTTTACTAGGTCAAAATTCCCTTCCTTGAACGCCTCATAATTGCAAACAAAATCCAAATCATCAGCACCGTCTTGAATTGCCTGCATGGCTTCATTAAGCTTAGCTTCTATTGCTGATTTGCCTTCTGGAAAATCGATTACTGTTCCTATTTCTACATTCGAATTAGCAGCTTCAACCATCTTTCTAGCCATGGAAACCATATCAGGCCGAATCATAATCAGTTTGAATTTCTCATCAATGGCTTCTTGAATAAATTTATTACCAACAAGTTCATTTTGGCTTTGGTTAAGTCCAGCCTGACTCGCTGTTTTTAAATAGGTCGAATCTAAATATTGTTTGATGTTCATTGTTTTATTAATTTCACGATAATACTAATCAATGGCGCACAAAAATACATATTAAATCTGCATTAGTTTTGTATCCATATTCACTTTTATACAACAAAAATTATTGCTGAATTACAATTCTTAAAGTGCCAATTTAGTGATTAAATAAAACTAATCCAATCAGCCAATAAATTTAATACTAAATAAAAAAAACTCTATCCCTAAATCAAAAAATCCCGCCGAAGCGGGATTATTATTTATTTTAATTTGTATCTAAGCGTCTGATTCTATAAAACATAACGATCGAAAAAACAGCTAACGTTGCTCCTGAAATATTAGCTGCAACATCAAGTACATCTTCCCTTCTGGTTGTCGTATACAATCCTTGCAAAACTTCAATTGCTATTCCAAAAAAAACGGAAAGCATGAATGCAATCATCAATGGCATAAATATCTTTTTATCCTTTGTATTGCTTATTAAAAACAAAAACCAAAGTGATGTAAACACAAAATGAAAAAAAGCATGTATCACTTTATCAAGATTCTCAATGTTTACTACCGGAAGACTGTCTGATTGAACCAGACAAAGTGTAAAAACGATTCCTGTCCATAATACAGCCGCCAAAAAGAATAATTGTTTAAGCACCAATCAATTCTTTATAAGCTTCACTTGAAAGTAACGAATCATAATCCGCAACATTTGAAACTTTAACTTTTATCATCCATCCAGCACCATAAGGATCTGAATTTACCGCTTCCGGAGTACTTTCAAGAGCATCGTTAAATTCTACAATTTCTCCCGCTAATGGAAGAAATAAATCAGAAACTGTTTTTACTGCCTCAACTGTCCCAAAAACCTCATCTTTTTCCAGAGTTTGGTCTAAAGTTTCTACCTCAACATAAACGATATCCCCTAGTTCCTTTTGCGCAAAATGGGTAATCCCTACCGTTGCAACATCACCTTCTAAGCTAATCCATTCGTGATCTTTTGTGTACTTTAAATTTGTAGGTATATTCATAATAAATACTAATTGATAATTGATAATTGAATTATTGTTCCGCAAATGTAACAATCTTCTATTCAAATATAGTTTAGATTCTAAATTTTAATTCCCAAAATTATAACGAAGCGTAAATCCGGATCGAACGTTAGTTAAAGGGAATGAAGTTGATATCACTGCTTTGGAAAATGAATGGTCATAATAGAATATTGCTGTAAGGTTTTTACTGAAAGAATAATCAGCCGTCAATTTCAAAGACCAGATATTTTGCCCACCCGCTAATTGATTGTTATCGTAATCTAAATATCGAACGACGGTTTGATTATTTCGATAAGAAAAATCGGCTTTCATATTTATATCCCCCTTAATTATGCCCGTAGGATTATCAGCTAATCGTGAGGAGAAGACCACGTCCTTAAAGCGATACCCAAGCCCAACAACATATTCAATTCCTTTTACTTCCGTCAGTAGATTATTATCAAAACTCATGGATAATGCCCTGTCTTTTTTGATCTCGGTAAGCACTTTTAAGGAACTTTTCAATTCAAAATCCATTCTTATTAGCGGACTGAATTGCTCCACTAAATTAACATTAGACATAATAGTCTTATTAAAATAGTCTCCACTAGCGTCAACTCCATCAGGAGTTTTATCATAATCAAAATTAGATCGATATTGATTAATTGTATAAGAAGCCCTATAGTTATGCTGCAAAGAGAACCTTTTGAAATTTCTTTTAAATAAATCATACCGCATTAATCCGTTATACTTGACTGCCCAATTAGGAATTGGAAAATTTCTAAAAATCCCTAATGAAACGCCAGAGGCATCACTACCTGAATAAGCTGCCAGAAATGCCGGCAACAATACAGCCTGATTGTTTTTACTATACCCTAAAGGATAGCCTTCATCATCAATATTTATAGGGTTATTAACATCAATCCCTCGTTCTGACGCTAATCTTGTAGCCACTTTAAGCCTATTTGACCTGAAGTCATCAAATGCTGCCGAGGAACTTTCATCACTGGTTGAAAACGCAGTCTTAATCAAAACCGTCGAAATTGAAAAAAGACCATATGTATACGGCGAGCGCGAATTGTATTGACCGTCAAAAACGTCATATTGCTCCGAATAATTTTTAGAATAAGATCTGTCTGCCGTTAAATCAATTTTCAGATCAGGAAATAAATCTATAGCTGCAGTAGCTTTAAGCATCTTATTGGTCACTTGGGAGAAATTCTGATTAAAGTCCTGATAATTGGTAAGCCATCCATTTTTGGCCGCTTCATATCTTACATCATCTTGACTTCCAAAAATAAAACCTAATGAAGGTCTTGAAGATCCAAGGAATCCCACACCCGGTGTATATCCTGGCAAAACGGTCCCGCTATTCTCTGTATAATTAATTTGAATGTTCTTTATACTCGTTATGACACCAAGTAATCCATCAACAAACTCATTGTCTTTACCTTGTGACTTGGCGGATGTATTAACCACTTTTTCGCCAGGTTTAGGAGCCGCCGCCCTTGGTTTAACCGTCGCCCTTTTTCCTTTTGGTGAAATACCCAAATATTTGTACAACATATCCATGTTGAAGCTTGAGTTCAAACTATTAGAACGGGCATTCTGAACGGTGTTTCCTAAATTATAAGCGGTTCCTTCAATCTCTATTTGCGACAAGGCATTTGAAGTACGTTGCCAACTATAGTCTCCCGTATAGGAATAATTTGCTTTTATAAAACTGAATACTGGAATTTTGTTAATTGGAATTTCATAATTCACAATTAACTGCTGCATGTGTTGGTTAGGATCTCCAATATCCCAATAGCTATCCCATATTGAAAAACTGTCAATTGGCTCGTTATCTTCATTCAAGTAGTTTTTAACTATATTGCTTGACGAAGCCGTGTAACTCAGTTTTAATGCTTTAGTTAAGTTATAATTAAAACCATACTGGTAATTAAATGAAAAGTTTCTTCTGTATAAAGGATCAAGTCCAATTCCCTGAACTTCTACTTGCCTAAATTGTTGACGGTTATACTGTCTAATAATATTCGTGTTGAACGATATATTAGAAGGCAGATAGTTAAAATTAAAGTCACTCAGTAATTTCCAGTAGTCGCTTTTTTTCATGAATTCCATTTTCTTGAAAGGCTCTACTGGTTTCGGTTGAAAACTAAATGCATAATCTACAGATGAATTTACCTGCTGGTCTAAATAATCTTCAATTTCAAAATCATGTCGCTCGACTTTATTGTAGGATTGAGAAAAAGTAAAGTTTTCCGGATCATAAACGTGTTGTTTTTGCTCGGGACTTCTCTGTTTTCTGACACCTATAAAATTGATACTAGTACGTTTTGTATAATCTATAGCTCTGCTCGTGATATTATCTTTCAGCTCTGAGTCACTAGTATTATCCAACAACTGTTTTAGTTTGATATCCTGATTAAAAGGATCGTATTCTGGAGTTATCGTTTCTTCGCCAACTGCATAATTAAAAGGTAAGTTAATACCCCATTTGACAGGCAACATTTTCCCAAGATTCATATTGGTTACAATACTATACTGTTGAATGTCTTCACGACTTCTTTCATTTGGTCCTTGTTCCAAAGCACCAAAACCAATCGTGCTTTTCTTTCCTGTCGCTGAAATAGTGGCAAAGTCAGCAAGATTTGAATCTACGTTTAAGACGGCTGCCATACCACCTTGGTTATCCATATCGGCCAAGCGAAGTTCATTGAACCAAACTTCCCCTTTGATGTCCTGATGCGTTTCATTACTTTTAACACCCACCATCAATGTGCGAACCAAGCCGAAATTAGGATTCCCTTTGATTCCTAATCTTAATTTATTCGATTTACCGGATAATGCAGGGTTAAGCTCATCTTCGTTTTGGTAATAAATCCCATCCAACGGCAAAGTGCTTAAATCAACGCTCATGGATTGAATTTTCAATTGGGTCAATAATGCCAAAGACAGATCTATTTCATTGGCTTCGGGCCAAACTAGTTCAGCGCTCAAAGCAGAACAGTCTGTTCCAGATGTAGACGATGGCGTTGTTACTTTTAAAGGAATTTCAATTTGGTAAAAATTTTGAGTAAAATCGTTTCCAAAACGAATAAAACCAATCATCTGATCATCCCTAAGAACAATTTCATTAGGCAAAGATTCCGCGTGCAAAAACATTTTTAATTTATTGAATTGACGCATGTCAATACTCACATTTTTAAAAACTGCTCTAGAATCTTCTGGCTCTAGTCCATCCCCTGAAACTCTCAGCGATAGGGCTTGTTCATTTTGATTAATAAGGGTATTGTTATTATACAATTGTTCCCTTTGTACCCCTGGAGGTATAACATAATTTATAGGGCATCTATCGCCATTCTCCTGAACATTTACTGCCAACACATCTAAATCAGTATTATCATCCGTTACATTTGTATCATTAAAATCGAGGGTATTAGTAAATCTTCTCCATTCTCCTCTCACTAAATCCAAAGAGCCAAAACGAACCGTTACCTCTTGGTTAAAGCCTGTCATAAACATTCTCATAAAACGGATTGATCTAAAATCAGAGATGTTTCCAATCGTATTTTCTGGTTGGGTAACTGGGATCTTAAACTGGATCCATCTCGAATCAGTTACTTCTCCGTTAGCTAGTGTTACTTGTGTATTTCTTATGTCCGTAATATAATTTTGACCCACTGTCATGTTTGGTTGAACATCGATACTATATTCATAATAGGCATTAATGGTATTCATCGTATTATCCCTATTGATATCTTCTACATCTGGCACTGTAGAGGAACCTCTATTGGGATTGTTAATATCGACCACCGAGTTTCCATCCACTCCATTGTAATTTTTATATCGGTCTAAAATGCTCCCAGAAGTATTCAAATAATAAGTATAGTCATCTCCCGCCGGATCTGGGTCAGAGGCAAAATTATTATAAACAGCACCTTCATTGGCATTAGCCAGACCATCTAAACCAATATCTTGATTGGCTCGATTGTCTGCATTAGCATCAAATGCATAGATTAAAGACTGTGAAGCAGGAACATCCCCCCACAATGGTCTGGGATTTACAAGTATTTGGTCAGGTCCAAGTCCGTTTTCATATTGTTTCCTTCCGTCTTTCAAAACATCTTCAGATATTTCCCCTAGATTAAAATAGATTTTACCTGTATTGTTTTGAGGGATCTTTCCTATCCCCTCGTATGGATCTAGAACCCAAAACTGGATATACTCTACATTCCCTTGTTCGAAATTTGTGGAGTTTAATGATCGCATAATCCCACCAAAATTTTCTGCAGGGTTTGCTTTAAAATTGGCATTGTTGTTATAAGGCCCTCTATCTGAAGGATAGTAACTTAAGTCCAAAGTATTTATTACCTGTGATTGTCCTTGAGCAATATCAGTTAATGGATACAATTCTTCACTATAAATTCGCCTGGTACTATTAAATGACAAATCGTTATTAGTAATTCCAGCTGGTTTTTGGGTATAAAAAACAGGATCGATGGAATACCAAGCCAGTTTTGCTCTTTTAAAACCATAGCTCAAATCATTCGCATTGGCATTGAAATCATATGTGCTTCTAACATTCCTATCTGGTGTTGAAGAAAGGCTCCAAGCATAAGCTGAACGCATATCAATAGTGGATTGTGACCCCTCAAAGTCATCTACATATATAGTTGATTCTCCTTCAAACTGATCCGCTTTTGGAGAATCAGGCTTTAAAAATGCAATTTCTCCTCGTACGGAAAGATTTGAAGGTACATCAGTATCTAAGTTTGGTAATTTATTTACTAATCGAGTCAAAAAAGGAACTTCAGTAGAGAAATTAGTATTGAATCCAAAAATAGTGTTGTTAACAGATTCTTGACCAAAACTTGATTTCTGGGTGAATGGTCTTTCGGTCATTTTTAAGAATGTTCCTCCAACCAAAAAGTTATCTGAAATTTTATGTTCCACGTTTACTCCCATAAAACGTCTGGTTTGCTGACCAAAAATAGAATTATTTTCCAATGAAACATTAATTGGTGTGTTAGAGGCCTGTAGCGACGGGTCTAAAATTTGGACTCTTCCCAATTGATAGTTCACACTATAATCAATCCCTTCAACCAAAACCCTTCCTCCCGCCGTAACAACAACTGAACCTTGAGGAACGTTGAATGCCCCAATAGGAATTCCGTCATCTCCCGATGATTTATACCTACCTCTTAAAAGGAATTTATTTTTATCACTATCCTGCAATGCTCCTGATTGCGTATTACGGTACATGTTTCTAAAAACATATTTCTTTTGGTTTGCATTATAAGTTGCTGGATCATTATAATTTTCAGCCGTTCCCGCATTTGAAAGTTTAGAGAACAACAATTCCCCAAACGGTTCTTTAGTTGTGAACATTACACGCCCATTTTGAGAATCAATAGTTATGCCTTGCATAAAATCAAAAAAACCATCCCCTCCAGTTTGCGGATCATTATTGTAATTTAGTTTATCTAAATTAAACACCTTAAGTAATGGTGTTTCTGCAACTTTATTATCTGCAGATGGACTTGCTGGAAACGGACTACCTTCAACTGCTGTAATATAGTTTAGTGGCGAAGGATCAGTATAAAGAATATTAAACCTGAAATCTTCCTGCTTAACCTGGTAAGCACCTTGGATTTGGTAAATATTCTTCATCATCAAATTCCAAACCGGATTTTTGACATTTGTTAAATTGCTCTTCAACATTTTCAAAATCAAACTTTGGGTTATGATAGCTTGAGAAGCATTTGTACCCGTAACCACTGTAGCATCTACACCGTCACTTCCAAATTCTCCAACCTGATACACTTTATCCCCAATTGTATATTGATAAGCTACCGCGAGAATCTCATCGTTAGCTAATCTTTGTTGCAATGAAATATACCCCAATTGAGCATTATAGGTATATTCATTAGCGTTCAATTTCCTTGCGTTTTCTAATTTTGAATAATCCTGACCTTCGCTAACAGAAACATTAAAACCAGAACTTGAGGTCACTATTTCACGAATATTATTGTTCAATAAACCAGTCCCAGCAGCAATTTGTGCCGGATCAAAATCGTTATTTGAATTGTCAGAAGGAGAATTAACCGCGCTATTGAAGATCCCAGTTGAAGGATCTAAAACAACGATTTCATTATCGTTTATTGGATTGCCATTTGAATCAGTCAACTGCCCTTCCCCCAAATCCTGAAGTGCAATGATATTTCTTAAGTTGTTAGAATTCGTGCTAACACGAGTCTGCTTATTGGTAACCCATATTTCAAGCCTTGAGATTTGCACTCTACTATCGATAAAAGGGTAATTTTTAAGTGAAGCGTCGTATTTATTTCTGAAATATTGGGACAGGAAAAAGTGCCTGTCATTATCATAATCTAACGCAAACATTTCAAAGTCCTCGATCTTGCCACCCCCTTGTGCTACTACACTTTTAGTCTGGGATTTTTGCTCTGAAAAAACACCTGTAACAGTAGTTTTACCAAATTGCAATTGGGTTTTTACTCCAAATAAACTTTGCGCCCCTCTAATCAGTGAGCTATTCAGAGGCATACTAACATTTCCCACTTCAATTTTCTGAATAATATCATCTTCTGAAGGGGTATATTCTAATTTCATTAAGTTTTGAAAAGCAAAAGTCGACTGGGTATCGTAGTTAGCGTTTACATTCAGTCTTGTACCCACCTTACCCATTAAGCTCATACTGATCCTTTGGTTAAAATCAAAAGATAAGTTAGACCTGTTTCTTGGAGAAAAAGAGGGATTGTCTTGTTTTGTGTATCGAAGGCCTAAATCCATTTCTACAGAACCTGTAGGCTTAACATCTATAGTATTGCTCCCAAAAATGGATTCAAAAAGGTTTGAATTTACATAGTATTTGGGAAGTAAATCTTTTTTCGCTTCCTCACTACCCTCTTTTTTTCCATCAATAGCATCACTTTTCTTCTTGAAATAATCTCTCATGGATTCTTTCAAAACTAAACTTTCATACTCTTTTGGAGTTAATATAATAGGGTAATTAATGGAAAATCCATCAACTGAATTGGTATAAATATATCGATCCGAAACAGGATCATAAGTATAGGCCGAGAGGACACTTTGAGGGTCTTTTATCTTGACTTTTCCTATAGAAAAGCCTGTTTTTACTGTATCTTGGGCCTCTTCATTTACCTGTGCATGCGATACAAAACCACAAAATAAAACCAGCAAAAAAATACAAATTTTGCGCATACAATTCGTGCTTTTAAGTTTCTTTTATAAGTTTTTTAAAGCCTTTTTAATAATTACTTCGACAGAAGCATCTGGATCTTCTTTTACGATTTTTTCAATAAGTTTTTCTGAAGTTTTCCTAACAAAACCTAAAACCTCCAAAGCAGATAACGCTTCATCTCTATTTGTATTGCTTTGTGACATAGAAACTTCATCTAAATCATATAATTTCAAAACCTTATCTTTCAAATCAAGTATTACTCTTTGCGCAGTCTTACTCCCAATACCTTTTATGGACTGTATAGTAACCACGTCACCAGATGCAATCGCATTGGTTATTTGTTTAGGATCTAAAGAAGAAAGCATTGTTCTTGCTATGCTTGCGCCGATACCTGAAACTGACAACAACATTTTGAAAATCTCCCTTTCTGATTTCTCCATAAACCCAAACAGCGTGTGTGAATCTTCTTTTATTTGAAGGTGGGTAAATAGTTTAATAAAATCAGCATTAGGAAGCAATGAATAGGTATGTAAAGAGATATTTACGTGATACCCCACACCTCCACAATCTATAATGACTTGCGTTGGTGTTTTTTCAACCAATTTTCCTTGTAAATGTGCTATCATAAATATACTGTATATATTTCGTTTTTTATTTGAATTAAAAAAAGTTCTTTGCCAAAGCAAAGAACTTTTTTTAATTCAATTTATCTTTTTTTCTTTTGTTTTTCTTGGGCATCAATAACAGCAATAGTTGCCATATTAACCATTTCTTCCACACTTGCACCTAACTGGAATATATGGACAGGTTTCCCCATTCCCAACATAATTGGTCCAATTGAGTCTACCTTATTTAATTCCTTCAATAGTTTATAAGTGATATTAGCCGAATCCAGATTAGGAAAAATCAAAGTATTTACCTTTTTACCTGCTAATTTAGAAAACGGAAATTTTTCCTTTAACATCTCTTGGTTCAAAGCAAAATCAGCCTGAACTTCCCCGTCGATAATCATATCTGGATGATGTTCATGCAAATAAGCAACAGCCTCTCGTACTTTAGTGGCATTTTCATCTGTTGAAGATCCGAAATTAGAAAAAGACACCATGGCTATTACAGGCTCCACTCCAAACATCCTAGCCGTTTTAGCAGTCATAATGGCAATCTTAGCTAATTCAATAGCAGTTGGATTTATATTTATGGCCGTATCAGACAAAAACATTGGTCCTCTAGCAGTCATCATCATATTTGTAGTAGCTACGATAGATGCACCTGGTGCTTTATCAATAAGCTGCAACATAGGTTTCACGACAGACGAATAACTTCTAGTGTATCCAGTAACTAATCCATCTGCTTCTCCTTCATTTACCATCATTGCTGCGAAATAATTTCTTTCTCGCATTAATTTTTGAGCATCTAATAAAGATATTCCACGTCTCTTTCTAGACTCCCAGTAAGTATTTGCAAATCTATTTCTTCTTGCGTTCTCCTCATCAATTTTAGTATCAATTATGGGAACCTCCGTTTCAAAACCCAACTCTTTTTTCAGTTCCAAAATAATTTCCATGTTCCCCAGTAAAATAGGCAAACAAGTTCCTTCTTCAAGAACAATTTGGGCTGCCTTAAGAACATCTAAATGATCCGCTTCTGCAAAAATGATTCTTTTTGGATCCATCTTAGCTCTATTGGTAATCAAACGAACCATTTTATTGTCGTTCCCTAATCGGTCCAGAAGTTCTTCTTCGTATTTATTCCAATCCGTAATGGGATTTAATGCCACTCCAGAATCCATTGCTGCCTTTGCCACTGCAGGCGCAACAACAGTGATCAACCTAGGGTCAAATGGAGAAGGAATAATGTAGTCGCGACCAAAGATAAGTTTGGTAGCACCATAAGCTATATTTACTTGTTCAGGCACGTATTCTTTAGCTAAAGCTGCAAGAGCCCTAACAGCAGCCATTTTCATAGCCTCGTTAATTTTAGTTGCACGAACATCTAATGCACCACGAAATATATACGGAAATCCAAGAACATTGTTAACTTGATTAGGATAATCAGACCTTCCAGTAGCCATAATAATATCACTTCTAGTCGCTATTGCTAAATGATAATCAATTTCTGGAACTGGATTGGCCATTGCAAAAACAATAGGATTATCAGCCATTGAAAGTAGCATTTCAGCAGAAAGAACATTTCCGGCAGAAAGTCCTAAAAAAACATCAGCGTCTTTTATAGCTTCAGCTAATGTGGTCTTCTTTTTTCCAATCGAGTATTTTTGTTGCAATACAGATAAATCTGTTCTGTCTTCTGAAAGCACACCGTCCTTATCAAACATTGTTATGTTCGTAGGGTTAACACCTAACAAAACATACAAATTAGCACAAGCCAAAGCTGCAGAACCGGCACCAGAAACAATTACTTTAGCATTTTTGACTTCTTTATCAGCTAACTCAAGTGCGTTTAACAAAGCTGCAGATGAAATAATCGCGGTTCCATGTTGATCATCATGCATAACAGGTATGTCTAATTCCTCAACCAACCTTCTCTCGATCTCAAATGATTCCGGAGCTTTGATATCCTCTAAATTTATCCCTCCAAATGTCGGGGCAATTGCTTTCACCGTATCAATAAATTTGTCAATATCCTTAAGATCTATTTCGATATCAAAAACATCTATGTCTGCGAATATTTTAAACAATAGTGCTTTCCCTTCCATAACAGGTTTTGATGCTTCAGGACCTATATCCCCTAACCCTAACACAGCTGTTCCGTTGGTAATCACAGCTACTAAATTTCCTTTAGCAGTATATTTATAAACATTATTAACATCCTTTGCGATTTCCAAACAAGGCTCGGCTACACCCGGGGTGTATGCCAAGGACAAGTCTCTTTGTGTTGCATATTTCTTAGTAGGAACAACTTGTATCTTTCCTGGAGTTGGTTTTGCATGATATAATAACGCTTCTCTTCTCTTGCTATTCTTGTTCATTTATTTGGATTTTGTCTAGCTTACAAAGATATAAGACTTGGTTTAAAAAGTAGGCTTTTATACTATTCTTTTATAAAAAACCTCTTGTATAGAAAAAAAACAGCTGCACTAATTGGCAGCTATTTATACAAATGTCTCTATTTTTAATTAGGCTTTGGTTCCACTAATGTAAGAATCCAAATGTTTTATAGTGTCTTTTTGCACCTCAATGATTGAAATAACGACATCCCCTATGGAGATAATCCCGACAACAGTATTGTTTTCGATCACCGGCAAATGCCTAACTCTCTTGGTAGTCATTAACTCCATGCAGTACTCTAGGTTATCAGTTGGCTTCACGGTTATGACACTCCCCTCCATAATTTCACTTACTAAAGTTTCCTTTGACGATTTATCCTTTAAAACAATTTTTCGGGCATAATCTCGTTCAGACAAAACTCCTTTCAATAATGAATCCTCAATTACCAAGACTGCTCCAATATTTTTTTCACCCATCACTTTTATGGCGTCATATACTGTGATCGTTGAAACTATTGAATACACTTCGTTTCCTTTTGTGCTTAATATTTGATTAACAGTCATCTTAAATAAATTAGGTTGAGTATAAAGTTAAAAAAAATATCATAGAAACAGCCAATTTCACAAAAAAATAACGGCTAAAAAAGATCTTCCGGCAAAGTCAACTTATTGAGCTCCTGCTTTAAACAAGCATTCAAAATCTGCAAACCATATTGATAGGAAGCATTTACCCACCCAAACCCTTCTTTAGAAATATAATCAAACTCAGTACCTACATTCCCGTACTCAGCAAAAACTTTGTGGGAGCTAGTTTCCAAATCAAATTTTTCCGGGATAGTTCCATTGTAATCCACAGCATTCTTAGTTATCAACCACAACCATCTATAAACCATTTCTTGTGCTTTTTCGGTAAAGCCATATTTTATCAATCCTTCCCAAAGCAGTATTTGATGCGGAGCCCAACCAAAGGGATAATCCCATTGTCTTTGTGGTGCGTCTTCAGAAAAATTAGCGTTGCTCGCTTTTGTACTTCCTGTAATCCCACCTGTTTTAATGAATTTAGGAAGTGCAATATCCACTAATTTCTTCGCCTGATGTTCACTGCACATACCGGCCCATAAAGGGAAAAATGTGGTTGCAGCTTCAAATGGAAATTGCTTCTCGTTTACATAGTCATAGTCAAAATACATACTTGACTCCTCGTTCCAACACAATTCATTCATCTTCTCTTTTCTGAAACTTGCTTTTTTATTCCAATCTTCAGAAGTATAAAGCGAGTCAGCAGTTTGAAAAGTATCTTTAAAATACTCTTTGATAAGATAAGCGATATCTTTTTCATATTTATAAAGGAAACTATTTACATCAACAGAATTGAGATTTGCGCAAGTATTTATCAATCTGTTTGTAGTGTCATGGCCACTTTCGCGTAAGCTTCTGTCATGAACAAAATACTCATCTAGTTCTGCATCAACTAAAGTCCTATTCAAATATTGCTTTTCAAATTCCCTAATAGCTAAATTGTGTTTTTCTGCATATGATGCTAAAACATCATCAAAATGCCCTGGCTCTACCTCAAAAGGCATCCCGACTCCATCTGATTTATAACGATTTAAACCTGTAGATGTCAGTCGTTTTCCTTGGACCATCCAAACGGTATTATACTCCAATATTACTGTTTCCAAGTGGCTTTTCAACCATTCCAAATCTGGAACCTCTTGCTTTACAATTTCAATTAACAAGGACGAATACAACGGAGGCTGTGTTCTGGTCAAATAATAACTTCGATTTGCATTTAATATTTTTCCGTAATGTATAATTTGATATTTAAAGTTTTCGGCTATGGCCTTCGCTTTATCCACCTGTTTATCGATGATCAATCCAACACCTATAAAATAACTGTCCCAACCGTACATTTCATTAAATCTTCCACCAGGAACTACAAAAGGAACACCTTGTAAACTGTATGTTTTTTGTTCGAGTGCCAAGGCTAAAATCCCCGGTTTGGTATTCAAAGTTTCTATATATTCATCCGAATAATCTTCTGGCAAAACTCCAACCGTAAAATTTTGCAGTTCTTTTTCTAAATCCTGAAAATACTTAACCCCCTGTATATCTTTTGCAGAAACATAAAGCGTAGGAATCTCGTTTGAAGTCTTTTCATCTTCGAGAATTTGCGTCAAGCCTTTTTTGTCAATAGTTCTGGTAAGCTCATTCCAATAATCTTCTCTAATTTTTCTTGATATACGTTCAACCGGCTCCTCATTAATACGAGCCAGATCAACCTCGCCCAACTCCTTTTTATTCTCTTTTAGCAAGGCCAACTCCTGAAGTAAATTGGCCAAATGATAGGTGCCTTCGATTACAATTTCGACTTTTGTTTTTTCATCAACCAAAACAAACCTCTTAGGTCCATGATCATCCTTTGTAATTTTTTTATCTTGATCCGTATCTTCTTGAAGTAATAGTTCGCGAAATACTTTGTCTATGTTTATTTGAATTTTCATGATTTTGAAGTTAGTTTTTTTAATATGAAGAAAGAAACAAGCAATAACGACATGGGTATAAGAGTATAATAAAACGCGTTTTCAGGACCTTCATTTTTAAATAAGTATCCTATAACTCTAGAACCTATTGTACCCCCAAGCGCAGAAAAAACGACAATTAAACCCGTCATAGAGCTATGTAGCTTTTTTGGCAAAGCACTTAGCACCACTGAATTTAAAAGAGGATAAATAGGTGCTATAAACAACCCAACTAAAGGAAACGCAAATCCAACTAAAGGAATATCACCAAGTGTATTAATTTCCTTTACCTCTAAGCCAACCGTTTTAGGCAGCACAAAAATTACAAGTAACATTGCCATAACGATACAAAAACTCAGCACCCATATCCAATTTATTTTTTTTGTAATCACACCAGCAAGAAGTCTTCCAACCGCTAAAGAAATCGCCAAAATACTTGCCATCATGATACTGATGTTCTCCGGCAAATGCAATACCTTATCATTAAAAGTAGGCAACCAAGACATGATTCCTTGTTCTATCATAACAAATAAGAAAGCACTTATTACAAATACAACAGTCAACAGTTTAGCAAAGAGCTTGAACATTTGCTTAAAATCATCGGCTAAATCTACACCCGGAATTTCTGTTTGATTTTCAAATTTGGCAAAAAATAAAAATCCAAATGACAATAATGAAATTCCAGCCAATAACCAATATACGTTTAACCAGGCATCAGGATCTGTGTCTGAATTAAAGGCTGGGAATAAAAAGTAGGCCAAAGCGATACCAATCATGAACACCCCTTCAATACTACTCATTAAACTGTTGTGCTCTTTTTGGTTTTCTGTTACGGTTCCAATAAGAGAATAAACTGACACCTTTATCAATGCAAAAGATACTCCAACAGTGGCAAAAAGTAATTTTGCCGTATCAAATGAATTTCCAAAATACATGGTAATACAGGCAACTGTCACTAAACCTAGTCCAATTAGCATGGCTCGTTTATAGCCTATTCTTGGCAAAAAAGACGCTATCAAAAAAGAAACAATTGCAATTGGTAAGTCCTTGAAAGCTTCCAAAATGCTGGCTTGTAATTCATCTACCCCGTAATTTTTTTGTGCTTTTAGTATTACAATTCCAACGCTATTGAGCAGAATTGCAAAGACAAAATAATTCAAATACATTGCTAATTTGACAGTGTTTTTCTTCATTTCTTATTGGTATTTCTTTTTAATGCTTTTTTAATCAATATTTAAATATTCCTGAAAATTAATATCTTCTGGTAATCTGCCAACATTACGAAGTTTTAATACCGCTAATTTTTGGGCAATTGTAATTGTTTCCTCTAAATTTTTATTTAGCAATTGGGCATATAAAAAACCCGTCCAAAATGCATCTCCAGCACCAGTTGTGTCTTTTATATCATCAATAAGCATTGCCTTTTGATGAAACATTCCATGCTCTAAACTTGACAAAACCACACCGTCCTTCCCTTTGGTCAAGCATATTGTTGATGCTCCCAAGCCATGAAAATATTCGAAAATAAAATCTTCCGTTTTAGCTTCCGCAAAAAGTCTATAACAATCATCTTCACTAAGTTTAACAAATGGATCTGTCGATAAATATTCTTTTAACACCCTTTTTGCCTCTTCTCGATCTGGCCAAATTCTTTCTGAAAAATTGATATCAATACTAGTTTGTAATCCTAATGCTTTCGCTTTTTTTGCACTCTCCAAGATCGTCGTTCTCGCAGGGTTTTTGCTCAAGGCAAAACAAGTGGTGTGAAAGATTTTAGATTTTTCCAACAACTCCACTGAAATTTGACTTTGGTCAATTTGACAATCTGCTTCTCTATAGGCTATAAAATCAGGTGTACTTGTTGATTTTGATACTAATATTATAGAAGTGGGTTCAATGTCTGATTTACGTACATACGAAGTTATCACATCGTTCGCATTCAATTTTCGGACAATGTAGTCGCCCAAACCATCCTGACCACAAGTAGCCACCAATACCGATTTTAATCCTAATCTTGCTGCATTTACGGCTACATTTGTAGGCGAGCCACCCAGGAAACGATGGTAATCTTTAGTTCTGGTTATCGAAGTGTTAACTTCGTGCCCTATAAAATCAATTAGCACTTCTCCTGCACAAATAATATCTATTGTTTTTTCCACTTTATACTAAAAATTTAAAGTTGTTATTTATACTTTGATGTAACATTACCGACGCAGCAGCACTCCATGCACAAAAAGGAACTCCATTTGGCATCTTCGTTTGACTATTGAAGTTTTCATAAAAACTGTAATCATCAACTGCGTTTACCCCATTTATTGCTACTAAAACTTCTGACGCTTCTTTTTTTCTTTCTTTGGCCAATAAGCCTAAGCCATAAAAACCATTAACCATAGACCAACTACCACCGTTATGAAATTCATTTGGATAGTTCCTGAATTCATATTTGCAATTGTTTTTAAGTAAGTTCCAATCGATGTCAGTTTCTTCAATTGGCGGCCAAAATGCGGGTAATAGACCTAATGGCATTTCTTTTTTAAGTCCAATTGAATATTCCAGAATGTCATTTTGAAATTCTTCAGAACCAATATTCAGATACAAAGCCAATGAATTAGCAAAAGCATCAAACTGGGCTTTGTAACCTGCTGGAGAAAAAGTACATGGCATAAAATGTTCTATGCTTCTTTTATTATACGCTCTTTCGTGGAATTTTTCTCCCACGGAATTAGGAGTAAAATTAACTTCAATTTGCTCAGTAATTTTCTCGATTTTGTTTAAAATTGATTTATCATCTACAAAATGATTGTAACTTTTCAAAGCCCAAACTCGTAGTAATTGATCATACAAAACATAGCCTTCAGTAATGTATTCGTCAGCCCAGTTTCCAGACAAAGGCACATACAAAAGCCCTTTATTATTATATTCCCAAGCTTCCATCAGCTGTAGGCATTTTTTAATATTAACCTGATGTTTCTGTACGAAAGAGGCATCGTTTTTATAAAAAGCATACTGACAAATCCCAATAATAAACCAAGTAACAGCATCAACTCTACCAGCTAATCCTCCATAACTAACCTCAACATCTTCCCCATTTGTCATAACATTTGATGGAATCGTTCCATTTTCATGCTGATTAATGACTAATGTCTCTAATGTAAGTCTAAAAGCAGTAATCAATTCCTCATCCCCCGATGCTAAAGCGGCTAATCCGCAGATTACGCCATCACGAGCCCAAACTCTTTTATAATTTGAAATATCATGAGCACTTGCTAAAAAACCCTTAGAAGAAGATACTTTTTTCAGTAATTCAATCGCTTTCAAATAACTTAAATCACTCACTTAACTCCTCTTTTTTGGTTTTAATAAATAAGGTACACACTGCACTAATAATCAATAAAACACCGGCAAAACTAATTGCTAATCTCGCATCGTTATTTAAAAAATTCTTGAGTATATAGCCAAATGTTATGGTTTGAATAAACATAGGGATTACAATCATCATATTGATAATTCCCATGTACACACCATAACGTTCTTTCGGAATGTTGTTGATAACCATTAAATAGGGAATCCCCATCATACTTGCCCATCCTATCCCGAAACCAGTGATTGCGGGAAACAGCAGGTATTTATTTTCAATATGTGGAAATATTAAAAACCCAATTGCCGCCAACAACAAACAAGTGAAATGAACCATCTTTGGCGAATATTTTCTTGCAAAATAAACCAATCCAAAGGCGCATAAAAAAGTTACAATATTATACCATCCGTTGACTAAACCTGTCCAACTTACAGCTTCTCCATATAATTTCATATCTTTCTGAGGAGTTGTGTTCCAAACAGACAGCGCAATACTTTTTGAGGAGTTTTGCCAGTAACAAAATAACGCATACCATTGGAACAAATAAACCAACGCTAACTGCCACATCACTTTTGGCATCTCTTTTATTGCCGAAAATATATCAGTAAATGGTGTTAAAATGCCTAATGGTTCCTCTTTTATCTTTCTTAATTCTTCTTGGGTAGGTGGGATTTCCTTGGTAGTATGTGAACTCCACCAAACAGATCCGATGGAACAAACGGCGCCAAGAAAAAACGAGGCGAAAACCCAAGTTGGTAATTTTCCAGTTGTGCCAACAAAAACTAAGGGAAAAATAAATAGCGAAATATTGGCCAAAGTTTGGCCAAATCCCGTAAAGAAACTTTGAGCCTGAAACCCTGTCGCTTGTTGAGCCGGTTCTAGTGTATCTGCAATGAACGCTCTATAAGGCTCCATCGCAGTGTTATTTCCTGCATCTAACACCCAAAGCAGGCCTGCTGCCATCCATAACGAACTACTGAAAGGAAAAAGAAATAAAGCGATGCTACATAGAATTGCGCCAATAAAAAAATAAGGTTTTCGTCGGCCACCAAATTTTGGCAACCAAGTTTTGTCACTGATTGCACCAATAATAGGTTGAATCAATAAACCAGTCAATGGACCTGCAAGATTTAATATAGGTAACTGGTCTGGACTAGCGCCAAGAAAATCATAAATCGGGTTAACAGCACTTTGTTGTAATCCAAAACTATATTGAATTCCAAAAAAACCAACATTCATATTAATTATCTGCCAAAAACTAAGCTTTAACTTCATTGGATCTCTTTATAAATTAGTTATTTCGTAATATTTATGGTTATTTAAAATAAAATTAATTTTAAAATTGATAATTAATTACATTATAAAAACAAAAACGTTTTCGGAAGTACCGAAAACGTTTTCGAATTCTTAAAATAATCTTAATTTATCACTTAGGTAATCATTCAAAAGGAATTATTATTTTAGTTTCCCAGCTAAGTTCATCACCTCCATTAAAAGGGTTTGCAAGAAAATGTTCAAGTGGTTTATTGGTTAATTGAAGGTTATGACTTTTGGCATAATCCAACAAGGCAAACCAAGCTCTGTCAGATGTCCTGAAATTTCCAAAATAGGTTGCCTGTAATCCCTTAACAGCGGGTATTGTTTTGAATTTTACCATGTCATTTTCTATCAACCTAGTGTTTTTATCAATAGGAAAACAATAATTAAATTCAAGTGTTTCTTTATCTTGATTCCAGCTTTGAATTTCTAAATAAGGTTTCCCCTCGATTTTAATGTTATTTTGATGCAGGAATCCCGTAATAATGTCATCGTTCCTAATCATGGTTTGCGCTTTTTCTTGTAATACACTTTTTAAACTGAGATAGGCAACAAAGACTTCCTCTGAAGTTCGCTCACCATCGATCTTTATTTTAAAGCTTTCATTATGTTTATTTAAGCCATTCCTAAAGTCAGTAATCTTTTTTAGCTGTGTTTCTTTAAAATTAGTACTAAAAAAAGGAGCGGTAAGCCTATTATAAATACTGTTATTCAATTCTTTTATACCAACACTCACGTTAGTAATAGAATCATTTATAGAATTAATATCCCAAGTATATTCCATTGTCACTTTACCTTTCTTCATTTCCTGCTTAATAAAGCTGAAGTTCTTCTTTTCTAGGATGACATAACTTTCCTTATTACTGCTTAATCGGGATATAGACCATTCATTAATTCCCTGAAAAACAGTCCCGGTAGCTGTTTTAACTTTAAATGAAATACAGTAATCATTCACTTTTACGAAAAGGTACCAGACCAAGAGCACCGAAAAAATAAAAACAAGACTACTAGTTATAATTTTCTTAGTTTTCATTTATTTAGTCATTTTCAGTTTATTCACTACAAAATCTCCAATTTCTTTCCCTTGCACAATTCCATTTTCGATTGATGCCCTATAATGAATTCCGCCATAAAATCGACTCATTGCAGCCTCTTTTGAAGCCTCATTAAAGGATTTAAAAGATCTATTTGGCAAGCCAAA
Organism: Flavobacterium frigoris PS1; assembly: GCF_000252125.1. GTDB lineage: Bacteria > Bacteroidota > Bacteroidia > Flavobacteriales > Flavobacteriaceae > Flavobacterium > Flavobacterium frigoris_A. The sequence goes on along the minus strand of NZ_AHKF01000015.1, from coordinate 220,411 downwards.
CTGTAATTCTGAGTCATCAACAAAAGAGAAGTTATCTCCAAAAATTGATGTAAGGATATTAGCTGAGACAGTAGAAACTACAGAATGTCCACTTGTATATTCAGGAAATGGCGGGGTTTGTAATGCTGGTTTCCAGTTTTCATCAATATGCTGATTTATTACCGTTTCAGGACGGATTACGTTGCTTCTATACTTTTCATCCCAACAACTTATAAAAGCTTCAAACATACCTATTGATGTTTCCGTGTAGGCATAAACCGTTTTTTCAAAATTTGCATTCGATTTTTTACATGCAATTTTCACTATTCCCATCCAATGCGCCCCGGGAGAAATTTTCTTTTTAGCAAACATCATATGACCTTGAGTAACCGAAACAAAAGGATTGCAATCCCAAAATTGTGCCATTTTTACCTCATCACATTCGTCTCCCTTTTTTTTCATTTTCAAACTGATATCGTATACCTCTTGAACTTCTTTAAAAAACGGCGATTTTTTATCTAGAGAAAAAGCCAAAGCAGGTATTGGTTTAAATTGTGAAGCAGAGTCCAATACTAATGTTCTGATTTCACTCCAATGAGGCTCTATTCCATCCATGTAAGCTGGTGGTGTTGGCTGCCATCTTCCTGGTTGATCTGCATAAACAGAAAATTTTGACATCGTACGCGTTTCCTTGTAGTTGTCTTTATCCATCCATTTTTTTATATGTGCAGCTACTTTAAGCCCATACTCTTTAGAAACTTCAAACTCTTTTTCGTTTTCTTGTCCCCATTTTTGGTAAAGACTGTCTCTAAAGTGTTCCACCAATTCTTCTGAAAAAACAAGCTGCTTACTGACATCCATATGCGCAATCAAAGCGGCAACTTCAATATTAACACCTGTCTTTGGATCTAACTTAGGAATTGGATCAAGACCTTTCAATTGATTATTAAAACTCTTGTACGTTTTACTATTTTGCACAATTATTTCATAAGCCGCAATATTTGGATAAACAAAAATTCTACTTGCAACTGGAGGCGAAAATATATCGTGAATCATAATTTGTGTCACATTCTCAATCGCTGCATGGTACTCATCTGGGCTTACTACAATCGATTTATCTTTTTTGCATGACATGAAAAAAAGGCAAATTGAAGTAATAATAAAAAAATTGTTTTTCATTTTATTCTGTATTTAATTTGAGGGCAAAATCTATTCTGATTATATTATTTAACCATTGGCATTTGATATACCTCAGCTTTTCCATTGTTGATGCTAACCAATAGGTATTTTTTTTCGTTGAAATTAATTATATCTAGCTGTCTTACTGCTTTCCCAGATAAATCAATTCCTATTTTACTACCTAATACTATCTCCTTTTGACTTTTTATTAAAGCTCCAGAAAATCCGTCAAACCTACTGTGATATGGCGATACGCCAAAATAATTTCCTGCAGCAAAAACAGACTCCTTTTTGTCAGAATCAAAATTAGACTTTACAAAACAATTGATTGGAGCAACCTGTAAGTCATTAGAAAAGGCAACAAAAGTGAATTTTCCGTTCTGGTTTTTCAAATATCCTGATTTTAGATTGTGAACTTCAAAAGCTTTTGCTTTGGAGAGCATTTGCGGACTGAAGACTTCTTCCACGGTTTTTCCAGCGAATGCTTTATAGGATTGAAATTTCTTTTTGATCATACCACTGAACTGTTCTGCAAGATCATCCATTCCTAAAATTGGATAATAATTACCTGCTTTTTCTGTAGCAACTATGGTTTCAAAAGAGCCATTGGCATCAAAATCATCATAATACATTTTCATAGGAAACTCTTGAGAAGCTTTAAATTTAGAATTCAAACCCCAGTTCCCAACCAAGTAATCTAAATCCCCATCATTGTCAATGTCAAAAGGAATAATTGCCTGCCATAATCCGTTGCTTTTTTCCGAAAAAATAGTTTTAGTTACATCTACAAATTTACCACTGGTATTTGCAAAAAAAGTAGGTTTCATCCACTCTCCTATAACAATCAAATCTACTCTCCCGTCTTTATTAAAGTCAGTAAAAACGGCATCAGTAACCATACCTATCTTAGAAAAAGTTTTGTTTTGAACCTTTGTAAATACCCCTTTATTATTATTCAACAAATAACAATCAGGCATACTTCCAAATCTATTGTTTATAGAATTATTCCCTATAAAAACATCTAAATCCCCATCATTGTCGTAATCAAATGCTTTTACAAATGAAGCGTTCTGGGACAACTCCATCAAAGTTGATTTAGACAGTTGATTGTTCAAAGAAACATACAAACGATCCTGTAAATTAGATGCGTTTTCACCACCTCCAGAAGCTACAAATAAATCGTTTACTTGATCATTATTAAAATCCCCAATTACGGCAGAAGCATCTTCATAAATAGAGTCTCCTTCGACTTCACTATATGACTTTTTTGAAAAACCCTTCGGACTTTGAATGTAAATTGCTGCCTTCTTATTTTTAGATCCACCAAAGAAAACATCCTCTTTCCCATCTCCATTTAGATCACCTATAGTGGTTGCAGGTCCACGATCAGAACGCTGGTATGGAATTAATTTTTGAAAAATAAAATCGATATAATCATTTTCTTCATGTGTAAAATCGATTCCTAGATTACCCTCAACTTTTTTAAATACGACCGGGACTGCTGGATGTAATTTTCGATAATCAAAAACTCTTCTGTTCTTAGACGCCTTAACAATCAGAGTCTGGTTTGTTTTTATGTTTCTAATTGTTTGATAGGTCTTGTCTGGCCAGATCACCACTAAAGAATCAATTGCCTTTGCTTTCCCATAACCGAAATGAATGATCGGTTCAGATGAAGATTGAAATCCTCTTGTTGTTTGCAGTTCTTTAAATTGCTTTTTGCCTTTAGAATAGGAGATTACCTTAGCCCCTATTCCAAAAGTATTTTTTCCTAGAAATTGCAGCTTTATTTTTAAATAATTAGAGACAGTATCTGTCCTATTAATATATAGTGATGCAATACTGTTTAAATTATTTGTAATAACATCCAAATCTCCATCGTTATCAATATCTGCATAACCACTCCCATTTGAAATTATGGAATCATTCTCAATCCAATCCTTAGTCCTGTTTTTGAACTGCAAATTAGGCGAACCTTGAAAAAAATAATTCGTCACATTCCCTTTTGGCATTTTCATTAAAGCCTCTTTATCCAATAACTTTGTAGAGGTTATTTTACTTTTTACCTGATCATTAGAATAATATTTCACATAGTCTAAATCATTCGGACGCTTTGGAATTCCATTGCCCACAAAAATATCCTGCTCTCCATCTTGGTCATAATCTGCAAATAATGCACTCCAGCTCCAATCCGTAGCAGCAACACCATTAAGAAGTGCTGTTTCAGTAAAATTATTTCCCGCATTATTTAATTGCAACATGTTTCTAGTATACTGAAAATGGTACCCTAATTTTTCGGTTCTCATTTTAAGCATCTGAACATTATCATCGCCTAATGATGTTTTCAGCACCTTTTCATTTTCAGGAAGCATATCAAGAGTCAGAATATCTGGGAATCCATCATGATTAATATCAGCTACGTCAACTCCCATTGAAAATCTACTAGTATGCCCAAAATGCTTTTTTAAACTTTCAGTAAAAGTACCATCTCCATTATTTAGGTAATAATAATCGTCTTCATGAAAATCATTACCCACATAAATATCTGGATATCCATCTAAATTAAAATCGGAAACAGCTAGTCCTAGTCCGTATCCATTGGCTCCGCCAAAAATACCTGCTTGTTCACTTACGTCAACAAATTTGCCATTATCATTTCGAAACAATTTATCTCCACATTCGTAGCTTCTTTTATTTCTGACATCTACATTACCAAAAGATTGTTCAGAATGCACTGCATGATTTAACAAATACATATCTAAATCACCATCTAAATCAAAGTCAAAAAAAGCAGCCGAAGAACTGTAATTATCCAGGTCTAATCCACATTGGGCAGCACTTTCTGTAAAAGTATTGTCCTTATTATTGATAAACAATTCATTATGACCTTCAAAGCCATTGATTCCTACCACCGCACAAACATAAATATCTAAATACCCATCTCCATTAACATCTGCCATTACTGTTCCTGCAGTCCAATCACTTTGGCCTTCGACTCCTGCTTTACTCGATATATCTTCAAATTTATTACCACCCTTATTCAGGTATAATTTATTCTTCCCCTGATTTGATGTAAAATAAATATCAACCAAACCATCATTATTGATATCTCCTAATGCTACTCCTCCACCATTGTAATAATAGAGGTAGTCGAGAATCGAGATGTTTTTATCCTCAATTAATTGATTATTGAACGTGATGTTGCTTTTATTTGATGCTAATTTTTCAAATAAATGATCTTGCTTTTTAGAGCAACTTGCAATCAGCAGTGAAACGAGTATAATTCGAAAAAATCTATTCATTGCTTTTAAATATTTTAGGAGTGTTATCATTAATCACTGCAATTATTGATACTGAATTGTTCTTGCCTTTTATTGATTGTAGATGCTTGACTTCCCCTTTCATGAAGAAACCTGATTTATTGTATGGAGTCCATGAGTAAGTCCCCTTTTTATTTCCTAGCAGCACGCTTCCGTAGTTAGTATCCAACCTCGAAAACTGAGGTTTAAATTCATATTGGTTTCCACCCAAAATAATATCCAGAATTCCGTCTTTGTTAACATCTACTATACAGATTGCATTTACCGAAGAGAATTGGACTTCCTTGGGTAACACTTTAATTTCAAATTGCCCATTGCCTTTATTAATTGCGATTACGCTTTCCTGAATCGTAGCTATTCTTTGTATTGTATTATCAACAACTTCCTTAGCAAATAATTCCTGAAATGACTTTTTAGCATAGTCAGCATAACTTAAGTTCCTTTTTTTAATCAACGGAATTTGTTTGGCCACGTCTTGCTTTAAATTTAAGGGCATATCTCTACCGTTTATGGAACGAGTAGCAATTTGCTCAATGGTACCATTTCGATCAAAATCATTTACAAATAACCTCAATGGATTAGCGGTTGAAGCCTTGTAGGTTGTATTTGTTCCTTTATTACCCAAGATCAAATCCTTTTTCCCGTCATTGTTCAAATCCACACAACTAACTGCATTCCAAAAACCAGGATAATCCGTAATGTTAGATTTAAATTCGGCTAATCTTCGACCAGTATTTTTAAATATTTGTGGTGCCATCCAGTCACCAACTACTATTAAATCTTTTTTGGAATCATTATCAATATCTTCCCATACCGCATCAGTGACCATTCCTACCTCGTTTAATTTGAAAGCTACTTTTTCAATGCTGTTTGTAAAGTTTCCTTTTCCATCATTTTCCAGCAGCAACTGTTTTGGATCTATACCATAAACACCAGGGACGCTTCTGCTACCAATAAAAACATCTACATCACCATCATTATCAAAATCATATGGCGCTATTACAGAAACATTATTATTAGTCGTTGGAATATTGCTTTTGCTTTTTGTGAAAATTCCTTTTCCATTATTCAAATACAAGCGGTTTTTATAATTAGCCTGATCTGTTTTTTCATTTCCGCCAGAGCCAACTAATAAATCGATATCTCCATCAGCATCAGCATCAAAAAAACTAGCTGCAGTATCTTCAAAATCTGAATCTAAATTTAAATCCGCTTGGTTTGTAATTGCAAAATTATCATCTCCTTTATTTAAATAAATTTTTCCCGAAGTGCCTTTGGTTCCACCTATAAAAACATCATCCTTTCCATCCCCATTAATATCCGCCACTGCTAATGCTGGTCCTTCTTGTGATAACTCTTTTGAAATTAATCCTTCATGGTCAAAATCGATATAATCATTCTCTTTACTTGCTAAAAAGACATGTTGTTTTTCTGTAAATAATGGTTTTGGCTTATCAATTTTTGGCACATAGATTAATTTAGCATCCGCAATATTTAAATTAAGTGTTGAGTTGTTAGTGATTTTTTTTATAGTTTGAAATTTACTATTGGGCCAGATCACTTGTATAGAGTCAATTTTCTTAGTTCCAATTCCAAATGTCATCACATAATCAATAGAAGACTGAAAACCTCTGGAAGGAATTAATTCCTGTCTGATAATTTCATCACCAGAAAAGAGCTCCACAACACTTCCTACACCAAATTTGTTTTGATTTTCTCCTTTCAATTTTACCTTTATAAAATGATTCTTTTTGTTTTTATCAGAATTATTTTGAAACACAAAAGCTTCCATATTGACATTGTTGACAATCAAATCTAAATCACCATCATTATCCAAATCACCGTATGCGGCACCATTTGAAAAACTGGGTGTACCTAATCCCCAATTATCGGCTTCATTCGTGAAGGTTAAATTTTTATTATTTTTAAAGGCATAGTTTGGAATTGCCGTACTTGGCATTTTGTTTATGATCGTTTTTATTTGCTCTTTCTTTCCTGTCACCACCATTTTTTGCATGAACTCATTTGCAAAAAAATCAACAAAATCTTGATTGGTCAAATCATGGTAAATGCCGTTGCATACGTAAATATCCTTGTATCCGTCATTATCCATATCAAACAGCAAAGCGCCCCAACTCCAATCCGTTTTGGCCACACCCGCATAATTAGCAATTTCCATAAATTGGTTATTGCCATTATTAACCTGTAAGGTATTTTGCATGTATTGATTGAAGAAATCCAAGTTTATTTTTCGAAGAAACAAATCATAATTCTCAAAATTGGTTGTGTTTTTTAAACGCTCGTCTGACTCAGGTAGCATATCCGTTACAAATATATCAGCCTTCCCATCGTTATTAACATCTGCCATATCTGCACCCATCGAAGATTGACTTATGTGAGATGCCCATCCTTGTATTTGTTCGGTAAAGGTTCCGTTTTTATTATTTATGTATAAATAATCCTTTTCGTAAAAATCATTAGAGATGTAAATATCTGGATATAAATCTCCGTTTATATCACCTACAGTAACTCCTAGACCAAAACCTATAAGACTTCCGTATATACCCGATTCCTTACTCACATCAACAAACTTTCCGTTATCATTGCGAAGTAATCTATCTCCTCCTCCTTTTAGAATATCAGCCACATCCCAATCTTTATCTCTCAACTCTCTTTTATTAGAATAATTTAGACTACTTACTGGTATGAAACTATTATTTAAAATATAAACATCTAAATCTCCATCTTTATCAAAGTCAAAAAATGCAGCATGCGTTGTTATTCCAGTATCGGCAAGATTGTAATCATCTGCCTTTTCAGTAAAAGTCGCATTACCATTATTGATGAAAAGTTCATTTTTTTGATTGTCCCCTTTTATGTTTCCTGCGTTACAAACATAAATATCCAATAAGCCATCTCCGTTAAGATCGACCATTACGACACCCGTTGACCAGGATTTAGAACCCTCAACTCCTGCTTTTTTTGAAATATCTTCAAATTTAAAATTCCCCTTATTTAAATATAATTTATTTGTACCAAGATTAGAAGTGAAATAAATATCGGAGAGCCCGTCATTATTGATATCTCCTATTGCAACCCCACCTCCGTTATAAAAATTTCTATATTTGAATACATTCATATCTTCTCCATTCTTCACTTCATTAACAAAGTTAATTCCTGTTTGTGAAGCGTCTAGTTTGGAAAACAATAAATTTTTATTTTCAGTATTTTCTTTGGAACAATTGACAAAAAGAAGAATAAAAACAGAAAAGAATACGTAACGATTGAACATATAATATGTAGTATTTAATTAAGACATTTCAAAAAAAAGAATGGTCTAATTTATATAATATTCAGTAAATAAAACAAAGAATCGAGTTAAAATTAAAAAAATAAAGAGGGCAATACAATTGCCCTCTCTATAACTAACTCAAAAATATAATAATTATTTCAAAAATCTAGTAACCAGGGTTCTGAGCAAGATTTGCATTAAATAAAGCATCTGCTGGTATAGGAAACAAAACATATTTCTTATCAGAAACATAAGGCTTTAATTCTCTTTGCTCTAAGAAGTGTCCAAAACGAACCATATCATTTCTTCTCCATCCTTCTAACCACAATTCTTTACCTCTTTCTTTATAAATTCCTTCTAGGGTAGTTGGAAAAACACCAACTTGTCCAGATCTTGATACAATTGTAGCCAATTTAGCAACATCATTAGTTCCAGATCCACCTCTAGCAATTGCTTCTGCTTTCATCATTAAAGCATCAGAATATCTCATGAATACAAAATCATTATCTGGTGTTCCAACGTTAGCAGCATCTGGAATGTATTTTTGCATTCTAATACCTGCTGTTTCAAGAGTAGCACCACTGGTAATTAAAGTGATCGCAGAAGTATAAAATAAAGGATTCCCATTTCTGTCTTTCAACGCAACTGTCCCACCTGGCTTATACATTTGACCTATTTGCATTCCTACGTTATTACCAAATGTTGTAATAATAGCTGGATCAGAATTTTTGATACGTCTGTCATTCGGGTTAAAATTGTTGTAGTATTCTGCCACAATTGCAAAACCGTTCCATCCATCAGGAGTTTGATTGTAATGCATTCCCATTCTCCAATGAAATTGAATTCCTCCACCTGCTCCACCTTGAACATTTTTCGAAGAGAACAAAATTTCTGGTGCGGTATTGTTAGTCGGTTTAAAATTATCCCAATAATCGACAGATAACGCACTGTTTATTGCATCAACATGAGATACCACTTTAGTCATATCGGCAGCAGCAAAAGTATAAGGTCCAGCAGCATCAGCTGCTTCAAATACCGCTTTATTCAAATATAATTTAGCTAACAAAAAGTGAGCCGCATCTGTATTTGCAAAACTTGCATCTCCTGCTGATCTAGCTGGTAAAGAACCAATAATTGCTTCTAACTCACTAATTACAAACTCCGTTGCTTCAGTTCTATTCCATACTTTAGGATCAAGCGTTAATGCAGAACCTGCTTCTCTATAAGGAACTTGTCCAAATAAATCAATTACATTATAGTAATAAAATGCTCTTAAAAAACGAGCTTGAGCTACTTCAGAACCAGACCCATTTTCTATAACAATGTTACAATTGTATACTTGAGACAATAAAGCATTCCAAGCATTTCTAACTTCGTTATGATCTGGTGCCCAAGTATGAACGTGGATTTGTCTCCATGTCGCATTATCATCCCAGTCACCTCCACGTGTTGGCCCAACTAGTGCATCTCCAGACATTTCGTCTAAGGCAAACATTTGTCCTTGCGTTTCAAAGCCTCTCAAACCTTCATAAGCACTTGTCAATAATGATCCAGTATTGATAGAACCTCCAGCTTCATTAGAGACAACAACGCCATCTAATACTTCTTCATCTAGATTAGTACAACTTACTCCAAGTACAATTGTACTAGTCAATAAGATGCTTTTTATAATATTTATTCTTTTCATCGTTTTTTTAATTAAAATGTTACGTTAAGACCTACAGATACACTTTTATCTCTTGGATATGATAAATACTCCATACCAGCAGAAGGAACACCATTCAATGTTTTATCAGTATCTACTTCAGGATCAGAACCTGAATAACTTGTAATTACGAATAAATTAGAAGCGTTTACATACAATCTCGCTGTAGACATTTTAAATCTATCTAAAATAGCTCCTTTAACCGTGTATCCAAAAGTCAAGTTACCCAGTCTTAAGAAATCTCCTTTTTCTAAGTATTTAGTCGAAGGTGAATTTGGATCTCCTTGCGCTTGTTCAGATGTAGCCGCTTCTTGAGTTACGTTTCTACCCCCTAAAAAAGCTCCTTTGAAGAAATAAGCATTGGTGGTGTTATTATAGATATAATGTCCGTAAGCACCATAGAAAGAAGCACCTAAGTCAAAATTCTTGTAAGAAAAGTTAGTATTGAAACCAACGTTAATTTTTGGTAATGGTTGTTTATCTAACAATTTTTTAGCTGCTGTACCTAAACCTGTATCATTCCCTGCTGCATCAGCATATACAGAATTTCCAGTTGAATCATACCCTCTCCACTCATACATATAGTAAGAATAAATTGGTTTATCATTAGTAATTACCTGTGCATATGCACCTGACAAACCTTGACCATTTAAACCTCCAGTTGAAATAAATCCAGCAAAATTAGTCATCTCATTTTTCAAGAATGAAGCATTCCCTGAAACATCCCAACTAAAATCTTCTTTTTCAATCACTTTATAACTTAAAGCAACTTCAACTCCTTTATTAATTAAGTTTCCAGGCAAGTTTTTGAAACGTGGTGATGCTGGTCCTGGCTGTGTTGCAGCAGCGGGAACTGGGAAAATTAAATCCTTAGTATCTCTTTGAAAATAATCAACAGAACCTGTTAATCTATTATTAAAAAATTCAAAATCTGCTCCTACACCATACGATTTAGTAGTTTCCCATTTCAAATCAGCATTTGCATTGCTATCTAAATTTAACGAACCGTTTAGTCCATAAGCACCTCTAGAAATAGCAGAATTAGGTGCAAATTCTTGGTTCCCTGTTTTACCAAGGTTTCCTCTAATTTTAAAATCATTCACAATCCCGTCTTTATTTTCAACTATTTTATAAGCGACACCTGCAGATGGGAAATAATCATATTTATTATTTACACCTAATTTTGTAGAACCATCCGAACGTAATGTTGCAGTAATAATCAACTTGTCATACAAAGTAGCATTAATTCTTGCAAAATAAGATTGAAGTTCAGTTCTATTTCTAAAAGATGAAACTCTGTATTCATTTTGTAAACCACCTTCAATATTATCAATTAGGTTAGATTGATTCTTATCGAATCCTATTGCAGAAGATTGGAATCCGTCAGCAGTATAATCATAATAAGAATAACCTACTAAAGCATCTAAATTGAAATTATCACTAAAGTCATTATTATAATTCAATGTGTGCTCAAAAGTTTTATTAAATTTATTTTGAGAATTAATTACCGCTTGTCCAAATTTAGTAATCGCTGGATTTGTGTTAGGGTCTGTTCCTGTACCAGGTACAACTGCTTGTGCAGTATTCAAAATTTCAATAGTTGGAAGTAATTCTACTTTTCTAGCTGAAGTAGAGCTCTCTACACCAAATAAGAAAGTGTATTTTAATTTACTGTTAATTTTCCAAGTAGTATTGATACTTCCCAAAAATTTATTTGTGTTCGTATAATCATTATAGCTATTCAATAACTGTACTGGATTCAAATATGTATTACTTACTACATTATACGTACCATCTGCTTTATAGATTGGTAAAGTTGGATTCCAATATAAAGCTGTCCCAATTGCACTACCAATAAAACCTGCGGAATTAGACAATAATGTAGTCTGATCTTTTAAAGAAGCATACATCACTCTTTCTTCTACTTTCAAAGCTCCTCCAAAAAAGTCATTTGAATTGTAAATAGTAGCTGAATATTTATCTAATCCTGTGTTCTTAACGATACCATCTGTATTTGATGCACCCAAAGAGACTCTTGTATTTGAATTTTCAGTCGATTTAGAAAAAGATAAATCATGATTCATAGAAAAACCGTTTCTTAAAATTGCATCTTTCCAGTCGTAACTTCTTGATCCTTTATCGTCACCACCTGCAGCAACGAATTGCTCTGGACTCATAACTCCAAAATTTCCTGACATTTTACTAAAAGTAACTGAAGAACTATAACTTAATTGTGGTTCTTTTGACTTTCCTTTTTTAGTTGTAATAACAATTACCCCATTTGCACCACGAGATCCATAGATAGCTGTAGAAGAAGCATCTTTTAAGACACTGATACTTTCGATATCATTTTGATTGATAAAGTTTAATGGGTTTCTAGCAGAAGATGTTCCTAAATCTTGCGCACCTGTATTTGAAGTAAGACCACCTCCAGCAGAAACGTTTCCACCATCCATTGGTACACCATCAATTACATATAAAGGTCCATTACCTGAACGAATAGATGAATTTCCACGAACTCTTACCGAAACACCACCTCCTGGCTCCCCACTTGACTGTGTTACTTGTACACCCGCTACTTTTCCTCTCAATAATTGTGCTGGAGAAGGAGACGATACATTATCAAAATCTTTTGCTCCAATCTGATCAACTGCACCAGTAGCATCTTTCTTTTTTACTGTACCATAACCCACAACGATCACTTCTTGTAATTCAGCTGAGTCTTCTTTTAAAATAACTTTAACTGAAGTTTTTCCTGCTACACTTACTTCTTGAGCTTTAAGACCAATGTAACTAAAAACTAAAACTGCATTTGCTCCAACATTTCTGATAGTAAACTTTCCATCAAGATCTGTTTGTGCTCCAATTGTTGTTCCTTTAACTAATATTGAAGCCCCTGGAAGTGGACCGCTAGCGTCAGATACTGTACCAGACACATCTTGCGAATATGTCAAACTTGTACATAGTATCGTTAGAAACACCATCAAGCCTTTGATTAGACTATTTTTCATACGTAATAAATAAGTTGGTTAATAATTTGTTTAAATGGTTTTGTTTAATTGAAATCAAACTTAGTTAAAATTTTATGAAAACTTTATGAAACACAGTAACTATAACGTTTTCGAAACGCCGAAAACGTTTTCGTTTTTAAAATTAATATGCCAAAAAATTAATACTATTATTATATAAAGTATAAAAAAAATATAAAAATTTACTTATATCACTATTTTATGCCGTTTTAGAGCAAAAACCGACTGCGTTTTTGCTAAAAAAAGACTGTCAGAGTAAAAATCGTTGCTAATTACTTAACGTTTCTTTCCTTTTCTTGATTATTCATCAATAGCCTCCAGAGTCATCACCTCCTATTTTAAAAAATTTTCTAAAGAAACCTTGTTTTTGACTCAATCTGAAAAATAGAAAATAAAAAAGCCACAAGTACCCGTATTATTACTTTTCATAATACAGGTACTTATGGCTGTCAATACTGCAATAATGCAAACAGTATACTACTCTACGGTAATTGTTTTATTGTCAACTCCCAGTCCAATGATTTTTAAGGATTTCCACTGCTTAGGTAAAAGTCCTTTATTGTATTTCAATCCCATGTCCGTTTGTTCCACTCCACCAAAACCATATATAACGGCTTGCAGCATGGCTCCAGCACCTGTTGCGAAATAAGGGTTATTACTATTAGCTGACTCAGAAAAAACACCAAAAGGAGGTCGGCTGTTTGGCAAATACGATTTTACAAAATAACTATAAGCTTTCTCTCTATTACCTAAGCGCGCATATAAAACAGATAGTACACCAGATGCCATTGCCGGTCCATCTTTAGGATCAATCTTTGCAGCATAATATTCTAAATCCTTTTCGATTTGTTTTTTATCGGTTATTACGTTTAAAGGATAAGCTAGCAAATTCACATCCGCTTGCTTGATTATTTGCCCCTCGTATCCTTTATAATTTTGAGTAATTCCATTTTTGACATGGATAACTAAATTATCTGATACATCTGCCCATCGAGGATCAATTGGTTCTCCAAGAATTGTAGCCGCTTTAATTGTATTCTTTAAAGCTTCAATAGCTGATGCATTTGTAAACGCATTGTCATCGACATGCTGTGCATATTCATCCGCTCCTACTACATTTAATATAGAGTAACTACCGTCATTATTTTTAACCACTCTACTCACCCAAAAATCAGCAGTCTCTTTCAAAACATTCCATTCTTTCTTTAGCCACGCCTTATCTTGTGTATATGCATAGTAGTTCCAGAAAGCAATCGAAACGTCTGCCGTAATGTGTTGCTCAAAAATTCCTGTCAAAGCCCAGGTAGGTGTAGCTTCTTCCCCTGTATCATCCGACTCCCAGGGAAACATAGCTCCCTTATAACCATAAATAGTAGCTTTTTGCTTGGCTTTCTGCAAACGATCAGATCGATAATCCAGTGTGGACTTCGCCATATCAGGCTGCAATGCTAAAAGTGTTGGATACATCCAAAGTTCCGAATCCCAAAAAATATGTCCATTGTATCCTTGAGAGGATAAACCCATCGGAGCGATACTTTGTCTGGTCTCTGGGCGGATATAAGAATACAAATTATATAGAGCAAATCGTACGCGTTGCTGCGCATCTAGATCCCCTTCGATTTGAATATCACCAGTTTTCCAAAGCTCAGCCCAAGCTTGCTTGTGACGGTTAAGCAAGTTGTCAATTCCTTCTTGCAACGCATAGATAGGTTGTCTTTCGGATTCGTTTAAAGGATCGGTAAAGTCTTTCGATGTACATATACCGCCTGCGATAGCAAATCTATATTTCTTTCCCTTTAGTAGTTTTTTAGCGAAACCAACTTCATTTCCAGTTTGCTTCAAAGTTTCACTCTGCCCATCAAAAAGAAAGGTTGTCGATGCTGAAACAAGATGTTTCCCAAATAATGTTTTTGCAGTTGTCCCAAAAACCGGCATCATATATTGATTGTCTTTCAACACTCTGAATTGACTTTTCGCTTCTTTCAATTCGTCTGGTACAACCATATAATTATTCGCGATTATTTCGATATCTTTTTTAGGAGTGATTTCAACAATTGCCATAGCAGAATAAGGAATTGCTCTATTTGCCAAAATGGTATAATCTACAGAAACTAAATCTTTAAAAGTAAATGATGTGGTACTAGTTCCCTCCTTCATCGAAACCATTTGGTGCCAATTATCAATATTATCCGACTTTATCTCTTGATTGTTTATTGATAGATGAAGATTCAAAAATTCAATACCTCTAACGATTCTGCTGATTCCATTTTCAGGACTAGCTTCGTATACACCGTTTAGAATAATCTCCTTGGTTTTTAACGGCGTGTCATCTGTAACAATTCCTATTTGACCGTTTGCCATAGCCACTCCATAATAATTATCTCTCGAGTTAGCCGATAAATGCCATTCGTCTGCTTTTGCTTGTCCAAAAACAACCGGACTGACAATTAGTAATAGTAAGTACTTAATGTTTACATTCATAATATTTCAATTTAAAAATATTTCAAACTTAGATAAATAATAAGATAAAAGTTGTTTTATTACTTACAAATCCAAATCGAAAACGTTTTCGCGGTTTCGAAAACGTTATCGTTAATTTCAAATGCAATTAATTCAAAATGATTTTTAATTTTATACCTAAAAAAATTAAAATCATAATTTTATGCGCATAAAATTAAATAAAATATTGTTTTTAAGCATAATATCCATTGTATTAACATTCACTTCTTGTACTACGAAATCAGAACACATTGCTATAACCATCAACTCTCATGAAAAAATAGTTATTGATTCGTCAAAAATCTACAAAGAGCCCTTTCGTCCTCAATTTCATTTTTCTCCTGAAAAAAAATGGATGAATGATCCGAATGGGATGGTATACTATAAAGGAGTCTACCATTTATTTTATCAATATTACCCAGAGGATATAGTTTGGGGACCTATGCATTGGGGACATGCTAGCAGTAAAGATTTAATTAATTGGGAACATAAAAAAATAGCATTATTTCCAGACAAACTTGGACTTATTTTTTCAGGAAGTGCTGTTGTCGATATAAAAAACACTTCAGGTTTAGGAACACTTGAAAATCCGCCAATGGTTGCTGTTTTTACTTACCATAATATGGATGGTGAAAAATCTGGAAGAAAAGATTTTCAAACACAAGGCCTAGCTTATAGTTTAGATGAGGGTGACACATGGCAGAAGTACAATGGAAATCCAATTATAAAAAACAGTGCCCAAAAAGATTTTAGAGATCCTAAAGTATTTTGGAATCCTGAAACAAATCTTTGGAATTTAGTATTAGTTGCGGGAAATCATGCCCAATTTTTTACTTCTGAAAACTTAATTAACTGGGAATTTCAAAGTGACTTTGGTCAAAATACAGGAGCTCATGGAGGAGTTTGGGAATGCCCCGACCTTTTTAAACTACAAGTAGCCGACTCCCAAGAAGAGAAATGGGTATTACTTATAAGCATCAACCCTGGCTCACCAAATGGTGGCTCGGGCACCCAGTATTTTATAGGGGAATTTGATGGAGAAAATTTCAAAACTAATCAAAAAGACATAAAATGGATTGATAATGGCGCGGACAATTATGCTGGAGTCACTTATAACAATACCCCTGACAATAAACGCATTTTTATTGGCTGGATGAGCAACTGGATTTACGCACGAGATACTCCAACTAAAACTTGGCGAAGCGCTATGACTCTTCCAAGAGAACTCTCACTTGTAAAAATAAATAATGATTATGTATTAAAAAGTACCGCTGTCAACCAACTAAAAAGTCAATTAAAACAGGAGTATTCACATAAAAATATCACCTTAAAACCAAATAAAAAAGTTGAACTTAATTATCCCAACTTCAACCAATCAGAAATTGACTTTACTACAGAGGATAAAGATTTAAAGCTCATTTTTTCAAATGAAGCAAAGGACTCTTTAACCATAGAATACAATGCAAAACAAAAAACATTTTCTATTGACAGACGCCATTCTGGCATAGTGAACTTTGAAGAAAGTTTTGGTAAACAAATTCATAAAACAGCAGTACCTAATATCGTTTCGAATACCATCAATTACCAAATCATTATGGACTGGTCATCAATCGAAATCTTTTTAGATGGTGGAATATATAGTTTCACTGAACAAATTTTTCCAAACAAACCTTATACAATATTGACTATGCTATCAAATGAAAATCAAGAAGTCAAAGCATTCTCCTTAAGTTATATAAAAGGCATTTGGAATAAAAGTTAAACTAAACTAACAACCAAAATAATGAATAAAGTTAGAAACTCGCCTCTTACCTTAGCGCTAGCCGGATTTTTATTTGGTTTTGAAGCTTTTGTCATCTCTAGAACAAACTTACCTATAAAAGAACTGTGGCTTACTAAGCCTTTATTCTGGATTGGAATGTTATTTTTGGTACCGGCAGTAGGTTCTGTGCCAGCATCGAATCCCTACTTTTTCTCATTTTTTAGATTTGTTGAAGGTATTGGTTTAGGAGTTTCAGCTGTTGCAGCGCTTACATACATCTCCGAAATATTACCACATAATATTAGAGCAAACGGACAATCATTTCGCACAGGAATCCATTACATCTTCGCCACTTTGATTACTTTGACAGCTCCTGTTGTGATCGATTTATTCAAAGTAAATCTTTTACCCATATTTGCCCACTTTACTTTTATAATCGTCTTACAATTGATCTTTGCCGTATTCGTGATGTCCGGAAACAAAGGCTTAAAGCTTGAAAATTTAGAAAACAAACTGCTAAACAATGGAAAATAATTTACAAAAACCTACTGTTGTCTGTTTTGGAGAGGTACTGTACGATGTTTTTCCAGCGCACAAGAAAATTGGAGGAGCACCATTAAATGTAGCTTTGCGTCTTGCCTCATTGGGTATTAGCACTTCTATAATAAGTCGTATTGGGAATGATGACATTGGAAAAGAGCTGCTATCTTATATTAAGAAAAACAAAGTAAACACCACTCATATTCAAGTAGATTCTACTTATAAAACGGGCGAAGTTATAGTACACTTAAACAGTGAAGGTTCAGCATCCTACACCATAAATTACCCAGCACCTTGGGATAAAATACAATGCAATCCAGAAATAGAAAATATAGCAAAAAAAGCAGATGCCTTTATTTATGACAGTCTTGTTTGCAGAGACAAAACTTCGTTTGAAACTCTAGTAGAGTTAATAGGCTATGCTAAGTACAAAGTCTTTGATGTTAATCTAAGAGCCCCATTTTACAAGAAAAAAATTCTTATTAACTTGATGATGCAATCTGATTTAATAAAATTTAATGACGAAGAGTTATACGAAATAAGTAAATTTCTAAATTCGCCATACCATTCATTAAGGCAAAACATCGTTTATATAGCCGAATCGACAAATACAAATCGTATTTGCGTAACATTAGGCAACCATGGGGCTGTATTATATTATAACGAAAAGTTTTATTACAATAGTGGTTATCAAGTAAAAGTTGCTGACACTGTAGGTGCTGGAGATTCTTTTCTGGCAGGATTAATCAGTAAATTATTAACCGAAAATGACCCCCAGAACGCAATCGACTTTGCTTGTGCTCTAGGTGCTCTTGTCGCGGAAAAAGAAGGCGCCAACCCTAAAATTTCTAATTCAAAAGTGATTAAATTCATGAATCCAATCTAAGCAATTGTAAAACATTATCAATTTTTCAAACTAAAACATTCTACTAAAGCATGACTATAAAAGAGCAATTTGATCAAAATATTATAATCGCTGGTAAAGATCCAAAATGGTGGAAAGAAGCTATTGTTTACCAAATATACCCAAGAAGTTTCAAGGATAGCAACGGTGATGGCGTAGGAGATCTAAAAGGGATTATCTCTAAACTTAATTATATAAAAAGCCTGGGAATAGATGCCGTTTGGCTCAACCCTATTTATGCTTCTCCAAATGATGACAATGGGTATGACATCAGTAATTATCGCGAAATCATGTCAGATTTTGGAACCATGTCAGATTTTGATCTTTTATTGGCAGAGATGCATAAACGAGGAATTAAATTAATCATGGACTTAGTGGTCAATCACAGTAGCGATGAGCATGAATGGTTTAAACAATCCAGAAGTTCTAGAGATAATAAATATCGGGACTATTACCATTGGTGGCCAGCCGAAAAAGGAAAACCGTCTTATAGATGGAGCTGGTTTGACATAAATAGTAATGCCTGGAAGTACGACGCGACAACAGATTCCTATTATCTACACTATTTTTCCGAAAAACAACCTGACTTGAATTGGGAAAACCCTAGACTAAGAAATGAAGTTCACGATATCATGAGGTTTTGGCTTGACAAAGGAATAGATGGCTTTAGAATGGATGCTTTTCAGTTTATATCAAAAGACAATAGCTATCCTGAACTACCTATAGAAATAGTGAATAAGCCTGTAGAAATTATCAAGTTTTATGGTAATGGCCCTCATTTACATGAATATATTCAAGAAATGAACAGCGAGGTTTTGAGCAAATACAATTTAATGACCGTCGCTGAAGGAGCCGGAAGTACTCCTATTGAGGCCATGAAATTCGTTGATCCAGAGCGCAAAGAACTAGACATAGCCTATCATTTTGAAAGTGTTGAAATCGGAAAGCATTTACATGATTTTGGCCTTGTAAAATACAAAAACATGTTTTCAAACTATGATACTGTGTTCAAAGACAAAGGATGGTTGGCCATCTTTCTTGCGAATCATGACCAACCGAGAATGGTAAGTAAGTTTGGTAATGATTCTCCTGAGTTTCGAGAAATATCTTCAAAAATGCTTTCAACTTTTATTTTGACTATGCGAGGAACTCCTTTTTATTATCAAGGCGATGAACTCGGTATGATGAATCCTAGGTTTGAAACGATAGAAGAATACCACGACGTAGAAACTCGTAATAAATACACCAATATAAAAAATAAAGGGGGAGATCTAAATGCTTTCTTAGAAGAACAAAAACAAATCGCAAGGGAAAATGGGCGCACTCCTTTTCAATGGGATGCCAACAAAAATGCAGGTTTTACTACAGGGGATTCTTGGTTAAAAGTCAATCAAAATTTTAAAACCATAAATGCTGAAGCACAAGAAAAAGACCCGAAATCAGTTTTAAACTACTTCAGAAAACTAGTCCAAACTAGAAAGGATAATCCGGCATTTGTTTATGGAACATATACATTGCTAGACAAAGAAAACCCAAACGTGTATGCCTATATGAGAGAGCTAAATGGAAAAAAACTTTTAGTATTATTAAATTTCACTAATGACACTGCTACCTACAATTTAAAATTCAAATTGGAAAAACATGAAGTAATATTGAATAATTATAATGATTCCACACCAGTTAAAAATAATCAGCTACGTCCCTATGAATCCGTGATTATTAAATTCGAATAATTTTTCAAAAAACATTAATGTTGATTACTTATCCATTGAACTCCCCACTTACCATGTAAACAGATTATTTAAAATGAATTTCAATTAATAAAATTGTAAGTTTGTTGTAAATAATCTGTTATTATTTTTATTAAATCAGGGGTACATACATGAAAGACGCTACGCTTAAACAAATTGCAGATCAATTAGGAGTTTCTATTACAACTGTTTCAAAGGCGCTAAAAGACTACCCTGATGTAAGCCCAAAAACTAAAAAAAAAATCGTTGATTTAGCTAATAAATTAAATTACACCCCAAACAGCTTTGCCGTAAACCTGAGAACAAAGCAGTCTAAAACAGTTGGTCTGATCGTTCCCACTGTCGATTATAATTTTTTTTCGAAAGTATTTGAAGGTGTTCTGGCAGAGGCTGAAAAAAGAAAATATCTTGTTATCATTTTGAGATCTAATGAAAAATTAGACATAGAAAAAAAGCAGATTGAACTTTTGCTAAATAAACGAGTAGATGGAATTCTAATGTCGCTCTCTAACGAAACTGGAGACTTCGATCACATAAAAAATATAATAACTAACAAAACACCACTAGTTCTTTTTGATAAAATTGCGAAACTAGTTAACTGCTCAAAAGTGGCAATCAATGACAAAAAAGCGGCTTATGACGCAGTGACCTATCTTATTAAAAAAGGACATAAGAAGATTGCGCATTTCCGTGGCTCATTTATGCCTCAAAATTCAATTGATCGTTTTTTAGGGTACAAAAAAGCACTTGAAGATAACAATATTATCTATGATTCGTCCTTAGTATATATTTGCGATAATAACACTGATTTTGAAGATGGTTATGAAAATGCACAAAAAGCAGTAGCTGAACATCCTGATTTAGACGCTATTTTTGCTATCACAGATTTAGTAGCAATTGGTATAATAAAATATTTAAATGACATAAAAATAAAAATGCCAGAACAGATAGCAGTCTTTGGTTTTTGTAACTCCTTTATGTCTGAAATTATTACTCCAAAACTTACTACAATTGATCAACCTGGATACGAAATAGGAAAAAAAGCCGCTTCTATTTTATTTGATGAAATTGAACTAAAAAAGACCGACAATCCAATTCAATTTCAATCAATAGAATTAGCAACAAGTATAATTGAACGAGGATCTGCGTAATACCCTATGATTGATTAAATATCAAATCAAAACCTAGAACATCCTTTCAAAAAGTACCAGTCTTAAAATAACGATTAAAAATCACCGTACTTTATACTACGCCAAATTTATTTAATTAATTTAACATAAATCTTAGATTAAAATTAATACCTTGGTAAGGAAAATCACATCAAAAAATCATGTTTTAAATAATTTTAGATAAAAATCGAAAATTAAAACAAAATATACTTTATACCATTAAACTATTAGAAATTTAGTTCATGAAAGACATCACTCTTAAAGAAATTGCCGCTAAACTAGGCGTTTCAATAACAACCGTTTCTAAAGCATTAAAGAACTATCCAGATGTAAGTGAGAAAACTAAAAAAGCAGTTGTGGAACTTGCGCAAAAATTACATTATACCCCAAATAGTTTTGCAGTTAACTTAAGAACAAGAGAATCTAAAACGATAGGTTTAATAATCCCAGAAGTAATGCATCACTTTTTTTCGAATATTATCAATGCAATTATTGATGAAGCAGAAAAAAACGAATACTTGGTTATTATTTTACAGTCGAATGAAACATTAGCACTTGAGAAAAAACAAGTAGAATTGCTGATTAATAAAAGAGTCGATGGAATTCTAATGTCACTCTCGAATGAATCAAATAACGACGAACACATAAGGGAAATAATTGATCGAAATATACCCTTTGTCATGTTTGATAAAATTTCAAAACTTTCAAAATGCTCTAAGGTAATTATTGATGATCAAAAAGCAGCATTAAGTGCTGTTCAACACTTAATTGATAGCGGTTGCAAAAAAATAGCTCATATCCGTGGCCCATTAAATCCTCAAAACGCAATTGATCGTTTTATTGGATATAAAAAAGCACTAGAAAAAAACAACATCCCTTTTGATTCAAAGCTAGTTTACACCTGCGAAAACGTGACTTTTCAAGAAGGAATCGATTTTGCAAAACAAATTTTAGAGGAGCATCCTGATGTCGATGGCATATTTGCTATTACCGATTTAGTTGCCGTAGGCGTACTATCGTATTTTAACGATAACAATGTGAAAATCCCTGAACAAGTGGCAGTAATTGGTTTTAGTAATTGGTTTATGTCACAAGTACTGACTCCAAAATTGAGTACTGTTGACCAACCAAGTCATTTAATGGGTGTAAAAGCATTTAATTTATTGTTGGAAGAAATGAATTGCCATAAAGAAGGAACTCCATTCACTCCCAGAACTATTGAGTTGGAAACCAGCACAATAATTAGAGAATCATCCATGAGAAGGAATTAAAAAACTCTTCACAGATAGTAATTCAATTACACTCCCTGAAAATAAATCACTGTTTTAAAAATTCAATATTACGTGTAAGACCTTGAAATTTTGTTCTTTTTAAAGGTGAGTTTTTAAAGACTGCTTTAAAGGTTTCTTCAGTAATTTCTTCCCAATCTTTTTTCGACATTGATAGAAAATCGGCATTCGGGCTAAATAGCGGCTCATTATGTGCTTTTGAAAATTTGTTCCAAGGGCAAACGTCTTGACAAATATCACAGCCAAACGCCCATTCATCAAATTTACCTTTCATTTCTAATGGTACATTTTCTTTAAGCTCAATTGTAAAATAGGAAATACATTTACTTCCATCTACAACGTAAGGGGCCACTATAGCTTCTGTAGGACAGGCATCAAGACAGGCTGTACAACTCCCGCAATGATCTGTTGTAGCGTGGTCATAATCTAACTCTAGGTCAATTATGAGTTCCGCGATGAAGTAAAACGAGCCTACTTTCTGAGTCAATAAATTACTGTTCTTTCCTATCCAGCCTAAACCGCTTTTAGCTGCCCAAGCCTTATCTAAAATAGGTGCGGAATCAACAAAGGCTCTACCTGAAACTTCTCCAATAGTAGATTGAATAGAAAAAAGTAGTTCTTTCAACTTATCTTTTATTACCGAATGATAATCTTGTCCGTAGGCATACTTGGAAACTTTATAGGAATCAGGATTCTGAAATTGTTCAGGATAGTAATTTAATAAAAGTGAAACCACACTTTTGGCATCATCGACAAGTAATGTTGGATTCAATCGTTTGTCAAAATTATTCTCCATATACGTCATTTGCCCATGACTATTTTTGTTCAGCCAATCTTCAAGTCGTGGCGCATCTTGTTCTAGAAAACCAGCCTTAGATATACCACAAGTTAAAAATCCGAGACGTTTCGCTTCGGATTTAATGAACTCTGTATAATTAGTTTTTGTAATAATTCAATTTTTAAAGGGTTTTAAATAGTCCTTCCAGCACAAGAATCCTTTTAGGCAGCTGCAATATATACCATCAACAGAATACAACGAATAGTAGCAATACTTTTCTACAACTAAAACAATCCGCCCTGAATATTCGTTCTAACCCTACCTAAATGCTTGTATGCTTTATCTGTCACTTCCCGCCCTCTAGGCGTTCTCATTATGAACCCCTCCTGAATCAAGAAAGGCTCATATACTTCTTCAACTGTTTCACTACTTTCAGAAACAGCGGTTGCCAAAGTAGACAGTCCTACCGGACCACCTTTGAATTTATCGATAATGGTGGTCAAAATCTTATTGTCCATTTCATCCAGTCCATGCGCATCAACATTTAACGCTTTTAAAGCATACTTTGCTATTTCAATATCAATTGTACCATTCCCTTTTATCTGCGCAAAATCACGCACACGACGCAACAAAGCATTTGCTATACGAGGCGTCCCTCTACTTCTACCAGCAATTTCTATAGCTGCTTCCATAGAAATTGGCATTTTTAAAATGGCTGCACTGCGTTCCACTATTGTTGTCAATAGTTCAGCACTATAATATTGTAGTCTTGATGAAATTCCAAAACGAGCCCTCATAGGAGCCGTTAACAGACCAGAACGAGTCGTTGCTCCAATCAGAGTAAATGGATTCAAATTAATCTGAACAGTACGCGCATTTGGACCTGATTCGATCATTATATCAATCTTGAAGTCTTCCATTGCAGAATACAGATATTCTTCAACAATTGGACTTAAACGATGGATTTCATCTATAAATAAGACATCCCTTTCCTCGAGATTAGTTAGTAGACCCGCTAAATCACCAGGTTTGTCCAAAACAGGACCCGAAGTAATTTTAATTCCAACTTGCAACTCATTAGCTAATATATTTGCCAACGTAGTTTTACCCAAGCCAGGTGGACCATGAAAAAGGGTGTGATCTAAAGCCTCATTCCTTTGATTGGCTGCTTCCACAAAAACTTTCAGATTTTCTAATATCTGATCTTGACCAGCAAAATCATCAAATGATAATGGTCTTAATTTTTTCTCAAGATCAAATTCTTCGGAATTATATCCGTTCGTTGTGGGATCTAAATTTTCATTCATGTAACAAAGATATGACAAAGTTATAACTAAAAAAAAATGCCTTTCAAATTAGAAAGGCATTTAAAATATTTTTTAAATCTAGTGATGTAAAACTTCTTCACCAGGCTTCATAGGTACAGTTTGAGGAACGAAATCCTCATCATGACCTGGATTGCTATAATCATAAGGCCATCTATGAACTTCTGGAATTTCCCCCGGCCAGTTACCATGAATATGTTCCACTGGAGTAGTCCATTCTAGTGTATTCGATTTCCAAGGATTTTGTACTGCTTTTTGTCCGTAGAAAATACTATGAAAGAAATTGTATAAAAATACTAATTGAAAAACACCACCAATTAAAGCAAATGTAGTTATAAGTACATTTACGTTTTGCAAATCATCAAATAAAGGGAAGTTTGTATTTGTGTAATAACGTCTTGGTAAACCAGCTAGTCCAATAAAGTGCATCGGGAAGAATACACCGTAAGCACACACTGCAGTAACCCAAAAGTGAACATAACCTAAGTTCTTATTCAACATTCTTCCAAACATTTTTGGAAACCAATGGTATATACCAGCAAACATACCGTACAGCGCAGAGATACCCATTACTAAGTGAAAGTGAGCTACAACAAAATAAGTATCGTGAACATTAATGTCTAATGTGCTATCTCCAAGAATGATCCCTGTTAAACCACCAGTAATGAACGTAGAAACTAAACCTATAGAAAACAACATAGCTGGATTCAACTGTAAGTTACCTTTCCATAGTGTTGTAATATAATTAAATGCTTTTACGGCCGATGGAATTGCGATCAACAATGTAGTAAAAGTAAACACTGAACCTAGGAATGGATTCATTCCCGAGATAAACATGTGGTGACCCCAAACAATAGTTGATAAAAATGCAATTGCAATTATAGACATAATCATTGCTCTGTATCCAAAAATAGGCTTACGCGAATTAGTAGCAATAACTTCAGATGTTATACCTAACGCAGGTAAAAGAACGATATACACTTCAGGATGCCCTAAGAACCAAAATAAGTGCTCGAACAAAACTGGTGAACCACCTTGGTAATGTAAAACCTCTCCTGCAATATAAATATCAGACAAGAAGAAAGAAGTACCAAAACTTCTATCAAAGATCAACAGCAAAGCTGCAGATAACAAAACTGGAAATGAAACAACTCCAATAATTGCTGTTACAAAGAAAGCCCAAATTGTTAAAGGCAATCTAGTCATTGACATCCCTTTTGTTCTTAAGTTAATTACAGTCACAATGTAATTTAGCGACCCCATTAATGAAGAAGCAATAAAGATTGCCATAGAAGTAAGCCATAAAGTCATCCCTAACCCCGAACCTGAAATCGCCTGAGGTAAAGCACTTAATGGAGGATAAATAGTCCAACCCGAATTTGCTGGTCCAGACTCTACAAACAGTGAACTTATCATGATTACACTTGATAAAAAGAATAACCAATATGAGATCATATTCATAAAACCAGAAGCCATATCCCTAGCACCAATTTGAAGTGGGATCAATAAATTACTAAATGTTCCACTTAAAGCCGCGGTCAATACAAAGAAAACCATGATAGTACCGTGAATAGTAACTAATGATAAATAAATATCATTTGTCATAACCCCGTTAGGCGCCCATTTGTCACCCAACAATATATTAAATATTCTAAAAGACTCTTCTGGCCATGCCAATTGCATTCTGAAAAGCATAGACATTCCAACACCAATAATTCCCATTACAATACCTGTAATCAAATATTGCTTAGCAATCATTTTATGATCAATACTAAAGATATATTTAGTAATGAAAGTATCTTTATGATGGTGTTCGTGTTCGTGATCGTGTCCGTGATCGTGACCTTCTGCTGACATATATGTTTACTTTAAATTTTCTTAATAATTATTTCATCGCTATTTTAGCAACAGCTGCTGTATCATTTGCTTTGACAGGAGCATCTGCTCCTTCAACCGCTGCAGGAGCGTTTGCTTCTTTAACTTGTTGCGCTAAATTCACTTGCTCTGATAACCATTTCTTGTAATCTTCTGGTGTATCTACTACAATTTTCATTTGCATGTTATAATGTGATGCACCACATATTTTGTTACAAAGAAGCAAATAATCAAAAGCGTAAGGATCAAGAGCGGCGTCCCCTTTAGCTACTAGAGCAACACTTTTCTTAGATCTTATTGCATTGATATTAGATACTTTCTCAATCATATACGGCAACTCTCTATATTCAGCTGTGGTGTAAATTGGCTCAAAAGCAAATTCAGTAACCATTCCAGGAACACAGTTCATTTGCGCTCTAAAATAAGGCATATAAGCAGAGTGCAAAACATCTTGAGATCTCATCTTAAAATGTATCTTTTTACCTTTTGGAATATGAAGCTCAGAAACAACTATATCATCTTGCGCATAGGCATCTGCCATATCAACACCAAGCGTATTCACACCCTCGATATATCTTACATTTGCTTTTCCAAGAACATTATCTTCTCCAGCAACCCTTGCCGTCCATTTAAATTGTTGAGCATAAAGTTCAACAACCACAGTATCTTCCTCATCATCAATGAACATAATATTTGTCCATGCATATAAGCCGTAAAGAATCAAACCAGCCAACACAATAGCCGGAATAACACTCCAAATTGCCTCTAATTTATTATTATCTGCAAAATACAATGCCTTTTGACCTTTTTTACCTCTGTATTTAAAAGCAAAGTAATGCAATAACACTTGAGTAATCGCTTGAACGATAAAAATAAGAATCCAAGTAATGTTCATTAGATTATCTACCTGAGCTCCATGAGCTGAAGCCGGTGTATGAAGAACAAGAGGTCCCCATGTAAACAATCCATATATTGAAAATATATATATAAAGGCTAAAAAGCCAAACATTAAATATCCTTGTATATTATTATCATTATCGGAAGCTACTTGCGAACTGTCCGTATCAGAACCTACCTGAGTAAGGTCGAATATTTTAGTCAATTGCCATAGAGCAACAGCTAATAAAACTAAAACTATAATTACCAACAAACTTGTCATCTGTTTACTTCTTTAAATATTAATAATGAAAATGTTTACTCTCTTCTATAAAAGGATTTCTTTTTGGCAATAAAGGAGATTTGCTTAATGCTGTGAAAACAGTATAAATAAACAATCCTAAAAAGAAAAGAACTGATGCAATTTCTGAAACTCCAATAAACCATCTGTCTCCAACTGTACCTGGCATAATCATATTGAAGAAATCAATATAATGACCCGCTAATATTACTGTACCTGCCATAACAAGTACCCAAGAGATTCTTTTGAAATCAGTGTTAATTAATATTAATATTGGAAAAAGAAAGTTCATAACAACGGCTCCAAAGAACGGTAAATTATACAATTGAATTCTTGTGATGAAATATGTAATCTCTTCAGGAATATTTGCATACCAAATTAACATGAATTGTGAGAACCAAAGGTACGTCCAGAAAACACTAAATCCGAACATAAATTTAGCTAAATCATGTATATGACTTGTATTAACATGCTCTAGATATCCTTTCGATTTCAAATATAAAGTAACCATACATATTGTTGTAATACCACTTACAAAGAAACTTGCAAATACATACCATCCGAATAAAGTACTAAACCAATGTGGGTCAATAGACAAAATCCAATCCCATGACATAATAGATTCTGATACTATAAAGAAAACCAAAAACATCGCTGATATATTGAAATTCTTTTTGTAAAAACTATCATCTTTAGACTCATCCTGTGCTAAACAGTTTTTAGCCGAATAGTACCTGTATACATTCCATCCTATTAAAAATATACCAGCTCTAACAATCCAAAAAGGAAAGTTTAAGTAACCTGATTTACCAGCAATAAGCTTATCATGAGCAACTACTTCCGGATCTAACCATATAAACATATGATTAAAATGCAATCCACACAATACTAAAATAACAAAGAATATTACAGAACCCCATGGTAAATAAGCAGTAATTCCCTGCATAACTCTAAACAATACTGGTGACCAGCCTGCCGATGCAACTTGCTGAATTGCATAGAAAGCAAGAACCCCCATTGTTACAAGCAAAAAGAAAATACAAGCAACATACAATGCGGCCCAAGGCTTATTTTGCAATTGATGTAAGACATGTGTTAAATGCTCATTATGTTCCGAAGCATCCTTTACTTCGTTATGATTTTCTGCAGCAGCATGACTTTCGCCAGCAACTTCAGAAGTCTCATGTTTAACCTCACCATGTCCTTCATGGCTTTCAGAAGCGAGAATGGTTTCAACTTCGTGAATATCTTTTGGTGCAGTTAAAAAACCATATCCTATTCCTAATAGACCTACGGCCATTAAGATGATAGAGAAAGTTTTTAATTTACTTGAAAATGTATACATATCTTTTACGATCAGTTTGTTCAACAATTATAATTGGCTTTTTAGTTTTAGAACATAGTCAGCAACTAACCAACGTTCATGGACACTTAATTGATTTGCATGAGAACCCATTGCATTTAAACCATAAGTTACAACGTGAAAAACACTTCCTTCAGTGATAACTCTGTCCTTATAACTCGGTACACCAAGGAACTTTTCTCTTTCGACTAATTTACCTTTACCGTCCCCAGCAGCCCCATGACAACTAATACAATAGATTTCAAAAAGCTCTTTCCCTTTGTCTGAACCTCTATCTATAGAATCTAGTGGTGACTTAAGATTTGCCTTGGCTAAATCATAGCCTTCTGGTGTATTTTCATAATCATAAGGTTCAAAACCTCTATTTATAGTTCCAGTTGCAGGAAGCTGACCTTCTTTTCCATTAGCAAAAGCACTAGACTCTGAATATGTTTCATAGCCCACTGACTCATACATGTTAGGAAAGTATTGGTAGTTCGGTGCTGAATTATTATGACAAGATGCCACCAAAATAGTGATGCCAAATAATAGTGTTATTTTATATACCCTTTTCATATCTAAATTAATGCTTTTCTATTACTTTAACTTCTACAGCTCCCGTAGTATTTAAAAAAGAAACTAATTCTTCTTCATTATTGTTAACGGACACTTCCATTAGGAAGTGATCATCTGTTGTTCTTACATCAGGATTCTCTGCTTGCTTGAATGGCCACAATTTACTTCTCATATAAAAAGTTACCACCATTAAATGAGCCGCAAAAAATACGGTCATTTCAAACATAATTGGCACAAAAGCAGGCATATTTTGAATATAACTGAAACTTGGTTTACCACCAATATCTTGTGGCCAATCCTGAATCATTATAAAATTCATCATAGCTGTTGCAACTGATATCCCTACACAACCGTATAAGAATGCACATATAGCTAATCTAGTAGGCGCAAGACCCATCGCTTTATCCAAACCGTGTACCGGGAATGGAGAAAAAACTTCCTCAATATGATGATGGGCTGCTCTGGTTTTTTTAACCGCATCCATCAATATATCATCGTCATTATAAATGGCGTAAATTACTTTATTACTCATGATGTAAATCTTTATTAGCTGCTCTTTCTCTAATATAATTATCTCCTGTTGCTTTCAAAATTGTTTTAACCTCTGCTTGTGCGATCACTGGGAAAGTTCTTGCATATAATAAAAACAAAACAAAGAAGAATCCTATTGTTCCTATGAAAATTCCAATATCAACAAATGTTGGTGAAAACATTGTCCACGAAGATGGCAAATAATCTCTGTGTAGTGAAGTAACAATAATTACAAATCTTTCAAACCACATACCGATGTTTACGACAATCGACATAATAAATGAAAACATAATACTTGTTCTTAATTTTTTAAACCACATGAACTGAGGTGAAAAAACATTACAAGTCATCATCGACCAATAAGCCCACCAGTAAGGTCCAGTAGCTCTATTTAAGAAAGCATATTGTTCATACTCTACTCCAGAATACCAAGCCATAAAAAGCTCAGTAATATAAGCAACACCAACTATAGATCCTGTAATCATGATTACAATATTCATCAATTCGATATGCTGAATAGTAATATAAGCTTCTAAGTTAGAAACTTTTCTCATTATAATAAGCAATGTGTTTACCATCGCAAATCCTGAGAAAACCGCACCTGCAACAAAGTATGGAGGAAATATGGTAGTATGCCATCCAGGTATTACCGAGGTAGCAAAGTCCATTGATACAATAGTATGTACAGAAAGTACCAGTGGAGTAGCTAATCCTGCAAGTACCAAAGATACTTCTTCAAAACGTTGCCAATCCTTTGCTCTACCGCTCCATCCAAAACTTAATATTGAGTAGACTCTTTTATTAAAAGGAGTGATTGCTCTATCTCTTAGCATCGCAAAATCAGGTAATAAACCAGTCCACCAGAAAACTAATGAAACTGACAAATAAGTAGAAATTGCAAATACATCCCATAATAAAGGTGAGTTAAAATTCACCCATAAAGATCCGAATTGATTCGGAATTGGAAGTACCCAAAATGCTAACCATGGACGACCCATGTGAATAATTGGGAACAAACCTGCTTGCACAACTGAGAAAATTGTCATTGCTTCTGCAGATCGGTTAATTGCCATTCTCCATCTCTGACGGAATAATAACAATACTGCCGAAATTAATGTTCCTGCATGACCAATACCAACCCACCAAACGAAGTTTGTGATATCCCATGCCCAACCAACTGTTTTATTTAATCCCCATGTTCCAATTCCTGTAGATACGGTGTATATGATACAACCAATTCCCCAAAGGAAAGCGGCTAATGCGATTGAAAATACAATCCACCAATGTTTGTTTGCTTTACCTTCAACAGGCGCAGCTACATCTACTGTTACGTCGTGATAAGTTTTATCACCTATAACTAAAGGTTTTCTAATGGGAGCGTCGTATATATGAGACATAATCCTTTAAATTGATTTTATATTTATTAAGTATTTCTAACTTTGACGTGATAAATCACATTTGGTTTTGTTCCGACATGCTCTAAAAGATGATACATTCTCTCATCCTCTGACAATTTAGTAACTTCAGATTCTTTATCATTTACATCTCCAAATTTCATTGCTCCGTTAGAACAAGCATTTGAACACGCTGTTTGAAATTCTCCATCAACAATAACTCTTCCTTCTCTTTTTGCATTTAAAATAGTCGCTTGTGTCATTTGAATACACATTGAACATTTTTCCATAACTCCACGAGAACGAACATTAACATCTGGATTCAATACCATACGACCTAAATCATCATTCATATGGTAATCAAATTCACTGTTTTTGTTATACAAGAACCAGTTGAAACGACGTACTTTATAAGGACAGTTATTTGCACAGTAACGAGTACCAACACATCTGTTGTATGCCATATGATTTTGACCTTGACGGCTATGAGAAGTTGCCGCAACTGGACAAACAGTTTCACATGGAGCGTGATTACAATGTTGACACATTACAGGTTGAAAAGAAACTTGAGGATTATCTCCTGCTTTTTCCATTTCATTAAATGTAGATAATGAGTCAGACAACCCAGCTATATTTTCTTTTCTTTCATTATCCCCTTCAAAGGTGTCTTCAGAAGAATAATATCTATCAATACGCAACCAGTGCATATCACGACTTCTTCTAATTTCTGATTTACCTACTACAGGAACATTGTTTTCAGCATGACAAGCAATTACACAAGCACCACAACCGGTACAAGCATTCAAATCAATAGAAAGATTAAAGTGATGTCCTGTTGAACGATCAAATGAATCCCATAAATCTACAGATGTCGCCTTCACTTCCTCATGATTCAATGACACCATTGGAACTTCATTCCAAACTTCAGCGTCTTTAGTATTGAATATCTCCAAAGTAGTTTCTTTGATAATATCCCCTCTACCCATCAATGTTTTTTGACCTTGAACACAAGCAAACTCATGTTCTCCGGCAGCCTTCTCAAATGTTACAGATTGTACATCATTGAAACCTTTATATAAAGGGTAAGCATTTAAACCTACCTGCATTTCTTCTTTCAAAGCCGCTTTACGACCGTAACCTAAAGCTAAACCAATTGTTCCTACAGCTTGACCTGGTTGAACTATGACCGGTACATTCTCCAGCTTCACACCATCAGCAGTAGTTATGTTAGCATAACTTCCATTCAAACCACCGTTAGCAACGATTTCATTAGACAATTCTAACTGTTTCGCATCAGCATTCGAAACGGTAACATAATTATCCCAAGACACTCTAGTAATAGGATCTGGAAATTCTTGTAACCAAGGGTTGTTAGCCTGTTGTCCATCTCCCATTCCTGTCTTAGTATACAATACTAATTCAAAACCAGCCGAAGCTTTTGATTTGGCTAATGCATTTGCAGCAGCAGTATAATCAGCAGAACCACCAGATAGTGATTGAGAAACACCTACATTAACACCATCATGTAATACTTTATTCCAAGAAGCACCAGAAACAAAAGCTGATGAACTTGCTTTTAAATAATCATAATAAGCACCAGACATTCCGTTCAACGACATTAAAACATCTTGAAGTTGTTTTGTGTTGAATAAAGGACGAATCGTCGGTTGAGTCAAACTATAAGTTCCTTTGGTAAGACTTAAATCCCCCCAAGATTCTAAATAATGAGGAACTGGAGCAGCAATAGTGCTAACTAAAGCCGTTTCATCCTCCTTCAAAGATAAAGAAACAGATGTTTTAACTTTCTTAAGCCCTTCTACAAATGTAGCAGAATCCGCCAAAGTGTAAACCGGATTAACACCGCTCATTATTAAAGTATGAACGCTACCTGCTTTCATATCTTTAACTAATTGTGCTACTTTTTCGTTTGAACCTTTTCTAATTTGTCTCGCACCAGAAGTAGTAAAAGATTCACTAGCTAATACTTGATTAACACCCAAAACTAATAATTGAGCATTTTTATCCTGAATACCAGAAACCAAAAGCCCCTTTGATCCAGCAGCTTTTAATTGTTGAGCAGCTTTTGTTACCTCAGATTTAAATTTAGCATCTAAATTCACAGCAACAGATGAACCTGTCACAACATTATATATTTGTACTAATGCTTGTTTTTGATTTGCAGTTGACATTGCCAAACGTTTATCAGCAGCAGCACCAGACAAAGTCATGTTCGCTTCCAATTGGATGTGACGTGACATTTTTCCGTTTTTAGGAACTCTACCTTGCGTATAGCCTGTATCGTATCCACCACCTTGCCAATCTCCAAGAAAATCAGCACCAACAGAAACTATAAGAGAAGCTTTAGCAAAATCATAGTCAACCAAAGATCTTTCACCATACACAGCTTCAAAAGCATCTAAGGCTTCAGAAGAAGATACCGCATCATAAATCACATGCTTAGCATTTGGATTTAAAGCAATAAATTCAGCAATCAACTTCTCAGTTGACGGACTCGCCAATGTATTGGTTAATAAGACTACTTGACCTCCTTCAGCTTTAGCATCCGAAAGACTTGACTTAATTTTTGCATCTACAGCAGACCATGTAGAAGTTTTACCTTCAACTTTAGGCTCTTTCAAACGCATATTATCATATAACGATAATATAGAAGCATGAATTCTAGCGTTAGCAGAAAATTTTGCACCTTCAATAGTATTGTTATCTATTTTAATAGGACGCCCTTCACGTGTTTTAACAAGAAGATTTGCAAAATCAAAACCATCAAAAACAGAAGTAGCATAATAATCCGCAACTCCAGGAATGATTTGTTCTGGCTGTAATACATAAGGTATCGACTTGTTCACAGGACCTTCGCAAGCTGCAAGCGTAGCTGCTGCCGTACTAAATCCTACGTACTTTAAAAAATCACGACGTGAAGTTGAAGATGACATTGCGTCATTATTTCCTAAGAATTCTTCAGTAGGAATTGCTTCAACAAATTCGTTATTTCTAAGCGCCTCAACAATAGAACCATTTTCAAGTTCTTCAACACTTTTCCAGTATTTTTTGTTTGATGACATTGTATATAAATATTAAAATCTTAATAATTTGATTAATAGTGGCATTTTCCGCATTCCAATCCACCCATTTGAGCAGCAGTCAACTTGTCTACACCGTATTTTTTAGAAAGCTCTTCGTGAATTTTAGTATAATATTCATTCCCTTTCATTTTAACTTCGGTCTTTCTGTGACAATTAATACACCAGCCCATTGTTAAAGGAGCAAACTGTTTCTGAATCTCATAAGTCTCTACAGGACCATGACAAGTCTGACATTCAATTCCAGCGACAGTAACGTGTTGTGAGTGATTAAAGTAAACAAAATCAGGCAAATTATGAATACGAACCCATTTGACAGGTTGTGTTTTTCCAGTATATGACTGAGTAGACTTATCCCAACCTACTGCAGTATACAACTTTTGAATTTGCTCATCATAAAACGCTTTGCTGTATTCAGGAGTAGCAGTTGACTCAGCAACTTCAGCAATATTCTTGTGACAGTTCATACAAACATTCAAAGAAGGAATTCCTGCATTTTTACTAACTCTAGCAGCAGAGTGACAATATTTACAGTTAATCTCATTATCCCCAGCATGAATTCTGTGAGAGTAATGAATCGGCTGAATTGGCTCGTAACCTTGATCTACACCAATTTGCATTAAAAAACCGTACACAAAATAAGCACCTGCCAACAATAAAAATATTGATGTTACAAGAACTAAGAATTGATTTTTAGCAAAAGCAACCCATATTGG
Organism: Flavobacterium frigoris PS1; assembly: GCF_000252125.1. Taxonomy (GTDB): domain Bacteria; phylum Bacteroidota; class Bacteroidia; order Flavobacteriales; family Flavobacteriaceae; genus Flavobacterium; species Flavobacterium frigoris_A. The sequence continues at coordinate 185,181 of NZ_AHKF01000015.1, read as the reverse complement.
CGTAGTAGCCGCTTTAGGCGCCACTTCTATTCCGTTTGCTTTAGCAACTTTTCTCAAAACATTATTCACCAAGAACAACATTACTACTAACATTGCTAGAACAAGCGCCAAAGCACCTAAAATAATGCTATTAGAAACACCACCACCCTCTTGCGGAGCACCAGCTACAGCACCACCAACGGCAGCAACAGGAGCTTCAGCTTTTGGCTCTGAAGTATAAGCAATAATATTGTCAATATCCCCTTCCGACAACGCAGGAAAAGCAGTCATTGGAACCTTATTATTTGCTTCATAAACCTTAACCGCGGCAGCATCCCCTGACTTTATCAAATCAGCACTATTGTGAATCCACTTATAAAGCCATGGCATATCGTGCTTTGCAGAGATACCTCTTAACATAGGTCCTGTTGCCTTGGCATCTAGCTTGTGACACGCAGCGCAATTTGAATTAAAAAGTTCTTTACCCTTTACTGGGTCACCACCTTGTGTGGCTACTGGAACTTCAGCTGCAGCTGCTGGAGCAGCAACTTGCGCAATTGAAGTTAAGGAAAAAGTCAGCATTAAAGCTAAACTGAAAAACATTTTCCTTGAGGTCGAATTATGGTTACCCACCTTTTTCATAAAGTATAATGATTATCTACTAAAAATTGGCACAGTTTTTTCTATAAACTCTTATAGTGAAACTGTTCCTTTATTTTAAACTTCGACAAAAATACGATTTATGAACTATTCACAAAACCTTAAAATAATCTTAATTTCAATTTATATTTATTCTAAATAATAATTTTGCTCTACAATCTTCCTTTAAATACTATTTTTGCCTAAAAACCATTAAGTTATGAAAATTTCACCTATACAGAAAGCCCTTTTCTACTCCTTTGCATTATGCATTATAACAATCAATACTAAAGCCCAAGATCGAAAAGTCACCGTCAATCAAGATCCAAAATTCGAACAATTGTTGAATGAAAAAAGAAAAATTAATGCCTCAATAGCTGTAAATGAGCGCTATAAAATTCAAATCTTTAGTGGAGATACTGACAAAGCAAAAAAGGCTTTGAATGACTGCAGACAAAATTTCACCGACCTTGACGGAACCATCGTTTTCAACACCCCAAACTACAAGGTTTGGATTGGAAATTTCAGAACCCGTATAGAGGCAGAGCGTAACTTGATTGAAATCAAGAAAAAATATGAAACTGCTTATATAATAAAACCACAAAAATAATTTGACAAGAATAAAACTGTTAAAAACAATAAAGATAAAAAGCCACTCCATTAATGAAGTGGCTTTCTTTATTTTATTGGGGTGCCCTCCGCAAGCTTCGGTCGGGCTATTCATTGCAAGTCCTCGCACTTCCTTAGTCAGGCTCCGGGCTTTTCATTACTATCCCTCACCCAAAAAAGGAAAAACCACACGTCTTTATAAAAATAGAACTTAATCGCTACTCCAATTAACAGATGCAGACCGATTATATATAAATAACCCCGACAAGACTTAGCAATTGCCAAAGGCACAATTCTATAAAAAAGCAACTCTAATTAAAGCCGTATTCCTGTCTTTTTTCGTTGTTTCTAATAGTTCTACTTTAGAGATACAGAACGTGAACCTACCTAGCCAAAAGTCCGCGTAGTAACCGAATTCCATGAGCGACTAGATCACTTTACTGAGCGCCATTTTCACTTCCTACTACTTCAATATATCTGCACCATAAGTTTAGTCCAACTCTCCCTGCACATAATTACTGATAGCTTTCAAATATATGATCCTATCTACCTCTGAAATTTTTAAAATCGTAATGCATTCTATAAATTCTTCTAAAAACTACGATCGAGTCAAAAGCTCCCACACTATTAAAACTACAGATCCAACTATTATGAAATATAAAAATTCGCCACGAAAAATGTGGTCCAACCAAACTAAATGAAAAAAAAACACCAAATTCAAAAATAGGATTCCCTTTGTTCCCTAAATTATATACATTTATATGACTTTTCACATCTCTCCTCTCTTCTATATAAAACTCCTCTAACTTTATGAATAATTAATCCGGAATCTTCAATTAAGCAAACGGACTTACATTTTACGAATACATAAAATTTAAAAGCATAAAACTGATCGCTACACAACAAAGAAGTTTTCTAATTTATTTAAATTATTCTTTTGCCCTCTCTGTTACAGATGGGACAATTTTGTTGTTTTTACTTAATTTTTTGTTCACATAGATTGCTAATCTGCGGTCTCGTTGCAAAGAGAAATACAATCCGTCAGTGATAGTAGTTCTTTCATTAACAGATTTTAACACATCACGACTATATTTTTTACAAACCTTACTTTCACACTCAAAATAGTATCGCTTTTATGAATACTATAAATAATGTCTCCTTCACTTTTAATTATAGTATCGATAATTTCAAGGTTTTACTTAAATACTGACCACCACCTATCACTTCCGTCAGAATCACAATGACCATCTTTTTTTGTAATTAGATTAACTCCTCTATATTTAAATCGACTATCCGCATCGCTTGGTATTTTATTACAACTAAAACACATCCATCGCTCTTTAAACTCTGTGCACTTGAATCACAATCATAAGTAGAGCAACAAGAATATAAAAAGGCGTTTAAAAACAACTAAATAGAATCCTTTTTAATGTTTTCTCTTTTAAAAAAAATATTTTGACTTCAGTATGACAAGACCAAGATGCTACTGCAGTTTTAATTAAAAAACCTTCCGCGAATCGGCCGAACTTATACTTCAATACACCCATGGAGTATCTAAAAGAAACGCTGTGAAAGACAAAAAGTCCTATAAGATTCACTAGAAAAGGTTTTGCAATCCCCGCTCGCTTAGACTAGCTTTTTAATTACTAAATCTAACACGAAAAATAAAGCTTCTGCTAACACAGGAACCTTAGCCTCGATAGAAGAGGAAATCCTTATTATTTTTTATCAAAATAATAAGGTTGAAACGAATCGCGGGAAATAGCTCCAGGAAATACTCAAAACTCTTCCAATTCAACATAGATTAAAAACAAAAAAAATCCCGACGAATCGGGATTTTTTATAATAGTATAGAAATTAAATTCTATTTCAATTTCTTTTTGATCGCAACCTCATGGTAAGCTTCAATAACATCTCTTTCTTCGATGTCATTATATCCTTTAATTTGGATACCACAATCATAACCCTTGGCTACTTCTTTCACGTCATCTTTGAAACGTTTCAGCGCTATAAGTTCACCTGCATGAACCACAACTCCGTCACGAATAACTCTTATTTTAGAGTTTCTGGCGATTTTACCGTCCATAACCATACAACCTGCGATTGATCCTACTTTAGAAATTTTGAATATCTCTCTAATTTCAGCAGTACCTAGAATCTCTTCTTTCATCTCAGGAGCTAACATTCCTTCCATTGCATCCTTCAAGTCATCGATAGCTGCATAGATAATAGAATAGTAACGGATATCAATTTCTTCTTTATCTGCTAACTGTCTTGCATTTCCTGCAGGACGTACGTTAAATCCGATAATGATTGCATCTGAAGCAGAAGCTAACATAACGTCAGTTTCAGTAATTGCTCCAACACCTTTATGTATGATATTAATTTGAATCTCTTCAGTAGATAGTTTAGAGAACGAATCAGATAATGCTTCAACAGAACCATCAACATCTCCCTTAAGGATCACGTTCAACTCTTTAAACTGACCTAATGCAATTCTACGTCCAATTTCATCTAATGTAATATGACGTTGTGTACGAACTGATTGTTCACGCATTAATTGAGAACGTTTTGATGCAATTTGTTTTGCTTCTTTTTCGTCTTCAAAAATATTGAACTTATCACCAGCTGTCGCTGCTCCATCTAAACCTAGAACAGATACTGGTGTAGAAGGTCCTGCTATCGTAACAACATTTCCTCTTTCATCATGCATCGCTTTGATCTTACCATGATGTTTTCCAGCCAACATATAGTCACCCACTTTAAGTGTACCATGTTGTACTAATATTGTAGATACGTATCCTTTCCCTTTATCTAGGAAGGCTTCAACTACAGTTCCTTGAGCCGCTTTGTTTGGATTAGCTTTCAAATCTAAAATTTCGGCTTCTAATAGTACTTTTTCTAACAATTCTTTAACTCCTGTTCCCACTTTCGCAGAGATATCATGAGATTGATATTTTCCACCCCAATCTTCAACAAGTAAATTCATACCTGCCAATTTCTCCTTGATTTTCTCAGGATTAGCATTTGGCTTATCCACTTTATTAATAGCAAATATAATTGGAACACCAGCTGCTTGAGCATGGCTAATTGCTTCTTTTGTTTGCGGCATGATATCATCATCGGCAGCAATCACAATAATGGCAATATCTGTAACTTGAGCTCCACGTGCACGCATGGCGGTAAACGCCTCGTGACCCGGTGTATCAAGGAAAGCTATTTTCTGACCATTATCCAGGGTTACTCCGTAGGCCCCAATATGCTGTGTAATTCCTCCAGACTCACCTGCGATAACATTTTCTTTACGAACATAATCTAGTAAAGATGTTTTACCGTGATCGACGTGACCCATCACAGTTACGATAGGAGCTCTAAAGACCAAGTCTTCTTCTCTATCCTCAATAACTTCAACATTATCTTCAATATCAACAGTAATGAATTCAACTTCAAAACCAAATTCATCTGCTACAATTGTCAATGTTTCTGCATCAAGACGCTGGTTCATAGTAACCATAATTCCAAGAGACATACATGTTCCAATAACCTTTGTAATTGGCACATCCATCATTATCGCAATTTCACTAACAGTAACAAATTCAGTAACCTTAATAGTTTTACTTCCTTCGTCAATCGCTCTTTGTTCATCATCAGATTTCTGACGATGCGTATCTCTTTTGTCTCTTCTGTATTTAGCCGCTTTTGATTTACCACCTTTTTTACCTTGCAGTTTCTCTAAAGTCTCACGAATTTGGTTTTTAACTTCCTCTTCCGTTGGCTCTACTTTTGCAACGATCGCTGGTCTGTTTCCTTTTACGAATCCAGGTCTAGCACTTCTATTGGCGTTATAACCACCCCCACCAACATTTGGTGTAATTTTATTAGGATTTGGTGCACCAGGAACTCCAGGAGGTCTCGGTGTACCAGGTTTTGGCGCAATTCTTTTGCGTTTATTTTTATTAGCATTACTTGCCGCACTACCAGGTGCTCCCGGTTTGTTTGGAGTAATTTTAGGCTCTTCTTTTTTCTTTTTCGGTTTGTTAAACTGAGACAAATCAATAGTCTGTCCTGTTAACTTAGTACCTGAAAGTTTTTGATATTGAGTTGTTATAGCCTCTTCAACAGGAGCTTCTCCTGTTTTGGGAGCCGCTTTAGCTTCTGGAGTTACCTCTTTGACTGCTGCAGCTACAACTTCTTTAACAACCTCAATTTTTTCTTCCTTTTTAGGGGACTTAATTCCAACAATAGGTTTTACTTCTTTTTTGTCTGAATCAACTTTATCTTGTACAGGTTCTTTAACAACCGGTTTTTCAGCTACAACTTCAGCTTTAGGAGCTTCAGTCTTAGGAGCCTCTGCTTTTTCAACAGGAGCTTTTACCGGAGCAGCGGGAGTTTTCTTAGGGCCAAGATCTATTTTACCAACCTGAACAGGTCCAGCAATAACAGCTCTTGCTTTTATAACTTCTTGTTGTTGCTTAAGGATCTCTTCATCATGCTTACGCTTGTCTTCAATTTCCTTTTCTCTCTCAACACGCAAAGCTTCTTTCTCTTTTCTCTTCTCTTCGCCTACTTCTTTCGAAGCCTCTTTTTTCCCTCTGTCACCTGCAAACTGACCGCACAAGACATTGTATACATCGTCAGAAATTTTTGTGTTTGGATTTGCTTCAATAGCAATTCCTTTATCTTTTAGATAATCCACAGCTCTTTCCAAAGAAATATTCAATTCCCTTAAAACTTTGTTTATTCTAATAATTCTCTCTTCAGACATAAAACCTTTTTATTATTACCTTTTTTGTTATTCCTCACTTTACTATTAACTCGATCTTACCGATCAAGAAAAACATAAAGTGGCATGTTTATCGTTGAAGAACCATTGACTAACTGTCAAATTCTTCTTTCAATATTCTCATTACATCTAGAATCGTTTCCTCTTCTAGGTCTGTTCTTCTTACTAAATCTTCTACATCTTGTTTCAAAATACTTTTTGCAGTATCCAATCCAATTTTTGCAAATTCTTCAATAACCCAGTCTTCGATTTCATCCGAAAACTCAGTCAACTCAACATCATCATCATCAGCAGTTGCGCCAGCAACATCACCTTCGCGAATAACGTCTAACTCATAACCAGTAAGTAATCCTGCCAATTTAATATTATGACCACCTCTACCGATCGCTTTCGAAACTTCTTCAAGTTTCAAAAACACTTCAGCTCTTTTAGTCTCTTCATTAATTTTAATAGAAGATATTTTTGCAGGGCTTAATGCTCTCGTTATATATAATTGAATGTTACTTGTGTAATTAATAACATCTATATTTTCATTTCCTAATTCACGCACAATTCCGTGAATACGAGAACCTTTCATTCCAACACAGGCTCCTACAGGATCAATTCTGTCATCATAAGAATCTACAGCAACTTTGGCTTTTTCACCTGGTATTCTGACTACATTTTTAACCAATATCAATCCGTCAAAAACCTCAGGGATTTCCTGTTCAAATAATTTTTCTAAAAACTTCTCAGAAGTTCTAGACATAATAATTTGAGGCTTATTCCCTTTTAGTTCAACGCTTTCAATGATACCACGAACGTTATCTCCTTTACGGAAGAAATCAGATGGTATTTGTTTTTCTTTTGGCAAAATGATCTCGTTTCCTTCATCATCAACTAAAATAACTACTCTAGGTCTCACATGGTGAACCTCGGCAGTATATATTTCACCTATTAAATCTTTAAATTGCTTGTAAAGATTAGTGTTGTCATGTTCGTGAATTTTAGAAATTAAATTTTGACGTAAAGCCAAAATCGCTCTTCTTCCCAAGTCAATTAACTTCACTTCTTCCGAAACATCTTCCCCAATTTCAAAGTCAGGCTCGATTTTTCTAGCTTCTGTCAACGTAATTTCTTCGTTTTCAAAATCTAGATCTTCGTCAGCAACGATTACTCTTCTTCTCCAAATTTCCATATCTCCTTTATCAGGATTTATGATAATATCGAAATTATCGTCTGAACCGTATTTTTTTTTCAATGCATTTCTAAATACATCTTCCAAAATTGCCATAAGCGTTACACGATCAATAAGTTTATCATCTTTAAACTCTGAGAATGAATCGATTAATGCTAAGTTTTCCATGCGAATTCTTTAATTAAAATGTTACTGTAACAATTGCTTCTTTTATGTCTCCATAAGGTATTTCAAGGGTCTTTTGAACCGTCTCTTTACCTTTTCCTATCTTTTTGGGCTCTCTTGCTTTCCACGACAAAATTACGAAATCATCATTAGCTTCCACTAATTCCGCCTCTATATTTTCTGTATTAGTTTTTACAATCAAGGTCCTACCTACGTTTTTCTTGTATTGTCTGATGTGCTTTAATGGAGAAGAAACCCCCGCTGAAGCCACCTCCAAAGAAAAATCCTGTTCTTCTCTGTCCAAATTATTTTCGATTTCACGACTGATATCGATACAATCTTGCAAAACCACACCATTGTCGTCATCTAAAGTTACAATAACTTTAAAAGCGTCCGTGATCGTTAGGTCAATCAAAAAAAGCGATTGCTTTTCTGAAAGCGCTTCTGTCAACAATAAATTTACTTTTTCTTTAAATGTCATATTTTTATAAAAAGAGGGGACATTTAGTCCCCTCATTACTTAGATTTTAATAAATAACGGTGCAAATATAGTGTTTTTTTTATAAATTGGATTGATAGGTTGCTGTTAAAATATTTCTTATCTTTATTGAAGCATTAAAACAAAGGTTTTTACGACAATTAAATCCTTAAATCATGAAACGAATACTAGTCCCAACCGATTTTTCAGCACATGCAGATAATGCATTAAAAATCGCTGCTCAAATAGCAAAAAAAACGAATGGAGAAATATTTTTACTCCATATGCTGGAAGTACCTAATCAAATGAACGACGCTATAACGGGATCAACAGCGATACCCGAGGTAATGTTATTTATAAAAAAAGCAAATGAAACTCTTCAAAAAACCAAAGACAAAGACTTTTTAAAAGCGATAAAGGTAACAGAATCAGTAAAATTTGAGAGCGCTTTTGAAGGAATACTGTCGTTTTGCAGAAAAAATAAAATAGATTTAATTGTGATGGGTTCCCATGGCGTTTCCGGCATAGAAGAAGTACTTATTGGCTCCAATACTGAAAAAATCGTTCGCTTATCTGACGCTCCAGTCCTAGTTATCAAAAAAAACACCACTGAATTTAAACCTGCTAATTTTGTTTTCGCTTCAGATTTTTCAAAGGAAATAAAAAAACCATTTAAAAAGATGATCAAATTCGCCTCTCTATTCAATGCAAAACTTAATTTGGTCATGATATGCACACCAAACAGCTTTAAACCTACAGCCCTTTCAGAACAAATCATAAACGACTTTATGTCTGGTTTCGACATTAAAAATTACAGCACTCATATTTATAATGATGTAAACATAGAAAAAGGAATTCGCAATTTTTCTAATTCAATTAATGCCGACCTCATTGGTTTATGCACCCACGGCAGGACGGGTTTAGCACATTTTTTCACAGGAAGCATAAGTGAAGACTTGGTAAATCATGCCATTAAACCGGTAATCACTTTTAGAATATAACTCCGCTATAGAACCAACTGAATCAAAAAAAAGCTTTCTACAAAACGTATTTATTAAAAAAAACATGAAAAAAGCCTCTCAATTACTTGAGAGGCTTTCGTTGGTCTACAAGGACTCGAACCTTGAACGACTGCACCAAAAACAGTTGTGTTACCATTACACCATAGACCAGCTTAATTGCCTTGCAGCATTATTGCTTAGCGAGTGCAAATTTATACTAAATTTTAGTTTGCGCAAACTTTTTTCACCTTTTTATTAAAAAAAAATCGAATAAATTTCGAATTACAAAAACACAATAACGAAAAATACTTAAAACCAATACGTTACCAAATTCAATTAGTTTGACAGAAAAATTGGAGAATCTCCACAACCTTAAATAAAAAAACATTTTCTTTGTAACTTAAAATTATAACTAAATTTCAATACATGAATAAGGAGACATTCAACTTCAATAAATGGAATACTATTATTGGTTGGTTAGCATTTGGAATTGCATTAATAACTTACACACTAACTGTTGAACCGACAATGAGCTTTTGGGATTGTGGGGAATATATCGCTACAGCAGCAAAGCTTCAAGTTGGCCATCCTCCAGGAGCTCCGTTGTTCCAGATGATTGGCGCTTTTTTTGCCATGTTTGCCTCAGACAATGAACATATCGCCTTGATGGTAAATATGACTTCCGTTTTCTCAAGCGCTTTTACCATTTTATTCATGTTTTGGTCCTCCTCCATGATTTTGAAAAAACTGGTTTCCAGAATTTCAGACTCAAGTACTGATGGCAATTCAACAAACCAAATTAATAAAAGCAATGCAATCGTAATTCTTGGGAGCTCTTTTGTAGGTGCTTTAGCCTATACTTACTCAGACAGTTTTTGGTTCAACGCAGTAGAAGCTGAAGTGTACGCCATGGCAACTTTACTTATATCTCTACTTTTCTGGCTAGGACTACGCTGGGAACAGGATATGGATTCCCCAAGAGGAAATAAATGGTTATTAATTATTTCGCTAGTTATTGGTTTATCATTTGGAGTTCACTTTATGGCACTATTGACAATACCCTCTATTGGGTTGCTGTACTTTTTCAAGCACTATAAAACCGTTACAATCAAAAGCTTCATCATAGCAAACGTTGTGGTTATCTCCATTTTATTGTTCATTTTTAAATTACTACTTCCTTTAACAATGGCATTCTTCGCAAAAACAGAAGTCTTCACCGTAAATGATTTAGGAATGCCTTTTGACTCAGGAACTATATTGGTCGCTATATTGCTTTGCGCATCATTTTATTTTGGCTTAAAATACACCAAAGACAAAGGTCTTGTAGTCTACAATACTCTTATATTATGTATCTTGTTCATTTTGATAGGATTTTCAACATGGACTATGTTACCTATTCGTGCGAATGCGAATGTAATAATCAACGAGAACAAACCTTCAGATGCACGTGAAGTATTAGCTTATTATAATAGGGAACAATACGGGTCAAACGCTTTGTTCTACGGAGCACAATATACAGAAACCTTTGCCGGACTGGACAAGGACAATCCTTACCTAGACAAAGCCCCTAACTACGAAAGAGACTATAAAGCAGGGAAATATGTTATTGTAAATAATTTCAAAAACGCTGAGCAAAATAGTGACGATGCACAAAAGACTATTCTACCTAGAATGTGGAGCTCTGACCATATTGAAAACTACATGAATTTCACAAATGCACCCGAATTTAGATTAAATCCTGCATATCCTTATGAAGATGATTTAGCAAAATACGGTATAGATGTCAATAAAATATCCGAAGAGGATTATAATAGAGCTATCGCACAGTTAAAGAATGAAATTCAAAAAACGGTATCCGAATTTAGACAAGCATACGCTCAAAAACAGATTGACAACGAGGGCTATGTAAAATTCCTAAAAAGTTACGGAGACTATTTAATTATAGACAAACCAACGACGGTAGACAATTTCAGCTTCATGTTTGAATACCAATTTGGCTATATGTATATAAGGTATTTAATGTGGAATTTTGTTGGACGACAAAATGACGTGCAAGGAAGATACGACAATCAAGATGGAAACTGGATTAGCGGAATAAAATTCATTGATGAATTACACGTAGGCTCACAAGATAATTTACCGTCAGATGTTCTAAACAATAAAGGCCGTAATGTTTATTACTTTTTACCATTCATACTCGGAATAATCGGTTTGCTATATCATGCTGAGAAAGATTTAAAAAGTTTTTATGTATTAGTAGTACTCTTCCTATTTACCGGATTTGCATTGAAGATTTATTTGAACGAAAGACCCTTTGAACCTAGAGAGCGCGACTATGCCTTAGTTGGCTCATTCTATGTGTTTGCGATTTGGATAGGCTTTGGAGTTTATGCACTCTATGACAGTTTACGAAAATATTTAGCACCAAGAATTGCAGGTCCCGTAATCATCTGCGCCAGTTTATTGGCTGCGCCGGTTTTAATGGCTTCACAAAACTGGGATGATCACGACCGTTCTGGAAAGTATACCGCAATTGCTATGGCAAAAGCATACTTGACTTCCTGCGACCCTAACGCCATCCTGTTCACCATAGGTGACAACGACACCTTCCCACTGTGGTATGCGCAAGAAATTGAGCAAGTGAGAACCGATGTCAAAATCGTAAACACAAGCCTTTTTATGACCGATTGGTATATTGACCAAATGAAAACCAAAACTTATGAATCGGAACCATTGCCTATTTCTTTCACACATGATCAATATGTAGGAGACAAACTGGATTATGTGGTTCATATTCCAAAAACAGAAAGCAGATGGGACATAAAAGATTTTTTAACTTTTATCAAAAACCCAAAATCTACTGTTGGCATGCAGAATGGACAAACAATACATTTTTACCCAACGAATAAAATTAGAATTCCTGTTGACAAGAACAGCATAATAAAAAACAAGGTAGTTGCTACTAAATACAATGACTCTATAGTTCCTTATATTGATATTGATATCAAAGGAAATGCATTGTATAAAAATAGACTTATGATGCTTGACATCGTAGCCAACAACAACTGGAAAAGACCTATTTACTTTAGTGGAGGAGCTTTTGACAACGAAGACTACCTTTGGATGAAAGACTACCTTCAATTAGATGGTATGGTCTACAAGTTAGTTCCACTACAAACAAAAATTCCTAAGGACGGAAGTCCATTAGACATGGGACAAATAGATACAGATAAAATGTATAGTAATATCATGAAATGGGAATGGGGAAATAGCGACAGTGATAAAATTTATCATGATCCAGAAACCAGAAGAGAAAGTATAACTTATAGAACTAATCTTGCCCGATTGATGGATAAATTAATCGAAGAAGGCAAAATAGACAAGGCAAGAAAAATTATAAACCTGGCGATGACAAAAATGCCGCTTGATAAATTTGGCTACTACTCTTTAGTTGAACCATTCGCAAAAGGGTACTATCAAATTGGCGAAAAAACCAAAGCACAGGAGCTTTTGGACAAATTAATGACCAAGTACAAAGAGAACCTTAATTATTATACAAGTTTACCGCCTTCAGACCAAAGTAGCATTGCAGTTGACATAATAACTGACATTGAGCGATACAGAAGCTTATTGCAAGTAATGAAAGAAAATGGAGACCTTACTTTTTACAACAAAAACAAAACCATTTTTAACACTTACATCAATATGTTTGAGCGTTTTGGTCGTGAAAAAGAATAGTTATTAAATAAAACTATAACTTTAAAAATGTGGCATAATCTCAAGATTATGCCACATTTTTTTTACTTTTAAACTAAAAAATAAAAATGGGGTTTTACTGGATAAAAACAAATTCAATCATCAAGAAAATATTTTCAAAGTATGTATGGGACATACCCAACAACGAAAATAAAATCTACCTCACGTTTGATGACGGACCTACACCCCAAATTACAGAGTGGGTTTTAGAACAGCTGCAACAACACAATGCCAAAGCCACTTTCTTTTGTATTGGGAAAAATATCGAAACGTATCCTTTAATCTTTACAAAAATAATTGATACGGGCCATTGCGTAGGAAACCATACTTTTAATCACTTAAACGGATGGAACACAAGCACAGACGAATACTCCCGCAACATTTTGGATTGTGAAAATTCGATTTCTAATTTGCTTTTGAAAGAAAGTAATAACACATCCAAATTGTTTCGCCCCCCATATGGAAAAATCAAATCCAAACAGGCAAAAGAAGTACTGAAACAGGGATACAAAATTATAATGTGGGATGTCTTAAGTGCAGATTTTGACCAAACAATCTCAACAGAGGTATGCTTGAGAAATGTGGTTTCAAATATAAAACCAGGAAGTATAATAGTTTTTCACGACAGTATGAAAGCATTCAAAAATCTTGAATATGTACTGCCTAAAGTTTTAGATTATCTGGACGAAAACAACTTTATCTATGAGACAGTTCGATAGGAATACAAAATAATAAATTACAATTGTTCTTGTACAATCCCAATAATAGTATTTGCGTCCAACTCGCCTGATTGTCTCCAAATCAATTGCCCTGCTTTATATATCATAAGCGTAGGAAGTCCTTTGATACGTAAAGCGTCAGCTAATTCTTGATTTTTATCCACGTCAATTTTAATGACTTTAGCCTTGTCACCAAGGGCAGCAGCAACATCTCTAATAACAGGATGCATGGAAACAGAGGATTCATTCCAGTCTGTGTAAAAATCAATTAACACAGGCACCTGTGCACTTATAAGTTCTCCAAATTTTGACATAATACCAAAAATTTAATTTTTAAATCTATTTAAAAATATAGACATTAATTTACAAATGTAGACTTTTTAACGAATTATGCCACATTCTTCCCTTTTTTTAGTTCAATGACAGTAATTTCAGGCATAATACCTACCCTTCCAGGGTAAGCATGAAAACCAAAACCTCTATTTACGTAAACATATCTCCCTAAATTTTCATATAAACCAGCCCATTGCGCATACACATATTGCGCTAAACTCCATTTAAAGTAACCCGGAATTTCAATTCCAAACTGCATTCCGTGCGTATGTCCAGAAAGCGTTAAGTGAAAATTACTTTCATGGTTTTTGATTTCATAATCCCAATGGCTAGGATCATGACTCATTAAAATTTTAAAATCTTTCTGATCTATACCTTGAGATGCTTTTTTAATATCCCCAGCTTTTTTAAAATTATGACCCCAATTTTCCACTCCAATTAATGCAATTTTATCACTCCCTTTTTCAATGTAAGTGTGCTCATTCAACATCAATTTAAATCCAATTTGTCCATAGAGATCCTTTATTGCCTCGAAATTATTTTCTTTATCTTTTTCAGTAGGCCAAGTAACATATTCTCCATAATCATGGTTCCCCAAAACAGAATATTTACCATATTCATGCTTTTGAATCCTATTAAAAGTCTCTATCCAAGGATGCATTTCTTTAGCATCCGTATTCACGATATCACCAGTAAACAAAATCATATCTGAATTTTGCTCGTTGACTAAATCAATAGCATAATTGATCTTATCAGGATTATCAAAACTGCCGCTGTGTACATCTGAGATTTGCGTTATCGTAAAACCGTCAAAAGCATCTGGTAAATCAGGGAAAAATATACGTTGCCTTATCACTTTGTAATTGTATTTCCCAACGGTTATCCCGTAAATTAAAGACATAAATGGAATCGCAGCTAAACCTAAACCTATTTGGCTAACAAATTTTCGTCTAGAATTAAGGAAAGCCACATTGTCATTTTCTAAAAAATAATTAACGGATCCAGAACCAATCCTAAAAATATCCTCCCCTAACAGCAATAAAGTCAGAATCATTTTTGGAACATAAACCACTAAAAGCAGCCCCATAGTGAACATAGTTTGCTTCGTCTGACCTACAGAACTGTCAAATTTCGTGAAGGAATAAACGATAAAAAGCAAAACGATCAAACTGACGACTTGGTAAGAAACTAAAATCCACTTTAACTTTACCAAAGTTTTTAATGCCTGAAACGCATATAGCTCGATTATAAGAAGAACAAAACTTAGCAAAAGTATACGGATAACCATTTTAAATATTTTTTTTGGCAAAATAACAAATTAAGGAACTATTATGAGTTTATATTAATCAATATTTAACTAAAATCGCACCAAATTTCATTTGTCAGGTTCGCATTCTTTAAATTCCGATACAAGCAATAGCATTTCTACCTTTATACCGCAAGCCCAAATTGAGGAAATTGACAAAGTAAAAACTACTTCTATCGATTATTAGAAATATCAAAATCTGTCACTTCTTTATCTTTTAAGTTTTGTACTTTTGAAATCTTTTCAAATTCACAATTATGTCACAACAAAAACGTCTTTTTCTTCTTGATGCTTACGCTTTAATCTTTCGTGGTTATTACGCCTTTATAAAAAACCCTAGAATCAATTCCAAAGGAATGGACACTTCGGCAATTATGGGGTTTATGAATTCCTTAATGGACGTAATAAAAAGAGAAAAACCAGATCATTTAGCGGTCGCTTTTGATAATGGTGGAAGCCAATTAAGAAACGAAATTTTCCCAGAGTACAAAGCGCATCGCGATGCAACTCCTGAAGCTATTAAAATTGCTGTACCTTATATACAAGACCTTTTACGTGCTATGCACATTCCTATTATAGAAGTAAAGGGCTACGAAGCGGATGACTTAATAGGAACCATTGCAAAACAGGCCGAAAAAGAAAACTACAAAGTATTTATGGTTACTCCTGATAAGGATTTTGCACAATTAGTATCTGAAAACATTTTCATGTATAAACCTGCCCGAATGGGTAATGGCATTGAAATTTGGGGCGTTCCTGAAGTTTTAAAAAAATTCGAGATAGAAAGACCCGATCAAGTAATTGATTTTCTGGGTATGATGGGAGATGCCGCCGATAATATTCCTGGACTTCCCGGCGTAGGTGAGGTTACCGCGAAGAAGTTCCTAAAAGAATTTGGAACCATGGAAAACCTTTTAGCAAATACTGACAAGCTAAAAGGAAAAATGAAGGAAAACGTTGAAGCGAACAAGGAGAAAGGACTTTTGTCTAAAACATTAGCAACCATACTTCTTGACTGTCCGGTTGTTTTTAACGAAACTGATTATGAATTATCAACTCCAGATGTTGAGAAAACAGACGCTCTTTTTAACGAGTTGGAATTTCGAAGAATGGCAGAACAGTTTGATGCCATTTTCAAAAAAGGCGGAACAGCCACAATGAACACTGCCATTGAAGAAACTAAATTATACAAAAGCCCACAACCAAAAAGTGAAGAGCAATTTGACCTTTTTGCAAGTGCAATACCTAATGAAAATGTAGATGCCACGCATCACCAATATTACAACACATTAGAAAACACAGAACATTCGTATCAGATTATCCAAGGCGACTTGGGTGTAAAATTGCTTTTGCAAAATTTACTGAAACAAGAATCCGTTTGTTTTGATACCGAAACTACAGGATTAGATGCATTACATGCTGAACTTGTTGGTATTTCGTTTTCATTCGAAAAAGGAAAAGGATTTTATATTCCCTTTCCAGAAAATCAAGAAGAAGCTCAAGTTTTGATTAACAAATTTATTCCTTTTTTCGAAAATGAATCAATTGAAAAAATTGGCCAAAACTTAAAATACGACCTTAAGATCCTTGCTAATTATAAAATTAATGTAGAAGGAAAGCTGTTTGATACCATGATTGCTCATTATCTGATCAATCCAGACATGCGCCATAATATGGACATACTATCTGAAACCTATTTGAAATATTCTCCAAAATCGATTGAGACCTTAATTGGAAAAAAAGGAAAAAATCAAAAATCGATGCGTGATGTAGATTTAGAGGAAATCAAAGAATATGCAGCAGAAGACGCTGACGTCACCTTTCAGCTAAAGCAACTATTTTCTGTTGAATTAGAAAAAACAGAGACCAAAAAACTCTTTGAAGAGATTGAAATTCCTCTGGTAAAAGTCTTGGCCGATATGGAAAAAGAAGGTATCAGGCTAGACACTGATTTCCTGAAGTCATTATCACATGATTTAGATACTGACATTAAAAAACTAGAAACTGCTATTTATGAAATTGCAGGAGAAGATTTCAACTTAGCTTCGCCAAAACAACTCGGCGATGTTTTATTTGATAAATTGAAAATTGGCGGAGCCAAACAAAAAAAGACAAAAACAGGACAATATGCCACTGGCGAAGAAGTTTTAAGTTATTTAGCTAATGAGAATCCAATCGTAAAAGACATTCTTGATTGGCGCCAATTAGTAAAACTTAAAAACACCTATGTTGATGCTTTGCCAAATCAAGTAGATCCTGTTACCCTGAGAGTGCATACTGATTATATGCAAACCGTAGCTGCAACGGGACGTTTGAGCTCTAACAACCCTAACTTACAGAACATCCCTATACGTACAGAACGAGGACGACAAATAAGAAAAGCATTTGTAGCAAGAGACGAGAACTATACTTTAGTATCTGCCGATTACTCGCAAATAGAATTACGCATCATTGCCGCATTGAGTGGTGAGGAAAATATGATAAAAGCATTTTTGAATAATGAAGACATTCATAAATCTACTGCTTCAAAGGTATTTGACGTTCCATTGGAAGAAGTTACCAGAGAACAACGTAGCCACGCAAAAACGGTAAACTTTGGAATAATATATGGAGTTTCTGCATTTGGACTTTCAAATCAAACAGATTTATCACGTTCTGAAAGTGCAGCTTTAATTGAAGCTTACTACAAAACCTATCCAAGATTGAAATCATACATTTCAGAGCAAATTGATTTTGCAAGAGAAAACGGATATGTACAAACAGTTTTGGGTCGTCGTCGTTATTTAAAGGACATCAATTCACAAAACGCAATAGTTCGTGGTGGAGCAGAGCGGAATGCGGTTAATGCACCAATCCAGGGAAGTGCAGCCGACATCATCAAAATTGCGATGATTAATATTCACGAAAAATTGATTTCAGAAAATTACAAAAGCAAAATGCTGCTTCAAGTTCATGATGAACTTGTGTTTGACATTCACAATTCAGAACTAGAAAAAATGAAAGAGATGATCAAATACGAAATGGAAAACGCCTTTAAACTAGAAGTTCCTTTAGATGTAGAATTAGGAGCTGGTAAAGATTGGCTGGAAGCACATTAATATATAGAACCCAAAAAAAAATCCACTCCAATTAAGTAAAGGAGTGGATTTTTTTATATCGAAGATATATATATGATTATAATTTCCTAGTCGTTTCTCTTTCTTTTAATTTAGTTTTGATGACAACCGTACCGTAAGGTTTATTTTCTTCGTCAGACTCTAATCTATCAATAAGTAATCTAGCTGCAACTTCTCCAATTTCTACACCGTGTTGACTAACCGTAGTTAAACTTGGAGACAATCTTCTGGAAGCAAGTATCCCATCGGCAAAACCAATAATAGAAAGCTCCTCTGGAATTTTACTTCCTTTTTTAAGGCCGTATTTCAATGCCGCCACAGAATCACTTTCCTCTAAAGCAAAAATCCCATCAATTACTTGGTCTTCAGCAATTTCTTGAATTCTAAAATTTAAATCATCTTCTGAATCTGTACGAAGAATTATATCCTCATTCACAGCAATATTATTATCCTTTAGTGCTTTCAAATACCCCTGTGTTCTCAATATTCCAACACTTAAATTATCAACTGAAGAAAATAAAGCTATATTCTTACAACCTAAATCTATTAATTGTTGAGTGGCGTTTAATGCCGAATCAAAATCATCTACAACCACTTTATCGCAATCTATACCCTCTGCTATTCGATCAAACATTACTATAGGAGTACCGTCATTAATAATTGAAGCAAAATGATCATAATCGTGCAGCTTTTGCGCTTCCTCAGAAACAGAAAGGATAAATCCGTCAATAGTTCCATTACTTAACATTTCAAGAGTATGCGCTTCTTTGTCCAATGACTCATTAGAGATACACATAATAACATTATACCCCTTTTCATCAGCCACTTTTTCTATACCACTAAATACTTTGGCAAAAAAAGAATTAAGAATATTCGGGATGATAACGCCTATTGTTTTTGTCTTTCTATTTTTAAGATTCAAACCGATGACGTTAGGTTTATAATTTTTTAACTTCGCATATTCCTTGATTTTTATTTTTGTTAAATCACTAATTTCAGGACTATCATTAAGTGCTTTTGAAACTGTAGAAACAGAAACATTAAGTTCTTTGGCAATTTGTTTAAGAGTTGCTTTGACTTTCATAGTTAAGTATGTATTGACTTTATTAGTAATTTATAGGGACCAAAGGTTTTGCTGCCCAACAATATAGTACGACTATAGCATCAAAAAAGCAATTCTCCACTTTACAGTTGGGGGTCATTAAATCGCAAGATAAAATATTATATTCGATAACAAAAGTAATATAAAAATAGAAAGTCTCCATTAACAATAATTCTAAAAGAGAAGCAACGCATGATATCTGAAATATACAATTGATAATCAGAGACAAAACATCTAAAAATTATTCTTTTCAAGGTATTTGTATTTAAAATAATTAATTGTACTTTTGCATCCCCTTTAATGGGGATGGAATGTTTAATTTAAATAATATTATGGACGCATTAAGCTACAAGACACAATCAGCAAGCAAAGCCACCGTTACAAAAGAGTGGATTGTTGTAGATGCTGATGGGCATAACTTAGGACGTCTTGCATCAAAGGTCGCAATGATCCTTAGAGGTAAGTACAAGCCAAGTTACACACCGCACGTTGACTGTGGGGATAACGTAATCGTTATCAACTCAGAGAAAATCAACCTTACAGGTAACAAAATGGACGAGAAAATCTACATGCGTCACACAGGTTACCCAGGGGGACAAAGAACTTTAACTGCTAAAGTATTGCAATCAAAAAATCCTGCATTACTAGTAGAAAAAGCAGTAAAAGGAATGTTACCAAAAAACAAAATTGGTGCTGAACTTTTCAGAAATTTAAATGTTGTTGTTGGTTCAGAGCACAAACAAGGTGCACAAAAACCAAGAACAGTTAACCTTAACGATCTTAAGTAATGGGAGTTATTCACAAAATCGGTAGAAGAAAAACCGCTGTTGCACGTGTTTATGTTTCGGAAGGAACAGGAGTAATCACTGTAAACAAAAAAGAATTCGCGACTTACTTCCCAACAGCTACTTTACAGTACAAAGTTATGCAACCTATGTCTATGACAGAAAATGCAACTAACTTTGACGTAAAAGTAAACGTTCACGGAGGTGGTTCAACTGGACAAGCAGAAGCTGTAAGAATGGCATTAGCACGTGTTATGTGTGAAGTAAATGCTGAAAACAGACTAATCTTGAAACCAGAAGGTTTATTGACAAGAGATCCAAGAATGGTTGAACGTAAGAAATTCGGTCAAAAGAAAGCTCGTAAGAAATTTCAATTCTCGAAACGTTAATATTGCCTGTCTTGAATACATTTATTCAAGACTCATTGAATTTATTATTGAATTTAAAACAATGTTGTTGTTGCCTACCGAGGTAGGAATTAGTTTAGCATCTAAATGTATTTAGCCGAGCAATCGCCATTTATACATTGCTAATCAACAGAACGTAAACTAGTACAAAAAATGTCAAACAAAGTAGAAGTAAAAGAATTACTAGAAGCAGGTGTTCACTTCGGACACATGACTAGAAAATGGGATCCAAACATGGCTCCGTACATTTATATGGAACGTAATGGTATACACATTATCAATCTATATAAAACTGCAGCAAAAATTGAAGAGGCTAATGAAGCTTTGAAAAAAATCGCTGCATCAGGTAGAAAAATATTATTTGTTGCTACCAAAAAACAAGCAAAAGACATCGTTGCTGAAAAAGCAAAAGCTGCAAACATGCCTTACATCACTGAAAGATGGCCTGGTGGAATGCTAACTAACTTCGTAACTATCCGTAAAGCTGTTAAAAAAATGGCTACTATTGATAAAATGAAGAAAGATGGTACTTTCATGACACTTTCTAAGAAAGAGCGTTTACAAGTTGATCGTCTTCGTGCTAAATTAGAGAAAAATTTAGGTTCAATTTCTGATATGTCTAGATTACCAGCTGCATTATTTGTAGTAGACATCAAAGCTGAACACATCGCAATAAAAGAAGCTCAAAAATTAAACATTCCAGTTTTTGCAATGGTTGATACTAACTCTGATCCTCGTGAAGTAGAGTATGTAATTCCATCAAATGATGATGCTTCTAAATCAATCGATAAAATTTTATCTTTAGTTACAGCTGCAATTGTTGAAGGACTTTCTGATAGAGGTTCTGACAAAGAAGCTGATGCAACTGCAGAAACAGTAGCAGCTCCAGCGGCTGAAAAAGTAGCTCCAGTAGCAACTGAAACAGCAGCTCCAGCAGCTGAAACAGTGGCTCCGGCAACTGAAGCAGCAGCTCCAGCAACTGAAGAATAAAACAACATTTTAAATTCCAAATTTTAAATTCCAAGTTCCATATAAAAATTAGAAACAATAAGTTGATAATTTGTTAAAATTGGGGTTTGGGATTTAAGAATTGGAATTTTTACTTTTAACCTTAAAAAACAACACATATGGCAACTATAACTGCTGCAGACGTAAATAAATTAAGAACAATAACTGGTGCAGGAATGATGGACTGCAAAAAAGCACTAGTTGAAGCAGAAGGAGATTTTGATTTAGCTATCGAAAACCTTCGTAAAAAAGGACAAAAAGTAGCTGCAAACCGTTCAGATAGAGAATCTACTGAAGGTGCTGCGATTGCTGTTGTAAATGCTGACAAAACTGCTGGTGTAGTTATCACATTAAACTGTGAGACTGACTTCGTAGGAATGAACGAAAGCTTTGTAAAAATGGCTACCGAAATGGCTAACCAAGCATTGCACTTTGATACCAAAGAAGCATTTTTAGCTTCAGATTTCAACGGAATTACTATTGCTGATAAATTAATCGAGCAAACAGGAGTTATTGGAGAAAAATTAGAAATCAGAACTTTCGAAAAATTAGAAGGTGCTTTTATCGGATCTTACATCCACTCTGGAAACAAAATCGCTACTTTAGTTGCTTTATCTGCTGCACCTGCTGGAGCTGAAGAAGTAGCTAGAAATATCGCTATGCAAGCTGCTGCAATGTCTCCTATCGCATTAAATGAAGAGGGTGTTGATGCTGTAACTATCGAAAAAGAAATCGAAATTGCTAAAGACTTACTTCGTCAAGAAGGAAAACCAGAAGCAATGTTAGACAATATTGCTAAAGGTAAATTAGCTCGTTTCTTTAAAGACAATACTTTAGTAAACCAAGATTACATTAAAGACAACAAATTAAGTGTTGCTAACTACGTAAAATCTTTAGATAAAGATCTTATCGTTACAGGATTTAAAAGAGCTGCTTTAGGTTAATCCTGATTTACTTCTAAAATACAAAAAGAGCGATTTGAATTTCAAATCGCTCTTTTTTTTATCACACATTTTCTGAATTATTATTTTGCTTCCACTTTAAAAGAATCAAAACCTCTAGATCTCATTAAAGCATCAGTTTTAGGGTCACGTCCTCTAAAACTTCTATACGCGTCTCCCTGATCAGTCGTGTTTCCAACACTAAAAACGCTATCGTAAAGCCTTTTCGCCACTTCCTTGTCATAAGGACCTTTCCCTTCGGTAAAAGCCTCGTATGCGTCTGTACTGATCACATCAGACCATAAGTAACTATAATAGCCTGCTGCGTAACCATCACTTGAAAATATATGTCCAAATTGAGGAATTCTATGACGCATTACAATTTCGTTAGGCATATTCAGTTGACTTAAAGTTTCATGCTCAAAATCAGTAGGATCAATTAATGTATCTCCAGCTAAATGCAATTTCATATCTACTAATGAACTAGCAATCGTTTCAACTGTTGAGAATCCCGAATTAAAAGTAGATGCTTTCTCAATACGCTCCACTAAAGCCATCGGAATTGGTTCATTAGTTTTATAATGCAAGGCAAACTTGCTCAATACTTCAGGAGTTTCAAGCCAACGCTCTAAAATTTGAGACGGAAATTCCACGTAATCTCTAGCAACTGCAGTTCCGGCAAGACTAGGATAATTCACATTGGAGCACAATCCATGAAGGGCATGACCAAACTCATGAAATAAAGTTGTCGCGTCTGACCAAGAAATTAAAACAGGCTCATTGTCTGCCCCCTTAATAAAATTACTATTGTTAGAGACGATTGTCAAAACGGCACTATCCATTTTTTCTTGATTTCTATATGCATTCATCCAAGCTCCAGAACGTTTTCCTTTTCGAGCATAAGGATCAAAATACCAAAGACCAACGAGCTTCCCTGTTGTTTTATTAGACACTTCCCAAACTCTTACGTCAACATGGTAAACAGGAACATTGGAAATCTGCTTGAATTGCAAATCAAATAATTCACCAGCAACCCAAAACATACCTTCTCTCAATTTCTCCAACTGCAAGTATTCCTTGATAACATTCTGATCTAAATCGTATTTCTCTTTTCTTACTTTCTCTGAATAATAACGATAATCCCAAGGTGAAATTTTAAAATTACCTCCCTCAGCATCAACAATTTCTTGCATCGCTGCCACATCTTTATGTACCTGTGCAACTGCAGGTTCCCATACCGACATCATTAAATCCATGGTACGCTCAGGAGTTTTAGCCATTTTATTACTTAAGTTCCAATGTGCAAAAGTAGGAAAACCAAGTAATTTAGCTTTCTTAGCTCTTAGCTGTAAAGTTTTAACAAGGGTTGACTTATTGTCAAATTCATTATCATTATCACCTCTTTTAACATACATACTCCATACTTTAGCCCGTAGCTCTCTATTAGTGCTAAAAGTAAGAAACGGATCCACAAACGAACGTGTATTACCGATAGCACCAAGGACACTCAAATTTCTCTCCTTAGCCTGAGCCATCGCAGCTTTCTTCAAACCTTCTGGTAAACCGTCAAAATCGCCTTGATTGATTAGAGCCACATATTGATTATTTTCCTCAGCTAATAAATTTTGACTGAACTTAGAAAAATAGCCTGCTAATTCGCTATTAATTTGAGCCACTTTTTCCTTTGCTTCAGGATCTAAATTTGCTCCCTCTTTGACAAAGTTGGTATAATTTAACCAAATCAACCTTTGTTGCTCAGTACTTAACTTGCCTTTGTCAGGAGAATTGTACAAGCCTTCAATTCTTTTGAATAATTTTTTATTTTGATAAATTTTACTTGACAAAGATGCTAATATTGGCCCCATTTCTCTTTCAATTGGTCCAAATTCAGGACTATTCATATTCGAAGAATAAATCCCATAGACTGTCATGACACGCTTAAAGTCCTTACCAGAACGTTCCATCTGAGCAATTGTATTTTCAAATGTCGCGGCCTTCGGATTATTAGCAATAGCATCAATCTCATCTAGACGTTCCTTAATCGCAACATCAAAGGCAGGTTTAATTTGCGAAATATTATATTCATTAAAAGCAGGAACACCACCATACGGTCCAATCCATTTTTTGAGCAAAGGATTATTTGAACCTCCCTGAGCGCTAACACTTAATATTGTTGAACTAATCATTAAAACTGTTATTATTTTTTTCATATTAACATGGTATTATACTTGTGTACTTTTGGCTGCTAAATTTAATTAAAAAAACCTAAGCTACAGTCCAATTTGCCATAATACTGATTGGTTTTAATATCTTTGAAAATATAAATAATTAAAAATGGAAAACAAAACAAGATGCGGTTGGTGCTTATCGAGCGACTTATATAAAGAATACCACGACCAGGAATGGGGAACTCCCGTTTATGATGACGCCACCTTATTTGAGTTCCTTATCTTAGAGACATTTCAGGCTGGACTAAGCTGGATAACTATCCTAAACAAAAGAGAGAATTTCCGCATAGCATTTGACAATTTCGACTATAAAATAATTGCTAAATATTCTGAGGAAAAAATTCAAGCACTTTTATTAGATACGGGAATCATTCGAAACAAATTAAAAGTCCGTTCAGCCGTTTCAAATTCAATTGCCTTTATGGAGATACAACAAGAATTTGGAAGTTTCTCTTCCTATATTTGGAATTTCACCGATGGACAACCTGTCATAAACAATCCTAAAACCCTAAAAGACGTGCCTGCCACCACTCCCCTTTCGGACGAAATCAGCAAAGATTTAAAAAAACGCGGCTTCAAATTTGTTGGCTCTACCGTTATGTACGCCCATATGCAAGCGACAGGAATGGTGAATGACCATATTGAAGATTGTTGGAAAATGACAGCGTTATTGAACTCGTAAAATTTGCATAAAATCATCCCGTTCGATTTCTCTACATCCCAGACTTTCCAGATGCGGATTGTAAACCTGACAGTCCAAAAGCTTATAATTAGCTACCTTTAGATGATTAACCAAATGAATAAATGCGACTTTAGAAGCATTGGAAACTTTAGAAAACATACTTTCACCGCAAAACACATGACCTAAATCAATACCATACAAACCTCCAACTAATTCATCATCTTGCCAAACCTCAACGGATTTAGCAATGCCTAATTCATGCAAATTACAATAAGCTTCAATCATATCATTAGTTATCCAAGTCCCTAGTTGACCATCTCGCTTAATGTTTTGACAATTTGAAATGACATCTCTGAAATTTTGATTGAATGTAACTTTAAAAGAATTTCTATTTAGAATGTTCCGCATACTCTTAGACACAACCAATTCCTCAAGAAATAAAACCATTCTTGGGTTAGGTGACCACCAAGTAATGGGTTCGCCATCTTCAAACCAAGGGAAAATCCCGCTTTTATAAGCTAATTGTAATCTATCAACAGACAAATCACCACCTAAGGCTATAATTCCTGAAGAATGCGTTTGAGAAATCGCTGGAAAAAATAAAGCTTCAGATAAATAATACATTCTTTTTTAAACTAAAAATTAAATCAATACTCTTAAATTTGGTAAAACTAATTCACTTCAAAAATCAATTAGTCCATTTTATAAAGACACTACAATGAAATTCAAATTAATTCTACTCGTTTTTACATTAATTATTACACAAATGTATGGACAAAAAGCGGATAGTTTAAAGTTATCAAAAAAACTCAGCTACACCTCATTTATAGTACCAACTGCTTTTATTGTAAGCGGCGCTATTCTTCTGAACTCTGAGTTTAATAATGATATTCAAACAAAAACAAATTCTATTTTTGGTTCCGGTTTCAGATCACAAGCTGATAATATATTCCCTCTTGTTCCTATTGGACAAATCTATTTAGGTAAATATTTAGGATTTAAACCCAAAACTGATTTTAGAAATCAAACTGTAAACATATTCCTCGCCAATACCGCTACTTTAGTTGTGGTTGAAATAACTAAAAGCTTAGCCAAAAAGGAACGTCCGGACAAATCTAATAATTTAAGTTTTCCTTCTGGACATTCGGCAATTGCTTTTACAAATGCTACACTTTTATATTATGAATATAAAGACGACAATTTTTGGTATGCCAGCAGTGGTTTCCTTTTTGCTGGAGCAACAGCCGCTTTTAGAATTGCCAATGACAAGCACTATGCCTCAGATGTACTTACTGGTGCCGGAATAGGTATGGCATCTGGTATTTTATTTTCACATATTAACCCATTGCAATCCTTTAGAATATCAAAAAAGAAAAAAGCAACTGCTTTAATCTACCCACAATTAGGCACTCAAATAGGCTTTGGCGCCATCATAAACCCCAATTTTTAGCATAAAAAAAGCCTTGAAAATTTCAAGGCTTTTTTTCAAAATCGATACTTTTAATTAAAAAGGCAAATCATCCGGCTCTTCTTCATTTAAGTTTGTAGCTGGAGCAAATGCCTGAGCAGCAGGTATAGGAGCTGAAGGAGCTTGTGCTTCATTAGCTAACTTTTCGATTCTCCATCCTTGTATGCTATTAAAATATTTAGCTTCCCCTTGTGGGTTAACCCATTCTCTACCTCTTAAATTGATTGATACTTTTACGTCTTCACCAATGTTATAATTATTCAACAAATCACATTTGTCTTGAGTAAACTCAACCATAATATGTTGAGGATATTGTTCATCTGTTGTAACAACCAATTCTCTTTTTTTAAATGAGGCGCTAATTTGTTGTTCTGGATTGACAACTTTAATTTTTCCTGTAACTTCCATCTTCGTTATTTTAATTGTTATTAAGATTATTTTTTTGCCAGAAGCACCTTCCATGCAGAAAGGACATCATTATCATTTAAGTATTTTTTAGCTTCTAAATGAACTTTTTCAACGTCATCTGAGCTTAAAACTGCTTTTATAGAAAAATTTTGTTTTACAAATATACTAACTTCTTCTGTCGTAGGCAAGGCTTCTATGTTTCCTAATTTCCCTAAATCATTTCCGTCAAAGACAGTACTTTCCTTTACATACTTGGGGATTGCATCCACACCAATTCCTAGAGTCGATAGGGGTTTTGGCACTTCAAACAAACCTTGATTTGACCTTGAATACCAATTACCACCTAATCTCGACACTAAATCGATTTTATGCTGATCAATAGCTCCGTTTTCATCTAAAACAGACTCGTCTATATGAATTTTTACTACTTCACATAGAATCAGATTCCCTGCGCCACCTTGTTTTCCTAACGGGATAATTTGATTGACTTTACATTCAAACTGAACCGGAGATTCCTTAACTCTAAATGGTTTCACTAAATCTGAAGCAACTGCTGTTAAACCAGATTTCTCAAACTCATTCACACCATCTGCATATTCTGTACTGGCCAGTGAGGTTTGTTGTACCAAATCAAAGTTTACCACATTAATTACCACCTCTTTCGTAGCCTCACAATTGATCAAAGTATGTTTAATCGAATTATCGCGAACACGTCTTGCTGGCGAAAAAACAAGAATAGGAGGATTAGCGCTAAAAACATTAAAAAAACTAAAAGGAGATAAATTTGGATTTCCATCTTCATCAACTGTACTTGCAAATGCTATTGGTCTAGGTCCTACAGAACCTTGTAAATAGCCCTGCAATTTAGCCGTTTCTATACTTTTTGGATCGATGCTAATCATAGTTGTTTAGTTGTTAATTATTATCATGACTCGATTTGCAAAAGTAAGGAAATGGTTTTACTATAGAAAGAGTGAGGAATCATTTAACGCGAAAAACATTTTCATCACACAAAAAAATGCCTTTTAGTCCCAACTAAAATAATCCTATTAATATTTCGTTATATTTATACCTCAAAATCTCATTTATGCAGTTTTCCGAAAGAAAAAACACAACTCGTTGGATCATAATTTTCGCTTCATTTTTGATCATTTCACTAATCCTTTGGAACACCTATACTTTTTTTCAAATATTCAAAAATGAAGAACGTTTAAAAATGAATCTTTGGGCAAACGCCCAAAAAACACTTATTAATGCGGGTGAGAATACTGATGTTGAACTTCCACTGCAAATTTTTAGCAACAACACTTCTATACCCATAATTCTGACCGAGCATGACAGTATCATAAATACTGTCAATATTGATGAGGAAATTGTAATACACGAGCAAAATGCCGCTGCTTTTTTATTCGATTTAAAAAATGAAAATGACCCCATTGTTATCGAATATGTCCCTGGAAAATTTCAAAAGCTGTATTATGGAAATTCGGCATTACTCAATAAGCTTAAATATTACCCTATAGCATTACTGCTCATTATCGTATTGTTTGCAGCCTTAGTTTATTATTTTTACAGGAGTACTAAAATAGCCACACAAAATAAACTATGGGCCGGAATGGCTAAAGAAACCGCACATCAAATAGGCACACCGCTTTCTTCACTGATAGGCTGGGTCGAAATACTAAAAGCGGACAACGTTGAAGAATCTACCACTTTAGAAATCGAAAAAGACATCGACCGATTATTAACCATTACGGATAGATTCTCAAAAATAGGCTCAGAACCGATTCTAGAAAACAAAGACATCGTAGAAGAAACAATACAATCTTATAATTATCTTCAATCCCGTTTTTCCAAACAAGTTACTTTTACATATAAAGGCCCAGAAGCTCCAATCTACGTAATGCTCAACCCTACACTACATAGTTGGACGATTGAGAATCTTGTGAAAAATGCTATAGATGCGATGAAAGGTAGAGGCCAATTAGCTTTAGAAATCCAACAGGAAAACCATTCTGTAAAAATTAATGTTTCTGATAGCGGAAATGGAATTCAGAAAAATCAATTCAAATCCGTATTTGAACCGGGATATACAACCAAAAAAAGAGGTTGGGGCTTAGGACTTTCTTTAACAAAAAGAATAGTTGAAGAATATCACAAGGGCGCTATAAAGGTCCTTCATTCTGAAGTTGGAAAAGGAACTACAATGCAAATATCGTACAAAGTAAAATAATCAATTCCTGATTTTAAAATTACTTAGCATTACTTTCCTTCCTATTGAATTCTTACTTAAGTATTCCATTAAAAATTGTTCTTGCTCTTCCGTTTGCATCAATGCAGTTGCTATTGATTTTTTCAAATTAGATAAGCTTCCAGTGTTTTCTTTACCTACGATTCCAATATTGTAAACATCAGTTTCGCATTTTTTAAATTTGCCCTTCACATTCTGAATCCAATTTCTCATCTCCTCATCAGATTGAGCTGGTTTGAACTTTTTAAATCTATAAATAATAAAATCATTTAGAAGAAAAATATTTTCATTATAACTAGTATACAAAGCATTCAATTTTTCTATATTTTTATTTTGAGTATAAACCCTAAATGCTTCTTTTTTATATTTGTATTGTTCAATAACCAGTGCATTTAGCAGTCCGTTTTTCTCAATTCTTTCAGAAGATTCAAATGCCTTATCACTATCTCCCAAAGACTGATATCTCGTTATTTCTTTTTCAAAATCAAGCTGCTTTTTAGAATTCAGTGGTTGTCTTTTACCTTCTAAAAATTCTTTGTTGGTTAAGGGTAAATCTAGAAACTGCCAGATATAATCAAAAGGCATATGTGACGCAATTAATACATTAGGTTGCACCTTAAAATAGGAATTGTTTAATTTTTTAAAAAACGTATTATTATTTACATAACCAGCTCCCCAAGTTGGGTCAAATAAATACCATTTTTTGTCAATTTTTGCAGCACACCAGGCATGAGATAAGTTGGCGACCTTTCCATTCTGCTTTGTAAAACCTTCAATCACATAACAGCTTACTCCCATTTTATTAGAAACATCATTAAAAACTTCGGCATAATGGCTACAAACGCCCTTTTTAGTCCTTAGTACATCGTCAATTCTATCTTGAGTCGTTTCATTGACATTTGGCGTAAGCATTTTAGACACATCATAATTAATATTTGAAGCTGTCCAATAAAACAGTGCACGAATTTTTTCAGCCTCTGTTTTAAAATTTGAAGAAATATAGTTCGCTATAGCAATTGTTGAATTACTATCTTGAGTCGGTATTTTATCCATTTTAGAATCAATGCCTGCAAATTCATTTTTAGCTTGGGAAAAACTTAAAAGAGATAAAAATAAGCATAGAGACAAAAAAGTAGCTCTCATATAATTTCGATTTTTTCATAAAAAAAACACGATAATCGTGTTTTTTTTATGGTGTCATTTTGATTAAAAATTCAATTGAATACTTCTTGCAAGATTTTCAAATTCTTCTTTTGATAAAGTAACTTTATTTTGAAAACGCATTTCATCCATTTCATTAAGTGGAATCAGATGAACATGTGCGTGCGGCACTTCAAGACCGACAACTGCCATACCCACTCTTTTACAGGGAACCGTCTTTTCTATGGCGATGGCTACTTTTCTTGAAAAATGCATCAACCCTAAATAGTGAGCTTCATCCATATCAAAAATCTTATCTACTTCAAACTTGGGTATACATAACGTATGTCCTTTTGCATTAGGATTCACATCTAGAAAGGCCAAATAATTATCGTCTTCGGCAATTTTATAACATGGAATTTCACCGTTTACGATTTTCATAAAAATTGAACTCATAAGCTAAATATTAAATTGAATTATAGGTAGTTTGTTATACTTTTAGTCACGTGAAATTTCTAAAATCTCAAACTGCAACACTCCGTTTGGAACTGTAATTTCAGCGACATCTCCTACTGATTTTCCTAGTAAACCTTTCCCAATTGGAGAGGTTACAGAAATTTTTCCAGTTTTCAAATCCGCTTCACTTTCGGCTACTAATCTGTATTTCAACTCCATGCCATTAGCCTGATTTTTAATTTTCACATTCGACAAAACCAAGACTTTAGATACATCAAGATGTGTTTCGTCAATTAACCTTGCGTTAGAATGAACCTCTTCTAATTTTGCAATTCTCATTTCGAGCATTCCTTGTGCTTCTTTTGCAGCATCGTACTCTGCATTTTCAGACAAATCACCTTTATCTCTTGCCTCAGCTATATCTGCAGACGCTTTTGGACGCATCACACTTTTCAAATAATCTAATTCTTCTCTTAATTTTTTTAAGCCTTCTGCTGTGTAATAAGATATTGCGCTCATAGTTTCATCGTTTATGTAAATAGAAAAAATCCCATCAGGACGGGATTTCTTTCCACAAGAATATTATTGTTTTATTTTTGTCTATAATTATATGTTAATCATATTTAATTCAAAGTTAAATAAATTAAATTTGTTTAACTAATACTTTTAATTTATTTTAATTAATGAAAAAACACCTCCTCATATTCATTGTATTGACCTTATTTTTGGGCTGTAGCGACAGTAGTTTTAACAATAAAAATCCTTACATACCCAACTATACTTTTACAATAGACATCAATATGAATTTACCCGCATATTCGAACTTGCAATACCCTAGCAATGCTATCTATTATTCTGGTATTGGCACTAAGGGAATCTATATATTTAATACAGGAAGTGGTTACAATGCTTTTGATGCAGCTTGTCCTAATCAAGTAATTAGCAGCTGCTCTACTATGACGCTAAAAGGCATTAATTTGATTTGTCCTTGCGACAGTGCTGAATACAGCTTATTTACAGGCCAGGGTGGCTCACAATACCCCCTAAAACAATATCGTGTTGAAGTGAATGGAAATGTGCTTCGCGTTTATAATTAACATAAAAGCCCGAAAGTAAAACTTTCGGGCTTTTTAAGGTATAACAAATTTTCAATCTAAAACTTCAATGTCAATCCAACAAGGAAGTTAATTCCTGCCTGAGGATAATACCCAGCTCCTTCAATTGTTGTGATTGCCGGAGGATTTGAGTAATCATCATCATAAGTAAAGAAATAACCGTTTGAAACATACTTGTAATCAAAAACATTATTGACTAATCCCGTTAATAGTATCGATTTGAAAACCGATCTAGGTTTGAACTCATAAGAAACATTGACATCGTTTACAAAATAAGACTTCAATTTAGAACCCTCTGAATCTATATTTCCCATATATTGCTCTCCAACAAATTTAGATAATAATGAAATTTGAAAACTAGTTACAGGCAAAAAAGTA
Organism: Flavobacterium frigoris PS1; assembly: GCF_000252125.1. GTDB lineage: Bacteria > Bacteroidota > Bacteroidia > Flavobacteriales > Flavobacteriaceae > Flavobacterium > Flavobacterium frigoris_A. Next base: position 152,751 of record NZ_AHKF01000015.1, on the reverse strand, counting down.
ATAATATTCCCCGCGATAAAATCAGGAGAATACGCAATGTTAGTGTTACCCAAAGCGGTTAATACGCCGTCTCTTTCAAAACGAAAATCTTTATTTTTATTAGTACTTATGGTAACATTTGGACGTATAATTAAATTGTCTAAAACTGCAATTGTCGCGTCAAGCTCCAAACCTAAACGATAACTATCTCCACTATTTTTACGAATCGGAGCACCTATATCATCTAATGCTCCAGTTAAAATCAATTGGTCTTTATAGGCCATATAATAGACATTCGCATTCAACTTCACTTTTGCTGTGTTATGACGCAATCCAAATTCAAAATCATTTAATTTTTCGGGTTTTGGACTTCCATTTTCATAATCCGTTCTGTTAGGTTCTCTATTGGCTCTTGCATACGAAGCATACAACTGATTGTTGTCATTAATTTCAAAATTTAATCCTGCTTTTGGGTTAAAGAAATTAAAGTTGTCATTGACTAATCCTGTTTCAGGGCTATCAGCTTTGTAATGGACGTTTCTCACTTGCAAATCACCATATAGACTTAGCTTATCCAATATTTGATAATTTGCTTTTGCAAAAACATTACCATCCATTTTAGTTGCAACATCATCATAATAATGATCTCCCAATTCAGATGTTGATGCATATCGAGCCCAAATCACTTTCCCAAAATGGCTACCTTCGTACTTATTATATCCTCCACCTAGAATTACATCCAACTTTTCGCTTTTGTAATTGGCAGAGAATGTGGTTCCATAGAAATCATTATCCAACCACTTCTGACGCACAAGATCTGTAGTCGTTACCGAACCAACGGGAAGCAAATTATAATCGGCCATATCAGCATCCTCTTTGTAATTTTCGTAGTAACCTTTGCCTTTGGTATAATGGAAAGCGAGATTTGTATTCCAATTTTCAGAAATTCTTTCATTCCAATGTAATTGAGAATGATCTTGTTGGTAATTATCGGTTTCATTATTATAAAATCGGGTGTTTCCAGATTCATCCGTAAAAATTCCCGCTGAGTTAAACGTTCTATCACTGATAACAGTTTCGGCGTCAATACCATTCCAAGATTGGTAGGTTTTTTCATTTCCTCCAAAGACTAAAGCTTTTATCAATGTAGTCTTGCCTACATAGGTCCCTTGCAGAAAATATGATTTCAAATCAGAACTGGCACGATCAATATAACCGTCAGATTTCAATGCGGACAATCGTCCCGCTAATTCAAAGTGATCATCCATCAAACCCGTACTAAATTTCACCGTATGTTTTCGGGTATTGAAACTTCCGAAAGAATTCGAAATTTCCCCGTTGCTTTCTTTAGTATAACTATCCGTAAGCATGTTCAGGCTTGCTCCAAAAGCACCAGATCCATTAGTGGAAGTACCTACCCCGCGCTGCAACTGCACACTTTCTAGGGAGGAAGCAAAATCTGGCATGTTGACCCAGTAGCTGCCGTGACTTTCTGAATCGTTATAAGGAATTCCATTGATAGTAACATTCACACGAGTAGCATCGCTACCACGCACCCGAATTCCGGTGTATCCCACTCCGTTTCCAGCATCTGATGTTGTCACTACAGATGGCAGGTAATTCATCAGAATAGGAATATCCTGACCTAAATTTCGAAATTTAATTTCCTTTTTGTCTAAATTACTAAAGCTGACAGGCGTTTTTGTCGTGACCCGCACTGCCGAAACCAGCACCTCATCAAGCTGATTTACTTGTGTAGTGTCTTTGACTTGTGAAAAAGAAAAAAAAGAAAAAAGAAAAAAGAAGATAATAGATAGACGAGTCGAGAGTAAGTTTGACCGTTTCGTCTTTGTGCCTTTGCGGCTAATAAAATTAAATAAAGTATTCATCCGTAAATAAGATTACGAATAAAAGGGGGAATTATTCCTTTTGTTAAATTAATAAATGATTGTTTCCTACGACAAATAGATAGTGTGCACGCTATTTTTTTGTCATTTTTTCCCTTAGCGACATTACTCGCCCAGGTTCGTTGGGTATGATCTCAGCTCGTTATTTAGAGCACCCCTTTGAGACGCTGCAAATGTAATCTTAAAAAAACCAAAAATCAAACAAGAAATTGTAATTTAATTGCAAATAACAAAAGAACGCAAACAAGTTAAAAATGCTACAAAAACTATATTTACAATCTGATTAGTCTACATCTGGTTTCCGACGATTTTGCTTCAATTGAGATGTGTTTTTTTTGCTCTTTATCCGTTTTCTGATTGCTGATTTTGGCACCCTAGTTTCTTTTCTTGCTTTTTGTACAACCAATCCTTTTTTGATCAATTCCAAAAACCGTTTGGTGACAATTTCCTTATTCCTCAATTGGCTTCTGTCTTCGTCACAATTCAAGATTAATATCGAATCTGAAGTTAATCGTGAAGACAGATTTGTTTCCAATAAGAGTTTTTCTTCTTCCATCAGAGCTTGGGATTTTTTTAAATCAAAAGACAACACCACTTTTGATGAAACCTTGTTGACATTTTGCCCGCCAGCACCACTACTGCGCACTGCTTTATATTTTAGCTCTGATATTAGTTTTTGAATTTCCATTTATACTAAAATTGTTTCAGAAAATTATTTTGGTTGATGGGCACCATTTAGCAAATCGTTCACTGTCTTAACAGGATTAAAGGTGACTAATGGAGCCTGGACAAAAACAGTCAGCCAGTTAGCCATTGCCCCATTCCATAAACCAGGCAATTCATATGCTTTTATGTCCTTTCCAGAAACACTTTTCTCAACGATAAAACCGCGATCATGATCAACAAATTTTGTTAAATCAAATTTTGTTCCTTTATAATTTTTAATCCCACAAACTAAATCTACAGGGTTAAAATGAGTCGCACCCGTTAATATATCTTCTTGTTTCTTATTTACTAAATCGACCTCAGAAGATTCTACTATCTGCAAAGAAATTACCCCATCTCCATTTTTGGTCCAAAAAGGTCCTCCGCCAGGTTCTCCTTCATTTATTACCATTCCGCATACCCTTATAGGTCTGTCTAGTAATACTGCTGTCTTTTGGACTTTATCCTCAAAATTCAAGGCATTAAAATCGAAAGGCAAAATAATATTCAGATTTTCTTTTAAAAAATCTACAATCTCATCCAGTAAAGTCTTATCAATGGTGCCGCAATCAATACACTTCAAATAATAAAATATTTTCTGTTGCAGTTCAATCAAAACTCCTGCCAATACTTTTTTATGAAAAGTAACCTTATCAACATCATTTTGGCTTACATTATCAATATTTTTGACAAATACAATGTCCGCATCTAAATTATTTAGATTTTCAATTAAAGCACCATGACCTGCCGGTCTAAAAACAAGTTTGTCATCTTGTGTTCTAAAAACGCTATTATCGACATTTACAGCAATGGTATCCGTACTCTTTTTCTGAAAAGAATAATTTACATTTATACTGATTTTATCTTGCTCTTCAATCAAAGGTCTGACTGTATTTATTATTGCTTCAAATTGAGGCAAATGCTCTTCTGAAACTGTAAGATGCAAATTAGATACTCCATTAGAACTTGAATATTGAGAGCATTCGTACAAATGCTCTTCTACAGCAGTTGCAGTATGTGTTTTATATTTATGAAAAGGAAGAACTCCCTTAGGTTTATTTGCATAATCAAAATAATCTCCCGATAAGAGTAGTTTAATAAAGTAGTAAAATTTTAAATTTCTATGAAGAGAGTCAAAACTTGAGATTTCTTCTCTTAACTTTTTGTCAATTTCCTCGTAAAAAGGAAACTTCTCTAAACCCACTACAAAAACTGGAAGTTTATTGTTTTTTTTTCTGTTTACATATGCATTAATACTTTCTTTTGTAACATTAAATTCTTGTAAAAAAGTAATTAAAAACTTAAACATTCGGCTTGCTGCTCCAGAAGCCGGCACAAATTTTAGTAACTTGTAGTTATCCTTATTTTCATCAAAAAAAACAGCTTTTTTATTGGATTCCTTTTCGGAAAGATTGATAATCCCATTATATAATGTAGCTGGTTCAATCAATACCGTTTTAGAAACTCCATTTTTAAATATCTCCAATTGCTTTTTAAAATTCGCCAATGAAATTCCAAGCTCATTTAATTGCACAAAGTCAACAGATGAAAATCCCATTTCTTTGGCTTCCGCCAGTTCATCAATAATTGAGATCGCTTTCTTAAGACGTAAGTTTTTATCTCCAGAAAGCGTAATGAATGGTTTATTATTATCTATTAATGATTTTTTAAAAACGGTAAAAACAGACTCTCTTCCTTGAGGTCTATCTCTCAAGTCGTCTTTTTCCCAAGGCACATCAATATCAGTTAGAAAAAACAAATCATATTCATGCTCTTGTGCTGCTTCATTCAATAATGGATCACAATAATCATAATACACTTCAGAAAAAACCTTGGTAACCATTAAATTAGTATCACAAAACAGATACTTATTAGCCACTACCAACTTTTCATTTTCTAATTTAGTTTGACCTTTGGCGATAGGAAGCATATCATCAACATCACAAACGAGCTGACTTTTATCCCACTTATCTTGCAAATAATCCCTTGCAAATTCGGGAACCCATACCGTTTTATAATATTCAGCCAACTGTATAGCCAACGTTGTTTTTCCAGTACTCTCTGGACCAAACATAGCGATTTTTATAATTGCAGATCGCTCTTGCGTAAGATTTTCCTCCATTCTAAATAAGCTGAAACAGCCAAAATTGTAAAAATTAAATATTGTAACGATAACATTCCTAGTCCGCGATAGGCGTATAACGGGGTGACAATCAAATCTCCAATAATCCAGAGAGTCCAATTTTCGATTTTCTTGTTGGCCATATACCACATGCCTGTAAAAAATATTCCCGAGGCTATAATATCAATATAATTGTCCGTATTTATTTCATAATCAAACAAATAATATATCTCGAAAACTACGAAAATTGTAGCAAAAAACAACACAATACCAATTAATTTTTCTTTGCTATTAGTTCTAGTAATTGGCATCGTATCGCTGTCCTTTACTTTTCTAGTCCACTTGTACCATCCATAAATACTCATGATTGAAAAGTATCCATTGATCATCATATCACCAAGATAACCTGCATTATAAAGCAAATAGGTCGAAATTATTGTTGCTATCAATCCGGTGGGATAAACCCAAATATTTTCTTGTCTAGCATACCAAACACTTAAAATACCGAATACAAAAACAATAAACTCTAATACAATATGGGTCATTGACACATTACTGTAGGCGTTTAGAAAAAAATCTATCATGGTCTGGTATTAATTCTTAATTGAAACTATTTACTAAAAAAGTCGTGGTCATTTTCAAAAGCCGTACCTATTACTACCAAATCAGCACCTGCATCATAGGCTTTTTTTATACCGTGCAAATCTACAATTCCGCCACCAACAATTAATGGGATTTTGATATTTTGAGCAACTAATTCAATCATTTGCTTAGGAACGGCTTGTTTTGCACCACTTCCCGCCTCCAGATAAATTAATTTATTCCCTAACATTTCTCCTGCTAGAGCTGTTGCCAATGCCAAGTCGAGATTATATCTGTCTAAAGGTATTGTTTTACTCACACGTTCTACTGCAGTTTCTTTTCCGCTTTCGATTAGCATATAACCTGTAGAAATAACTTCCAATTGGGTTTGTTTCAGAATCGGGGCTGCTTGTATCTGATGTTCGATTAAATAATCCGAATTTCTGCCGCTAATCAACGAAAGGAATAAAATAGCATCGGCTTCATTTGAAATCTGGGATGGATTCCCAGGAAAAAGTACCATCGGCAAATCAACTTTTTGCTTCAGCAGAGAAATTAATTCGTCGATTCTATTTGTTTTGACCTGGCTTCCGCCAATGAATATATGTGTTGCTGGTGATTGCTTAATTTTTTTTATCAACAATTCTAAATGGTCCCAGATTATTTTATCCGGGTCAAGAAGAATAGCAAGGAGCTTTTTAGACTCTATTTTTGACTGGATTATTTCGTTATAAATGTTTGTCATTATTTACTACGCGACTACCACTGATTTTCGCGATTTTTTTTACTGAATACTAAAAAACTGAATACTCTTACTCAAAAGTATAAACAAGTCTAAAACCTTCAATTTCTTCATGAAATAATTTAAAACTCTTCACGATATTATCAAAGTGAAGTTCCGCTTTAGACTCTTTATCCTCTAGACGGAATGCTTTGACTTTGATATGGTCTTTGAAACTAATTCCTTTTTCGTTTCTTATTTTGAAAATGGCTTCTTTTGCACCCCAAATCACAGTAAGTTTTTTTATGTATTCCTCCTTATTATTTTTATCCAAATAACTAAACTCTTCGTCAACAAATTTATCTGCGATTCGGATGATTTTCCCCCGTTGTAGCTCGATATCGATTCCTACGGTCTGTTCGCTAATGATTATTGCCGAAAAATGATAGGAATGGGTAATAGAAATATGTTTGCCGTCTTTAAGGTGTGGCTTGCCGAATTCGTCATAAAACAAATCAAAATCATTATAACCTGATTCCTGCAATAACCTGCGTACACTAAGAAAACCTCTTTGATGCAATTCAGACTTCATACCAGCTAGCCGTATAAGATTACTATCATTTAACGCTACTTCATCAAAGAGCTGCACGTAACTCTCGGTGATTTTCCAAACAAAAATTTGAGTCGACATCCCAGCGCTTTGGGAGAGATTTATGGTTTTATGTAACGGCATTTAATTAAATATGAGTTATAAGTTATGAACTATCAATTCATAAAAGCACTACTTTTTTTTTAGCCCCGATGGAAACGGCATCCTTTTATGGCTCCTGATAGTTATCAGGAGCCATAAAAGATATAGTGCACAGCGGAAAATTGCTCCTAAGCATTACTCCTCTCTGACTAAAAACAAAATTATTACGCTAATATTCAAAAGATTAAGCCCTTAAACATTTCATAAATATTATAGAAATTAGTGTTTTTCTAAAGATATTACGTAATTTTGCAAAAAATTTACAATTACAAATATACTATAAATGAGTACTACAACTATGCCTTTTGTGGCTTTCAAAGTAAAAGATATCTCTCTAGCAGCCTGGGGAAGAAAAGAAATTGAATTAGCTGAAGCTGAAATGCCCGGTTTAATGGCACTTCGTTCTGAATATAAAGACGAACAACCACTTGCTGGTTCTCGTATTGCTGGATGTTTACACATGACAATCCAAACTGCAGTTTTAATTGAGACTTTAATCGCTCTTGGTGCTGAAGTGACTTGGTCATCTTGTAACATCTTCTCTACACAAGATCAAGCTGCTGCTGCTATGGCTGCTGCTGGAATTCAAGTTTACGCTTGGAAAGGTTTGAACGAAGAAGACTTTGACTGGTGTATCGAGCAAACTCTTTTCTTTGGTGAAGACAGAAAACCATTGAACATGATTCTTGATGACGGTGGAGATTTGACAAACATGGTTATTGACCGTTACCCAGAATTAGTTGCTGGAATCAAAGGTTTATCTGAAGAGACCACAACTGGAGTTCACAGATTATACGAAAGAGTAAAAGCTGGAACTTTACCAATGCCTGCTATTAATGTTAATGACTCGGTTACTAAATCGAAATTTGACAACAAATACGGTTGTAAAGAATCTGCAGTTGATGCAGTTCGTCGTGCAACTGATATTATGCTTGCTGGTAAAAGAGTGGTTGTATGTGGATACGGTGACGTAGGAAAAGGTACTGCTGCTTCTTTTAGAGGTGCTGGATCTATCGTTACAGTTACTGAAATCGATCCAATTTGTGCTTTACAAGCTGCAATGGACGGTTTTGAAGTTAAAAAATTAAACACGGTTGTTGGAAATGCTGATATAATTATCACAACTACAGGAAATAAAGATATCGTTCTAGGATCTCACTTTGAGCAAATGAAAGATAAAACTATCGTTTGTAACATTGGACATTTTGATAACGAAATTGCTGTTGCTTGGTTGAACACTAACCACGGAGCTTCGAAAGTTGAAATCAAACCTCAGGTTGATAAATATACTATTGACGGTAAAGACATCATCCTTTTGGCTGAAGGTCGCTTAGTAAACCTTGGTTGTGCTACAGGTCACCCAAGTTTTGTAATGAGTAACTCATTTACAAACCAAACTTTGGCTCAAATCGAATTGTGGAAAAACAGTGCAGCATATAACAACGATGTGTACATGTTACCAAAACATTTAGATGAGAAAGTTGCAATGCTTCACTTGGCTAAATTAGGAGTTGAATTGGAAACTTTACGTGACGATCAAGCTGCTTATATTGGAGTTGCAGTTGACGGTCCATTCAAACCAGAATATTACAGATACTAAATGATTGTAAATTAGCGATTGCTGATTATAATTTTAGATTTATAAAAACCCTTGCTGAGAAGCGAGGGTTTCTTGTTTTTGGGCGAGACCCTATTAACCCCGATAGCTATCGGGGTCGGGTCGGGCTATTTGCTGTATCTTTTATGTAGTCCCGATAGCTATCAGGACTACATAAAAGGATGCCGCTGCTATCCCTCTAGCGGCACTATACAGACATTATTATTATTCAATGGATATGTTTTCTAGCATAAACACACTACAGAGCACCTCTACTTTTTAAGAATATAAAACCGATTCCTAATTATAGTATATTTGATAGAATTACAATCGAAAAAACCAGTTTTGAATCCTACGAAAAACCACATTTTTCCTTTACTATTATTATTAGCCACCGCACTTTGTGCCCAAGATAACACCCGAAACGAGTATCAGAAAAAACTATTTAATGACACACAAGAAACACTTGAGATTCACGATTATGTAGTAGTCGCCAGATTATTCGCATTTGTACATAACATGAATCAAAAATCTGAAATTGCTCAAATTGCCCTAAAAAAAGCAGATTCCTTAAAGTCTATTTTTAGAAAAAACAAGGTTAAAAGCTTAATTGGAAATTGGAAATGGATTTCCAAAGACCCAGATTGGGTTATCCGCGATGACGGCTTAGTTGGAAAAATGATTACTATCAATACAGATGAGATGCTGTTTTTTGAACTGTATCGGAATTCAAAAAAGTGGAAATTAGTAAAAACAGAAAAAATTAAATTCTCCAAAAATCCAGAATCGTATTCCTTTACAGAAGTTTTATATTCAAATAGCCAAGTATGGGATTACAACATCGACAAAGATACCGGAGAGTTAACAGCACTTTACATTGGAGATAAAATAGAAGAAGGCTACTCCGAAATGATTTGCGGAACTCTGGTACTTTATTATTTTAAATTGCAGTAAGCATTTAATTAAACGACGTCAACTGTACAGATCTAAAATCTGTAACAATAACACAAATTACAACTATTGTCTTGAACTTCTGGATACAGATGCACTACAGCACACCGGTATAATCATACGCCATTTCAATAAATAGAAATTAATCAACGCCCACAAACAGCAAATCAACCTAATTCAATTCCCGTACAGTCCCCTCTCCTCTGGAGAACAATAGAGACAGACCAAAAAAAAACCCATTTCTTTCGAAACGGGTTTTTAATAAATTGATTAAATCAATTATGCTTCAACTTCAAACGGAAGGATAGAAACGTATGATTTGTTATCTCTTTTCTTTTGGAACTTAACAATTCCCGGTACTCTTGCGTGTAATGTATGATCTTTACTGATGTATACATTTTCACCTGGGTTGTGTTTTGAACCTCTTTGTCTTACGATGATGTTCCCTGCAATGGCAGCTTGTCCACCAAAAATCTTAACACCTAAACGTTTTGATTCTGATTCTCTACCATTCTTGGAACTACCGACACCTTTCTTGTGAGCCATGACGTATTAGTTTAATATTGTTATTATTCTTTAGTATCTTCTTTTTTAGCTTTTGGAGCTTTTTTTACTTTAGGAGCTGCCTCTTCAGTAGTTGCTTCAGCTGCCGCTTTCTTAGGAGCTGCTTTTTTAGGAGCACCTGCTGCAGTAATACCTTCAATTACAATTTGAGTAAGATATTGTCTATGACCGTTTCTCTTTTTGTATCCTTTTCTTCTTTTCTTTTTGAAAATGATAACTTTATCTCCTTTTAAGTGTTGTAACACTTTAGCTTCTACTGAAGCACCTTCTATAGCTGGGGCGCCTAAAGTGATAGATCCATTGTCATCTAATAAAAGAACTTTGTCAAAAGAAATTTTTGAACCTTCTTCATTAGTCAAACGATGAACATAAACCTTTAAGTCTTTGCTTACTTTAAATTGTTGCCCTGCTATCTCTACGATTGCATACATACGGATTGATTTATTGATTTTTAAGGTTGCAAATATACAATTTAATTTTTACTATCCAATCACTTGAAAATAAAAAAAATATTCTTTGGATTTTCCACGGTTTTCAAGGCTTTAACTAACCATTTATATATCAGTTCAGCTAATAAGATGCAACTTTCAAGCATTCATCATTAAAAAAAGGTATTTTTGAAGTAACAATAATTTCCGTTTTTACACCTATTGTATATACATTTTTATTAATCCTTATGAAAAAATCGATAATGGCAATAAGTACTGCGCTTTTACTTGGAGGAGTGGCCACAGCCCAAAAAATAGCTTTCGAAGAATACAATCTCGATAATGGCATGCATGTTATTTTACATCATGATCCCACGGCCCCAGTTGTCATAACCTCTGTAATGTATCATGTAGGCTCAAAAGATGAAAATCCAGAGAAAACAGGATTTGCCCATTTCTTTGAACACCTACTTTTTGAAGGAACTGCAAACATCAAACGTGGGGAATGGTTCAAAATAGTAACTTCAAATGGAGGCACAAACAACGCTAACACTTCGGATGACAGAACGTATTATTATGAAGTGTTCCCGTCGAACAATTTAGAATTGGCACTTTGGATGGAATCCGAAAGACTGATGCATCCCGTTATCAATCAAATTGGCGTAGACACCCAAAACGGAGTCATAAAAGAAGAAAAGAGTTCTCGCTATGACAATCGCCCTTATGGCAAAATAATAAACGTCGTAAAAGAAAACATGTTCAAAAACCATCCCTATAAATGGTCTACGATTGGCTCCATGGAACATCTGGACACCGCTACTCTAGAAGATTTCAAGGAATTCAACAAAAAATTCTACATCCCTAATAATGCTGTATTAGTAGTAGCAGGTGATTTTGAAAAAGTTGTAACCAAAGAATGGATTGAAAAATACTTTGGCCCAATCCAAAAAGGGGAAAAAATCAAAAAACAAACTTTCATCGAAGAACCGATAACACAAACTTTGAAAGCAACTTACTACGACCCAAACATTCAAATTCCGATGTTAGTGGCATCATACCGAACGCCATCTATGAAAACAAGAGACGCTCGTGTTTTAGATTTTATTTCATCCTACCTAAGCGATGGAAAAAGCTCGAAGCTCTACAAGAAAGTAGTAGACGAGAAAAAAATGGCACTGCAAATTGGAGCTGTTGGCTTTAGCCAGGAAGATTACGGCATGTATATACTGTATGGTCTACCAATGGGAACTCACAGTTCGGAAGATTTATTAAAGGAAATAGACGAAGAAATCGTAAAGATCCAAACGGATTTAATTTCCGAAAAAGATTATCAAAAACTACTCAATCAGTTTGAATCACAATACGTGAACAACAACTCAAATGTTGAAGGAATAGCTGAAAATCTAGCGAAGTACTATTTACTATATGGAGATATCAATTTGATAAATACCGAAATCGATCTTTACCATTCTATCACTAGAGAAGAAATCAGAGAAGTTGCAAAAAAATACCTAAATCCAAACCAACGATTGTTATTGGATTACGTTCCCGCTACAGAAACTGCACAGAACTAAGACAATCATGAAAAAAACAAGAATTATATTAATCCTATTATTCATAACAGGAATTATGCAAGCACAAGATCGCACACAACCTAAAGCCGGAAAAGCACCCGTTGTAAATCTAAAAAAACCACAAACCTTCTTTTTGCCAAACGGACTAAAAGTAATGGTTGTTGAAAACCACAAACTACCTAGAGTTACTTACAACCTAACTTTAGACAATCCACCATTTGCAGAAGGAAACAAAAAAGGAGTCGATCAATTAGGCAGTAGTCTAATAGGAAGCGGAAGTACAAAAATCACCAAAGACGACTTTAATGAAGAAGTAGATTTCTTGGGCGCCAATATGGCTTTTAGCTCAAACGGCACCTATGCCAGTTCACTTTCTAAACATTCGGGACGCGTATTACAATTAATGTCATACGGCGCGCTTAATCCTAACTTCACACAGGAAGAATTTGACAAAGAAAAAGCAAAGCTACTAGAAGGCATAAGATCCCAAGAAAAAAGTGTTCCCTCGATTGCCAACAGAGTAGTAGATGCTTTGGCCTTTGGACCAAACCACCCATCTGGAGAGTATATAACCGAAGAGACAGTTAAAAACATCACTCTTGCTGATGTTGTTACTAATTATGAAAACTACTTCGTTCCTGAAAACGCCTACTTAGTCATCATAGGAGATGTGAAATTCAAAGAAGTTAAACCTATTGTCGAAAAACTTTTTGGTTCTTGGAAAAAAAGAGCCACACCAAAACTAAGCTATACGGCGCCACAAAACGTTCCGTTTACACAAATTAATTTTGTAGATGTACCAAATGCTGTGCAATCCGAAATTTCTTTAGTGAATACCCTTTATTTAAGAATGGGAGACAAAGACTTCTTTCCCGCTGTCATTGCCACCTATATATTAGGAGGCGATTTCAACAGCTACTTAAATATGAATTTGAGAGAAGAACATGGCTGGACCTATGGTGCCAATGCTATAATAGGAGCAGGCAAATATGTTTCAAAGTTAAGATCTGCATCATCTATTAGAACTTCTGCAACTGATAGCGCAGTTGTCGAATTCATAAAGGAAATAAAAAAGATACGAACAGAAAAAGTTTCCGAAGAAGTATTGAGAGATGTAAAAGCAGGCTATATTGGCCGATTTGTGATGCAGGTAGAAAAACCACAATCCGTTGCCAGATATGCTTTAAACATTGAGACAGAAGACCTTCCGACGGATTTTTACGAAAATTACATCAAAACTATCAATGCAGTAACTCCAGACGATATTCTTAAAGCAGCCAATAAGTACCTCCTAATTGACAACACACGTATTATTATTGCAGGAAAAGGGTCAGAGGTAATTCCAGGTCTAGAAAAACTCGATATTCCTATGTTTTATTTTGATAATTACGGTAATCCAGTAGAAAAACCAATCTACAAATAAAATACTTTCAATTATTTTTAATAACAATATAAGCCGTCCAAAAGACGGCCTATATTGTTATTAAAAGTGTTTTTATATTTTCTAGAACTACCAAAGCAAACTCAGCTAAATGCGAAAACTACTTTTTGGCAGACAAATAAACACCAATTAAAATAATGAATGCACCCAAAAACTGAACAGGAGTAAGCATTTCATTGTCCAGCAAACCCCAAAAGAAAGCCACAACTGGAATCAAATAAGTTACTGAAGTCGCAAAAACAGGAGAAGATATTTGGATTAATTTAAAAAACAAAATATTTGCAATTCCAGTACCTACTACTCCCAAAATAACAATAAACAAAACGGCATGCTGCACGCTTTCTAAATGAATTGCTTCAGAAAAACCAGTAAAAAACAAAATCAGAGACGCTGGAAGAAGCAATACCGCAAAGTTACCCGTAGTAATACTTAACGGACTCAAATCTGACAAGAACCTTTTTATCAAGTTAACATTAACGGCATAACAAATAGATGCAATAATCACTAAAATAGCATAATAATAATTCTGATCAGGGTGATTAATCGCGCCATTAAACACCAAAAGCAAGCTACCCACAAGACCTATAAAAACACCCCATACCTGACGCTTCTGAAAACTAACACCAAAAACTAAAGAGCCTAGAATTAGCGTATTTAAAGGTGTCAAGGAATTTAGAATAGAACTTACCGAACTATCAATTTCAGTCTGCGCCAATGCAAAAAGGAAAGCAGGTACAAAAGTTCCAAACATAGAAGTCATTGCAATATATTTCCACTTTTGCTTTGGAATCTTTGGTAAACTTTTAAAACCAATCAACAATAAAAAAACAGCAGCAAATATAATTCGTAAGGAACCTACTTGCAACGCAGACAAACCAATTAACCCTTTTTTTATCAGAATAAATGAACTTCCCCATACTAAGGCAAGAACCATTAAGTAAGCCCACTTTATTTGTTTCGATTCCATAAACAGTATTTTGCCCCAAAATTGTAATAATTTTATGAATTAAAGGCTGTTTTTTTATTAATTTTGGAATGAATTTTAAATTTCAGTAAAATACTTAAAACCAAAACATAATGAAGTTTACAAAAGCAATAGCTACCCTTGCAGTTGCCGCTCTTTTATTAGTGAGCTGTAAAAATAATGCTGAAGAAGCTACAAAAGAAACCGCTACAACCGAAACAGTTGCTCCAAAAGTAAAAAAGGAAATTGCTGCCGAAAATCTACAAACAGCTAATTTTTCCGTAGAAGGAATGACTTGTGAATTTGGATGCGCCAAAACGATTCAAGAAGAATTATCCAATCTTGATGGGGTACAAACTGCCACAATTGATTTTGAGAAAAAAATAGGCATAGTAACTTTTGACAAAACTATTCAAACACCCGAAACATTGACAAAAGTGGTACAAGCTACTGGAGACGGGAAAACATACACCGTTTCAAACATGAAATCATAATAAAACCCATTTGTTGTATAAAAAAAAGCATCCGCCGTGGCGGATGCTTTTTTTTATATTCTTATTTCCATTTCAAGGTTTCCATTAAACGCTGCATGTCATTTCTAACATAACTCGCTGCAGGCATAATGGAGTCATAATTGGGCTTTGCATAAAAATAAACAGAACCTGTAACAAAATGTTTGGTGCTATCCGTTACATAAAATTGAGAATTAGTAGCCGCATTACCATCAACCTGATAAAACATTCCATATACTTTTTTACTTGAATCCAAATAAGGTTGCTCTAATATATCATCAGCTTTGATAACATGCTCATACGTTAATTTCTGAGCATCTCTCAATAAGAAATTAATATTACTGTTGACCGGTTTATAAGTCAGATAAATTGTCGCCTTCATTTTTGGATATGAAATAGTAAATCCACAATCCTTCTCTCCTTTTATTACTGCCTCAGAATTCATTTCGAAACTAAACGGACAATCATTCTCAAAATCCACGTATTTCGCCATTGGGTAATCCAAACGCAAATGACTGGCCGGCTTAGGAAAAACATCATCCTTACAAGCAGTAAACAATAATAGTCCCAAAACCGTAAAAACTATCCCAACAATGGAATTACGATTTTGCCTGTTATTTCCCATCTTTAATCTTAGCATCAATCGTTACTTTTATCTGTTTGATCCGTTTTTTATCTACTGTTTCAATGGTAAACAAGCAGTTTTCGTATGCAATCTTTTGACCTTTAGCAGGAAAATTTCCTGATATTTCGAGGATAAATCCGGCCAAGGTTTCGGCTTCGCCTTTTTTAATTTCAAACACTTCTTCGTCGACATCTATAATCCTATAGAAATCTTTCAAGTTCGCTCTTCCTTCAAAAAGATAGTTCTTATCGTCAATTTTAATAAAATTCACATTTTCATTATCAAATTCGTCACTGATATCTCCAACAATTTCTTCAATCACATCTTCTAACGAAACAAGTCCTGAAGTACCGCCATATTCATCAACTACGATGGCAAGATGACTTTTCATTCTTTGAAAATCTTTCAGCAAATTGTCCAGCTTCTTATTTTCAGGTACAAAAAAAGGTTCCCTAATCAAAGTATTCCATTCAAAATCCTCCTTATCTAAATGGCGCAGCAAATCTTTAACAAATAAAACACCTTCTATCTGATCAATATTGTCTCTGTAAACCGGGATTCTTGAATACCCTTTTTCAATAATTTTCGAATATATATCAGAAAAAGATTCCGTTATTTCTAAACCAAAAATATCTATCCTAGGACTCATCACCTGCTTCGTATCTGTATTCCCAAAAGTGACAATACCAAACAATATTTTTTGCTCTTCCAATGAAGTTTCCTCTGACGAGGTCAATTCCAAAGCTTGTGATAGCTGGTCTACCGAAAAATTTGTTTTTTGTTTCCCAAGTTTATTGTGCAAATAAACCGTAGTTTCCCTCATGGGAATACTTATTGGCGAAAGCAATTTATCAAGTACTGCTATTGGATAAGCTATCGATTTAGCAAACTTTATATTGTTTCTACTGGCATATACCTTAGGCAAAACCTCACCAAACAGTAACAACAAAAAGGTTACCAGAACTACTTCTAAAGTGAATTTTAATACCGGGGAAGTTATAGAAGAAAACAAGTTTCCACCTATAAAAGAAAATAAGATCACCACTCCTATATTGATGAAGTTATTAGCCACAAGTAGCGTTGCTAATAATTTTTTTGGTCTTTCTAGAAGATCGGAGATAATTTTCCCTTTGGAAGCGTTTCCTTGTATTGTTTCATCAACGTCTGTTTGCGACAACGAGAATAATGCTACTTCTGCACCGGAAACTAATGCCGAGCATATAAGCAACACGGCTATTCCGATAAATCCATATACTAGATTACTATCTACTGTATACGCAAAAATTAAACTGGGATCTGGGTCCAAATTATATAAAATTAGTTAAACAATCAAAACGGCAAATCATTGATTGGTAAGCCATTATTTTGTGGGTCAAAGTTAGTGTTTTTTACGGATTCTGGTGCGGGAATCTGCTTGTTGTTTTCAGCAGCTTTTTTAGTAGACAGGAATGTAAATTCAGTCACCTGAATTTCACTCGTGTGTTTTGCAGTTCCGTCCTCAGCCTGCCATTGGCGTGACCTAATTCTGCCTTCTACATAAATCTTATCCCCTTTTGACAAATGTTTCTCACAAAGTTCAGCGGCTTTATTACGCACTACCAGATTATGCCATTCAGTAGAGGTTATCTTTTCGTTGGTAGTTTTATTGATATAAACTTCATTTGTCGCCAATTGAAATCGTCCAATGCAATTGCCACCCTCAAAATAGTGCATTTTTATTTCATCGCCAAGATGCCCAATTAGCATCACTTTATTTAGTGTTCCGTTCATGTTATTATTATGGATATATCTCAAAGATACATTTTTTTCAGATTCTACTATTACTCCTTTTCGATAAAATTATGAATTACTATAGGAAAAGGAAATGTTCTTAAAGTCGCGGCATCTGTACCATTTTTTATAACTCCTTTTATATTTACTTTCCAAAACTTGATGTGCAAATGCTGATGAGAAAGTTTATGGATGATACTTTTTTCATTATATTCCATGACACTCCCCACGCTTTCATTGACAAAAAACTCATTTTCGATTCGCTCTGCTATATAATCATAATTTTCAACCGCCTCCGTTTCAATCAAAGGAAACTCATATAGATTTTGCCAAATCCCCTTTGATGTTCGTTTTTGAATTATCGTATCCTCATTATCATCAGAAACTACTAAATAATTAAAATACCGATTCCTTACTTTAAGCTTCTTTGATTTAACTGGTAATTGATCTACTTTCTTTTTCTGTAAAGCAGCACAACTTTCATTAAAAACACAAATACCACAATTGGGACTTTTAGGAACGCATTGTAAAGCTCCAAACTCCATGATGGCCTGATTAAAAGTTGCCGGATTATCTTTTGGCATTAATTCGAAAGCCAAAGCTGCAAATTCCTTTTTGGCTGAAGCCAAAGCAATATCAGTTTCCAAATCAAAATAACGAGACAAAACCCGAAAAACATTTCCGTCTACAACTGGAACAGCTTCCTCATAAGAAAAAGAGGCGATAGCAGCTGCTGTATATTCACCAACACCCTTAAGTCCTAAAAGGTCATTATAGTTATCCGGAAAGAGACCATTCAGTTCCGTAGCTACATATTGAGCAGTCTTATGAAGATTTCGGGCACGTGAATAATACCCCAGTCCTTGCCACAATTTTAAGACTTGCTCTTCATCGGCTTTAGCCAAATCAAAAACGGTTGGAAAAGCGTCTACGAAAGACAAAAAATACGGCGTTCCCTGAGCAACACGAGTCTGCTGCAGCATGATTTCAGAGAGCCAAATTAGATATGGATTTGTTGTATTTCGCCAAGGTAAATCTCGCTTATTAATTAAATACCACTGTATAAGCGAATTAGAAAATTTCATTGTTAAATATTTGTTTGCAAATGTAAAAGTTTATGTGATTAAATTTTAACGAATTAGCTTGAATAATTGTTTTTTAAATTCATATATTTGCACACTCAAAAAAATTATTACAATATAATAAATAAGGAAAGAAAATGACGAAAGCAGATATCGTAGCAAAAATTTCAGAAAAATTAGGTCTTGAAAAAGGTGATGTTCAAGCAACAGTAGAGACTTTTATGACTGAAGTTAAAAATTCATTAGAGACTGGTGACAATGTATACCTAAGAGGATTTGGAAGCTTTATTGTAAAAACAAGAGCTGAAAAAACTGGAAGAAATATCTCTAAAAATACAACCATTAAAATTCCTGCACACAACATTCCTGCATTCAAACCTGCAAAAGTTTTTGTAGAAGGTGTAAAAATAAATAACGAAGCAAAATAATAATATTAATCATAAAATCGAAAAGATATGCCAAGCGGTAAAAAAAGAAAAAGACATAAGGTCGCTACTCACAAACGTAAAAAAAGAGCGAGAGCTAACCGTCACAAAAAGAAAAAGTAGTTTTAAACTACTTTTTTCTTTTTAAACGTTCATTGAAATTGAAAAAAGACGAAAGGGAAAAGAAAATGGAACACAGACTCAAAAAGTCTCTACTCTTTAATCTATTCTCCACTAATCTTCTTTTCGCCGGGTTCAATACCTGTTAAATTTATTGTTTAATCCATCCTAACAATTCAGTTATGCGTTAAAAGTTTATGGTCTGAGTTTTTTTTAAAATTTAAACCTGAAACTTTAAACTTTAAACTAAAAGTTTGGATAAAAATTTACATCGTGAATAAAGAATTAATCATTAGATCTAGTTCTGATTTCGTAGATTTTGCCTTATTAAAAGATGGAAAACTAATTGAATTACACAAAGAAGAAGAGAAAAGCAACTTTCAAGTAGGTGATATTTTTATCGCTAAAATACGAAAACCAGTTGCTGGACTGAATGCTGCTTTTGTAAATGTAGGCTATGAAAAAGATGCCTTTTTACATTATCATGATTTAGGTCCTAATCTAACTTCCCAACTGAAATTCATAAAACTTGTAAGCGCAGGTAAAATAAAAGATTTCTCCCTAAAAAACTTTCAGTTTGAAAAAGAGATAGACAAAGACGGTACTATTACTGATGTAATAAATGCCAACCAATCTATTTTAGTACAAGTTGTAAAAGAACCAATATCTACAAAAGGACCAAGGATCAGCGCTGAGCTTTCTCTTGCCGGAAGATTTATTGTTTTAGTCCCTTTCTCGGATCGTGTCTCTATTTCTCAAAAGATAGAAGACAAGAAAGAAAAGGATCGTCTTAAACGATTAGTACAATCGATCAAACCAAAAGGATTTGGTGTTATTGTTCGCACAGTAGCAGAAGGCAAAAATACAGCCGAATTAGAAAAAGACATGCAGAACCTGCTTAGCAGATGGGATGCAATGTGTAAAAAATTACCAACCGCTCATCATCCGTCAAAAATATTAGGAGAGCTCAATAGAGCTTCATCAATTTTAAGAGACGTCTTCAACGATACCTTTAGTGGTATACAAATTGATGATGAAGAGTTGTACAACCAAACGAAGGATTATTTGCAAGAAATTGCACCTTCAAAACAATCAATTGTTAAGTTTTATCAATCAAATGATACGCCCATTTTTGAGAAATACAACATAGAGAGACAAATCAAGACTTCATTCGGGAAAACAGTGTCCATGAGTAAAGGTGCTTATCTTATTATCGAACATACTGAAGCTTTACACGTCATTGACGTAAACAGCGGAAACCGTTCTAATAAAGCCACCAACCAGGAAGACACCGCCATGGAAGTCAATATGATTGCCGCTGCCGAAATCGCCAGACAATTGCGTCTACGTGATATGGGTGGTATAATTGTAATTGATTTTATCGACTTGTCTAATCCTGAAAACCGTAAAATATTGTTCGACTTCTTGAGAGAGGAAATGAGCGATGATAAAGCGAAACACAAGATCTTACCTCCTAGTAAATTTGGATTAGTCCAAATTACGAGACAAAGAGTAAGACCAGAAGTTAATATTAAAACTAGAGAGGAAGATCCTAATGATGTTAAAGGCGAAATTGAAGCGCCAATTTTAATTATAGATAGAATCAATTCTGATTTAGAAAGAGTTTTAAAAAGTCATAAAGAAGTTGTACTTAATGTACATCCGTTCGTGGCTGCATACCTTACCAAAGGTTTTCCATCATTACGTTCAAAATGGTTTTTTGAACATAAGAAATGGGTAAAAATCATTCCTCGTGACGCTTACACGTATCTAGAATATCATTTCTATGATAAAAAAGGAACTGCTATAAAAGACTAGATTCTGAAACAAATTCAGAATTAAAAACCGCCTTTCGTAAGATTGGCGGTTTTTTTGTGTCTCCTCGTGAAGAATAAAACTAAGTATTTTCTTAAGGAGCCATTTCCAGCTGTCCATTACAATCTTATGTGCCGAAAACCGGCACACAAGGATTTCCACTTCCATCTGGGCTATATTTAAAAAATTCAAGAACACCCCCTAGTCAAGTACTAAAAGTTTTTGCAACTTGAAGTCCCTTAATCTTTTTTGTAAAAAAACGTAAGTAATTAAAACTCCAATTAATGACATACCCGCTCCCACCAAATTAGGAGACGCATAACTAAATCCAGCAATCAGTGGCAAACCACCCAAAAAAGCCCCAAGAGCATTTCCCATATTAAACGCCGCCTGAATAGCTGCAGATGCAATCATCTCAGAACCAACGGCTGTTTGAATCATGAGCATCTGAATAGGCGCCACAACAGCAAACGCAAAACAGCCCGTAGAAAAAACTAATACTAAACTGACATACTGATTTGATGAAAAGAAAAACACCAACAACAAGTCAAAAGCCATAGCCAGAAGCAAATATATAATTGTCTTCTCGGCTGAAAACTTATCCGCCAGCTTACCACCAATAAAATTCCCCAAGACCATTCCAAGTCCGGCTATTATCAAAATATACGAGACATCACCAGCAGAAAAACCAGAAACCTCCGTAAGCAGCGGAGCGATATAACTTATCCAACAAAACAATCCGCCAAAACCAATTGCAGAAATCCCTATGACCAACCAAGCATCCAGTTTCTTGAAAAATTGCAGCTGACTTTTTATGGTTTCTTTTGCTCTCGCTTCCAGGTTTGGCATCCAAAAATAAACCGCTACAAAAGTAATAAGTGCTATACATGAGATAATAATGAAAGTATAACGCCAAGAATAATTATGCCCCACGTAAGTTCCTATGGGCACTCCTGCGACATTTGCTATTGTCAAACCAGAAATCATAATAGATATTGCCTGCGCTTCCTTACCTTTATCTGCCAGTCGACTCGCAACTACAGCTCCCACTCCAAAAAACGCACCGTGAGGTAAACCTGAAAGGAACCGGGAAGCAAATAGAAATACATAATTAGGAGCAATAATAGACAAAGAATTAAATATCGCCATCATCGTGACCAAGGCTAAAAGCGTTTTTTTGGGTGGGTAATTTCTAGAGACAATTACTAATAACGGTGCTCCAATAACAACTCCTAAAGCATAGGCAGAAATTAAATATCCCGCAACGGGAATACTAATTTTTAAATCAGTAGCTATATCTGGTAACAAACCCATCATCACAAACTCTGTTACTCCCAAAGTTAAACCACCCAACGCGAGTGAAACAAGACTTTTTTTCATTTTAAAAAAATTAATTATTTGTGTTTCGTAGCCGTTTAAAAATGAGCTACTATTAGATCCTGCAAATTTATTTATAAAACTGCATAATACATTGTAACTTTACACTATAAACTTGTAACTATACGCTATGAAGAAACTAAATCAATTTGAAACATTAGTAATTGATGAATTTGAAGAAGAGAAGTTTCATCTTCCAACGCATAGTCACACCTATTATGAGATTATTTATATACTAAAAGGCAATGGAATTCATCATTTAAACAAAAACCTGCTACCCTATAGAACGGGAGATTTATTTGTAATTTCGCCTGATGACGAACATTATTTTGACATTAAAAAATGTACCCGTTTTGTCTTTATAAAATTCACCGACACTTATTTCAATTCCAATAAAAAACTTTCGTGTGATGACTTTCTTTTAAATACACCAGAAAATTTTATGCGAGATCAATATCTCAAAGAAAATGTTCTGAGACTCGACGACCCTTGCAAAACAATACTAAAAAACACAATTGAAAATATTACTAAATATGATTGCAAAACAAACATCGCTACTTCTCCGATTATTTTCTATCAAATACTTTCCATCTTTGGCTTGATTAAAGAAACAATACAGGGTCTGAATATAAAAATTGCAGGAAAAGGAATAGATAACGATCAAATACTTTCCTATATTCATCAAAATATTTACAACCCAAAACTCGTTCAAATCAAAAACATTGCAAAACATTTTAATATTTCACATACGTACTTTGGAACTTATTTTAAACGTAATTTTTTAATTACCTATAGAGATTATATCAATAAACTTAGAATACAATTGATCGAAAAAAGAATAATCAACAACCAAATGCCTATTAAACAAATCGCATATGAATTTGGTTTTACCGATGAAAGCCATCTTTCAAATTATTTTAAGAAGCAAAGAAACATGAAACCTAGTGAAATCAGTAAACTGCAATAGAATTTAGCTATGTAAAGGAGAGTAATTCCTTTACATATTATTTTCTTTTTTCAGCAAAAAATCGCTTCATCAAGTCCGAAGCTTCTTCTGCCATAACTCCGCGTTTTACAATAGTCTTAGGATGCAGTTGGGTTCCCATTTTCTCAAAACCTCTATTTTCATCTCGGGCTCCAAAAACAATCTTAGAAATTTGACTCCAGTATAAAGCTCCTGCACACATCTGGCACGGTTCCAGAGTTACATAAAGCGTGCAACCCGTTAAATATTTACCCCCAAGATAATTAGCCGCAGCAGTTATGGTTTGCATTTCGGCATGGGCAGTAACATCATTAAGCAATTCCGTCAAATTATGGCTCCTCGCGATTACAGTATCATTTACTACTATAATAGCTCCAACAGGAATCTCGCCTTTTTCAAAAGCTATTTCAGCCTCATTCAAAGCTTTTTTCATAAAATATTCGTCGGTAAAGATGTTTTCCATAAAACAAAAATACTGTTTTGATATTATTATTCTGTACTTTTAATTATTGCTATTTAATTTTATGGAATCAAATTATAAAATAAACATACCAGAACCTTGTAATGAGGATTGGAACAAAATGAAAGCAACCGATAAAGGTCGATTTTGTGGCAGTTGTTCTAAAACTGTGGTTGATTTTACCGCTATGCTTCCTGGCGAAATTAAAGTGTATTTTCAGCAGAACAATCACATCTGTGGAAGGTTCAAAAAGTCACAATTGGATTCTTTAACAATTCAAGTTCCAAGTCGGGTTGTGTATTCACAAACTCAATATCACAAGATGTTTTTAATTGCTTTATTTGTGGCAATGGGAACCACATTATTTAGCTGTGTAGATAAAAATGGAAATAAGCAACAAATTAACAAAGTTGAAATAATTACTGATTCTATAGAAATCAAAAACACAGTTGTTGGGATGCGATTACCACCAAAACATAGCCCAAATAATAGTTTAGAACATAATATTCCGCCATCGCCGCTTCCAAAAACGGATCAAGTGAAATTTGTAAAACCCAAAACAATTATATGCGGAGAAGTAATACCAATAAAAACAGACGTCGTTAATACTAGTAAAGCTACTGAGGAGGAGGAAATAATATATATGGGAGGAGCGGTTTATACAGATCCTGAATACAAAGGCGGTATGGATAAATTCAAAGATTACATTCAGGGTAATTATATATTCTCTAAAGAAACGAACAACTTAAATGGTGAAATCCAAGCTTGTTTTGTAACTGAAAAAGACGGCAGCTTAAGCAATATCAAATTACTGAAAGATATTGGAGACGGAATGGGAAAAGACCTGATACGACTTTTAGAAAAATCTGAAAAATGGATTCCCGGAACACAAAACGGGAAAGTGACACGACACTTATATTCGATAACACTAATTATCAAAACGGATACTTTAAAAAATTCGTTTTTTAAGAAAAGATTTAATCAAAGAATTGACTCTATTATTATTAAACAATAACCTATTTGAATGAACTAAATTTCCACTATAAAACTGTAAATTTGCTTTATGTCAGATAATCTACTTTCAAGCATTAATTACCCAACGGATTTACGTGAATTACACGAAATACAACTTCCTCTATTAGCCAAAGAATTACGTGATTTTATAATTGATATTGTATCCGTAAAAGAAGGCCATCTTGGAGCAAGCTTGGGTGTGGTCGAACTAACCATTGCACTGCATTACGTATTCAACACCCCAGATGATTTACTGATTTGGGATGTAGGCCATCAAGCTTACGGACATAAAATTCTAACAGGCCGTAGAGAAAATTTCCATACCAACAGACAACTAGGAGGTATTTCTGGCTTTCCAAAAAGAAGCGAAAGTATCTATGATGCTTTTGGCGTAGGTCACTCCTCCACTTCCATATCCGCAGCTTTAGGAATGGCAATTGCGTCTAATTTAAAAGGAGATTTCGAAAAACAGCATATAGCAATCATTGGAGATGCCTCCATAGCATCAGGAATGGCGTTTGAAGGACTAAATCACGCCGGAGTTACTGACGCTAATTTATTGGTGATTCTAAATGACAACGCAATCGGTATTGATCCAAGTGTAGGTGCATTGAAAGATTACCTTACCGCAGTGAAAAACGGAAAAAACCCAAGGCAAAATAATATGATCAAGTCTTTGAATATTGATTATTCAGGACCTATTGACGGCCATGATATTTTCGCAGTTATCAAAGAACTAAAACGTTTACAAAAAGCAAAAGGACCTAAATTCCTTCATGTAATAACCACAAAAGGAAAAGGACTTAAACAAGCCGAGGAAGATCAGGTCAAATACCATGCTCCTGGAAAATTTGATGCAAAGTCGGGCGAAATTTATTTAAAATCAGAAGAAAAGCTTCCTCCAAAATACCAAGATGTTTTTGGCCTGACCGTATTAGACTTAGCCAGAAAAAATGAAAAAATAATAGGGATTACACCGGCAATGCCTTCCGGAAGTTCCTTAAAATTTATGATGGATGCCTTACCTCATCGTGCTTTTGATGTAGGAATTGCTGAACAGCATGCTGTCACACTTTCAGCTGGAATGGCAACACAGGGAATGATTGTTTTTTGCAACATATATTCCACCTTTTTACAGCGCGCTTATGACCAGGTCATCCATGATGTCGCTATACAAAAGTTGCCTGTTATTTTTTGTTTGGATAGAGCCGGCTTAGTGGGCGAAGATGGAGCTACACATCATGGCGTTTTTGATTTGGCTTATTTGCGTTGCATTCCCAATATCATTATCTATTCGCCATTGAATGAAATTGCACTGCAAAATATTTTATATACCGCTCAATTAGGTTTAGACCATCCTATAGCAATCCGTTACCCTCGGGGTAGAGGAGTAATTGTGAATTGGCAGTCTCAACATTTTGGAAAATATGAAAAAATTGAAATTGGCCTTGCAAGCTGTCTAAAAAAGGGTACTAAAACAGCAGTCCTGTCGAATGGTCCTATAGGTAAAAATGTTACTTTGGCCTTAGCTAATTTAAACAATCCAAACACTATCGCTCATTATGATTTTGCGTTCGTCAAACCTTTAGATGAAGCGGAATTACATTCCATATTCAAAACGTATAAAACGGTAATAACATTGGAGGACGGAGTGGTTTCGGGTGGTTTCGGAACTGCGATTCTTGAGTTTGCATCCCATCACAATTATTCTGCAAATATAAAAACATTGGGGATTCCTGATGAATTTATAGAACACGGAACTGTTGATGAATTACAACAATATTGCAATATTGACGTTAAAAGTTTAGAAATAATTTTTTCAACTAAATGAAAATAATTATTTTGCGCCCTTTAACGAACTAACCTATGACCAAATTATTATCTTTTGCCTGCCTATTCTTTTTCTTTTCTATAAATACTTTCTCTCAGAAAATCATAACCACTATACAGCCAGACAAGTCAGTTAAGGTAGCTAAACTCGTTCCAGTTAAGGATACTTTATCGCATTGGACAAATAAAAACAAAATAGGTTTCGATATATCTGAAATCGCCTTTGTCAATTGGAACGCCGGGGGTACCAGTTCGATATCGGGACTTTTAAAAACCAAATTTAACAGAGTGTACGCCACAGACAATTACAGTTGGTCAAACGAACTGATTATGCGTTATGGTTTAAACAAACAGGATGGTATTGAGCTTAGAAAAACAGAAGATGCATTTCAGTTTAGCTCAACATTAGGCTATCGAAAGGATACTCTTTCTAACTGGTATCACTCGGCAAAATTTAACTTAAATACGCAGTTTACCAATGGTTATTCGTATCCAAATAAGGAAATTTCTGTTTCGAGCCCTTTTGCCCCAGCCTATATTTTCTTAGGTCTTGGTGCTGAATATGCCACAAAAAAGAAGGATGAAATGCTTTATCTCTCTCCATTCACTTCAAAAATAACTTTTGTTTTAGATCAGCGATTAGCTAACCTGGGGGCTTTTGGGGTTGTTAAAGCGGTGTATGACTTGAACGGTAATTTAATTTCTGAAGGTGAAAGAGCGAAGATCGAACTTGGTTTCCTGCTGACAGCTTTATATAAAAAAGAAATCTTAAAAAACATCACTTTAGAAAATCGCTTAAGTCTATATTCTGATTACATAAATAATTTTGGAAATATCGATATTGATTATGACCTGATGCTAGATTTAAAGGTAAATGAGTACGTAAAAACCAACATTGGCCTTCATATCATTTATGACGATGACATAAAGGCCAAAGAAGAACTTAATGGAAATCAAGTTACCGTAGGTCCCAAAACTCAATTAAAACAAGTTTTAGGAGTAGGAATCTTGTATCAATTCTAATTAATCTCTTTTTTTACCATTTATCGTTTCAAATAATTCCAAAGCATTTCCGTCTGTAAGTAGCGATACGTAGTGACAGATATGAAGCAACCTACCGTATAAATCTTCTTTTTCTAAATGGTGTCTTTCCGGCAACATTTTTAAAATCAATTTATCATAGTTAGAAGCTGTGCCATTAAAATTATTATCGTAGGCAGTAATGAATTTATCCAATAAGGTTTGAATAATTTGGTAACCCACAATCTCTTTCTCAATAACCTCCCTACTTTGGTAAATATTTTTTACACTGATACTGATGATGTCATCCATCTGTGCTTTGTATTTGCTTTTGTCTGTTAAAGCAAATGGAAATTTACCATCTAAAATAGCCTCTTCATTATCTATAAAGACCTTTACGGCATCATTAATTAAACTACCAATTGCCAGAGCACGCAAATAACTAATACGATCTTCCTTAGTAGTAAGTGTTTTATATTTAGATGTGTCAATGCTTTCTTTTACCAATTTGATAAGATACTCCAACGCAAAATCCTCAGAAACTAGTCCAAGATTAATTCCATCTTCAAAATCTATAATAGTGTAGCAAATATCATCAGCTGCCTCTACTAAATAAGCCAGAGGATGTCTTTCAAAACCAATATCGTCTCCTGTTTTATTTGGAATCAATCCCATGTCTTTTGCGGCTTCCTGAAAGAACTTTTTGTCACTTTGGAAGAAACCGTATTTTTTATCAGCTATATCTTTAGTTGGTTTTTTGGGCAAGCTTTCTTTTGGGTATTTCATAAATGCCCCTAAAGTCGCGTACGAAATACGAAGTCCGCCTTCAATTCCTGGGCGACTGGCAGTAAGAACTGCAAAACCATTCGCATTCCCTTCAAAATCAATCAGATCCTGCCATTCTTTTTTAGACAACTGGTCTTTGTATTGTTTTCCTTTTCCGATAGAAAAATACTCTCCTATCGCTTTTTCACCTGAGTGACCAAAAGGAGGATTACCTATATCGTGCGCTAGTGAAGCTGCAGCGACTATGGCTCCAAAATCATTCATATGAAAACCGTGAACTTCTTTTAAATGCGGGTATTTTTCTATGATTTTCTTTCCAACCAATCTTCCTAAAGAACGCCCAACGACCGAAACTTCTAAACTATGCGTCAGCCTAGTGTGAACAAAATCAGTTTTAGACAAAGGAATAACTTGTGTTTTATCTTGTAAACTTCTAAAAGCGGCAGAGAAAATAATGCGGTCATAATCAACTTCAAAACCCAAACGGGTATCATCCTGTTCAATACGTAATCGCTTGCTTGTATCGCCTTGGCGTCTTAATGATAAAAGTTGTTCCCAGTTCATACTGTGTTTTTCGATTTTGAATAATTGGATTATTTTTCAAAGATAGAGAAATAGCGATAACTAAAAATAGCTTTATTCTGATTTCTAAAACTAACCAAAGAAAACAAAACCACTTTAACTTAAACCTATTATTAAAATCTAACCTGAGCTTTGTTTATTATTAAAAACTACAATAGGACTATTTGATAAATTGATACTCCAAAAGTCAGTATTAAACAAACAGATTGTATTTTTACAAGCTATTATTATTAAAAAAAAATGAATAAAAAAATTATAATTCTTGGTGCAGGATTAAGCGGATTATTAATCGCCTACCGCTTGCAAAATAAAGGTTTTAATATTGAAATTATCGAAGCTAGAGATCGGGTTGGTGGACGAATTCACACATTACATTCTGATACCGCTCAAGTCGAAATGGGTGCTACATGGTTTAACGACATTCATGTTAATTTCAAAAAGCTGTTAAGCGAACTGGATTTGAATTATTTCGAACAATTCATGGAAGGCACTTCGTATTTCGAACCGTTTTCAGCTGCTGCAGTACAAGAAATCCAGATTCCGAAAAATAGTCCAAGCTACAGAGTTTCGGGTGGCACAAGCCAACTTATCGAAACCCTAAAAAGCAAATTAGCTACTGTTCCAATACACTTAAACGAAATAGTTAGTCAACTCAATTTTGAAAATAGCAAAGTTAAAATCACGACTCAAAATCAATCTTTTGCAGCTGATTATGTGATTTCGACCTTGCCGCTAGCCTTGTTTGCAAATGATATTATTGTCACCCCTGCACTACCACAAAAACTGAGTGATATTACTGAGAAAACCCATACTTGGATGCAAGATTCTATTAAAGTGGCTTTTGTATATGCTGAGCCTTTCTGGCGTAACAAGAATTTTTCGGGCACATTTTTTAGCAATGTGGGGCCTATAACCGAGTTTTATGATCAATCAAATTCCGAATTAGATAAATTTGCACTTTGTGGTTTTATCAGTTCCGGAATGGAGATGTATTCTAAAACAGAGCGCTTAGAAAAATTAAAAATACAATTAGTTAAAGTTTTTGGTCAGGAAGCGCTAAATTTTACGTCATATCATGAGACGGTTTGGGCAAGAGAAATTCAAACTAAAAGTGCTGGGCAAATTGGGTTTATGTACCCGCATCAAAATAATGGACATCCTTTATTCAGGGAATCATACTGCGACAATCACTTGTTTTTTGCAGGAACAGAAACTGCCAATCAATATCCTGGTTATATGGAAGGCGCCGTAATTGCTGCCGAAAACACTGTCGAAGCCATTTTAAAATTATAATGTAGGTTTTAACCAAAAGACAACTATGCTTTACACAGGCCAACTTAATGAATTCATCCGATTAGCCGAAATTGACGCTAGCAATTATGATTTGCTTAAAGAAAAAATTACCGACGGCTTGAGTGTTATTTGGTCCTTAGATGAATTAAAAATTAATGTTGACGGAACTGCGCATTTGTTTCCGGCAAATTCGGTTTTATTTTTAACCGAGTATCATAAAGTTGAAGTTTTAAAACTGAACAAAGCGCGTTTGATTCGGTTCAACAGGGCATTTTACTGCATTGCAGATCACGACAGCGAGGTAGGTTGCAAGGGAATTTTGTTTTTTGGAGCATCTCAATTACCTAAGATTTCTATTCCTGCGGAAGAACTAGAGAAGTTTGAAATTCTATGGAAAATGTTTGCTATCGAAATGGTTTCCAAAGATGATTTACAAAACGACATGCTACAAATGATGCTCAAACGTTTGCTTATTTTATGCACCCGCGTGTACAAAGAACAAACAGAGCTGACCACATTTGACAAGAAGCAATTGGATATTGTGCGAGAATACAATTATTTGGTCGAAAGCAATTTTAAAACCAAGCACCAGGTGGCGGATTACGCCGAAATGCTGAATAAAAGTCCGAAGACACTATCGAATTTATTCAAGAAATACAATGAAAAATCACCTTTGCAGGTTATTCAAAACCGCACCATTCTTGAAGCGCGCCGCCTTTTGCGCTATTCTGACAAGAGCATCAAAGAAATCGCTTACGAAATAGGTTATGAAGACATTCAGTCTTTCAGTCGGTTTTTTAAGAAAATTGAAGGTGTTTCCCCATCTGATTTTAAAAAAGCGGAATAACTCCTAGTGTTTTCAAGAGCTATTGCGGATTTAATTAGTATTTGCTTTTTTCCAGATTTCACCATTTTGAATACGAATAAGTGTAGAATCATTTTTAATATTAAAAGAAATATCAGTTTGTAAGCCATCAATACCAATTTTATTTTTAGATATCGAATAGTTCGTTCTCTCCGTTATGTCTCCTCCTCCTATTAATACATCAACAGTTGAATCATCTATAAATGTGATTATTTCGGTACAATTCTTTTCGGGCTGTCCGGTATTATCACAATTAAGAATCTTATATTCAAAAGTACCTTCTACATTAAAAGATTGATTAACATCATTACTATTTGAACAAGACGTAAAAATTAAAGTGCCAATTAAGATTAAATAAGTGTTTTTCATTTTTTGATTATTTGGTTCTATTCTAAGACTCGATTAATAGGAAATGGTTGCGTGACATAATTTGAAATTAAATATAAGAAAGAAAATTAACCTTTATCTACTCTTCCCCTTTACTTTTTTCTCTCTATTCTTTCTTCATCAGTCCACTCAATTCAATTTTTTAACCACTAAACATAATCTCTTAACCCCGATTGCAGTGGAAATCCTTTTTCTTTTTCCTTTAAAAATAAAAAGATTGAAACGAAAAGCGAGACAAATGTTCCTACAACCAACAAAATATCTGCCCCCTAAACCCCTAAAAAAGGCGTTAAGGGAAGAATGAACAACTCTACGGGAAATGCGACCTAACTTCAAGCTTAGCTTTCTTCGCACCTTTGTACCATCAAACTGAAACAACGGGAATCATGAAAACAATACATACAATTATCGGAGGCTTTAAAAATATTTTAGGTCTTAATACTCCAAATGAAACAACACAAATAATTGCAGTAACACAAGACAGTTTTTGCCAAAATCTGGCAATCACTGATTACTACTGTGACGAAAACAACTTATTCATATAATTATTAATTCAAAATAAAATGATACAATATTTAGACAAATACAATTTTGACGAAACCATAAATACAAACAACGTAGTGCTAGTAGATTTCTTTGCTGACTGGTGTGGTCCTTGTAAGGCTTTGCATCCTGCACTTGAAGAATTAGCGGCAAACTTTGATGGTAAAGCAGTGATTTCAAAAATTAATGTAGATAAAAATCAAGAGCTAGCCGCCCAATTTAAAGTAAGAAGCATTCCTGCCCTGCTCTATTTTAAAAACGGAGAAGTTGTAGGTACTCAAAACGGAATACAAAGTAAATCAGTAATGACGAGTCATTTAACAAGCATTTTAAAAAGTTAATATCATGGGAAAGAAAATAAACATAAAAAACCTAACTACGGGATACCAATCCTTAATTACAAATGGTAGACATGCCATTGTAGGTGATGAACCCACTTCAAGCACAGGAACCGATTTAGGTTTTTCGCCAGAGGATTTAATCTTGTCTAGTATTGCCCTGTGTAAGGTGGCCACAGTACGCTACATTGCCCGAAAAAATAAATGGGAAATTGGTGAAGTTGATGGAGAATTTGAACTAAACGTAAAACGTGGTGAAGACGGAAAACTTAGCTCTCATGTTACTGCCAAAATTAAAATTAAAGGCGACCTAACTGCAGAACAAAAAACCGAATTACTTAAACAAGCCGATGCATGCTACGTTCACCGCATGATTGAAGGCGATTGGGATATAGAAAACGCAGTAGAACTTACAGAAAAAGTTTTGGTTTAATAACAACTTCAGAAACGTCCTGCACAAATGGTCTTATTTTGCTACATTTGAGAAGCATTTTAAAATAAACCAATTATAAAAAATGAAAAAAATCTTCAAAATAGCAGGCTCTATTATTCTTATCCTAATTATCTCCATCGCAGCATTCTTGTATTTCACAAGCAAGCCTTTGCCCGTTGGACAAGAGGGAACTAAAGCCGAAGCACTTACTGATAAAATCCAAACAGCAATCAATCAAAAAGCATGGGATACTACTACCGTTGTTTCTTTTACATTTAGAGGAAACCATCATTATCTCTGGGACAAAAAACGCAATTTAGTCCAAGTGAAATGGGATGATAAAAAAGTCCTTTACAATAATAAAACCCTAGAAGGTGTGGCTTACGAAAACGACAAAAAACTAAACAACTCCCAAAAAACGGATGCCATAAAAAAAGCAAATGATTACTTTAACAATGATTCATTTTGGCTTATTGCTCCATTCAAATTACGCGATGCAGGTACTACAAGGAGTATCGTGATGCAAGACAATCAAGAAGCACTTATTGTTACTTATGCGTCTGGAGGAAGTACGCCTGGAGATTCTTATGTATGGTTAGTCGATGAAAATTATATGCCAAAAGCTTGGAGAATGTGGGTTAGTATTATTCCTATTGGCGGATTAGAAACGAGTTGGGAAGATTGGAAAACGTTTCCAAATAATCTAAAAATCGCTACAAGTCATAAAGGTCTATTGGATTTAAAACTAGAGAACGTTAAAACAGCACAATCAATTGAAGAAATCAATAACGGTCAAGATCCGTTTACTGATTTATAAGTTTTATAAAAACACTCCTAGCTAAAAAAGGAAACATATATTGTTTCCTTTTTTTATGTCTCAAATAAGTTAAATCTAAAAATTCAGTGCCGTACTATGCTTAATTTCGCCCATCACAAAAATAGTTTGGGTGTTACCAATGTTTTCAATCGTAGATAATTTATTCATTACAAAATCCTGATAGCTCTCCATATCTTTAACCAATATTTTCAGCATAAAATCATAGTCACCCGCAATATTATACGATTCTATAATTTCAGGAAGTGCCACAATATCTCTAACAAAATTGCTTCCTACATTTCTGGCATGCTCTTTTAACCGCACATTGCAAAAAACAATCATTCCCAGATTCATCTTTTTCTTGTCTAATAAAGCTACATATTTCATTATGTAGCCTTCTCTTTCCAGTCTTTTTATACGTTCATAAATCGGAGTTGCTGTTAAAAACAACTTACTCGCTAGGTCTTTTATATTGATATCTGAGTCTTCTTGAAGATGTCTCAGAATCTGTAAGTCGGTTGAATCTAAATTTTCCATAGTGAATTTTACTGTTAAAGTTATCTTTTTTACTATCGCACAAAACAAATTACTGCACGATTTAAACAACACAAGTATTATTACTTAAGTATAATGCAAAAATAAGTAATTAATACTAAGACTATACCTTTGCCTAGAAAAAAACACTAAAAATGAAAACAAACAATTTAGGTTATCCACGAATAGGCAGCAATAGAGAATTAAAGAAAGCCAGCGAGCTATATTGGTCTGGTAAAATTACAGCCGAACAACTTTTAGCAACTGGAAAAAACATTCGAAAAGAAAACTGGGCGCTTCAATACAATGGTGGAATTGATTTAATTCCGTCAAATGACTTCTCTTTTTACGACCAGGTACTTGATTTATCTTTAACACTTGGAGTTATTCCGGAGCAGTATTCGGCTTTCGCCAAAGAGAATTCAGTTCTCGACTTGTATTTTGCAATGGCAAGAGGCGCACAAAAAGAAGGTCAAGATGTTGTAGCCATGGAAATGACCAAATGGTTTGACACTAACTACCATTATATTGTACCTGAATTTACAAAAGATCAAGGATTTAGCTTGTTTTCAGAAAAAATAATTGATGAATACAAAGAAGCAAAAGCAGCTGGATTCCAAACAAAACCAGTAATCATAGGACCCGTTTCTTATTTGCTTTTAGGAAAAGAGAAGCAAGAAGGCTTTCATAGAATTGAGCTAATCAACAAACTGCTTCCTGTTTATTTTAATATTTTACAGAAGCTACAGGATGAAAAAGTAGAATACGTTCAGTTTGACGAACCTTTTCTAGCCTTAAATCTAACTGATATTGAAAGAGCGGCATTAGTGTATACTTACACGAAAATCAATGAAAAATTCCCGAATATCAAAATCATTCTTGCTAACTATTTTGATTGTTTTGGAGAAAATTTGGCAACAGCCTTATCTCTTCCAGTTCATACTTTTCATTTAGATTTAGTACGTTGTTCGTTACAATTAGATGATATTTTAGAGTCTAATTTGCTTTCAAAAAACACTTCGCTTTCACTTGGAGTAATTGACGGAAGAAACATTTGGAAAAATGATTTCAAAAAGTCATTGGCATTAATCCAGAAAGCAACCGATGTCTTAGGTAGTGATCGTGTTTTTATTGCTCCATCTTGCTCCTTAATTCATTCGCCTTGCGACTTGGAATTAGAAACTAACGAAGAAACACTAACTCCTGAAATTAAGCAATGGCTGGCTTTCGCCAAACAAAAAATAGAAGAAGTAGTTGTACTTCGCAATTTAGCTTCGAACGAAATCACCGAGAGCGACCAAGCTCATTTTGAA
Source organism: Flavobacterium frigoris PS1 (assembly GCF_000252125.1). GTDB lineage: Bacteria > Bacteroidota > Bacteroidia > Flavobacteriales > Flavobacteriaceae > Flavobacterium > Flavobacterium frigoris_A. The sequence continues at coordinate 117,539 of NZ_AHKF01000015.1, read as the reverse complement.
GAAAATACAATTGCAAATAGCAATAGAAAAAAAGCGACAATTATTCACAATGCTGAAGTAAAAAATAGAGTAGCGAGTATTGTAGATGAAGATTCCAGAAGAGAAAACTCTTTCTCCGTAAGAAGAAAACTGCAAATTGACGCGCTAAAATTGCCCTTATTCCCGACTACAACCATTGGTTCATTCCCACAAACTGCCGAAGTACGTAGCTGGAGAGCAAAATTTAAAAAAGGAGAATTATCGCAATCCGATTACGATACCCTCATTAAAAAAGAAACTGAAGAAACGATTCGTTTTCAGGAAGAATCAGGCATTGATGTTTTAGTTCATGGGGAATTTGAACGTAATGATATGGTAGAATACTTTGGTGAACAATTGGATGGATTTGCCTTTACCAAAAATGGTTGGGTTCAAAGCTATGGAAGCCGTTGTGTGAAACCACCTGTAATTTATGGCGATGTTTCTCGACCAAAACCAATGACTGTAAAATGGGCCGAGTTTGCACAATCGCTAACTCCAAAATGGGTCAAAGGAATGCTTACAGGTCCTGTGACAATATTACAATGGTCATTTGTACGTAACGATCAACCAAGGTCAGAAACCTGTACACAAATTGCACTAGCGATTCGTGACGAAGTAGTAGATCTTGAAAAAGCAGGAATTAAAATCATTCAAATTGACGAGCCGGCCATCAGAGAAGGACTGCCATTGCGTAAGGAAGAATGGGCAACATACTTAGACTGGGCTATAAAAGCATTTCGAATTTCGGCAAGTGGCGTGAGTGACGACACTCAAATCCACACACACATGTGCTATAGTGAGTTTAATGATATTATACAAAACATCGCTGACATGGATGCTGATGTGATTACAATAGAATGTTCGCGTTCGCAAATGGAATTATTAGACGCTTTTGCCGACTTTAAATACCCCAATGAAATTGGCCCTGGAGTATATGATATTCACTCGCCTCGTGTTCCTTCTAGTCAGGAAATGGTTGATCTACTAGAGAAAGCTGCTGCTGTAATTCCTGTAGACCAACTATGGGTAAACCCTGATTGCGGGTTAAAAACACGTCACTGGGACGAAACTAAAAAAGCATTAATCGAGATGGTTACTGCAGCCAAACAAATGCGAATTGCCGTTTCCAATACCGCAACAATATAATTGAAAATGAAAAAACCTAGTGTCTCTTATACACTAGGTTTTTCTATTATTCTACTCTTCCAAATTCTTCTGGATGTTGAAAGTAATGTTTGCTTTTTGCTAATTTTTCTTTCTTGACCACATAAGTTCCTGAAAGACTGTCGTGCCATCCTCTAGAAATCCCTCCTAAATAAGATAAGGACTCAAAAACAATAAACCGACTTATGGTTCTAATAAAAATCATTTTGATCGTGGGTTTTGAACCATCACTTCTAACAACAACAGTACGGGTAACTAATTTCGCTAGTGTTCTGGAGAAATAAACTTCGGATAAAAAGTAATACAAAAACAGTATTAGCAAGCCATAAGCAACAATTTCTACAAAATTCATATTTTCAACCCATCCAGAAACTGCAAAGTTATTTGTAGCTTCCCCTATTAAAACAATAGTAGTCCCTGCACTTAAAACAAGGATATAGATAAAGAGGGAGTCAATTATTACATTAAGGAAACGTTGTCCTTGTGAAGCGAGCACATTCTCTGTAATTGCAAATTCTTTGTTTTTCATATTTACTGTTTTAATATTAAAAAAGTCTAATAAATAATCTCAACCTACTCAAATATAGTGATTTATTCTTGTATTATTATTAAGAATTTTCATTATTACACTAGTTCTACAATTCCTTTTACCATTTAAAACAACTGAAATCCCAATCAACTTGACAAGCCTAAAATCAATTCAAACATTAATTCCCTATCCCCGATTGAAATGGAAAGCGGGAGAAAGCTCCCCCAAAAAAAACAGCAATCAAAATTGATTGCTGTTCTTATTCTATATGATTGATTCTTAAACGCCTTCTATAAATAGATCTTTACTATTGTTTAAACATACTACAAATACTTCTTAAACACATCCATAAAAAGGCTATCAGCGATAAAGTGACGATTACATTCTATGAAAAAGGCCAAAATAAAGATCTCTATATTACTAGCTTGTTTTGAATACACAATCAAGTCATTAGTACAAGTAGCATAAAATAATTGTATTATTCCATTGCTTATTTTCTTACTATATTCAATTGCGCCCATAATTGTGTCATTTGATATTACAAATATACTCTGCATGAGACAATTGACTTTTATAGAATTTTTGGATGTTTTTATATAATTACGTCACATTTAAAGAACTAATTAGCTAAAACAGTTAGCTGCCCTAATAAACAAAAGAAAAATAAAGTGTAAATATCGATTGTATTTGCTCTTGAGTAAAGAAGCTGTTTTTAAGGTTTTAATCCTCTTAAAAAACAGTACTGATTGTCAAAATACAAGCATAAAAAAACAGCTATCAAATTGATAGCTGTTTCTCTTTATTCTTTACTCTCTATTCTATTTTCTAATTAAGAACCACACATTTCGCAATCATCTGGGCCAGCATTTTTAGCCAGTTCCAGCATTGCTCTGTATTCTTCAGCGTTTATTGCAACAGGCTCAACGGCTTCAATAGCCTCAACTGCAATAGCAGCTGGCTTAGACGTTACCACAATAGGCTCTGCTTTTTTATCGTTATTCAAGGTAAACTTAATCGCATCAACCGCAGCTTTTGTTCTCAAGTAGTACATTCCTGTTTTCAATCCAGATTGCCAAGCATAAAAATGCATCGAAGTCAATTTAGAATAGTTGGCATTTTGCATAAACAAGTTCAATGACTGAGATTGATCTACAAAATAACCACGTTGACGTGACATATCGATAATGTCTTTCATTGACATCTCCCAAACTGTTTTATATAACTCTTTCAAATCTTGCGGAATATCTAAGTCCTGAACTGATCCATTATTACGCATCAATTCTTGTTTCATAGTTTCGTTCCACAACCCAAGCTCTACTAAATCGTGCAGTAAATGTTTGTTTACAACGATGAATTCTCCTGAAAGCACTCTTCGTGTGTAAATATTAGAGGTGTAAGGCTCAAATGCTTCGTTATTACCCAATATTTGAGATGTTGAAGCGGTTGGCATAGGCGCAACTAATAAAGAGTTACGAACACCGTGTTCCATCACTTCTTTACGTAAAGAAGCCCAATCCCAACGACCTGACAATTCCTCATCTTTCATTCCCCACAAATTGTATTGGAATTCCCCTTGAGACATTGGCGATCCTTTAAATGAAGAATACGGTCCTTCCTCTTTTGCCATTTCCATAGAAGCAGTTACAGCAGCAAAGTATAGTGTTTCAAAAATTTCTTGATTCAGTTTCTTAGCAGCATCAGATGTAAAAGGCAAACGCAACATGATGAAAGCATCTGCTAATCCTTGTACACCAAGACCAATTGGTCTGTGACGCATATTTGAGTTTTCGGCCTCTTTTACCGGATAGTAATTTCTATCAATAACTTTATTTAAATTTCTAGTTACTCGTTTAGTAACTGTATAAAGCGATTCGTGATCAAATTTCCCATTATCAACAAACATTGGTAATGAGAGTGAAGCCAAGTTACAAACCGCAACCTCATCAGGAGAAGTGTACTCCATGATTTCAGTACATAAATTAGACGAACGAATCGTTCCTAAATTCTTTTGGTTTGATTTACGGTTAACAGCATCCTTATACAACATGTATGGCGTTCCAGTCTCAATTTGAGATTCTAGAATTTTCTCCCACAACTCATGTGCTTTAATAGTTTTTCGACCTTTACCCGCTTTTTCATAATCAGTATACATTTTTTCAAATTCCTCACCGTAAACATCATACAATCCAGGACATTCGTTAGGACACATTAAAGTCCAATTCCCGTCTTCCTGTACGCGTTTCATGAATAAATCTGATGTCCACATTGCAAAGAATAAGTCTCTAGCACGCATTTCTTCTTTTCCTGTATTCTTTTTCAAGTCTAGGAAATCAAAAATATCTGCATGCCAAGTTTCGATATAAATAGCAAAACTTCCTTTACGTTTTCCACCACCTTGATCTACATAACGAGCCGTATCATTAAAGACTCTCAACATAGGAACAATCCCGTTTGAAGTTCCATTAGTTCCACGAATATAAGAACCTGTTGCACGTACATTGTGAATAGAAAGTCCTACTCCACCTGCTGATTGCGATATTTTTGCTGTTTGTTTCAAAGTATCGTAAATCCCGTCAATACTATCGTCTTGCATTGCTAAAAGGAAGCAAGAAGACATTTGAGGTTTTGGCGTTCCTGAGTTGAATAAGGTAGGCGTAGCATGCGTAAAGAATTTTTTAGACATTAGGTCATAGGTTTCTAAAACCGACTCTAAATCATCTAAGTGAATCCCTACAGAAACACGCATTAACATATGTTGTGGTCTCTCTACAATTTTTCCGTTTATCTTAAGCAAATAAGAACGCTCTAATGTTTTAAAACCAAAATAATCGTAATTAAAATCCCTGTTGTATATGATATGGGAATCAAGGAATTCCGCATTTTCCTGAATCACTTTATGCACTTCTTCCGAAAGCAATGGCGCATCTTGTCCATTTCTTGGATTTACATAATGATACATTTCGTTCATCGTTTCTGAGAACGATTTGGTAGTATTTGAATGTAAGTTTGATATTGCAATACGAGCAGCTAATTGTGCATAATCAGGATGCGCAATAGTCATAGAAGCAGCAGTTTCGGCAGCAAGATTGTCTAGTTCAGAGGTAGAAACACCATCATACAAACCTTCAATCACACGCATCGCCACTTTTACTGGATCAACTAATTCGTTCAAACCGTAACACAGCTTTTTGATTCTATCGGTAATCTTATCAAACATTACAGGCTCCTTATGGCCATCTCTCTTTACTACATACATAAGTTTACTTTTTTTTATTATTGAAAAATTTAAACATTGAAAAATGAATTTCAATATTCAAACACTGTGCATCTTTTATTAATTCTGAATTCACTTCAGTATCAGGAGCTATTCCCGCTATTCGCTTCAATCTTTTATTTTAAAAAAAACAAAAGGATTTTCGCTGCTATCGGGGCTAAGCTAATTTACAAATTGAGCATTTATGGAAACAACAGTTCCCAAAGCGCAAATTGATTTGTTTTATTTTGTCGTCAATCTAAAAGTCAGCGTCAAATGAGATTTTTTGGGCATCACCATCAGTATTCATAACACCTGATTTTTGGTATTCAGCCACTTTCTTTTCAAAGAAATTTGTTTTCCCTTGCAATGAAATCATATCCATGAAATCAAAAGGATTAGTAGTATTGTATTCTCTATCGCAACCTAATTCAACTAACAATCTATCAGCAACAAACTCTAAATACTGTGTCATCAACACTGCATTCATCCCTATCAAACTTACCGGAAGTGATTCCGTAATAAATTCTCTTTCGATGTTTAAAGCATCAACGATTATACCTCTGATTCTTTCTTTAGGCACTTTATTTATCAAGTGGTGATTGTGTAAATGCACTGCAAAATCGCAATGAACACCCTCGTCACGAGAAATCAATTCATTTGAGAATGTAAGTCCCGGCATTAATCCACGTTTTTTCAACCAGTAGATAGAGCAAAATGCTCCCGAGAAGAAAATACCTTCCACAGCTGCAAATGCAATCAATCTTTCAGCAAACGAATCTGACTCGATCCACTGTAAAGCCCAATCCGCTTTTTTCTTAATCGCTGGAAAAACTTCTAATGCATTAAACAATTGATCTTTTTCAGCATCATCTTTCACATAAGTGTCAATCAACAAGGAGTAAGTCTCACTATGTATGTTTTCCATCATGATCTGAAAGCCATAGAAGAATTTCGCTTCAGCATATTGCACTTCGTTTACGAAATTCTCAGCTAAATTTTCATTTACAATCCCATCTGAAGCTGCGAAAAACGCCAAAATGTGTTTAACGAAATACCTTTCGTCGTCATTCAGTTTATTATTCCAGTCATTCAAGTCCTGAGACAAATCGATTTCCTCTGCAGTCCAAAAACTAGCCTCCATTGATTTATAAAACTCCCATATATCATGGTGCTTGATAGGAAAAATTACGAAACGATTTTTGTTTTCTTGTAGTATTGGTTCAATTTGCGACATTGCTGTTGTTGTTTTTTTTGAAATTTTAACGAAATTTTATGTATTCTGTGGATTACAAAGATTGTAAAAAATGGTGGTTATAAAAAGCCAAACTTATTCACAATCGGTCATAGTTTTTAACAAAATGCAAAAATCAGAACGATTTTAATAGCATCCGCAAGAAACTGACATACAGCGCCTTAAATTTTACTAAAGTACTTAAAGCACCGTGAAATATAGGATTTTACAAACTGGGAATAAGAAAATATTTATAAGCCGAAATCTATTTTTTCATGTCTTGAGCCACTTTCTCAAGTTCCATATACCAATCCTCACCGAATTTTCTGACTAATGCTTCTTTGACAAATTTGTACACGGGAACTTCTAGCTCCTGACCTAAAGAACAGGCTGGATCACAAATATCCCATTTGTCATAATTAACCGCAGCAAACTCTGTAAAATCTTTTACTCGGATAGGATATAAATGACACGAAACAGGTTTTTTCCAGTCGATCACCCCTTGATTGTAAGCTTGCTCAATACCACATAGAGCGGTCTTACCGTCAAAAATAACGTAGGCACAATCTTTATCATCAATCAGCGGCGTCTCAAGGTCTCCATCTGTACCTTTTACCCAAACTCCCTGCGCTTCGATTGCAGCTATTCCCTGCTTGCGAAGAAATGGTTTTACCTTAGGATATATTTCTTCCAAAATTTTAGTTTCCTCCTCACTTAGTGGTGCTCCGGCATCGCCATCAACACAACACGCACCCTTACAGGCTGACAGATTGCAAACAAAATCTTTATCTAATATATCTTCTGAAACGATGGTTTTTCCTAATTGAAACATTGCTATGGGTACTGTGATTATAAAGCGCAAAGATAGTCAAACTAAGACAAAGGGTCTTGATTAAATATTGCTTTTAACACAACGCTAATACAAAATGCAACTGAGTCGGTTTAAAAAAAAGAATGTGACAAAACCTCCAATTAGAATACTTAAAAAAAGGGTGTTTATAACAAAAACTCATCTAATCTTATACCTTTGCAAACAAAAAATAAAAAATTCATGTTGGAAATAGATTTTAGAGAGATTGCCACAGTTGGAATGGTACTTTTTGCCGTAATTGACATCTTAGGAAGCATACCTATTATTGTTGACTTACGGAGTAGAGTAGGCCACATTCAGTCTGAAAAAGCCAGTGTTGTGGCCATGATTATAATGATCCTTTTTCTTTTTATTGGAGAAGAATTATTAAACATAATTGGAATTGACGTGAATTCTTTTGCAGTAGCCGGTGCTTTTGTGCTTTTTTTCTTAGCACTAGAGATGATTTTAGGCATTCGTTTATACAAAGAAGAAGAATCAGAAACAGCTTCTATTGTTCCAATCGCTTTTCCTTTAATTGCTGGTGCAGGAACAATGACTACTTTACTATCCCTAAAATCGCAATACCATACAATCAACATAATTATTGCTATCTTACTTAATATAGCACTAGTTTACCTAGTTTTAAAATCATCCTCAAAAATTGAAAAAATGCTTGGATCATCAGGCTTAGGAATCATCCGAAAAGTTTTTGGAGTTATATTGCTTGCAATTGCTGTTAAATTATTCGCAGCTAATGTTAAAGGTTTGTTTGTCTAATATTTTTTTTTATAAATTTACCTCAAAATGTAGTCTGTGAAATCAATCTGATTTTTCTGGAGATGCATTTAAATTAAATCGCTTCCACAACTCATTTTTAAAATACAGAGAAAAAACAATCTTATGAAAATATTCACCAACATCTTAGTATTCCTGGCATTGGCGCTTATTATCTTTAATATCACATTATTAGACTTCAAACATCCATTTCAAGGAGATAGCGTAGTTGCTTTTATTGGAATTGCAGCATCATTCTGCGCAGTGTTAATTCTGTTGATTTTTAGAATGTCCAAAAAAATTGAAGAAAAAATGAATGACAAACTATAACTATGTTTGATGCTTTAATTATCGGCGGAGGCGTTTCTGGCATTTCATGCTCCCTTATTTTGGGCTCCGCAAAAAACAAAGCGTTTGTCACCGAAAAAAAAATTGGAATTTTAACACATCAGAAAGCGTCTTCGCTACAAGAAGCTGTTTTCAATAATGCCTACGGTATTACTCCAGGCACCTTGGGTTCTGACTTACTAAAAGAAAGCACGAAGCATCTGTCTGACACTTATCCACACATTACACAAATTCTAAACGAAAAAGTCCTGAAAGTAGAAGGTCAATTCCCTGAATTTACTGTTACTACAAACAAGAATAGCTATACGTCCAAAATAATTGTCATTGGTATTGGCGCTGCAAATACATTTTCGATTGAAGGATTGATGGAATATGTAGAGCCGCACCAAAAATCACTAGCTGCAAAACAAAGAATTCAATTGCGCAACCTAGATCACAAAGTAGCCGAAGGGATTTACGTGACCGGTACCCTTGCAGGCTGGAGAAGTCAATTGGCTATTGCTTCCGGAAGCGGAGCAGCAGTTGGCACAGATATCCTTACTTTATGGAACAATGGCGTTCAAACTCATGCACACGACAGTATTAGATAAATAGAAATTAGCATATTAGAATAATAATGTTAGATTTACCCTTTTATAAATCTAATATATGTTTTCATTTATTTTAAGCCTTGCCAGACTTCTGATTTTTATTATTTACGTCTCCTTTTTTTCCCTAAGCTTTTATATATTAAGTCTGTTTTGGAGCGAAAAAACTACAAAGAAAAATGCACTTTTATTACGTGATTTTATAATTAAAACAACAAACCTGATTTTAGGAATCCGTACAATTGTATACGGTAAACTACCAACAGTTCAAGGATTAATTGTAGCCAATCATCGTTCTTATTTTGACCCAATAGTTATTGTAGGCCATATTCATGCTTACCCAGTAGGCAAAAAAGAGGTGGAATCTTGGCCACTCATTGGTTATATCTGTAAAATATCGGGAGTGATCTTTGTTGAAAGAGAATGTCAGAACAGCCGACAAAAAACATGCGAAAACATAAAAGAAGTCATCAATAATGGCAATTCAGTCATTAATTTTCCAGAAGGCACAACTCATGTTTCACCTACAACAGTAAATTTTAATTACGGCTCATTTAAGACCGCTACCCAAATAAAAGCTGCGATAATACCTGTCGCTATCGATTACAAAGTAAAGACAGATGCTTTCGTAAATGATGACACCTTTATTCCGCACTTTTTAAAATGTTTTGGAAAACTCACCACCGAAATAAAAATTACTTATTTCCCACCAGTATATTCTGAAGATCCAGAATATCTATTAAAAACGTCTAAAGAAATGATAGATAAGGAACTTATTCGATATCGAACAGATTGGGATAATGAAAAATAAAAACACATAAACTACTTACGCCTTTTATTTTTTACCCTTCAAGACTGCTTTAACCATCGCATCTTCCTTTAAGACAATCTCATAATAGCTTGTCTCTCCATACAACTGTCGGGCAAACTCAGCCATGAGATAGCGTTTTACAATTGCCTTACTATTTGTCAAATTTATCTCTAATCCGTTTTTATATAGTTTTTTCTGAAATTGACTAAAATACAAATTGCTAGCGTTCATTTTGGAAACAAAATCCACATATGGAAGCCCTTTAAAAACACTTCTGTCTTGGTCTAACTGCTCAAAAACAAAATTACCCACTATACCGGATTGCATTAAATACACTACGTTTACGTCACCGTGCTCCACTTCAATTGGTATAAAAATATCCGGGACAATTCCTCCTCCGCCATATACAATCTTTCCTTTTGGTGTTTTAAATTTCAAGCTGTCCACTACCTTTATACTGTCTTTTTCATACAGCTCTCCTTTTTCAAAACGAGATTCTGACTCTTTAAAATATTCTTCATTCCCCTTAGAATAAGACTTTTGAATGGATCGCCCAGTAGGTGTATAATATCTCGCAACCGTCAACCGCACTGCAGAACCATCATTAAAATCCATTTCGCGTTGCACTAAGCCTTTACCAAATGAACGGCGCCCTACAATAGTTCCCCTATCATTATCCTGAATGGCACCCGCTAGAATTTCACTAGCAGAAGCACTATTTTCATTAATTAATACAAATACATTTCCATTCTCAAACTCCCCTTTTTTAGTAGCATAGGTTTTCTTAACATTGCCTTTTTTGCTTTTGGTAAAAACAATTAATTGTTTGTCTTTTAATAGTTCATCAGCAATTTCAATGGCTTCATCCATATAACCACCGCCATTATCCCTAAGGTCAATAACTAGTGATTTCGCGCCCTCTTTTTTTAATTTAGTCAAACCTATTTTAAACTCTTCAAAGGTCGTCTCGGCAAATCGATTGATTTTTATATAACCTGTATTTTGATCGAGAAGCACCGCGACATCGACGCTTTTCAAAGGAATGACATCCCTTTTAATTTTTACTTTTATTTTCTTTTGTTCTGATTTTCTGTAGATTGTAAGCTCAACTACGGAACCTTGCTCTCCTTTTAAACTAGAAAACAAACTATCACTTGACAATTTACGTCCATATAGCTTTGTCTTTCCAGCGTATAAAATTCGATCACCCGCTTTAATTCCCGCTTTTGCCGAAGGGCCATTTTCAACTGGTTTTATAATCGCTAGAGAATCTTTGTACATATAAAAGTTAACTCCTATTCCCACAAAGTCGCCTTTCATGTTTTCTGCCACTTGTGCCTGCTCACTTGGAGGCACATAAACAGAATGCGGATCAAGTTGTCCTAATATATTATCAACGGTTATATCAACTATAGAATCTGTATTGACTTCGTCTACGTATTCATTGTCGATAAAATCAATAAGTTTATTGAGTTTTGTTTTTGAAGTGCTGGTTGCTGAAAAATAATTCTCGTTAGAGGAATTCAAAAGTCCGCCTAACGCAAACCCAACTGCAAGAGTAGCGCCAAGAAGTATAGGAAGATATTTAATGTTTGTTTTCATTTATTCCTCTAATGCTGGGATATGCTCAACCATCACCCCCGCTTTTAATAAAAACTGAATTCCCGAGTCGTCTCGGTATCCATTATGATACACCACTCTTTTAATTCCGGATTGGTGTATTAATTTACTGCATTCTTTGCATGGCGAAAGCGTTATATATAAAGTTGCTCCCTCACAGGACTGAGTGGACCTTGCCACTTTTAGAATTGCATTAGCCTCTGCATGTAAAACATCCCAACGAGTCAATCCCTCTTCATCCTCACAGCAATTTTCAAAACCAGAAGGCGTTCCATTATAACCATCCGAAATTATCATTCGGTCGCGAACAATTATTGCGCCCACTTGTTTCCGTTTGCAATATGATAACAACCCCCATTCCGTAGCAATTCTAAGATACGCTTTATCGTATTTATTCAACTTTTTTGTCTCCATTTTTATCTTATCCAAATTTCATTTCCAATTATCATTGGCAATACCACTCCTATTACGAATGCCGAAAACACCAATGCCCAATCTCTTTTTGAGAATCTAAAAACGGTTTGTACAATATACGACAAAATTAAAACAATAAAAACCACAACAATTTGTGCAGCTTCAATTCCTAATGCGAATTCAGACAAAGGCAATAATTTAGACACGGCATTACCGCCAAGAATCGATTTGAAATAGTTTGAAAAACCCAATCCATGTATTATACCAAAAAACAAGGTTACGAAAAATATTAGGTTCAAGCCTTCCTTCTTATTTGATTTACCTGCAGTAAAAAGATTATAAAGCGCTGTTATCAAAATAGTTATTGGAATCAACAATTCGACCACGTTTACTTTGATAGCAATAATACCAAAAACAGAAAGCAATAAAGCCATGGTATGACCAATAGTGAAGAGCGATACTAAAAGTGTTAATCTCTTCCAATCTTTGAAAGAAAACGGAATGGCTAATGCAATTAAAAAAAGAACATGATCATAAGAATGAATATCTAAAACATGCTTTAATCCTATTTGAAAATAAATCCAAAACTGTGACATAGGTTAAATAATTAAATTGATAAAGGGGTTGTAAACTTACGATTAATTTTGAAAATGACTGAATCGAACCTTCAAATCCTTAGTTAAATTTTATTAAAAATTACAGTTGGCAAAGAAAAATTAAAAAGAAATTTAATATTTTAAAAATTGAATTATATTTGCACAATATAAATAAAAAATTAACTATGTCATTTTCAGATTTATTTGATAGCGAATTCAAACAAAGAAATAAAGGTCACTTTTCTTCCATTGTAAGATTAGCATTAGCAGACGGGGTTTTTGCCCCGGAAGAAAAAGAATTTTTAGACAAATTAGCGATTCGACTGGAAATTTCGCAAGCAGAATATGCCGAAATTTTAGAGAACCCTTCGAAATACCCAATCAACCCTCCTTACTTATACGCGCAACGATTAGAGCGTTTATATGATCTGGCACGAATAGTGAATGTTGATCACGTATTGGGAGACAATCAAGAAGTAATGCTAAAGAAACTTAGCTTAGGTATTGGATTCACTACTGAAAACGTAGACCTTATTGTTGCCACAGCATTATCTTTGGTAGACAAAAAAGCAGACTTAGACGACTTCCTTACAGAAATGCAAAAACACGAATAAAATAAGTATATAAAAAACGCCCTAATTTTGTTAGGGCGTTTTTATTTTTAGTACTTGCTTAATTTCGCATCGTGCATAAACTCTTCTGCTTTTTCAACCATATTATAACTTCCACAGAAAAACGGAACACGTTCGTGTAATTCGGTTGGTTGAATTTCCATTATTCTCCCAAAACCATCAGAGGCTTTTCCTCCGGCCTGTTCTACAATAAATGCCATTGGATTACATTCGTATAACAGTCGTAACTTCCCTTTTGGTGCTTTAGAACTAGTTGGATATATATAAATCCCCCCTTTTATCATGTTTCTATGAATATCTGAAACCAGACTTCCTATGTAACGAGATGTATACGGCCTGTCGCCTTCTTCTGATTGGCAATACTTAAGATAGTTTTTAACACCCTGAGGAAAATGAACATAATTCCCCTCATTAATAGAATAAATATTTCCGTCTTCAGAAAATTGCATGCTTGGGTGTGACAAATAAAAGGTTCCAATTGCTGGATTTAATGTAAAACCATTTACTCCATGACCTGTTGTATAAACAATCATCGTAGATGTACCGTAGATAACATATCCCGCAGCAACTTGGTTTGTTCCGGGCTGTAAGAAATCCTCTATTGTTACCGGAGTTCCTATTGGAGTTATTCTTCTATAAACAGAGAATATAGTTCCCACAGAAACGTTTACGTCAATATTAGACGAACCGTCCAGCGGATCCATCAAAACCACATACTTGTTATTATGGCTATTATCGCTTCCTTCAACAGTTATAAATTCGTCATTTTCCTCAGAAGCTATTCCACATACAATTTCACGGTTTATTAGGGTTTGAATAAAAACCTCATTAGCATAGACATCCAATTTTTGTTGGTCCTCTCCCTGAATGTTTTGTTCGCCTGCTGCTCCCACTATATCCACCAGTCCAGCTTTGTTTACTTTATAATTAACAACCTTAGCTGCCAATCGGATTGAGTTGATAATTCGGGATAATTCGCCTGACGAATATTGAAAGGCATTTTGGTTTTCAATGATAAATTCCCCTAAGGTCTTGTTGCGTTCTTCCATTACGACATCGTTGTAGTTAGTTTAAGGTCACAAATATCGCTTATTTTGTGAAAATGATTTGAATAAAATTTACTTAGTTTATCAGTATTGTATATTTGCTGATAAAACAGCTAAATTAGGAGTTGAAAAAGCTTATTTTGGGCATCTAAACCTTTAAAATTAGATTATATGAATATTAGAAGAGGAAAATCGGAAGACATGAACGCCGTTTTGGAACTGATTCAAGAACTGGCAGATTATGAAAAAGAACCAGATGCGGTTTTAATAACGGTAGATGATTTGATCCGTGATGGTTTTGGTCCTAATCCATTATTTCATGTTTTTGTTGCGGAAGTAGAATCAGAGATTGTAGGAATTGCATTGTATTATTACCGCTACTCCACTTGGAAAGGGAAAATAATCCATTTAGAAGATTTAGTGGTCAAAGATAAGATGCGAGGTACTGGATTAGGTTACGCTTTGTATTCTGAGATCATCAAACAAGGCAAGAAAGACAATGTACGCAGAATTGATTGGCATGTTCTTGACTGGAATACCCCCGCAATTGAATTTTATGAAAAATCAGGCGCAAAAGTCCTAAAAGACTGGTATCTGGCACAAATGGACGAGGAGGGAATTAATTACTTTGTCGATAATAGATTGAAATAAAGTTACAAAATTATTTGTTAAAAAAATATGAGAGTATTCAAATTTGGAGGTGCATCTGTAAAAGATGCCGAAGGGATCAGAAACGTTTATGACGTTTTACAAAAAGTAGGTTTTGAGGATGTACTGTTGGTAGTTTCCGCTATGGGAAAGACAACAAATGCCCTTGAAGTGGTCATAAAAGACTATTTTGACAAATCATCCGCATTGCAATCATCTGTACAGGAAGTAAAAAAATATCATAACCAAATCCTATTAGATCTATTCGAAAACGACAAAAATGAAGTTTTCGTTGCGGTGAAGTCCCTTTTTTCAGATTTAGAATATTTTTTAACCCATAACAAATCACCAAACTATAATTTTGTTTACGATCAGATAGTCAGTTTTGGAGAATTGATCTCTACCACTATATTGAGTCATTACATGAATTTTATGGGCATCCAAACACAATGGATCGATGTTCGCAATTTTATTAAAACGAATTCAAACTATAGGGATGCAGAAGTGGATTGGGTATCAACTCAAAAAAACATCTCCAAAAATGTAAAAAGAAAAATTTTAAACGTTACTCAAGGATTCTTGGGTTCTGATGAAAATAATTTCACCACTACATTAGGCCGTGAAGGTTCTGATTATACTGCTGCTATTTTTGCTTATTGCTTAAATGCTGAAAGTGTAACTATCTGGAAAGATGTTCCCGGAGTTATGAATGCTGACCCAAGGTATTTTGAAAATGCGAGTTTACTAAATCAGATTTCTTATCGTGAAGCGATAGAATTAGCGTTTTATGGTGCAACAGTAATTCATCCAAAAACATTACAGCCTTTACAAAAAAAAGAAATTCCATTGTATGTGAAATCTTTCATTAACCCTTTACTAAAAGGAACAAGCGTTTCTAAAGGTGTTGCGTTAGAGCCTTTCTTACCTTGCTTTATTGTTAAAAGAAACCAATTGCTAATTTCTCTTTCATCAATTGACTTCTCTTTCATCATGGAGGAAAACATAAGCGAAATCTTCGCTTTATTTCACCAATTCAAGCTTAAGGTAAACTTGATTCAAAATACCGCAATTAGTTTTTCAGTATGTGTAGAGGATAAATTTGACAATTTTAAAAGTTTGAACACTATATTGTCAAAAAAATTCAAAGTTGATTTTAGCGAAAATGTTACTTTATACACCATTAGACATTTTGACGACATGGCCACACAAACAGTTGAACAAGGTAAAAAAGTGATACTAAAACAAGTGAGTACAGAAACCATGCAAATTGTAACTAGTGATGATAAATAATAAACTTTAATCGTTATTGCATCACAAACGCCCACAATAATGTAGAATACACTACTTTTGAAACATAGACGTTATTTTCTTTATGTTAAAAAAAGTATTGCTATTAGTAATGATTATTTATTTTTCTGGGTTACAAGCCCAGGAAAATAAATCATTATACAAAACAAAAAAAATCCCTGTTTCTAAAGACAGTATTCATCTTGAAAACGAAAGCCTCAACTCGAGTTTTTTTAAGTTGCTTGACGCCAAAGACACAACTATTGACCCTGCTCACTATACTGTTAATTTTCAAAATGGAACATTATTTCTAAACGAAAATTTTCCCATAGACTTAGATTCGATAACGGTACAATACTTAAAATATCCCGATTTTCTAACGAAAAAATATCAAACTTACGACCCTAGCCGAATCGTCACTAATGACATCAATGACGAGAAAATCTATCGAATTGACCCGAATCCCACACAAAAAAATATTCCGTTTGATGGACTAAGCACTTCGGGGAGCATTACCCGTGGCGTTACGATAGGTAATAACCAAAACACGGTTTTAAATTCCAATCTTGATTTGCAGATTACGGGAAAACTATCCGACAAAGTGAGTTTACGAGCGTCTTTACAAGACAGCAATATTCCATTACAAGATGGAGGATATTCCCAAAAACTAGACCAGTTTGATAATGTGTTCATGGAACTTTACAGCGACAAATGGAATCTACGGGCGGGAGATGTATTTCTTGAAAATCACAAAACTCAATTTCTAAATTTCAATAAAAAAGTACAAGGAATTTCCGCCAATTTCACTTTTGGAACTAATAAAAACAAAACTAATGTCTTTGCATCGGCTGCTTTGGTAAAAGGCCAATACGCCAAGAGTAATTTTATAGGTATTGAAGGTAGCCAAGGTCCCTACAAGTTAAAAGGAACAAATGGAGAATTGTATGTCCTTGTGATATCCGGTTCTGAGCGCGTTTATGTAAATGGACTCCTTTTAAAAAGAGGAGAAAACAACGATTATACTATTGACTACAATGCTGGGGAAATTACATTTACACCTTTGTTTACGATTACTTCTGAAATGCGAATTGCGATAGAATACCAATACTCTGATAGAAATTACACCCGATTTGTAACCTATGCCGGAGTTACGCACAAAAATGAGAAATGGAGTTTTGGTAGTTATTTATATTCTGAAAATGACATCAAAAACCAACCACTACAACAAAACCTTACAGAAGAACAAGCGCAAATATTAGTGGCCTCGGGTGATAATCCAGAATTGATGGTGGCGCCATCAGCATACTTGGATTCCTATTCTGACAACAAAGTGCTATATAGAAAAACTATTATTAACGGACTTGAAGTTTTTGAATATTCAAATGACTCAGAGCAAGAATTGTTCAATGTTAGATTTAGTTTAATTGGCGCCAAAAAAGGAAATTACGTGTTAACGAACGCTTCAGCAATCACTCGGATATATGAATACGTCAGTCCTATTAATGCTATTCCACAAGGGGATTACGAACCAATTATCCAACTGGTATCCCCTACAAAAATTCAAGTCGCCACATTTTTGGGAAATTATAAACCCTCAGAAAAATCAACAATTGATTTTGAAATAGCAGTCAGTAATAACGATAAAAATCTTTTTTCGAATAGTGACGACTCCGATAACCAGGGTTTAAGCGGAAAACTAAATATAAGTCAGCGCCTTTTTTCTGCAAAATGGAATGTTGACGCATTTGCTAATTACCAATTTACTCAACAAGAATTCAGCTCCATAGAACGCTTTTATACCATCGAATTTAACAGAGACTGGAATCTGGCGACAACGGCAAGTGGAAATCAAAGTTTATTAGTGTCGGGACTTAACTTTAATTTGAACAAAGGAATTGATTCTTCAAATAAAGGATTGATAACATACCAATTTGAAAAATTGGCTTTTTCAGATAGTTTTTCTGGTAATAGACATATCTTAAATGGTAACTATAATACGAAAAACTGGTTATTTAAAAATAAAGGAAGCTACTTAAAAAGTGATGGTACAGTAACTTCTTCCAAATTCATTAGGAATGAATCTCAAATCCGGTATCATTTTGATAAAAACTGGATTGGTACCAGCCAGCGCTTTGAAGACAACCAGGAGAAAAATAAATCGACAAAACAGTTTTCAGATTTAAGTCAACGCTTTTCCGAATATGGTTTTTTTACAGGCCGAGGTGACAGCACAAAGGTATTTGTCGAACTCGGATTTTTGAAAAGAAACAACGACAGCATACAGAATGGTTTATTGCAAAAAGTGAACAGTTCTCAAGCCTACTTTTTGAGATCAAAATTAATCCAAACGAATAAAAGCGACTTGTCCATTTATGCCAATTATAGAGTTCTGAATTTTACTGACTCTACAAAGAAGAAAGAACCTACTCTAAATTCCAGAATTGTATACAACGACCGTTTCTTCAATCAGTTGATTCAAGCGACAACTGCCTACGAAACTAATTCAGGAACGCTAGCACAACAAGAATTTACTTACCTAGAGGTTCCGGCCGGACAAGGAGTTTACACTTGGAATGACTACAATGACAATGGGATTCAGGAACTACAAGAATTTGAAGTGGCTCCATTTATCGATCAAGCCACATTCATTAGAATCTATTTACCCAATCGGGTTTATATAAAAACCCATCAAACTAAATTCTCTCAATCGTTAATTTTAAACCCTAATCAATGGCAAAATGAAACTGGATTTAGAAAAGCGGCATCATTTTTTTATAATCAGACTTCCTTTATCATTGATCGAAAAACTAAAAACGAAGGAAACAACTTCGAACTGAATCCTTTCGCTTCCTCAAAGGAGAATATTTTGGGTTTGAGCTCTAGTTTTAGAAATAGCTTGTTCTACAATCGAGGAAAACAAGACCATTCTGTCACCTATTCTTATTTGGAAAACAAGACCAAAAACTTGCTTTCTATAGGCTCCCAAGAATCGGATAACAGTTCCCATCAAATTCAATACTCCCATTTATACAGGAAAAGTTGGCTGTTTGGTCTTTTTGCAAAAACAATACAAACGTCTATCCTATCTGAAAACTTCGCTGAAAAAAACTACACTTTAAAAGGCTATCAATTAGCTCCAAAAATCAGTTACTTATTTTCAAAAAACACAAGTTGGGATCTCTTTTATGAACTACAAAATAAAGAAAACAAAATAGGTGAATTCGAAACCTTACTACAAAACCGTTTTGGAACATCATTTACTTATGCTGGCGAAAACAAGTTAACCATGAATGGAGAAGTTTCCTTTTATCAAAACAAATTCAATGGCAATGAGTACTCATCCGTAGGCTTTCAAATGCTGGAAGGGCTGCAAACAGGTCAAAATATAACATGGAGAATACTCCTTCAGAAGAACATCACCCAATTTCTTGACATTAACTTAAATTATCAAGGGCGGAAGAGTGAATCAAGTCAAACCATTCATACAGGAAACATACAATTGAGAGCTTATTTTTAAAACAATCCACTCTTCTACTCACATTATGGAATAATAACTTAATACTTTGATAATCCAGCCTGTATATTTACAAATCTATTGTTTGCGTAACTTGCATAAAAAAGCCCAATCTATGTTTAACGACGCAAACCACGACACTAGAACTATTTTGATTGCGCCCATGAACTGGGGGCTAGGACATGCAACTCGTTGCATTCCTATTATTAAAGCATTACAAGAAAACAATTACATTCCTATAATCGCATCAGATGGTATTGCGCTTGAATTACTACGAAAAGAATTTCCTTATTTAAAATATCTAGAACTGCCATCCTATCAAATAAAGTATCCCAAAAACGGTAAAAATTTCAAATGGAAATTGATACAAAACTTACCAAAAATGATTACGGCGATTCTAGACGAGCAAAAACTAGTAAAAACATGGATAACTCAATATGAGATAGACGGAATTATATCGGATAATAGACTGGGGGTTTTTAGTAAAAAAATCCCTTCTGTATTTGTGACGCATCAATTACAAGTGATGACAGGAAACACTACCTGGCTGACTACTAAATTGCATCAAAATATTATAAAAAAACATTTAGAATGTTGGGTTCCAGATGTTGCAACCACTCCAAATTTAGCCGGAGAATTAAGTCATATAAAAAACGATTCTCTTAAAGTGAATTATATTGGTCCTTTAAGCCGAATGCATAAAAAAGACGTGCAAAAAAAATATGACCTAATGATCATACTTTCAGGACCCGAACCCCAACGTGGAATATTGGAAGAAAAACTAAAAACTGAAATTCAAAGATTCAAAGGCAATGTAGTTTTTATAAAAGGAGTGGTCGAGTCAAATCAAATAAAAGAACAAATTGATACTGTTAGTTATTATAATTTTATGAGCAGCCGCCAACTAGAGCAAACATTTAACGAAAGTGAAATTATCTTATGTAGGTCTGGATACACCACTATTATGGATTTAGTAAAACTGGAAAAAAAAGCCTTTTTCATCCCCACGCCGGGGCAGTACGAACAAGTCTATTTAGCAAAAAAACTAAAAAAAGAAGGCTTAGTTCCTTATGCAGATCAAGATAGCTTTACCATTGAAAATTTATCAGAAGTCGATTCTTATGCTGGATTACATTATTTCAACACTTCGATTGACTGGACAAATCTATTTAGCGTTTTCAAACCGTAAAGCACTATCAATTAATATTTTTGATGTTTTCTATAAATAAACAGCCCAAACTCATTCATAGGAATGGGCTTGGGCCGTTTATTTACTACAGACAAAACTTCAACTAAATCTTCGTAACCTTTGAATTGGCATGAGTATTAAACTCATTGAATAACTCCAGTAAACTCATCGTTGCTTTGATTAAATCGTTAGTTTCTAAAAGCAAGGCAAAATATAATTTACTATTTTTAGGACTTGTTTCAACAGTTCTAATTCTTCCAATTTGCTTTTGAATCAACGTGGATACCAAATCTAAAAGTTCATTTTTTCCTTCAATCAGATTGCTAATGTTATCAAAAGTGCTCTCTTTAAAAATAACTTCTATCTTATCAAAAAGAGCCATTAACTCGTTATCTACCTTCTTAAGATCTCTAATCTGATTGAATTTGAGCTGTTTGTGATTATTGTCAATATGATTGTAACTGTATTGAGTGATAAGAACTAGCGATTGGATCATATCCTGCAAATAGCCGAGAATCATGATGTAAAACATACTAGCTTCTACAGAAGTTTCATCCAGATTCTTGATGAAATAATACACATTCGTCTTTAATTCATCAACTTCTTTTTCCAGCTTCTTTAAGGCTTTTTTGTTGTCTTTAAGCTTGCCTAAATCCTGAAGCCCTAAATTATCAATTACATCACTGTAAATTTCATTAGTACTATGGATAACGCTTGAAATCTGGGTTCTACTTTCATTAATAACTTCATTAATCGTCACAATATCTTCCCGTTTAAGAAGCAGCAATTCCTGTACTTCTTTCTCTTTTTTAGTATATTTTTTTGCGCTTCGATATAAGATAATACCCAAAGCAACCAAAAGTCCTACAAAAGCAAAAACCTCTCCTACTTTTAATAAAAAAGCAATGACAAAAGCCGATATAAAAGCAATAATAGCTGTGAAGAACCAACCTCCTATGACATTAAAAACACCCGCTATTCGATAAACGGCACTTTCTCTATCCCAAGCTCTATCAGCAAATGACGATCCCATAGCCACCATAAAAGTAACATAAGTAGTAGATAGCGGTAATTTTAATGAAGTCCCAATAGAAATCAAGATACTAGCAACCATAAGATTGACTGCAGCACGGATCATATCAAAAGCAGGTTCATCTTTTTTCTTTTTCCCTTTTAATTCGGGCTTTTCAAATTGTTTATCAATTCTTAATTGAATGGATTTAGGCAAGACATAATTCAACCATTGTCCCATATATACACTTGATCTCACGACAGATTTTGACAAAGCGTTCGATGAAAAACGCTCAGAACCTTCATCTTGCCTTGACAAATTGACTTCAGTTTCAATAACACTTTTTGCTTTTTTAGAAGTCCAAATCGTTATTACCATAACTAATCCTGCAAAAACTAAAAAGTAGAATGGCGCTACGATATTTTCATCCGCCAAAGCTCCCATCATAAAAACATCTCCTGATACTCCAGAGCCACTAAAAATTTGATAGGAATTGAATGCTGCAATTGGAACTCCGATGAAGTTTACCAAGTCATTTCCGGCAAAAGCCAATGCCAATGCAAAGGTTCCGATAATAATAATCACTCGGAGAATATTAACCTTAAAAAAGGTCATTAACACTTGAGAAAGCACGGTAAAAAAGACAAAGTTTCCACCAATAATTATCCATTGGTTTTCTTTAATCCACGAGTGGGTATAAGCACTGATAAAAGAAACACCTTTCAATCCTTTAATCAGGATAAAAAAGCTGATAGCTGTAATGGCAAGTCCCCCAAAGAGTGACCCGATATACTTCATTCTTTTTTCGTATTGAAAAGTAAAAATCAAACGAGAAATATACTGAACAAAACTACCCAAAGTAAACGATAACACTACAGACAGAAGAATACTGGTGACAATTTGTGTCGCTTTTTCAGTATTAATATAATTGCCAATTGTATTCAAATCACCATCTGACATGTATATTTTATAAAGCGCAAGGCAGAATGCAGCACCTAAAAGTTCAAAAATTATTGATACAGTGGTGGAAGTCGGCATCCCAAAAGAGTTATAAAAGTCTAATAGTACGATGTCTGCAATCATGACGGACAGAAAAATAATCATCACATCATTGAAACTAAACATCGCCGGAACAAAAATACCGCTTCTGGCAATTTCCATCATTCCACTAGAGAATAATGCCCCCACTAAAACCCCTAAACTGGCCACAATCATAATAGTACGAAAAGAAACCGCTTTAGACCCTATTGCGGAATTTAGGAAATTTACCGCATCATTACTAACTCCTACTACCAGATCTGTTATTGCAAGTATACCCAAAACAACGAGCATTACTAAATAAATTTGTTCCATAATTGACAATATTTTTTTGAAAAGGACTGCAAAAATCGGTTAATTATTCGAAACTTGCTATGTTTATATATTTAATTTCCTGTATTTTGTATTTAGCCCCTTTTCTAAAAAAGTCAAAATTCTGAAATAATGCTATTATGCTGCAATTATCTTTCTTCTAATTTGCCTTTTCAATTGTGATAGAAAAGCTGGCTACAAGTTCTAAATCTGCGCTACACAATCTCCCATATGGAGCTTGAATACAATCTTTACGCTTACTAATTCGAGAATGAAAACGGCTTTACTTGTTTCGACACATTCTTCAATTGTTAAAATTTGTTTTGTGCACAAAGTTTAATGCTCACTACATACAAAGATTAAAGCTGATTTCTGCATTAAAAAAGATGCGAAAATCAGCTTTAATCTGGTTTTAAACTTCGAAAAAAAATTACTTTTTATCTGTAATTTTTTCATGCTTAATAGTCTTTGCATTAATCATAAAATAAATAGATTCTGCAACATTAGTACAATGATCCGCTATTCTATCAAAATGCTTCAATGCTATAATCAAATTGGTGCCTGACACCACAGTTTTAGAATTATTCTTCATCTCAGCAATGATATTCTGAGTTGCATCACTGGTTTTGTTTCTGATGCTATTGTTTAAAACAAAGATTTCTTCGGTCATGTCTTCATCCATGTCTTGAAAACACTCATTTGTTTTAACTGTAATAAATTCAACTTCTCGAGCAATATCGGTAATATTGAACTTCGAAATTAATTCATGTTTTTCCTTTATGCTTTTGGAAAGTTTAATAATGCTCATCGACAAATCGCCAATTCGCTCTATTTCTTTACTCATTTGCATTGCAGATATAATAAACCGTAAATCTGAAGCAACAGGCTGCTGCAAAGCAAACACACTTTGACAGATATCGTCAATTTTTACATCTAGTTTATCAATTTTATTTTCCGTTTTTTTCACTTCCTTCCCTTCGGAAACAGGCTCTGAAAGCACTGACTTAACCGCCTCAGCTACCTGGCTTTCGGCTAAATTCCCTATTTTTATAATAATTCCCCTAAGCTTACCTAGTTCTGTTTCTAAATGTGACGCCATTTTTATTAAAGATTTGAAGATTTGAAGATTTGAAGATTTGAAGATTTAAAGTTAATCGATTCTGCTTACAATTCAAAACCAATTTTATCCGAACCTTCCTGTTATATAATCTTCTGTCTGTTTTTTTGCTGGTTTTGTGAATATTGATTTTGTTTTATCATATTCTATCAAATTACCCATATAGAAAAAAGCAGTATTATCACTCACACGACCAGCTTGTTGCATATTATGCGTTACAATAACTATGGTGTATTTATTTTTCAATTCATAAATCAGCTCCTCTATTTTAGAAGTAGAAATTGGGTCTAATGCTGATGTAGGCTCATCCATTAATAATATAGATGGCTTTATTGCTAAAGCACGAGCGATACACAATCGTTGTTGTTGCCCTCCTGAAAGTTCAAATGCCGACTTTTTCAGTTTGTCTTTCACCTCGCCCCAAAGTGCCACTTGTTCTATTGTTGTAACAACACGCTCTTCGATTTCATTTTTATCAGTGATACCATTTACTCTTAACCCATAAGCCACATTCTCAAAAATAGTTTTTGGAAAAGGATTTGGTTTTTGGAAAACCATACCTACATTTTTACGTAAATTATCAACGTTAGTGGAATTACCATAAATGTCTGTACCGTCAATAAGAATATTTCCAGTCATTTTGGTATCATCTATAAGGTCATTCATTCTATTTAATAAACGCAAATAAGTTGATTTACCGCAACCTGAAGGTCCAATTAGTGCCGTAACAGTATTTTCTTTCATCGACAACGAAATATCGTGCAAAGCTTGATTTTCCCCGTAGTAAAAATTTACGTTCTGTGATTCTATTTTATGCATGTTAATTCATTTTTACTTTTTTTCCATAATATTTTCGAAGACCATTCGCCAATAAATTAGAAATTAATACAATAATAATTAAAATAAGCGCCGTACCATAAGCCATTGACCTAGATGCTTCAATATTAGTACCACTAGTAGAGATTACGTAAAGGTGATAAGGTAACGCCATCGCTTGGTCAAAAATTGACGTTGGTAGTTTAGGTAAAAAATAGGCAGCCACCGTAAATAAAATAGGAGCTGTTTCTCCTGAAACTCGTCCTATCGATAATATTAAACCTGTAATAATATTAGGAAACGCAATTGGAAACACAATTTTGCTTGTAGTTTCCCATTTACTAGCTCCTAAAGCTAAACTAGCTTGCCTGAACGTATCGTCAACTGATTTTAACGCTTCCTCTGTAGTTCTAATGATAACAGGCAGCACCAATAATCCTAAAGTTAAACCACCTGCCAGGATAGAGTCTCCAAAGCCTAATTTATTTACAAATAATGACATCCCGAAAAGTCCAAAAACTATTGATGGTACTCCCGCAAGATTATTTGTCATTTGTTTGATAATTTTCTTTGGCCAGCCTGCCTTAACGTATTCATTCAAATATATGGCCGCTAACACCCCGATAGGGAAAGCAAATATCATACTTGCCAAAACCAAACAAAGAGTCCCCACAATAGCAGGAAAGATACCTCCCTCGGTCATTCCATTTTTAGGCATTTCAGAAATAAACTCCCAACTGATAGCACCGATTCCTTTTACTACGATAAAAGCCAAAATTACAAATAATAGTGCCACAACAGAATAGCTAGTAAAGCTAAATATTCCGAAGGCAATTTTTTGACTTCTTCTTTTTTTGTTTGCTAAACGATTTTCTACATTCATCTTAGTGTTTTTTATGCGATTGCTTGTTAGTAACCATTTCAACTAACATATTGATTCCGAAAGTAATTACAAATAGAATGCAACCCAATGCAAATAATGCTTCATAATGTAAGCCCCCATTTGCAGCTTCGCCCAGCTCTGCCGCAATGGTCGCAGGGATTGTTCTAACGGGCGCTAAAAATGTATGCGGTATTACAGCTGCATTTCCTGTAACCATTAAAACAGCCATAGTTTCACCAATTGCACGACCTATTCCCAAGATCGCTCCAGCCGTAATTCCAGACGCAGAATAAGGGATAACTACTTTATATATCGTTTGCCAATGAGATGCACCTAACGCTAAGCTAGCTTCTTTCATTGCGCGGGGTGTGTTTCGCATCGCATCTTCAGAAATAGTGATAATCGTAGGCAACGCCATAATGGCTAACACCACACTACCCGCCAAAGCGGTTTCGCCAACAGGCAAATTAAAAACACTCTGAATCAACGGCACAATAATTACCAAACCAAAGAATCCATATACAACAGAAGGAATTCCCGCCAACAATTCAATTAGAGGTTTTAAAAAATTTCGCGTTCGTTTCTTTGCGATCTCACTTAAGTATATAGCAGCAAACAACCCTATAGGCAATGCCAACACAATAGCACCAAAACTAACCAATAGTGTACCGTAAATCAACGGCTTGACCCCCATTTGAGCAACGGGCTCTGCCGTAGGAAACCATTCCTCATCAGATAAAAACTTAAATACTGAAATTTTATCTAACTCTAGTTCACGTCCTTTAAAGTCCTTGCTTTTATATTTATCTGAGAAAAATGCAATTATACCTGGTGTTTTCGCTATGAGCTCATTGATTTTATCTGGGAAATATTCAAAATTAGGCCCAAGTTCTTCTTCGGTATAATAGTCAGTTATATCTCCGGTTCTGAACAAAACAATAGCTTGATCTTTCCCGCCAAGCTCTTTCCAGTTTGTTATTTTCTGATCAAAAATATCCTTTATCTGAGACGGCTCTAGCTTCTTTACCGAATTTGAGTCATTAACTGCCAACAAAAAACCCTTATCTATTGGCTTTTTACTAAAAACTCCCGCACCTTCAATAAATAGAAAAAAGACAATCAACACCACTGTAATACTTGTAGCAGCGCTACTTAGCATCAAAATAAATTCAATTATCTTTTCTTTAATCTGTTTAAAATTTGTTTTCAAATCAGTGTGTTTTATTTTTAGCAAAACTACGCTAGACATCCTTTGCTAATGTTTTTGCATCGTTAACTTTATGTAAATTTAACGTTAAGTGCTTGTTATCCCGCCAAGTTTAAAAACACTTTTTAAACAAAAAAGGCCGCCCTCTAAATTAGGGCAACCTTTTTACGTATAGACAACTAACCTTTATTAATTCAACGGAACATAGCCAATTTCAGCTACTGTTTTTTGTCCTTCAGCAGAAAGTGCATAATCTACAACTGATTTTACTTTTGCAGCGTTTGTTTTATCAAACATATAGAACAATGGTCTAGAAATAGGGTATGTTTTGTCCTTTGCGCTCGCAACAGACGGCTCAATAAAAGTTTTTCCTTGATCGTAAGAAACCGCCAATTGTTTTACCTCCTTTGTTTCATATGCTAATCCAATATAACCTATAGCACCTTTAGTTTGGCCTACTGCTTGAACAATTGCACCAGTTGCTGGTAAATTCAAAATATCAGTAGCATAATTTTTCTTATCCAACACTTCTTCTTTGAAAAATTCATATGTTCCAGAAGAAGATTCTCTTGAATAGGCTACGATTTTCTCGTCAGCCCCGCCAACTTCTTTCCAGTTTTTAATTTGTCCAGTGAAGATCTTCTCTAATTGCTCACGAGTAAGCTTAGAAACACTATTTGCAGGGTTAACAATAACTGTTAACGCATCATATGCAATAATAACTTGTTCAATCTCTTTTTTCATTTCAGAAAACTTCAATTTTTCCTCTGTTTTTAAATCTCTTGAAGCCATTGCGATATCAGTAGTCCCATCAATTAAAGCTGTTAAACCTACACCAGATCCACCACCCACAATAGTAACGGTAACATCTGAATTTGTCTTCATTAAATCTTCTGCTTCTTTTTGTGCCAATGGCAAAACAGTATCACTTCCTTTGATTGTAATAGATACAGCATCCGTTTTTGCCTCAGCTCCTTTATCTTCCGTTTTTGCTTTACCACAGCTCAACATACCTATTAAAGGTAAGATTAGAAATAATTTTGATGTTTTCATTTTATTTTAATTTATTTGATTCAAATGTTAAACAAAAGTATAACCCCAATGTTAACCAAATGTTACGTTAGTGTTATGCAACTTTCTTTTCGATACTATTTATATACCGATCTCAACTTGCACTCGCGCATACCAACTTCCTGAAGTATTTCCAGTATAAAACTTTTCGTTTTCATATGAAAATTCTGTTTGAATTTTTAGTTTATGGTCTAAAATATATTTCGACAAACTGATTGCGTATTCATCTACAATAGGACTAATTGTTTCAATATCAGAACCCACTTTTTGAGTAGAATATCTTGCTGCCAATGAATATTTTGAAGGGAACACATAACTCAATTGAGTATCAATTCCATGACCAACAAAAACAGCTTGTTTCTCAGTGATATCTAAAGGATTGACCGTAATGGCATCATCTGTCATTCTTGACATGTATGATGTTTCAGCTGACCATCCGTTGTATTTAAACATCGCATCAAAAAATACTGATTGTAAAGTTCTAGCTTCAAATAAATCATCACCTAATTGACCTTGAGATCTTCCTGCATTATTGTTTTGACTGAAAGCTCCTGAAAGCATTAGTTTTGGCGTTTTTTCTCTTAGTAAATCTCCTTCAAAATGAGAGCCATTTTTAGTAAAAGCTCCTAAAGGAAACAATTCCACTTTTCCTGTTAGAGAAATACCATCATTTAAGTTTTTTGTATAATTTCTTCCTTCACCTTTAGTAATGGCTCCTTTCAATGAATAAGAAAAATGATCCTCATCTTGCAACGAATAATCTAAAAACAATCCAAAATCACGGTCGATATTAAATTTAGAGTTATTTATTGTACGGTCTGTAAATTCCAAAGATCCCGAAGAAATTACCCTTTGATTATTGCCCGGCAACTTTGTTTGCCCAAACCCAATTAACCAATTTTTTGTAGGCTTGTAAAAAAGGACTCCATCAAGAATTACATTTCCATCATTACCGAATGCAGTCATGTCCTTGGCTGAAAACCCTAATTCCACTTTGTAACCAAACTTTGCATTATAAACAAAACCATCCAACTTCAATCTCATTCTTCTGATTTCTCCTTCAATAACACCAGATTCCCCTTCCGTTTTTATGTATCCGGCTCTACTTTGAATTCTAAAACCAATATTTACTTGAAATAAACTATCCTTTGCTGTAAATCCTAGTTTTTTACTTGAATTAAGATACTGATTCGATTCTGTTTTTTTCTCAACCGGCTTTGTTACTGCTGTACCCTCTTGAGCTGATACGAACATAGTGAACATTAGTGCACTACTTAATAAAAGCTTTTTCATTTTAATAATTGTTGTTATTGTATTATCTAAAGGTAAAACAAATGTTAAATATAATCTTTTATCTTAAACAACGGCTACCATTGGGCGAATTTAATGTATGCTAAAACAGGTCACAAAATAAAAACACCTAAAAATAG
Organism: Flavobacterium frigoris PS1; assembly: GCF_000252125.1. Taxonomy (GTDB): domain Bacteria; phylum Bacteroidota; class Bacteroidia; order Flavobacteriales; family Flavobacteriaceae; genus Flavobacterium; species Flavobacterium frigoris_A. The sequence goes on along the minus strand of NZ_AHKF01000015.1, from coordinate 88,133 downwards.
CCGTCCTATTTAAAAAAACAAGAAAAACCACACTTTAAATCACTAAAACACGTTAAAATTATAAATAACCAAAAAGAAACACATTGTTAAATGCAAAAAAATTCAACTATTTTGGTACGTTTTTTTTTAAAAAGAAAAAGAGAACAACAAGGGATTCAATAATTAAAAACACGCGAAAACATTTGAGCTTCCTTATTTGATTCCAGATACCAAAGTATATTTAATCTAACAGCTTAGTAAAGACAATAAACATACATTTTTCAACCAGCACAAAGATCTTTGCAGCATTATTGGGGATTAAATGCCGGAATGCATTTCGGCATAGCAATATCTAAAATCATTCGACACGACAATAATAGAGACGACTCCTTTTCATGATTTTTTTATGAAAAGGAGTCGTCTCTCATCGATTTCGGGAAAAGTAAAGAAGACGCAAAATCACTGTATTGTAGACTAAAGTGCTACTATTTAGTTTTTCGTTAAAATAAGATTTCTTAAAAAACAGCCCGTCTTGTTATTAATTCGAGAAGACCACTTAACATAACTAAAAATTACCCCTACAAGCCAGGTTTATTTTTTCAAATCTCTTTTCATGTCGGCTTTTTCAAGTGTGAACGAAAATTCAGATCCTACTCCAAACTCACTCTCGACATAAATTTTTTCTTTGTGAGCCTCGATTATGTGCTTAACTATTGCAAGTCCTAAACCAGAACCTCCCTCAGATCGGGAACCACTTTTATTTACGCGATAAAAACGTTCGAATAGTCTTGGTATGTTTTGCTTTTCTATTCCCTCTCCATTATCACTGATTCGGATTAGTACTTTTTCTTTTGTTAAATTAACAACAGCCACCTCCGTTGTACCGTTAATTTTTCCGTACTTAATAGAATTGACAATTAAATTCTCTATAATCTGTTGAATACGATCTTTATCAGCCCATACAAAATTGGGAAGAATATGATAATTTTCAAAAGCGAGTGAGATTTTCTTCTTCTCCGCTTTCATTTCTAACAAATCAAACACGTTCTGAATCAACTCTACGATATCAAACTCAGAATAATCTAAATTTAAATCTCCAACCTCAAGTTTAGTTATCATATCTAAATCCTCAACGATATAGATTAATCGCTCTACTCCTTTCTCGGCACGTTTTAAATATTTTTTTCTAATGACCTTGTCCTCCATTGCTCCATCAAGCAAAGTAGAAATATACCCCTGCACTGTAAACAGCGGAGTTTTAAGCTCATGGGAAACATTGCCAAGAAATTCTCGTCTGTACTGCTCTCGAACCTTAAGCATTTCTATTTCCAGTTTCTTATCTGTGGCAAATTTCTTCACCTCCCTTGTCAAGGTCTCCATATCAGTCGTTATAGGGTAATTGATTAAGGAACTAGACTCTAATAGGGATACATCATCATAGATTTTCTTTACCCTTCGATAAATAAAACGCTCTACCCGATACTGCAAAACCACAAATGAAAAGACGTAGATTATTACAATAAAAACACTCCCAAACAGCCATAAACTTTTTGGAGTATAATTGAATATCATGGCCACCAATACTACGACAAATGCCGTTGAAAAAAGACTGATGTATAACGCTGATTTTACAGCAAACTTGTAGGTTTTCTTAAAACTGATATTCATTTATATAATTCTTGAGTAGTTAAAATAAAAGACAAGATAAAAAATTCCGTCCATATATTTCATTAAACTCTTTACAGGTATTATGCTTAAACTTCAAACTTATAACCAACTCCCTTGATGGTTTTAAAAAGCTCCTCACCAATTTTCTCACGGAGTTTTCTAATATGCACATCTATTGTTCTTCCGCCAACAACAACTTCATTCCCCCACACTTTGTCAAGAATTTCATCCCTCTTAAATACTTTACCTGGTTTAGATGCCAAAAGATAAAATAATTCGAACTCCTTTCTTGGGAGTGCAATTTCAATATTGTCTTTTACTATTTTATATTCTTCTCGGTTTATTTCTATTCCGCCTACATTTAACGTTTCACTATTTTGATCTACTTCTTTTAATCGACGCAACAGAGCTTTTACCTTACTTACCAACAACTTCGGTTTAATAGGTTTTGTGATATAATCATCGGCGCCAGCATCAAATCCTGCCACCTGAGAATAATCTTCACTACGAGCTGTTAGAAACGTTATGATAACATTACTTAACTCAGGAATCTTTCTAATATTCTCACAAGCTTCCATACCATCCATCTCAGGCATCATAACATCCATTATAATTAGGTCTGGCAACTCTTTTTTTGCTTTTAGAATAGCTTCCTTTCCATTTGCGGCAGTAACAATTTGATATCCTTCTTGAGTAAGGTTATATCCTACAATCTCTAAAATATCTGGCTCATCATCAACAAGTAAGATCTTCGTGTTTTTTTTTTTCATCTGTAGAAAATTATTTTTCTCTTGCTGAATCTTCCCACAAATGGCATCCAACAAGGTTAATTTCGAATGTAAATATAATAATAATTCAATTGTTAAAAAACCGCAGCGTTAGTAATTTAATATGGTAACCTTTTGTTAATGTTTAAGAAACAAAATGGTAATCCTCAGGTAACCTCATCTTAACAATAGCGCCTTTACTTTGCAAAAAATTAAATACAACTATGAAACTGAAATTATTCATTTTAACGCTTTTTATCAGTACCCTTACTTTTGCACAAAATAAAGGTACTATTTCTGGAGTACTAACTGATAAAGATTCAAACAACGAAACGTTACCTTTTGCAAACATATTATTAAAAGGAACACAAATAAATACTACAACTGACATTGATGGTAAATATACAATTAATGCACCAGCCGGAAACTACATAATCCAATTTAGCTTCATTGGGTACGAATCAGCAGAAACTAATGTTACCGTAAAAAGCGGTGAAAACATTACAATAAGCAAAGCTCTTGGATCTTCTAGCTACAAACTAGATGATGTCGTAATTACCACAACGGTAAACAAACAAAAAGAAACGGCTTTATTACTGGACCAGAAAAATGCCGTAGAAATAAAACAAAGCATTGGAGCACAAGAACTATCCCGAAAAGGAGTTAGTGATGTAGCAACTGCCGTTACTAAAACAAGTGGTATTACCAAACAAGAAGGTTCAGGAAATATATTTGTAAGAGGATTAGGTGACCGATACAATTCAACTACAATGAATGGCCTACCAATACCATCAAACGATCCTGAAAAGAAAAACCTAAATCTTGAAATTTTCTCTACAGACATTGTTGAGTATATTTCAGTGGACAAAGTATACAATGGTAAAATCTATGGAGATTTTGCCGGAGGAAACGTAGATATAGTTTCTAAAGATTACAAAGGGAGTGGTTTCTTAAAATTTGATATCGGAACAAAAGTAAATACCAATGCGATAGCCGAAGAAAATTTTAAGCTACAAGGAGGAATGAGTAGAACTGGATTCACAAGTAAAGGAATACCAAGCAACGCCTTAACACAATACAACTATAGCTCTCTTCAAATGCAGGACTACACTCCAATTGCGAACTCATTTGGAATTTCTGGAGGAAAATCATTTGATGTAGGCTCAGAAGGAAAACTTAGCTTTTTTGCAACAGCCTCTTTCAACAATGACTTTTCAGTGAAGAGCGATGGAACTGCTAAAGCAAGTGTAAATGGAAACGGTATAGCTAATAAAAACTTTTCAAAATATAGTGAATTGAAATATGAGACTAATACTACCGGAATGGCTAATATTGGTTATAAATTCAACAGCAATAACAAAGTAAGCTTCAATTCGCTTTACATTAACACATCTACACAGTCAAAAGAAGAATTTTACGGATACATTGTTGACATCGCTAATGACGGTAACGGTTTGATTCGTCGTTTCAATTATGAAAAAAACAGTTTATGGATCAACCAAATCTTAGGAGACCACAGGATAGGTGATCGTTCTAAATTAAATTGGGGAGTGTCCTATAACATCATTGATGGAAGCATGCCTGATAGAGTTCAAAATATCTTCAGAAAAGAAGCTACCGGATACCAATTATCAAGTATATCAGCGCCAGACAATCACAGATACTTTCAAAAATTAAAAGAAGATGAACTTGCTGCAAATGCTTCATACGATTACAAATTCAACAAAAATGCTGATGGTGACTATCTAGGAAAATTTACAGTAGGCGTGAATGAAAGAATAAAATCGAGAGGTTTTCAAGCTACTCAATTCAACTTCAAAGCAAACAATGGTTTTACTAACACAGTTGTAGACCCAAATAACTTAGATTTGTTTTACAACCAAGATAATTTCGATAAAGGTTATTTTTCTATAGCAACATTCCGCGGAAATTCACAAGTATTTAATGCTCTAGATCCTCAAACTTATAGTGGAGATCAGATAATACATGGTGCTTTCTTAAACACCGAATACAAATTCAACAAACTAACTGCAATATTAGGTTTGAGAGGAGAGCAAATTTCTCAAAAAATAAACTGGTACACGCAATTAGGAGGAATAGGTAATGATAAATTGGAAAAAACAGCTTTTTTACCTAGTGTAATCATGAAATATGAATTAAACGACAAACAAAATTTGCGTTTAGGAGCAAGTAAAACATACACATTACCTCAGTTTAAAGAAAGAGCATTATTTGTTTATGAGGAAGTACTACAAGTTAAAGTAGGAAATCCATTCTTATACGAATCTGATGATTATAACTTAGATCTTAAATGGGAAATGTTCCCTAAAAGTGATGAACTAATTTCAGTTACTGCTTTTGGAAAATACATTTTGAACCCAATGAACGAAGTAACTATTTCTTCTTCTTCTAATGATATCTCGTTTATCAACACCGGAGATTATGGATTTGTTGCGGGTGGAGAAATTGAATACAGAAAACAACTTTTCAATATCGATACTGAAAATGCTAAAAAACTATCCGCAGGTATTAACGCTTCGTATTTGTACAGTAACCAAGAGTTAAATACTGAAAAAGTAAACAGTGAAACAAACTACCAAGTAGATTTTACCAACAAAACAAGTAAATTTACTGGAGCATCGGATTTATTATTAAATGCCGACTTGACATTCTTTAACGAATGGAACAATAAAAACAGTAACCTGAACACAACATTAGCTTATTCTTATTTTTCAGATAGAGTAAATGCAATTGGAACAAACGGAAAAGGTGATTTAGTTGATAAAGCTTTTGGTTCATTAGACTTTATAGCAAAATCAAAACTTACTGAAAAAATGGGATTAGGGTTAGTAGTTAAAAACCTTTTAGATCCTTCAATAAATAGAGTTCAAGAAAATGCAACTGGAGACGTTAATGTTCTTTCTTATAAAAAAGGAATGTCTTTAAGTCTAAGTTTAAACTATCAATTTTAATCTAAAAAATTAAAATACAGATTCTAAAAAGAACAGCTAATTGCTGTTCTTTTTTTTTACCGCTATACCTCAAGAAATTACGCAATCCAATAACGATGACTATGTGTTTGGTAACATTTGCTTAATGTTTAATTGCTCTTTTTTTAAACTAACAGTCACATTTAGGTAACATCCAAAACGAGTTCTTTACGCATCTTTGTACAAACAAAATAACTAAAATTATTATTAAAGAATCATGAAAAAAACAACTGTAAAATTAATTGGAATTTTAGCATTAACCGCAGGTTTAATCACTAGCTGTTCATCTAATGACACTCCTACACCTTCAACACCTCCTTCGTCAACTTTTACTGCTGACGCAACTAATTTTCAAGGAACTATATCTGATGGTGAAGTAACTTTGGACCCAACAAAAACCTACAAATTAACAGGAAAAATTCAAGTAAACAGCGGAGCAACATTAAACATTCCTGCAGGAACTGTTATTGAAGGTACAGGTGGAACTTCTTCATACATTGCAATTGCACAAGGCGGAAAATTAAATGTAAACGGTACGGCAGCTAAACCAGTTGTTATGACAAGCGGTTTAACTACAAAAAAAGCAGGAGACTGGGGTGGTTTAGTAATTTGTGGTAAAGCGCCAATTAATCGTGTAACTGGTGGAGCTAGTACAGCACAATCAGAAGTAGCAGATTTAAGTTACGGTGGAACTGTTTCTAATGACAACTCAGGAATATTAAAATACCTTAGAATTGAATACGCAGGGGCTGCTTTTAACAGTGAAAAAGAATTCAACGGACTTTCATTATTTGGAGTTGGATCAGGAACTACAATTGATTATGTAGAGTTTTTTCAGGGAGCTGATGATGGAGTAGAATTCTTCGGAGGAACAGTAAATACTTCAAACTTAATTTCTATCGGTAACGAAGATGATCAATTTGACTGGACTGAAGGATGGTCTGGAACAAACACAAACTGGTACGGAAAATTAGATTTCGGAAAAGGAAATAGAGGAATTGAAGCTGATAACTTCGAATTAGGATATGCAAACACACCAATCGCTAACCCATCTATTACTAACTTAACTCTTGTAGGGCCTGGAAGTGCTCCAACAACTGGAACATGGTTAGAAAATGATGCTATGAAATTAAGAAGAGGAACTAAAGGGATTTTTACAAACTTAGTGTTTAGCGGATGGGCTGTAGGTTTCAACGTAGAAAACGACGAAACTATCGCATGGATCCCAACTGCTTTAAAAGCTGTAAACGTTAACTTTATTGCTGATGTAGCTACAAAAACTAAAGGTAAATTAAATGCTGTAGCACCTGCAACTAGTGGAGTAAGCGCTAATGTTTCTGCAATTATATCTTCTGAAGGTACTTCAACTGGTGCTGGAAACGGTGCTGGAATGCCAGCTTGGGCTACTGGATGGTCTGTTGGTTTCTAATTGAGTAAACAAAAATTTATACTAAAATACCTCTCATTCTGGGAGGTATTTTTTTTTGGTATAGTATTTGATTTTTTTCGTATATTTACTAATCAATACTAAGCTAATGACGAAAAATTACTTCTATAGTATTCTTTTATTGGTCTTTTTCTTCACCCTGAGCAGCAATGCCCAAGACATGAAGCAACAACCAAAAGCACAAGAAACTTCTATTATTGAAGGCTTGAACTTGTACCCGAATCCCGTGAGCAATGGCAAGGTATATATTTCAACCAAAAACGACTCCGAAAAGGAAATTATCATTTTTGACCTTTTAGGTAAAAAAGTACTACAAACGTTGATTACTTCAAAAGAACTAAATATATCAAATCTTAACTCTGGTGTTTACATTATTAAAATCACTGAAGCAAATGCATCGGCAACCAGAAAACTTATTGTACGATAAAAATTACTTGATAAAATAATTCTAGAGCTCCAAGTCAAATTGGAGCTTTTTTATTTATAATTACCGCCCGTTTAAAAAACCAAAACGATTATTAAAATTTATACCTTTGCAATAAAAATTCTTGATTACATCTGCTACCATATTTTCCATTTCGGGCCAAAAGCAATTTGAAAAAATAGCCTTAAAAGTATTTCGTTTTCAATATGAAAAGAACTTAGTGTATCAAGAGTTTTGCGATCTACTAAAAATAGAGGTGCAAAAAGTAAAATCAATACAGCAAATTCCGTTTTTACCCATACAATTTTTCAAAAGCCACCAAGTAGTTTCTACTACAAACGCAATTCAAGCTACATTTACAAGTAGTGGTACAACTGGAATGATTACAAGCAAACATTTAGTAACTGATACTTCTATATACGAAAAAAGCTATCAGAAAGGATTTTCTGAATTTTATGGAAACATAGAAGACTATGTCGTCTTAGCTTTACTCCCTTCTTATCTTGAAAGAGATGGTTCATCACTAATTTACATGGTCGAAGATTTGATTCAAATATCAAACCATTCTGATAGCGGCTTCTACCTGCACAACCATGATGAACTAATCAAAAAGCTTTTGGAATTAGATGAATCAGGCCAAAATGTAATTCTTATTGGGGTTACCTATGCTTTATTAGATTTGATTGAAAAGCAGCAATTCAAATTACAGAATACCATCATCATGGAAACCGGAGGAATGAAAGGCAAACGCAAAGAAATGATTCGCGAAGAACTACACGAACAGCTATGTGAAGGTTTTGGAGTCTCCATGATCCATTCTGAATATGGAATGACCGAACTGCTTTCTCAAGCCTATTCCTTAGGAAATGGAGTGTTCGAATGCCCTTCTTGGATGCAAATCCTAATTCGTGACACCGAAGATGCTTTGAGCTATATTCCACAAGGAAAAACGGGGGGACTGAATGTAATCGATTTGGCCAATATTAACTCTTGTTCTTTTATTGCCACTCAGGATTTAGGCAAAAAAAATCCCAACAACTCTTTCGAGGTATTGGGACGTTTTGATAATTCTGATATTCGAGGTTGCAATTTGATGGTACTTTAGTTTATTCATTAAAATAAAACATTACACCACCCTAACTACAAAATAGTTTTTCTTTCCGCTTTGCAACAACACAAATTGGTTGTTGATCAAATTTTTCGTTGACAACACAAAGTCTTCTTTCACTTTTTCTTTATTGACAGAAATTGAATTGGCAGTCAAAGCACGTCTGGCTTCACCATTCGACTTAAGGAATCCTGTCTTTTCATTCAAAACAGTAATAATATCAATTCCAGCTTCCATTTCGCTTCTTGCAATTTCAGCTTGAGGAACACCATCAAAAACTTCTAAGAAAGTACCTTCATCCAATTCCTTTAAATCATCAGCAGTAGCGTTTCCAAATAAAATAGTAGATGCTTTGATCGCTTTTTCTAGTTCTTCTTTCGAATGAACAAAAGTCGTTAACTCTTCAGCTAATTTACGTTGTAAAGCCCTCATGTGCGGAGCGCTTTTATGCTCTTCAATCAAACTATCAATCGTCTCTTTATCTAAAAATGTAAATATCTTAATATACTTCTCAGCATCAACATCAGTAGTATTCAACCAAAATTGGTAAAACTTATAAACTGAAGTTTTATCAGCCGTTAACCACACATTTCCACCTTCTGATTTTCCGAATTTTGTTCCATCAGCTTTAGTGATTAGCGGGCATGTCATTGCATAAGCTTTAGCTTCTTCACCTACATTCATACGACGAACTAATTCAGTTCCAGTAGTGATATTCCCCCATTGGTCAGAACCTCCCATTTGCAACAAACAATTGTATTCTTTATGCAAATGATAAAAATCATACCCTTGGATTAACTGATATGTAAATTCCGTAAAAGACATTCCTTCTCCTTCACCTGCTAGCCTTTTCTTTACAGAATCCTTAGCCATCATATAATTTACGGTAATACGTTTACCTACGTCACGCGCAAAATTAATGAAGGATAAATTTTTCATCCAGTCGTAATTATTAACAAGAACTGGAGCATTTACTTCTTTCGAATTAAAATCTAAAAAACGAGATAAAACGCCTTTTATACCTTCTACATTATGATTTAATGTTGCTTCATCAAGCAAGTTTCTCTCATCTGATTTTCCAGAAGGATCACCAATCATTCCTGTGGCTCCACCAACCAATGCAATAGGTTTATGACCGAAATTTTTTAAATGTACTAAAAGTATAATCGGCACTAAACTACCGATATGTAAAGAATCCGAAGTTGGATCAAATCCTATATAGGTCGTAGTCATTTCTTTTAAAAGTTGTTCTTCGGTTCCAGGCATAATGTCGTGAACCAGTCCGCGCCATTGTAATTCGGAAATAATATTTTTCATTTTCTAAAAATCAATTTTCACAAAGATAGTTTTAATTGCATAATTTGAAAATCAATCGCTCTAAAAATCAAACAAACTAATTATCTTTACAGAATGATTTTAGTTACAGGAGGAACAGGTTTAGTAGGTGCACATTTATTACTTCATTTAATTGAATCCGAAAGCCTTGGAGATCAAAAAGTCTGTGCTATCTATCGAAATTTAAAAAGCATTGAAAAAACAAAGTCGCTTTTTAGTCTCTACAAAAAAAACTCCTTGTTTGATACCATAGAATGGGTACAAGCCGATATTGTAGATATTCCGTCACTAGAACACGCTTTTCTAGGAATTGATTATGTCTACCATTGTGCCGCCATAATTTCATTCGATCCAAAAGATGAAGATCTTCTCCGCAAAACAAACATTGAAGGAACTGCGAACATTGTTAATTTTTGTCTTGACAAGGGTGTAAAAAAATTATGCTACATTAGTTCTACAGCAGCGCTTGGCGACCTCGCCGCACATGAATCTGTCATTACAGAAGAAACAGAATGGAATCCAGAGAAACCGCATAGTGATTATGCCATTTCTAAGTATGGAGCCGAAATGGAAATATGGCGAGGCCAGCAAGAAGGGTTAAATGTTGTAGTAGTTAATCCAGGTATTATCATCGGTCCTGGTTTTCCCGAACAAGGAAGCGGGCAGCTGTTTAACAAAGTGGCAAATGGATTATCATTTTTCACCCTAGGAGTTACTGGCTTTGTAGCTATTAGTGATGTAGTTAGAATCGCGGCTGAGCTTACAAGAAGTGAAATTTGTAATCAACGATACACTCTAATTGCACAAAATATCGTTTTTCGTGATCTTTTAAACACAATGGCTGACGCAATAAAAGTAAAAAGACCTACAATTCACATAAAAGCATTCTTACTGCAAATTGGCTGGAGAATCGATTGGATTTTAGCTACCGTTTTAAGAAGAAAAAGACAGCTAACGAGAGCCACAGCTGAGGCATCCTATTCGACTAATATATATTCTAATGAAAAAATAAAAGCAGAATTAAAAACAGACTTTTTAGACGTTCACCAATACATTAAAGAAATTTCAAAGTTACAATCGGAACCATTTATTTAATTAACGAGTCATTATTTTTCAAGTTCTTCCTTGCCAATTTTAAATTCTCTATCTTCTTTTTTTGTGGTATCAAAGTATCCTCAGCTACTGGAACTGCTTTTTTTAGCTTTATGGAATCAAGCTTGGCCTTTTTCTTATTTTCAATCTTCACCAAAGAATCTACCACCGTTTTTTGATCGTTGATTCGCTTGATAATTTCATCAAAAACATCCTTATACTCTTCATAATTAGAGGCATAATACACATTACTTTGCGCAAATTGCAGACTGTCAATTTTATATTTTTTATAAATGTATTGAGATGGGTTTATATCATAAGTCACCAACGAGGTTGGATTTTGATACTTTACCCCTTCCAAAACGGCCAAATCATACATGATATCGACCATCTTTTCTTTTTTAATAAGACGTTCCGGCTTTTTAACCACTTCTTCCTTACAGCTTAAAAACAGAATTAAAATTGCTAAAAAAGATATTGTTTTTCTCATCTACTTGTCTGATTTTATCGATCAAATAACATTCGTTTCCCCGCACGAATTTCTTTAACTTTGAAATTGTTATAGACTAATTGTCCATTCACAAAAGTATGTGTAATTCTAGATTTGAATGTAAATCCTTCAAAAGGAGACCAGCCGCATTTAGCAAAAATATTTTCTTTTTTCACACTCCATGGCAAACCTGAATTTACGATCACCAAATCGGCATAATAGCCTTCTCTGATAAAACCACGCTTTTCTATTTTGAAAATCTTGGCAGGATTATGGCACATTTTTTCGACAATTTTCTCAACACTAATTTTGCCTTGATGAAAAGCTTCAAACATAGCCACAACGGCATGCTGCACTAAAGGTCCACCTGAGGGCGCATTAAGATAGGATTGCTTTTTTTCCTCCAATGTATGAGGGGCATGATCTGTGGCAATCACATCAATTCGATCATCCAATAATGCTTCCCAAAGTACTTTTCGATCGTTAGCAGTTTTCACAGCCGGATTCCACTTAATAAGATTTCCCTTAGTTGCATAATCGTCATTTGTGAACCACAAGTGATGAATACAAACCTCAGCAGTAATTTTCTTTTGCTCCAATGGAATTTTGTTAGTAAACAAATCCATTTCTTTAGCAGTAGAAAGGTGAAAAATATGTAAACGCGCCCCTGTTTTTTTAGCAAGAGCCACTGCTTTAGAAGAAGATATATAACATGCTTCTTCAGATCGAATAAGGTGGTGCACCGTAACGGGAACATCTTCACCATATTCTGCTTTATATTTTTCTAAGTTGTTTTTAATGGTCGTTTCATCCTCACAGTGTACTGCAATAAGCATTGGTGTACTTGAAAATATCTTCTCAAGAGTAGCCTCATTATCAACAAGCATATTCCCAGTTGAAGAACCTAAAAATATTTTTATTCCAGCGACATTTTTAGGGTTTGTCTTTAAGACTTCTTCCAAATTATCATTAGTCGCACCCATCATAAAAGAATAGTTTGCGTATGATTTTTCAGCTGCAAGCTGATATTTTTCTTCTAAAATGACTTGGGTAACTGCATTAGGAACTGTATTGGGCTGCTCGATAAAAGAGGTAATACCACCTGCAATCGCCGCTCTAGATTCCGATTCTATATCTCCCTTATAAGTAAGTCCCGGCTCTCTAAAATGCACTTGATCATCAATGGCTCCCGGCATCAAATAATTTCCTTCGGCATCGATTATGATACACTGCGATGATTTGGCACTTATGCTTTCTGAAATTTCAACAATTAAGTCATTTTCAATTAAAACATCGCCCTCAAAAATCACACCTTCATTTACTATTTTGGCATTCTTAATTAAAACCCTATTCATTGTACTTTTCTTATAAACTATTAACTAATTTTTTTAATCTCAATGATATCACTCCAAAAACAGCTTCCACTATTATAGAGTTACTCATTTTTGATTCTCCTTTTGTTCTGTCTGTAAATATTATTGGAACCTCTACAATATTAAAATCTTTACAAAAAGTTCTATATTTCATTTCAATCTGAAACGCATAACCTACAAATCTTATTTTATTAAGCCCAATATTTTCTAAAACTTCTCTTTTATAACATATAAAGCCTGCTGTGGCATCATGAATTTTCATACCGGTTATCAGCCGCACATAAACTGAGGCAAAATATGACATGAGTACTCGATTCAATGGCCAATTAACAACATTTACTCCCGTAACATAACGCGAACCTATAGCCAAGTCAGCATTGCCAAAATGACAAGCATCATATAACTTTTCTAAGTCGTTAGGATTATGGGAAAAATCAGCATCCATCTCAAAAACAAAATCATAACCATTATCTAATGCCCATCTAAAACCATGGACGTATGCTGTTCCCAAGCCAGATTTCTTCTCTCTATTTTCCAAGAACAAACGCCCTTTAAATTCCGTTTGCAGCAGTTTAACCTTATCTGCAGTACGATCCGGAGAATTATCATCAACGATAAGTATATGAAAAGGTTTATGTTGAGAAAGCACCGATCTGATAATGCTTTCGATATTTTCAATTTCGTTATAGGTAGGAATTATAACAATACAATCGTTCATATTTCTAGTGATTTCACGGCAAAAGTAACGTTTTTATGGCATTTGATTCATAATAAAATTATAATAAAAAGATTGATATAAAAAATTAGTAATTTTGCCGATTATGATTGAACATTTACTGCATCCGAGAATCACCGATAATAAAGATTGGGCAACATTTTTATTTATATTAACATTTGCCATAATCGCCCTTACCAAATCCGTTCACGAGAATCGATTTGGTGATTTTATGAATCTACTATTTTCAGATAAATATAACAAGGTATATCGCGATGGTAGTCACTTGAAAAGCGGATTTACCATTTCACTTTTTTTTGCACAGGTTATCTCATTTGCCTTTTTCATCCAACTTTCACTAAATCTTTTTGGATATGCATCTAAAACCGATTTGATATTTTACATCCAGATTATAACCTTTCTTATTTTCTTTATTCTATCAAAATATTTGGTCGAAAAAATTATTGCAACAGCATTCAATATCGAAGAGTTTGTAGAGCAATTTAATCTGCAAAAAGTTACTTATCGTACATATATTGGACTTATTATACTGCCAATCAACATTATTCTATTTTATTACGAAACAATATCCAGAATAATTCCACTAATAATTATATCTATAGTGCTGATATTGAATATCATAACATATTTGATTTCAATAAAAAAATATCAAAATTTAATATTCGGTAAGTTGTTTTATTTTATTTTATATCTTTGCACTCTCGAAATAGCCCCTTATTTTTTCATGTATTATTTGATAACAAAAGGAGGCGCTTAGAAAACGTTAAAATATGAAAGTGAAAACAATTTTGGTGTCACAACCCGAACCTAAAGTAGAGAATTCTCCTTACTTTGAGCTTCAGCAAAAACATAAAGTAAAAATTGATTTCAGACCTTTTATACATATAGAAGGAGTTAGTGCCAAAGAGATAAGATTACAAAAAATCGATCTTAATCATTACACTGCAATTATCTTAACGAGTAGAAATGCTGTTGATCATTTTTTTAGAGTTGCTGAAGAAATGCGCTTTAAAGTACCAGAAGGATTGAAATATTTCTGTCAATCAGAAGCTGTTGCATTTTATTTGCAAAAATACGTCGTATACAGAAAAAGAAAAATCTATGTTGGCCCTAAGGACTTTGCTGATTTATCACCATTGATAAAAAAATACAAAGACGAAAAATTCCTTTTACCAGCTTCAGATCAACTGAATGTTGACGCACCGATTACTCTTAACGGATTAAAAGTAGACTGGACGCAAGCGATTTTCTACAAAACCGTGATGAGTGACCTATCTGATTTGGCTGATGTTTATTACGACGTTTTAGCCTTTTTTAGTCCAACGGGAATAAAGTCTTTGTTCAAAAACTTTCCAGATTTCGAACAAAACAATACACGAATAGCCGTTTTTGGTAGCTCAACTCAAAAAGAGGCTTTGGACCATGGCTTAAGAATAGATATTCTTGCTCCTACTCCAGGCACACCATCGATGACAATGGCATTAGAAAAATACATTACTGAAGCCAATAAAGGAAAGTAGTAAATTTACTTACATCATACAAAAAACCGCGATAAACGCGGTTTTTTTATTGTTTAATTTTAAATAAAACCAGCAAAAACAAGCCTTTTAACCTAATTTTTATTAATTTTGATTTAAAACAACAACCAAATTCACGCTTTTAGTTCCAAAAATCAACTTATGAAAATCAACTCCCTTATAGTAGAAATAGATGGCATCGATAAAGAAATTTTAAGATCTTTAATGGACGACGCCCGTAAACCAATTCTACAGATTGCTAATAAAATTGGCATATCCGGAGCAGCTATCCATCAAAGGCTGAGAAAACTAGAACAGTCTGGTGTAATTTCAGGTTCTAAGTTTGTCGTTAATCATAAAGTTTTAGGCTATAACACCATGGCATTTGTTGGCGTTTATTTAGACAAGGCTGCAAAGAACCCTGAAGCAGTAAAGGAATTAAGAAAAATACCCGAAGTGTTGGAATGCCACTACACCACAGGAAACTGGTCGATATTGATCAAAATAATCTGCAGGGACAACCAACATTTGATGCAATTACTCAATACCAAAATTCAAGCGATAGAAGGCGTTTCAAGAACTGAAACTTTCATTTCGCTAGACCAACAAATAGACAGACAAATACAATTATAAAAGACGGAAAAAAATCCCAATTCTCATTTATTAAGACTGAGAATTGGGATTTAAAATATTGGCTTTTTTTAATCTCTTCGGCTTCCGCCCATATAGATTGAAACATAATATAACAAAGTCGCAATTGACCCAAGAGCAGCGACTACATAAGTCCTTGCTGCCCATTTTAGCGCATCTTTTGCACCTGCCTGTTCCTGCTGTGTAAGCATCCTTTTATTCTCTAACCAAGCCAAAGCACGATGACTTGCATCATACTCTACAGGCAAAGTAACAATTGAAAATACAGTAGTCGCAGCAAACAAAACTATACCTACAAGCAAAAGCTGTGGAAAACTCTCCATCATTAAAATCCCACCTAACAAAATCCATTGCATATAAGTTGAAGCAACGTTTACAAACGGAACCAATTTAGAACGCATTGTTAACCAATCATAGCCCACGGCATGTTGCACAGCATGTCCACACTCGTGTGCCGCAACAGCAGCTGCAGCAGCATTACGCTGATTATACACTGCCTCGCTAAGGTTTACTGTTTTATTCGTTGGATTATAATGATCCGTTAGTTGCCCTGCAACCGAAATCACACGTACATCACGAATCCCGTTATCTGCAAGCATTTTCTCGGCAATTTCAGCTCCGCTCATGCCGTTTTGCAAATGTACTTTAGAATATTGTTCAAATTTGCTTTTTAGCCTTGAGCTCACCAGCCAGCTTGCCAGCATGATCGCACCGGCTAAGATCAAATAACTCATTCCCATATTTTTTATCTTTTTTTGTTTCTATATAAAGTTACAAATGAAATATCAAATTACGAACCAAATTTTTAGATTGTCAATTTGGCACCCGTTAAAATAAATACAAAAAAATCCAAACCCCACATTAATTGGGATTTGGATTTTTATATGTTGACGTTGTAGAGACGTTATTCATACCTACCCAACCAAATTGATGATTTTACCAGGAACAATAATTACCTTGTTTGGTGTTCTACCTTCCAATTGTTTGATTGTTCTTTCATCTTTCATGATGATTTCTTCAATTTGATCTTTGGTTAAATCCAAAGGCAATGTAATCGTGAAACGCATTTTTCCATTGAAAGAAACTGGATATTCTTTTTCAGATTCTACTAAATGTTTTGGTTCAAAAACAGGAAATGGTACAGTTGCAATAGAACCTTCATTTCCTAATAATGACCATAATTCCTCAGCAATGTGAGGTGCATAAGGCGAAATCACAATTGCCAATGGCTCTAGAATAGCACGAGAATGACAACCTTGAGTCGACAATTCATTCACACAAATCATAAACTGAGAAACCGAAGTATTGAATGAGAAATTCTCAATATCATCAACTACCTTCTTGATCGTTTTATGTAAAGTTTTGAAATTATCTTTGGTTGGCGACACATCCGTGACAATCATTGCATGCTCATCAAAATACAAACGACACAGTTTTTTCAAAAAACCAAAAACTCCGGAAATACCTGCCGTGTTCCATGGTTTAGCTTGCTCTAATGGTCCTAAGAACATTTCGTACAAACGCAATGTATCTGCTCCATATTCATTACAAATATCATCTGGAGTAACTACATTATATTTCGATTTAGACATTTTTTCTACTTCGCGACCTACAATGTATTTTCCATTTTCGTCGCAAATGAATTCAGCATCTTTATAATCTTCTCTCCAAGCTTTGAATTTTTCTATGTCTAACTCATCTGATGAATTAACCATGGAAACATCTGCATGAATAGGCTGAACTTTCTGCCCGTCAATATTATTTTTCGAAACAAAAGTGTTTGTTCCATCAATTCTATAAACAAAAGCACTAGTCCCCAAAATCATTCCCTGATTAATCAGTTTTTTGAACGGTTCTTCGGTAGGTGCAAAACCTTTGTCTTTTAAGAATTTATTCCAAAAACGGGAATATAATAAGTGTCCAGTCGCGTGCTCGTTTCCACCAATATACAAATCCACACTTTCCCAGTAAGCCAAGGCTTCTTTGCTTGCAAATTCATTTTCATTGTGCGCATCCATATAGCGCATCCAGTAAAACGAACTTCCTGCCCAACCTGGCATAGTGTTCAATTCTAAAGGAAAAATAGTTTTATGATCTACTAAATCAGTATTTACCACTTTATTAATTGCTGTATCCCAAGCCCAAACTAAAGCATTTCCTAAAGGAGGCAAACCGTCTTCTGTTGGTAAGTATTTCTCTACTTCTGGCAAAATGATTGGCAAATGTTGTGCATCAATCATTTTAGGCAAACCATTTACATAATACACTGGAAATGGCTCTCCCCAATATCGTTGTCTAGAGAAAACGGCATCACGCAAACGGTAATTGATCTTTCCGTACCCTTGGTTTAATTTTTCTAATTCTTCAATTGCTTTCTTCGTTCCTTCCTTATAAGTCAAGCCATTTAAGAAATCAGAATTAGCAATAATTACATTGTCCTTTGAACCGTAAGCGACTTCAGAAATGTCAACATTGGCAAAAATATTTTTTATTTCGGGCATTCCGCTTTGACCTTTAAAGAAATTAGCAAAAGCATAATCTCTTTCGTCTCCACAAGGAACTGCCATAACAGCGCCTGTTCCGTATCCTGCTAGAACGTAATCCCCAATCCAAACCGGAACCGGCTCTTTGGTAAAAGGATGTTCAGCATACGCTCCCGTGAATACACCAGAAATGGTTTTAACATCAGCCATACGCTCTCTTTCGGAACGTTTTGACGATGCTAAAATATAATCGTTTATTTTATCTTGATATTCTGGCGTTGTGATTTCCTGAACCAAAGGATGCTCTGGTGCCAATGTCATAAACGTCACACCAAAAATAGTATCAGGTCTGGTCGTAAAAACCTCTATATTAGCGTCATGTTCTTTTAACTTAAAAGAAACCATTGCACCAACTGATTTTCCAATCCAATTTCTTTGACTCTCTTTGATACTTTCGCTCCAATCGATATCGTTAAGCCCTTGTAGCAAACGCTCCGCATAAGCAGAAATACGCATGCTCCATTGAGTCATTTTTTTACGGACTACAGTAAAACCACCACGTTCCGAAACTCCATTTACAATTTCGTCATTAGCCAAAACCGTTCCTAATCCCGGACACCAATTTACTTCGGTCTCTGCCAAATAAGTCAATCTATATTGTAATAGGATTTTTTCCTGTTGCTCTTTTGCGAAAGCATTCCATTCAGATGCTGAAAAAGAAATAATTTTCTCATCACAAACGGCATTTACAGTTGCATTTCCTTCTTTTTCAAATATTGAAATTAATGTCGAAATATCTTCCGATTTATCACTGCTTTTATTGTACCATGAATTGAATAGTTGAATAAAAATCCATTGGGTATGTTTGTAGTAATCTGGATTTGAAGTTCGCACTTCCCTACTCCAATCGAATGAAAAACCAATCTTATCCAACTGTTTTCTATAGCCTGCAATTTTATTACCTTCCTTATCAAAACCTCCGTCAATATTTACCGACGTAGTATCCTCCGGTCGCTGTCCAGTTTGAATAGCATATTGTTCTGCAGGTAAACCAAAACTGTCATACCCCATTGGATGCAATACATTAAAACCTTGATGTCTTTTGTATCTAGAATACACATCAGAAGCAATGTAACCCAATGGATGTCCTACGTGTAATCCTGCTCCAGATGGATAAGGGAACATATCAAGAACATAATATTTAGGTTTCTCGGAATTATTTTCTGCGGCAAATGTTTGATTTTCTGCCCAATATTTTTGCCACTTGGCCTCTATTTCGTTCGGATTGTATTTCATTCCCTTTTTCTATTTTTTTTTCTAACGGAGTCATGCTGTCGCAAAAGCTCGAGTCATTCCTTGTTTAAATTTTTATTTTAATGGAGTCCTGCTTTCGTACACTAAACTCATTTCAAAGTTGAAAAGTTGCAAAGCTGCAAAGTTCCTAAGGTTTTTTCATTTTATATTCAGCTGCCAAATTTACGTTTATTGTACGAAAGTTGAAACTTTGGACGTTATTAACTTCAAATAAAGAAATTCTTTATTATTTTTACCCCATAATTAAAGCAAACTATGAGTTCTTCATTTGATAAGTTTCAAAAACGCAGGTTAATTTCATCTTATTTTTCAGTAGTGCTAAGTGTATTCTTAGTTTTATTTCTATTGGGAATCTTAGGGTTATTCATCATAAATTCCCAAAAACTAGCGAACGATTTTAAGGAAAAAATAGCCATGACGGTGTTTTTTAAAAACGAGGCTAACGACAGCATTCTGAAAACTTTTGGCAAACAATTAAAAGTAGCTAAATATGCAAAATCGAATGTTTTTGTTTCTAAAGAAGCTGCTGCAAAGCAACATACTGATATTATTGGCGAAGACTTCATGACTTTCCTTGGCGAAAATCCTTTACAAAACTCCTACGACATCCACTTAAAAGCAGAATACGTGGAGAAAGACAGCATTGCTAAAATTGAGAAGCAATTGCGTGCAAACCCAATGATTTCAGATATTGTTTACGATAAACAATTAGTAAATATGGTGAATGACAACATCAAAAAAGTGAGTATGTGGATTTTAATAATAAGCGGATTTTTAACTTTTATCGCTGTATTACTAATCAATAGTTCATTACGACTCTCAATTCATTCCAACCGATTTATTATTAAAACCATGCAAATGGTGGGTGCCACTAAAGCATTTATAAGAAAACCATTTGTGATGCGTAGCATAAAACTGGGAATGCTGGGTGCTGTATTAGCAATTCTCGCATTACTTGGCGTTTTAGCATATGTCGAAACCAGTTTTCCTGATCTTGGAATCTTGAATGACAAATTCCTAATTGCAGTAGTGCTGTTAGCCGTATTAGGGTTTGGTATTTTAATCACTTGGTTGAGCACTTATTTTGCAACACAACGATTCTTAAATTTAAGAACAGACGACCTTTATTAATTTACGATTTAAAAAAATAGTACAATTCAGCATTTTTTTGATGTTGAAATAAATTCAGCATAAATGAAAAATAACGAACAAAAACCAGAATTTCTTTTTGGTAAAGCAAACTACAAAATTCTATTAATTGGTATTGGAGTGATTACTCTTGGCTTTATCCTAATGTCAGGCGGCGGAAGTGATGATCCAAACGTTTACAGTGACGCTATCTTCAGTTTCAGAAGAATCCGTCTCGCTCCAACAACTGTTTTAATTGGTTTTGGAATTACTGTCTATGCCATTTTAAAGAATCCAAAAAAAGTTTAAATGAATACATTACAAGCTATTGTCCTTGCTATTATTGAAGGAATTACTGAATTCCTGCCTGTTTCTTCTACTGGACATATGATTATCGCTTCTTCCTTTTTTGGTATTGCAAGTGATGATTTTACAAAACTTTTTACAATTGTGATTCAACTTGGAGCCATTCTCTCGGTTGTTGTTTTATATTTCAAACGTTTCTTTCAGACTTGGGACTTTTATTTTAAATTGTTCGTTGCTTTTATTCCTGCTGTAGTTTTAGGATTATTATTCAGCGATATGATAGACGAATTATTAGAAAGCCCTGTCACGGTTGCTGTTTCTCTTTTACTTGGTGGTATCGTTTTATTAAAAGTAGACGATTGGTTTAATCACTCAGAGGACACTAAAGTTACCTACCTAAAAGCATTCAAAATTGGGCTATACCAATGTTTAGCAATGGTCCCAGGAGTTTCCCGAAGCGGCGCAAGTATTGTAGGTGGAATGTCCCAAAAATTAGCACGCACATCAGCAGCAGAATTTTCATTCTTTCTGGCCGTCCCTACTATGTTTGGTGCAACAGCAAAAAAATGTTACGACTATTACAAAGATGGTCTTGAATTGAATCACGACCAAATCAACTTATTAATTATTGGTAATGTCATCGCTTTTATCGTGGCTCTTTTAGCTATTAAAAGTTTTATCGGATTTTTAAGTAAAAAAGGGTTTAAAGTTTTTGGTTATTACCGAATTGCTGCTGGAATCATTTTACTGATTATTCATTTTTTCATTCATCCCCTGACTATCATTTAATGACAGACGAAGACTACTTAGACGGACAAATTTTATTGATTGACAAACCCCTGAAGTGGAGCTCTTTTCAAGCTGTAAACAAATTAAAATATGCCCTGATAAACAACTTAGGGCTTCCTAAAAAATTTAAAATTGGTCACGCAGGAACTCTAGATCCCTTAGCTACAGGCTTACTTTTAGTATGTACCGGTAAGTTTACCAAGAGGATTACAGAACTTCAAGGCCAAGCCAAGGAATACACCGGAACTTTTTTTATTGGTGCCACTACACCTTCTTATGATTTAGAAACTGAAGTTGATCAGACTTTTGTAACTGCTCATATAGATGACGCATTAATTCACGAAACAGTGAAACAGTTTTTGGGCGAAATTGACCAAAAACCACCTATTTACTCTGCTATAAAAAAAGAAGGTGTTAGACTATATGAGCATGCTCGCGCAGGAAACACAGTAGAAATCGCCTCTAGAAAAACCACCATTCACGAATTTGAAATCACTCGAATAGCATTGCCTGAAATTGACTTTAGGGTTGTTTGCAGTAAAGGAACTTACATTCGTTCATTAGCTTTTGATTTTGGGCTTGCTATGAACTCTGGTTCGCACTTGACTGTTTTACGACGAACAAAAATTGGCGATTATAATGTCACTGATGCGGTAGATGTGGAACTCTTCGAACAAAGTCTAATAAATCATGAGTAATCTAAAAGCAAAAACACATGACATAATTCAAAATTGAATTTGTGATGTGTTCTTTTTCTAAAATTAAAGTATTTTTATACCATACTAATTTTTTCTATGTGGATATGCCCACTCGTTTAATAATGATTTATTTTTTCGCCTCCAAACAGGAAATTAGATAAATAATCGTAAAACTTTTCAAATAGCTTTTTCATAGTGATGTTTTTTAAATTGTTAAACAATAGAGTAACACCAATAAAAAGGTAAATCAAATAGAAAATAGTAGAAGTGGTTGGCGGACACTAAATTACGATTATATTTTCAGAAAAACAAAATATAATTAGTTAACGCACAGAAATTTATTTCTAAATACCCGTTTCACTTCAGAATTTAGGAATAACAAAAACTTAGTCTGCTTGCCGTACGCTCCACGCCATAAAAAACTAAAGAAATAGAAATTTGAAAAAAAGTGGTCCAGTAATTTGGAATTACTTATGATTTTAAAAACTAGCGTTTAATATTTACTAAAATCTTCGTCTTCAAATAGGAAATTCTCCAAAAGATCACGAATCTCATTAAATAGCTTTTTAAAATTACAACATAGAAATAAAGAAAAAACTTCGATTTGTCCTCCAATGGTTTATTCTATAAAAAGTAGCTATATTCGTTTATTAAATTGCAATTTGAAAAAATAAAGACTCTAACTTTAGCTTAACAGAAACAAATAGGCACCTACAAAGTAAAATCCAAAAGACTTTTACTATTAAAAAAAACAGACCAAAACTATTACTATTGTGAAATTACTAAATTTGATTTTGTGTCTTTTACTTTTCAGTTCAGTTGCTTACGCACAAAACAACAAAAATACTTACTTCCAATTTGATATTAATATTCCGTTAATAGGAAATCCGGACAGAGACGATATTGATCCCTATACGAATGAAAAAGGAAGCTGGTTTCTACCAGATGGAATAGGTAGTAAAATAGGCTACGGAGTTCATTATCATAAATGGGTTGGCCTTGGTATTCACACTGGCTTAGAATGGAAATGGACTGACAAATTAGTCATTGCCCCTATCTTTGCTAATTTTAGACTTAGTCCAAAAATAGGAGAAGAAACCCGAATCACTCTTCAACTGGGGTTAGGAAAAACAATCGCTTTAGGACGGGGTGACTTAACTGGCGAGTACCGAAAAATAAGCCTAGGACTTCAAACCTCCGACGACCTTTTGCTATTTATAGAGGTTAGCGGTTTTGGCATCCCCATAAACAACCAAAAAGAAGCCGGAAGCGTCGGTCTGGGATTATCCTTAGTCAGTTTTTAATCAGTCTGATTATCTAAATCAAGCATCATCCCAATAATTTCATTCTGAGTAGACATGCCTTTATCGTGTAAATACCACAATTGCAAGTCTGCTTTTGCAGTCTCATCAAGCGCACCATGTTCCTTTTTATAATTAGCAATTAAATCAGCAGCACCCTTTGGTCTTGGTCCCCAATGTGCAAGAGCTCCACCTGTTTCTCTATTTATAACAATCAACTTAGGAATCGCCTTTGCTTTATTTGTTAAAAACAAGTTCATCAATTCTTCATTTTCATCTCGCAAAACAATTTTTAACTCTATTTTTCCTTCAGAAGCGTCAGTCATTTTATCAAAAATAGGAAGTAATTGGGCAGCATCACCACACCAACCTTCAGAAATGACTAACCATATATATTCGTTTTTCAAAAATTTCAAGCTCTGAATAATCTCTTCCGAAATTTTCATTGTCTTCTCCAAACGATTCATTCGGGTTTCATTCAAACTACTATAATTTGTCAATTCTGGAGATTGTTCCTTTCCTGTTGATTTCTCATTCCGCAACAAATCAGACACCAATTTTCTATATTCTGAATACGAATGACTCTTAAATAATGCCTTGCCGATTGGGATTTTCATGTTTACTTTTTTTTATATAGGTAAAGTTAAAACAAATTACTTGGTTTAAATATGATAAAACTCAGTTCTAAGTAAACAAAAAGTGTAATTTTATCAAAAAAACAAATAACTGAAGATGGAATTAACTTCAAAATCGATTGGTCTTGCACTCTCCGGTGGTGGATCAAAAGGTTTAGCTCACGCTGGAGCCATTAAATTCTTAGAAGAAAAAAACATTAAACCAAGCAGGATAGCTGGAACAAGTGCTGGATCAATTGTAGGCGCGATGTATGCTTGGGGAAAAACACCTGATGAAATTTTAGATTTCTTTAAATCCATATATCTTTTCCATTGGAGACATTTTACTTTTAAAAAAGCCGGATTTATCGATTCGGATTCCTTTAAACATAATTTCCATGCTATTTTTAAGGATGCAGTAATAGGCGAATTAAATATACCTACCCTTATTACGGCAACAGATATGGTAAGAGGACGATTGAAAATTTTTGACAAAGACACAAAAATCATAGATGCTCTTCTAGCTTCTTCTGCATTTCCTGGAGTGATTTCACCTTTTGAAATATCAGGAGAACATTATAGTGACGGCGGAATTTTAAATCATTTCCCAACAGACATTCTACAAGGTCAATGCGAGACCATAATTGGCGTTTATGTAAGTCCAATTCAAAAAATAGAAGCTAAAGACTTAAATTCCATCAGGGCTGTTACCTCAAGAGCTTTTGATATTCTTTCGGCAAATACAAATCTGCAGAAATTTAACATCTGTGACTGGCTAATTGAACCTAAAGAGTTGAGCCTTTACAGCACATTTGAAATGAACAAACTTAAAATGGATGCTATTTTCAACATTGGATATGAGGCAGCAAAAAGCTCTTATGAAAAACTTAATCTATAAAATTTAGGCGACACTATTTCAAAAAAAAAGAATATGACTATATTTGCACCAAACAACTCAACAAACACATGAAATATAAAAGAATTCTTCTGAAATTAAGTGGCGAAGCTTTAATGGGCGATAGACAATACGGAATTGACCCGGTGAGATTAGCTGAATATGCCGAAGAAATCAAAAAGATTCACGACAAAGGGGTAGAAATTGCCATTGTAATAGGTGGTGGAAATATTTTCAGAGGAGTTGCTGGAGCCAGCAATGGAATGGATAGAGTACAAGGAGACTATATGGGAATGCTTGCCACTGTTATTAACGGGATGGCTTTACAAGGCGCATTAGAAGACAAAGGAATGCTTACTCGTTTGCAAACCGCGTTGAAGATTGAAGCTATTGCTGAACCTTACATAAAAAGAAGAGCTGTTCGCCACCTTGAAAAGGGTAGAATTGTGATTTTTGGAGCCGGAACCGGAAACCCTTATTTCACAACAGATACAGCAGCCGTTTTGCGTGGTGTTGAAATTCATGCTGACGTGATTTTAAAAGGAACCAGAGTAGATGGTGTTTATGATTCTGACCCAGAGAAAAATGCTTCTGCTGTCAAGTTCGATACCATTTCATTTGAAGACGTAATTAAAAAAGGGCTGAACGTAATGGACTCGACTGCATTCACTTTAAGCCAAGAAAACAAATTACCTATTGTAATTTTCGACATGAATAAACAAGGGAACCTTGAGAAAATCTGTGAAGGAGAAAACATAGGAACCGTAGTAAATATATAGTTAGCAGTATTCAGTGTTCAGTTTGTAGTAAAAACTGACCACTATGAACTGACCACTGACCACTAAATAAAAAGTTATGACTGAAGAGATTGAATTTATATTAGATAGCACCAAAGAATCAATGACCGGTTCTATTGCACACTTAGAAAAAGAATTTTTAAATATTCGTGCTGGTAAAGCATCTCCCGCTATGCTAGGAAGTGTTTTTGTAGATTATTATGGTTCAGCTACGCCGCTTTCGCAAGTTTCCAAAATCAGTGTTCCGGACGCAAGAACCATCACTTTACAGCCTTTTGAAAGAAACATGCTGCATCCAATTGAAAAAGCGATTATGATAGCAAACATTGGCTTCAACCCTATGAACAATGGTGACGTAATTATTATAAGCGTTCCTGCATTAACAGAGGAACGAAGACGCGATCTTGCCAAACAGGCTAAAGTAGAATCAGAAGATGCTAAAGTTGGTATCAGAAATGCTCGTAAAGATGCGAATACAGAGATTAAAAAATTAGAAAAAGACGGAACATCTGAAGACATTTGCAAAAGTGCCGAAGACGAAGTTCAAAATTTAACTAACAGTTTCATAAGGAAAGTGGATGAACTTCTTGTTGCGAAAGAAGCAGACATTATGAAAGTTTAACTTTCTTAAATTCAAAATTAATATCCGTCTCGTTTAAATAATGAGACGGATTTTTTTTTCAATAACTAGTGTTTAATAATCAAGACCGAAGGCACGCTACTCAACCAGGTAGCATCAGAATCTATCAAAACTTTCCAGCCTTCAAGACTGATCACCATTAGATCTTGGTTTTCCAAAAAGGCAGTGTCAACGCTATTTTCAGATACAATCTCCATGTTGTTTGGGTATTTTTGCTCCAATGAATTTACGGCACTTTGAATGACAAAATTGGTGCGAACGTGACCGTTTATATCCAAAACCACTATTTTAGAATTATTGTTGCTGATTAGTTTTTGCGCATAATCAATTAACAAGGAATCCTCCGATTTAAAAACAGGAATAAAAACTCGGTCTATTTCTTGAAACTCTTTATCAATCAAAATTCCCAAAGGCAACTTTGTTTTTGCTACAATCTGTCTAGTTCTTTCGTCAAAGGGAGAGTTTTCGAACAATCCTTCTTTTCCCGTGAATTTATCGATCAACCGATCCGGATTGATAATCCTGGTCGTGAAGCCTAACACCCTACCAAGCAATGTTCCTTCAAAAATAGATTTCCCCAGACCTACCAACAACAAATCATAATCGCCTTGATTAGCAACATCAACAATTTCGGTTTCAATATCATTAGTCACCTTAAAAACGGTAGCAATCTCCAGATTTAACTGCTCTGATTCCTCGAAAATAGGGTCAAAACTATTTTTCTCTTTTTCTTCCATATTGAAAGAATGCAACTCATCACTCAAAGACAAATGCATGGCAGTAATGTCAGAGCTGTTTTTTTGCTTTCTTGTCAAGCTATTTGCCAACCGCAGTAACGATTTCCCTTTCTCATTATTCCCAAATGAAATCAGTATTCGATATTTCTTCTGACTCGTAATTTCCTCGGCATCGGGGGCCTCTTTACTTTTAAAAACAAAATTGATAAAATCCAATGCAGGACCAGTCATAAAAGTAGTCACCAATGCCATTATCACCATCATCGCAAATACTTCTGGAGTCAGGACCTTTAACTCCAACCCTATGTTTAACACGATCAATTCCATCAGCCCCCTAGTATTCATTAAAGCACCAATGGTTAAACTATCTTTCCAATTCTGCCCTACAAATTTTGCTGCCAAAGCACTTCCAAGAAACTTCCCAATAACTGCAACTGCAATAATTGCTGCAGTTATTTTCCATAAATAAGGATCATTGATAAGTCCAATTTCTGTTTGTAATCCGGTGTACACAAAAAACAAAGGCAGTAAAAGAATAACCGCAACATCCTCCACTTTATCTATAAATATCATTCTGAATTTAGAAACATCAGGCATAATAGAACCCATCATAAAAGCTCCAAATAGTGCATGAATTCCAATTACCTCAGTCGCATAAGACGAAAGAATCAGAAAAAGAAAGAAAATAGCCATCACCGGCTTTCCAATACTGTCTTTTGAACCGTATAAATCCCCAATTCTTTTCAAAAAGGGTTTTACGATAAAAATCATGGCAAGCACGTAAAGTATCGCAAGTGAAATAACATACAACGAGCCCACAAAATTTCCTGCTTTTACTATTGCAATTACCACCGCCAGAAGACACCAAGCTGTAATATCATCAGCCGCAGCACAGGTAATCACTATGGCCCCCAGTTTCGTCTTGTGAATCCCTCTTTCCTGCACAATTCGTGCTAAGACAGGAAAAGCGGTTATACTCATGGCGATTCCCATAAACAAACTAAAAGAAAGAAACTCAACGCCTGCCGGAGCAAATTTATTATAAACAAAATAGGACAATCCAATACCCATCGCAAAAGGGATAACGATACTTGCATGACTGATTACGACTGCCTCACTTGCTTTGTTTTTAAGAACTTTTATGTCAAGCTCCATTCCTATCACAAACATGAAAAGAATCAGCCCTATTTGACTTAGAAATTTTAAATTACCTAAGGATTCAACTGGAAACAAAGCCGCCGAAAACCCTGGGAAATAGAGTCCCACTAAAGATGGCCCAAGAACGATTCCAGCTATGATTTCACCAATAACCGTAGGCTGCCCAATTTTTTTAAAAATCCATCCAAAAAGCCGCGCGACCAAAATTATCATCACAATCTGCGCTAAAAGTATTGCTAGAGGATCGTTAAAATTATCCTGCAGCGACGCTGTGAAATCATTCCAAGTGCTACTACCTATATCCGAAACAGCCGCTATCTTTCCTTTTTCAAGTTGTTTTCCTCTTGTAAGTATACAATAAATCAAAACGGTGAAACCGCCGGTAACACTAAAATAAAACAAGGTATTTTTATATTTCTTCATATTCCTCTTATAATAGCTAAGTCATTTTAAAAACCACACAAAGATGTGAAATTCTAACATATGTTTTACAACACTTAAATTAACTTTCTCATGAATTTAAAAAACAACCATTTAGCTTTACAACAGCGTAAAAAACTTTGAATAAACTTCATGTTTAGCGGTGGTTTTCACTACATTTGCACCCATTTTAAAACATTTATGAAAAAGAAATTGAAAGTAGGTTTTTGGGAGTTAATCGCCAGAATTGTGCTTAAAAACAGAATAGTTATACTTGGAGTTATTGTTTTAATAACCATTTTTTTAGCCCTACAATGGAAAAACATTCGGTTTTCTTTTACAGAAGCTAATCTACTTCCTGATACTCATATTGTAAATAAAGAATACAATGCCTTTTTGGATATGTTTGGGGAAGAAGGCAATTTAATTGTCGTAGGTGTTAAAGATGACGCCTTTTTTACTCCAAAAGCATTTGCCGCCTGGGATAAATTAATGAAAGATATCAAATCTCAAAAAGAAATTGATTTGATCGTTTCCATCAGTGATTTAAAGAAGCTTCAAAAAAACGACAGCCTTCAAACTTTTGAATTAGTTCCTTTTGTTAATCAAAGTAAAACTATAAATCAAGAGTACCTTACTTCAATAAAAAAAGAGCTGTTTGAAAAAATGCCATTTTACGAAGGCTTGCTTTTCAATAAAAAAAATGGAACCATTCGCTCGGCGATTTACTTAGACAAGAAAATAGTAAATACGATACATCGTAAGGATTATATTATAAATGATTTTATTCCAAAAATTGAAGCTTTTGAAAAAGAAACAGGCATCGATTTAAAGGTTTCAGGAATGCCTTATATAAGAACACTGAATGCAAAAAGTATAACTGACGAGATTAGCCTATTTATAGGCGCCTCCCTGTTAGTCACCTCCCTTATCTTCTTTTTCTTTTTCCGTTCTTTTAGAGCTACATTAATTTCTATAATTATCGTGGTAATTGGTGTAATGTGGACCTTTGGACTCCTTGGCCTATTCCATTTTGAGATTACAGTACTTACCGCCCTAGTCCCTTCACTAGTTATAGTCATTGGTATTCCAAATTGTATTTTCCTGACCAATAAGTACCAACAGGAATTCATTTCACATGGTAACAAAGCACGTGCCCTACAAAGAGTAATTACAAAAGTAGGAACCGCTACTCTGATGACGAACTTGACTACAGCCGCCGGGTTTGCCACTTTTATCGTTACCCAAAGTGAATTGTTGAGAGAATTTGGTATCATTTCCTCTTTGAGTATTATTGCTTTATTCTTTTTATGCCTTATCATTATTCCAATCTATTATAGCTACCAACCTATTCCAAAAAAGAAACATTTAGAACATTTAAACCGTAATTATACACGCGTTTTCATGACTTGGATAGAAAAAACAGTAAAATACAACAGACGATATGTGTATGTCGTAGCGATATTCTTGTTTTTGATCAGCAGTATTGGCGCTTTTAAAATTAAGACATCGGGCAGTTTGATTGAAGACATGCCAAAAAACACCGGCTTTTTTCAAGACATCCTTTTCTTTGAAAAAGAATTTGAAGGAATAATGCCCCTTGAAATTACCATTGACACCAAAAGAAAAAAAGGGGTCATGAAGCTCTCTACTTTGAAAAAGATGGACGAACTTCAAAAAACAATTGAGGAAATCCCTGAACTTTCTAAACCTATTTCCATTTTAAATTTGGTTAAATACTCCAAGCAGGCCTATTATAATGGGAACCCTGAATATTATGAATTGCCCACTTCTCAAGAACAAAGCTTT
The DNA here is from genome assembly GCF_000252125.1 of Flavobacterium frigoris PS1. Taxonomy (GTDB): domain Bacteria; phylum Bacteroidota; class Bacteroidia; order Flavobacteriales; family Flavobacteriaceae; genus Flavobacterium; species Flavobacterium frigoris_A. The sequence goes on along the minus strand of NZ_AHKF01000015.1, from coordinate 57,467 downwards.
ATTTTGGGTTATGCTAAAAACGCGACCAAAGACAGCAAGAATAATATCATGAAAAGCTATGTAGACAGTACGGGACAAGTCGCTCGTATTACTACTTTCATGAGAGATATCGAGACTGGGAACATGAAGAAAATTGAAACCAAGCTATGGACCAAAATCAACAAAGTATTCCCTTCTGATCGCTATAAAGTTGTGATGACTGGAAAAGCATTGGTTTTTGAAAAAGGTACAAAATACCTACTTGACAACTTGGTCACTTCATTGCTTTTTGCAATTTTACTAATCTCTCTTCTGATGGTTTTCATGTTCCGCTCTTTCAAAATGGTAGTGGTTTCATTAATTCCAAATTTGCTGCCTTTGATGATTACTGCCGGACTGATGGGCTATTTTGGGATTCCGCTCAAGCCTTCTACCATATTGGTTTTTAGTATCGCATTCGGACTTTCAGTCGATGACACCATTCACTTTCTTGCACAATACCGTCAAGAATTGACAAACAACAACTGGAAGATAAAAAAATCTGTTTTTGCAACTATTAAAGAGTCCGGAATCAGTATGTTTTATACTTCTGTAGTTTTATTTGCTGGATTCTCCGTGTTTATGTTGTCTGATTTTGGAGGTACAGTTGCTCTTGGAGGGCTGATTGCGGTTACCTTAATTTTCGGAATGTTATCAAACCTAATGTTGCTGCCGTGTTTAGTTTTAACGTTAAATAAATCACTTGCCAACAAACAGGAATTTATCGAGCCAAAAATTGATGTTTTAAGCAAACCTACCGAAGAGCAAGAAGGACCATTAAAACAATAAATTACTACTCTGATAATACAATATTTTCAGCTTTTACAAACTTTCCCGTCTTTTTAGGCGGGATTTTTTATATCCAAAACCCGAACTTTTTGGGATTTATTTCAAAAAAATGTATATTTGAAATAATGACATTGTAAATCAATAAAATCGAGTGAAAAAATATTTTATTGCATTTTACGCTAAAAATGGAGTCCAGTCACCAATAAAAAAAAACGGGGAGAAATCGAAAAGCCTAATGAGTAGAAAAAATAAAAAACAGAATAAATGGATCAACAAGTTATAGTTGTAGAGGATTATCTAGACAAAATAACCAATTTTGGTTTTGAATACGCACCTAAATTAATAGGTGGAATAATAGTTTTAGTAGTTGGTTTATGGATAACCAAATTAGTTACTAAAGCAGTTGGGAAATCATTAGCAAAATCTTCAATAGATCAATCTCTTATCCCGTTTTTAAAGAGTTTAACAAACATCATTTTAAAAGCCTTACTTATCATAACAGTAATGGGTATGATAGGTATTGAAATGACCTCATTTGTAGCTATTATTGGTGCTGCTGGTTTAGCCGTTGGTTTAGCGTTATCAGGTACACTTCAAAATTTTGCTGGCGGTGTAATTATATTGATTATTAAGCCTTTTAAAATTGGTGATTTTATTGAAGCGCAAGGCTTTTCAGGAACTGTAAAAGAAATCAATATTTTCTCAACACTGTTAAACACTCCAGATAAAAAATTAGTGATTATTCCTAACGGACCACTATCTACTGGTGCACTTATCAATTATTCTACTGAACCTTTACGAAGAGTTGATTGGACATTTGGAATTGCTTATGGCGATGACGTGGAGAATTTTAAAAAAGCCATTAACCAATTTATCGCTGACGACGATCGTATATTAAAAGACCCTGCAGGTTTTATAGGTTTGTCAGAACTTGCTGACAGTTCTGTGAATTTTGCTGTACGTGTTTGGGTTAATAGCGCTGATTATTGGGAAGTATTTTTTGATATGAACGAGAAAGTATATACTAAATTTCCTGATTACGACCTCAACATTCCTTTTCCACAGATGGATGTTCATGTTCAGAATAACAAATAAACTATAAAGGACTTAGAGTCCTTAGTTTTTACCAAACAATTAAAACTCCCGTCATTAAAGACGGGAGTTTTTTTATCAATCGTCAAAAAAATATCAGTATGAGTTCGTCAATTAATATTATTTATTTTTACGAGATAGCAAATGAATCCTAACGATAGCTAACAATTAAGCAATAGTAACCAATTGCTTAACTACTTATTAAAAATAAATCTTATTTTTGCCCCCACACTCTAAAGAAAAGAATTGATTAGAATATTTTAACTTTCTAGCTATTCGCTTTACAATAAATGCTTGCTTTTTTTAAGCCTAAAATTAATTATTACACTACAATATATGAGGCAGAAAATTTCTGAGGCAGAAAAATTAGCCGTTTCTAATAATTACAGAAATTGGAAAAAATGGGGCCCATATTTAGCCGAAAGACAATGGGGAACGGTTCGTGAAGATTACAGTGAAAATGGAGATGCATGGGAATTTATTAACCACGATAAAGCACGTAGTAATGCTTATCGTTGGGGTGAGGAAGGAATTGGTGGTTTTTGCGATTCTCGTGAGATTTTATGTTTGGCTCCCGCCTTTTGGAACGGAAAAGATCCTATTTTAAAAGAACGCTTATTTGGCCTCACTAATAATCAAGGAAATCACGGAGAAGACGTTAAAGAACTTTATTTTCATCAAGTTTCAACACCTTCCCATTCCTACAACAAATACCTCTATAAATATCCTCATAATGAATTTCCTTATGAGGAAATAATAACGAACAACAATCACCGAAGTAGAGACGAAACAGAGTTTGAACTATTAGACACTGATAGCTTTAAGGACAATGCTTATTTTGATTGTTATATCGAATATGCAAAAGGGGATATTGATGATATCCTGATGAAAGTTACCGTTGTCAACAGAGGAAAAGATACCGCTGAAATTCATGTACTTCCTCATTTTTGGTTTCGTAATTTCTGGAAACACAACAACAGACATCCACGTCCTAATATGGAATCTGTTTCAAAGAACAGCATTGTTTCTAAAAGTAGCCGCAATGACGACTATTATCTTTATCATAATGAAGGTGAACAATTATTCTGCGAAAATGAGACGAATAACGAGCGCATTTATAATTCCCCTAATGAATATCAGTATGTTAAAGACGGCATTAACAACCATGTTATAAGCGGAGAACCAACTATAAATCCAGAGAAGTTTGGTACTAAAGCTGCTATTTGGCATCAATTTAATTTAAAAGGAGGCGAAGAAAAAAGTGTAAAAATCCGTCTAAGCAATGTCGCTGTAGAAAATCCCTGGGATGATTTTGAGACGATATTTGATTTAAGAAAAACAGAATGCGAAACATTCTATAACGAAATTATAAGCGAAGACATTCCAAAAGAGCAGCAAGCTATTGCAAAAAGTGCTTTTTCAGGATTGTTATGGACCAAACAGTTTTATTATTATAATGTTCACAAATGGATATTTGGTGGCACTGATGAAACAGCTGCCAACAGAAGAGCTGACTCCCGTAATTTTAGCTGGCAACACCTTAATAACAGACAAGTTATTTCTATGCCTGATAAATGGGAATATCCATGGTACGCAGCTTGGGATCTAGCTTTTCATATGGCATCTTTTGTAGAAATAGATCCTTATTTTGCTAAGCAACAACTTTTATTAGTCTTGCAAGAAAGCTATATGCATCCTAATGGTCAAATTCCAGCTTATGAATGGAACTTTAGTGATGTAAATCCGCCTGTTCATTCTTGGGCAGTTTGGACTGTTTATGAAAAAGACAGAAAGCGAACTGGCAAAGCCGACACTCCATTTTTAGAAAAAGCATTCCAAAAACTCCTTATCAATTTTACATGGTGGGTAAACCAAAAAGACACTAGCGGTACCGACTTATTTGAAGGAGGATTTTTAGGTCTAGACAACATTGGAGTTTTTGACCGCAACCATATGCCAGAGGGAATCAAAAAAATGCAACAAGCAGATGCAACGAGTTGGATGGCGATGTTCTCTTTGAATATGTTGCGCATGTCACTCGAGTTAGCAAAAACGAACAAAATTTATGAAGAAATATCGGCTAAATTTTTCAGGCATTTTTTAAATATTGCTTGGGCAATGCACCATATTGGAAAAAGAGATCTTTCACTTTGGGATGACCAAGACAATTTCTATTATGATGTTGTCGAAATGTCTGACGGAAGTACAGAACGTTTGAAAGTGCGTTCTTTAGTTGGTGTTATTCCAATGTTTGCCGTCGAAATAATGAATATCGATTTATTTAAAGAGTTAAAAGACTTTCAAAGACGATCAAAGGAAATTATAAGAACACGTCCCGATCTGGCATCGTTAATTTCAAATATAGAGAACGCCAATAAAGATGGTAATTTTCTATTCTCGATTATGCGTGGTTTTAGATTAGAACACCTTTTGAAACGCTTATTAGATGAAGACGAATTTCTTTCTGATTATGGAATTCGTTCGTTATCTAAATACCATAAAGACCATCCTTTTGTTTTTGGAGACCAAGGTCATCACCAAATTCAATATGAACCTGGCGAAAGCGGTTCTGGTATGTTTGGTGGAAATTCAAACTGGCGTGGTCCTATCTGGATGCCATTAAATTATATGATTATCCAGTCGTTGCGTAAATATTATACCTTTTACGGAGCTACTTATTTGTATGAATTTCCAACAGGCTCAGGAAAAAAACTAAACTTAAACGAAATTGCCAACGAATTAACAAAAAGACTAATTAAACTTTTTGAACGAAATGAGAAAGGGAAATTTCAATACCATTCTGATGATCATAACCATGTTTTCTCAAAAGACGAACATTTTAAAGGTCAGCATTTATTTTATGAATTTTTTGATGGAGATACCGGGAAAGGCCTTGGCGCTTCACACCAAACGGGATGGACTGCTCTTATTGCCAATTTGATCATGGAAATGGAGGAAAATAAATAAACATAAAAACCATTCAACTTCCCGTCTGTAAAGGCGGGATTTTTTATGTTCAAAAAGCAACTGACAAGCTAAACAACGTATTGATTTCCTTCTATTGAAGGATGAATTTATTCCTTACTTACTTTATCTAAAGCAACCTCTAGACTATTATAGTCTGATAATACTTTTACTATAAATCCTTCCTTATTAAGGATAAAATGTGTGGGAAAAGCGTTGAGTTGCAAGGTCAAATTCATATACGTTTTCATATTAGGAACAACAGCGTAAGAGAGTGGCTTTCTTGCTAAAAAAGGCTTTAATTGTTCTGGAGTATCTTCAGCTAAGCTCAGGAAAACAAGGTCGTTTCTATCTTTATACTTGCTTACTAATTGATTGACATCTGGAAACTCTTTAAGACAGGCTGCACAATGAATGTACCAGCATTTTATAACGACAATCTTTCCTTTTAGATTTTCATTTGTAATTAAATTTCCATCTAAATCCTTGAATGAAAATACGGGAAATGGTTCACCTTCTTTTTTTAGATTTTGAATTTCATTGAATGCTGTTTCGGCGATAGATGCTTTTATACTCGAATCAGATTTGGGTTCTATTTTATAAAGCTGGTAATACAAAGTAGCTGTATCAGACTTTAGTCGAATAGGGATGTAATTTCCTTCGGTTAATTCCTGAAGGAAAGCTACTTTAGTAATTTGGTTTGAATTAGAATCTAATGCTACAAAGTCTGTAGAAAGCATGATGTGCTCTTTTTGATATTTGTACCACTCTTGATAGCTTTTTTGAACTTCAACAGGATTTACATCAGGTTTATCCAATTTAGTTTGCCCTATACATGATGTAAAAATCAAGGCGAAAGAAAGCGTGTAAAAGAGTTTTTTCATTCTAAATAAATTAGGTGTTCAAGGCACAATAAACAAAACATTTTTTATGATCTAGGTTTATTAAGACCTCTATCATAAAGTACAATACTTCCTGCGACAGATACGTTTAAGCTCTTTTCGGATTTGAATTTTACTAAATAATGGCATTTTTCGATGGCTTTTTTAGAGAGACCGTTGTCTTCAGCGCCTAATAAATAAACACAACGCCGTGGGTGTTCGAATACCTCTAAATCAGTTGCATTATCATCTAGTTCCACTCCTACTAATCGCGCTCCTTTAGGCAAGTTTTTATAGAAACCTTCAAAATTTTCATAATGGAAATAAGGGATTGATTTTACAGCATTATGGGTGTCGCAGGCTTGTTTAGCATAGCGGTTTCCAATTGTAAAAATATAGCTGGCGCCCAAGTTTTGCGCCGTGCGCCATAAAACACCTAAGTTCTCAGGGGTTTTACCATTTTGTATTCCTATGCCGAAATACTCCGTTATAAAATTATCATTCATCCTGCAAAAATACAAACTGTTAGCAGGTTTGTCAAGTTTTTAATTTGTTTAAAGATGTCTTGTTTTTTATGAAATTAGAGACTTAGCGATTGGGACGCATTTTAATTCTATTTGGACAATTAAAAGTCCTCTACAGCCTAGCCCCGATAGTAGCGGCATCCTTTTACTTTTTACTTTAAAAAGTAAAAGATATAGCGAATAGCGGGAAATAGCTCCTGAATACACTATTACAACAATGACAATTAAAAGAAATCGATTATATTTGTAATCCGATTGAACGACAATTTTTAATATCAATTATATAATTAAATGAGACACACAAAAGTTAAAGACTTACTAAACAGTACAACGATACTACACGAGGTAAATGCAAAAGGATGGGTAAGAACTTTTAGAAACAATCAATTTATCGCTTTGAATGATGGTTCAACCATCAATAATATACAATGTGTTGTCGATTTTGAGAACACGCCAGATGAAACTTTGAAAAGAATAACTACCGGTGCTGCTATTTCTGTAACAGGAACTTTGGTAGAAAGTAAAGGTGCCGGACAGAAATTTGAGATTCAAGTTAACAAACTGGAAATACTAGGAGACTCAGATGCTGAGAAATTCCCGATACAACCAAAAAACAAACCAAGCTTAGATTACTTGCGTGAAAATGCACATTTACGTGTTCGTACGAATATGTTTGGAGCAATTATGCGCGTGCGCTCCGTATTGTCTTACGCAGTACATAGCTATTTTCAGGAAAAAGGCTTTGTATATGTAAATACTCCTATCATCACCGGATCAGATGCTGAAGGTGCTGGTGAAATGTTTAAAGTTACTGCTTTACCATTTGACGGAACGCCAAGAACCGAAGATGGAAAAGTAAATTACAAAGAAGATTTCTTTGGAAAAGAGACTAATCTAACGGTTTCAGGACAATTAGAAGGAGAAACTTTTGCAATGGCTTTAGGTCAGATTTATACTTTTGGACCTACGTTTAGAGCAGAGAATTCAAATACTTCACGCCACCTTGCAGAATTTTGGATGATTGAGCCAGAGGTTGCTTTTAATGACTTGAATGACAACATGGATCTTGCTGAAGACTTTATTCAGTACGTGATCAAATATGTTTTGGACAAATGTCCTGAAGATTTGAAATTCCTAGAAGGAAGATTGTTAGACGAAGAGAAATCAAAACCACAAGCTGAAAGAAGCGAAATGGCTTTGCTAGACAAACTAAATTTTGTTTTGGAAAACAATTTCAAACGTGTATCTTATACTGAAGCTATTGATATTTTGAGAGATTGCACACCAAATAAAAAGAAAAAATTTAATTATATCATTAACGAATGGGGAGCTGATTTACAATCAGAACACGAGCGTTACTTAGTTGAAAAACACTTTAAATGTCCGGTAATCTTGTTTGATTACCCTGCAAATATCAAAGCATTTTATATGCGTTTGAACGAAGACGGAAAAACAGTTCGTGCGATGGACATCCTTTTCCCAGGAATTGGTGAAATTGTAGGAGGTTCCCAAAGAGAAGAGCGTTTTGATGTTTTGGTCGAAAAAATGAAAGCTTTAGGAATCGACGAAGAAGAATTATGGTGGTACCTTGATACACGAAGATTTGGTTCAGCGGTTCACTCTGGTTTTGGTCTTGGATTTGAAAGATTAGTGTTGTTTGTGACTGGAATGACTAACATACGTGATGTAATTCCTTTTCCAAGAACACCAATGAATGCGGAGTTCTAAAAAAAATGTTTCAAGTTTAAAGTTGTTTAAAACTCTAACAACTTTAAACTTTTAAACCTTACACTTTTAAACAATAAAAATGCTAAAGCAATTCTTAAATTTAAAATTATCACAGAAATTATCTCCTCAACAAATCCAGTTGATGAAGTTAATTCAATTGCCTACGCAAGCCTTTGAGCAACGTTTATTAGAAGAAATGAATGAGAATCCAGCTCTTGAAGCCGGAAATGAAGAGGATGAATACGAGAAAGACGAATTCGAAAACGAAGATTATGACGATTATGATGATGCAGAATCAGACAGAAATGATGCTGAGGATATCAACATAGACGAATATTTAAGTAGTGACGATACTCCCGATTATAAAACTCAAGCGAATAATTACAGTGATGACGATGAGGAGCGTGAATCTCCATTAGCGGCTCCAGTAAGTTTTCACCAGGATTTAATCAATCAACTAAACACCTTTATTCTAGATGATGGAGAGCGTGATATTGCTGAATTTCTGGTAGGTAGCATTGATGACATGGGTTACATTCGTAGAAGTATTCCAGACATAGTAGACGATATGGCGTTTACTCAAGGTATTTATACTGACGAGCCAACGGTAGAGCGAATGTTGCAAGTAATCCATGAACTAGAACCATCAGGAGTTGGCGCTAGAGATTTACAGGAATGTTTATTGCTGCAACTGAAACATAAAACGCCAACAGAATACGTGGAATTGGCTACTGATATTATCGAAAATCAATTTGACGCTTTTACAAAAAAACATTACGATAAGTTAATCCAGAAATACAACATTTCGAATGAACAGCTAAAAAAAGCAATTCATGAAATCGAAAGACTCAACCCAAAACCAGGTGGAGGATTTACTGGGAATAACAAAATCACGGAGAATGTAGTTCCCGATTTTGCTATTAGAATTGTAGAAGGTGAACTGGAATTAACATTAAACGGAAGAAACGCTCCTTCCCTACACGTTTCCAAAGATTATCAGGAAATGATGCAGACCTATAAGGTATCTAAGGACAAATCAGGCTCACAAAAAGATGCCGTTCAGTTTATCAAACAAAAACTAGACTCGGCAAAATGGTTTATTGATGCCATTAGACAACGTCAGGAAACACTTTTTGTAACTATGAATGCCATCATGCATTATCAGGAAGAATACTTCTTAGATGGTGATGAAACCAAGTTGAAACCGATGATTTTGAAGGACATCGCTGATTTAGTTGGGCTCGATATCTCGACTGTTTCTCGTGTGGCAAATAGTAAATATGTTGAAACACCTTATGGCACTAAACTGATTAAGGAATTTTTCTCTGAAGCCATGAAAAATGACCAAGGTGAAGATGTTTCTACACTTGAAATCAAAAAAATATTGCAAAATATTATTGAGGAAGAGGACAAGAAAAAACCTTTACCAGATGATCAATTGGCAGAATTGTTAAAAGAGAAAGGCTACCCTATTGCCAGAAGAACCATTGCTAAATACAGAGAGCAACTCGATATTCCAGTAGCAAGAATGAGGAAGAAGATATAATATTACCGATTCGAGATTTATTTATATAAAAAACCTTTCTGAGTGTCAGAAAGGTTTTTTTGTCATGTAGACTTTTTTGATTCCAATTAAATTCAACCTACCTCTGCTCCGGAGAAGACTAGGAAGAGGGTTTATTTTTCCTCGTCATTTTTTCGCATGGCGTGATAATAAGCCGCACGGCTTAATGGTTCATACTCTTCAGTTTCACCTAGCATTACTAATTTATCACTGTCAGTTTTACGAAAACTATAATTAGCCAGGTTCCCAGTACGTGTACATACCGCATGTACTTTAGTTACATATTCGGCTGTTGCCATTAATGCAGGCATAGGTCCAAAAGGGTTTCCCTTGAAATCCATATCTAATCCGGCAACAATAACACGAATCCCTTGATTTGCAAGATCATTACAGATTTTGACGATCTCATCATCAAAAAATTGCGCTTCATCAATTCCCACTACGTCACAACCTTGGGCCAAAATGGCGATGTTTGCTGCTGCAGGTACGGCAGTGGAGCGAATTTCATTAGCATCGTGAGATACAACCATATCATCATGATAGCGCGTGTCAATTGCAGGTTTAAATATTTCAACTTTTTGTTTGGCAAACTGTGCTCTTTTGAGGCGACGAATTAACTCTTCGGTTTTACCCGAAAACATGGAACCGCATATAACTTCGATCCAACCAAATTGTTCTTTATGATTTACTGTATTTTCGAGAAACATTTCGTATTTTTCTAACTTAAAAAATGAATAGTTTTTATTACTTTGTAGTGTAATAAACCCGCTTAAGATTTTATACTTTTACGTTGTCTCAAATGTAGAAAAATTTTATCAATTCGGGAATCCGTGAACGCTTATTTAAACAATAAAATGTTCCACATAAAAGGTCTTTATTTCTTAGGCAAAATACAATTAGACAAAAAACACAAATACATACGCCATACATACTATAATCTAAAACGTTATGAAAAAAAGATTGGAAGCCGACTTAATCAGCATTGCACATAGAATTTTAAAAATAAAGAATAAATCTGACATCAATCAATTGTATTTAGAAACTCAAAAATTATATGAGAAACTGTCCGTTTTAAGATTTATAGAAGAAAACTATGGCACGACCAAACCGACGATAGATTATGCAGAAATGCAGAAAGAAATTGAAGATCTTTATGACCGTAATGCCGAATTGCCTGTTGAAACCGTTATTGAAATGACAGAAAGCAACGTTTTTCCTGAAGCTTCAGAAGAAACGCTTGCGGAAGAAACAACACTAGAAGAAATCACCCCAGTTGAAGAAACTGCCGAAGTTGAAAATCTAGACGAACAGATATCCACTGAAGAAGAATTAGCAACTGAAGAAATCACTGCAGTCGATGAATCTGAAATCACTGAAAATTCAGAAACAGAAGAAAATTCCAAAGTTGAAAGAACCACATCACCTGAATTTTCAATGGACGAAATGGACGAAGATATAGAAGAAGAGGAGACAGTTGTTGAAGAATTTGAAGCAGATATACAGGAACTACAGCCTGAGACAGAAGAAAAGGATTTGTCGGAAGAGGAAAGTCAAGAGAGTATAGTTGCGGAAGAAACAGTTGAAGATATAGAAGCTAAAAAAGAAACTCCCCCAACATTTAAAGCCGCTTTTGAACTAACGGAAGACACAGAATTGGAAGTTCCAAAGCAGCCGGAAACGATGCAAATCTCATTTGCAGATTTATTAGGCGGTAATTATAGTGAACCTCATTTTGTAAAAGTAGATGATATTGAAGCTTTACCTCCGATAACTGAATTTGAAGCTCCACAAGAAAAAGCTACAGTTAATATAGAGGAAACAAAAACTGAAACGGTCCAAGCAAAAAGTGTGTCGCTAAACGATAAACTATCAAAAGGAATCGACATTGATTTGAACGATAGAATAGCATTTGTAAAACACCTTTTTGGTAACAGCACTGAAGATTACAACCGCGTTCTAAATCAACTAATCACTTTTGACAACTTTTATGAAACAAAGAATTTTATAGAAGAAATGGTGAAACCTGATTATAATGATTGGAAAGGAAAAGATGATTATGCAGAACGTTTTATGGACATCATTGAGAAGAAGTTCCTCTAAACAAATTTGAATTTCACAAATCAAGATAAAGACTCGCTTAAATAACAGAAGGTTTTTTGTTTTTATCCAAAACTAAATAGAATACTCGCATCCCATTTTATGTCAAAATTATATATAGTTCCCACACCAATAGGCAATCTTGAAGACATGACGTTTAGAGCAATTCGAATCCTAAAAGAAGTCGATTTGATTCTAGCCGAAGACACGCGCACCAGCGGAAAGCTCTTAAAGCATTTTGAGATTGGCACACATATGCATAGCCATCACATGCACAATGAGCACAAAACAGTCGAGAATTTAATTTCACGAATGAAAGCAGGTGAAACTATTGCCTTGATTTCTGATGCGGGAACTCCAGCGATTTCGGACCCAGGTTTTTTGTTGACTCGCGCTTGTGTCGAAAACGGTATCACTGTCGAATGTTTGCCTGGCGCAACGGCTTTTGTTCCTGCCTTAGTCAATAGCGGTTTACCTAATGACAAATTTGTTTTCGAAGGTTTTTTACCAGAAAAAAAAGGGCGCCAAACTCGATATTTAGAACTTGCTGAGGAAACGAGAACTATGATTCTATATGTTTCTCCTCATAAATTAGTAAAAACACTGGCCGAATTCATCACCTACTTTGGCGAAGACAGACCAATTTGTGTTTCTAGAGAATTGTCAAAATTGCACGAGGAAAACGTGAGAGGAACCACTCGTGAGGTTTTAACCCATTTTGAAAAAACAGCGCCAAGAGGTGAAATCGTCGTGGTTGTTGGCGGAAAACCAATTGTTAAAGAAGTGAAAAAGAGTAAATTCTCAAAAGACGAAGACCAAGAATAAATTTAACACTATGACTTTACCCTCTTTTTTATCCAAATTAAAAAACACTCCAGAAGAAATAACATTCCCGGAAACAATAGCTGTAATTGAGGAAAATTACCACTTTACTCCTACTACTTTTCAAAACGGAAATCAACAAAATACAGCTGGCGAAAATTCTGGCTCTTGCAAATTGTTTGCTTTTGCCAAATTGCAAAACTTATCACAAGAAGAAACACTAGCCTGTTTTGGCGAGTATTATTTTGAAGACGTTTTAAAAAATCCAAAAGGCAATGACCATCAAAATATTCGCAATTTCATGACAACCGGATGGGACGGAATTCAGTTTAAAGTCGAAGCATTAGATTTGAAATAAAACACAAAAAACTTTAAACCTGGAACTTTAAACAAAAGACAATGCGTTGGACCCTTAAACCAAAACCACTAGAGGACAAAATAAAAAACCTAGCGCGAGCTTTGAATGTGGAAGATTTTGTAGCCACTTTATTGGTTCAACGAGGCATTGAAACTTTTGATGATGCCAAGAATTTTTTTCGCCCTACATTAGATCATTTGCATGATCCATTCTTAATGAAAGACATGGATAAAGCGGTAGCCCGAATTGAATTTGCGATTGCAAACCAGGAGAACATTCTTGTTTTTGGCGATTATGATGTAGATGGTACAACAGCAGTTTCGCTTGTTTCTTCTTATCTAAAGACCTACTATCCAAATATTGCTACTTATATTCCAGATCGTTATCTTGAAGGATACGGAATCTCCTTTAAAGGGATTGACTTTGCAGATGACAATGGTTTTACGCTGATCATTGCATTGGATTGCGGAATAAAATCAATTGATCATGTCGCTTACGCAAAAGAACGAAACATCGACTTCATCATTTGCGACCACCACAGACCAGGGGAATTTTTACCTGAAGCCGTAGCTGTTCTCGACCCAAAAAGAAACGATTGTTCCTATCCATATGATGAATTGTGCGGTTGTGGTGTTGGTTTTAAATTAATACAGGCTTTAGGAAGCAAAAGAAATCAAACCATTGATGATTTTATCCCATACTTAGACCTCGTCGCTACCGCAATTGCGGCAGATATTGTCCCAATGACTGGTGAAAATCGGGTCCTTGCTTATTTTGGCTTGCAGGTCATCAATGGCGATCCTAGACCAGGAATTAAAGCTTTGATTCACCAGATAAAAAAACAAAGCTTAGATATTACCGATGTCGTTTTTATCATTGCTCCGCGTATCAACGCAGCTGGGCGCATCAAACACGGCAATCATGCGGTGGAGTTATTAACCGAATTTAATTTTGAACAGGCACAACAATTTGCCTCAGAAATTGAACAATACAATTCTGACCGTAAAGAACTAGATAAACAAATCACCAAGGAAGGTTTATTGCAAATTGAAAATAATGGCGAGAAAGACCGATTCACTACTGTTTTATATCAGGAAGACTGGCACAAAGGGGTTATCGGGATTGTAGCTTCTCGATTGATTGAAACCTACTATCGCCCTACTCTTGTTTTTACAAAAAGTGGTGATAAATACGCCGCTTCAGCACGATCAGTCAAAGGTTTTGATGTCTATAATGCACTAGAAGCCTGTTCTCAACATTTAGAACAATTTGGCGGACATATGTATGCCGCAGGAATGACATTAAAGGAAGAAAACTACTCGACTTTCAAGGAAGCATTCGAGAAACAAGTTCAGCAAACAATCCATCCCGATATGTTAATTCCAGAAATCGAGATTGATGCCGAAATAGACTTTACAGATATTACTCCCAAACTCACCCGTATTTTAAAACAATTTGAACCTTTTGGCCCTCAAAACATGACGCCAGTATTTTTGACAAAAAATGTAAAAGACACAGGCTATGCAAAGAAAATGGGTGCCGAAGACGAACATTTGAAACTGTTTGTAAAACAAAATAATTCTGAAGGAATTCCAGCAATAGGGTTTGGATTGGGAGACAAGATGGATTTAACCACGCATCAAAAACCATTTGAAGCCGTTTATTGCATTGACGAAAATGAATGGAATGGAAAAATATCCATCCAATTGAGATTAAAAAGTATTAGATAATTAGATTGAAAAAATGACAAAGAAAGATCCATACGCAGCTTTACGATACAAAGAATTTAATACTTTTTTATTGCTGCGTTTTGCTATGGTTTTTGCCTGGTCGATGCAGTTTATCGTGATCGAATGGCAGGTGTACAGTATAACCAAAGACCCACTTTCACTAGGACTTATTGGCTTAATGGAAGTAATTCCAGCAGTATCTATGGCTTTGTTTGCCGGACACATTGTCGACCAGAAAGAGAAGAAAGGACTGCTGTTGAAATGCATCTTGGCTTTTTCGGTGATTAGTTTTGGGCTTTTCCTATTGACTTGGCCTGCGGTCGTACAAGATTACGCGACAAAAACAATTTTGTACTCTATTTATTTCTTGGTTTTTTTAGGAGGATTAGTGCGAGCTTTTCTAGGCCCAACTATTTTTTCTTTTTTATCGCTATTGGTTCCAAAAAAAGTATATCCCAATGCGGCTACTTGGAGCAGTTCCGTTTGGCAAATAGCTTCAGTGGCGGGGCCAGCCGTGGCTGGCTTTTCGATTACTTTAATTGGCGTACACTGGTCTATGTGTTCAGTCTTTGGCTGTTCCCTTTTTGCAATGCTGGCTTTATCGCAAATTGAAAAAAAACCTATTATGAATCCAAAAATAGGGGAACCGGTGATGCAAAGCCTATCTGAAGGAATAAAATTCGTGTTCAATAATAAGACCGTTTTAGGGGCCATAACACTAGATATGGTGGCTGTGCTTTTTGGAGGAGCGGTGGCACTGTTACCTATTTTTGCGCAGGACATTTTAAAAGTAGGTCCAGAAGGATTTGGCTTCTTGAGAGCTGCCCCAGCAGTTGGTGCTTTTATAACTATGCTCATTACAGCTTATGTTCCTTTGAGCAAGAATGCAGGAATGAAATTATTGTCGGCCATTTTTGCTTTTGGAATCTGTATTATTGTATTTGGACTTTCCACTATTTTTTGGGTATCGCTTTTAGCCTTGTTTCTAAGCGGTGTTTTTGATGGGATTTCGGTAGTGATACGTCAAACCATTTTACAACTTAAAACGCCAGACCACATGCGAGGCAGAGTCTCGGCAGTAAACTCAATGTTTGTGGGCTCCTCTAATGAGTTGGGAGCTTTTGAAAGCGGGCTTACGGCAAAACTAATGGGAACGGTAACGGCAGTGGTCTTTGGAGGAAGCATGACGCTCTTCGTGGTATTAACAACCGGGATAATCTCCCCTACATTCAGAAAATTAGACCTGACGAAAGATTTAGAAGAACATGAGAATCAGGAGTAAATTATAATTGTTTTTTATTTAGAATAAATCTAAATAATTGCTATATTTGTTTCAAATGAATGAATTATGCAAGAAATGAAACAGATTTATTATAACGAATCAGGCACTTCTTTCTTTTGGAGAAAAGAGAATGAGATATTAACGGATAAGATACAACTGATTTTTAGAGAAACAGGATTTTATTTCAGCCGACACGAATTAAAACTATTCCAATGTTGTATTGAAGAAAGTTATATTCTAAATAATTGTTGTGATGACTGTGAACTCAAAAGTAATTGTCACAAATTTTTACTAAAAACACCTTGTTCCCAAATTGATTTGGCTGTTTCTATGGACGAATTAAACTCGGTAAAAGACCTAGTAGAAGGTACTTTGTTTAAAATTAACCTAAATGATTATTTATACGGCGAGGGAATGAATTAATTCTCGTACTTTTTTAATTCAAAAGTTTCCCCATCAAAAACACCGTAGGTAAAATACGTAATCCAGTCACCGAGATTCACATATTCAGAGTTTTCACCTACTGTGACTTTCATAGGCAAATGGCGATGTCCAAAAACAAGGTAATTATAGTGTTTAGTTTCTAGTTTTCTTTTGGAATACAAAATCAACCATTCGTTGTCTTCCCCCAAAAAAGTAACGTCTTCATCACCCGAAATCAATTTATTTTTTACTGAAAGATATTGTGCCAGCCCCACTCCAATATCGGGATGAAGCCATCTAAAAAGCCATTTCGAGAATGGATTAGTAAACACCTTTTTCATTCGTTTGTAACCCATATCTCCGGGACCCTTGCCGTCCCCGTGACCTACTAAGAATGTTTTATCGCCAAAAGTATATTCCTGGTTGTCATAAAATACGGGAATGTTTAATTCTTTCTGGAAATAATCTTCCATCCATAAATCATGGTTTCCTACGAAAAAGTAAATTGGAATTCCGCTATCCCGAATTTCGGCCAGTTTACCTAAAACACGTACAAAGCCTTTGGGAACAACAGTTTTATATTCAAACCAAAAGTCGAATAAATCACCCACTAAAAAAATAGCTTTGGCATCTACTTTTACTTCATCAAGCCAAGCCACAAATCGTTTTTCTCTTGGAAAACTCAATTCGGCTGTTGGCGCTCCAAAATGTTGATCAGAAGCGAAATAGACTTTTTTATTATTAGGTAATTGCATGAAGCTAAAGTATGGGTTTTGAATTTACAAATTGTCGCTGGCGTACCATTCGGCAAAAGAAGATTCAGTTTCTTGTAGTTTTAAAGAGAATAACTTTATTCCATCTGGTAGTCTTGCGATAATTCGTTGCGAAAAATCAACTACCATATTCTCACTTGTGGGCTGGTAATCTACCAAGATTACGTGATGACCGCGACTTATTAATTCTTTCGCCAACTCAACATGCGGTGTCGTTTCGTTAAAAACAGTTGCATGATCAAATTGATCTACAATTTCTTCTTTTACGATTTTTTTTAAGTCTGTAAAATCGATAACCATTCCAAATTTAACATCATTTCGGTTTACGATAGGGCTTCCAATAACGGTTACTGACAATTTATAACTATGTCCGTGAACATTTTTACATTTCCCATCATAACCATATAAGGCGTGACCGGTTTCGAAACTAAATTTTTTTGTAATTCTGATATTGCTCATCGAGATATAATTTTGTGTGCAAATTTAGTAAATTGACATGAGAAATGAATTGGAAATATATTGTTTCCTGCCGATACTGATTTTTAGCCCTGATAGCAGCGGCATCTCCCGATAAGAAAAACAAGGCTTTTTAGCCGTAGTTTTTCTACATCGGGAATATAGCGGATAGCAGGATTAGCTCCCAAATAAAAATAGAATAAATACTAATAACTATGTTTTAAATTGTGACAAGGCATTTTTACAAAAATCAGAAAGCACTAATTGCCCCGACACGGCGGCCCTTTCCAGTAAAAGACTGTCCCAATGATCCGTTCCTTCCCACATTACACTTTTCATTTCGTCAAGGGCTTGCGGGTTATAGGATGCCAGTTTATTTATGAAATGTTCCAAATCAATATCCATTTCTACTTGGTCTTGCAGTACTTTGGCATAAAGTCCTTTTTGCTGGGCCCAATCAGTATCTTTCCATTCGTGGGCAGCCAACGTCATTTCAGACATAGCGCTTTTTCCGATTTTACGGCTCACCGCAGGCTCAATCACAAACGGCCCAATCCCTATGGCTAATTCTGAAAGTTTTATGAAACTATTAACCGTTGCAAATGCATAGTCGCAGGCAGCGGCAATACCTACTCCACCTCCAACAGCTTTCCCGTGGATGCGCCCCACAATTATTTTTGAACACTTGCGCATGGCATTAATCAAATTAGCAAAACCAGAGAAGAAAACAGTCCCTTCTTCTTGGCTAGACACGGCCAAAAGCTCATCAAAAGAAGCCCCTGCACAAAAAGCTCCTGTACCTACACTTCGCAAAACAATTAATGAAACTTCCTGATTACCACTTAACGCATTAATTTCAGATGTCAAGGAATCTAATAAATGACGTGGAAATGAATTACTGGCAGGATGCCCGAATTCAACAGTCGCAATTTTATTATTGATTGTTGTGCTGAGTGAACCATTTGGGTCTTGTGCTGCCATTTTAGTAGTTTTTATGTAAAGTTAAAAATATTAATAGGAAACGGTACATTTTTACTAAATTTGAAAATTGTTTTTCAAAACATCTGTTTTTTACACTATATTTGCAAAACTTCTGGGGGATTAGCTCATTTGGCTAGAGTGCTTGCCTGGCAGGCAAGAGGTGATCGGTTCGAATCCGATATTCTCCACAGAATAAAACCGTCAATCCTTTTAATTAAGTGTTGACGGTTTTTTTGTTTAGTAGTACTCTACTTTAGCAAATACGAAACTCCTATTGAGCCATAAAAATAACCTGAAATGGTCTTGCTGTATAACTCTTTTCCTCTATAGACAAAGACATACGATAAGTTGAAATCGTTTTTTCGGTATTTAAAACCCGCTTCTCCATTGAATCGAAACGGAACCAATTCAAAAGTTACCTGACTATTATTATTGAAGAGACTACCTTGAATTGTTGTATCATACAACTGATAGTTGATACTCGGCGCGATATAAAAATAAAATTCACTTTCAGCACTCGCTATGGAAGCCCCATGTAGGTTAGAATTAAAAACTGGCACTAATTTTTTAAATCCGAGTCTTGCCATGAAACCAGTTGAAACTCCTGTAAATATCGTTCCTAAATTAGCTTCAGATTGAAAATGAAAATCGACTGATTTACTATCAGATTTTAGAAATAATTTTTTTGAAAACAAAAAATGTGTTTGTATTGCAAGTGCGTTTTCAATCTGGTATTCCCAACCGTTAACAGCTTTATACCCAATTAAATTATGAAAATTTTTTTGCACTTCTTTACCAAATGAATTGGGACCAACATATCCTAATTGTAAATCGGCTTTAAACACAGACTCGTTCTTGTAAAATATATTTTTTCCAATCTCACCAAAAAGATACCCTGCAAAGGGACGATCTACGATTTCTATTTTGTCAGAATCTAAGAATCTAGGCGTATAAATGTATTGACCTAATCTAAATTCTATACTTTTTTTTTGAATTTCTGGTTTGTTATTTTTAAGTAAATGACGGTAAAAAAATTCTAGTCCGTTAGTGTAGTACATGTCGTTTTTAGACGAAGTGTACAAATCATTATCAGTAATGGCACCTATTTCTGTAGTCTTCCCTTGTCCGAAAGTAAAAACTGACGCCATAATGGCAAGAACAAAAAGAACTTTATGACCTAACATCTAGTATTCTATTTTCCCAACAGTACGCATAACACGCATTATTTTTGTTTTTCGATTATTGATATAGGAAGAGGAGCTAGTTGCTGTAAATTTTCTAGGATTAGGCAAAATTGCAGCAATTCCGGCCGCTTGAAGTGGAGTAAGCTTGGCTGCATCTTTTCGATACCAATGTTCTGCAGCTGCTTGCGCTCCATATACTCCATCACCCATTTCGATGCTATTTAGATACACTTCCATTATGCGTTCTTTCCCCCAAATAAATTCTATAAGAACCGTAAAATAAGCTTCTAAGCCTTTTCTCAGATAGCTGCGCCCTTGCCAAAGAAATACATTTTTAGCCGTTTGTTGCGAAATAGTACTTCCTCCTTTTATTTTTCGGCCTCGCTCATTGTTTTTATATGCTTTTTGCATCGCTGTAAAGTCAAAACCATTGTGCTTCAGAAAAGTTCCGTCTTCACTTGCTATCACTGCTTTTTGCAAATTAACTGATATGTTTTCCAGAGGCTCCCAGTCATGACTGCATATCATTTCTTTGCCAGCAGTTTTATTTTCGATGGATCGAATGGCCATTAAAGGAGTAAACGGTACCGGTACAAATTTAAAAAGCAGTACAAAAAAAACAGATATACCGATAAACCATAAAAACCCTTTAAACAAAAGGCTGCTTAATTTTTGCATAAAGCCACTTGATTCCTTTTTTATTGGCTTTCTTGCTGCTTTTTTCTTTGTGATTCTTGTTGCCATTATATTAAATCTGCTAATTCTGTTCCTATTAAACTTCCTATTGCTACTCCCATTCCACCCAATCTCACTCCGCAATACACATTTTCAGACAATTGAGAAACGATAGGGTTCTTACTATTTCCTATTCCCATTATACCGCTCCAACGGTGTGCTATCTTGAATTCTTGATTAGGTAAAATTACTTCTTTTAGTAACTGTTCCAATTTATTCTGCACAATTTCTGTTTGTGCAAACTCTGTAGTGGTTTCAGCATCAAAATCTAAATTCCTTCCTCCCCCTAACAGAATTCGATCACCTATATTTCTAAAATAATAATACCCCCTATCCAAGTGAAAAGTTCCTTTAATATCTAAATTTTTAATTGGTTCCGTAACTAAAACTTGTGCTCTTGCAGGTTTAACTGCTCCATTTGTTAATTCATTGGCAAAACCATTGGTCGCAAATAATATTTTCTTTGTGATGAAACTAAAATCATCCAGCATAACTTCAACTTCATTTTCTTTATCTAAAAAAGAAACCACCGTTTGCCGATTAAGTATCAATATATTTTCAGAAATAGCCTCTCTCAATAAAGCCTGCATCATATTACCTGTATCGATTTGCGATTCAAAAGGATTAAAAACCAAATGTTCCCGAATTCCATTAAAACCAAAACGATCGATTTCTTTGGCGAATACGTCAGCTCTAAAAAGAGGTTTCAATATTTCATTTATGAACGGTAATTTATTCATGCACTCATCATAACAACTCTCATCTTCTTTTAAAAACAATTCATAACCTCCGAAAGGTTTAAAATCTATTCTTTCATCACCAAGTCTTTTTCGCAACAATTGTAATCCCTTCCAGCGCTTTTGAACAAGGCTAAAAACCTCTTCTTCTGAATGGGATTTTAAATCATCAATTATTTCCGAGATACTTCCGAAGCAAGCAAAACCAGCATTCTTCGTACTAGCTCCATGAGGCAACAGTCCTTTCTCAAGAACTAAAATTTTACTGTCTGGGAATCTTTCGCGCAAGCGCAATGCAGCATGTAAACCTACAATTCCGCTACCTACAACAGTATAATCTACATTTGTAAACCAGTTTTTTAATTCCCAATAGCTAAGTTCCATCTTCAAATTTTTTATAAAAATAATATTTTTAGCGAACTTAAGGGATGCTTCTGGCAGTTTTAAACAAAATAACATTCAGAAAGAGTTAACATAAACCTGATTCCCATTTTAGAATAAAAGTGTACTTTTAGAATTCCAAATTAATTTAATTACCTATGAAAAAAATACTCCTTACAACCCTAACTATGATGAGTTTAAGCGCAATTGGTCAAAATGTAATGTCAGCAGAAACTCTTTGGGAATTAGGAAGAGTAACCCCTTTAGGAATTTCTAAAGATGCAAAAAATATAGTTTACAAAGTAACTATCCCTTCAGTTGAAGAAAACAAATCAAATTCAAAATATTATTTCATGCCAGTTAACGGAGGCGTTCCGACTGAAGTCAAAGAGTACAAGGATTTAGTGAAAGACAAAAACATCTCTCCAGACGGGAAGTACATTGTGTATAACGAAGAGGCTAAGATTAATAATGTGCTTGGAAAAGACTTTTATCCTAAATTAGAGAAATCAGAAGTGCAAATCTACGATGGCTTAGACTATCGCCATTGGGATACTTGGAATGAAGGCAAATTTAACCACGTTTTTTATAAAGAAAATACAGAAGGATCTGTTGGAGTTGATATCCTTGGCGGAGCGGCTTTTGACAGCCCACAAAAACCTTTCGGTGGTGACGAAGATTACATTTGGTCACCAGACAGCAAACATATTTTATATGTAAGCAAGAAAAAAGAAGGTACTCAATATGCTATTTCAACCAATACAAATATTTACGAATATAATCTGGAAACAGGGAAAACGATAAATAGAACCGAAGACAATTTGGGATATGATGTATCTCCAAAATTCTCTCCTTCAGGTAATCTAACTTGGCTACAAATGCAGCGAGATGGTTATGAAGCTGATAAAAACGACATCATCGTCGATTTTAAAGGAATCAAAATGAACTTAACTGCTAACTGGGACGGAACTGTCGATAGTTTTACCTGGAGTAAAGACGGCAAAAAAGTCTATTTTATTGCTGCAATTGATGGAACCAAACAAATATTTGAAGTTAATTTTCCAGGTTTAACCAAAATCGCAATTCATGTTCAACAAATTACTGATGGTGATTTTGACGTAAACGAAATTATTGGCTTTTCCGGAAACAATATTATCACAACTAGAGCCGATATGAATCATGCTTCCGAGATATTTTCGTTTGACATGCAGAAAAAAAGTTGGAAACAATTGTCAAATGTCAATACAGCAACCTACGATTCTTTGGCGTTAAGCAAAACCGAAAGAAGATATGTTACCACAACCGATGGAAAGAAAATGTTGGTTTGGGTTATTCTTCCACCAAATTTTGATGCTACAAAAAAATATCCAACCCTTTTATATTGCCAAGGTGGACCACAAAGCGCGTTGACACAGTTTTACTCTTTCCGTTGGAATTTCCAATTAATGGCCGCAAACGGATACATCGTCGTAGCGCCAAATCGTCGTGGAATGCCAGGACACGGAGTGGAATGGAATGAGCAAATTAGTAAAGATTGGGGCGGTCAGGTAATGGACGATTATTTATCAGCGATTGATGACGTTGCCAAAGAAAGTTATGTAGACAAAGAACGTCTAGGTTGTGTCGGGGCAAGTTATGGTGGTTATTCAGTATTTTATTTAGCGGGCATACACAGCAACCGATTCAAAACTTTCATTGCACATGATGGCGTGTTTAATACACAAAGTATGTTTGGAACCACTGAAGAGGTTTTCTTCAGCAATTGGGATTTTGGAGGTGCGTATTGGGAGAAAGACAACGCTGTTGCTCAAAAAACCTACACCACATTTAATCCTGCCACTTTAGTTGAAAAATGGGATACTCCAATATTAATCTATCAAGGAGGTAAAGACTTCCGTGTACCAATCGGACAAGGGCAAGAGGCATTTCAAGCGGCACAATTACGTGGAATAAAAAGTAGGTTCGTTTACTTTCCTGAAGAAAACCATTGGGTTCTAAAACCTCAAAATGCACAAGTTTGGCAAAAAGAATTTTTCAAATGGTTGAAAGAAACCCTGTAAGAAAAAAGTTAAAATTGGTTTTAAATGTAACTTTTTAATCAAAAAACAAACCTATAATAAAACTTAAATAAAACAATTATGTATCCCTTAAAAATCAGAAACCTTTTCCTTGCCTCTACAATTATATTGGCTATGGGTACCGTTTCGGCACAAGATGGATTAGTAAATTCATTAAAAATCAATGCTAGTGAAAAAAGTGTTGAAAGCTTTAAATTTACCGATGTAATTAATCTTGCAAATACTTCCATAAAAAACCAAGGTTCATCAGGAACTTGTTGGAGTTATTCTACCAATTCCTATTTAGAATCTGAAATGATACGATTAGGCAAACAGCCGGTAGAAATATCTCAGGTATTTTCGGCCCGTAATGCCTATGTGGAAAAAGGTAAGAATTATGTTCGCATGCATGGTGCTGTTACTCTTGGAGACGGAGGAGAATTACATGATGTAATCAATATGTACAAAAAGTACGGAGCAGTCCCTCAGGAAGTATATAGTGGCTTAAATTACGGCACTACTAAAAACAAGTTTGCAGAAATGTCAGGAATCACAGAAGCATTATTAGCCGCAGTGGTAAAAAATCCAAATGGAGAACTGACCCCAAATTGGGAAAAAGCCTATGCAGCAGTCATTGATTCCTACCTTGGTGAAGTTCCAAAAAACTTTAGCTATAAAGGAAAAAGCTACACACCACAGTCTTTTGCAAAAGAAATCGTAGGAATTAATCCTGATGAATACGTTGAATTTGCTTCTTATTCTACTGAGCCTTATTATAAAAAAACAATGATGATGGTTCCAGATAACTGGTCTTTTGATTTGGTTTATAATATAAAAATGAATGAAATTACATCAATCATTGACAATGCATTAAAAAATGGATTTACAGTGGCTTGGGCATCTGATGTGAGTGAAAAAAGCTTTAGCTGGAAAAACGGTGTCGCTTATGTTCCTACAAAAAAGTATGACGATATGACAAAAGACGAAAAAGAGAATATGTTTAACGGCCCTAAAGAAGAACTGGAAATCACTGAAGAAATTCGTCAAAAAGCATTTGATAATTATCAAACGACAGATGATCATGCCATGCATATTGTTGGAATTGCTAAAGATCAACTAGGAAAAGAATACTATATAGTTAAGAATTCTTGGGGTACTACAAATGACTACAAAGGTTATTTATACGTGAGTAAGAATTTTGTGAAATATAAAACGACTTCTTTTATGGTAAACAAAGCCGGAATTCCTGCTGATATATCAGGTAAAATAGGTGTTTAATTTCACAATGCGAGTTGGACATAAAATACAAACTCCGTTTAATCCTTTACGCTTAACGAATAACCGAATGCCGCTTGTTTTAATCATTCCAACGCGAAGAGGTTAGAGGCTCAGGATATTTTTCAAATAGATAAAGGAAATAAAATAATAGTTTCTAAATCTACCCCACATTAATTCTAAAAAATGGGAAATAAGAACAGTAATATTCCTATAAAGGTTTTTATTAGTTACCTAGCCCTAGCAGCGTTAGTGATTAGTGTGGGATGGATTTTATATTCTGAAAATATTGTTTACACCAATATTGAAAAAAAAATTGCCTTTGAAAAAAGTAAAGTTTTAAAGATTAGTAAACTCTTTACAAATGTTTACAAAACCGAGAGTTTAGCACGTAAAACAATACAAACAAACTCTGAAGTTGACTTTAGGAATTATATAGTTCAGACTGACTCTTTACAGATTCGAATTGACTCCTTAAAAAATTTAGTTTCAACGGAATACCAAATAAAATTATTAGATAGCGTTAACATATTACTATCTGAAAAAAACTACAATATAAGGCTATTAAAAGCGATTAAAAATAAAGCAACAGAGGAAGCGTCTGTTAATAACGCAATCGACGAACTTACCAAATTAGAATTTTCACTTCGCAAACTTAAGCTCGGCGATTTTACTAAAAACCCACAACAATTAGGCAGCTATCAGCGTAACGTTTTGCAAAAATATGTTGACTATCTTAATCAAAACATACCTGACGATAGCACAAATACACTTACAAAAAAAGCAAGCGATTCGATATTATCAGCTTCTAAAAGGCTCCTTAGTAATGTAAAAAGAGAGACGGAAAGGAAAAAAGAATCCGTAAATATCCAAGAAAACAAACTCCTTAAAAACGAAATATTGATCTCTGATCAACTTCGCAAAGTACTCCGAATTATTGAACGCGAAATTATTGTTTACTCTGTACAAAACAACAATGAAAAGGAAAAATCACTTAAAAAAATTAATCAAATTGTAACTGCAGCTGCCATTATTGGTTTACTGCTTACTATTTTCTTTTCTATTTTGATTACTAGTGATTTTTCAAAAACTCAGTCCTATAAAAAGCAGCTAGAGATTGCTAATTTTAAAACTAAAAATTTATTGAAAAGTAGAGAGCAATTAATCTCAACAGTAAGCCATGATCTAAAAACGCCTTTAAGTACAATTATGGGCTATGCCGAACTTTTAGCTAATTCTAATTTAACAACAAAACAGTCATACTTTACAAAAAACATAAAAAACTCTTCTGAATATATATCCCGTTTAGTACAGGATTTACTAGATTTCTCCCAAATAGAAGCGGGAAAAATTGCAATTGAAAAAACAAGTTTTATACTCCCTGAAGCTATTGAAGGAATTACTAAAAACATTCAGTCGGTATTTTCTCAAAAAGAAATTTCGCTAAGTATAATTTCTGATCCTGCATTAAATCAACCCATCATTGGCGATCCATTTCGATTAAAACAAGTACTTATCAACATTATAGGGAATGCGTATAAGTTTACCGAAAAAGGTTATATTAAAATCAATACTTCAGTAAAGGAGAACAATCAGCAACTAATTATTACTATTGAAGATTCAGGAATAGGCATTGAAGAAGGCAGCAAAGAATTTGTTTTTGAAGAATTTGTGCAAGCCAACGAAAATATCGAAAAAATATATGGAGGCACTGGTTTAGGCTTATCCATTTCAAAAAAAATAATTGCTTTATTAGATGGTGAACTTCGTTTAAAAGAAAGCTCTACTGAAGGCAGTGTTTTTGAAATAACGTTGCCCTTACACTTTGACAACACTATTACAGAGAGTAAGAACGAAGAAATTACCACAATAAATAAAATTATCATAGTAGTTGACGACGACCTTAATTTATTGCAACTCACTACAGAGGTATTAAAACAAAATAACTATATAGCTATAGCTTTTAACAGTGCAAGTGAGGCATTAAAAAAAATTGGCAATAGCCATTACGATCTTATTATTACTGACATCCAAATGCCAATTATGGATGGTTTTACTTTTGCAAAAGCAGTACAAGAGATTGACAATTATGAAAATCAACCACTTGTTGCCGTAACGGGTAGAAGTGATTTAGCTTTAGATGTGTATGAAAAAGCGGGCTTTAAAACTGTCATAAAAAAGCCTTTTTTACCAAAAACACTGTTATCAACAGTAGCAGCTATATTCAATCAACAGCCGATCCCTTTTCAAGAAGAAGAGACTACTGTAAAGCAGCCTAACGAACTATTTACATTACAATCACTACAATCCTTTTTAAACAATGATCAAGAAGCCGTTAAAAATGTTTTAACTTCCTTCATCGAATCAACAAAAAGGAATGTTTTTCTTTTAGAAACTGCAATAAAGAATAGTGATTTTGATGCGATTAAGGCTACTGCTCATAGGATGGCGCCTATGTTTAAACAAATCGAAGCCAATGAAATAGCTATTGTTTTAAATAATCTTGAAACAAATAATTATACTACCGCAGCATTAGAAACTTTATTTGAAAATTTAAATCAAGAAATACATTTGCTAATAACATCTATTGAAAAAACCATCAATTAATATTGTATAATTTCAACTTATTGTACAAGGTTTTACGGGTGATTTTTAGCAACTTGGCTGCTTCTGACTTATTGTTTTGCGTTCTTGCCAATGCATTTAAAATAGTCTCTTTTTCATTTACAGATAATGAAAAATCACTTCCAGCATGTAGCTCCTTTTGAAAAAACTCTGCGGGTAAAACATTACTTTCTATAAAATCAGTTTGCGTTAATAGAGTCGCTCTTTTGACACAGTTTTGAAGTTCTCTTAGATTTCCTGGCCAAGGATATTTTTGAAAAATCATCATTACTTCTGGAGAAAATCCAATTACTTCTTTATTTAATTGCTCATTTGCTTTTTCAAGAAAAAACTCAGCAAATAACATTAAATCTTCCCCCCTCTCTGAAAGTGCAGGAGAGTGAATTGAGAATTCATTGATTCTGTGGTATAAATCTTCCCTAAAGTCACCATTTTTTACTGCTTCTCTTAAATCATCATTGGTGGCAGTCAGAATCCTAATATCCACCTTTATTTCTTTATTACTTCCTACAGGTTTTATTTTTCTTTCTTGTAAAGCTCTTAGCAACTGAATTTGATTCTCGTAAGAAAGGTTTCCTATTTCATCTAAAAATATAGTTCCACCATTAGCTGCTTCAAAATAGCCTATTTTATCAGAAATCGCTCCTGTAAATGATCCTTTCAAATGACCAAAAAACTCACTTGCAGCTAGTTCTTTAGGAATAGCGCCACAATCAACAGCTATAAAACTATTTCCCTTACGAAGACTTTGCTGATGAATACTTTTGGCTACAATTTCTTTTCCGGTACCACTTTCTCCAATAATTAAAACTGACATATCAGTTGGACTGACCAGTTTAATATGTTCCGCTAATGTAGTGGAGGCTTTTGAAATTCCTTTCACAAATTCATCCTTTGAAGTTGCTTCAGGTTGTTGTTTCTTTTCTATTGGAGCCGAAACAGCTGGAGAATGCAAAGCGTTAGTAATTACAAGTAATACTTCATCAGGATTGATTGGCTTTGAAATATAGTCCGAAGCACCATTTTTAATTGCTTTTACCGCAGTATTAACATCCGCGTATCCCGTCATTAAAATTACTGGAGTCTGAGGAAATGCTACTTTAATTTCAGCCATAAGACTAATCCCATCTTCATCAGGCAAACGTAAATCAGTTAAAACTAAATCAAAAATTTCCGCCTTCAAAGCGTTTCTAGCTTCTGCAGCAGAAAACGAAGTGGTTACAGTATAGGCATTTTTGATTAGAAATTTCTCTAATAGTTTACAAAATGAAATATCATCTTCAATTAATAAAATCTTTGGCATTATTGGGCTACATTTTACGCTAAATTAAGGTTATTAAAATTGTCTTTTCATAAAATTATGCAAAAAAAAGAGAAGTCACATAAAGTAACTTCTCTTCTCAAAAATAAACGCAATACGATATTAATACCTATAAGCAATCACCTTAGACACCTGCAAAAACAGTAGCCATCTGGTCTTTCACTGTAATTTTAATTTACACTCATTAAAGCTCACTTAAACACTAAAATGCGTGGCTTTTAAACTATTGATACAAGCACGATTTTGTTTGCTGGTATTTTTACTTTTTGACAATAGCTCCGTTTGCATCTGTAAAGATGGT
Organism: Flavobacterium frigoris PS1; assembly: GCF_000252125.1. Classification (GTDB taxonomy): domain Bacteria; phylum Bacteroidota; class Bacteroidia; order Flavobacteriales; family Flavobacteriaceae; genus Flavobacterium; species Flavobacterium frigoris_A. Next base: position 28,369 of record NZ_AHKF01000015.1, on the reverse strand, counting down.
AGTGCTTTGATCCGCAACTTTTACTTCAAGTTTATATTCTTTCTTTTCATTTATATACGCTTTTTCTACCACAGCTCCAGGCATAGCACTCTCAATTGAAGCTTTTACTGCAGCAGGCAGAGCGTCAACACCTATCTCTGTGTACTCATCTTGCATAACGATTTCATTTACAGAAACTACTGTTGGTGCTATTGTGTTACTTGCAAATGTTGATAAACTTCCTAAAAGAACTGCTACTGATAATACTAACTTTTTCATAATATATGTTTTTTGTTTGTTATTAAACTATTTGTTATTAATGCTTATTTTTGAATCCATTTTCCGTTTTCGTCAGCAAATAAAGATCCTTCCTTATCCCCCATCTTAACATCTAATTTATATTCTTTGGTTTCACTAACATAAGCTTTACTGATTACTGCATCTGGATAAGCAATTTTTAATGCATCTGTAACAGCAGTCGGCAATTCTTCAATTTTGATCTCTGTATACTCATCTGCAATAGTGATTACTTTTTCAACTGAATTTTGAACTGGTGCGATAGCAGCGAAAGTGGATAAACTCCCTAAAAGAACGGCTACTGATAATACTAACTTTTTCATAATGTGTGTTTTTTATTTGATATTGAATTGTTTGTTATGTTATTGTTGAATCCATTTTCCTTTTGCATCTGCGAATAAAGATCCTTCTTGATCACCCGTTTTAATATCAATACGGTACTCTTTATTTTCGTTCACAAAAGCTTTACTAATTACAGCATCTGGGTAGGCTGTTCTAAGTGCGTCTGTTACTGCTACTGGTAATTCTTCAATTTTAATTTCAGTGTATTCATCTGCAATAGTGATTACTTTGAGTACTGAATTTTGTACTGGCGCGATAGCAGCGAATGTTGATAAACTTCCTAAAAGAACGGCTACTGATAATACTAACTTTTTCATAATATGTCTGTTTTAATGATTTTGTATTGTTGTTTTTCACATTAGCTAATGAAATTATTATGCCGTGAAAATTAAAAAACCAACATTTAATGAAAAACACTGATTAACAACCGATTATTTTTTTTAGTAAGAAAAAATACAGCAAAGAAAAGTGTTTCCTGTAACAACGAAGCGTGTAATTTTTACCCAGTTTACAAAAAAAGAGCACAAAAAAAAGCCGTACATTACTGTACGGCTTATATAAATATTTGAATCAATTACTATTCAAGAGGAATCATTTTAAAAGTATCCATAAATGCTGTCGTATAATCTCCAGCTATATATCTTGGATCATCCATTAACTGTCTATGAAAAGGTATTGTTGTTTTTATTCCTTCAATAACAAATTCATCTAATGCTCTTCTCATTTTACTAATAGCCTCCTCACGAGATTGGGCAGTAGTAATAAGTTTAGCAATCATCGAATCGTAATTTGGTGGAATTGTATAACCTGAGTACACATGAGTATCTAAACGAACTCCATGTCCTCCTGGCATATGCAATGTTGTGATTTTTCCTGGTGAAGGTCTAAAATCATGGTAAGGATCTTCAGCATTGATACGACATTCGATCGCATGCAATTCAGGCATATAGTTCTTACCTGAAATAGGCACACCGGCGGCAACTAAAATTTGCTCACGAATTAAATCATAATCAATTACTTGTTCCGTAATAGGATGCTCCACCTGAATACGAGTATTCATCTCCATAAAGTAGAAATTACGGTGTTTATCAACCAAGAACTCCACTGTACCCGCACCTTCATACTTTATATACTCAGCGGCTTTAACTGCAGCATCACCCATCTTTTGACGTAATTCGTCTGTCATGAATGGCGATGGAGTTTCCTCCGTTAGTTTTTGATGACGACGTTGAACAGAACAGTCTCTCTCAGAAAGATGACAGGCTTTTCCGTAAGAATCTCCGATTACTTGAATTTCGATATGACGAGGCTCTTCAATTAGTTTTTCAAGATACATTCCGTCATTCCCAAAAGCGGCAGCTGACTCTTGACGAGCATCTTCCCAAGCTTTAAGTAAGTCTTCTTCTTTCCAAACAGCGCGCATTCCTTTTCCACCACCACCTGCAGTTGCTTTAAGCATTACAGGATAACCAAAAGATTTTGCTATTTCTTGAGTTTGCTCAAATGACTCCAAAATTCCCTCTGAACCAGGAACACATGGAACACCAGCTTCAATCATAGTTGATTTAGCAGATGCTTTATCACCCATTCGGTCAATCATTTCTGGAGAAGCTCCAATAAATTTAATTCCGTGTTCTTGACATATTTTTGAAAATTTTGAATTTTCAGAAAGAAATCCGTAGCCCGGATGTATTGCATCAGCATTTGTAATTTCTGCAGCGGCAATAATATTTGACATTTTCAAATAGGACAAGTTGCTTGGAGGCGGTCCTATGCAAACAGCTTCGTCAGCAAACCTAACATGCAAACTTTCTGCATCGGCAGTAGAGTAAACGGCCACAGTTTTAATGCCCATTTCTTTACAAGTTCGTATTATACGAAGTGCAATTTCTCCTCTATTTGCAATTAATATTTTTTTAAACATCTCTTTTTAAATTTTAAATTATGACTTTTAAATTTTAAATTATTTCAGATAAAACAAAACATCATCTGAAATGTATAATTTAAAATTAATTAAGATGGATCAACTAAGAATAAAGGTTGGTCAAATTCAACAGGAGACATATCGTCAACTAAGATTTTTACGATTTTACCAGAAACTTCAGACTCGATTTCGTTAAATAATTTCATTGCCTCAATAACACAAAGAACATCACCTTTACCAATAGTTGTCCCTACTTCTACAAACATAGCCTTATCAGGAGATGGTTTTCTATAGAAAGTTCCAATAATTGGAGATTTTATAGTAATGTATTTTGAGTCCTCAGCAGCTGCTACTGGTGCAGAAGCAACTGGTGCTACTGGTTGCGGAGCTAAAGCTTGCTGGAATGGACTTTGAGACGGCATTTGTTGAACATACGTGGTCTCTGTCGAATTTCCTTCTAATGTTGTTCTGATGGTGATTTTCACATCATCCATTTCTAATTTAACTTCTGCAACGCCCGAATTTGCTACAAATTTGATTAAGTTCTGAATTTCTTTTAAATCCATAATTATTTGTTTTTAGTTTAAATTTATTGTTTGTCGTATGCCCATTTTAAATAAATGGACCCCCATGTGAATCCACCTCCAAATGCCGCTAAGATAATAGTATCTCCTTTTTTGAACAGATGTTCAAAATCATTAAGTACTAAAGGTAAAGTTGCCGAGGTAGTATTTCCATACTTTTCTATATTCATTAAAACTTTAGAATCTTCTAAATTCATTCTATTGGCCGTAGCATCAATTATGCGCTTATTTGCCTGATGTGGAACTAACCAATCTACATCTTCATTCGTTAAATCATTTCTTTTAAGAATTAACTCACTGGCATCTGCCATGTTAGTTACAGCATATTTAAAAACTGTTTTCCCGTCTTGAACGATGTTATGTCTGTTTTCTTTTACCGTATCCAAAGACGTAGGATGAAGAGATCCACCAGCATCTATTTTTAGAAAATGACGACCGATACCGTCACTTCTCAAATATTCATCTTGTAGCCCCAAACCTTCATAATTGGGTTCAAATAGTACTGCTCCTGCTCCATCACCAAAAATGATACAAGTAGAACGATCTGTATAATCAACAATAGACGACATTTTATCAGCACCGATAAGCAGCACTTTTTTATATCTCCCTGATTGAATATAAGCAGCTGCAGTAGACATTCCATATAAAAAACTGGAACAAGCAGCTTGTAAATCATAAGCAAAAGCATTCGTCGCACCAATCTCAGTAGCAACATATACTCCTGTCGAAGCAACTGGCATATCAGGTGTAGCTGTCGCCATAATTATCATGTCAATATCTAAGGGATTGACATTTGATTTAGATAATAGGTCTTGGGCTGCTTTAATAGCTAAGAAAGACGTTCCCTTATCTTTATCTTTCAGAATTCTTCTTTCTTTAATTCCTGTTCTCGAAGTTATCCACTCATCATTGGTCTCAACCATTGTTTCTAGCACTTTGTTTGAAAGAACAAAGTCAGGAACATAAGCTCCGACAGCGGTTATTGCGGCTGTGATTGTATTCATTGTATTCGAATATTTTTTTTCAAATGTTACCGTTTGAAAAAACGTTTAAAAGTGGTGAAAATTACAAAAAAAAATCCAAACCAATTGTTTTGGAACTTCTTATTTAATGAAAATTACAAAGAACAAAAAAACTCTCACGATGTGAGAGTTCTAATATCATTTACAAAAAAAATGCATTAAGCAACAGCTACAGACTTATCTATAACAACTTGCCCTCTGTAATACATTTTCCCTTCATGCCAGTAAGCTCTGTGGTATAAATGCGCTTCACCCGTAATTGGGCAAGTAGCGATTTGTGCTACGGTAGCTTTGTAATGTGTTCTTCTTTTATCTCTTCTTGTTTTGGAGATTTTTCTCTTTGGATGCGCCATTTTACTATATTATTTATCCGTTAATAGTTTCTTTAATTTGTCCCACCGCGGGTCAATATTTTCTTCTTTATTCTCTTCTTTATTTTCTTCTGTACGTTCTTCCAGTATTAATTCATTCAGTTTCGTGAGGGCTTCCGTTTTTAAACTTCCGTCTTTTATCCCTGGATGAACACGTCTTAGAGGCACCGAAAGTACAATCATTTCATATATATACTGCGCAACGTCTATTTCAAATTCTCCATATGGCAGAATAAGTAACTCTTCGTTGTCATTATTATATACATCTCCAAAACGCACTATCAATTTCATCTCACCTTCTATCGGCAAGTCAAAATCCTCACTAGTAAGGTCACAAGGCACATTAACCGTTCCTTGTTGCTTGAAAATCAATTCCAGCATGGCACTTTTTTTCTCTAAAACTACACTTACTTTGATGTCTGAACTTTCAAATTCATCATAATCAAAGATTTCAAAGAACGCATTACTTATTTGATATTCAAAATGATGTTTTCCTAGCTTTAACCCTACAAAAGGAATTAAATATTGTTTAGTCTTATTCATTTCAACAAAATTTTGCCCCAAACTTCGGGAGTGCAAAGATATAAAATTATTACAAAACTAATAACCTTATTTATCTTTTTTTATTTACTACTGTTTTTCTTTGATTTTAAGCGGTTTCTGACTGATTTCCGCATACTGAATTCTTGACCGATATACATCCAAAGCAAGATATACCGCTTCCTTAAAGGAATTATAATCTGCTATCCCTTTTCCCGCAATGTCATAAGCGGTACCGTGATCTGGGGAAGTTCTGATTTTATTTAGACCAGCAGTGAAATTAACACCATTACCAAACGACAATGTTTTAAAAGGAATCAATCCTTGATCGTGATACGCAGCTATGACAGCATCATAATTCGCATATTGACCACTCCCAAAAAAGCCATCAGCAGCAAAAGGCCCAAAAACTAAAGTCCCTTTTTCAAATATTTTTTTAAGCACAGGCTTTAATACCGCATCATCTTCCTTACCGATCACACCGCCATCACCACAATGTGGATTTAATCCCAAGACAGCAATTTTAGGTTTATTGATACTGAAATCTTGAATTAACGACTGTCTTACGGTTTCTATTTTTTGCTTAATCAACTCCTCCGTAAGATGCGAAGCCACCTCACTAATCGGAATATGATCCGTCAACAACCCAACCCTCAAATTATCTTGAACCATCAACATCAAAGCATTGCCTTCTAATTCTTGGTTTAAATAATCAGTATGTCCCGGAAACTTAAAAGAGTCTGACTGGATATTATATTTATTTATCGGCGCCGTCACTAAGACATCTACCAACCCTTCTTTCAGTGCTTTTGTAGCCGCAACAAATGATTTTACAGCATATTCACCAACTTTATCATCATTAACCCCCAAGTTTAAATCCACGCCTTCTCTCCAAAGATTCAAAACATTAATCTTCCCTGGAAGAATTTGATCTAGTTTATCAATACCATGTAAGGCAACCGTCGAATCTAAATTCTTTTTTATAAATGACATTATTTTCACATTGGCAAAAATAACAGGCGTACATAGCTCCAACATGCGTGAATCCTCGAAAGTTTTCAGCACAACTTCGCTGCCAATACCGTTTAAATCTCCTATTGAAATTCCGACGATAATATTTTCTGCTTTTTTCATCATGACCACAAGTTATTTATTGCTAATTTTGAAGTGCAAATTTAGTAAAATAAAACAAGAAATGTTTACAGGAATCATAGAAACCCTTGGTACCATCCAAGAAATACAAAAAGAGAAAGACAACTTTCACATCACGATCGAATCATCAATAACTACAGAGCTCCAAATTGACCAAAGTGTCGCCCACAATGGAATCTGTCTAACTGTGGTCGCAATAAAAGACACTTTGTACACGGTAACGGCTATTGACGAAACAATTAAAAAAACAAATCTAGGAAACTGGCAGGTTGGCGACAGCGTCAATCTTGAGAGAGCCATGAAACTAGGCGATCGACTGGACGGACACATGGTACAAGGACATGTTGATCAAACCGGAACCTGCATTACCGCGAAAGAAACTGGCGGAAGTTGGCTTTACACCTTTGAATATGATGAAGCATCAAACAATCTTACCATTGAAAAAGGCTCAATTACCGTAAACGGCGTGAGTCTCACAGTAGTAGATTCTAAAAAAAATCAATTTAGCGTTGCCATCATCCCATACACATATGAGCATACTAACTTCAGCACCTTTGAAGTGGGCACTCAAATTAATTTGGAATTCGACGTTATTGGCAAATATGTTTCTAAATTATATTCAAACAAATAATACCTCTCGACCTTTTAAAATCAAAAAGCCCAATCTAGATTGGGCTTTTTAATTTTATGTTATTCTTATAAATGATATAAATTCCAAACAGTATTGCAATACTAAGTAAGACGAAAATATTCTCATCGACAGCCAAACCTGGCGGTGGCGGTGGCGGTGGCGGTGGTGGTGCCGGAGGCGGCGGGTCTGGACCATCTGCAAACGCAGACAACACCCCAAACAGGAAGAATGCTAAGAAATAATATTTGTTTTGTAAATCTTTCATTTGGAATCAAAAATAGCAAATTAACCGAGAAAAAAAAATCATTACAGCTAATTAGCCATTTAACCACGGTTATTTACATAAAGCTACGAATTTTAGCAGTGCTTGGTTTTATTTAAAAGCAAAAAACCCTTCAATTGCTTGAAAGGCTTGTAAAAGTGGTCCCACCTGGGCTCGAACCAGGGACCACCTGATTATGAGTCAGGTGCTCTAACCAGCTGAGCTATAGGACCGGTTAAGAGTTTGCAATATTACTACTATTTTTCGTTTACTCCAAATATTTTTCCACTAGATTTTTACTAAACAGCAATATTAAAATACTTGAAATCGAAAACTACTGATTATTAGATTTCTAAAATTATATTAACATCTAAAATTAATTTATTTCCTGACATAATTCTATCAACACTCCATTTGTACTTTTCGGATGCAGAAAAACAACCAGTTTGTTATCCGCGCCTTTTTTAGGGATTTCATTCAAGACAATGAAGCCTTCTTTCTGCAAACGCGCAATTTCCGACACGATATCTTCTACAGCAAAAGCGATATGATGAATTCCCTCCCCCTTTTTATCTATAAACTTAGCAATCGGACTATCAGGACTTGTGGCTGCTAAAAGTTCTATTTTATTAGGCCCACTTTTAAAAAACGAAGTCGCTACCCCTTCACTTTCTACCTGTTCAGATTTATAGGCAGGAGCACCAAACAATTTTTCGAAAATTAAATTTGAAACTGCTAAGTCTTTGACGGCAATTCCTATATGTTCTATTTTTTCCATTAGTTCTATTTAATTACAATTTAGTTTGAAATAAAAGTCAAATCACGTTTCTTTTTATCTCCAGCTTTTCGCTCGTGTAAATCTACATATTAAAATCTAAAAAATCAGACAAGCCATAAAAGCTAAACGAAGTTAATACCCATAATAAAACTGTAAAAAATTTCAATTCCATTAATTATAATTGTTATTTTGTACACTCTAACACATAATTTCATATGTTGAAAAACAATTTAAAATATATTTGCTTACTAGCACTTTTGGTCATAGTTAGCTGCGCCAAAAGGGGTACAATTACTGGTGGCCTAAAAGACACCCTTGCCCCTACATTAAAAATGAGTTTCCCTCAAAACTACAGCACCAATTTTAAAGGCGATGAAATCAAATTAGTATTCGATGAAAACATAAAGCTCAAAAACTTAAATAAGCAATTAATTATTTCTCCTCCCATGAAACAGGAGCCAATAATATCACCTACTGCAGCCAGCAAATTTTTGAACATAAAGATAAAGGACACGCTACAACCTAATACAACCTATAGTTTTAATTTTGGTCAAAGTATTGCTGATAATAATGAGGGAAATCCTTACAATCAGTTTAAATATGTTTTTTCAACGGGAGATTATATTGACTCTCTCTCTATAGGCGGAAGAATAAAGGACGCATACGAAAAAGAAGCAGATGCCTTTGTATCAGTAATGCTTTATGAGGTAAATGAAAAATACAATGACTCTATTGTTTTTAACGATTCTCCTCGCTATGTCACTAACACTTTAGATAGTTTAAAAACATTTAGATTAGAAAATCTAAAAGCGGGCAAATATCTTTTAGTGGCCATGAAGGACAAAAACAGTAATAACAAATTCAACCCTAAAGAAGACAAAATAGGATTCAGAAAGGAATTTATTAGCATTCCAAACGACACTGTTTATGAAATAGAGTTATTCAAGGAAACATTAGATTTTAGGTCATACAAGCCAAGTCAAGCCTCTGGAAACAGATTGCTGTTAGGTTACAATGGCAAACAAAACATAAAAGGAAACCAACCCACAATAGTCGTTAAAAATAATTCACAGAACCTAGAATCGATTATTACTCAAATGCCCAAAAAAGACTCTTTACAAATTTGGTTCAAGCCTTTGAAAGCAGATTCGTTAGCCATTAGTGTATCTAGAAAAAACTATATGCAAGACTATATTGTAAAAATTAAAGATCAAAAAAAGGACACTTTAAACATCAGTGCCTTGCAAAATGGAAACTTAAACTTCAGAGATCGTTTTACTCTTGAAACCGCAACTCCGCTAGTAAAGTTTGATGATTCAAAAATTAAAATAATCACTAAAGACAGTACCGAGATTTCTTTTAAAAGAGAATATGATGTTTTTAATCAAAAAGTTTATTTTGATTTTAAGAAAGAACCCAATCAAAAATACAGTTTTAACTTATTACCAGGTGCGTTAACTGATTTTTACGAGGAATCTAACGATAGCTTAAGCTATAAATTAACTACAAAAAACGAAGCCGAATTCGGAAATCTGCGCGTTCAATTACAAAATGTAAAATATTTCCCTGTAATTGTTGAACTCATTGATACAAAAGGAGAAGTGCTAGCTTCAGAATATACAGAAGAAAAAACAACAATTGATTTTAACCTAATCAATCCTACCCTCTACAGCCTGCGCATTATTTACGACGAAAACAAAAATAAGCAGTATGACTCTGGTAACTTTTTAGAAAAAAGACATTCTGAAGAGGTTGTTTATTTTTCTAAGGAAATAGATGTTCGTGCCAACTGGGATGTTGATCAGGTTTTTGATGTGAGCATTCCTTATACTCCAGAACCGAAAAAGAAAACAGAAGCCAACAAAAAACCTGGCTTTTAATTTATTACTTCAAAAGAATCTTTATCATTTAGAAAATTTAATTTTTTTCGAACATCAATTAATTTTGACTGGTCTAAGCTTGTAATAAAAACAGCTTCTGATTCAATTGGAGCTACTAAATATTCTCCTAAGCCATCAACAACCTGTGAGTGACCTACATATTTATAACCATTACTATCTTCACCTATTCTATTAACGCCAATAGTAAAACTCATATTCTCAATGGCACGGGCTGCTAGTAAAGTATCCCAAGCTTTTATTCTTATTTCAGGCCAACTTGCCACATAAATCAATAAATCATAATCCTCGACATTGCGAGAGTAAACCGGGAATCGCAGGTCATAACACACAAACGGACATATCTTCCAACCAAAGTACTCTACAATCAATTTTTGAATGCCTCTGGAGTAGACCTTATCTTCTCCCGCAAGCGTAAACAAATGCCTCTTATCATAATGCTGTATTTTGCCTGACGGAAAAACAAATAACATGCGGTTATAAAATTCAGTATTTTCTTCAATTACAACACTTCCTGTTATTGCGCAGTTTTTGGCTTTCGCCAAAGCTTGCATCCACAATACTGTTTTGCCATTCATAGTCTCAGCAACTTTAGCGGGCTCCATTGTAAAACCGGTAGTAAACATTTCTGGGAGCACAATTAGATTTACTTCCTCAGTAATTGAATTGATTTTTTCTTCAAAATAAGCTCTGTTTGCTTCTGGGTTTTCCCAAACTAATGCGGATTGAATTAAGGCTACTTTCATTTTATAAATTTACTAAAAAAATGGCACACAGATGATAGTGTGTTACTGTGAATTATTATTCTTGAAAATGGAATGCAGATGACACGGCTTGAACGGATTTAATAAAAACTACTAACTAGTTTTAAAATCTATTCTTCGAATTATTTTCGGGCACGGATTGCAGATTCGCGGAATCGGTATTTTTATTGACCGTTTTTGAAATTAGTTTATTCCCTTTTGTAATCCATAAAACAGGCCCAACAAAGGCAATTATTGATATAAGAATCCACGTTGTCTTTGAACCATTAAATTTATTTGTTGAAATAAGAAATATTGCTCTAAAAGTTGTAGTCATAGACCAAAAACATAAACCGATAAAAGATAATATTATTATTTGTTTCATTCAATTATTGAATTTGTTTAGCTTCCTATCCCATTGGTTTATCAAAAATAAAAAACTACAAATTACCACTGTACATTTTCTCTTTATTCTTTCCTCTACACTATCTCTTCTTTATTCTTTACTCTCTATTCTAAACTCTTTCTCTCGGGTGAGGGATAGCAGTGGAAATCCTTTTATGGAATAAAAGATTGCAACGCATAGCCCGACCGTAGGGCACCCCAAAAACAAAAAAACGCATCCAAATGAATGGATGCGTTTTTGATATATAATAAAATCTATTTCTAGAATTATCCTTTTAAGCTTGCTGACATATATTCTCTGTTCATACGAGCGATGTTCTCAAGAGAAATTCCTTTAGGACATTCAACCTCACAAGCTCCAGTGTTAGTACAATTACCAAAACCTTCAGCGTCCATCTGGTGTACCATGTTTAATACACGATCAGTCGCTTCGATTCTTCCTTGCGGTAATAATGCATACTGAGATACTTTTGCAGCTACGAACAGCATGGCTGATGAGTTTTTACAAGAAGCAACACAGGCACCACAACCGATACAAGTAGCCGCATCAAACGCATCATCAGCGTCTTGCTTGTTAATTGGGATTGTATTTGCATCGATCGTATTTCCTGAAGTATTTACTGAAATAAATCCTCCTGCATGTTGGATTCTATCAAAAGCACTTCTGTCAACTACTAAATCTTTTACTACTGGAAAAGCAGCTGCACGAAAAGGCTCGATTGTAATGGTATCCCCATCCTTGAACATACGCATGTGCAATTGGCAAGTAGTTACTTTTCTATCTGGACCGTGTGCTTCACCATTAATATACAAAGAACACATTCCGCAAATCCCTTCGCGACAATCGTGGTCAAATGCTACTGGCTCTCCACCTTTATTCATCAAGTCTTGATTAAACACGTCTAGCATTTCAAGGAATGACATATCTGGCTCAATTCCGTCAATTTGATAATCGACCATTGCTCCTTTATCTTGGGCGTTTTTCTGACGCCATATTTTTAATGTAAGTTTCATCTTTTTAAGTTTGAAAGTCTTAAAGTCGAAGGTCAAAAGTCCAATTTTAATGTGACTCTTAACTTTAAACTTTCGACAAATTACTATTTATAACTACGAGTTACCAATTTAACATTATCGAAAATTAATTCTTCTTTATGCAATACAGCATCACTTGGTTTCCCTTTGTATTCCCATGCAGCTACATAAGCAAAGTTCTCGTCATCACGCTGTGCTTCACCATCAGCAGATTGATATTCCTCACGGAAGTGACCTCCACAAGATTCATTACGATGCAATGCATCTTTAGCAAACAATTCTCCCAATTCTAAGAAATCCGCAACACGGGTCGCTTTTTCTAATTCTTGATTGAACCCCTTATCAGTTCCTGGAACCCTAACATCTTTATAAAACTCTTCACGTAAAGCAGCGATTTCTGTGATAGCTTCATTAAGACCCTTAGCGTTTCTAGCCATTCCAACTTTGTCCCACATAATTTTACCCAATCTTCTATGAAAGTGATCAACAGACTGTGTTCCGTTATTGTTCATGAATTTTTCGATCTGATCTTTCACTCCTTTTTCTGCAGCGGCAAATTCTGGCAAGTCAGTAGAAATTGGTCCCATTTTAATATCTGGCGACAAATAATCTCCGATAGTATAAGGCAATACAAAATATCCGTCAGCTAAACCTTGCATCAAGGCAGAAGCTCCAAGTCTGTTTGCTCCGTGATCAGAGAAGTTTGATTCACCAATAGAGAAACATCCCGGAATAGTCGTTTGTAAGTTATAATCAACCCAAGTTCCTCCCATTGTGTAATGTACCGCAGGATAAATCATCATAGGGGTTGCATATGGATTCTCATCCACAATTTTCTCATACATCTGAAATAAGTTACCGTATTTATTAGCTACTACATCAGTACCTAATTTGATAATTAATTCAGCATCTTTTTCGTCTAAACCTTTTATGTGTGCTTGTTCTTTTCCGTAACGTTGAATTGCCGCAGCAAAATCTAAGTATACAGCTTCACCAGTTTTATTAACTCCAAAACCAGCATCACATCTTTCTTTAGACGCACGAGAAGCTACATCACGAGGAACAAGGTTTCCAAATGCAGGATATCTTCTTTCCAAGTAATAATCGCGGTCTGCTTCAACAATCTGCGTTGGTTTTAATTTTCCTTCACGAATCGCTTTCGCATCTTCTAACTTTGCAGGCACCCAAATACGTCCATCATTACGAAGAGACTCCGACATCAAAGTTAATTTGGCCTGATGATCTCCAGATACTGGGATACAAGTTGGGTGAATTTGTGTGTAACAAGGATTCGCAAAAAACGCTCCTTTTTTATGTATTTTCCAAGCTGCAGTCGCGTTAGATCCCATAGCATTTGTAGACAAGAAGAAAACGTTACCGTATCCTCCTGAAGCTATTACAACCGCGTGCGCTGAATGTCTTTCGATCTCGCCTGTAATTAAGTTACGAGCAATAATTCCTCTTGCTTTTCCATCTACTATTACTAAATCTAGCATTTCGTGACGGTTGTGCATTGTTATTTTACCACGTCCTATTTGGCGATTCATTGCTGAATAAGCACCTAGCAGCAATTGTTGTCCTGTTTGTCCTTTAGCATAAAAAGTACGTGATACTAAAGTTCCTCCAAAAGATCGATTGTCAAGTAACCCACCATACTCACGCGCAAAAGGCACGCCTTGAGCTACGCACTGGTCAATAATATTAGTAGAGACTTCAGCCAAACGATGAACGTTTGCTTCGCGCGAGCGGTAATCTCCACCTTTTACAGTGTCATAAAATAACCTGAAAACAGAATCTCCGTCTCCCTGATAGTTTTTTGCAGCGTTGATTCCTCCTTGTGCAGCGATAGAGTGCGCGCGACGAGGCGAATCTTGAAAACAAAAAGCTTTTACGTTATATCCTAATTCTGCTAATGTTGCAGCAGCAGAACCTCCAGCTAATCCTGTTCCAACAACGATAACATCTAAGTTACGTTTGTTAGCCGGATTTACTAAATTAATATGATCTTTATAATCTGTCCATTTATCCGAAATTGGACCATTTGGAATTTTTGAGTCTAATGCCATTATAATTTAATATTAATGATTGAAATGATGAAATAATGCAATAAAAATAAATCCAAAAGGGACTACAAAAGCGAAAGCTATTCCGAAATTTTTTAACCCTTTAGAATATTTATTATTGAAACCTACCGATTGAAAAGAAGAACTAAATCCATGATTCAAGTGAACAGATAAAAGTACAAAAGACAAGCAGTACAATCCTGTACGAATAGGACTTTCAAACTTTTCAGCTAATTCATGAAAATATCTAGTTTCATCCAATGGATTAAACGCTACATACTTATAAACCATTTCCGGAACCCAGAAATCATAAAAGTGCAACCCTAAAAAAGCCAAAATTACCGAACCAGAAATAATCATATTTCTTGATGCCCATGAAGAATTTGCTCCGCCGTTATTTTTTGCATAAGCAATTGGTCTTGCGCTTCTATTTTTAAAATCTAAAACAAAACCCATAATAAAGTGAAAAACAACACCTACAATTAAAATAGGCTGAATTACAAATTGAACTAAAGGATTGTTTCCCATAAAATGAGAAATGGAATTAAATACGTCGGGACTAAACACCGAAGTCATATTGATGAAGAAGTGCTGTGCTAGAAACAACATCAGAAAAAGTCCTGAAAGCGCCATAGCAACTTTTTTAGCTATTGACGACTTCAATAATGCAGATTTTGCCATAAGATTTGAATAATTTGTTTTGAAAAATATGACAAAAATAAAGCAAATAGACTTGAACTACAACCTTTTCGTTGTTATTTATAATGATTTTAAAGTGTTTTAGCCAAAAAACTAATAAATCCTTAAAAAATAAGCTCTAACCCTTTATGCAACGGCAAGTTAGTTAAACAACTAACAAAAAAGTCTTAAAAACAGTTATGCAAAATGAGCAATATTAGCTACTCAAAAAGAACTGAAATTATCAATATTATAATTTCAACTGCCATTTTCCTATAAATTAACAAAAACACAAAACACAGACATTTTGTTCATTTAAAAAATTGTATTCTGACTGCGCGCTTCTAACTTTACAATTTCAAAAAAACAATAAAATGATAGTAGGAATTGATAGCATATCTTTTGATGTTGCCAAGATACATTTACCCATTAAAACTTTGGCGAAAGCCAGAAATATTGAGCCTGAAAAATTAGAAAAAGGCTTGGGATTAATCAAAATGACCCTTGCAGATTTACACCAAGACACCGTTGTTTTTGGCGCTAACGCTTTGACCAGATTAATTGAAGACAACAACATCGACCTTACTGAAATTGCCCGTATATACGTAGGTACTGAAAGCAGTATTGACAACTCAAAACCCATAAGCTCTTTTTTAATTGCACTAATGGAACAGCAATTTGGCGAAGACTCTTTATCCCAATGCGACGTAGTAGATTTTACTTTTGCCTGTATCGGTGGTGTTGATGCCATGCAAAACTGCATTGATTTTGTAAAGTTAAACCCAAGTAAAAAAGCGATCGTTGTCACTACAGATTTAGCGAAATACGATTTAAACTCAACTGGAGAATACACTCAAGGAGCCGGAGCATTAGCCATGCTTATTGCTGCCGACCCTAGAATCATAGCATTTGAAAACAATTGGGCCACCAGTACTAAAGGTGTTTTTGATTTCTTTAAACCCTACCGAACAATCTCAAAAGAAACCATCACCGGAAAGATTTCTAATGACGCTTGGTTTGACAACTTAGAATCGGAAATCGAAATACACAAGGAGCAACCTGTTTTTGACGGGCAATATTCCAATCAATGTTATATGGATCGCACCCGTGACGCCTATTTTTCATTCAAAAAATTAAAAGACACAGTGGGAACTGTTTACAACACTTGGGAAAGCATCATCATGCACCTACCTTATGCCTTTCAGGGACGCAGGATGCTGTCAGAGATATACACTCTGGATGCAGAAACGAAGACCATAAACGGAAACGAAGACCCTCAAGAATACCAAACTAAGCTTAAAGAGACAAGCAAGTCTAACGAATACAAGGATTTTGTAAACCAAAAATTAATGCCCGCGGAACTGGCTTCTTCTTTAATAGGAAACTTATACACGGGTTCAATTTTCATGGGGCTTCTTTCAACTTTAGCCTATTTTCATGATAATGACAGAGAAATAGCAGGAACAAAATTTGGCTTCCTAGCCTATGGAAGCGGATCTAAATCTAAAGTTTTTGAAGGTACAATTCAAAACGATTGGAAAAAAGCTATAGATGGCACCAATCTTTTTGAAACACTAGACAAAAGTTTTGAAATTGATTTTCACACCTACGAAAAACTACATAAAAAAGAACAAGCCAGCAGCGTAAAAAAACCGCACAAGGAATGGACTTTAGACCGCATAGAAAAAGATAATCCAAATTTATTGGGCGCACGATATTACAAATGGATAGAATAAAAACAGAAAAAACCTAGGTTGTAATTATTTACAACCTAGGTTTTTTTATCTAAAATACGTTTAATCAGCTAAACTTAGCCATGTATTTTTGAACAATTAAATCCGTATTTTCATTTCTAATTTTAAGATCTAATTGAATAGGAGGCGAAGCTCTCTCCTCGCAATTTTTGACAGCGCATGTTTCGCAAGTAACCCCTACAATTTGTTTTTTTATTGATTTATTGTCGATGAATTTAAATTTTTTCTTCATCCCTGGCGTAATCAAAATCCCAACAGAAATACTCCTCAAACAATCTTTTTTGAAAGGGTCTTCCGTCGCTGATGAAAACACCAAAAATTCATTACCACTATTTTCATAACGCGAAATTTGTGCGTCAAAAAAATGACTCTTATTGTGTTTTATAGATTCTACTATTGTTTTTACTGAAATCCATCTTCGACAGTAATGCTCATTCATTTCATTAGCATGTGGCTCCTGCTGATTAGTGATGTGCAACTCCTTTTTTATCTGATAGGTTTCTGCACCTATTTTATGAGACAAACGAAGAAAGAAGATGTTTTTTAATTGAAAGTCCTTTGGTAAAATATTAGTTAATCTTTGGTAAAAAGACTCTGGAGAAACATTAAACTGACTCATTAGCGCAATCATTTCTTGTGGCTTAGGATCCGTTTTAGCCATAAATAAATTAAGTTCACTCACCAATTGCTTTCTAGGAATCAACAACGCTCCGGCAAAATACGAAGCGTAAAAATTATTGAGAACCTCGTCAAAATTCTTGAACTTGATCCAACTAAAAGTATACAACCTTTCAGTAATTTCAAGGTAATTATAGGCGATTTCTTTTGCCAAAATAAATGCTTTTTGTTGCGAATCTATATCTACAGAAAGCAACAAAGTTTTACTTTTAGGTACATAGATAGACCTTAAATCACCCAATTCCTCTTGTTCAGAAAAAACAATCTCCTGAATAGTATATCCATATTCATCCGTCAGGACCGCAGTTAAGTCCTCGATAGAAATCTTAGTGTTTATATTTATCTGAAAAGCTTTCGAGAAATCTAATACTTTTTGCTCTAAATCCTCAAAATAGTTATTATGCGCCTCTTGATACGACCGCAGGGCAGCCAGGAAAAAACTTTCTCTGGTCAGATTATAATGCTGTGCAATCTCAATTATCGTACTTATAAAAGCATTTACTTTGGCTGGCGCATTTGCAATGATATCGATAAGATCGTTTTCCTGAATCCCAAAAATATCCAAGGGTATCTCTTTTAGAATCCCGGATTTTAAAATCTCCCCGATTGGCGCCAAATTATTATCCAACTTCAAAGAAACCATATGATCGTATGAAACTTCCAGCTTTTCTGCCAAAAGAATAATCTTATCCGTTTTGGGATATTTTTTCCCCTTTTCGATTTCATTCAAATAGGATTTAGAAAGCTCCGTTATTTTAGCCAAGCCAAATAAGGACAAATT
Source organism: Flavobacterium frigoris PS1 (assembly GCF_000252125.1). GTDB lineage: Bacteria > Bacteroidota > Bacteroidia > Flavobacteriales > Flavobacteriaceae > Flavobacterium > Flavobacterium frigoris_A. The sequence goes on along the minus strand of NZ_AHKF01000015.1, from coordinate 10,455 downwards.
CTTATTGGTCCGCGCTTGCTTGAGCTTTAGCCCAAAAATTAATTTGATATACTCTTTTTCTACGTTCATACATCAAAGATAGCTTAAAAAATAAAATTCGCAAAAAAAGTTTTATTAATTTCTAGCGTACGTTCGCTTGTTTAATAAAAAACTTTTCGTAACATTGTCTTGTAAAATAAACTAACCATGACACATCAAACCGAAATAACCGAACAAAACTTCGAGTTATCAGCTGAAACAACACGAAAATATCCAGAAATACTAACCGATAAGGCGATTGACTTTCTTACTGAACTGCATCAAAAATTCAACAACAAAAGACTTTTGTTATTGGAGGAAAGAAAAAAACAACAAGCCTCATTTGATTCTGGTATACTACCTTGTTTCCCAATCGAGACAAAAAGCATTAGAGATAGCAACTGGCGTGCAGCAGCAATTCCTAAAGATTTATTAGACAGAAGAGTCGAAATAACAGGATCTGTTGACAGAAAAATGGTAATTAACGCACTGAATTCTGGAGCCAAAACTTTTATGGCTGATTTTGAAGACAGCACTTCACCAACTTGGCATAACGTAATGAATGGCCAACAAAACTTAAAAGATGCAGTAAACAAAACCATCTCTTTAGAAGATCCACTAAAAAATAAGAAATACTCTTTAAATGAAAATACAGCAGTTTTAATTGTTCGCCCAAGAGGACTGCATTTACAAGAGAAAAATATTCTGATAGATTTAGAGCAAGCTTCGGGCTCCCTTACAGATTTTGGATTATATGCTTTTCATAATCACGAACAATTAATAAAAAACGGTACTGCACCCTATTTTTATCTACCAAAACTGGAGCATTATTTAGAAGCGAGATGGTGGAATGATGTATTTGAATTTACCCAAGAATATTTAGGAGAGCAAAACGGAACGTTTAAAGCCACTGTTTTAGTAGAAACCATAACGGCCAGTTTTCAACTCGACGAAATAATTTTTGAATTGAGAGACCATATTGTTGGCCTGAATTGCGGAAGATGGGATTATATTTTTTCTTACATTAAAAAATTAAGAAACAACCCCGATTTTATAGTACCAAATAGAGATCAGGTAAACATGACTACACCATTCATGAGTGCGTATTCACAACTGGTAATTCAACGTTGCCACAAAAGAAACATTCACGCTATAGGTGGTATGGCTGCACAGATTCCAATAAAAAATGACGAGCAAGCCAATACAATTGCATTCAATAAAGTGATTACCGACAAAGAAATAGAAGTTAGAAATGGACATGATGGAACCTGGGTAGCACATCCCGATTTGGTTCCACTAGCAATGCAAGTATTTGACAAAGAAATGCCTACAAAAAATCAGATTCATATAAAAAGAGCTGATTTGCAAATCACAGAAAGCGATTTACTAGAAGTGCCGAAAGGAACTGTTACCGAGGAAGGTGTCAGAAAAAATATCAGCATCTCAATTTTATATCTGTCTTCATGGCTCAGCGGACAAGGCGCAGTCGCAATACATCATTTAATGGAAGACGCAGCAACAGCGGAGATTTCGAGATCTCAATTGTGGCAGTGGCTACAGAACGAAGTCATATTGGACAATAATAAAGCCCTAACAAACAATTACTACCATAGATTGGCAATGGAAGAATTCGAAAAAATAAAAAAATTAGTTGGCGACGATAATCATCAAGAAGGAAAATACATTTTAGCTGAACAACTATTAGACATATTAGTTGTTAATCCAAATTTCATCGACTTTCTAACCATTGCTGGTTACAAATACATTTAAAAACCATTTAACTAAAAAACTATTGACGTCAAAATAAATGATAAAACCAGAGGACAAAGAGAATTAAATTACCGAAAAAACAGATTCAAAGCGGTTAAACACCAAGGTTTTGTAGACACCGCTTATTTTGACGCCATTCAAAATAAAATAACCGCTTGAGAATCTTAAAAAACTGCAATGAGAGACTCTAGAGAACTCACTCACTTTTAAATAAAATCAGCATTACTAATTCAATTGCATAACGCATTGGTTTAAAAAAACTCTTTTTAAGCTAATGCGTTTTTGTCGTTTTTTTACATAAAATTATCGAATTCATAAGCTGAAACGATTAAATCTTAGTATTTTTGAGGTATTAAACGTAAATCTTACATTGTTATGAAATACCATCAAATTGACCGTGACTTATTTATAAAAAATCGCTCCAAATTCATGGCTCAAATGAAGCCTAAAAGTGTTGCCGTTTTTAACTCAAATGATATTTATCCAATTAGCGCTGATAGCACAATGCCATTTGCACAGCACCGAGACATTTTTTACTTGAGCGGCGTAGATCAAGAGGAAAGCATCCTAGTACTCTTTCCTAACGCTCCGTACGAGAACCAAAGAGAAATGCTATTTTTAAAAGAAACAAATGATCATATTGCCGTTTGGGAAGGTGAAAAACTAACCAAAGAACGCGCTTTGTCTGTTTCTGGAATCAAGAATGTACACTGGTTACAAGATTTTGATAAAGTATTAAACGAAATGATGACCTATGCTGATACTATGTACATCAACACTAACGAACATTATCGCGCAGTAGTCGAAACTGAAACTCGCGAAGCTCGTTTTGTAAAAAAATGGAAAGAAAAATATCCAGCACACACAGTCGCAAAAAGCAACCCTATTCTGCAACGTATCCGTTCCGTAAAAGAAAGCGAAGAGTTAGATTTGATTCAGCAAGCCTGTGATATTACAGAAAAAGGATTCAGACGTATTTTATCTTTCGTGAAACCGAATGTGATGGAATATGAAATCGAAGCTGAATTCATCCACGAATTCACACGCAACCGTTCTAAAGGCTTTGCTTATACTCCAATTATTGCTTCTGGAAACAATGCCAATGTGCTGCATTACATTGAGAATAACCAACAATGTAAAGCGGGCGATTTAATTTTATTGGATGTCGGTGCTGAATATGCTAATTATTCAAGTGATATGACACGTACAATTCCCGTTTCCGGGAAATTCTCTGACAGACAAAAAGCAGTTTATAATGCGGTTTTGAATGTTAAAAAAGAAGCAACTAAAATGCTTGTTCCAGGGACACTTTGGAAACAATATCATATTGAAGTTGGCAAATTGATGACTTCAGAATTATTAGGTTTAGGACTGCTTGACAAAGCCGATGTTCAAAATGAAAATTCAGAATGGCCTGCTTATAAAAAATACTTCATGCACGGAACTTCTCACCACATGGGACTCGACACACATGATTACGGAATTCTTACAGAACCAATGCAAGCTAATATGGTTTTCACAGTAGAGCCCGGAATTTACATTCCTGCTGAAGGTTTCGGAATCCGTCTTGAAGATGATGTAGTGATTCAAGAAACGGGAGAACCGTTCAACTTGATGCGCAATATCCCAATCGAGATCGATGAAATTGAGAGTTTGATGAATTCCTAATTTAGAATAAACAGAAAAGAATAAAGACGGTTCGCAGCAATGTGAACCGTTTTTTTATGCTTTCTATTTTTTGGGCGCATCCCCGCTTCCGTAAACTTCAGTTCGGTCGGGCTATTCACTACAAGTCCGCGCCCCGTCTCGTCCTAAAAGACGAGACGGGGCTGTGGGCTTTTCGCTGCTATCCCTTGCGCAGAGTACCACAACGCATAAAATTTCCTAACAAATCCTAAAACAATCTTAAAATCGTAACTTTATACTACGACCAACGTCTTATTAAAAAAACACGAATTCTTTTACTAGAGATCGTATATGAATACCTTAAACCATCGCAGAATTTATAAAAAATAAATCTTGATCTTAATAAAACTTAATTCCTTAATGGTATAAAAAATAAAATTATGACAGCACACGAAATAGATTACCAGATTTTTGGCGAAGAAATGCAATATGTCGAGATCGAATTAGATCCGCAAGAAATCGTCATTGCCGAAGCAGGAAGTTTTATGATGATGGACAACAACATCCAGATGGAAACGATTTTTGGAGATGGTTCAGAACAAAAATCCGGAATCTTTGGCCAACTCTTAAATGCCGGAAAAAGAGTCCTTACAGGCGAAAGCTTATTCATGACTGCATTTATCAATCAAGCCAGTTCCAAAGGAAAAGTATCTTTTGCTTCTCCCTATCCTGGAAAAATCCTCCCTATCGATTTAACCGAATTTCAAGGAAAATTCATCTGCCAAAAAAGTTCGTTCCTTTGCGCCGCAAAAGGCGTATCTGTTGGAATCGAATTTTCTAAAAAAATGGGGCGCGGTCTTTTTGGCGGTGAAGGTTTTATCATGCAAAAAATTGAAGGAGACGGAATGGCATTTGTACATTCAGGAGGAACATTAGCCAAAAAAGAACTAAGAGCAGGCGAAGTACTAAAAGTAGACACCGGTTGTATTGTAGGATTTACAAAAGATGTAGATTATGATATCGAGTTCATTGGCGGAATAAAGAATTCTGTTTTTGGAGGTGAAGGTTTATTCTACGCTACACTTCGTGGTCCAGGAACCGTTTACGTACAATCTTTACCTTTCAGCCGACTAGCTGATAGAATAATCGCTTCAGCACCTAGAGCAGGAGGAAAAAGCCATGACGAAGGAAGTTTACTTGGCGGATTAGGAAATTTATTGGATGGTGATAATCGATTTTAACAGACAAGCCTTTGCCCCATACTTATCATCCCGACGAAGGAGCGATCTCACAAGTTTTTCAGATTATGTGATTTCTCCTGCGTCGAAATGACAAAATAACGACGACTTTCAGCAATGCAAGTCGTTTTGCTATTTTTAAATATAAATGCCAGTATTTCTTATATAGGTTTTCAAATTGAATTGATCATTTATATTTTTAATATTTAATTCAACAAAATAAAGACGACCAGTCTTATTCATTTCGATAATTACATTCTTGTCGATTACATTAAATAAATTTTTTAATTTATTTTCTCTATCATGAGCACTATGATAAAAAACACATATTTTAGAGGTTCCCCTTGTATCAAAATTAAGAAACTTAAAAAGGTCTTTAATATAGTCTTTATCCGATTCGTCTAAAGAATGCCCAATTATGTAAAAAATTGTTTCATTAAGTTTATTTGTTTCACTAATCGGTATTTTAACAAACTCTCTATTGGTGTTTTTCTGTGTTCTTTGATAATATTTAGCAAAATCATATGCTTTTACTTTTTTTACTTCTTCTGGAATATCACTGACTCCAAATACTAAATTTTGAACTTGATAATCATCATTACTTTCTCCATGCAAATAAACTACTTTCGATTTATCAACTTTATAAATTTTTTCTAATGTAGGGGTGTAATTGAATGTGTAAATCTCATTAATTAAATGAAAAGGAATAATCTGATCGCGTTTTGTATAATCATAAAACAACCCAACAATATCAACAAGATATTGATTGAAAATAACAATAAAACCTTCAAATGAAGTTGACAAGTCATGCAATACACCCCCTATCTTTACACCTCTTTTTCTCTTATCTAAATATTTCTCAGAAACACTGAATAATTCTTTGTCATCAAATTTATGCTCAATAATTCCAAATAAATTAAAATCAGGATAATTTATAGCCACATCTCTAAAATTATTAACTTTTTTAGATTGAGGGGTTTCTGATTTTATTAAAACAGATAATTGATTCAAAACATTTCCAACTTCAAGCTCAAAATCTATCCATGTATCAATCTCTAATACAGTAGAGAAATATTTATACCATAAATTATCTTTTAGCATCTCCTTTATTTTATTTACCTTATCATGCTTAAATAAAATATTTTCTACTTTATAATGATCTACGATTGCACTATAATCATTACTAGAATCTTTCTTAAATTCAAGCCCAAATAATTCATCAAAAGAAACTTCATTATTAAATTGACTATTTTCAATTGTTTTCATCACAGACATAAAATGCTGGTATTTTGTTGGCAAATGATGAAATAAATCAAATCCATTTCCTGTAATTAAAATCTTAGCCATATTAAAAGAATGCTTTTCTCAAATATAGTCTTTTCTCTTACATGAACTTCTACCCCACATATAGTTTAAACATACTTTTCTAAAAACTTACATGCCTTATATGTTTTAAAATCATCTCCCCTACTATCCTCAAAACTTACATGGTTTAAAAAAAATAAAGCCTTAATTTTGCAGTCGCTCAAAACGAAACAAAAAAAGTGAATAACATCCAATTCAAAAATACAAGCATTGCTTACACGGACACAGGTAAAGGAACTGCAATCGTTCTACTCCACGGTTTTCTAGAAAATCAAAAAATGTGGGACAATTACGTTGCGCCTTTTACTAAAAAAAACCGAGTAATCACCATCGACTTACTAGGTCATGGCGACACGGAATGTTTGGGGTATGTGCACACTATGGAGGATAATGCTGATGCAGTTCATGCCGTCTTAGCTGAATTACGCATCCGCAAAGCGATTCTCGTTGGTCATTCTATGGGTGGTTATGTGGCTTTGGCTTTCGCCGAATTGTATCCTGAAAATATAAAAGGTTTGGTTTTATTGAATTCTACCGCTAAAGCCGACAGTGACGAACGAAAAACAAACCGAGATCGTGCCATCAAAGCAGTAAAACAAAGTTACATCGGTTTTGTTAGTTTGGCCGTAGCCAATCTATTCAGCGAAAACAACCGAGAAAGACTTGTTGAAGAAATTGAAAATACAAAAAAAGAGGCCTTGAAAACACCACTTCAAGCCATTGTTGCTTCACTGGAAGGAATGAAAATAAGAGCTGATCGAGAAGTTTTATTGCATCTTACGCCTTATCAAAAAATGCTTGTCCTTGGCAAAAAAGATCCTATTCTGGACTACGAAGAAACTAAGGCACAAATTACAAACACCGAAGTAGAATTTGTCACTTTCCCCGATGGACACATGTCTTATATTGAAAATCAAGAAGAACTGACCAAAATATTATTGCAATTCTTTAAGAAGATATAATCAAATTACTTAGTACACTTAGCGAAATACCCTTGCATTCTTTGCTGTTAGAAAATCTATACTCTCTCCTCAAACGGAACGGCTTCATCCAAGATCTCATTTAAAAGCACAACAATTTGCTCGAGATAATTAGTCATTACTTCTTCGTTTATAATCATGTTTGCTTCTTTTTCTTCTTTAAAATTAAAGGGCAAGAACCCCAATTTTAAGTTTTTAAAAGAAATAATACCCGCTTCTATTGGTTTTGAATTTGATTTGGTTTCATACATATAAGCATAAGCCAAAACCTGAATAATTTTATCATTCTTGATTTCTTCTGTCAATCCTTTCCAGGTTTTCAAAGTTACACTTGCTTTCTCTACCTTACCGGTTTTATAATCAATAATTCGGATGGTTCCGTTGCGCTCTTCAATTCTGTCGACGTTCCCTTTTATCAAAACAGGAAACGGCAATCTTGGATGTGTCAAAGTCCTTTGGAAAGTTTCCTCTAAGGCAAGTATTTTAATCGCATCACCAGCTTTAATACTTTCTAATTCCACTTTTAGGAAATTGGAAACATTGCGTTTAGCAACTTCAAAAGCGAGTAAATTTCGTCCTTTTTTAATTTCCCCTTCTTTATAAACTGCTTTAAACTGCTTAAGAACCTCATCATCTATTTGCTTAAAGCAATTTTGAATATCTTGCTCAGCTATAAACTTACCTATAAAAGGTTCATACAGGACTTTTAAGGTTTCGTGAATAATAGTTCCTAAAGTATTCAAAGCAATATTCTCTTCTACTTCTTCCACTTCTCGAATTCTTAAAATCTTTTGGAAATAAAACTGAATCGGATTCCGAATATAACTTGTCAATGCCGAAGGCGAAAAACCAACAGATGCAATTTCTTTCAAACGAGTCATCACCGCTTCTGATTTCTCAATAACCATGGGTTTATAAGCTGTCTCTGGTAGCACAGCGTTATATATCTCGTGTGTCAAATTATGATTGGCCTGTTTTTCTACTTCAAGCTGTGTAATAAAACGACTTTTTTCTCCTGCATCTAGGCCTTCACTTTCGGTATTATATAATAAATAAATATTCTTGGCACGTTGCAACAAATGGTAAAAGTGATAAGTATATATCGCATCTTTCTCTTTAAAAGTGGGCAGTCCTAATTCGCGCTTCACATCATAAGGAATAAACGAATTCTGTGATTTACCCGCCGGAAACTTCCCTTCATTCATAGAAGTAACAATAACCGTATCAAAATCCAGCACCCTACTTTCTAGAACTCCCATTATTTGCAAACCATTAAGCGGCTCTCCTTCAAAAGAAACCTCAGCCAAGTCAATTACTTGCTTATAAATAGCATGTAAAGTATCTATCTTATCAATGTGTTCGTGCTGGGAATAATAATTAATCAGTTTATTGATGACTTTAAAAATGGCAAATACAAAGGCTTTTGTAATTTTCTCTTCTTCATTGTCATTGCTCAAATTATCTTTAATTCTTAACAATAACTTAGCTACCGTTTGCAAAACAGTAACCGAACCTTTTTCCCATTTTTCGAATAGTAAAAGAAACAAATCCGTAGGTTCTAAATTTAACTCCATCACCTTTTGATGAGTAATAAAAGTATAATTATTTTGATTAATAATATTCACCAAACCCGCCGTTTTCGCGTACGGCTCCACCAATGGATGCGTTAAAATATCCAAAACATCTTTGTAATACAACACATAACTCTTTGCGTTTCGAGATAAAGCATTGGTGTGCATCTTGAATAGTTTAGCAATTAGAATTTGAGCTGGATTATTTTTACTAGAATATCCCATGGTAATATTCAATGCCCCAACAGTTGATGGAAGTGAATATAGAAGCGGAACCAAAAGATTTTCTTCCCCTAAAACTACCGCAACCTTGTCTAAAGTTGTATCGGGATTATCCCTGATGATATTTTCAATAATACTACCGGTTATTTTAGCCTGACCAATGGTTTTTGGCGTACCAATGACTTGTATGTTTTTAGTGAGCGAAAAATCGTCTACAATCCATTCAAAATCAGTCGTTTTATAATGCTTCCAGTTGGCCTTAAATCGTCTTAAAAAAAGCCCTGCGTCGTGATACGGATCATTTAGAAAGGTTTGATCGGCGTCCCAATAAATTTTAGCCTTATCCGAAGCAATAAGATGTTGAATTATTTTTTCTTCAGAAGCATTTAAAGCATTAAAGCCAGCAAATACATACTGCTTATCAGTAACTGAGTTCGAAAAAGATATCAGATTATCTACTGCCTGTCTGTAAATTAATCCCTGATAACCAATTCCTTTTTTAAGCAAATGAGCGTATAAAGATTGATAGTAATTAGGTAATAACTTCCAAAAATCAATGTAATTCTCGAGTAGTTGGGTTTTATTCTCTACTTCGATTCCCCACTTTTTGATATCCTCAATGTCTTTTAGGTAAGACAACACATGTGTAGGATCTAATAAATAGCGGTCAATTTCATTGAAGTCTTGCAGCAATGTTTTTGCCCAATTAGCAAATAGCTCAAAAGATTGTTGATTTGACTTTTCTGTGACTGACAAATAGACTTCATAAAACTCAAAGAGTAATTCAATTGGATCAACGGAGCGTATGCCTGAAATATCCTGAATAAAATCCTCAATACTAATAATTTCAGGAGAAAGAATATTGTTCTCAACTTGCTTTTTTAGTGCTTCAATCAAAAATATTTTAGCTCTTTTATTTGGCAGTACCACTATCGTATTGGATAATTTGTCGGAGTAATTATCTACTAAAACCTGCGCAATCTTATCTAAAAAGGAAGTATTTGTCATTTCATAAAAATAAAAAAAACGCCTCGATTTATCGAGGCGTTTCTTATAAATATTTTAGAAAAATTTATTCTTTAATTAAAGAGATTTCAGTTCTTCTATTGTGTGCTTTTCCTGCAGCAGTTTTATTAGTGTCAATTGGTTTAGTTTCACCAAAACCAGTAGATTGTAATCTATCAGCTTTAATTCCATTTTCAATTAAGTAATTTTTAACTACTGCGGCTCTATTTTCAGATAAAGTCTGGTTCATTTCATTAGAACCATCACTATCAGTGTGACCTTCAATCAAGAATCTTGAATAAGGATACTCTTTCAAGATTTCAGTAATTGATACTAAAACTGGATAAGTTTGTTTTTTGAAAGTAGATTTTCCAGAATCAAACAAGATAGTTTTACTATACTCATTCAATTTCATCATAACTTCTTCAGATACTTCAGGACAACCTTTGTTTGCAACTGTTCCTTTAACTTCTGGACATTTGTCATCTTTATCTAAAACTCCATCTCCATCAGTATCTGGCCAAGGACAACCTGCGTTTTCTTTTGGACCTGCAACAGTAGGACATTTGTCATCTTTATCAGTAACTCCATCTCCATCAGCATCTGGACAACCTTTTAATGCAGCTAAACCAAATACATCTGGACAAGCATCATCTTTAT
>NZ_AHKF01000016.1 GCF_000252125.1 Flavobacterium frigoris PS1 | reverse complement strand
CACAAAGTAAAGGCACGAATCCTTTCGTGTGGCACGTTTTAATAACTGATAAACTTTCCAACTGGCGGTCGTTTGCAAAAGAGCACCTATTTCAATTTACAGCACCATCGTAGCTTTTGCAAAGCAGTTTACAGCATATAATCCCCTTATTTTGAACCGATAGACAAAAAAAAGCATTTAGAATGTATGAATAATGTAATTAATTTAAACAATTATGTAACACCTATTTTGCAAAACCGGCCCACCTTTGTGATATTATGAAGATTGATTGACAATATAGATTTATAAACTATCTATGGTTACGTTGGTTGTCACTTTGGGGAATGCCCCTGAAATGTTGGTTTGTTTGGCTAATATTTCTCTTTTAGATACTCGCACTCCCTTATAATATTCCCAGTCAACGCATGCAGAAAGATTCACCTCTTGACATTTTGCAAAAACGACTTGCTTCAAGAGAAATTAAAACTGAAGATATCACCTGAAGAAGAAAATTCCCGAAAGTGATTTAGCAAAACAATAATCAAAATAAAAATACGATGCAAAAACATATTGTAAAAATACAATCAATAGAGAAGGTCACTCATGATGTATTGAAAATTGTTACTGAAAAACCTAAAAATTATACCTTCAGCCCAGGGCAAGCCACAGAAATTTCCATAAACAAAAATGGATGGAACGATAACAAGAATCCTTTTACTTTCACTTCCTTGCCTGAGGATAACTATCTTGAATTTATTATTAAAACTTATCCATCACATAAAGGTGTGACAAACGAATTACTCCATCTAAAAAAAAACGATGAGTTAATTTTACATGAGGTGTTCGGCGCGATCAGCTACAAAGGCGAAGGAGTATTTATAGCTGGAGGCGCTGGAATCACTCCGTTTATCTCTATTTTCAGACACCTTGACTCGAAAAAAGAAATAGGAAATAACAAGCTCATCTTCGCAAACAAAAAAAAGAATGATATCATACTCGAAGATGAATTTAAAAAATTACTAAGCGATAATTTCATCAACATTTTATCTGATGAAAAAGTGCAAGGTTATGCAAACGGACAAATTACTAAAGATTTCATCCAAGAAAACTGCAGCGGATTAGATAAATTATTTTATCTCTGCGGGCCTCCGCCAATGATGGAAGCAATCGAAAAACAATTAGTCGATTTGCACGTAGATAAAAATTTAATTGTCAAAGAGGCATTTTAAAACAACATACTAAATAAACAATAAAATGAACACAAACAGACTTTCAAAAACGATTTCAGACGCATTGAACGCACAAATAACAAAAGAAGCACATGCTTCGCAAATATATTTGTCTTATGCTGCTTGGGCTGACGGACAGGGATTTGGCGGCATCGCTAATTTCCTTTTCAGACATGCTCAAGAGGAGCGCAACCACATGATGAAAATATTAGAATATATTTTAAAAAGAGGTGCCAAGGTAGAAGTAACAGCTATTCCAGCTCCCTCAGAGAATCCGGTAAATATAAACAACTGTTTTGAAAAAATATTCGAGCACGAAGTGGATAATACAAAAGCCGTTTACAAAATTGTAAAGATGAGCCATGAAGAAGAAGATTGGGCAACTTGGGATTTTATGCAATGGTTTGTTAAGGAACAAGTGGAAGAAGAAACGCTCGCGATGAACTTATTAGATAAAATTAAAATAGCAGGAGGCGAAAAAATGAGTAGCGATGTTTTATATTCATTTGACAGAAATATGGAAAAAACATCCGATGAAGTGACAGCCGCACAGGATGTAACAACTGAGAGCCCTTAAATTTTTAAGTGACATAACTTTAGACCACCATAATAATATACACAAAGAAAATTATGGTGGTAGGAAGCAGAGTGGCAGGCATAGCAAATCGACCAAAATTAGACTGTATGTAAACTGAAAATCTACAATGCTAACTTTGCCTTTTGTCCTTCGATGAATTTGCTGAAAGAGTTCGCAGGATGAAAAAATAGAATAAAAAAAAGAAACTTAGTTTAACTGAAGTAATATCTATGGTAGTAGGCACAATCATTGGCGCTAGCATTTTTTTATATTTGGTTTAGGAGCTAAAATTGCCGAAATGATTTACCAGAAGCATTTATTCCTTAACAGTGGCTTATTCATGCACTATATTAGGAGGAAAGATTATATCGAATGCAGATCCAATTGCATTTATATTAAAAGGACTTTGAGATAATATTGTAACAAGTGCTTTAAGCATACTAATATGGTTGTCATATGTGACATCAATAGCACTTTTCACTAAAGGCTTTGCGGGCTATCTATTCCTACTGGCGCTCGTTTGTAACGAGCGCCTATTTTTGTTTACAGCACAATCGTAGCGTTTACAACGAGGTTCAAATAGCATACTTTTTTTTCTTAGTTGCTGCAAACATAAGATGATCTCTTGAATCACCAAATCCCAAATCAAAATACAACTCCCCTAGCCCCGATTGTAATGAAAAGCTTTTTGTAAAAGCCGTTTCAGTTTTTCTTGTTTATAAAAAGCGACCAGAGGAAGCTCTTTTATAAACTTTAGAAAAACAAACGGCGATGCAAAAACTTGCAATGAAAAGCGGGAAATGGCTCCCAGAATTCGTACTTTTGTATCTTAACTACAACGTTTTCGACATGAATGCAACTATTGAAACTAATCCGTTATTAGACCGATTGCCAAAACACTTGAAGCAATTTATTAAGCCTCAGGATTATAGCGATTACACGCCTATCAATCAAGCCGTATGGCGTTATGTGATGCGCAAAAATGTGGATTACCTTTCGAAAGTGGCGCACAAGTCCTATTTAGACGGCTTGAAGAAAACGGGAATTGAAGTAGACAACATACCAAGTATGTACGGTATGAACCGTATCCTTACGGATATTGGTTGGGCTGCCGTGGCTGTGGACGGATTTATTCCGCCTAACGCATTTATGGAGTTTCAGGCGTATAACGTACTGGTTATTGCTTCGGATATTCGTCAGCTAGAACACATTGAATACACACCCGCTCCGGACATTATTCATGAAGGTGCTGGTCATGCTCCTATTATTGCCAACCCAGAATATGCGGAATATTTACGCCGTTTTGGAGAAATAGGCTGCAAAGCGATTTCTTCGGATAAGGATTACCAAATGTATGAAGCAATCAGACTGTTATCGATAGTCAAAGAAGCGGAAGACACGCCACAAGCTACTATTGATGCTGCCGAAAAAGCGGTGGAAGACTTGCAGAATAATATGGGCGAATTATCTGAAATGGCGCAAATCAGAAATTTACACTGGTGGACTGTTGAATATGGCTTAATAGGAACTGTTGAAAATCCAAAAATATATGGTGCCGGTTTGTTATCCTCAATAGGCGAAAGTGCTTATTGTATGACGGACAAGGTGAAGAAAATCCCTTATGACCTATCAGCCGCAAACCAGAATTTTGACATTACTAAACTGCAACCTCAGCTTTATGTAACGCCTAGTTTTTCGCATTTAAGTTTGGTCTTAGAAGAGTTTGCTAATAAAATGGCACTCAGAACTGGTGGTTTATCTGGAATAGAAAAACTGATTGAATCTAATGCTTTAGGAACTATTGAATTGAGTACTGGCTTACAGGTTTCAGGTGTTTTCACCAAAGTGATTTCACATGAAGGCAAACCTATTTATATACAAACTACAGGAAAAACAGCTTTAGCTTCTCGCGAAAAAGAATTGGTTGGCCACGGCAAACTAACTCATGCGGAAGGTTTTGGTAGCCCGATAGGAAAACTGAAAGGCATCAACCTTGCCATTGAAGATATGAGTCCGAAAGACTTAACTGCCTACAATATAACGGAAGGCAATACCGTAAAACTGGAATTTGAAGGCGACATTACTGTTGAAGGGGAAATCATTACGGGCTCCAGAAACCTTCAGGGAGAAATCATCCTTATCCGCATGAACAATTGTACAGTAACTCACGGTGAAACGATTTTGTTTCAACCAGAATGGGGCGTATATGATATGGCTGTCGGTAAAAAATTAGTTTCGGCTTTTTCAGGCCCTGCTGATGTGAATAGTTTTGACTTGATTACGCATTTACCATCTAGTACAACCATCAAAGCAAAGCATTCTGCTGAACGTGACGACCTAGAATCATTATACCATACGATTCGCTCCATAAGAGAAACGAAAGATCTCGAAACTTCATTAGCTCCTGTACTTAGTAAACTAAAAGCAGCTCATGCGAACGATTGGTTATTGTCCATAGAAATTGCAGAACTACTGATAGACAGAAACGAACCACAACTACTGGAAGAAGTTCTGATTTATCTTGAAAATTTAAAACAAAGAAGACCTGAAGTGGCGCATTTAATTAGTGGTGGTTTGGACTTGATTCTTACGAAAGAAAACGTATAAAGTTTTTAGCCACTGATTCAAAGTGATTATTATACAAAATTTAACCGCAGATTCGCAATATTTAATTAGCGAATTTGCGGTTTTTTCTTTTTTAAAAAAGCATGAAAATTCGATCATTGATTCACCGATTTAAAATCGTGCATTCGCGGTTTTTTATTTTTTCAAGCTAAAAGTGAAATACATTAAAAAGCACAGCCTTAAACTATATTGCAGATTCATAGAAGTAATTTCGTTTGTTTTTGAATTATTACGTGCTAAAAAAATCTTTTTAGTCCGTCTATGCTGTAAAAAAACGCTACATTTAAATCTCAAAACGAAAAATAAATATGTGCAGCAGCGAGATGATAACGGTTGAAATAGAAGGCAAAATAATTTCCTGCAGCTACATAACTCCCGCAAATAGCACAAACGATACACTACTTCTTTTTCTGCATGATGCGTTAGGCTGTTCTGAAAGTTGGAAAGACTTCCCTTCTACTCTATGTCAGAAAATGGGTTCAGTCGGTTTTACGTATGATCGAGTGGGTCATGGAAAATCAGCAGCAACCACTGCTAAATGGTCTAAAGGCTATTTAGAAGCGGAAGCCGATTTTCTAAAAAAAATTATCGCGACACAAAACCTTAAAAACGTTGTTTTAATTGGCTCCAGCGATGGAGGAAGCATAGCGCTTCTCTATGCAGCAAAATACCAAGACTGCAAAGCTATCGTTAGTATTGCTGGCCATTCGAAAGTAGAAGAGGAAACTACTGAAGGTATTCAACGTACAATTCAAAATTCAGAAAAAATCATTAGCCAATTAAAGAAATATCACGACGACAAAACAAGCAGTCTTTTTCAGAATTGGCAAGACTGCTGGCTTTCAGCTGATTTTAAGAATTGGAATATAGAAACTGAGTTACTAAAAATTCAATGCCCAAGCCTTATCATTCAAGGCAAACAAGACGAATATGCGACCAACGCGCATTGCAAAAGTATTGCACAACTAATAGGCAAAAAAGCCAAGGTCGTTCTAATTGATGATTGCGGGCATTTTCCTTATAAAGAAAACCCCTCACTTATTGCAGCAACAATTCACTCTTTTTTAAATTCAGAATCATGAAAAAATACAGTTATACTAGCGGCACAAGTGACGAACCATTGTTAGGCCTAACCATTGGAGGTGCTTTTGAAGAAACCGTAAGCCGATTCCCTAAAAACGAGGCCGTGGTATCTAGACACCAAAACATTCGTTATACTTATGAACAGCTTGAAATTCGAGTGAATCAATGTGCCAAAGCTTTCTTGTCAATCGACATCAAAAAAGGGGACCGCGTGGGAATCTGCGCTCCCAATTGTGTTGAGTGGTTGATTGTACAAATAGCGACTGCAAAAATAGGTGCTATTTTAGTCAATATCAACCCCAGTTACAGGACCTACGAACTGGAATACGCACTAAACCATTCGGGTTGTAAATCAATCGTAATCGCTGACAAAAGCAAACATATCGATTACAGCGAAATGATGTATGAACTCATTCCAATACTAAAAGACAACCTACTCCCCACTTTCGATTGCGACGAATTTCCGTTATTAAAATCGGTAATCTCATTAAGCAAAAACAACCTACACGGAATATTGATGTGGGAAGAATTTATTGATATGGGAATTCGTATCGATTATCACGAACTAGAAAAAAGACAAAGCACGCTTTCTTTTGACGATCCCATCAACATTCAATTTACTAGTGGCACGACCGGAAGTCCAAAAGGAGCTACATTGAGTCATCATAACATATTAAACAACGGTTATTTCGCAACCAAAACGCAACGCATCACAGAGAAAGATAAAATTGTAATACCAGTACCGCTCTATCACTGTTTTGGAATGGTTTTAGGAAATTTAGGCTGCATTAGTCAAGGCGCTACTATGATTTATCCTAGCGAGACTTTTGATGCAGAAACCACCCTTAAAGCTATTTCTGAAGAAAAAGCAACAGCACTTTACGGTGTTCCAACTATGTTTTTTGCTGAATTAGATCATCCCAACCGAAAAAAATATGATTTAAGTAGTTTGAGAACAGGAATTATGGCTGGGTCCCTTTGCCCTACGGAACTGATGAAAAAAGTCCAATCAGAAATGAATTTGACCGAAATGGGAATTGGTTATGGGATGACCGAAACCAGTCCCTTGAGTACACAAACAAGACACGACACATCGTTTGAGAAAAGAGTAAGTACCGTGGGGAAAATATTACCCCATACCGAAATAAAAATCATCCATCCAGAAACCCATCAAGTAGTTCCTATAGGGGAAACGGGAGAATTATGCACCCGTGGCTATTGCGTAATGCTGGGATATTGGAATGACCCAGTCAGAACAAAAGAATCAATCGATTCTGCCGGTTGGATGCACAGTGGCGATCTAGCCATTATGGATAACGAAGGCTACATCAACATTGTTGGAAGAATAAAAGATATGATTATACGTGGCGGAGAAAACATTTACCCAAAAGTGATTGAAGAATTCTTGTACACCCATGAAAACATAAAAGAAGTTTCTGTTTTTGGTATTCCAGACGAAAAACTGGGAGAGCAAGTTTGCGTTTGGATTCAGATGCAAGACAATTACAAACTCACTGAGCTAGAAGTTAAAGAATATTGTCGTGGAAAAATAGCGCACTATACGATTCCATATTACGTGAAATTTGTGCATGAATTCCCAATGACTGTTACAGGTAAAATTCGTAAAGTAGAAATGAGAGAAGCTATGAAGGAGGAATTAGGACTGTCAAAATAATAAAAAAGGGTTTGAATCAGATTATTACTATTCAAACCCTTATTATTGAAAACAAATTGGAAATCTGCTATAATTTTATCTGCTGATTAAAATCTTTTTCGCTTTCAATTACTTTTCCTTCGTATTTTAAGGTCCAGCCTAGATTACTGGTAGTAATTAACAACTTTGACAATTCACTAATCAACCTGTTTTGGGCATTAGATTTCAATGTAGATTTATCGATTTTTTTAGCTAGATTCGCTTTAACCGATTTGTTTATTTTATTGTAATCATCTCCTGTAAAAGGATTTAACTTACTTTGTTCTACATCATAAAACTTAATATCTGGACTGATTTTTATTTCTTCTTTCGGAATACTTACTATTGTGATTGTTTTATTTACGTCATCGATATCGTATTTCATTTTGTGCAAATCATACGCAACAGTAACGTCAGCATTAACAACAATCAATGCTTTTTTATCGAAAGAAACAATTCCCATCAAGTATTTTTCTTTATTCTTATACGTAATCACCTCCGAAAAATGCCCTTCGGTTACCACCAATTTCCCCACATTTAGGATTTGTTGCTGGATCAAACCTGAGCCATCTACAGTCGTAGAGTCATCGCCTTTTTTAAACTCACAATATTTAAACAATAGCACGACTGTAGCAATCAATGCTATAAACACAATAAATCTCTTGAACATAATTAAAATTTCATGAATGAATATTCCCCCAGCAATTTAGTGATTTTAAGCTTGAGGTTGGCTTCAAATTTTTTATGACTTTCTGAGTCTGGATTGAAAGCTCTGTGTTGTAATGATTTTTGAACCGTCTCTACGGCATCCATAGTAGAAAAGGCAGTTTCTGAAATTGTAGTTTCCTTAAAACGCTTCCAGATATAATCGATTGCCACTTGGTTTGGGTGTAACATATCTTCACCATAGAAACGATAATCCCGGAGCTCGTCCATCATGATTTCATAACTGGGAAAATAATTGGCAATTGATAATTGGCAATTGATAATTTGATGCAGCGCAGCTATTAGATTCGACTTACTCCATTGATTTTCTACAAAACCATCTTTGATATGACGCACCGGCGAAACGGTGAAAATAATATTGCAATTGCGATTTACGGAATGAATTAATTTCAGTGTATTGACAATAGATACTTGAATTTCATCAACTGAAAGTAATTCTTTCTTAAACTGCTTTTGCGGCACTTTATGGCAATTAGCGACAATAGCGTCACTTTCTATGTTTCTATACACCCAGGCCGTTCCATAAGTGATAATAACATGGGAAGCCTGTTTTAATTGCAGTTGAGTCGATTCTATTTTTTTATTCAAGCTTGCTATTAAGTCCTCTTTACTTGAATTACTTAAATCCGAATGTACAGCGTAACAATGCCAGCGTTCGTTATGAAAAAAAATGTCATTTTCTGTGAATCGCTTTGCAGAAACAGCAAAAGTGATTAGCTTCTCAATCGCAAAAGGATGAAACAAAATCCCAAACGGATTGCAACTATTTTGAAACTTAAAATAGTCCAGTTTCTCTGCCATATTTACGGCAAAACAAGAACCCAAAGACACAATGGTAGAATTGTAATCTATTTGATGATTATTTTGAGGAATAGGTATAAGAGTTCTAAATTGCATGATCAGTTATTTATGCAAACTTAGCAATTTATTAATAGAAGTACTCTGATTTTTTATATTCAGAATTGCCATTAATAGGCATGACAGCCTCTGAAATCCTTTCGGTAGGATAGCCATCTTCATCGTATTTGAAAGTGCTCTTATAAAAATTAGCTGAAGAAGTTATTTGGTCATTTTTGCTAGAACTATTAGTCGCCACACTGATCAAACTATTGTTTGCAGAAATAATATCATTATGATCCAGTAACTTTTCATAACCCATTATGGAATAAAACGGATTACTCTTAGCGTCGTATTCAAAACTAGCAGTATAAGTTAAGATAACGCCTGAAGGAGCATTATCAATTGTTCTCTGGTCTTTGATGATATTGTTCTTTTCGAAATACAAGGTGCCGTGATAAATTTTCACTTCTTGATTCCCTGCATTTATGTCAAATCTTTCATAGGCAATCGAACTGTCAGAATTAGCAGTATATTTTATTATGTTGTTATTTGAAGACTTAGCACTTACTAATTGTCCTCTTAAATAACTATATTCAATTGTATTAGTAGATTGATTTGCTTTGTCTAAAATTGTAATTTTAGTTATAAGTCCATCCATATAGCTAAAATCACTACGCTCCTTAACACCATCAATGCTTTTTATTTCATCTCCATTATAGCTAAAGTCAGTTGTAGTGGATGTTCCATCAGCAGAAGTTTCAACCAGCTGCTTTAGAAATTTAACGTTATTATCCTTGTCTTTGGAACAAGAGCACAAAACCACCAAAAATACGGAGGCAATCAAAAATATATGTAATGTTTTTTTCATTTAGAGACTATTAAAAACCATATTGTATTGAAAAATAACAACATAGATACTATTCAAGAAAACAAATGTACAAAATCTAAATTAATGATTTGTCTCTTTAAAATAATTGAATAAAAAATCACCTATAAGTGCGGTATGACTCGCTCTTAGAGGTGCTCTAGAATTAATCTTTTTTTGTTTTTTTCTATTTGATGAACTCAATCGCTTTTTCCAAAGCTTCTGCAATTCCTTCCACTTTTTTACCTCCGGCAGTTGCAAAGAACGGCTGTCCTCCACCTCCCCCCTGAATAAACTTACCTAATTCACGAACTACTAGTCCAGCATTCAGTTTCCTGTCAGCAACTAATTCTTTTGAGATATAACAGCTCAACATTGGTTTTCCTTCTTCTGCTGTTGCCAAAACAAGAAACAAGTTATTTCCTAAATTACCCAATTCATAAGCCAAATCTTTTGCTCCTTCCGGGTTCAAATCAACTTGTTTTGCCAGGAATTGAATTCCGTTAACTTCTTGCAATTCTTTTGCTAACTCCCCTTTCATGTTCTTCGCTTTCTCTTTTAACAAAGCATCCAACTGTTTTTTCAATTTGGCATTATCCTCTTGAAGTGCTATAACCGCTTTTAGTGAATCTTGTGGGTTTTTCAGCGCCGTTTTAATTTCACTTAATAGCTCTTCATGAGAAGCAAAAAAGCCTTTTACAGCATCGCCAGTAATTGCTTCAATACGGCGAATTCCTGCCGCAACTGCTCCTTCCGAAACGATTTTGAAATACCAAATATCAGCAGTGTTTTGTACGTGAATTCCTCCACAAAGTTCCATACTTTCGCCAAACTTAATGGCACGAACATGATCTCCGTATTTTTCTCCAAACAAAGCCATTGCTCCTTCTTCTACCGCTTGCGCGAAAGGAATATCTCTTCTTTCTATCAGCGCTATTTGCTCTTGAATTCTTGCATTTACAAAGTCTTCTACTTGTTGCAATTCTTCATCTGTCACTTTTGCAAAGTGAGAAAAATCAAAACGTAGATTTTTTGGATTTACCAATGATCCTTTTTGCTCTACGTGCGTTCCTAAAACGGTACGCAATGCCAAATGCATTAAATGCGTAGCGGAGTGATTCTTAGCAGTTGCTGCTCTTAAATCGGTATTTACTTTTGCAATAAAACTCGCATTTACATTCTCTGGCAATTGCTTTGTGAAATGTAAAATAAGATTATTCTCTTTTTTAGTATCTATAATTTGGATCGTCTCATTTGCCGAAACTAAAGTTCCTTTATCTCCTATCTGACCTCCTCCTTCCGGATAAAACGGACTGTTATCTAAAACGATTTGGTATAAAACACCGTCTTTTTTAGAGTCCACTTTACGGATACGGGTAATTTTTGCTTCTGATTCCGTTTGATCGTAACCTACAAATGTTTCTACATTCCCCGGGATTAAAACGCTCCAGTCTTCAGTTGAAATTTCAGAAGCAGCACGGGAACGCGCTTTTTGTTCCTGCATTGCAACATCAAAACCTGCTTCATCTAGCTCTAATCCTCTTTCTCTTAAAATCAAGGCTGTTAAATCCTTTGGAAAACCAAAAGTATCATACAATTCAAATGCTTTAGCACCTGCAACTTCATTCCCTTTTGTCTCTGCAATAACATTTTCTAACAATTGCAATCCTTGGTCTAATGTTCTCAAGAAAGAAGCTTCTTCCTCACGAATCACATTAGTTACTAAGTTTTGTTGCGACTTGATTTCTGGGAAAAATTCGCCCATTTGGTCTGCTAAAACTTCCACTAATTGATAGATAAAAGCTTCTTTGATATTCAAAAATGTAAATCCGTAACGTATTGCACGACGCAAAATACGGCGAATTACGTATCCTGCTCCAGTATTTGAAGGCAATTGCCCATCGGCGATAGCGAAGGCTACAGCACGAATGTGATCTACAATTACACGAATAGCAATATTCGTTTTGTTTTGCTCTTCGCTTATATCTTTTACCTCATTTGAAGTATATTTTAATCCTGTGATTTGTTCCACTTTTTCGATAAGTGGTGTAAAAACATCAGTATCGTAGTTTGAAGTAACATTTTGCATTGCCATACACAAACGCTCAAATCCCATTCCGGTATCTACGTGTTGCGCAGGTAATTTCTCTAATGAACCATCGGCTTTACGGTTGAATTCCATAAATACATTGTTCCATATTTCTACTACTTGTGGATGATCCGCATTTACTAAACTTCTTCCAGTTACAGCAGCTCTTTCTTCATCAGTACGTAAATCAATATGAATTTCAGAACATGGTCCGCATGGCCCTTGATCTCCCATTTCCCAAAAATTATCTTTTTTGTTCCCAAGGATTATGCGATCTTCGGGAACAAACTGTTTCCAAATATCAAAAGCTTGTTGATCAAAAGGTACATTTTCTGCTTCGTTTCCTTCAAAAACTGAAACGTATAAACGGTCTTTATCTAATTTTAAAACTTCAGTCAAAAATTCCCAAGCCCAAGGCAAGGCTTCTTCTTTGAAATAATCACCAAAAGACCAGTTCCCCAGCATCTCAAACATAGTATGATGATAGGTATCAAAACCTACATCCTCTAGATCATTATGCTTTCCTGAAACACGAAGACATTTTTGAGTATCGGCGATTCTAGTACTTTTTGGTGTGGCATTCCCAAGAAAATATTCTTTAAACTGCGCCATCCCTGAGTTGTTGAACATCAAAGTGGGATCGTCTTTAAGAACTATGGGAGCCGAAGGAACAATTAAGTGGCCTTTGCTTTGAAAAAAATCTAGAAATTGTTTACGTACGTCTTTTGAATTCATTGTTTTTATTTAAATATTTAAAGATTCAAAAGTTTAAAGATTATTTCAATCTTTGAATTTTGAATCTTTTAACTTCTTTTGCCCCAGATAGTAGTGGAAAGCTTCGAGAATTAGAAATCTATTTTTTTTCTTGAGGCAGCAGAGCGACCAAAGGAAGCTCCTGCAGAATCATTAGAAAAAAAAGATTGCTAATCGAGAACTTGCAACGAATAGCTGGAATAGGCACATTATTTTATTTATTATTGAAAAAAGTGTAGAACAAATGAAACATTTATTAAATTTGTTCAACTAACACTTTATAAAGTGCAAAAATAGGGTATTTTAAAATATGGCGAAAGTAAAATATTATTACGATTCGGAAAATCTAGCGTATAGAAAAATAAAAACAAAAAAAAGGAAGAAATTTGGTATAGCGATCTTGTTTTTAGTGGCTTCTGCCTTGTTTGGATTTTTGAGTTTTGTTATTTTATTGAACACTCCTTATTTTGATACCCCAAAAGACAGGCTACTGATTCGCGAAATCGAGAATTTGAAATTGAACTATGACATTCTGAATAAGAGAATGGATCAGGTTGACAATGTAATCGCGGCAATTGAAGACCGTGACAATAACTTATACCGTACCTATTTTAACACCTCTGAAATACCTGAAGAAGAAAGAAAATCAGGATTTGCAGATGCAAATCGATATGAAATTTTAGAAGGTTATGACAATACACAACTGGTATTAAACACAACAAAAAAGGTAGACGTTCTTACTAAAGAATTAGCAATACAATCAAAATCGTTGGACTATATTTTAAAATTAGCCAAAGAGAAAAATAAATTATTGGCTGCCATTCCTGCCATTCAACCTGTCAGGAACGAAAACTTGAAAAGGATGGCTTCTGGTTTTGGATATCGAACAGACCCATTTACCAAGGCACGTAAGATGCATGAGGGAATGGACTTTACGGCAAAAATAGGGACTCCCATTTTTGCTACTGGCGATGGAACTGTAGTAGAAGCGAACAGTAATGCTTCGGGATTTGGTAACCATGTGGTCATTAGGCATGGTTATGGATACGAGACATTATACGCACATTTAAGTAAATACAACTGCAAAGCAGGACAGCGAGTGAAGCGCGGAGACATAATAGGTTTCGTGGGCAGCACCGGAAGATCAGAAGGTCCACATTTGCATTACGAAGTTCATAAAGACAAGAGAGTAGTGAATCCGCTGAATTTTTATTACGGAAATATTTCGGCAGTGGAATATGTTGCCATATCAAAATTAGCAAACCAAGAGAATCAGTCATTAGATTAATAAAAAAAGTGTTCAGTAATCAGTCCTAAAAAACTTTGACAATAATGTTCAGAAAAAATTATAAAAATGCATATTGAACTTTCTAAAGATAAAAGATATTACAGCATTGGCGAAATCGCCAAAGCATTTAATGTAAATGCTTCCCTAATTCGTTTTTGGGATTCGGAATTTGACATTTTAAAACCTAAAAAAAACGCAAAAGGCAATCGCATGTTTACACCGGAAGATGTAACGAATTTACAGCTTATCTATCATCTTGTAAAAGAAAGAGGTTTTACGCTTGAAGGTGCAAAAACCCATTTGAAAGAAGGACAAAAGAAAACCTTAGATAAGTTTGAGATTATTAGAAAATTAGAAACAATAAGAACACAATTAACAAATATTAAAAATCAACTTTAAAATTAAATAAACATGAAAAGATTTTTGCCTTGGATTATCGGAGCCGTTATTATTTTTGGAATTTATAGCTGGGTTAAAGGAATAAACAACACTGCTGTAACAATGAATCAAACTGTAGAGCAATCTTGGGGAGATGTACAGACAGCTTACCAAAGACGAAATGACTTAATAGGAAACTTAGTAAACACTGTAAAAGGCGCTGCTGATTTCGAAAAAAGTACTT
Organism: Flavobacterium frigoris PS1; assembly: GCF_000252125.1. Classification (GTDB taxonomy): domain Bacteria; phylum Bacteroidota; class Bacteroidia; order Flavobacteriales; family Flavobacteriaceae; genus Flavobacterium; species Flavobacterium frigoris_A. Next base: position 146,839 of record NZ_AHKF01000016.1, on the reverse strand, counting down.
TGACTGCAGTAATTGAAGCACGTGCAAAAGCTAGCTCAACAACTATTGATCCTGCAAACATTACACCGGAACAACTAGCACAATTCAACAGTGCGCAAAGCGGAGTTTCTTCAGCATTATCTAGATTATTAGTTTCTGTCGAAAGATACCCTGAGTTAAAAGCAAATCAAAATTTCTTAAAATTACAAGATGAGTTGGCTAGTACTGAAAATCAAATTTTAACTGCCAGAACTCGTTTTAATGAAGCTGTTAAACCTTACAACACGCATATCAAAACTTTCCCAAACAGTATCTTTGCAGGTATGTTTGGATTTAAAGAAAAAGCATATTTCACTGCCGTTGAAGGCGCTGACAAACCAGTCGAAGTGAAGTTCTAAAAACTTGTCCAAAAGGGAATTAGTTTAGCAATAAAACAAAAATCCTAGAACCCACGGACTTTATCGTTCGTGGGATTCAGGTAAAAAAACCAATACAATGTCAAAAGTAGAAGATTTTTTAACAACAGAAGAAGAGCAAGAAATTGTTGAAGCGATTCGTGTGGCCGAAAAAAACACCTCTGGAGAGATTAGAGTCCATTTAGAAAAAACAACCAAATTAGATCCGTTTGATCGTGCACTGGAAGTTTTTAATGAACTTAAAATGGACGAAACCCAACTTAAAAATGGTGTTTTAATCTACCTCGCAGTAAAAGACAAAACCTTTGTCATCTGTGGCGATCAAGGTATAAATGAAATTGTCGAAAATGATTTTTGGGATAGTACTAAAGATGTTATGGTCGCTCATTTTAAAAACGGTAATTTCAAACAAGGTTTGATTGATGGTATTTTAAGAGCGGGAGAAGAACTAAAAAAACATTTTCCATGGTCCGAAGATGATACGAATGAATTATCAAACGAAATCTCAAAAGGATAATATGATTATACCAAAATTAAATAACTCACTTTTTTTCAAATTACTTATTTGTTTTTTTGTTACTCAAATAGGATTTGCACAATATACAATACCTGAAATTCCTAGTTTACAAACTTCCGTTTATGACTATGCTAACCTTCTCAGTGCATCAGAAAAAAAGCAACTAGAAGAAAAACTAATACACTATTCTGATAGTACAACTACTCAGATCGTTGTTATTACAATAGAAAGTTTACAAAACGAAGATGTTAGCCAACTAGCCACGAAATGGGGTCAAACATGGGGAATTGGAGGAACTGCAAAAGATGATAATGGAGTAATTATTTTAGTGGCAAAGGCCGAAAGAAAAATTGCTATCAACCCAGGTTATGGATTGGAAGATCGATTAACAGCGGGAACTGGAGGAGAAATAATCCGAAATATCATTACACCAGAGTTCAAAGCTGGAAGTTATTACAACGGCTTAGACAAGGGAACTGATGCTCTTTTTGAAGTTTTTGCAGGAAAATACAAAGGAGAAAGAAAAAAAGCAACCAAAGAAAAAGACTTTCCTATTTTACCTTTCATAATTATTATCGTCATTATCGTGATACTTATTTCTAAAAATAAAGGTAGCGGTGGTGGAAACTCAGGAAACCGCGGTGGCGGAGGTCCTAGTTTACTTGACGTCATTCTTCTCAGTAGTCTTGGACGAGGTGGTGGAGGCGGTTTCGGCGGCGGTTCATCGGGAGGTGGCTTTGGCGGCGGAGGCGGCGGTTTCGGAGGGGGCTTCGGAGGAGGCGGATTCTCCGGCGGAGGCTCTAGCGGAGGCTGGTAAAAAAAACATAGATTATTAAAACATTAAAAAGCTGCAAATTGCAGCTTTTTTTGTGCTCAATATTAAAGGTTTGCCAGCAAGTTCATTCTAAAAAGACCAATATAAATTTATAAACCCCATGGTTATAAAAATAGTAGACAAAAAGAAATAAATCATTATTTAATATTTGATTACCAAATAGTTAACTAAATTTTAGAGATGTAAAACGTAACTTTAATAGAAAACAAAGCCATGAAAAATTTTGCAATTAAACTTGTGTGGTTTACCACTTTTTATGTATTTATTTTTGCCGCTTTATGTGTAGCAAATATTCCAATTCAAGTATTAACGCTCTTTCTATTTATTGGGTATTTTTTAATACTGTTTATGGTTTATAAAGTTCTAAGAGATAGATACAGTACAACAAAAACTTTTAAAGACTGGTATGAAGATCAGCCAATGGACACTTTGGGCGAATAGAAACAGAGAATCCGTTTTACTAAACCTATTAAGGAAAGAAGGTATTCTGGTACATTACGAAATGCTTTAATTCTCTATTGCCATTTTAAAACTAACGAACTTTACTTTTTAATACAAAACGGTGCAGCAGCTTGGGAAAAAAACGTTTCAAATAAACACCTAAGACTTCTTTTCCTCCAATGTAGGCCTCAAATTTTTTGTCCTCTACAGCCTTTACTAATTTTATGGCAAAGACTTCTACCGCCATTCCGTTTAAGGTCGCAATATCATCCTTATTTTGCTTTGAACCATCAGCTGTAAGTGCATTAATAGCTACATTAGTCTGAATAAAACCCGGGCAAATTAGCGTTACACTAATATTGTCTTTTTGATGCTCCATACGCAACACATCAAAAAAACCATGTAAAGCATGTTTCGCACCACAGTAACCGGAACGGTAGGGAGAGCCAAATTTTCCCATCAAACTGGTGATCGTTACAAATTGTCCTTTCTGGTTCTGGATAAAATGCGGCAGCAAAGCCTTGGATAGAGCAACGGTGCCGAGGTAATCAACTTCAATCAGTTTTTTATCCACTTCAAAGTCGGTTTCTGCCAGAAGCGAACGCTGACTCACTCCTCCATTATTGATAAGGATATCAATATTCCCGAAAAAAGAAATCGCCGTCGCGACATGGTTTTTCGCGTTATCAAAATCCGACAAGTCAAATGGTAAAATAGGCACTTCTGAATTTACACACTTAGATTTAACACGTTCTAAATTTTCATTGTTACGAGCCGAAAGGATTAGTTTGCAGTTTCTTTGCGACAGTTCAAGAGCTAAAGCCTTCCCTATTCCGCTTGAAGCTCCAGTAATCCAGACAACCTTGTTATTTATCGAATCCATTTTTTCTTATAAATGTAAAAAAGTTTATCGAGTTATGACTAACTCAATAAACTTTCTATGAAAAATGGCAAAATCACTTCTATTTCTCTTCTATAAATGTAACCGGAACTACTAAAAAACCACGATTCACTTTGGCTATTACTACTTAATGAAACATCATTCCTCCTCTATTAGTCTTTTCCTTACCAGCAAATTTCTCTAATTTATAGGTCAATGAAAACATTAGATATCGTTTTAAAACAGTATTCTCTTCGTCCTGAATGGCTTCTGGCGTTATAGTTCTTGTAGCACTCTGATTTTGGTTTAAAAGATCATATACTTTTACTTTGGCTGTTATTTTTTTATCATAAAAACTATAAGCTAAGCTACTATTCCATAAGTAGAAATCCTTTTTAAAACCATCGGCAATATTGGAATTATAATTGTAACCAAAATCATTACCGAAAACCCAGTTTTTTGGCCAATAATTAGTGGTTTGGATATTGAACTTATGAGTTACGTTAGATGCCGAACTTAGTAAATAATTAGTATACTTGGTATTATTAAAACTCACACTGTACGTTGGACTAATCGTTAACAACTCGCCATATTCATAGGAAAAACTTGCTCTTGGACTTAAGCTAAGTGTATTTGCTTCAAATAAAATATCATTTGTGAATCCCTTTGACAAATTTAAATTTGCCTGCAGACCAAGTCCGAATTTATATTTATGAGCATCCTTTTTTATAGTTTTGTTCCAATTTAATCCAAAAAAAGAATCATAGTTTCCTGATATGTTCTCGTAGGTGGTTCTTCTTTTTCTATTCTCATCAAAAACAGTTGAAGAAACCGCTTGATTATCATAATAATTACCCCCTAAATAAATACTATAACCTGCACGACTGGCAAAATCATAATCTCTGAAACTAAAGTATCCTCTGTGACTTTTATTAGGATTTAAATCTGGATTCCCGATATAAGTATTTAATGGATTTGCCAGGTTCTCTACAGGCAAAATCTGGCTTGCTGACGGGAATTTTATATCGTATCCATAACTCATCCACAATGATTTTGACTTGGTGAATTTATAACTTATTTGCGCTTCTGCAAAAGGTAAGACATAGTTTTTGCTAAGTGCTGTTTTTGCATTAAGGTATAAAGACTCATTCTCAAATTGAGTAATCGAAGTACCGGCGCTTACATTGATATTATATTTTTTCTTATTCAAACTTAAACCAGCTTTAGGCTTAAAGGTTTTAATATAAGATGTGAAGTAATTCGTTAAACTCGCATTTATGTCAGAATACGTTTGAGAATTTGAATTAAAGTCATACGTTTCTCTATCCTCTGTTGTGTTTTGCCAAGAATAATTAGCAGCTAATCTAATTTTCAATGAATCCATTATTGGTTCCGCATATTCTATTTCTGCCGTATAAGTATCTTTAAAATTACTGTTTTTCCTTATTTGATCCCTGATGACATCTGGATCAGAACCTTGGTAAAAAATAGTATTCGTTTTATTAGTTGAGTTTAGCTCCTCCTTTGTGTTTTCATTCTCAAACGAAAAACTCACGTACCTTCCTTTTTTATTAAATGTCTTATTGTATTCAATTAAATTATTGAAATTATTTTTATCACTTTCTTCAAATACCTGTGAAGTATTTTCATTTAACAATTGGTCATTTTCATCCTTCGAAAACTCGAAAGATTTATTTCTATATTTAGAATCTGATTTAATAAACCTAGGAGAAACTATAATTGATGCGGTAGAATCTATTTTATATTCAAATTGAAAATTGAAATTATGACCCTTTTTCTCCTCACTAAATTCTGAATTGGATTCGGTTGTGAAGTTTCCTGTTGGTAAAAACACAGTCTGTTTTGATCTGTTTATATTTTCAGAATCAGAATTAGTAAAAAAGTAACTCCCGCTTGGTTCCATACCTTTAAACCATTCATCTGAGTAATTCAAACCTACCATATTTGAGCGTGTAATTCCTTTGCCGCCACCAAATCGCATACTTCCAATTCCGAACGAACCGTTATCAGAGTAATAAAACGAATTATTTCGTCCTCCTTTCATATTATCAAAAATTTCGTCCATAGAGAAACCGGTTGAATTAATATTGTTAGAAGAAGCCAAGACGCTAATTTTTCTTTTATTTTTAAAATAATTAACTAATGCACTGCTTTCGTAACGGCTACTTGTACCGCCCCCAGCCATAAATTTACCAAAAAAACCTTTATTTTTATCTTCATCAATAGTAAGGTTAATACTGGCATTATTCGAGCTTGCTACCTGATTTGTCAACTCTTCTTTTTTGGTTTTCGTGTCCGTAATCTGAACTTTATTGATAATTTCAGAGGGTAAACTTTGAAGTGCAATTTTTCCGTCTTTGTCAAAAAATGGTTTTCCGTTTACCAGAACCTGATTTACTTCTTTTCCGTTAACGGTGATTTTCCCGTCAGAGTCAATTTCGACTCCTGGTAATTGCTTCAACAAGGTCTCTACATTTGCATCTGGACGCACTTTAAATGAAGAAGCGTTAAACTCCAATGTGTCTTGCTTAATTCGGATGGGCGGCGCTTCGCTTTTTATTACGACTTCGCCTAAAGCGTACACATTTTCAACCAATTTCAAAGTACCAAAATCCTTCTCTTTAAGAAGTTCTTTAAATTCTTGTTTATAGACTTTGTAACCTATATAGGATATTTTTAAGAAAAATGGTTTTGTGATTGGTTTTGTAGAGAAAACAAACAATCCATTTTTATCTGAAATCGTGTAGTCGATTACGGTTGAATCTTGTACAGATGATAGATATACTGTTACCGATTCTAAAGGAATCTGTGTATTTACATCAGTAATTTTGCCAGATAGCCTAATACTTGTTTGAGCAAATGAAGTACAACAAACGATTAGTAGTATTAGTAGGTAGAATTTTCGCATAAAAAAATTAGCTGTTATAGATTGAACAATAACAGCTAATTAAGGCATTTTAAATAACAAAAAATTATATTTTACAATAATTTTAACAATCTATTTCTCTCTAATATAAATATCGATTGGTACTCCAGAGAAGTCCCAGTTGTCTCTAATTTTATTTTCAAGGTAACGTTTGTAAGGCTCTTTTACATATTGTGGCATATTAGCAAAAAACACAAACTGTGGTGTTTTCGTTGGCAATTGCATACAATATTTGATTTTCACATATTTCCCTTTGGTTGCAGGCGGTGGGTAAGCTTCAATCACTTTCAACATATATTCGTTGAATTTTGATGTAGCGATACGTTGTTGTCTGCTTTCGTACACTTTTACTGTAGCTTCAAGCGCTTTCAATAAACGTTGTTTTGTTAATGCAGATACAAAAAGAATTGGCACATCAGTAAATGGCATTAATTCTTCTCTTATTTTTTCTTCATAGTCTCTTGTTGACATGGTTTCTTTTTCGACCAAATCCCATTTGTTAACAAGAATCACAACACCTTTTCTATTTTTTTCGGCTAACCAAAAAATACTTTGATCCTGACCTTCAAATCCACGAGTGGCATCGATAATCAAGATACAAATATCAGAATGCTCAATAGCACGTACAGAACGCATTACTGAATAAAATTCTAAATCTTCTTTTACTTTCGCTTTACGACGAATTCCCGCAGTATCTACTAAGTTAAATTCGAAACCAAAACGGTCAAATTTTGTATCAATAGAATCTCTGGTAGTTCCCGCAATATCAGTAACAATATAACGATCTTTACCAATTAAGGCATTGATAAAACTAGATTTTCCTGCATTTGGACGTCCTACAACAGCAAAACGTGGCAAGTCAGAAACTTCCTCTACTACTGGTTTTTCTGGAAAAGCCTTAATTAAAGCATCTAACAAATCTCCAGTTCCACTTCCAGAAATACTTGCAAAAGTGTAATACTCTCCTAATCCTAGGTTATAAAACTCAATCGCATCTTTCTCACGCATAGCGTTATCTACCTTATTTACAGCAAGTAAAACAGGTTTAGTTACTTTACGCAATAGTCTAGCAACAGCATCATCCATCGGAGTAATACCTTCCTCAACATCAACTACAAATATGATAACATCTGCTTCATCAATAGCCAGTTCTACTTGTTTACGGATTTCACCTTCAAAAACGTCATCCGATCCGCGCACGTACCCCCCCGTATCAATTACAGAAAATTCCTTTCCATTCCACTCACTTTTTCCGTAGTTTCTATCACGGGTAACTCCCGAAACGGAATCTACAATCGCTTCTCTTCTTTGTATCAGCCTATTAAAAAGGGTTGATTTCCCTACATTAGGTCTTCCTACTATCGCAACAATATTGTTCATAATATAAATTCAAATATTTTGCAAAGGTAGTGTAAAAAGCGTGAATATCAATTATTTTACTATATTAGCTTAGAGCTTACCCTTAATAGACTAAAAAAAAATCTATGTATCCTGAAAATGAGATTACACTTCGTTTGCGTTTTAAACAAGATATTCAGGAAAATAGCACTTCCTTACTTTCGAAATTCGAAAAAAATTCTAATATCAAATCGGAGAATTTCACCATAAAAATGAGTGACAATCACATTTGGCTTGACATTGTTCCGTCAAAAAGAAAATACTGGACGCCTCATTTACATTTGGAACTCGAACCCAAAAGTGATTCAGAAACTCATATCAGAGGACTGTTTGGACCTGACCCTACTCTTTGGACATTCTTCATGTTTCTTCATTTTATACTCGCAGCCCTGTTTTTTATTTTTGGAGCAATGGCTTATTCTGATTATATATTAAAGAATTCGATAACAGTAGACATCTCAATTATGGTACTGATGACCATTTTTTGGTTTTCATTATATTATTTGGCTAAGGTTATTAGAAAAAAAGGAAGCCAGCAGATGAAGGAACTCGATGTCTATTTTAATACAATAATAAAATCCACAAATAACGACACATAAATTGAAAATAAAAGTCCCCATATAACCTACAGGAGATTATATGGGGACTTTCTAAGTTTCTACTGCGATTTCACAAGAGACTTTATCGCTAAAGAAGGCTATTGATTGTATCCGAATCGTTTCAACATGTTCACATTACTTCTCCAGTTTTTATTTACCTTAACGTAAAGCTCGATATGTATTTGTTTCCCAAAGAATTTCTCTAAATCAGCACGAGAATCCACCCCTACTTTCTTTAGCGCAGCTCCTTTGTGACCAATGATAATTCCTTTTTGTGTTTCACGCTCCACCATAATCAAAGAACGAATTCTAATGATGCTTTCATCTTCAAAAAACTCTTCCGTAACGATTTCCACTGCGTAAGGAATTTCTTTGCTATAATTCAATAAGATTTTCTCACGAATTGTCTCGTTAACAAAGAAACGCTCTGGTTTATCAGTTAACTGATCTTTTGGATAATAAGCTGGTGATTCCGGCAAAAGAGAAATTATTCTTTGAAAAACTTCAGGAACATTAAAATTTTGCAATGCTGATATTGGAAAAATTTCGGCGTTCGGTACTTTTTCAGCCCAGAATGCAACTTGCTCCTCTAATTTGTCTTGATTAGAAGTGTCTATTTTATTTAACAATAAAAGTACTGGAATCTTGGCATGTATGATTTTATTGAAAAAAGCTTCGTCTTTCAAATCTTGCTCGCCTATCTCGACCATGTAAATCAAAATATCAGCATCTTCAAAGGCAGACTTAACGAAATTCATCATAGACGCTTGCATTTCGTATGCTGGCTTGATTATTCCTGGTGTATCAGAAAGAATCATCTGAAAATCTTCCCCATTTACAATCCCAAGGATTCTATGGCGTGTGGTTTGTGCTTTGGAAGTAATGATAGACAACCTTTCCCCTACAAAAGCATTCATTAATGTTGACTTCCCAACGTTTGGGTTCCCTATGATATTTACAAAACCGGCTTTATGTGACATGTATTATAGTATTTAATCTGCAAAGGTAGTTATATCAACTCAATAGATGAAATAAAACATTTTTTTTTAAATTTTACTTGTAAATACCGAAATTCGTTGTACCTTTGCACCCGAAACAACGCGGGATAGAGCAGTAGGCAGCTCGTCGGGCTCATAACCCGAAGGTCACAGGTTCGAGTCCTGTTCCCGCTACTAAGTTAATTTTATTGAAATTACAAACGCACATCGCGGGATAGAGCAGTAGGCAGCTCGTCGGGCTCATAACCCGAAGGTCACTGGTTCGAGTCCAGTTCCCGCTACTAAGAAAGCTTCATAGAAATATGAGGCTTTTTTCTTTTCAAGCCAATTCTTATGGATGAGTTTGTTGTTTACATTTTATATCCCAAAAAATTCAGTAAGAATTATACTGGCTTTACTTCCAATTTAGTTGCACGTTTTAACTCACATAATCTTCTAGAAACAAAAGGATACACTTTGAAATTCAGACCTTGGAAAGTAATTCATGTCGAGTTTTTCGATTCTAAATCTAAAGCAATGAAAAGTGAAAAACATCTAAAAACTAGTATAGGACGTGACTTCATTCAAAAACTGATTACCAACCGATGATTCGGAGGGTTCCTATCCGCCACGGTGGACACCGATTCAAAGTACTAGTTCCCGCTACTAAGAAAGCTTCATAGAAACAAGAAGCTTTTTTCTTTTTAAGCCAATTTTTATGGATGAGTTTGTTGTTTACATTTTATATTCCGAAAAATTCAGTAAGAATTATACTGGCTTTACTTCCAATTTAATTGCACGTTTTAACTCACATAATCTTCTAGAAACAAAAGGATACACTTTGAAATTCAGACCTTGGAAAGTAATTCATGTCGAATTTTTCGATTCTAAATCTAAAGCAATGAAAAGAGAAAAATATCTAAAAACTGGAATAGGACGTAACTTCATTCAAAAACTGATTGCCAACCAATGATTTGGCGGGCTCTTACCCGCCGCAGCTAACACCGATTCGCAATACTAGTTCCCGCTACTAAGAAAGCTCCATAGAAATAGGAGGCTTTTTCTTTTTAAGCCAATTCTTAAAATCGAGCTTTATTAATCCCTTTCCATAAAAAAAACCCGTGATGCCCAGGCAACACAGGTTTAAACTAACTAAATTTATTCAAAACATCAACTTATTTAAAAAAACAAAAGCTTTATATTTATGCGTCAACAGGCATATTCTCGCTCAACTGCACTACATTTCTGTTACTCTTCTGACACCAAAGGTCTTTCTACTTCTATAGCCACATCCATTAAAGCGACAGCTCCTTTTTCATTTAACATTGTCATATTCAGAGTATCTAATACAGCTAATCTTCTTGAAATTAAACCGCTAAACATATTGTAGGAAATGTTCATTTCTTTTAAATTATTCAACTTCTCTAACCCAAAAGGGACTTGACCATTCATATTGTTTTCAAACAAACTAAGATTTTCTAGCATTTTCAAATTGGCTACATCAGCACTTAATTCCCCTTCAAACTTATTACTATTTAATAGTAATGTTTTTAAGGTCTTTACTTCATAAAGAGAGTTTGGAATTTGCCCTTCAATTTCATTGTTAAAAACTGCTAACGTTACTAGGTTTTGCAATTTACCTATTTCAGCCGGCAACTGACCTGAAAGCATATTCATATAAAGTTCTAAATCTTGAAGCATATCCATTTCACAAATGGAAACTGGTATAGCTCCCGATAATCTATTAAAAGATAAGTCTAAAACCTTTAATTCCTTTAAACTATGCAATGAGTAAGGTATAGTACCAGATATACCGTTTTTGTGCAAATTTAATTCTTGTAGATTTGCAAGGTTTGCAATTTCACTAGGTATTTCGCCTATTAAATTATTATCAGATAAATTAATTCCAACAACTATATCTCCATCTAATTTAACACCGTACCAAGTCGAAACTGGAGAAGCTAAATCCCATTTTGTAGTCCAGTTAGCACCGTTAGTCGAATTATATAACTTCAGCAATACCGCTTTATCTGACAATGACACATCAGCCATCATTGTAAATGAAGCTAAAACGGTTAATAGAAGAGTGAATAGATTTTTCATAAGCTGGTACTTTTACTGTTTTTTGATGATTAAATGTACAAACAATGCAGTTTATCAGCAAATATAATCGATGAACTACACTATTTAGCGAAATAAAAAGCTATTTTTCTTACAATTCAAATTTATAAATAAAATATTATATTTGTTTCCTTAACTTTAAAGATAACACTATGGAAATTAACTTCTTAGCACTTATCACTGCTGCTTTTTCAACATTATTTGTAGGATTTGCTTGGTATCATCCTAAAATTTTTGGGACAATCTGGATGAAAGAAGCCGGCTTAACTGAAGACAAAATGAAAGGCTCAAATATGGTCATGATTTTTGGAATGGCGGTGCTCTACGCCTTTCTAATTTCTATGACGCTTCAGTTTCTAACCATTCATCAATGGGGTGCAGTAAGCATGGTTGGCGGAAATATCGCTTTAGCAAAACCATCCTATGCCGCATTTATGTCAGATTATGGTACCGTATTCAGAACATTTAAACACGGAATGCTTCATGGATTCATTACTGGCTTATTTATGGCACTACCCGTAATAGGTACAAATGCACTCTTTGAGAGAAAAAGCTGGAAATACACTCTAATAAATGGAGGGTTTTGGATTGTTTGTTTTACGATTATGGGAGGAATTATTTGTGCTTGGATTTAATATAAATAAATAATCTTCTCCCTATTTATTTAGGGAGAAGAAATCTTTATGTTATGTAATTGTATCTATTGCTTTTGCCAAATCAAAATCTTTATCGGTAACTCCTTTGGCATCATGAGTAGACAAACGTATGTCGACTTTATTGTACACATTGAACAATTCTGGATGATGGCCTTGCTGTTCTGACAAAAGCCCCACTTGCACTATAAATCCAAGTGCCTCACTGAAATTTTTGAAAACGAACTTTTTTTCAATTCCGTTGTTATTAAAGGTCCAATCTTTCAATTCTTTTAAAATAGCTAGCGCTGTATCCTCATTATAAGTATCCATAATTTTCGTTTTTTATAAAATTAGTTAAAATCTATCTATTAGTTCCCTCTTTTAACTTTATATGTTAATTTAGACAAATATTAATTTCTCTATCCATTGAACTCAAATTTTTCTTTCAAAATCTATTCTTCTACCAAAGATTTGCCTACTAACTGGGATTCTTTGGCTATCACCAACATTTTTCTTTCCAAAGATTATTTGACTGTACTGGAAAATACAGCTCCACAAAATATGGTTTGCCATTTCATTGGCTTATTACTCTATGATGAATTAGTCGGTTTGGCTTTATCACAATACATTGATTTAAGTGATGTGCATTCTTTTGGAGAACGTGACCATTGCATCAAAACAAAGGTACGTGAAATTGCTTTTAAACAATTCAGCTCCAATGTCTTGGTAATGGGAAACAACATGTTAACTGGACAAAACGGCTGTAGTTTTAGTAAAAAACTGCCTACATACGAAGGAATGATTCTTTTAGAAAAAGCATCCGATGAGTTAAAAGCTAACTTCCGTAAGAAAGGAACAAACATACACTTGACTATTTTTAAAGATTTCTCTGAATCAGATGTCAAAACATTTGACCTTCCGGAATTCAAATCGTTTTACAAGTTCACGACCCAGCCTAATATGATTTTTCAAGTCAGAGAATCCTGGAACAACTTTGACGATTACATCCTTGACAAGAGTAAAAAGTACAGAGATCAGTATAAAAGAGCCCGAAAAAAAGCGGACGGTATTCTGAAAAAAAAATTATCATTAGAAGAAATAACGGCTTACAACTCAAGAATACATGAGCTATATATGAATGTAGCTAAGAACGCCCCATTCAATACTTTTTACCTACCTCAAAATCATTTTGTTTTTTTTAAAAAAATACTAAAAGATAGCTTCCTTTTTTATGGTTATTTTATAGAAGACGAATTAATAGGTTTTAACACATTGATTAAAAACGGAAAAGACATAGACACTTATTTCCTTGGCTATGATGAAAAATACCAACGTGAAAAAATGTTGTATCTTAATATGCTTTATGACATGATTGGCTATTCCATTAATAAAGGTTACAAACGTATTATTTTTGCGAGGACAGCGCTAGAGATAAAAAGTTCTGTAGGCGCGAAACCAATTCCTATGTATGGACTGATGAAACACAGCAACCCATTTATCAATCAATTTGTTTCAAAAACATTCAGCTATTTTGAACCTAAGATTGAATGGCAGGAACGAAATCCATTTAAAAATGAATAGAAAAATTACGGCACAGCCACTTTTAACTTTTTTGGGGCTATACTAATATTAAATTCGGCTTCAGCTCCATAATACTCCCCATCCATCTGGAAACTAACGGGGAAATTTGTTTTGATTGTTGCTTTATCAGTCGAAATAATAGAAATGTCATCTGATTCAAGCGGCATATTTCCTGTGATAATTTTGCCAAAAACCATAAAATCAAGATTTTTTAAGATTATAATTTCAAACTTTCCGTCATTCATAATTCCGTTAGGATTAATAACGACACCAGTTCCATATTTTTTGGAATTTGCAATCACGATCATTCGTGCTTGATATTCCGTAACCTCACTGTTAGTAGTTATTGTCGCTGAAAAATCGACATCCGTATTAATCAATGTCTTGAAAGCTTGTAACGCATAATGCCATCTTCCGTGCATGGAACCTTCTTCATAGTTTTTTATCAATGTGGCATTTAGACCCAAATCACTTAAATGCAGGCTCTTCTTGCCATTAACGACAATCATGTCGATTTCTAGAAAATCATTACGAAAAGCAATTGACAAACTCTCATCGATAGTTTTAGGCAAGCCCAAATCTGTAGCTAATCCGTTAGCTGATCCTGCTGGTAAAATTCCTAATATAAATTCTTCGCTTTCCAATGCTTCAGCTACTAACTTTATTGTCCCATCGCCACCGGCGACAATAATGCGCTCTGGTATAAACTTTTTATACAATGCTTTAATTTTCGCAGTATCATTATCCGCACAAGTTTCATATAAAACGAAGTTCAAATTCTCCTTGGCAGCAAAATTAGCTGCCTGATGGATAAATTCTGATTTATCCATACCCCCTGAAACAGGATTCACAATCATTATAACATTCTTTTTCAAGCTTATATTTCGTTTATTGAGTAAAAATAATTAATTTTCAGCATACTTCAAAAGTAGTAAACAAAATGAAACCTATTTTAAAATTATATCGGGGATATGCGAATGATCAGGAATTGATTGTGATGGGTCATGTTTTTAAACCAACCAAAACTAGAGATTACGATTTCCTAGACAAAAATTTTAAAAATGCGAGTTCAATAATCAGCCTATTTCGGATCAAGACACATGCAAATGCCGACGTATACTTGACTCATAACGGAGGTGAAATTCACACAAAAACATTGGTCGACGGCTATTTTAAATTTTGCATACCGCTAGACCAAAACCAGAATTATGGGTGGAATGATTATGAGGTTAGTATCATCTACAATAACGAAGCTATCATAGCTAAAGAAAGTTACATTCGCCCACACAAAGGTAATTTAGGAATCATATCTGATATTGACGATACGTTTTTAGTATCCTACACCCTTAATCCATTAAAAAAACTATATTATTTACTGTTTAAAAATGTCGAGGGAAGGAAAGTTTTTGAAGATGTTGTTCCACATTTCCAAGCGTTGAGTTCTGCCGGAAGAGGTGATAATGGGGAATTAAACGCTTTTTTCTATGTCTCCAGCAGTGAATGGAATCTATATCGCTTTTTAGTCACGTTCACTGAAATTCACCAATTACCTAAAGCTGTTTTATTATTAAAAGATATCAAGACCAGCCTGACCAATTTCTTTTGGACAGGGAGAGGCGGTCATAATCATAAATTTGACAAAATAAAACATATATTGGAGTTTTACCCCAACTTAAAATATGTTATAATTGGCGATGATTCTCAACACGATCCATATTTGTATGAAGCCATCAGTAAAATATTTCCTTTAACAGTAAAGGCTATTTACATAAGACAAACTGGTAAACATAAAAAAGAAAAAGTGATTAAGGCTATGAAAAACCTTGAATCGATGGACGTTGCTGTTTGTTATTTTAAAAACAGCGCAGAAGCCATATCACATTCTAAAAAAATAGGGTTGATTCCGCAATAAAAGTTTACTGGGAACTGCAAATCACCCTAGCCCGGATGGAAATGGATAGCCTTTCTTAGCCTCATTATATTTTTCTTATGGTAAAAGAGCGACCATAGAAGCTCCTTTTACAATTTAGAAAAATACAATGAGAGGCTAGAAAGCTTGTAATGAACAGCCGGAAATAGCTCCCAACTGAATTAATTATTATGAAGCATTGTCAATTTCTTCTTGAACTAGCTCCCAATCTGAAAGATATTTATCCAACTCCGCCTTCTTTTTATTGTAAGCCGTAAAGAACTTAGCGTCTTCTATATGCTTATCGTAATTTGAGGCTAACATTTTATCATCTTGCTGAATATCTCTCTCCAATTGCTTGATTTGACTTTCAATTTTACTCAAACGATTCTGCAACGCTTTTCCTTTCTTTTGTTCTTCATAAGAAATTTTGTTGCTCTCTTTTGGGGCTGCTGCTTTTAACGCATCTTTTTTCTCGACTTCACGCATGTTTTCTAAATTGCGCTGTTCCAAGAAATAATTAACATCACCCAAATATTCTTTTATTTTTTGGTCTCTGAATTCATATACGATATTCGACATTCCTTGAAGGAAATCCCTGTCGTGAGAAACTAACAGTAGTGTCCCTTCGTATTTTTGCAAAGCGGCCTTCAACACATTTTTGGATTTAATATCCAAGTGATTCGTAGGCTCATCCATCACCAATACATTAATGGGCTGCAAAAGCAATTTACAGAGCGCTAGACGGTTTCTTTCTCCTCCAGAAAGAACTTTTACCTTTTTCTCCACATCGTCGCCACGAAAGAGGAATGAACCCAACATATCGCGCACCTTAGAACGATTAGTATCTGATGCGGCATCTTCCATTGTTTGAAGTAATGTGATTTCACCATTAAGATATTCAGCTTGATTTTGAGCAAAGTAACCTACCTGAACATTGTGTCCTAATTTTATTTCTCCTTGATACTCAAATTCATTAACTATAGCTTTAATAAAAGTCGATTTCCCTTGTCCGTTTTGTCCAACAAAAGCAATCTTACTTCCACGTTCAACTAAAAGAGAAATATCTTTTAAAATCGTCTTATCACCGTAACTTTTGGTCACTTTTTCAGCTTCGATCACTACACGACCGGGAACTTTAGAAAGTGGAAAAGAGATATTCATTACTGAATTATCATCTTCATCTACTTCAATACGTTCTACTTTATCCAGCTTCTTTATCATCGATTGTGCCATAGAAGCTTTGGAAGCTTTCGCACGGAATTTTTCAATCAGCTTTTCAGTTTCCTCAATTTTCTTGGCTTGATTCTTTTGGGTTGCCAATTGCTTTTCACGTATTTCATGACGCAATTCCAAATATTGCGAATACGGCTTGTTGAAATCATAAGCTTTTCCAAGAGAAATTTCGATTGTTCTGTTAGTCACATTATCCAAAAACATCTTATCATGCGAAACAATTACTACAACACCGATATAGTTACGCAAGAAACTCTCTAACCAAATGATACTTTCTATATCAAGGTGATTCGTTGGCTCATCCAGTAGCAAAACATCATTAGCTTGCAATAATAATTTAGCTAATTCGATTCGCATTCTCCAACCACCAGAAAAAGTCTCCGTTTGATTGTTGAATACTTCTCTTTTAAAACCTAACCCAAGAAGAATCTTCTCGGTATCACCAACGTAGTTGTAACCACCCAACAATTCAAAACGATGGGTATAATCTGATAAATCTTCAATTATTTTCGAATATTCATCACTTTCATAATCAGTACGAGTGACTAATTGATGGTTGATTTCTTCTAATTTTTTTTCTACTATTTTTATATCAACAAAAGCTTCATAAGCCTCTTCTAGAACTGTACGTCCCTGCTCAAAATCAATATCTTGACGTAAAAACCCCATTCTCACATCTTTCTCTTGAGAAATCACACCTGTGTCAGGAAGAAAATCCCCAGCCAACATTTTTAGCATGGTCGATTTACCTGCACCATTTTTACCTACAAGACCCACACGGTCTCCAGCACCCAATCGAAAGGTAACATCTTCAAATAAATAAGAGCCACCAAACGAAACAGATAAATTGTGTATATTAAGCATGTATTATGATTTTATTCCCTTTTGAAATCGTAAATTTACAACTCCACAAAAGGAAAAATTAAATTTTTTGCAAATGTTAAAAAAAGGATCCAAACTATATAGTATTTTAACAGGAACTTGTCCTAAATGTCAGAAAGAGAGCATGTATTTCGACCAAAACCCGTTACATCTTGGAAATGTCTTAAAAATGCATGAAAAATGCAGCCATTGTGGATTAACTTATCAAATTGAACCGTCGTTCTTTTATGGAGCAATGTATGTAAGTTATGGACTAAATGTAGCTACAGGTATTGCGGCATTTATTATTTCTTATTTGATTTTTGGCTCTTCTTTAAAAGTGGCTTTTATTTCAATAATTGCATCAATTGTAGTTTTATTTCCATTCGTCTTACGCTGGGCGAGAAATATTTATATCAATATGTTTGTTTCCTACGATCCGAGTTTCAAACAATAAGTATTTCACCTTTAGTTTCTGGGTAAAAACCGCTTAATATCTATTTCCCTATCTAAAGCAATATCATTTTCTATATAATTAAATAGCGCTTCTGCCATAGCCGGACCAAGCATTACCCCGCGTGTCCCTAATCCATTAAGAATGTGAATTGGTCGATGCAAAGCGTGAGTTCCTACCAAAGGCCTTCTGTCCTTTACCGTAGGTCGGACACCTGCAAAATGCTCCACTATTTCAAAGTCACAGGTAATTATCTCTTTAATTCTATCTATTAGTTCCAATTTCCCTTCCTCAGAAGGCAGGTCAGTCTTGTCTTTCCAGTTGTAAGTTGCACCAACCTTATACAAATCATTCCCTAATGGTAGAATAAAAACACTAGTATTAACAATGACATCCAAGACCAATTGGGGTGCTTTTATTATAAACAACTCTCCTTTTGTGCCATCTAATGGTAACTCTTTAAAATAAGGGTTAGCATGCATTCCAAAACCTTCAGCAAATACTATATGCTTTGCTTCGATATCATTATACCGAATATACTCCGGAAAACATTCTAAATTGCCATATTCAAAAGAAGAATCAGAGAACAGACCCATTTTAGATAAATATTCTCTGTATTCTTTTAATAAAACTGCAGTATCGACGTAACCAGTTTGCAGTACCTCCCCATAATTATAAGGCGATTCTATTCCAGAATATTTGTTTGTTACTAAATTAGTCGATAAAAATGGTGCCAATGCTATTTTATCAGAAGCAGAAAACCAATTATTTTGCTCCTCAATTGAAAAGAATTTTCTCAAAATAGGCTTTTTAAAATCAACCTTAACCGAAAGCTTACCTTCTAGATCAGCATAGAAAGAGTCCATTAAAACCAACTGCTCTTGTGCCTTCCAAACTTCACTGAAGCGTTTTAAAATAACTGGATTGTATAAGCCACCAGCAACCTTAGAAGAATTTTGAGAACTATTATCCATTACAAAAATGGATTTCTCATTTTTCAGTGCAATTTCAGAAAACGCTATCCCAGCCAAACCTGAGCCTATTATTAAATAATCAATCATAATGCAAAAGTAACTATTAATCCAAAGTAAAAAACAAAGCGAAATTATAAGGTAAATCTACAGCCTCCTAAAATAAAAAACTCTCATCGTAAACGACAAGAGTTCTATTTAATATACTATAATTGAAATTAGTAATTCCACATATCTGATTCGAAATCTCGAATTTTTTCTTTCACCCTTTCAGATTCCAGTAATTGATTTTGTGCATTATCCCTCATATAATCCTTAATATCTCTATCGCCATAAACATTTTCTTCTTTATAGATGACACTATTAAAATGGCGCGAATTCAATATTTGGTCAAAAGAAATTGGCATTGCAGAATTTTGATTGTTGAATGCTTTCGCCTCATGCAAAACCTCTCTAGCAGATGGGAAAAATACCCAAAACAACTCTATATAATCCTTTTCATCACTGTTCATTGTATAGACATCTGGAGTAACAGGACAAATCCCAAGCAGACGATATTTCAATTCACTTTGACGTTTATCAAAATACCAGTACCCTTTAATCTTATATTGTGTAACATCTTGAGCAGTCAAATCGGAACGTAAAATATATTCAGGTGAAACTTGCATACCTGCATTTACTTGTTCACGACCAGCATCAGTAGTATCGACACGTGATAATGAAGCCTGGATGTCTTTTAAGGTTTTTTTAGTCTTAAAATAACTATCTGAATACACTTCACTGATTTCTCCACTTCTGATTGCCTTTGTCAGCACATTATACAATGACCTTCTATCAGCACCTAGATTTTCATCTATTGGAAAATACAGAGCGAAATTAATTTTCTCACTTAAATCTATAATCTCCCAAACTGTTTTACCCATCAAAATATCTCTATCATGTACATAACCATAAGCCAATGGCTTATCATTATCAGAAATAAGTTGTGCAGCAGTTTTAAGTCCTATTTCAGAAGGCGTTTTTGCATTGAGCAAATTAGATTGCGCAAAAGTAGTAACGCTCCAAGTAATGGAAATAATAACTATTAAAAAAAATTTAACTTTCATCATGGTATGATTATAAGATAATGTAGAAACCCTTGCGGGTAACTTGTTAATTATTGTATTTCAAAAATAACCGGTGCCGTTCTTGGTAATAAATAACTACCTGCCCCAACTAGTTTCGTTTTAATATCCGAGATCGTTACCTGATCTCCTCTTCCTGCTTTAGAAAGAACTGATTTACATTGCGCATTTAATTTATCACCTTGAACTACCACTGTAGGCTGTCCTGTAACTTTTAAATTAAAACCAACAACATTCAACCCAACTTCAAAATCAAAATCTTCTAATTTAGCACCTATTGTAGCAATTTCAAGATTTGATTTAGGTCCTTTAACGACACCTGTTTCTCCTCTAATTGTACCAGTAGGTCCAGGAATACCTTTAATTCTAAATGTCTTTTTATCAGACACTTTAGAACCATCAGGTAATGTACCTGTTACATTAATCACTACTTCATTCCCCGAAGTTGGACTCATTTTAAATTTACCACCACCAGCAGAACTTAATCCTGGCGCAGAAGCCGATATTTTATCAGCATTAATTCCTGCAAATGAAATTGTCATAGGATTAACGACCCCTCTATAAACAACGTTCATCTTATCAGCTGATATTGTTGCAGATTTTGGTCTGGCAACAACAACATATTTATCATTTATAGGCAAACTAACCACTTTACCACCTTCATCAAAATTAAAAGAACCAGTAATTGGATGATCACCAATATTTCCTGCTCCAAATGAGAACTTGGCTTGACCTGCCATAGCCTGTATATTCGAACCATTAATAATTACAGACTTCGCCTTTAATGACGGATCAAATTTTCCTAATATAATCTTTCCTGAAACTGCTTCACCTTGAAAGAATACTGATTTATCAAGAACAACAATAGGTTGGTACGCCGTTAGAGAAGCTGCCGCAACTAAATCACTTTGAAACATTCCACTCATAATATCACTTTCCGTTGCCTTGATATCTGCCTGTAACTGAGACAAATTTGTAATCGTAGCAATCAAAGGGAAGCCTTTGTAATGGTAATCAATCCAATCTAGATTAGCACCTGCTTTTTCAGAATAAACTGGTTTTGTCGCAAATCTTGCTTCAATTTTTTTCATTTCAGATTCCGCAATAGAACTACCTCCAATTTGCTTAATTTGAGCGGAATAATTGTTGATTTTATTTAAAAATTCTTCACCAGCTTTTGAAACTTTATCACCAGTAAAAAACATTCTATCAATTAAATCGCCTTTATCCATTTCCTCATAAGGCAAATTACCTTTAGCATCTCTCTCGAAATCTTTGGTTACAGATGTCTTAATATTCTCTAAATAATCATTAAATTCTTTAGATAAAACTCTTATTTTTTCAACTTTAGCTTTTTTGTCACCAAATTGTCCTGGTTGGTCAACCGCTTTTTGCGCTAATTGAGCAAATGAACTTTCATTTCTTTGGTCTGTGATTACATTTGATTCAACAATTTTTACATTTAAAATTCCAAAAGCAGATAATACTTCTTTAGACATATTTAATGCTAACATCGCGATAAAAATCAGATACATCAGATTTATCATCTTCTGCCTTGGGGTAAGTTTTCCTCCTGCCATATTTTCTAATAATTAGTTAGTTATTTTTTATATAGTACGAAACTAATTATCCTTTATTACTCATTGCTGAAAGCATTCCACCATATACATTGTTCAATGATGATAAATTTGTAGTTAATGAATGCATTTGCTCCTTTAACTTCATATTATTCTCTAGAACCTCTTCATTTATTTGAGCACTTCTTGAAGCACTTTGTAATTGAATTTTGTACAAGCTATTTAAAGACTCCATTTGCGCGGCAGCCATCGTTAATTCTTCACTGTATTTTTTTGTAGAAGCCATCGATTCAGCAGTTGGTGCAATACTTTTTGCAGCTGATTCGAAATTTTTTATACTATTTCCTAAACTTGACATTAATTCCCCGTCAATTTTAGCATCTTTCAACATGGCATCTAGTTTTTGAGACAATAATCCTTGTGCCTCTGAAGGTGATTCTGCTTTTGGTTTTCTTACACCCGCAGCTTTCCCATTAGCCAATTCTGGATAAACCAAAGTCCAATCTAATTCATTATCTACGTCTTCAAAAGCGGAAAGCGCAAAAATCGCAGCTTCAACCACCAAACCAATCGTTAACATCAAGTTACCGGTAATAACTCCGAATTCAATGTGGGTTATTTTGAATAACGCTCCAATGATTACAACTGCAGCACCCATTCCATAAGAGAAATTCATTGCTTTTTTACTTAATAATGCCATAATTTTTAGATTTTAATTTTAGTAGGTTTTGGTTTTTTTATCTAGTTTTAACTTTTTTTCCGTTTCCGGTTGTTTCTAATCCCATATAATCCTGAACTGTTCTGAATCCGATAAAGCTTCTTGCAGAATCAGCATATTCAAAATCTCTAGTACTTACTTGTAAGAAATAAGAAACATCTTTCCAGGATCCTCCACGTACCACTTTACGTTTATTGGAAGCATCCAACACATTTGGATTCATTGAAGAAACATATTCATACGCATTTGGGTCATACGATGAATCTGTCCATTCAGCAACATTTCCAGCCATGTTATATAAGTTATAACCGTTAGGCTCATACGATTTTGCCTCTACAGTATATAGCGCTTGATCAGCCGCGTAATCTCCTCTGTTTGGTTTAAAATTAGCAAGGAAACATCCTCTGTCATTTTTAGTGTAAGGTCCTCCCCAAGGGTATGTGCCTGACTCTAAACCACCTCTTGCAGAATATTCCCATTCTGCCTCAGTAGGCAATCTAAATGAGTTTATTAGATCGCGCCCCGACTTTCTTGATTTTATGAAAGTATTTTTATTCAATGTTCTCCAAGCACAAAAAGCTTTTGCCTGAGTCCATTTTACACCTACAACGGGATAATCTCCATATGCCTTATGCCAGAAGTAATCATTATGCATAGGCTCATTATACGAATAAGCAAAATCCTTAATCCAAACTGTTGTATCTGGATATACTTTTACTTCTTCTGTTTTTATAAAATCTTTTCTTTTGCCAACTTTAGCTTTGGCCGCAGCCTGAATATCCATCCAAGAATAACGAAATTTAAGTTTATCTACATCGATAGTTCGTAAGCCATTATAAGAGGCTTCCAATGGCAAATACATCGAATCCATCACCTCAACGTAATAGGCATCCGGATACAATTTAGGATCTTTAATTAACTTAACTTTTCTATTTAATTTCCTTCCTGCATAAGGGTCGTCATCTGTACCAATACTATAATAGTTATCATACATGTACTTATCATAAGCAGTCATTTTTTCAGGATCTGAATCGTTGAAAGCAAAATCCCCTATACTTCCGGAATTTTTACCTTTACCTTTTCCATCGCCAGCCTTTATACCTTCCTGGTCAGCAAGGATTGCTAATCTTACTCTCATGGTTGAATCCTTAACCCATTCCACAAATTGACGGTATTCACTATTGGTTATTTCTGTTTCATCCATGTAAAACGAACGAACAGTTACTGTTTTTGTAGGAGCATCTTGAATATTGGCTACATCATTATCTGATTTACCCATAATATATGCACCACCAGGAACTAAAGTCATACCATATGGTTTTTCAGGATGCCATTTCCCACCCTTAACACCGACCAATTCGCCTTTGTCGCCAGATTTACCGCAACTGGTTAATAGCGTAAAAATCGCCATAAATGCAATGAACTTCTTCATATAAATTCGGGTTATATTTTCATTATTTTTTAAGTGTGTAAACCTATTTATTATTTTTTAATAAAACAATTATTTTACACTAAACATTCTTTTTGAAAAAAAAATTTTAGTCGAAGCAATTAAACTCCTAAATACTGTTTTTGCGTTGTGCTTTCCACCATCTTTCGGGTAATTCTTGATTACATGCCCCTAAATATTCATCGTAGGAACAAGGTAATAACGTATTCCTTTTCAATTTATTACTCCCATTTGAAATAAATGGTATCTCTATCCACCATCGATCTGTTTTGTCACTTTTATAGAAAACCAAAACCTCTTCTTCTAAAGGTACAATATATTTTATATAATTTTCTCTACTTCCAAAAGGATACTCATTTGAACGGTAATGAAAGCCTTCTATAAAATACCAGATAATCTGCGCCACCAAAATGGATTCTTGAACCGAATCATTATGATTAAATATTCCGAAAACAGATACCTTATCGCTAATTCCAGCATATCTGGCTAATGAACAAATCTCCTTCCCGTTAAAGCCATTAGGAGTAAATGTAACAAAATTGCCTGAATCTGAAGACTTTATAGAATTCAAATCAAGACTAACTATGTCTGCATCTCTAAAAACTGGTTCTGCCAAGGCTATATTATTAGAAATCTCCCCCAATCTATAGGCATCAAAAAATAATTTTTCAATTAAATCAATCTCCTCCTGTGAGTTATAATAGGTTTGATACCCAATATTACAATAATTAAAGAGATTATTTGGTTCATCAATGATAATTTTTGTCAGATATGAAGCAGCCGAAACGCCCTCATTTTCTTTTCCAAAATCAAACTTACTGTCTATAGTAACTAGATTTACCATTTGTTCCAATTCATCATACGCTCTGTAAAGTGCAAAGGTCAAATCTTGAGAACCGCCAATAACGATTGGAATAATTTTCTTCTTAATTAAATCCGAAACGACTTTGCGCAAGGCAAAATAAGAATCATCTGCAGAGTTTCCTGCAAGAATATTTCCTAAATCAGCGATAGAAGCATCCCAGTTTCCTGGAAACATGCTGTAGAGCTCTTTACGAATTGCTAACAAATCAACATCTGTTGTGGTCTTGTCATTTCCTCGGTTTTCCAAAACACCAATAATAGCAATGTTAATCTTATTTAAATCAGGGAATTGCTCATCCGTATGAAAAACGATTTTACTTCCCAGCTGCTGAGAAGATAACTTTTTTATCTCTTCTAAAATATCAGAATCAATGGGTTTTAAAAAATCAAATTCCATTTTATTTCTTTTTTGCTACAGGTTTTTTTACTGCTGCTTTCTTAGTCACTGCTTTTTTAGCTGGTGCTTTTTTGGCGGCAGTTTTCTTGACAGGAGTCTTCTTAGCAATCATTTCTTGCACTTCTTCCAATGTCAGTTTTGTCGCATCGACATCTTTACCCAATTCAATTTTAATTTTTCCCTTGGTTATTACAGAACGTCCCCAACGTGCTTTTTCGACTAAAATCCCTTCCTCAGTCCAGTTGTGCAAAACTTTATCAATGTTCTTTTGCAATTTATCTTCAATCAATGTTTCGATATCTGATTGCGATAAATTATCAAAATCATATTTCTTATTTACATTGATAAATAATCCATCCCATTTGATAAAAGGACCAAAACGACCTGTTCCTTTCTGAACACCTTCGCCTTTATATACTGTAATTGGAGCATCAGCAATAGCTTTCTCATCAATTAACTCCTGTGCTCTTTTAAAATCGACATCCAAAGGATTCTCTCCTTTTGGCAAAGAAACAAAAGCCGCTCCATGACGAATATAAGGACCATAACGGCCATTACTAACCTGAACCTCTTCTCCTTTATATTCTCCTAAATCTTTTGGAAGTAGGAAAAGGTTTAGCGCCTCTTCCAAAGTAATCGTTCCAATATTTTGATCGGCCATTAGACTGGCAAATTTCTTCTCTTCATCATCCGCTTCACCAATTTGAGCCATTGGACCAAATTTCCCTAAACGAACGGAAACCTGCTTTTCAGTTTTAGGATCTTTCCCTAAAATCCTTTCTCCGCTTTCTCTTTCGGCATTTGCCTCTACGTCTTTCACTGTAGGGTGAAATTTATCGTAAAACTCCTTCATCATTACCGCCCAGTCTACATTCCCTTCGGCTATTTCATCAAAATCTTGTTCCACTTTTGCAGTGAAATTATAATCTAAAATATTCCCGAAATTCTTTACCAAGAAATCAGTTACAATTGTCCCGATATCCGTTGGCACTAATTTTCCTTTATCTGAACCTGTATTTTCTTTCAATTCCTTCTCATCCAGTTTCCCAGACTGTAAAGTCAATTGCGTATACTTTCTTTCTTGTCCGTCAAGATTTCCTTTCTCAACATAGTTTCTGTTGATTATAGTAGAAATCGTTGGAGCATAAGTTGATGGACGACCAATTCCTAGTTCTTCTAGTTTCTTAACTAAAGAAGCTTCAGTATAGCGTGCCGGAGGTCTAGAATACCTTTCGGTAGCAGTGATGTAATTGTTTTGTAATTTTTCGTTGACTTTCATAGCAGGTAACATTCCTTCCTGCTCTTCTTCATCGTCATCATGTCCTTCAAGATACACTTTCAAGAAACCTTCAAAAAGTAGCACTTCACCTGAAGCAGTGAATAACTCTCCGTGATTATTAGCCTCAATTTTGACATTTGTTCTTTCTAATTGTGCATCACTCATTTGCGAAGCCAAGGTTCTTTTCCATATCAAATCGTACAAACGAGCTTGGTCTCTATCGATATTCACCGTATGACGCGACATATCAGTAGGACGAATAGCCTCGTGAGCTTCCTGTGCTCCTTTACTTTTATTTACAAAAGTTCGCGGTTTAGAGAATTCCTTTCCATAAGATTTAATGATTTCTGCCTGAGCAGCATCCATAGCGTCTTTAGAAAGATTAACACTATCCGTTCTCATATAAGTTATCAATCCCGCTTCGTATAAACGTTGCGCCAATTGCATGGTAATTCCAACAGGCAAATACAATTTACGCGCCGCTTCTTGTTGCAAGGTCGAAGTCGTAAATGGCCCTGTTGGTGATTTTTTGGTTGGTTTCGTTTCTAAATCCGAAACCTTATAATTAGAACCGACATTTTTATTTAAGAAATCTTCAGCTTCTTTTTTAGTACTGAAATTTTTTGGGATTTTTGCTTTGAATGATTTTCCAGCTTCATTAGTAAATTCTGCCACAACAGAATAACTTGCAACAGCATTAAAATTCTGGATTTCGCGTTCTCTCTCCACAATCAAACGAACTGAAACTGACTGCACACGTCCAGCGGACAAACCCCCTTTAATTTTTCTCCATAATACAGGAGACAATTCATAACCCACTAACCTATCAAGTACTCGCCTTGCTTGTTGTGCGTTTACTAAATTATAGTCAATTTCACGTGGATTATCTATTGCTTTTAGAATAGCAGTTTTTGTAATTTCGTGAAAAACAATTCGTTTGGTTTTGCTTTTATCCAGTTTTAGTTCCTCTGATAAATGCCAAGAAATAGCCTCACCCTCGCGATCCTCATCACTTGCTAACCAAACCATTTCTGCTTTTTTTGCCAAACCTTTCAATTTAGTTACCAAAGCTTTCTTATCTGATGAAACTTCATATTTAGGTTTAAAACCATTCTCTACATCTACACCTATTTCTTTGGAAGGCAAGTCGGCAATATGCCCATAACTTGACTCTACTTGAAAATCACTCCCTAAAAATTTCTCGATTGTTTTTGCCTTTGCAGGGGACTCAACTATAACTAAATTCTTTGCCATTGCTCTATTTTTCTCGGACAAAAGTAGAAGTTTTTTTTAAATATTGGGCTTTCGAAAATTTTAAAAATATTTTTCCTCCAAAAAAAAGCCTCTAAAACCTTAACTAACAGTATTCCTCAAAACCTATTAAAAACACTCCTTCTCAACTTACACCTATATATTAAGGAATAAAAATCAACCTTTTCCAGCAACAACCACATCAATACCCAACTCTTCTAGTTTCGCTTTGGTTTCATTATCGATACCACTATCAGTAATCAAAACATCAATTTTATTCAGATTACATATTTTACCAAACCCTCTAATATTCATTTTTGTAGAATCGGCCAATACGATTACCTTCTCTGCAACATCAATCATTGCCTTATTTAGATGCGCTTCCAACGCATTTGACGTGCTTAATCCAAATTCTAAATGAATACCGTCTGTTCCCAAAAACAACTTATTACATGAAAATTGACCTAAAATCGACTCTGCTATAGGCCCCACAGCCGAAGTTGAACTGTTTCGAATATCTCCGCCCAATTGAATTGTATCAATACTTGGCTCTTTACAAAGCTCTAACGAAACCTTTAGTGACGGCGTAAGTACTGTTAATTTTTGAAAATCCTTAATAATTCGCGACAAATAATGAATATTGGAACCCGAACCTAATATAATATAATCGTTATTACTTATATATTTCAATGCCTCTTGTGCAATCTGCTTTTTCTGTACGACCTGTAATGATTCCTTATCACTTATATCCCTTTCAAACGCATAAATAGGCTGCTTACTAGCCCCGCCATGCGTACGATGCAAAAGCTTTTCATTCTCTAAAAAGTTCAAGTCCTTTCGTATGGTTACGGTTGAAACATTATGTGTTTCACACAAATCAACCACATTCACATATCCCTTTTGATTTAATTCTTTAAGTATATCCTCTTGTCTTCTATTGATTATGGTCATAGTGTCTCCTATTATTTAGTATTGCTTGTTTTTAAAGATACAAAAATAAAATACACAAATAAATATCATTTTATTTTATTTAGTTTCATTTAATTTCATTATGTTTGTTATTCGAAAGTAAACAAAGCTTTAAACCATCAAATACTACACACAATGAAACTACCTGAACAATTATCAAAACTAAAACAAACTGTAGAATGGGACGTAATTGTCATTGGTGGAGGAGCTAGCGGCCTTGGTACTGCACTTGATGCAGCAAGCAGAGGGTATAAAACTATTTTAGTTGAAGCAGTAGATTTCGCAAAAGGAACCTCGAGCAGAAGTACTAAATTAGTTCACGGTGGGGTACGCTACCTTGAGCAAGGTGACATATCCCTTGTTAGAGAAGCTCTTAAAGAAAGGGGCTTAATGGCGCAAAACGCTGGGCATCTTGTTAAAAACCAATCTTTCGTCATACCTAACTACAATTGGTGGGGTGGTTATTTTTACACTATAGGTCTTACCATTTACGACATGTTGTCCGGTAAATTAAGTTTAGGCAAATCTAAATATATTACAAAGAAAAAAACAATCGAACTACTTCCTACCATTGAGCAGAAAGGATTGGTTAGTGGCGTTATCTACCAGGACGGACAGTTTGACGATTCGCGTTTAGCTATTAATATAGCTCAGACTGCAGTCGAGAAAGGCGCTTGCCTTTTAAACTACACCAAGGTTGTTAACCTTTTAAAAGACAGCGAAAACCAAGTAACCGGTGTTCAGGTTAAAAACCAGGAAACTGGAGACTTATATGATTTAAAAGGAAAAGCTATCATAAACGCAACTGGTGTTTTTACAAATTCCATAATGAAACTAAACGACACTGTTTATAAAAAATACATTGTTCCAAGTCAAGGAATCCATCTTGTTTTTGACAAGTCTTTTCTACCAAGTGACCATGCACTTATGATTCCGAAAACAAGTGACGGAAGAGTTTTATTTGCAGTACCGTGGCACGATAAAATTGTTGTTGGAACAACTGACACTTTAATTAAAAGTCATAGTTTAGAGCCAATTGCACTTGAAAAAGAAATCGATTTTGTTCTAGAAACTGCTCAAAGATTCTTGGCAAAAAAACCTACACGAGCTGATGTATTATCTGTTTTTGCAGGGCTAAGACCACTTGCAGCACCCGAAAAAGAAGGTAAAAGCACTAAGGAAGTATCCAGAAGTCATAAAATAATTGTTTCCGAAACTGGGCTAATTACGATAACCGGAGGTAAATGGACCACTTATAGAAAAATTGCTGAAGACATTATTGACAAAGCAATAACTGTTCGTCATCTCCCTAAAAGACAATGCAAAACAGAACACATATCCATTCACGGAAATATCAAAACAAATACTGCTGATCGTGAAAACCATTTGTATATATATGGTACCGATATTCCCAAAATACTAGAGTTACAAAGACAAGAGCCAGAATTAAAACAAAAGCTACACCCTGATTACGACTATACCATGGCCGAAGTTGCCTGGGCAATCAGACATGAAATGGCAAGAACAATTGACGACGTGCTATCAAGAAGAGTACGCCTCTTGTTCTTAGATGCTCGTGCTGCGATAGCCGTTTCAGATAAAGTAGCAAAATTACTTGCCAAAGAACTCGGACATGATGAAGCTTGGATAGAAAACCAAATAACCCAATTCAAAACACTTGCAAACGGATTTCTATTAACAGAATTTAGATCAAATTAATTAACACCTATATACACTAACCATGAAAAATAAATTAATCTTAGCACTTGACCAAGGAACAACATCGTCACGAGCAATCGTCTTTAACCATGACGGAGAAATAGTAAACATATCTCAAAAGCCATTTGAGCAAATATTCCCAAAACCAGGATGGGTAGAACATGACCCTAATGAAATATGGTCTTCACAAATTAGTGTTGCTGCCGAAGTAATTGCAAAAACAGGAATTAACGGAAAGCAAATTGCCGCAATTGGCATAACAAACCAACGAGAAACAACTATCGTTTGGGACAGAGAAACTAGCGAACCTATTTACAATGCAATTGTTTGGCAAGACCGAAGAACAGCAAAATATTGTGACGAGCTAAAAGCGCAAGGACACGCTGAGATGATCCAAAAAAAGACTGGTTTAGTCTTAGATGCCTATTTTTCTGGAACAAAAGTAAAATGGATCTTAGATAATGTTCCTGGAGCCCGTGAAAAAGCAGAACAAGGAAAACTTTGTTTTGGAACCGTAGACACATGGTTAATCTGGAAACTTACCCGCGGAGCCATGTTCATGACAGATGTTTCTAATGCTAGTAGAACCTTATTGTTAAATATACACACGCTAGAATGGGACACTGAACTACTTGAGTTATTCGACATACCTAGAGCAATGTTACCCGAAGTAAAAGAAAGCAGTGAAATATACGGAGAAACCTGCACGACTTTATTTGCAACAAAAATTCCTATCGCAGGAGTTGCCGGAGATCAGCAAGCCGCCCTTTTTGGTCAATTATGCACAGAACCAGGTATGGTTAAAAACACATACGGAACTGGTTGCTTCATGTTAATGAATACTGGAACTAAACCTGTTTATTCTAAAAACAACTTACTTACTACGGTAGCTTGGAAAATCAACGGAAAAACAACTTACGCACTAGAAGGAAGTGTTTTTGTAGGAGGTGCAGCTGTACAATGGCTACGAGACGGAGCTAAAATGATTGATTCAGCAGAGGAAATCGAAACTTTAGCGTCAAAAGTACCAGACAACGGCGGTGTTTACTTTGTCCCTGCATTAACAGGCCTAGGCGCACCACACTGGGATCAATACGCAAGAGGTGCAATCGTAGGAATTACCAGAGGAACCACTAATGCGCATATCGCACGTGCCACTCTAGAAGGAATAGCTTACCAAGTATACGATTTAGTTAAAGCAATGGAAGCTGATTTTGGCAAAAAAGGTGTTGAATTAAGGGTTGATGGCGGAGCTGCAACCAATAATTTAATGATGCAATTCCAATCGGATTTATTTGACTTTAAAGTAATCAGACCTAAGACATTAGAAACAACTGCATTGGGCGCAGCATACTTAGCAGGACTAGCTATAGGATATTGGAAAAGTGTGGATGATTTACAAAAACAATGGTCAATTGACCGTGAGTTTAATCCAGAAATGAAAAGAAACGAAGTCGATCAATTAGTACACAACTGGGACAGAGCTGTTGGACGCGCGACAAACTGGATAGAAGATTAATTGTAAATCATAAAAACACTAGAACATGACCCCATTTATAGCAGAAATCACTGGTACCATGCTAATGATTTTATTAGGCAACGGAGTCGTTGCAAACGTAGTTCTTAAAGGAACGAAAGGAAATAATTCAGGATGGATTGTAATTACTACCGGATGGGCATTTGCCGTTTTTATAGGTGTAGTTGTAGCGGGTCCAGTAAGCGGCGCACACTTAAATCCTATAGTAACATTAGGACTAGCACTTGTAGGTAAATTTGCCTGGAGTCAGGTAGCATCATATATTATCGCTCAACTAATAGGCGCCATGTTAGGAGCTTTCTTAGTTTGGTTGTCACACAAAGATCATTTTGCCGCTACCGAAGATGAAGGCGGGAAATTAGCTTGTTTTAGTACAGGCCCCGCAATCAGAAATTATTCGTCTAATTTAATCAGTGAAATCATAGGGACTTTCACACTTATTTTAGTAATTTTTTATCTCTCAGGTCCAGATTTAAGTATCGCAGCTGCGGCTGATGCAAAAATCGGATTAGGTTCAATAGGTGCTCTACCTGTTGCCATTCTAGTATGGGCAATTGGACTAAGCTTAGGTGGTACAACAGGCTACGCTATCAACCCAGCTAGAGACTTAGGCCCTAGAATTGTACATTCAATACTTCTAAAAGGAAACAGTGACTGGAGCTATGCTTGGGTCCCTATTCTAGGCCCTATCATAGGATCAATACTGGCTGCTTTATGTTTTTTAATGCTTAGCTAACCCTCATTTAAACAAATCATTAAAATGAATAAAATAATAATTTCCGCTGTAATTCTACTTACAGGGTTAGCTGGATACGGCCAAAAAACAACTATTTCAGATACAATAATTACACCAAATAAAGAGACCAAATCATCTCGTCTAGACTTTAACGTTAGCTTAGAAACTAGCCATTTATGGAGAGGACTAGTTATTAATGATGGCATGACGGCTACCGGAAACATCCACTACGCCTTAAACGAAAGCCAAACCTTAACAGTAGGGATTTGGGGCGGAGCTGGATTTGACGGAAACTACCGCGAAATAAACTATTATGTACAGTACCAAAAAAACAATTTGTCTATTGGATTGTGGGATTTATTCAATACTACTGGAATCGAATCACCTAGAGTATTCAATTATGACAAACTCACTACCACTCACATTATAGATTTAAGAACTTCATACCGTTTTCCAGAAGCATTCCCTATTCGAATAGAAGCCGACATACTACTCTATAGCGGATTAAATGACCGTGAATTAAACGACAGCAATGAATATCGAAGTAGAAACTCAACCTATGTTGAATTAAGCTACCCAATTATTACAAACCAAAAAGTAAATTTAAATGTGTTTTGGGGTGCTGCCTTTCCTCTTAATGGAAGCAAACATTTATTTACCAACAAAATTGAAAGTGATTTTGACATCGTCAATACAGGTATAAAAGCAACAAAAAATATTGAAATATTTCATTACAAGCTACCTGTTTCCGCTACAGCAATGTGGAATCCTTCAAATAAAATTGCAAGACTTCAATTGGACGTAAACTTGTTTTAGATATTTAATTTTAATACGTTCCCTAAAACCCTCTCTTATTTTCAAGAGAGGGTTTTTTATTTCTCAAACTGGAACTCGTACCTAGCCTGGATAGCCGTGAATAGCTCCTGAACTAAAAACTAAAAACAATGTTAATTCTTCATCTGACATCTTGTCATATTCACGCAAATAATTGTACCTTTGCCAACTTATTAAAACACACTTTTGAAAGTGACTTATGGAAAAGATTATTGAAGAAAGCAAACAAGGGGAAAGTCTTGTTTTAGAAAATAAACCTGGGAATACAAAAAAACTATTCATAGAAAGCTATGGCTGTGCGATGAACTTTTCGGACAGTGAAATTGTGGCTTCCATATTGTCTGGCAACGGATACAACACAACCCAAGTACTTGAAGAGGCTGATTTGGTCTTGGTAAACACCTGTTCGATAAGGGACAAAGCTGAACAAACCGTTCGCAAGCGTTTAGAGAAATACAATGCGGTGAAACGTATAAACCCGAAAATGAAAGTTGGCGTTTTAGGCTGTATGGCAGAGCGTTTGAAAACACAGTTTCTAGAGGAGGAAAAAATCGTAGACCTTGTGGTAGGCCCTGATGCATATAAAGATTTACCTAACCTTTTACAAGAAGTCGAAGAAGGTCGAAATGCAATTAATGTGATTTTATCTAAAGACGAAACTTATGGAGACATTTCTCCGGTTCGTTTGATGAGTAATGGAATTACTGCCTTGGTATCCATCACACGTGGTTGCGATAATATGTGTACATTTTGCGTAGTGCCTTTTACGCGTGGAAGAGAGCGCAGTCGTGAACCGCAAAGCATCATGAAGGAAATTCAGGATTTATGGGACAAGGGGTTTAAAGAAATTACGCTTTTAGGACAAAATGTTGATAGTTTTCTTTGGTATGGTGGTGGTTTGAAAAAAGATTTTGTGGCTGCTACGGAAATGCAAAAAGCAACTGCTGTAGATTTTGACCAATTATTAGAAATGGTGGCTGTTGGTTTTCCAAAAATGCGTATTCGCTTTTCGACATCCAACCCGCAAGATATGCACGAAAGTGTGTTACACGTAATTGCTAAACACAATAATATCTGCAAACACATTCACTTACCTGTTCAATCAGGAAGCAATCGAATTCTGAAGGAAATGAATCGTTTGCATACCCGTGAGGAATACATGACTTTAATTGATAAAATTAGAGCTATCATTCCAAACGGATCTATTTCACAAGATATGATTGCTGGTTTCCCTACTGAAACTGAGCAAGACCACCAAGACACTTTGAGTCTAATGGAATATGTCAAATATAACTTTGGTTATATGTATTCGTATTCAGAACGTCCAGGAACATTGGCAGGAAGAAAAATGGAAGATGATGTAACGGATGAAACCAAGGCCCGAAGATTACAAGAAATTGTAGACCTACAACAAAAACATGCTTGGTCGCGCTCTGAAGAATTCATTGGTCAAACCGTTGAAGTATTAGTAGAGAAAGTTTCTAAAAAATCAACTGAAGAATTCTCTGGTAGGAACTCACAAAGTATCACCGTAGTTTTTCCAAAAGAGAATTATAAAATTGGCGACTTTGTCTATGTAAAAATTACAAGTTGCACCAGCGGAACTTTGAAAGGGGAAGCAACCGGCTTAAGTGAGATGAATTAGAAAGCTTAGCAGCAAACTCAATTAATTAAGAAAAGAATAAGATGTTAAAAAAAAATATAATAATTGGTTTAGTTACTTTTATAATTGGATTCGGAGTTACGTTTTATATTATCCGGACCTATTTCCCAAAACATAAAGTTGAAAAAACAACTACTACTGTAGAAGATACAATAACAAAACCACAATAGTAACAACCTTTTATTTCATTATAAAAAAGTTTAGATTTAAAGTTTGTCACGCAACTTGAAACTTTAAACAAAAAACTTTAAACAAAAAACAGAATGGATACAGTTCAAGCTATAAAACAACGATTTGAGATTATCGGTAATGACCCGAAATTGAATCGTGCCATAGAGAAAGCGATTCAGGTTGCCCCAACTGACATATCCGTGTTAGTTGTGGGTGAAAGTGGAGTCGGAAAGGAAAGTATCCCGAAAATTATACACTCGCTTTCTCACAGAAAGCACGGTAAATATATCGCGGTAAACTGCGGTGCAATTCCAGAAGGAACTATTGACAGCGAGCTTTTTGGCCATGAGAAAGGAGCTTTTACAGGAGCTACAAGTACCCGTGAAGGCTATTTTGAAGTGGCTAATGGAGGAACTATTTTTCTTGATGAAGTGGGCGAATTGCCACTAACAACCCAAGTTAGACTTCTTCGTGTGCTGGAAAATGGCGAATTCATTAAAGTGGGGTCTTCACAAGTTCAAAAAACAGACGTAAGAATTGTGGCTGCCACAAATGTAAATTTATTTGAAGCGATCGAAAAAGGGAAGTTTCGTGAAGACTTATATTACAGACTAAGTACAGTAGACATTCCTTTACCACCTTTACGCGATCGCAAAGAGGATATCCATTTACTGTTTAGAAAATTTGCAGCTGATTTTGCGCACAAATACAAAATGCCTCCATTGAAGCTGGATGATGATGCCGTTCTTGTTTTACAAAAGTTTCGCTGGAGCGGAAACATTCGTCAATTACGAAATGTAGCTGAACAAGTTTCTGTTTTAGAAACAAATCGCGACATCACTGCTGCGACCTTACAATCATACTTACCCGCTGAAGGCGCCAATTTACCTTCTGTAATAAAAGATAAAAAAAGTGAGGGCGACTTTAGTAATGAAAGAGAGATTTTGTACAAAGTACTTTTTGACATGAAAAGCGACTTGCACGACTTAAAGAAACTCACCTTAGAACTAATGGAAAGTGGCAGTTCTAAAGTGCAGGAAACTAATAAAAACTTGATCACCAAAATATACGGTTCCAAAGAAAACGATAGTGAAATAGATTTTGAAGAGGAACCCAGAACCGCATTACTTTCTAACCAACACAAAGAGGAAATATACCAGGAAAATGATGATAATTATCTTTTTGCAGAAACTGTAGAAGAGGAAGAAGAAGTCCTAAGATTAGAGCAGAAAGAAATCGAAATGATCAAGAAGTCATTAGAAAAAAACAAAGGAAAACGGAAAGCAGCTGCGGATGAATTAGGAATTTCAGAAAGAACACTATACCGAAAAATAAAACAATTCGACCTTTAAAATACCGACAAAAACTGGTTGCAGATTGTCAATTTAATTTGAATATCTTTGAATTTTAAATATAAAATGAAACACTTACACTTTATCATTGCTCTTGCAATCCTTATTACGTTAAACAGTTGTTCCGTTTATAACTTTACCGGAACTGGAAAAATCGATGCGAAAACTTTTCAAGTTAATTTCTTTCAAAACAATTCAGAATTGATTGAACCTGGAATTGACAGAACATTCACCCTCGCCTTACAGGACATCATCCAGAACCAAACCAATTTAAATTTGGTGAAAAACGGTGGAGATTTAACTTATGAAGGTGAAATAGTTGACTACAGAATTAGTCCTATGACAGCAACAGCTGATCAACAGGCGTCCCAAAGTCGTTTAAAAATTAGGGTAAATGTTCGATTTACTAATAAAAATAAGGAAATAGATAATTTCGAAAAGACATTTGAATTTTATTATGATTACCAAGCCCAAACACAATTGTCTGGCACTACATTAGATACTGCCCTTAAGGAAATTTTTGAAAGAATTACTCAAGACATATTTAATGAATCGCTTGCCAAATGGTAATAAAGAAGTCAGCAGTTGGCAGTTTTTAGTGTTTAAACAACAAAAAACACCCGCAAGCTTTCGGGAAATACATACTGATTACATAATACTGAACACTCAAAAAGATGAACGTAACTGATTATACTTATCTAATTAACAAACCAAATGCCATTACTGAGCAGCAAACACTGGCTTTGGAAAAGGTATTGGATGAGTTTCCTTTTTTTCAAAGCGCAAGAGCTTTGCAATTAAAAGGGCTTTACAGTCAGAATAGTTTTAAGTATAATTCTGCATTAAAAGCTACGGCTGCCAATACCACTGACAGAACAGTTTTGTTTGATTTCATTACTTCAGATAGTTTTATCGCAATTCAAAAAGATTTATTCGACAAGAAAAACCTTCATCTTTTAGAGATTAATGTAATTGATGGTGAATTGATCGTTCCGGAAAGCAAGTTAGAACCTAAAGCGAACTCTTTAGAACAATCAATTCTAACCTCCATTAAAGGAGCCGCAGGAACTGAAATTGAAGAAACTTCAAAAGAACCCGAAGACAAGTTGGATATAGGCAAGCCTTTGGATTTTTCCGAAAATGAAAAGCATTCTTTCCAGGAATGGCTTCAGCTGTCAAGAACCCAACCAATAGACAGGACAAATGATATAATAAATAACATAAAAACGGTTCAAGAAGAAAAAAATAAGAAGAAAAAATCGGCCTTAATAGACAAGTTTATTGAAACCAGTCCAAAGATATCTCCAGTCAAGCATGGAGTAACTTCTACAGCACGTATTGACATTAACAAAGAGTACAATACGTCCTTAATGACCGAAACTTTAGCCCGAGTTTATTTAGAACAAAGAAAATATCAAAAAGCAATTCAAGCTTATGAAATATTAATTTTGAAATATCCAGAAAAAAGTAGTTTCTTTGCTGACCGTATCACGGATATTAAGATTTTACAACAAAATAATAATTAAACAATGAGCACATTTTCAATTTTTTTAGTTTTAATAACAATCGTTTGTTTCCTATTGATTGTAGTAATAATGGTTCAAAACCCTAAAGGCGGTGGACTTTCTTCTACTTTAGGTGGATCGACTCAAATGGGTGGCGTTCAAAAAACAACTGACTTTTTAGACAAGAGTACTTGGACACTAGCTACAATCTTAATCGCACTTATTTTATTGTCAAGTTTAAGCTTCACAGGAACACTAAGCGATACGGATTCTAAAATCATCGAAAACACACAAACTGCTGCTCCCGTAGCTCCAGTTACACCGGTACAGGACGCACCAGCTGCAGAATAATTTATACCGCAAAATATACTAAGTGCCAGCCTGTCAAAGCTGGCATTTTTTATAAGAAATTATGTCATCTTTTACAGAATGGCATAATTTCTGAATTCTAACATAATTACATAAAATTAAAACATAAAATCATGGCTTTAAACATTAAACCACTTTCTGACCGCGTTCTTATAGAACCAGTTGCTGCTGAAACAAAAACTGCGTCAGGGATTTTTATTCCAGATACCGCCAAAGAAAAACCACAAAAAGGAACTGTTGTAGCAGTTGGAAACGGTACCAAAGAACACACTATGACTGTGAAAATTGGCGATAGCGTTCTTTATGGTAAATACGCCGGTACAGAATTGAAACTGGAAGGAAAAGACTATTTGATTATGCGTGAAGATGATATTCTTGCAATTATCTAAAAATTAAGAATCAAGAAAACTTGAAACTTTAAACAAAATAAACTTTAAATAAATTAAAGAAATGGCAAAAGATATAAAATTTGATATAGAAGCACGTGACGGACTTAAACGTGGTGTTGATGCTTTAGCAAACGCTGTAAAGGTAACCCTTGGACCAAAAGGTCGTAATGTAATCATTGGAAAATCATTTGGTGGACCAACTGTAACAAAAGATGGTGTTACTGTTGCAAAAGAAATTGAATTAAAAGACCCATTAGAAAATATGGGAGCCCAAATGGTAAAAGAAGTTGCCTCTAAAACTAATGATTTGGCAGGAGACGGAACAACTACCGCAACCGTTTTAGCTCAAGCTATCGTAAAAGAAGGTTTAAAAAACGTTGCTGCCGGAGCTAATCCTATGGATTTGAAACGAGGTATTGACAAAGCTGTTGAAGCAATTGTTGCTGACTTAGCAAAACAATCTCAAGTGGTAGGTACTGATTCTGATAAAATCAAACAAATCGCGTCTATTTCTGCTAATAATGACGAAGTAATTGGTGAGTTAATCGCTGATGCTTTCGCAAAAGTAGGAAAAGAAGGTGTGATCACTGTTGAAGAAGCAAAAGGAACTGACACTTATGTGGATGTTGTTGAAGGAATGCAATTTGACAGAGGATATCTTTCTCCATATTTCGTTACCAATTCTGAAAAAAT
This sequence comes from Flavobacterium frigoris PS1, assembly GCF_000252125.1. Taxonomy (GTDB): domain Bacteria; phylum Bacteroidota; class Bacteroidia; order Flavobacteriales; family Flavobacteriaceae; genus Flavobacterium; species Flavobacterium frigoris_A. Next base: position 107,485 of record NZ_AHKF01000016.1, on the reverse strand, counting down.
GGAAGTGGAACTAGAAAGTCCATATATCTTATTATATGACAAAAAAGTTTCGTCTTTAAAAGAATTACTACCGGTTCTTGAGCCAGTAGCACAATCAGGAAAACCTTTATTGATTATTGCTGAAGATGTAGATGGTGAAGCATTATCGACATTGGTAGTAAACAAACTTCGTGGAGCCTTGAAAATCGCTGCTGTTAAAGCACCTGGTTTTGGAGACAGAAGAAAAGCAATGCTTGAAGATATTGCCATTTTAACTGGTGGAACTGTTATCTCTGAAGAAAGAGGATATACACTTGAGAATACAACTATCGAAATGTTAGGTACTGCTAAAAAAGTAACTATCGATAAAGACAACACTACTATTGTAAGCGGTGCTGGCGAAGCTGACATGATCAAAAATCGTGTAAACCAAATCAAAGGTCAAATGGAAGCTACCACTTCTGACTATGATAAGGAAAAATTACAAGAACGTTTGGCAAAATTAGCTGGTGGTGTTGCTGTCCTTTATGTAGGTGCTGCATCTGAAGTTGAAATGAAAGAGAAAAAAGACAGAGTAGACGATGCGCTTCACGCCACTCGTGCAGCTGTTGAAGAAGGAATTGTTGCTGGTGGTGGAGTTGCTTTACTTAGAGCTAAAAAAGTTTTAAGTGAAATAACCGCTGATAACGCAGACGAAGCTACTGGAATTCAAATCATATCTCGTGCAGTAGAATCTCCATTAAGAACTATTGTTGAAAATGCAGGTCTTGAAGGTTCTGTTGTTGTTGCAAAAGTAGCTGAAGGAAAAGGGGACTTTGGTTACAATGCTAAAACAGACGAATATGTTGATATGCTAAAAGCAGGTATTATTGATCCTAAAAAAGTAACTCGTGTAGCATTAGAAAACGCTGCATCAGTAGCAGGAATGATCTTAACTACTGAATGCGCTTTAATTGATATTAAAGAAGAAAATGGTGGCGGAAACCCAATGGGTGGCGGTATGCCAGGAATGATGTAATATTTTGTCGAAAGACAAAAACAGAGCTAAAAAGCCCGAAGTTTATCGCTTCGGGCTTTTTTTGTGCCTATTTTTGAATCAAGGCTGTACTTTTCAAGTTTTAACAAAATGTACAGCGTAAACTGTATATTTTGTTAACTTTTAAAATAAAAAAAACAAATATTATTTCTTTATTATACTTTTGATTTTTTTAGCACTGTATATCCACAAAGTAATTATTATGATTCAACTACTCATGATTGGAAAATAGAATCTTCTATTGGATTAGAATTTAATGATGTTATGGCAAATATGTTGCTTGTAGGCAAATCAGATGATGAGGCTTTTGAAATTGCATTGGCATTTGTATTACAAAATCATAATATAGGAATCACTTTGAATAAAATGGACAATAATGGAAATTTTATCCCCATTTTTGTGAATTCCTATCTAGACCTCAGCGACCCCACAAAAACAATATATACAAAAACAACTAATTGTAATTTAAATTAAATGCTATGAAAAATATAACGAAAATATGCCTAATTCTAATACTCTTTATTTTTAACATTGGGAATGTACAAGCTCAAGTAAAAGAAAACGATACCATTAGCCAAATAAAAGAGATTAGGTTAAATAAAGAGAAATATATTGGAAAGCCATGTGCTGTTTTGTTGGCCGATTTAAAAATAAAGCCTGCTTTAATAATTAGTCTTTCTCCAGCTAATAATAGAAACGTAATTAATACTACTACTTTTTACTTAAGAAGTGATTTGAATAATTATTACATAAGAATTGTTTGGCAAGATTTTATTACCAAGAAAGAGGTAAAAGGAATAGAAAAAACACTTAAATATAAAGCTACGAACGAAGGAAAAAATATTTTAAAGGGATATATTGTAAAAGATATTTTGACTCGCTATTAGTGGACTACAATTCGGCCGAAACTATTTCTCTTTTTTATCAAAAAAATTAAGAAGCAACTTAAACTATCAATTCTGCCCATACCCAGAGCAGGATTTAATTATTTTATAGATTATTGCTTACATTTGAAAAAGTAAAAATTAGAAAAACCATTATAGATTACATTCCATCGGATACATTTATGGGAGATATAAAAGAAATCAATAGCGGTAACTTTAAATCAAAGCAATTTGATGGCGAAGTTTCATTTAAAAACCCAAAAGACAATTATACTATGGTCTGGGTCTTATCAAAAGGTGTTGTAAATAAAAAATTAAAACGGACGGAGTCAATCACAAAACAAAAAAAGACATCTAAAACAGCTACTAGCCTAGGCTACGTTTGTGGTGACCGTGAAATTGAATATGAAATTTGTGTTGGCCCAGGAGGAGAGGAAGTTTGTACAAACTACACTTATAGTGTTTATGAATGTGAATGGATAGAAGAACCAGATATTGAAGAAAATCCTTATGACTGTGCAGTTAATAATGATTGGCCTTGGTGTCAAGATGGTGATGAAGATCCAACAGATCCTGAAAATGAATGTAGAGACCTTGAAAGTACGTTTGATTCATCATATGGACAATCTATATCTGAAGACATTAATTCAGTTGTAACATTTGATGATAGTTCATCAAGAACTGTGAGATATACTTGGCGTTTTTATACAGGTTACGGTATCACTCTTCAATCCGTAGATACAGGTATTCACAATAGAGCTCATAATCACTGGGAGTGGGTAAGTATAACACATGAATCTGTTTACCAAACAACAGATAATTCATTGTTTGATGTGACTCACACTATAAACAGTGTTTCTGCTATTGTAAATAATCCAAAAACAGCTACAATAAATATAAATTTTAACGTAAAAGCAGTATTAAATTGTGGCGGTATTGCACTCAAAACAAAAGAAGATAACTTCACAAGTTATAGTGTAAAAAGACCTTATGCAGATGGTGATCAATAAAATAATAATTAGAAAATTAACCAAATTAGCTTCTTTAGGGATTTTAATATTAATGTCATTTTCATTTGTAAAATACATAACTAAAGATTCAATTCGGAAATTTAAAATCACAAAACATTGGCCAATAAGGTTGAAAGACCGTAATGCCTATTTTGACCTTGTATCATATAATTACGTTATTACCTACAAAGATTATGTTTTGTATGAGTTCCCACAGGATGGAGAAGTTAATGACACTTTACCAAATCCAAATACCTATTTTCAATTAGGAGTTTTTAAAGAGACGGATGGATTTGGATATTATACTGATTCAAAAAAACTGATTGTAAATAAAATAATAGTTATTGATACATTACTAGGTGATCATGGGTTTCCTTTAAAACCAATTATAGTTTTTAATAATTACAAATTAGTATCTGAACAAAAAATCTGCGATGGAAAAAAATACAATCTAATCCGGAAATACATTACTTTAAATAAAAAAGATATATCCTATGCTGACACAGTAAAAGTCTATTTTTCTAACAAAGGAGTAAAATTACCAATACCTCTCTTTGAAAAAGAGTTTATACTTGAAAATAAATTAGACATAGCCAAATTCGAGTTTATATATAATCCCCGTCGTTATAATAATGACACACTTTTATATCCAAAATCCACTTTTAGCATGTCAATAGATGAAGTTAAAATTACAGATTATTACAGCTATTTATCATTCTTTAAAAAACTAAAACAATAAGAATCAAAGAATCCTGCCCATACCAAGAGCAGGATTTAATTATTTTATAGATTATTGCTTACATTTGAAAAAGTAAAAATTAGAAAAACCATTATAGATTACATTCCTTCTGATAATTTTATGGAAGATATAAAAACATTAATAGTGGTAATTTTAAAGAAAATTATGGCATGGGCAAACCAATAGGTGGCGGTATGCCAGGAATGATGTAATTCCAAACCATTTATCATAAAAAAATCCGTTCACCAAAAGTGAACGGATTTTTTATTTAGTATATATAATGCAAATAAAAACTAACTTTTAAAACTGATTACTCTATTTTTAATCTTCAGTTACTGTGTTTTTTTTAGCTAATTTAAGCAATACTGGAGAAAGCGTTAATACCACTAAACCAATAATTATTAATTCAATATGATTCTTTAAGTCGATTTGATAATTATTCAATAAGAAACCATATAAATAGTGTCCTGCAAAAATTAATGTAAAAGACCAAAGGAAAGAACTTACGACATTGTAAAACATAAACTTCTTTTTATCCATAGTTACAATACCTGCTACAATAGGAGCAAAAGTTCTAAATATAGGCAAGAATCTTGCAAAAATAATAGCTCTACCTCCATGTCTCTCGAAGAAATCTTTTGATTGTACTAGATATTTCTTCTTAAACCAAAAAGTATCCTTTTTATTATAGAGATAATATCCGCTTTTAGACCCAAACCAATACCCTACTATATTACCTAAAACACCAGCTATTGCCACCGAAGTAGACAATATCATAACGTTAATAAAAGCGCTGTCTATAAAAAGCACATTTTCTATCAATTCACGGTTATAGATCCCTGCTAAAAAAAGCAAACTGTCCCCAGGCAAAAAGAACCCTGCAAACAATCCTGTTTCCGCAAAAACAATAAACAATACGATATAAATCCCTAATTTTATTCCATTCACATCAAAGTGAATATAAAAAAGTGGGTCAATTAAATTCTTCCAATCAAAGCTATTCATTCAGTGGGGTGTTTGTGCTAAAATAATTCGTGCGTGAAAGTAATCATAATTTACTTCAACCACAATATATTGAATAGTTTTACAGTTTTATTAACGCTTGAAGAAGCAATATTATTTGCGACTAGAACATTGCAAAAATACTGCATCAATAATAAAACTTAAATTATCTAAAAAAAAAAATCAAAACACAAACTTACTGATCGAATATTAATTGCTGTTTTATATCAATTCAACTAATTTAAATCTCAAATTCTTGTCCCATCAGCGGAACGGAGCAATCAAAACCATACTGCTCCCCTATTTTAATTCGGAGTTCATCTGCAGGTTGATTTTCACCGTGAACCAAGAATACTTTTTCAGGCTTGTTTTCCAATTCTGAAAGCCAATTGAGTAAATCTTTTTGGTCACCATGCGCAGACAAGCCTTCTATTTCGAGGATTTTTGCCATTACAGGATAGTATTTTCCATAGATTTTAACCTCCTTAGCGCCTTCTAACAATTTCCTACCACGAGTACCTTCTGCCTGATAGCCTACAATAATCACCGTAGTTTCTGCTAATTCGATATAGCGTTCTAAATAACTCAACACTCTTCCGCCAGTTACCATACCGCTGGCAGCAATCACCACTTTAGGTTGTTTGTTATAAATTGTTTCAATCGTTTCCCGATAATCAGAAATCATTGTAAACATTTTACCTATCGCTACGCAATCTTCAATTGATAATTTATGCCATTTCAAATTTTCAAAAAATATATCGAACGCACTCACTCCCATGGGAGAATCAATGATATATGGGACATTAGGGATTTTATCTTCTTCTCTGAGCTGCCACAATAAATACATCACCATTTGCGCACGTTCGACTGCAAAACTTGGTATTATAACTGTGCCCCCATTTTTAATCGTGTTATTTATATACATCTCCAATTCTAACTTGACATCCGTATTTGGGTGTATTCTGTTTCCATAGGTACTTTCAAGAAACACATAATCAGCTTTTTTAGGCTTGGTAGGCGGATACATCAGCGCGTCATTATCACGACCAATATCCCCGGAAAACGCCAATGTTTTGTTTTCTATTGTTAGTTCAATACTGCAAGCACCAATAATATGACCCGCATTAACAAAAATAGCAGTAATTTGAGCATCCAAGTGAACGTCTTCATTTGTTTTCACAACCCTAAAAAGAGGAAATACTTTTTTTGCTTGTTCAACATTATATAGCGGCTGTGCAACTTCATGTTTAGAATACTTTTCTTTATTTGCTTTTTCAGCTTCCTCCTCTTGTATTTTGGCGCTGTCTAATAGAATTAACTTTGCAATTGCTTTTGTCGGCTCGCTGCAATAAATTTTCCCTTTGAAACCTTGATCAACTAACCTAGGTAACCAACCGCAGTGGTCCAAATGACCATGAGTCAGTAGTACAAAATCAATTGTTGAAGCCAAAACAGGCAAAGGTTCCCAATTGAGCTCCCTCAAGGGTTTAATTCCTTGAAAAAGCCCACAATCTATCAAAATCCGAATTCCATTGCTTTCAATCAATGTTTTTGAACCTGTCACCGTTCCCGCTGCTCCGATAAATTTTATTTTCATGACCTTGTTTTTTTGTTAAATAACTAGATAATTTAATCACACCTGCATAATTCTGTAACCTCTTTTAAAACATTTTTTATTCTATTTGAGCTCAATCCTATTTTTTCAAGAGGATCTGAGTTATTAACTAATTCCTTTGCTAAGAGTATATCAAGCACTAACAATTTATCTTTTTCAGCCAGCGAAAGAGTCGTTAAACAAGTCACTGGATAAAGACAATCAATATCATTTTTAGTTTTCAAATTGTTGTTTTTTGGATAATCCCAGCTTAATAAGCTCATTCCCGAACATTTTGAAAAATCTATCGCATCTGAGGTAAAGCGATTATTAGTAGCTATCCAACATTTTGAAACAGTATCTTTTAATGAAAAAATAACATGTTGCTTATCTTTCAAATCATTAAATCTGGAGAAAACATACAAAGGGACTTTGACATCAGAAACAGCATCTCTTCGAGAATGAAACTTACATTCAATCATCATAACTGCATTGTCTTTTTTAGCTAGAACGTCTATCTCATGAGAAACACACTTTCCCTGTAAAATCAAATTAGTCACCGTTAAATAGCCTTCCGCAGTAAAGAGTCGAGCAATATATTTTTCGAAGAAAAAACCTGCTGGACCTAATGCTTGAAGACCTGCCCTTAGATTATATCGTGCTGCATGGGAGTTAGCCTCCTTTTTAAGTAACCCAAAAGCCTTTTTATAGATTTTCTTTGTTGATATCCCTTCGTAGAGTTCTTTACGAATTATGCGTAAAATACCCTCAACTACAGCTGGACTAGCGCCCGATTTCATAAGTGACTTTTTGAGTTTTTCAGGATTAAAATCAACGATGTCCCCTGAATGCTTTACAATTTTCATCTACATACCTAATTGATTATCAATAAAATAAAACCAATTAAAGATACATAAAAATAACTATTTATGTAGCTTTTGATAATAAAATGCGGGAATAAACAATAGGATAAATATGGGCTGAATAAGAAATCTTCGAACATAAAAAAGCACTAGATTATTATGCTCGCCATAAACCCAGATTATGGCCTGGAAAGAAAAAATTAGAAGAACGAAGAAAAAAGCATACAAAAATGAGGCAAATTTAACCATTCCAATATCTTTAAAAAGGGTGTAAATCAATGCTAATGAAAGCGACATATTTAATCCATAGCGAAACAGTAAGCTAGTAAACAAACGGAAAGGATTATACAATGGTAACGGCAAATCATTAAAATCACTTTTGAAATAATCAAGGAAAGGATCGTAAAACAAGTTGTCTTCATAGACCCGTATCAGGACAAATGAGAGAACAAATAATAGTACTATAAAAAATCTGAATTTATGAGTTAGCAGTATTTTTAGCATACAATGAAAATTTATTAACCCAAATCACCCATAAAATAAAAACAACACCATAAATGAATAGCGGGAAAAGCACACCGTGCAGCAATGTTTGCTGCTTTGGAAAAAGATATATCAACACACATAAAATAGCTATGCGAGCTACATTTAATATATAAATAATTAGACTTCCACCCAAAATAAAAAGCACGGTAGACTTAACGCTGCCCGAAAACGAAACCACAAACGAAATGAACAAAACGATTATACTAATAGCATTGCAGCCCTCTATCATTCTGGCTACATATTGCTGATTGTAAATCAATCTAATATAGGGTTCAGAATCAATTTTTATTATATCAGAATCCGCATCAAATAGTGTCAGCAGTTGTTTTGTGTTTTCGGCAACCAACTCGGTGATCGAATCGATTTTATCCTCTCCAAAACTTCTCAAAAATCCCTGATAAATAAGAGCTAGAATAATATACGTCAAAAAAAACTTCGCCAGAAAAAGTAAAAAAGGTTTGTATTTATTGAAATATTTTTTCAAAGTCTATTTTTTAACAAATTTATATAATTTTTGAAAGAGACTTTAAATACTTTTGTATTAAAAAAAAAAAACATGACATTCCAGGAATTACAACCACAAGTAACTGCAATTACAATAAATACTACCCTTTCAAGAGACGAAAAACTTTTAGCCGTTTGCCAACTGTTACAGGACAATATAGACTACTACAACTGGGTTGGATTTTATTTTGCAAATCAAGAAACTCAAACACTTCATTTAGGACCGTATGTAGGAGCAGAAACAGATCATACAGTAATTCCTTTTGGCAAAGGTATTTGCGGACAAGTTGCCGTTTCTAATGACAATTTTGTGGTTCCAGATGTTGCGGCTCAAGATAATTATATTGCCTGCAGTTTTACGGTAAAATCAGAAATCGTAGTCCCTTTATTTGTAGATGGAGAGAATATTGGTCAAATTGATATTGATAGTCATGTGATAGATCCATTCACAGAATCTGACGAACGCTTTTTAGAATTTGTAAATAAAGAAATAGCTAAATTATACTAATAGTATTACATTTATTTTTTTATTAAAAACATTTATGAAATCAAATTTACATCTAGCCTTACTATTTTTAATTCCATTTTTATCATTCTCACAATCCCCAGTTAGTAAAATTGTTTACTTTGATTCCATATGGAAAGAATCAACAGAAGACAATTACAAATATTACAGGATTATTAAAGATTACTATTCTGACAAGAATATCTACAACGTCTTTGATTATTACAAATCAGGGACTTTAGAAATGGCAGGAACGTCTACCAATAAAGATTATTTAGTAAAAGAGGGACAGTTTGTGTACTATTATGAAAACGGTAATAAAAAAACAGTCTCAAAATATATAAAATCCAGACTAAGCGGCAAACAGTATCATTGGTACGAAAACGGACAACCGAAATCCGAAATTGAATATTTAGAAAATGAAAAAGAGATTAGCTCTGAATCTAAAATAAATCAATTCTGGAATGCTGAACATGTCCAAACCGTAATTGACGGCAATGGAGATTATGAAGATTCAAATGAGGGTTTTTTTGAAAGCGGCAAAATAAAAGACGGCTTCCATGAAGGAAACTGGAAAGGGCGTAGCAAAAAACCGAACTATACTTTCGTCGAAAACTATGAAAACGGAAAATTAATTTCCGGCATAAGTATTGACTCTTCAAATATTGAACACATCTATAAAAAAGCATATCAATATCCTGCACCCAAAAAAGGAATGAATAATTTTTACAGTTATATCGGAAAATCAATGAGAATTCCTAATGCAGCTCGGAATACTGTTTTTGGAAAAATATACCTAACATTTGTAATTGAAACGGACGGTAGTATTGTTGAAACTAAAATAATAAAAGGACTTGGCTACGGATTAGACGAAGAAGCAATTAGAGTTTTAAAAAAATACAAAGAATGGGTCCCAGGAGTTATGAGAGGCATCCCTGTAAGAGTTCTCTACTCTCTTCCTATTACAATAGCAAAATAACATTAATTATTAAATTTATTTTAGATTTCTCCAAAATAAATAGTACTTTTGCAGCCGTATTACAATAGCTGTAAGACATACATAAAAATCATTAAACAAATATTGGAATGTATTTAACTAAAGAGATTAAAGAAGAAATCTTCGCTAAACACGGAGAAAAAACAAACACAGGTAAATCAGAAGCTCAAATTGCTTTGTTCACTTTCAGAATTAGCCACCTAACAGAACACTTGAAAAAAAATCGTCACGATTACAACACAGAGCGTTCATTAGTATTGCTAGTTGGAAAAAGAAGATCTTTGTTGGATTACTTGAAAAAGAAAGAAATCAACAGATACCGTGAGATTATCAAAGTATTGGGTATTAGAAAATAATCAATATATTAAAGAGGCGCGCAAGTGCCTCTTTTTGTTTTTATACATAATAATAAAAAAAGTTTGGTTTTTCATTGGGTTTTAGGCATTAACTACGCAAACAACAACTACAACACAACTAGAACCCATGTTTAACTAATAAATTAAATTTATGATTCCACAATTATTTGTAGAAAGTATCGATTTAGGTGATGGAAGAAACATCACAATCGAGACAGGTCGTTTAGCCAAACAAGCTGATGGATCTGTAGTAGTAAGAATAGGAAAAACTGTTATTTTAGGAACAGTAGTATCTTCAAGAAAAGCAAGTCCAGGTATCGACTTTTTACCTTTAACAGTAGATTATCGCGAAAAATTTGCTGCAGCAGGACGTTTTCCAGGTGGTTTTTTCAAAAGAGAAGCAAGACCAAGCGATAGCGAAGTGTTAACAATGCGTTTAGTAGACCGTGTTTTACGTCCACTTTTCCCAGACGACTATCATGCCGAAGTTCAAGTAATGATTCAATTAATGTCTTTTGACGAGGATGTAATGCCAGATGCATTAGCAGGCTTAGCAGCATCAGCAGCTTTAGCTTTGTCTGACATTCCTTTCGAAACATTAATCTCTGAAGCTAGAGTTGGTCGTGTTGACGGAAAATTCATAATCAACCCAAGCCGTGCACAATTAGACTTATCAGATATTGATATGATGATTGGAGCTTCAATGGACTCTATCGCAATGGTAGAAGGTGAAATGAAAGAAATTTCAGAAGCAGAAATGCTTGAAGCGATTAAATTTGCACACGAACACATTAAAAATCAAATTTCTGCTCAACTACGTTTACAAGCCGCTTTTGGAAAAAAAGAGACTAGAACGTACGAAGGAGAAAGAGAAGACGAGGCTATTTACGCTAAAGTAAAAGCAGCATCTTACGATAAAATTTACGCTATTGCTAGCCAAGGTTCATCTAAACAAGAACGTACAGCTGCATTTGACGAAGTTAAAGAAGAAGTTAAAGCTTTATTTACTGAAGAAGAATTGGCAGCTGACGGAGATTTAGTTTCTAAATATTTCAAAAAAACCAATAAAGAAGCAGTTCGTAACGTAACTCTAGATTTAGGAACACGTTTAGACGGAAGAAAAACTACAGAAATCAGACCTATCTGGTGTGAAGTAGATTACTTACCATCTGTACACGGATCTGCCTTATTTACACGTGGGGAAACTCAAGCATTGGCTACAGCAACTTTAGGAACATCTAGAGAAGCAAACCAAATTGACTCACCATCTCAACAAGGAGAAGAAAAATTCTACTTGCATTATAACTTCCCTCCTTTCTCTACTGGTGAAGCTCGTCCTTTAAGAGGAACTTCAAGAAGAGAAGTAGGTCACGGAAACTTAGCGCAAAGAGCTTTGAAAAACATGATTCCTGCTGATTGTCCTTACACAATTCGTGTAGTATCTGAAGTATTAGAATCTAACGGTTCATCTTCTATGGCTACAGTTTGTGCTGGAACATTATCCCTAATGGATGCAGGTATCCAAATGATTCGTCCCGTTTCAGGAATTGCAATGGGATTAATTACTGATGGAGATCGTTATGCTGTATTGTCTGACATTCTTGGTGATGAAGATCACTTAGGAGATATGGACTTCAAGGTAACAGGAACTTCTGAAGGAATTACTGCTTGTCAAATGGACATCAAGATTGATGGATTGAAATACGAAATTATGGAAGCTGCACTAGCACAAGCTCGTGAAGGTCGTTTACATATCCTTGGTAAATTAATCGAAACTTTAGCAGCTCCAAAAGAAGATGTTAAAGCTTACGCTCCAAAAATTATTACTAGAAGAATTCCTAATGCTTTTATTGGAGCATTAATTGGACCTGGTGGAAAAGTGATTCAAGAATTACAAAAAACAACTGGAACAACAATTGTTATTAATGAAGATCCAGCTACTGAAGAAGGAGTTATTGAAATCTTAGGAACAGATCCTGCAGGAATTGAAGCAGTATTGGCTAAAATTAAATCAATCACTTTCAAGCCTCAAATGAATGAGTCTTATGAAGTAAAAGTAATCAAAATGCTAGATTTTGGTGCAGTTGTAGAATATACAGCAGCTCCAGGAAACGAAGTTTTATTACACGTATCTGAATTAGCTTGGGAACGCACAGAAAATGTTTCTGATGTAGTTAACATGGGTGATGTTTTTGAAGTGAAATACTTAGGTATGGATCCAAAAACTAGAAAAGAAAAAGTGTCAAGAAAAGCACTTATGCCAAGACCTCCACGTGAGGAAAGAAAAGAGTAATCAGATCTTAGTTTACTAAAGGTTTATTTATAAAAAACCCCAATTCATTCATTTGAATTGGGGTTTTTGTCTTTAAAAAAGAAATAAAAAAATATCATAAAATTCAGAAAATTCCCATATATTTGTTAAAAACCTTTCTTTTTAACAAATTAAAAAAGTGTATGGCAATTTTAAAATTCCTAAATCGATTACGTTCTGTTTTCTTACTATCTCTAATTTGTAATACTTTTACTGTCAATAGTCAGACACAACAAGAAGAATCGCTACACAATTGGTTTGATAACATAGTAGGCCGAGAAAATTTAGATATAAATAATGGTCCATTCTATACCGATACCTATAAAACAATTGGAACAAATAACATGTACCTTATTACTAATAAATATACTAGAGGTAACATCAATTATGAGGGACAAAATTACTATAACGTAAACATTAAATACAATATTTACAAAGATGAACTAATATTAAATCCCTACGGAGAGTCTGAACACATTGGTATAATTCTCATACAAGACAAAGTAAACTCCTTTTATATAAATGATAAAAACTTCGTTAAAATCAACCAAAATGAATCTTCCTTAGCTCAATTAACGAGCGGCTATTATGAATTAGAAAGACTTAACGACAATTTCAACTTTTATATAAAACATCAAAAAAAACTTGCTAAAAGAATAAATGATGATGGAGTGTATTATAATTTCCCCGAAGACAATCAATTTTTCATCTCCTTTGACAATGTTTTTTATAGCACAGATAGCAAAAATGATATCATAAAAATCTTTCCTCGCCAAAAAAAAGGAATTAATGATTTTTACTCTACGCACAGAAATTTAAAAACATCTGACTACGGTCAATTTATGTTAAATCTAATGAAATATATTAATATTTCTCAAACAAAAATAACCAAATAAACCCATGAGAAAGTTTCTTTTAATTATATTAATTCTGATTTCCAATCAAATAGCCCTTGCCCAGGAAACAAAAGATAAATTTTCATTTGATTTTAAAAATTCTGATTTGACAACCATAATTCAAACTATTGAAAATTCGTCCTCTTACAAATTTTACTTTAAGCCAGAATGGATCCAAACAAATAAGGAATTAGTAACTGCTAGCTATACTAACATTTCGATCGAAGAATTACTAGATAAAATTTTCAGCAATACAAATATTAATTTCCTAATTCTTAACAAGAAAATAATATTAACAAATAATAACAGAATTCACGACAGTCTAGCGTCAAATTATTTCGCTAATTCAAATTCAAATAGTTCAGACAAAGTGAGCGATAAAGCGTTACAAAACCCAATATTTTATAAACAATATGATTCAATTAAGAATTTTGGTTCAAAAAGAAACGCATCTATTAAATTTATCGGTAAAGAATCTGACATAACAAACAAGGTAAATTGCACTTTATCTGGATATATAAAAAATGGAGCTACTAATAAACCTGAGCCAAATGTTTACATAAACATAAAAGGAAAAAATATAAGTGGTACAAGTGACACTCAAGGATATTATACATTACAAGTCCCGATAGGAATTAATATTATAGAAATAAAATCAATAAACTTCAAAAAAATTACACAAACAGTAATGGTTTATAACGATGGATTACTTGATATAGAAGTTCAAGAAGACACCAACTTATTAGATGAAGTAATAGTGAAAAACGGAAGGGCAAAAACTACAGAAACTGTTGTTTCAGGACTAGTTTCCATCGATTTAGTAGCTATGAAAAATGTCCCACTAATACTGGGAGAACGAGATATTTTAAAAATAGCAACTACTTTCCCTGGCATAAAAACTACTGGAGAAGGTTCTGCTGGATTTAATGTCCGAGGAGGAAAAGAAGACCAAAACTTAATTCTTTTAGATGATGCAGTAATGTATAATCCGCAACATTTTTTAGGATTTTTCTCTGCTATAAATCCCTATACAGCTCGAAAAGCTGAAATCTATAAAGGAAGTATTCCAGCAGAGTTTGGAGGTAGATTATCTTCAGTATTCGATATTACAACAAAAAATGGTGATCCAGATAAATTCTCTGGTGAAGGAGCCATAGGTCCTATAACATCAAATCTAACTATTGGTACTCCTATAACAAAAGGGAAGTCTAGTATTCTTCTTGGAGCAAGGGCCACCTACTCTGATTGGATATTAAAATCTTTAGACGATGAAGATTTAAAAAACAGTCAAGCTGGTTTTTATGACGGAATTCTTAAGTACAACAATACTCTCAATGAAAACAATTCCATTGAGACAACTCTTTACTATAGTCATGACCGTTTTAGCATTAGTTCTGATTCTGTTTATAAATACAGTAATCGACTTGCATCTGTAAAATGGGACCACGATTTTAACAAGAGAAACAAAGCTGCATTAATTTTTACAAATAGTGAATACAAGTTTAATATTGACTACAATTCAAACAACATCAACGATTTTGATTTTGGATACAAAGTAAATGAATCACAATTGATGTTAAAACTAAAATATTCCCTTAACAAACAACACGCGATTTCTTACGGAATATCAAGTAAATTATATAATATCTCTCCAGGTTATCAACATCCCACAAATCCAGATGCGACTTTGATTTCGACAGACATTGCAAAAGAAAAGGCATTAGAATCTGCCATTTATTTATCTGACAGTTATAAAATAAGTAAAAAATTACTAATCGATTTAGGCTTACGATATTCTTTTTATGCCTCCATGGGAGAAGCAGATGTAAACCTCTATCAGCAAGGCCTGCCTTTAAGCGATGAGACAGTAATTGGAACTAAACATTACAATAATAATGAGTTTATAAAAACCTATGGCGGAATAGAGCCCCGTTTAGCAGCACGCTACTTTATCACTGATGACTTTTCGATAAAAGCAGGTTTTGACATGACCAGGCAATACATCCATCTTCTATCAAGCAATACTACTCAATCGCCAACGGATACCTGGAAATTATCTGATACCAATGTCAAACCACAAAGCGCAAACCAATTTTCGCTAGGACTTTATAAAAACATAAATACTGCCGATATTGAACTTAGTTTAGAAGGCTATTATAAAACATCCGAAAATATTCTTGATTATAAAGTGGGTGCTCAATTATTATTAAACGAAAATGTTGAAACAGAATTGTTGCAGGGTAAAGGAAGAGCCTATGGAGTTGAGTTTTTATTAAAAAAACAATTAGGCCGTTTAAACGGATGGGTTGGATATACCTACTCTCGAACTTTTATCCAACTTGATAGCGAGTTTAACTCAGAAACAGTAAACAATGGCAACTATTTTTCTGCAAATTTTGACAAGCCTCATGATTTAAGTGCCGTTTTAAATTATAAATTCACAAAACGTTATAGCTTATCGACTAACTTTTTGTACCAAACTGGAAGACCAATAACCTATCCCATAGGAACCTTCCATTACGGCAACTCAGATTACACTTTATACAGTGACAGAAATCAATACCGAATCCCTGATTACATCCGTCTAGATATAGGTATAAATATCGAAGGAAATCATAAAATAAAAAAGCTAGCGCATAGTTTTTGGAATATATCCGTCTATAATGTTTTAGGAAGAAGTAATCCGTATTCAATTTATTTTAATACTGACAAAAACGGAGAGATAAAAGGATATAAAACATCTATTTTTTCAATACCTGTACCTAGTATTACCTATAATTTTAAATTTTAATTATCAAAACGATTTTAAAGAAATGAAAATAGACAACCTTAAACATATATTATTATTACTTTTATTAGTAACCATTTTTAGTAGCTGTACTGAAACATATCCATTGCTAACTAATACATACGAAGAAGCAATTGTCGTCGAGGCTACTTTAACAAATGAACTTAAGAATCAAGAAATAAAAATTTCTAAAACTGCTCGATTTGAAGATGATGGAGTGGAGACCGAAAAAGATGCCATAGTCATCCTCAAAGACAATCTCAATAACGAATATAAATTTAATGAAAAATCTGGAATGTACATATCCCAATCTATTTTTCAAATTTTGCCCAATAGAGAATATACCTTAGAAATTAAAACTACTGACGGTAAAGTATATAAATCGACTCCAGAAACTCTAACAACGGTCACTCCAATAGAAAGCATAATCCCAACCATTACTACAAATAAAGACAATGAAATTGGTGTCCAAATTAATATCAACAGTTACGACCCTACAAACACTTCAAAATATTACCGCTATGAATATGAAGAAACATATAAAATTGTAGCGCCAAGATGGTCCTCCTTGAAACTAACAGTAACCGGAACCGAATCTATACAGCTGATCCCCAATTCAATAAATACAAGGGTTTGTTATTTGACTAAAAACTCAACGGATATTATATTATTTAATACAAATGACCAAACAGAAGACAGAGTAAACCTCCCAATTAGATTTATAAACAAAAATAATTATATCATAGGAGAAAGATACAGCGTATTAGTAAAGCAATATGTAGAAAATTTAGAAGCATATAATTTCCATAAAGTAATGAGAGACATCTCAAGTTCTTCAAGCGTTTTATCTCCAAAACAACCAGGTATAATAACCGGTAATATAAGATGCATTAGCGATTCTAACACAAAAGTTATTGGCTATTTTGATGTTGCATCTATTTCTTCTCAAAGAATTTTTTTCAATTATAACGACGTATTCCCTAACACTCCAAAACCTCCTTACATCGTTGAATGTGATGACATACCATTTTCCTTCTGCTTTAGAGGAGATGACTGTTCAGGACCTAGTTTGATCTATAACGTCGAAAATAACTTGATGAGTTATATTTCTAATAATAGCTCGAATTATATTTTAACCCCTGTAGAATGCGGAGATTGCACATCATTTTCATCTAATAAAATACCATCATTTTGGACAAATTAAAGCACCTAATCCTATTGTTTGTATTAATTAATACACAATTAACTATAGCACAACAAGTAATCACCCTAGATGAGACAGTATTTATACACATAAATACAACTACACTCGTTTCTGGTGAAACCCTATTTTATAAGCTCTATTGTATAAAAAATACAGATAAAACGCCTAGCCTAGTTAGCAAATTAGCCTATATTGAACTTATAGACAACAATAACAACTCTGTATTTAAAGACAAAATATTCCTTGAAAATGCAACGGGCGAAGGAGATTATTTTATACCTACAACTCTTCAAACTGGGAATTACAAACTAATTGCTTATACAAGTTGGATGCTAAATTTATCCACTTCAAAGATGTTCCAAATAGACATCAAAATTATAAATCCATATCAAACAAATGAAACTGGCTTTTCAACAAATAAGCTAAATCTAAAAAATACAGATAGCGTAACAATTGCAAAAAACACAACTTATCAAGAATCATCAGCAAATCAAAAAAGCGGAATAGCACTGAATAAAAAAACTTTTGCTAATCGAGAAAAAGTTACAGTAAAAATAGATCCTTCGGTTACCACAAACGGAAGTGGAAGCTATTCACTTTCTGTTAGAAAAACAGATGAATTACCTACCATAAATCAGACTACTGCAAATGAATTTGCTAAAATTTCCACTACCACAAACCCAGATAAGCTAGATGTTCGAAAAAAAATAATACTACCTGAACTTCGCGGAGAAATGATTTCTGGAAGAATAGTATCAGCAAAAGAATCAGATAATCTTCAAAATATAACTATTGCATTGTCTCTACCTGGAAAATCGCCTGCTTTTAAAATTGTAGAAACAGATGAAATGGGGCATTTTATTTTTAACCTAAACAAAGCCTACTATACTCCTAATATAGTTATACAAGTAATAAATGAACATTCAGATAACTATACCATTGAGCTCGACAAACCTAATACCCCTGACTACTCTAAATTAAACATTCAGCCTGATTTTAATTTATCAGCTAGCTTGAAGCAAACACTATTAGACCGATCTATAACAAACCAAATTGAAAACGCATACTATCAAAGAAGCAAAGATAGTATCAGTACACTAAATGAATCAAATGTATTTTACTTCCCACTTGCAAAAGAGTATATCCTTGATGATTTCACCCGATTTCCAACATTAAAAGAAAACATCACAGAGATTACTAAAGAACTATATTACAAAAATAAGAACAACAATTACTCTTTACATGTAAATGATTATTCTATATATCCGCAATTACCTGAGCCAGCATTAGTATTAATTGATGGTTTGCTTTTACAAAATGTAAACGAACTCTTTAATTACAACATGAAAAATATTTATAAGATAAGTGTTATTGCTGGAACATATTATATAGGCCCTCGTTTTTTTAATGGATTAATAAGTTTTACCACGACCAAAAATCAATTTACAACTGATATAAAAGAAAACTATATTTTGAACCCATTAATCCAAAGGCCGTCAATTAAAAAACAGTATAATAAAATTGATTATTCAGATATCAAAATAAATGAAAGAATCCCAGATTACAGAAATCAGCTTTCGTGGATACCTGCAGCTGATCTTAACAAAGAGATTTCATTCTACACATCAGATGTTAAAGGCACATTTGAAGTTACCATTGAAGGTTTTACAGAAACTGGAAAGGCAATTTCACTAAAAGAAACATTCAATGTAAAATAATGTCACTCTTTTGTAACTTTAATGCAACTCCATACGTGCGGCTGCTTGTACACTTAAAACTTGAAGAAACACGGCCATGCTACAAATTAAAAATACCAAATAAGTAACCAATCGAAAAACGGCATCGTTAGAGAAGTATTTACTGGACATTGGAAAAGTATGTGTTATTACTATTGATGAAAAAGCAGAACTAGTCCAAAAGACAAAAGCGATGATCAATCAGAAATAGAAAAAATTAACGAAAAAAAATCACTTTATGTTGTTTATTTGACCCCCATTTTTTGAAATTGAGATTGTTTATTTTTATAATTGTATAAACTTTTGGTTTTAATTATTTTTGATTGCTAGTTTACTGTTTACCAGATTTTTTTAACTATTGTTCTACAATCTTCCTCTGAAAAAAAACTAGATTTACACTTTTAATTTAATAAATAAAAATGACTAAAACCGTTGGTGTGATTGGAGCTGGGATAGGAGGTCTTGCATTATCAATTCGACTAGCAAATCAAGGGTTTAAAGTAACCATTTTTGAAAAAAATAGTTACCCAGGAGGCAAATTGAGTGAATTTAATATGAATGGATTTCGATTTGATAAAGGCCCATCGTTATTTACAATGCCCGAGCTAATAGATGAATTGACTAATTTGCAAGGAAGCTCGCATAAATTTGAATACCACAAATTAAAAGTCATAACTAACTATTTTTATTCGGATGGAACGCAACTAAAAGCATCTGCTAATGTAGAAGAATTTGCAGCGGAAGTACATTTAAAATTAAATGAAAATAAAGAAACTGTTTTAAAACATATCAAGCGCAACGCTTTTTATTTTAAAACTACCGAAGATCTATTTTTGAAACAATCGCTACATCAGCTGAAAAATTTCATTAATCTTAAAACAGTAAAAGGTATATTATCGGCCCCGTTCTTGGGTTTAATGAGTACTATGCATAAAAAAAATGAAAAAACTTTTTCGAATCCAAAAACGGTACAGTTGTTCAATCGATTTGCAACCTATAATGGTTCTAATCCTTATAAAGCACCTGCTTTAATGAATATGATTTCGCATTTAGAATTTAATCTTGGTGCTTACTTACCTAAAAAAGGTATGCATCAAATTACAACACATTTGGTCAAACTAGCAGAAGAAGCTAATGTGGAAATTAAATATAATGCAACTGTTGAAACCTTACATATTGAATCTAATAATAGGATTGCCTCCATTAAGAGTAATGGGATTAGCTATCCCTTTGATATTGTGGCAAGCGATATAGATATTCATGCACTCTACAAATATTTATTGCCAAATTCTTTTACTCCTAAAAAGCTAATTAAACAAGAAAAATCTAGTAGTGCCTATGTTTTTTATTGGGGAATAAACAAAGAATTTCCAGCATTAGGATTGCATAATATTCTGTTCAGTGATGATTATAAGAAGGAATTTGATTATTTGTTTTCGAAACAATATCCAACAGAAGACCCTACAATTTATATAAATATTACTTCAAAATATTGCAAAGATGATGCGCCAGAGGGTTGCGAAAACTGGTTTGTAATGGTAAATGTACCGCACAATAAAAGCGAGAGTATATATTATGCCGAAGCAATTAGAAAGAATGTAGTTGACAAAATTAATATGATGCTGAAAACAGATATCGAAAAATATATTATTAGCGAAAGTACTTTAAATCCAATTGATATAGAAAATCAAACATCTTCTCTAGGCGGATCACTGTATGGTAACTCTAGCAACAATAAATTTGCAGCATTTTTACGGCATGCTAATTTTTCGTCAAGTATTAAAAATTTGTTTCTTGTGGGAGGAAGTGTACATCCAGGAGGAGGTATTCCACTATGTCTTTTTAGTGCAAAAATAGCCAGTCAACTTATAGTAGAACAAGAAATGAAATGAAAAAAACATACAAATCATATTTTTTATATTTCTTAATTCTGGTCTATATTTCTGGCTCGATTGGGTTTGTCGTCAATCCTTCTTTTTTTAGTCCTTTTACACCTTATACATTATTACTTACTTGTTTCGTTTTTTTAATTCATAGTCCCTTAGAAGACAAAAAATTTATAATTGCGTTTTTTTCTATTGCATCTTTGGGTTTTATTATTGAAGTAGTTGGTGTAAAAACTGGATTAATTTTTGGGAAATATTCATACGGTGACGGATTAGGCTATAAATTTCTTAATGTTCCTCTGGTCATTTCGATCAATTGGGCAATGCTTATTTGTGCTGGAATCAAAGTGGTAAGTCGTATCTTTACAAACAAAATAACTGTTTTGATTGTGGCTGCTTTACTCGTAACACTTATTGATTTACTTATTGAGCAAGTGGCACCGAAACTTAATTTTTGGCAATTTGAAGGTGGGTTACCTGATTTACAGAATTATCTAAGTTGGATTGGCGTTGCTTTTTTTACATCTTACTTTTTTTACCCTACAATCATAAAGGGCAATCGTACCGTCTCTTTAATAATATTGATTTTACAAATTATATTCTTCACCTTTTTATTTATATTTATTTAATATGGAAATAATAATTAATTCTAGCATAGTTGTAGTCACTTTTATACTAACAGAATTTTCTGCATGGGCAAATCACAAATACGTAATGCATGGTTTTATGTGGTATTTTCATGCTGATCATCACAAAAAAGACCATAAAAGCTGGTTTGAACGAAATGACTTGTTTTTTATCATCTATGCCGTGCCAAGTTGGTTACTAATAATGTTTGGAATGATGAACCAGTATGCCTGGTACACATGGGTTGGTTTTGGCATATTACTCTATGGTGCAGCTTATTTTTTTGTACATGACCTCATAATTCACCAACGCTTCAAAGTATTTACTAAAACAAAAAATGTATTTATTTTAGCGTTGCGTCGCGCGCACAAAATGCATCACAAAAATACTGGGAAAGAAGGTGGCGAAAGTTTTGGAATGTTAATTATTAAGAAAAAATACATTCAAGCTGCCTCAAAACAGTCTAAAACTCTTTACACATAACACACTGTGCGTATGGATAAATATCTTACTCTTTAGTTTAAAGTTTGCGCTTTAGCTTTTGTTTATCATATATATTATTCATTGACTTTATATAAAATCAAACTATCAGATGGAACATACAAATGCTGCCAATTGCCCGATTTGTAAAAAAACCGAAACTTCTTATTACATGTCAACAAATGCATTAATGCATGAGCCAAATAATGAGCTTTATGTTTTTGATGTTTGTAATAATTGTGAAACAGTGTTTCTAACAAATCCGGTAGTGCCTGAAAGATTAGAGGAGTACTACACCGAAAACTATTTGCCCTACAGAGGCTCTTTAGCTTGGGGAAAGTATTTTTCCTTTGTAGATAACAGTCAAAAAAAGTTAGATTTAAAGCGCGTTAATTTTGTAAAAAAATATCTTAAAAAAAACGAGTCTACTCGTAGCGTTTTAGATGTAGGATGTGGTAATCCGAGTTTTTTAGAATCTTTGCAACAAAAATCAAAAGTAAATTGCACTGGAATTGATTTTTCAGATTCGGGTTGGAAGGGTAAAAATTATCCTAACTTAGAACTTAAAAAAGTTTCTATTGAAGATTATAATACTAAGACCGAATTTGATGCAATCACGTTATGGCATTATTTAGAGCACGATTACAACCCACATCAAACCATTGAAACACTCTATAATTGCTTAAAAAAAGGCGGAAAAATAATTATCGAAATACCTGATTATAAAAGCATAAGTGCAAAAATTCAAAAATCATATTGGCAAGGATGGCATAGTCCAAGACACCTGTCATTATTAACAAATAAAGGTTTTTCGCTTTTGTTTCCTAACGATAAATGGGAAATTAAAAAACATTTGCGATACGGAACCCTTGATGCGTTTACCCTGTGGTGGCTTGGCAGAATGGAAAAAAAAGGGATAGACTGGTCGGGGAATATGTCTAATCATTTTTGGATGCTTGTTCTTTTAAAAGTGGTTACATCCCCTATTTTTGTATTTGAAAAACTATTCCCTTTGGGCGTACAAATTTTAGTGGTTGAAAAAAAATAATCTAATTTACAATCACAAACCCATTCAAAACATAACACAAACTCATGAGCCAAATAACAACTTGTACTTTTTTTAAATTGGAAAGTTTTTCCAACAAACTTTGGGCATTTTCGCAAATGCAATTAGGACATGCTCATTTCAAAAAGATTGAAGGATTAGTATTCTACAAATTATTGGGTTCAGGTGCTGAAAATGGTTTTAGTTCAAAACCAAACTTTGGTACTTATGCATTATTATGTATTTGGGTATCCGAAAAAGATGCAAATAATTTTTTTGAAAAAAACTCCTTTTTTAACAACTATAAATCTAGAAGCTCTGAATCATTCACCGTTTTTGCACATGCAGCAGAAGCCCACGGAAAATGGGACGGAAAGCAACCTTTTATTTCTCATGCCTCTTTGGCTCTAGATAAGCCAGTTATGGTTTTAACACGAGCCAGTATTCGGCTTTCAAAATTAATTTCTTTTTGGAGAAAAGTTGGTGATGTGAGCAAAAGTTTAGATAGTTATGATGGATTAGCGTTATCGATAGGTGTTGGCGAATGGCCTTTAATACAGCAAGCTACATTAAGCATATGGAAAACTCAATCCGAAATGATTGATTATGCCTATAAAAATGAAAAACATAAAGAGGTCGTTCGTCTTACCAGAAAACTCAAATGGTATAAAGAAGAGCTCTTTGCAAGATTTATTCCCTATAAATTTTTAGGCCAGTGGAATGGTAAAAACGTTGAAAACTTTTTAGAATTCTAATCTTGTTTTTTTCAATATTGTTATTATGATAATCAATGGTTTTTAAGCAATCGCTATTTTCGCAAACTCTTTTTATGGTCTAAATACAGTTTCTAGAGCAGGAATTTTAACTATTTTCTATTTTTTGTAACTTTTTTGATGATCCATACGTATAACTATTTGTACACTTAAAACTTGAGGAGACAAAAACATGAGACAACTTAAAATTACCAAGCAGGTTACCAATCGTGAAACTGCTTCATTAGACAAATATTTACAAGAAATTGGAAAAGTTGACCTTATTACCGCTGACGAAGAAGTAGAATTAGCACAAAAGATTAAAGCCGGGGATCAAAAAGCCTTAGAGAAATTAACAAAAGCAAATTTACGTTTTGTTGTTTCGGTAGCAAAACAATATCAAAATCAAGGACTTACACTTCCTGATTTAATTAATGAAGGGAATTTAGGATTGATCAAAGCAGCGCAACGTTTTGATGAAACACGTGGTTTCAAATTCATCTCGTACGCTGTATGGTGGATTCGTCAATCGATACTACAAGCTTTGGCAGAGCAATCTCGTATCGTTCGTTTGCCTTTAAATAAAATTGGTTCTATCAATAAAATCAACAAAATGTATGCTTTGTTAGAGCAATCTAACGAGCGTCCACCATCTGCTGAGGAAATTGCAAAAGAACTTGACATGACAGTCAACGACGTAAAAGAGTCTATGAAAAACTCTGGTCGTCATCTTTCAATGGATGCCCCTCTTGTAGAAGGAGAAGATTCTAACCTTTACGATGTATTGCGTTCTGGTGAATCTCCAAATCCTGACAGAGAATTAATCCACGAATCATTGCGTACTGAAATCGAGCGTTCATTAGAAACATTGACTCCAAGAGAGGCTGATGTAGTACGTTTGTACTTTGGTCTTGGTGATCAACACCCAATGACACTTGAAGAAATTGGTGAAACTTTTGACCTGACCCGCGAGCGTGTTCGTCAAATAAAAGAAAAAGCTATCCGAAGATTGAAACACACTTCAAGAAGTAAAATACTAAAAACCTATTTAGGTTAATCAAAATATTCCCCAATTAAAATTTTTAAATTTTAAATCTTTTAATTCAAAATGAACAACAGTTTGATTGACTGTTCGTTTTTTGATTGATGATTGAAACTCCGGCTGATTACCGGAGTTTTATTTTTTAATAAAACCCATTTCTCGATTACTTCTCTCTTGCCTCTTTCTTGGTATTTCACTAAGTAAAAACTTCGGGTCGCACTTTCCCTCCCATCTTTTACTTTCAAAACAAAAGAATAAAAGGATTTTCATTGTAATCCTTACACAAACCCAATTATAGAATAAATTAATATAAAACGTTTATATAAAACACATTAATTTATATCTTTATTTTTTAAATTAAAAATAACATGAAAAAACTTATCATAGCACTAAGCCTACTAACCGTAATTGCCTGTAAAAAAGAGGCCGAAATAAACAGCGAGCCAGGATTATTGGAATCTAGAAAAACCATGAAAAACATCAACAAAGCAACGGATGCCATAAAAGATTATGAAAAGCATACAGAAGAGTTAAAAAAACTGAAACCAATACCTAAAGAGCTATATAAACAAATATTATCTGAAAAATTAGACAATTTTAAAAGAAGCAGTTTTAATGCTGGAAATACAGCAACGGTAGGACTAAGCTCATCTGATGCAACTTACGTTGATAACAGTGGCAAGATCCTAAAAGTATCTATTTTTGACGGCGCTGGTGAAGCCGGTAGTGCATTAATTGCGATTACCCATATGTCACTTGCAGCTGATACAGAATCAATAGACAGTACGACAACTAAAAAAACAGAAGAAATAGACGGAGTAAAAGCATTAACAGAAAACGACACTAATCCAGATGCTGATAGGTCATCATCAATAACGTTGATTTATAAAGGCAGATACCAGATTAATTTGGAAGGAACTAAAATCCAATTAGACGAATTAAAATCTTACCTGAAAAAATTTCCGTTTTCTAAATTAGACTGATTCTTTTGCTATACAATTTATAAAAAAAGCTTATTTTTAAACAACTAAAAATGTTTCTAATAAGCTTTTTTACTTCATATTAACGACCCCATTTATCAATCCAAAAAAATTAGTTTTATCCTAATCTGATAATTGTTTTTATTTTAAAAACTATCTTTGCAAAAACAACACTTACTTTAACTACTATGAAGAATACATTAATTGCACCTTCTGTTCTAGCGGCCGATTTTGGAAATTTACAGCGCGACATCGAAATGATTAATGCAAGTGAAGCAGACTGGTTCCACATTGACATCATGGACGGTGTTTTTGTTCCGAACATCTCTTATGGAATGCCTGTTTTGGAAGCGATTAACAAGCATGCAAAAAAAACCATCGACGTGCATTTGATGATAGTAGATCCGGATCGTTACATTAAGACTTTTGCTGAATTAGGTGCAAATATCCTAAGCGTGCATTACGAAGCCTGCACACACCTTCACAGGACGCTACAAGCTATAAAAGCGGAAGGGATGAAAGCTGGAGTTGCAATCAACCCACACACTAACATTGACTTGTTAGAAGACACTATTAATGATATTGACCTAGTTTGTATCATGAGTGTGAATCCAGGATTTGGAGGTCAGTCTTTTATAGAAAACACTTATGCTAAAGTGAAAAAACTAAAAGATTTGATCATTAGAAAAGGAGCATCAACTATAATTGAAGTGGATGGTGGTGTAACCAACAAAAACGCAAAACAACTAGTACAAGCTGGAGCAGATGTTCTAGTGGCCGGAAGCTATGTATTCAAGGCAGAAAACCCTACTGAAACGATTAAAGAATTAAAAAAACTAACAAGTTTTTAAAGAAATAAAAAGTCCTAATCTAATCTTACAGATTGGGACTTTATTTTTACCTCACAGATTATTTCAATACAGATTGGTGTACATCATTATAAAGTTCCATAATTGATGAGATAGCTTTTAGGCAAGATCTTTTACTTGCTATTTATAATTGCACTGTCGAAATAATAATCGTTATTATTATTATTTAATTTCTCATTGTGTACCATTTCATCGCAATTCACAACGACTTCTTTCAAATTTATGATACAACAGCTCTTACAGAAAACAGCTTTGATTTAACAGTGCTATTTATATAATCACTCACCGAAATCCCGATAAATTTTTTGAAATTTTTTGAAAATGTAAATCGGGAATTAAACAAGCATTTTTCACCCAATGAGGCCACTGTGTAGCTATCAAGATAACCTTCCTTAATGAGTGATAATGCATAAGTTATTTTTACTAGATTACTAAAATCATTAATGGAATAATGACAATAATACTTAAAAACAAACTCTAAATGACGTTTTGGTATTATTAATTTTTTAGACAAAGTACTTGCGGTAAAAGTTGTCGTAGTCAACATAGGGACTGATTTCTGAAGAATTTGAATATCCGAAATAATAAAATCGATTCTCTTTGAAATAGTAGTATACACTACTTTGTCTTTTTCTTCCACTGGCTTTAAAAGCTTTCTACTCCATACTAAAAATTCTGTTGACTCATTTAAATGCATGTTTTTCAACAAATAGTGCTCTCCGAATATTACAATTGGATTTTTAAACATGTAAATAAGCAGCAATAACCACAGTAATGATGAATACCTATAAAATGAACCTAAATTCATTTTAGGATTCGTTCCGCTAAATAAAAAATAATTAGAATAAACGAATAATAAAAAAGTTAAACTAATCATCAATAATAACCAGGTCTTAATCTCGCGATAACTAATTATCTCAAGCATTGATGTGTTCTTTCGATATATAAACTTCTTGAAAAGAAGAAGAATCAAAATAAAATAAAACGTAGAGTAGAAAAAAAAGAATAGATAGCTAATTTCATATACCATATTTACAAAAACAAACAATGTTGGTAAAATAAAGTGTAAAAATTCGTTTTTAAGTCGATCGTACCCTTTAATTAATCTTCTAAAGAATAAAAAATAAATAGGAACAATATACAAAGCTAGAGATAATTTTTTCTTTAATGGGTTATATGAATTTTCTATAAGACCTAAAAATTCAATGCTGTAAACAAACCTTTGTATGCCTACAATAAACAAAATAAGCACAAAATAAGTATTCGTTTTATGATTTTCAATTCTATTAAAAATCATAAAACATACTATCAAAATGCATAAAAAACCGACGAATAACGATATAAGATCTAAAAACATGTGTCAAATAATCAAAATATGTAACAAATATAAGTTTTGTACAGATAAGATGTTGTTTGTGCGCTAGTATTATTGTTATTTGTTAAAAAATAATTAAACCCTCTTTTCTCCCATGAAAAAAATCTACCTAACTCTCTTCGCTTTTATCGCTATTGTTTTAACTACAAATGTCAATGCACAAACGAATGTAACTTCTTCAGGAATGTCTATCCAAGGAATTGCACGTGACGAAACCAATGCCGCGATAGCTAACATTGATCAATTAGCACTGGTATTTACTGTATACTATTTAGGTACCGGTAATAGTGAGCAAGTTATACTTACTAAATCAGCCAATGTAAAAACTGATAATTTTGGTGTATTCTCTTATGTATTAGATATAGATCAAACAATTTATGGTAAAATTAGTAGCCAATCTACTTATTTAAAAGTAGTGCAAGGCAGCGTGGTTTTTTCTAATGAAAAATTACAAGCAGTTCCTTATGCTATTTTTGCGCAAAACGGAGTTCCTACTGGCTCTATAATGCCTTTTATAGGAACGACAGCACCTAATGGATGGCTGCTTTGTAATGGAAGTTCTTTTGCTTCACTTGATGTGGTTATTACAGCAAATTTAAAAGCACTATTGGGTGGCAGTACCAACACCCCAGACTTAAAAGGAATTTTTTTACGTGGTATTGGACGCCAGTGTAACGCTTATGGTTGTTATGAAGGTCCTGAATTAAAAGCAATCCAGCAGGATGATCTAAAATCGCATTTGCATGCGGCTAGTTTACCCACGAATTCTGCAGGTAGCCACAATCATAATGACAACAGCAACTTTAATAGAGTATTAAGTATGGATGGTAAGTATACTGTTGGTGGCACAGATAATAATAACGGTAGCGGTGAAGAAGTAAATTTAGTAAATTCTAAAACCATTGGATATGATGGAGCCCATACTCATACTGCCTCAGGAAATACAAACAATACAGGTGGCACAGAAACCCGCCCCATCAACTACGGAGTAAACTATATTATCAAAATATAATCATAGTCTGCTTTTCTATCCTATTTCTTACTATCCTAATAAAACCTACACATGACGAAATACATTTATGCGCTATGCTTACTGTTGTTAAGCTATAGCACGCTATTCGGTCAGGAACAAAAAGGTGTTGCCACTGTAATTGGTGCTGCTGCTTCTGCAAAAGAAAACCTTAACCACACCTTAACCCAAAAGGTCAATGGGGTAAATAAAACTTTCACCATACAAAAGGTAAGTTTACAAGTGGGAATGCCTTATATGGGGGTAACGGATAAGCCATATACCAATAACCCTACACAAAATTACACGAAAGATTTAGGTTTTCCTTGGGGAATTCGGTATCGATACAATACTTTTTCAGAAGATGCCTTCACAGTATCTAAAGGGTATTTCAGTGATAGAATTGAGATCAACTGGGATGTGAAAATGAACCGAGAAAAAATTATCAGTATATCGGTATACCGAACGGAGGATATTGACAGTCCAAATCCAAATTGGGGAAAATCACTAAAAACACTTGCTGCAGACGCGGGAACCTTTGTAGATACCAATATAGAAGGCGGTAAACTGTATCGCTATAAAATAGCAGCTAAAGGTGTTGAAATTGACGGTTTAGAGATTCTATATTCAACTTACATTACAGGTATAGGTTATAGAAATCCAACAGGTGTAGTTACTGGTAACATCACTTTTACAGGCGGAAATCCGGTGAAAGATGTAATGGTAGTAGCTAACCCAACGGGCAGTCAGTTAAGTATTGGGAGTTCATTAAAAATTCCTGCCAGCGGCTATGCCTCTGTACCCCGATTGAATCAAAGTTTGAAAGATTCTATCACCTTACAAGCTTGGGTAAAGCCAGAAATTGATGCAAGCTCAGGAATATCTTTATACACTTTAGAAAGCAATGCCGACCAATCTTTAACTTTTAAGGTCAATTATTCGGCTAATCACTACGTCCAATTATACTTGGGGGCCGCATATGTTGCTGCTTTTGATTATTACCCAAGTGGCGAAATTGATAATAATGGAGACGATATTTTACTCCCAATAAGCAATATAACTAAAGTTTTCACCCATTTTAGTGTAGTAATTAGAGATAATGACGTTCCTAAATTTTACATTAATGGACGATTTATTGAAGTTGGTTACAAAGCTGAAATGACGAGAATTTTAGCCAAAAAGGGACTGCCTGCAATGCGAATTGACATTTTACATCGTAGTGTAAATTTGAATACTTCTCCTACTGGACAACCCCAGACTTGGACACACTTTAAGATGGGTGGAGGCGCAAATGCCTATTTAGATGAATTTAGGGTATGGGAAACAGCATTGAGTCCTTCCCAAATCAAAAGAGATTACCGTCGTTATTTAAACGGAAATGAAGCATTTCTAAACACCTACATCAGTGCTAACGAGAAAATTGGCGATTATGCGTATGACATGGCCCATACTGGCTTTAATTTCCATGGGAATAATGCCAAACTGAGCAATTCATTATTAACCACTGCTCAAACACCTACATTTGACAATACAGGCAACAACATCCCAACTAGCAGTCAATTGGGTGTTTTAGGTGTAACAGATGAGTTTGGTAATTATGTAATATCAGCTGTTCCCTATAGTGGTAATGGCGATTCTTTTACCATTGTACCTTCACTTGGAAAGCATGAATTTAATCCTTCGCAGCAATTAGCCTTTTTAGGCGTAGGCTCTACAGTGGTAAATAAAATAGACTTTATTGATAATTCTTCTTTTGTATTTAAAGGGATTGCTGTTTATGATAGTAGAGGTGTTTTTCCTACTACTTCTGATGCACCAATAACAGGAGATATTAAGGATGATGAGGTATATAATGCCTATGTAA
This sequence comes from Flavobacterium frigoris PS1, assembly GCF_000252125.1. Classification (GTDB taxonomy): domain Bacteria; phylum Bacteroidota; class Bacteroidia; order Flavobacteriales; family Flavobacteriaceae; genus Flavobacterium; species Flavobacterium frigoris_A. The sequence continues at coordinate 76,606 of NZ_AHKF01000016.1, read as the reverse complement.
AAGGGACTGTAAAATACCAAAAAGGAGAATATTGGGCAGAAAAAGATGCTACGGGGAAAATCACAAAACTGCATAGATATGCGCAAATACCTGTTCCAGGAGCCTTTGTAAGCATTGATAATGTACAAGCAATTGACGCCAATAATGTAGCCATTCAAACGGATATTAATGGTCGATTTACTATAGAAGTACCTATAGGAAAACACGCCATTAGCATAACCAAAAGTGGACATACTTTTGATTTTGACGGAAGATATCCTGCAAAAGAGGCTTCTGTAGCGAACGGAGTGACTACATATACCAATACTTATCAAGACTTTTTTGAAGACCGTGATGAACCCATTACTTTTATTGACAATACTAAAGTGATTGTAGTTGGTAGAGTTGTGGGGGGAACAGTACAAGCCGATAGGAAAATTGGTTTTGGTTACGATGGAAAAAAAGCGTATCCATATAAAGACGCAAACGGAGTAAGCCGATCTACAATTTATACTTCTGAAAATAATATTGGAATAGCACAATTAACCCTCGGTTACCTACCAACGGGTGCCAACAGTGTTACTCCAGAATATAAAAGCAGTTTTTTAACCAATACTGAAACAGGGGAATACCGTGTTTCTTTATTGCCCTTAAATTACATGCTATCTAAAAATGATTTAACATTTACCAGTGGCAAAAATCCGGATAACACTCCAATTTTAGACGCAGACAGAACTATCAATTTTACGGCTATAAAAGGATTACAATATCCAACATTTATTCAGGGAAAAGATACTATCACAGGACAACCCTATCAGGAAGTGCTGAAATTTGCTCATATCGCAAACCCGACGCAAAAGGTATTAAGCCAAACTTCTGATAAAACAATAATCGCTGGCGGAATTACCTACACGGTATCGGCACAACAAAAAACTCCAATTTATACCCAGTTTGGCGATTACAGCATTCAGGTTCAAGGTCAGGAACTGTATTATAATTATGATAAAAGTGCTAGCGCACCTGTAATCAATACCGTTCCGGTTGAAGGAGGCACTTTAATTGCTACTAATAATTTGGCTTTAGAAAACAGTGAGAAAGTAGTAGTTTCGACTACAGATCCAAGCATATTAACCTATAGTTTTAAAGGGGGAACACCCAATACAGATGCAGCAACTGGTTTTAAGAGAACTATTGATTTAAAATACAGATCAAATGGAATTGATTATCCGTTAACGGGTTATAACAAAGACGGAATTATATTAGGAGGAGTTGCGGATGGTTCACAAACGTTTGTTACTGCAGGCCCACAATTGCCAGATATTATATTAAGAGATCCGCCGGGATCAGGAAGTTCTGCAACCATAGAAAAGGGTTCTTCTTTTAGTTTCTCTAAAGAAAACACATCTAGCTCCAGTAATGGAAGCAATTTAGACACCACTGTTTCTCTTGGCTTCACACTTAGTTTAGGAGGAGGCCTAGCAGGGCCCGTAATGGAGACAGAAAGCACCAACGATTTAACAACCGGTGTAAGTACGCAACAATCGTCTAGCAACGGAAAAAGCGTAAGTACTACTTATAGTTTTAACCAAACCATTTCAACAAGTGATAATCCGGATTGGGTTGGTGGTGATGCCGATTTATATATAGGGACTTCAGCTAACCAATTTTATGGAACTTATGATGAATTAGTGACTTCAACAACAGCTAATTCAAGCCCTACTATTGATGTAACTTATGTTAATGGCACTCAAACTGCAGCTACAAAACTATATCCTAAAGTAAATAAGGCAATGTATTTTAATGAGTCACCAGAAAAAACGGTATTTATGTATACGCAGCATCATATCTTAACTGAAATTATACCTCAAACTTTAGATATTATTAACCAAATTGAATCGGGGGTCCTTATTGAAAACCAGAATGGTGTACTTTCTAAAAGCGCTTACAACTCGTCTATCAATCTTTGGAGAAAAATAATTTTAAATAATGAATTAACTAAATACCAAGCGCTTACTGATAAAGACAAATTAAAGTCTTCCTTAAACGCCATTATAGAAAGTTTGAAAGATCCGGCGACAAATACGTTGTCTGAATCGGCTAAGCAACTTAAAGATTTATTAAATAAAACGTTTTTTGAAAATGTTTCATTCGATTCTGGTATTGGAGAATTGACAAAAGGGTATCAAATAGGGCGTTTAAGTGCCAGTACCTATTCATACGAATTACAATTAGATCAATCTTTTGTAGCAGCTGTTGGCGCTGAATTTAATGGAGCTGGTTTTGCTATGGAAAGTACCACCAGTAATGGGTCTGGTTCTGGCAATTCGAGTGAAAACAATTCTGAAGATACTACAAACATTAGTTATACACTAAAAGATGGTGATTCAAATAATACATTCAGTATAGATGTAATTAATGCTTTTGATGGAAATGGTCCCATTTTTATTACTAAAGGAGGACAAACTTCGTGTCCATACGAGGGAGCAGAACTATCCTATTTTTATAACCCAACGCATCCCAATGCTACTAGTCCATCAGCTACAATTGTAGATTTGCCTGAACCGAGTCGCGTGCCTTTAACAATAGCAACCATTGCTTTAGAAAAACCAGAAATAACAGTTGAAGCAGCAGATCTTGCAGGAATATTTGACGGTAGAAATGCAGAATTTGTACTTCAATTGCGTAATACAAGCACTGCAAATAAAGATGCTAGTTTTAAACTTTATGTTGACCAAGCGACCAATCCAGATAATGCGGCAATCAACATTGAGCCTAACGGAACTATTGTAAATATTCCCGCTGGTAAAACCGTAGCCTATACCATGACACTTAAAAAAGTTAAACAAGACCAGTTTGACTATAAAAACATAAAAGTATCTCTAGAATCAGTTTGTGATCAAAATGCAACAGCTAGTGTTTTAGTATCGGCAACTTTTGTACCTGCTTGTTCCCCAGTAGCTATTATGGCACCATCAAACAACTGGCTATTAAATAGAAATACTGCCTACAATGGAAACGAAACGAAACCAGTAAATATAAAACTGGGTGATTTTAATACCAGTTTTGCTAGTTTCCAAAAAATCAACTTAGAATACCGATTAAAAGGCACTCCCAACTGGATTGGATTAAGAACCTATTATAAAAATCAACAAGATTATGATATTGCCTTTACAGGTGGAGATACTAATATCGAATTGATAGTAGGTACCGAATTAAATTATGCTTGGGACATTGCAAGATTAGGTTTAGCTAATGGAAGTTATGAACTAAGAGCTCGTACTAGTTGCAATAATCAAACTGCCTTTGAATCTGCTATTATAGAAGGGAAAGTAGATCTTACTTCTCCTGTACTTTTTGGCACACCAACACCAAAAAACGGTATTTTAGGTTTAGGGGATGATATAACATTACAATTTAATGAACCCGTTAAAACCAATGGTACTGTCACAAAATTTGAATTTTTAGTTCAAAAAAACCAAAGCCCAGTAAAACATGAAGTTTCTCTAGCTTTTAACGGTTCAAGTAATACAGCCACTATTAATAAACCAGCGATCACCACTGGCGATTTTAGTATCGAATTTTGGTTAAAAAATTCAAGTCCGACTGGAACATCTATACTATTAAACCAAAGTAATGGAATTAAAATTGAATTGATAGATAGTGATTTAAAATACACTATTGGTGGTCAAAGTATTAGTACAATGATTACCAAAGACAATACGTTCAACCATTACACCCTTTCTTATGATGCTACAGCTAATATCCTGAGAATCATCGAAAATGACTTAGAAAGAAAAGTGCAACCGCTCACTACCAAATTAAACTTCACTAATGAGAATCCTATCATATTAGGAGGTAACACTTTCAAAGGAAACGTACACGATATGCGATTCTGGAAACGCAGTGTCTCAAGAGAAGCAGCGGTAGCCAATATGAATAACGTGTTAAACGGTAACGAAACAGATCTTTTAGGATATTGGCCTATAAACGAAGGAAATGGGTTAATTGCAAATGATTTGGCCCGATACAAACATCTTGTTATTACTAATACCAATTGGGATATTACTCCAAAAGGTACTGCCTACAACTTCGATGGGACTAATTATCTGACTCTCTCAGATGCTGCCAAAGTAGTTATTTCTAAAGAAATGGATGCTACACTTTCCTTTTGGATGAAAACCAATCAAACTGGCGCTGCAACATTATTTTCTAATGGTAAAGGAGATGCTACTGATGCTATAGAAAGCAATGGATATAGAAATAAATGGGCAATAAATCTGAATACTAATGGTAACATGGAACTGCAGGCAGAAGCAAAAACATTTCCATTTGGAACTGTTAAAGTAAATAATAACAGCTGGCATCATGTTGCATTAAGTTTAACCAGAAATGGTTCTGTCAGAATGTATATTGACGGTAATCAGGTAGAATCTTTTGCAAGTCATGATTTAGGAGGATTTACTTCGAGTAATATCTTCATTGGTGCCCGAGGTCAAATCAGTCCTTTAAGCATAGACCAAAATTATGTGGGTTTACTAGACGAATTGTGTCTTTGGCAAACAGCCCGAAATGCCGAACAAATAAAATCAGATCGATACAACGAACTCGATTTTAACAGTACAGGGCTATTATTATATTCCACCTTTAATAAACCGGAAACTGCGAATGCTTTTGGGCCAAAATATTATTATCCCTTAAATACGTTCGAAAAAACAAGTAGTTATGCTTCATTAAACAGTAAACCACTTGCTTTTTCTGATGAAACCCCAGCTATTAAGTCATTCCGTCCTACAGAATCCATTGTTGTCAATGCGGTAATAAATGGTGATCAAATAGCACTAAATCCACAAATTACAAACTGGTCAAGTATAGAAGGAAAAGTAGCTTACATTACGGTTTCTAACCTTAATGACATGGCTGACAATAGGCAAGAATCACCAGTTACCTGGAGCGCCCTAATTAATAAAAGTCCTATGAAATGGTTTGTTGAAGGACATACTGATGTGGTGAATTTAATAAAAAGAACCAATGAAAACCTCTCATTTGATATTACCATAATCAATCGAGGCGGAACAACACAGCCTTACACTGTTGAATTGCCAAACTGGCTAACATCATCAACAAATTCAGGAACCATTGCCCCTAACACAAAGATGACATTAACGGTAACCGTTGACCGTGATCTAGCAATTGGAAATTACAATACTATTTTATCTCTAGCTACCAATTATGGTTATAACGAAAAAATCCAATTGGATTTAAGGGTATTAGAAAAAGAACCTGTATTAGAACTCGATCCCAGCAAGTTTAGCCAATCAATGAGTATCATCGGAAAAGTAAAATTAGCTAATTTTTTTACAGATGATCTTTATGACAGGGTGGTGGCTACAGTAAACGGCGAAGTTCGCGGTAAAGCAAGTGTTATATATGATGCAAGTTTTAAGGAATACCTTGTATATCTGACGATTTATAGTAATGAAGTTAGCGGAGAAAATATTTCATTTTATATTTGGGATGCTTCCGATGGAAAATTAAAAGAAGCCACTTTAAACAACGAATTCACTATCCCTTATATGGCAGATGAAGTTATTGGAACTTATACCAGTCCCGCTATTTTTAACAATACCGAAGTAACTGGTCAGCAAATATCCTTTAACCAAGGCTGGACATGGACCTCTTTTAACGTAACTGATGCCCGATTCGGGAATTTAAATGCGCTTACAAAACCCCTTGTTCTAAATACTTCGGATTTGATAAAATCAAATGCTCCTGCATTATTTGATGCCTACCAGGTCAACTCAAATCCAACTGAAAGTGGATGGTCTGGAACCATATCTAGTAATGGTGGAATTTCAAACAATAAAATGTACAAAATAAAACTATCAGCGGCACAAAAATTAAACATTAAAGGTGTTCCTGTTGATTTAAATACATGGTTTTTTGATTTAAGCCAAAATTGGAATTGGCTGCCTTTTGTTGTTTCGAAAAACGTATTGGTTACAGATGCACTAGCTAACCTTAATGCCAGTGAAGGAGATTTTATTAAATCTCAGTCTTTATTTGCTATATACAGTTCGTCAATTGGATGGAAAGGATCACTATCCTATTTAAAAGCAGGAGAAGGCTATATGTTAAAAACTAATACAGCCCAAAAGTTTACTTATCCGGAATACTTAAACCAATCAACTGGTAAAATGAGCGCTCAAAAGGCTGGAATCACAAGCGGTACAGAAGATGAAATATTGTCTAACCAATACGCGCAGTTTCCAAATACGATGAGTGCTGTAGTAAAATTACCCAACGGATTTGAAAATTTAGCATTTTACAATGAGACTGGCCAACTAAGAGGAAATACTATAATTCAAAATATTGAAGGTACGAATCTGGCTTTCATAACAATTTATGGTAATCAACCAGAAACACTTACAGCCTACATTGGTAAAAATAATAGCGCCCAAGCTACAACCAAATCGATTGTTTTTTCTACGGATGCTATCTTGGGTAGTGTTGCTAATCCACTTCTAATTGGTTTAGCGGAAGAAAAAATAAGTGTCTTCCCTAATCCTTTTTATCACGAACTTGAAATAGCAATCGAAACCAAAGAGAGAGGTGACGCTAAAATATTAATTTATAACATGCTCAGTCAAATCGTCTTTGAAGATACTTTTAAAATAAATTCAGATGCCGCCGTATTGAAAATAAATCCTGCGATACCTTCTGGTGTTTATCTTCTTCAATTACATATTGGTGGTAAAATAATTATAGAAAAAATAATAAAAAACTAAAATAATAATTCCGGAAACGCTCTATCTAAAGAATCCTTTTCCGGAATAAATATCTTTTTTATGAAAAAAACAGCATTTTTATTTATACTATTTCACTTTTCTTTCCAAGTGTTATTCGCACAGGCTCCCACTTGGTCAGTGAATGAGAATGACTATCAATATACAATGACTTTTGTCGCAAAACTAAATGTGGACGGAAAACCATTAACTGGCAAAAATGACAAAGTTGCGGCATTTGTTGGCAGTAGCTGCAGAGGAATAAGTGGCGTTACTTATGTTGCTGGCGAAGCAAATTATTATGCCTACCTCACCGTGTTTTCTAATTCACAAGGAGAAACGATATCCTTCAAATTGTATGATAGTACAACTAACAAAATTGCGGTTGTCAGCAAGCAAGTAACGTTTGAAGTAAACGAGCACAAAGGAAACTTATTTCAATCCTATAGCATCTCAGAACCTGCCCTTAATGATAAGTCCGAAATTCTAACGTTTGATTTTATGGACACTAAGAGTGTCTCATCAGTTATTAACAGTGGTAAAATCAACATCACTTTGTATGACCGTTACCCTTTAACTGCACTAAAACCAGTATTCACCTTGAGTACAGGTGCGAAATTGTTTAAAAACAGAATTGTACAAAAATCAGGGGAGGTTACAGATAATTATTCTTCAACAATAACATACGAAGTGCTGTCTGAAGATGAATCAAGTCTCAGTAATTATGCGGTTGTAATAAATCAAACTGGTACTCCAACCTTGTTCTATAAAAAAGATGCCGTTTGCGATATAGATGGTGTGATAAAAGTGGTCTCTGTACAAGAAGGCGCTTCAGTAGTACTAACAACTAATGGGAAAACGATTTTAACCAAACAGATTACAAATGGAGAAGCTCTTTTTTCAGATCTTGAAACGGACTCTTATATAGTAACAATAGGCAATGAATGGAAGCTAATAAACATTATATTAAAAGAAAAATAACAATGAAAACAATTAAAAAAAGCTTGAAGATTTTCGGAGCTCTAATCGTTCTTTTTTTATTCTCAGGATGCAAAGCAGATTCATTACCCTGTAGAAGTGTCCCGCAAGGAGATTTTGTATTAGTAAAATAATTTTCTCCGTTAAAACCTTTGACATTAGTCTAAATCAGGAAACTGATTTTATAAATGATTGGCTTTTATTACCCGCAAAACTAAAATAAAAGAAGTATTCTTGATGTATTTAAACAAAATGAGTCCGATAGACTATCGAGCTCATTTTGCTTAAATTAATTACAAACTTGTCTTACCTTTTAGGTTCAGTCTATAATAGAGATTTTTTAATTATTCTTAATTGATTTATTTTTATTAAATCATCATGAATTTCTTAATTTCCTTTTCAGAAATCTGTGGATTTGCTCCTTCTTGTCCAGCTACCAAAGCGCCGATTGCACAAGCATAATTTAATGATTTCTGAGGTGATTTCCCCCTTAATAATCGTACTATTAACGATGCTAAAAAGGAGTCCCCTGCACCGACCGTATCTACTACTTTTACAAAGTAACCACTATTGTAATAAAACTTATCATTATAATATAAAACAGCCCCAAATTCTCCTTTGGTTACGCAAATCTGTTTCGTATTGGTTTTCTCAGCAATGAATTTAATATTTTGTTCAAATGAATTGTACGGAGAACCTAACTCTCTACTTATTTCACGCAACTCTTCATCATTCAATTTAATAAAATCTGCTTTTTGCATAAGCTCTTCTAGTACCTCAGTGGTATAATATGGAGCTCTTAGATTTGCATCAAAAACTTTATATTTTGCCTTGTCCAAAAGAGAAATCAAAGTTTTTCTAGAAACTTCATCTCTGGATGCTAAACTTCCAAATACAAAAACATCTGCTTCAGAAATTACCTTATCCATCATTTCTGTTACTACAATTTTATCCCAAGCAGAAGGATACAATATATCATAGGAAGCATTTCCTTTTTCGTTAATCATTACATTAACCGCACCCGTTTTATATTCCTTGGTTACCTGAATTAAATCAGTAGTGACTTCTTGATTATTTAAAAAAGACAAGATATCTTCTCCATTTTCATCAGCACCAACACGACTTATCATAGTCGTTTCTACTCCAAAAGAATTCATTCGCAAAGCAACATTCAATGGCGCTCCACCAATTTTTTTATGTGTTGGAAAAACATCCCATAGAACTTCTCCAAAACAAACAGCACTTAAAGTGTACTTTACATTCATAATAAAACCATATTAAAAAATTAAGAATAAGTACAAAAGTAACCTATCCCACAAAATATTATAAAGTTAAAGGCAAGAATATATCTTGCCTTTAACACCATTTAAACAAACATCAAAACAAATTTCAACCTTAATAACCAGGATTTTGTTTGTACAAACCTGCTGTAAAATCTATTTCTCTCTGAGGTATTGGATAATACTCATCTCTACCTGATGTAAACTTAGCATTGGCAAGAAAATCCCTTTTTGTTTTCTCTGTAGTAAGATAAGCATTCAAAACAGGTTCAGCAATTCCCCATCTAACTAAATCAAAGAATCGCGGTCCTTCCATTCCAAATTCTAAACGTCTTTCAAACATAAGTGCTTTCATCGCATAGCTTTTTGAAGGAAAAGAAACATATGGCTGTACTTTATATACATTTGATGCCCCTGCAGCTAATGGCATAGATCCACTTGCAGCTGCCCTAGCTCTAATTTGATTAATTAAAGGCAATGCTTCTGCATATCTATTTAATTGAATTAATGCTTCTGCTTTAAATAATAAAACATCTGCATATCTAATAAAATCAACGTTCTTAGAAGTACCTACAAATGGTCCGTTTTTTACGTAACAAGAACAGTCAGGAGATTGTTGCTCTTTCATATTTCCAAAATATCCATAAACACCTGGATCTCTAGCCCAACTAAAATTATAAATCATATCGCCTGAAGCATTCAAAGTGTTTTTATATTTAAATGGTCTTCCTGGAACTCCTACAGTATGGTCAATTCTTGGATCAAGAGTAACTCCTGCAGTTAATGGCGCAACCCCATTAGTTATTGAATTAAAAATATCTGAATTATTAAAAGTGTCTAATAATGGTAAACCATTGGAATCCGTTTTAAAAGCATTCACCATATTTTGGCTAGCCATATGAAAACCGCAACATCCATATAAAGGTGTCCCGTGAGGAGAATTCAATCCCGTAACAAAACTTACTCTTCCAGTATTTGTACCATCATTAATTGAAAACTGAACAGCCCAAATTGATTCAACACCATTGTCATGTCCGTCTAAAAAATCAAATCCGTAATCTGGCTCTAAAGCGCCCGTAACTTTGTCAGCATAATCTATCACATCCTGTAATTTTGCAGCATCTACACTTGTTACTTGATGCGCATCATTTTGCTTGTATGCCTGATATAAACTTAATTTTGCGAGATAAGCAGCTGCAGCATTTTTATCAGCTCTCCCTACTTGCTCTTGAGACTGTTCTAAATTATCGTAAGCAAATTTAAAATCCTCCGCAATTTTATTCCATAAAGCATCACTTGACAGATCATTTGATGTCTTTAATATATCTTCTTGCGTAAGCTCTTCTGTGATATAAGGAACTTTATTAAACAACAACTTTAGCATAAAGTGAGAATGTGCTCTTAAAAAACGTAATTCCGCTTGCCTTACTTTTTTTAATGGGTACTCGGCATCTGGAATTGCATTGATAACTGACAAAGCAAAATTAGCTCTAGAAATGGCTTTATAATGATTGGTCCATGTTCTAGGTAACATCCAGTCACCATAATCTGCAATAGTTGTATTGTATTGTTCGTAAGTATCAATCACATCAACATCGCCACGACCACCTCCGCCTTTGTAGGCATCATCAGATCGCACACTTCCATATACCCATTGGTTCGTTATTGGCCCTACCATTTCATCATTCCCTATTGCTGCATATGCTGCGGTAACAAGGGCATCTGCATTTTCTGCTGTTGCCACATTTCCAGAAGATAATACTCCTGTTGGTTCATAATCTAAAAAATCGGAGCTACATGATGTCAAAAATAAAATTGATAAACAAATGGTAACTATATTAGTATATTTCTTCATGGATAATTAATTAAAAATTAAAGTTTACACCTAATGACAATGTAGTTGGTACTGGTATTCTATTAACATCTGTTCGTTCTGGGTCTTGTCCTATATATCCTTTTGGTGTAAACCAAAATAAATTTTCTCCTTGCGCGTAAACTCGGCAGCTAGTTATAAACCCAGACTTTTGAACTAATTTATCTGATAATGAATACCCAATTTGCATGTTTCTAACTTTGAAATAAGAATTATTTCTAAATAAATAATCAGAAACTTTATTGTCATTATTTGCTAATGAAAGAGAAGGTACATCCGTATTTGTATTAGAAGGAGTCCAAGCATTCAAAGTTCCTGGCCCAGCATTTTCTCTACCTTGAACAAAATTATTCCAATAGATATATGGATCCTGTCCAATTCTTCCTGCTACACCAGAACCAAAAATGGCGAAGTCAATATTTTTATACGCTAAACTGATGTTAATACCATATTCTAATTTTGGAAGAGTACTTCCGATAAAAGTTCTATCATCAGAATTAATCACTCCATCAGAATTAACATCAACATATTTTATCCCTCCCAAACGAGATGCAATTTGAGTAGCATGTGAATCAATGTCTTGTTGACTTTGAAACAAACCCTCGGTTTTATAACCAAATATTTCAAATTGAGAATGACCAATTATCGAATTTGCTGCTGTTCCTGGGTATGCTGCTCTCACTTCTTCTGGCAAATCAGTAATTTTATTTTTTGTTGCACCAAAATTAGTGGTTACATTAAAGTACAAACCATTAGATAAGGTTTCTGCATATCCTAAGGTAAGCTCCCATCCTTTATTTGCGGTAGATGCTCCATTTACAAATCGTTGTTGCCCTTCACCAACTGCCGAAGCTACTGGTGGAACAATTAAGATACCTTCTGTATTTCTAGAAAAATAATCAAATGAACCTGATAGCTTATCTCCAAAAAAACCAAAATCTAAACCTACGTTAATCTCTTTAGTTGTTTCCCATTTAAGCCCAGAGTTTCCTGACTGTATAGATACAAATCCTGAAGACAAATTTCCGGTATTAGCTCCATTCAAATCATAAGCAGTTCCTACATTATAATAAATATTGAAAAAATCTGGGAAATATACATTTTGATTAGGACCATATCTAGCTTCATATAGACCAAAACGAGCATTATCTCCAATGGATTGATTTCCTACTTCACCATAACCAGCACGTAGTTTCAGGTTTGAAACTGCTGTTACGTTTTTGAGAAATTCTTCATTATTGATTCTCCAACCTGCGGTAACAGCTGGAAAAACTCCATATCTATTATCTTGACCAAATCTTGATGAACCATCTCTACGAATAGTAAATGAGGCTAAATATCTGTCAGAAAAAGCATAATTAAATTTTCCAAACTGAGAAAGTAATCTACTCCCTGTAGATGTACCGTTAGTCGTTCTTGACCCAGTTGCAGCAGCAAGCGTAAAATAAGATTCTGATTCAACAGCAAAACCTTCAGCACGTCCGTATAGAGAGGTAAAATCAGTTTTAGTTGATTCCGTTCCAATAAGGAAACCAAATTTATGATCTGAAATTTTTAAACTATAATTTAAAGTATTAGAAATTGTTAGGCTTGAATATTTATTGGTATCCACAGTCAAACTATTCACACTTCTTGTAATAAACCCATTACTAACAGTAGGTTCTATGTCTTTATTTTTGAAATCACTAAAATCCATTCCTATACTATTTCTAAAAGTCAGTCCTTTTAAAATGTCAATTTCAGTAAATACATTTCCGTACAACGACATTTTTCTAGTATTATCCCATCTGTTAAGGTATTGCATCAACAGTGGATTATTTCTATCTGAATATCCAGAACCAATTGGCCCAGCATATTCTCCAGTGCTAGTGTATACAGGAATAGTTGGCGCCAAAGATATTGCCAAACTAGGCGTAAGTGTATTTCCTACATCTTTGGCTGCACTTCTTTCATTTGATTGCGTAAATTGTGAATTAACACCAAACCTTACTTTGTCATTGAATAATTTGAAATTGGCATTCAATCTGGTAGAATATCTTTCATAATTAGTATATTTTAACATACCAGAATTATCTAAATACCCCATGTTCAATACCGCATTTGCTTTATCAGATCCACCAGATATCGATAAGTCGTTATTAATAAGTAGACCTGTTTTGTACATAGTATCTTGCCAATCCGTGTCGCCTACAGGAACAGTCGTATCACCTCCTACAAATGGCTGTACACTTACACTATTCAAAACTGGATTGTTAAAATCATTATTCCAATCAAAATTATAGATTTCACCATAGCCACCAGATGGACTTGCTCCATCATTAACAGATGCTTGCCATAACACTTTTCCTCTGTCTAAAGCATTAAGCATTTTGTAACGTTGTTTTTTCTCAGAAAGAACGGAAACATTTGTGCTAAAAGAAACGGTTGTAACATCTCCTTTTGAAGCATTCTTAGTTGTAACAATGATTACCCCATTAGCAGCTCTAGATCCATAAATAGAAGAAGCTGAAGCATCTTTTAAGACTTGAATAGATGCAATCGCACTTGGATTCAAACTAGCAAAAACCTCAGGTCTTACCGTAGGAACTCCATCGATAACATACAAAGGATCTGTATTCCCCAGTGTACTTACCCCTCTAATTAAAATTCTAGTATTTGCGCCACTTGGATCTCCTGACTTTTCAATTGTCAAACCAGCAACCCTTCCTTGTAAAGCTTGCATGGCATTTCCTGAGCTCAAAGTTTGACCCGTTATAGGCTTCAACTCTACTACTGTAACAGCTCCAGTTAAATCAGCTTTTTTCTCTTTAGAATAACCTGTTACTACAACATCATCTAATTTTAATGACTCTGATTTCAATGAAACATTTAAAGTAGTTTGACCATTAAGCTGAATCGTTTGAGAAGCATAACCTGTATAAGTAAATATTATACTTGCATTTTTGTCTACATTGTTAATCGAAAACCGACCGTCAAGATCTGTAGACGTTCCTATATTCGTACCAGAAACTAGTACTGATGCTCCAGGAAGAGACATACCATCTTCAGAAGAAGTTACTACTCCTTTGATTCCTATATTTTGGGCCGATAAAGAAAAAAAGGATCCCATTAAGATTAAGTAGAGAATAATTTTGTGTTTCATAATTTAGTTGGTTTAGTTAAAATTGAGTTGGTTAATAATTAAGTTTTCAATGGTATATTTAGTATCTGCTTTAGAAACAGAAAAATATTCCATCGGTTTGTCTGGAAAAAATATTTCGGTCATTACCGTTTTCCCATTATTATAAAAAATTTCTATTGAAGTTTTATCAACAAGTATCCTTACATCCATTTGATTAAAGTCATCCTTAAAAGGAGCCTTTGAAATATTCTTTGCAAAAAGATCAGAGAAAGCCACTTTTCCTGATTTTGATCTATCGATAAAAAAGTAGTTCTCTTTTTTATTGATTCCAAATTCAATTTTATTGTTAGCATCATTCGACAATGAAAAGGTGTAAACATCCTTTTTAAGATCCTTTAAAGAAAAGCGAATATCTAGCTTTGCCAAATCAACTAATTCTTTGTCTATCAAAACCGTTTCCTTATCTATTATAAGTGCATCTTTTTTAATAGTCTTTGCAATATAATTTTGTAATTCTTTCACCGGTTTAGAAGAAACAATATAATGACCACCCTCTTTTACAAGCACTAATTCTCTAGGAATAGTCATACTGCTTCTCCATGTTTCTGTTGGTACTTTTTGCGCATAATCCCAATTTGACATCCAACCTATAAATAATTTTCTTCCGTCAACCTCAGATATGTTGGACCAAGTAACACCCGCATAATTATCTCTTCCATAATCTAACCACAGCCCTTTTTGCTGTTGCACCTCTTTTGAAAAAGACTCGTCTATAACGAATGTTGTTCCATCAAAATCACCTACGAAATATTGCGTAGCAGAACCTCCGTTAGGTCCTCCCGGGTTTATGCTTAACAACATTACCCACTTGTAATCATCAGTACCGTCAACTAGCATAGGAAAAAAATCTGGACATTCCCAAACACCACCATGAGCGCCAATATTCTTTCCAAAATCCGAAAGAAGCTTCCAGTCTTTCAAATTTTTAGAACCATAAAACATTGTTCTGTCGCCTGCTGCTAATACCATTATCCACTGCTGATGAATCGCGTCCCAAGTCATCTTTGGGTCTCTAAAATCTTTAATATTTGGATTTTTAATAATTGGGTTCGCTTCATACTTAGTCCACGTCAAACCCTCATCTAACGAATAGGCAATTCCTTGTGATTGAAAATTAATCTCCCCTGCTTTTTCTTTTACCATATCGTGATACGTAAACATAGCGACCATAGGAGGGTTTTTTAAAGTCCCAAAACCTGAAGTGTTTTTAACGTCAACAACCGCACTTCCAGAAAAAATATACCCTTTTTCATCTGGATAAAGAGCGATAGGCTTCTCTGTCCATGAAATAAGATCTGTACTTATCGCATGTCCCCAATGCATAGGTCCCCATACATTTGAATCTGGGTAATACTGATAAAAAAGGTGGTAGTACCCATTATAGTAAAACATTCCATTAGGGTCATTCATCCAGCCCTTTTTAGGAGTGAAATGAAAGTTAGGTCTGTATAATTCTGATTCTGTTAAATCTTTCTTTTCATCCAGTATAGATTGCTTGCACCCAACTAAGACAACCGTACACATAATGCAGCACAAGAGTCTGAAAAATTCTTTTTTAATTATTGTCTTCATAACTATTATTTAATTAATTTTTTACTAAGTTCTTCTAAAGAGATTCCTTTTGTTTCTGGCATTATAAAAGCAACAAACAAAAGTTGAAAAACCATCATCACTGCAAAAAACAGAAATACTACTCCAGGTCCTACTGTAGAAAACAGATACGGAATTAATGATGGAATTATAGCCGCCAGTACCCAATGCGTAGTACTACCAAATGATTGTCCCGATGCTCTAAGATGATTCGGGAAAATTTCTGAAATAAATACCCAAATTACGGCACCCTGACCTATTGCATGTGCTGCTATAAATAGGAATAAGAAAACTGGAACAGCCATTCCTCCCCAGTCAAAAAAGAAAGCCATTGCAACAAGAGAAAGCGATATAATATAGCCTACAGACCCAATGTACATTAATGTTTTACGTCCCAATTTGTCAATTAAAAAGACACCTATTAGTGTAAATATTAAATTCACAACTCCAATTCCAATACTACTTAATAAAGCAGTACTTTCTCCAAGACCCGCTTCTTGAAATATTCGACTTGAATAATATAAAAAAGCGTTAATACCTGATAATTGGTTGAAAAAAGCCATTAAAAAAGCAAGCAATAAAGGAGTTCTGTATTTCTTCAAAAAGATAGTATCGTTTGCAATAGCTGCATTATTATTATCGAGCTCTATTTCCATCTTCATTTTTTCATAGTCCGCTTCCTGCTCCATTAACTGTAAAACTTTCCTAGCTTCCTCATTTTTAAATTTAGATAATAACCATCTTGGGCTCTTAGGAATAAACAAAACGAGTGCTATATATATCACAGATGGAAATGCTTCTACGCCCATCATCCATCTCCATGAATTTTCTCCAATATCTTTTAATAAATAGTTTGAAAGAAATGCCACCAAAATTCCCAAAACAATATTGAATTGATAGAATGCCACTAATTTCCCTCTATCCTTTGCTGGAGCGATTTCTGAAATATACGTTGGTGCAGCAATTGTAGAAGCTCCTACTCCAATCCCTCCGATAAATCTAAAAACAGCAAAAACAATCGGGTCATTTGCGAAAGCAGAACCAACTGCCGAGACCAAAAACAAAATCCCAATCCATAACAAAGTGTTCTTCCTCCCTATCTTATTTGTAGGTATCCCTCCAAAAATTGCTCCCAGTACTGTACCCCACAATGCCATTCCCATTACAACAGTTCCGTGAAAAGCATCAGATGAATGCCAAATTGCCTGTAAATTTTTATCGGCTCCTGAAATCACTACAGTATCAAAACCAAAAAGGAAACCTGCTAATGAAGCTATCAAAGCCCAAACTGCTATTTTTTTCATTATGTATAATTATTATGTTGAATTGCTAAATTATATGCAAAAAATATAATTTTATTTTACAGATGTTACAAATAGATTCATAACTCTTAAAAAAAGCATAAAAAAGTCAAAATCTCATACATAGCAATAGCTAACAGCTGTACAACAAAAACAACTATCTCGTTATAGTTCTAATTATGTTACATCAAATACAATTATGTTACGCAAAAGTGAATTAAAATTAAAACCCACTTGCTCCCCAATATGTCTTTACCAGAAATTTAATAGCGCATTAAATAGAAGTAGCTTTTTCTTGTTTTGGATTTACAAAAAAAAGCATCCCAAAAAATTAATTTTGCAGATGCCTTTTTTTAAAGAAGTGTATTCTTGTGAAACCTAAAGGTTACATTAACCCCATTATTATGCCTTTAAAGAAGGTATATATAACTATAATTTTTATTTTTTAAACTCTTTAGGTGATATCCCAAATTTGTTTTTGAAAGAAGTTGAAAAATAATTTGGAGAAGAAAATCCAACGGCATAGCCAATTTCAGAAATAGTTTGATTTGAATTTAGAAGTAATTCTTTGGCCTTATCTAGTCTAATATTGTTAATATGATCACTTACGCTAATGCCTAATATTGCTTTTACCTTTCTATACAATTGAACTCGTGAAATACTTAAATCTTTTGCCAGGTCTTCTACTGTATAAATTGAACTGTCTATATTTTTTTCTAATAATTCATTTAATTTTTTAAGAAAAACTTGTTCTTTAGAACCAAAACTATTTTCCCCATTATCAATAATATTACCAATGTTATTGGAATAGTAAAATCGTAACTTTTCTCTATTAAAAAGTAATCCTTTTATAGATTGAGATAAAACTTTTAGATTAAAGGGTTTTGTCAAGAATACGTCAGCACCACTGCTTAAGGCCTTAAGATAAGATTCCTGATCATCTGAGGCAGTAAGAATTATTATTGGAATATGCGAAGTCCTTAGATCTTTCTTTAAAATTTCACAAATTTCAAAACCATTCTTTTCAGGTAGGTTTAAATCACATATAATGACATCCGGTATGATGTCTAAAGACCATTCAATAGCATTAACTCCATTACATGTATGCACATTATATTCCATCGAAAATTTATCTGCAATAAAATTAGATAAATCAACATTATCCTCAATGTACAAAACAGAATACTTATCCTCATTTGATTTGGACTCTAAACTTTGAATCATCTCCTCATCTAAATAATCAGTTTGATTAATAATTTCTAAAACTGGATTTTTAAGGATACTCTTTTCGTCAAGATGCGCTCTCCCTAATGGTAATGATATTACAAACTCAGTCCCATTTTTAGAAATGATCTCTATCACTCCCTTATGCAAATCAATAAAGCTTTTTGATAAATGCAAACCTACTCCTGAGCCATTTCTATAATTATTAGATCCTTGATAAAAAGCACTAAAAACTTGACTTAATTCGTTATCTGGTATTCCTATTCCCGAATCTTTAAACGAAATTTTAACCACATTACTAGTCTTATCTTCTCTTATTTTTATTGCAATTTTACCCTTCGCAGGGGTGAATTTAAACGCATTTGACAATAAATTAAAATAAACCTTATCCATTAAATTACGATCAAGATAAACCTCAAGTTCAGGATTGTTAGTTACCAAAGAAAAATCGATATTAAGTTTCTTTGCTTCTCTTTCAAAATCTTCAATAATACGCTTTGAAAAATCTAATAAATTAGTACTTGAAGCTCTCAATATAAATTTTTTATCTTCTACTTTCCTGTAATCTAATAGTTGATTAATTAGTCTGAGCAGCCTTCTTGAATTATTGTACATCAAATTAATTTCTTTGTTTACTGAACTCCCTTTACTTTTGAGTTCAACTCCTAAAGACTCTACAGAACTTAAAATTAAGGTCAAAGGCGTTTTAAATTCATGAGACAAGCCCGTAAAAAAATTCAAACGCGCTTCATTACTTAGCTTCAATTCATCTGAGTACTTTTTAATCTCATTTCTCTGACTTTTAATTTTTTTATTTGTGATTTCTAATTCTCTTTTCTTACGGCTGATTGTAATACGAGAATAAATGCCATACACCGCCAAACAAAATGTTAAAATAAATAATGAGAACAATAATTTCAACAAAATATTCTGAGTTGCATATTCCTTTACTTGTTTCTTTATAATATTCTGCTGCTCTTCAATATTTGACTGCTGAATTGATATCCTATCAAATTGATTACTCATAATATCAGCATTAAGGGAGTCTATCAATGTAGTATTGAGTTTGGTACTTTTAGGAACAATCTCATTATTAGCAATCTTTAATGCTAACTTAATAGCTTCGCTCCCTCCTGTGGGGTATAAAACTGTGGCTTCTAAAACTCTATCTTTAACAAGTTGAATACCTCCATTTGGTCCATTAATTCCATCAACACCAATAAATTTTATTTGATTCGTTGCTATTTTTCCTTTTGCCGCCTTCCATGCCTGGTAAGCAATTACATCATTATAGGCATATACATAATTGATATTGGGGGATTTTTCTAAAGTTTTGATAAACGCATCCTCAGGCAACTCATCTTTTTGAGCATCTATAGAAATTACTTTGATGTTAGGATATTGACTTATAATTTCGCTAAACCCCATACTCCTTTCCAAACCAGGTGAAGCATAGGAAGCTCCTTTAATTTGAATTACATTTGCTTTCCCTTTTGATAAAGAAACAATATGTCGTCCTGCAATTCGTCCTACTTCAACATTATCAGCTCCGATGTAGGCCGTGTAATTCGAAGTATTTACTTTTCTATCAACAATAATTACAGGAATCCCTATTCCATTTGCTCTTTCAATAACGGGGATTATAGAATCTGATTCAAAAGGAGAAACAATAATAATATCTACTTTGTTATCAATGAATCTCTGAATGTCTCTAATTTGCTTACTCGCTTTCCTATTTGCATTATAAATAGTCAAGTTAATTTCAGGATGAATTGCAGCCTCTACTTCCATGGCATGGTCCATTGATTTTCGCCAAATATCGTGATCAATACTTTGCGAGAATCCTATAGAAATTTTATGTTTTTCTTTGCTTGGTGAATTACAAGAACCCTGTATTAAAACGAAACTTAAAAGCAGTATATATAAAGTGCTTCTTTTCATGGTTTGATTAGTTTATTATAGTATATCATATCATTAGCCCATTAACGCTAACGACTATGGAACATGCTAAGTTCCTGCAGAAATGGCACACTTTTTTTGGATAGTTAATTTAAGTATATTAAAAAGTTGAAGAGATTTTTTTTACCAATGATATCTGGAACTTATTAAAAAAGTTAAAAAACAAATATATAAAAAATAACCTCGTTAAAATTTAAATTAGCTGCATGATCCTTTAACTATACGGCAAAATAAAACCAACATAATATGCCAACCATGATTAATTTATGAGCTTTAAATTTTTATTTCAGGCTGTTATATTGCTGTAGTAAATACTTAATCAAATCTGTTGTGGTTACAATCCCTACTAATAATTCGTCTTCGCAAACCGGTAAGGCATGAAATTCGTATTTCGCTAAAATTTCGGCTGCTTCCCTAATTGTACTTGATGGAGTAATAATTATTATTTCTTTTGCCATAACCTGTCGCACCGTAAACATATTAAACACAATCGACTCCACATTATCTGCAGCGTCATCTGCGGCATCAGCATAGGAAACTCGCAACAGATCAGCATAGCTCAGCATACCAACAATTTTATTTCCATTAACAACTGGAATATGTCTAATTTTATGCTTCTTAAACAATTCTTCCGCTTTTGTCAACTCATCAGAAAGATTCAATTTGATTATGTTCTTAGTCATAATATCGGAAACCGGCACATTATTTTTCATGACATTGTAGTTATAAATTCTATTAAAATTACAACTAAAAAAGCACAACGGAAGTTTTCAATTGTAGATAAAAAGAAAAATTGAAAAATACATCTAATAAAAGACAAAAACAGCAAAATAAAGCCCCTTCTTAAAAAAGATCTTGACTTTTTTTTAAAATATCACTAATTCTGGGTATTGGATATTAATTTATTTTTTTGCGACATTTGTAGGTAATTATTCACGATTTTGACAATATTGACTAACGCCTTAAAATCAAATGGTAAATAATTTATTGTTGAATGAACTATTGAAATACGAACAGCTTAATTGAAATTAAAAAAATGAACAAAACGATTATTGTGCTTGCCTTAATCATTAGCACAAATGCATACTGTCAAACAGCCCATGACTACTACACTTTAGGAAATAACAACTACCTACTAAAAGATTACAAAGAAGCAATTAAAGATTATACCAAAGCTATTGACCTTGAACCAAACTACGGCAAAGCTTATTGTTCAAGAGCCATAGTAGAAAGCATTCAAAAAGAGTACAAAAATGCTATTAAGGACTTAACCAAAGCAATAAAAATTGACCCAAAAAATAGCAAAGCATATTATTGCAGAGCAAATACTAAAAACATTCTAAACGATTATAGTGGAGCAATTGAAGATTATTCCAAAACCATTGAACTTGACCCCACTTTTAGCAAAACTTATAACGATCGTGCAGAGTTGAAATTTAAATTAGGACAAAAAGAAAACGCTTGCATGGACCTTAATAAAGCGGCAGAGCTGGGATATCCATATCCTTTTGACTATATCAAGAAAAGATGCAAATAAAAAAGAGCGATTGTAAAATCGCTCTTTTTTTTTAACAAAAACTTGTTAGTTGTCTTAGTGGCCGCGACAGGGTTCGAACCTGCAACCCTCAGAGTCGAAATCTGATATTCTATCCAGTTGAACTACGCAGCCGTAATTTTATTAGTTTAATTTTTAAAAACGCTCTAACACTTCTTGTTTTGAGATGTTTTTGACGAAGAACAGATTCTGCTCTTGTTTCAAATAAACCCCTTTCCATGGTACATATTCTTTCGTAGACTTTATCTGCTAAAAATTATGTTCTTTTATTCGCTTATTCAATTCTATCGTCTGACCTATATAAAGTCTGCCAGCAATTTCACTCTCTAAAATATATACAAAGTATTCCATATTTTGTCGAATTCTAATATTCTCTGCCGGTCAACGGGCAGGAATTGCGCAGCTTTTTTAATATTGATTAACGGTTTATAAGTAAGACCGTTAATCAACTATCTATCTTTTTTAAGTCAATAATTTCTTTACAATTGTAGAGATCATTTTTCCTTCGGCAGTACCACCTAATTGCGCAGATGCTAGTCCCATTACTTTACCCATTGATGCGATACCTGTTGCGCCAGTTTCTGCAATTATGTTTGCAATTACTGCTTCAACTTCTGCTTCACTCAATTGAGCTGGCAAGAATTTTTCAATTACGGCAATTTGCGCCAATTCTGGCTCAGCTAAATCCAAACGGTTTTGTTCTGTAAAAATCCTAGCACTTTCCTTACGAGTTTTCACTAGTCTTTGTAGCAATTTAATCTCGTCGTCTTCCGTTATTTCCTCTTTCGATCCAGTTGCTGTTTGAGCCAAAAGGATTTCAGATTTGATCGCTCTTAAAGCCTCTAGCGCTACTGTATCTTTGGCTCTCATGGCTGTTTTCAAATCATCCATGATTTTTACTGCTAAACTCATATTCTTTCTTGTTAATTTATAATTTGTAATCCAATCTAAAAACCGAATACTGTAAAATGATTTTTTTTAAATGCCGTTGATACCAGTGAAAAAGGTTTCGCCGCACCGAATGCATTTTATATTGAGCTTAAAAAAAAAACGATTAAAGAGAGCTATTTTAAGTACCTATAAAAAAGCTTAATCGATAAAAAGCTTAAAACGACAGCCGGACCGTGCCCAAATTGAACGTCCCATTCATCATCTGCGCGAAGATAAAAAAATAACCCGAAAATTAAATCCAATTTTCGGGTTATCTCTATTTGGCTTACTTTAATTAATCTACGTTATCATGCAAAAAAGAATTGTTAGAACGCAACTGTAAATCGTTGTTACTGTCTGTTCCAACAGAAATTCTCGAATTTGTGTTATTTGACTGTGTATTTGATATGTCTATACCTAATCTTTTATAAGCAGGTTCTCTTTCGTACTCATCAATTTTAGAAACATTGTTGTGAAATTTATAATTGAATTCCTTCAATTTCTTTCTTCTTTCATCAGATCTAAGTCTTAATGTTTCTTCAATAGTCATTTCCATAGGGGAAATTTCTTCAAATTTAGAAGAATCATTTGTAGACGTCTCCACTTGTTTCATCGTGATGTTCAACTCAGCAGGAATTACTTCCTCTACAACTTTTGTAACTGGTTTTGAACTAATAAAGTCATTCTCAGCTTCCATATACTCTTCAAGAGAGTACTTAATGATTCCGTTTTCTGATAATTCAGTTACAGGAACAAATTGAACTGGTTGATTCACTTTAATTTCACGTGTTTCATTTGTCAATTCAAACAAAACTTTATTCTCTTCAACTTCAGCAACCGGTTCCGCTTTAAAAATAGGCAAGTCAAAAGAAAAAGTAGTTTGCTCTTCTCTTTCTACTGCTTTAGGTTGTTGAACTTCTTTAGCCTCGACAGCTTTTGGTGCTGTAAAAGTAAAATCAATATCCTTTATTGGAGATACGATTTCGAAAGTAACATCTAGGTTTTTAATAAATTCAGACATCGCCAATAATTGTTCATTTCCTGGAACAGGAACAATAGGCTCTGGAGTTACTTTGTCTTCCGTTAATTCAAAAACAATTCTTTCTTCAGTATTAGATTTTGGAGATTCATTATTAAAATCGAATGCAGGAACTGCATTTTTTGTTAGGTTATGAACACTTCTTTGCTCATCCTCTAGCGTATGAATTATTTTTTTTGGCTCCGTGTTTACGATTCCATTTTGTTGTTCGATATCAAATCCAGTCGCAATAATAGTAACAGCAATAGCGTCACCTAGCGTTTCATCTTCACCAACACCCATAATAATATTGGCATTGTGACCCGCTTCATTTTGAATATGGTCATTGATTTCTCCTATTTCATCTAGAGTGATCTCATTAGAACCAGAAACGATGAGCAACAATACGTTTTTGGCACCTGTGATTTTGTTATCATTCAATAATGGAGAATCTAAAGCAGAAACAATTGCTTCCTTGGCTCTATTTTCACCCTCAGCATTAGCTGAACCCATTATTGCTGTTCCGCTATTAGACAAAACTGTCTTAGCATCACGTAAATCGATATTTTGAGTGTAGTGGTGTGTAATTACTTCAGCAATACCCCTTGAGGCAGTTGCTAAAACTTCATCCGCTTTTGAAAAACCAGCTTTGAAACCTAAATTTCCATATACTTCTCTTAATTTATTGTTATTGATAACAATCAAAGAATCTACCTGCTTACGTAATTTTTCAATACCTATTTTAGCTTGCTCTTGACGAACTTTACCTTCAAATAAGAATGGAAGTGTTACGATACCTACAGTAAGAATTTCTCTTTCTTTTGCTAATTGAGCAATAACTGGTGCAGCACCTGTTCCAGTACCACCACCCATTCCAGCGGTGATGAAAACCATCTTAGTATTGCGATCCAACATTTTTTCAATCTCAGCAATGCTCTCAATAGCTGACTGCTGTCCTACATCAGGATTAGCCCCAGCACCGAGTCCTTCAGTCAAGTTTACCCCTAACTGAATTTTATTAGGCACAGAACTACTTTGCAATGCCTGAGAATCAGTATTACAAACGATAAAGTCCACTCCTTTAATTCCTTGTTTAAACATGTGGTTTATAGCGTTACTTCCGCCTCCACCTACACCAATTACTTTGATTACATTTGATTGGTTTTTTGGTAAATCAAATGAAATACTTCCAAATTCTGAGTTGCTCATCATTTTATTTGGTTTTTGATATTAATTATTAATTGTTGTATTCTTTATTTTGGGCATTGCCCTACTCTGCGTTATCTAAAAAATCTTTGATCTTGTCTACATAGCGATCAAAAAAGGATCTCTTTATTTTATCTCCTGTAGACTCTTCCTTTTTCGTATTATTTTTAGATTCCATCTCTTCGACTTCTTCTTCTCTTCTCTCCTGATATTCGTCAACCGGAGGTCGGTATGACGGTATCTTTGGCGGAGCAATTTCGTCTTTTCTAACAGCACTTTGTGTTTTATTCTCTATGCTATTCATTACTAAACCTACTGCTGTAGCATATAATGGGCTTGAAAATTCTTCGTCTGAATCACCCGCTAAATGCTCGTTTGGATATCCAATTCTAGTATCCATTCCAGTTATATATTCAACTAATTGCTTAATATGTTTTAATTGCGCCCCACCACCGGTAAGTACAATTCCTGCAATTAATTTTTTACGTGGATCTTCGTGTCCGTATGCTTTTATTTCAGTAAAAACCTGCTCTACAATTTCGACTACACGGGCATGAATTATTTTTGACAAGTTTTTCAAAGAAATTTCCTTCGGCTCTCTTCCTCTTAAACCCGGAATAGAAACAATTTCATTGTCTCTGTTTTCACCTGGCCAAGCAGACCCAAATTTAACTTTCAATAATTCCGCTTGTTTTTCGATGATTGAACAGCCTTCTTTTATATCGTCAGAAATAACATTACCTCCAAAAGGGATTACCGCTGTATGGCGAATAATTCCATCTTTAAAAATAGCTAAGTCTGTTGTTCCTCCTCCTATATCAATTAAAGCAACTCCAGCCTCTTTTTCTTCTTGACTTAAAACCGCATCTGATGACGCTAATGGCTCTAATGTTAACCCAGACAATTCAATTCCGGAACTTTGAATACATCTACCTACATTACGTATAGATGATGCTTGTCCCACCACGACGTGAAAACTAGACTCTAATCTCCCACCATACATCCCTATTGGTTCTTTAATCTCAGATTGCCCATCAATTTTAAATTCTTGTGGCAAAACATGAATAATTTCCTCTCCAGGCAACATGGCCAATTTGTTCACTTGATCAATCAACAACTGAATATCAGCTCCTCCTATTACTTCTTCAGGATTACTTCTACTAATATAATCTGTATGCTGAATACTGCGAATGTGCTGACCAGCTATACCTACAACAACATCTTTTATCTTATAACCTGAATTATTTTCAGCTTCGTGTATCGCTTGTTGGATCGACTGTATTGTTTGAGTAATATTATTTACTACTCCTCTGGCTACGCCTAAGCTTTTGGATTTACCCACTCCTAGAATCTCTAGCTTACCGTATTCATTTTTCTTGCCGATCATGGCAACAATTTTTGTTGTCCCAATATCTAGACCCACTGCAATATTCTCTTTTTCCATTATCTATTTATTTAGTACAAACTACTTGTCTTGTAAATCTGAGGTCAATTTTTTTATATTTATATAACGAGCTATCTAAAACTGCCTTTTGAAAAAAGGCCTTATAATCTTTAAATTTTCGCTCCGCATTTACGATTTTACCAAAGTCAATTTGATAATCAAAATTTCTGTTGAGCATTTTTAAGCTCCCATTGGGCATAATCTGTATCGCAATGATGTTTTTTTTCAAAAAATCATCGTCATAAATTACACGAAACAATTGGGCTAATTCCTCGTTATTTTTTTTATTTATCACTCCCGAAACAAGTGGAACTCTAGCCGTATAATTATCAGATAACGGCATTCTACCTCCTTCATAATCAATATAAAAAGAGCCATTACCGCTAAAAACCCTAGCTATAGGTATCTTTTGTTTTACCACTGCTTTTAAGACACCATCTATACTTACAAACACATCTGATTTCTCAATCAGATCATTTGAATTTAGTGCTCTCTCCAGCTTATTCAAATCTAATTTATCTTTTTGAATGCCTAATACATTTTCTTTATTTTCTATTAACAATTTATTAACCGTTTCTCGTTTAATAAAAAGCGCATTATCTCCCACAAAAACAACCACAGATTTACTAAGTTTTCTATTATCATTTCGTTTTGACGTAAATGATAATAGGAAAATCACTACCCCTAACATGAGCACCAATCTAATATTTGTCCAATTAAATATTTTCATTTAATGCTTCTTTAATTGATACTACCATCTCTCCAATATCCCCCGCTCCTATCGTTACTATTACCTGAGCATTACTTTTTAAAATAGCCTTTATTAAACCCTCTTTTGACACAATTTCCTTCTGTTGATTATCGATTTTATCAAACAACCATTCTGAGGTAATTCCTTCCATTGGTACTTCACGCGCTGGATAAATATCCATTAAAATCAGCTCATCAAATTGAGAAAGACTTCTTGCAAAATCATCAGCAAAATCTCTGGTTCTGCTAAACAAATGAGGTTGAAAAACTGCCAATACCTTTTTTCCAGGATACAATTCTCTCACAGCCTGATGCACAGCATCAATCTCAGTTGGGTGATGTGCGTAATCATCAATATAAACTAAATCCTCTCTTTTAATTTGGTACGAAAACCTTCTTTTAACTCCTTTAAATGAAGC
Source organism: Flavobacterium frigoris PS1 (assembly GCF_000252125.1). Classification (GTDB taxonomy): domain Bacteria; phylum Bacteroidota; class Bacteroidia; order Flavobacteriales; family Flavobacteriaceae; genus Flavobacterium; species Flavobacterium frigoris_A. The sequence continues at coordinate 49,137 of NZ_AHKF01000016.1, read as the reverse complement.
TAAGGCTACTGCAATGGCTACGGTTGGGGTGCCGAATATTTCAGCCATTGCAATAGCCATTAAAGCATTCATTAAATTGTGTTTTCCAGGTAATCCAAAACGAAAATCATATAAAATTCCTTTTGGTGTTTTTATATCGAATAAATAACTTCCATCTTCAATTCTAACATTAAAAGCACTGTAAACAGCCTCTTCGTTTACAGCTACAGTAACACCCTCCAACGGAAGCTCTTTTGTGATAAACAATTTGCTCTTGTCTTCTAATTTGCCAGCAAACTCCAAAAATGATGCCTCAATTGCATCACTTGTACCATAAATGTCCAAATGATCGGCATCCATGGAAGTAATACAAGCAATATTAGGATGCAGATGCAAAAAGGATCGATCAAATTCGTCCGCTTCGACAACAGTGACTGTTTTCCCGTCACCTATCAAGTTTGAATTATAATTTTCTACAATTCCACCTATAAAAGCAGTAACATCAGCTCCACTCTCATATAAAATATGGCCTAAGATGCTTGAAGTTGTTGTCTTTCCATGGGTTCCTGCAACAGCAAAACAGAACGTATCTTTTGTAATTATCCCTAGAACCTCTGCCCTTTTTTTGACATAAAAATCACGTTCCACGAAATAATTCCATTCCGAATGCGTCTTAGGAACTGCAGGTGTAATAATCACTAAAGTGTTTTCAACAGAATAATCCTTAGGGATTAAATCAATACTGTCTTCAAAGTGAATCGCAATTCCACTAGCTATTAATTCCTTTGTTAAAGTGGTAGGGGTTTTATCGTAACCTGAAACTTGTTTCCCGATATTCTTAAAATACCGAGCCAAAGCACTCATACCGATGCCACCGATTCCGATGAAATAGACGTTATGTATTTGGTTTAAGTTCATTTTTTATATTTTTATTTAATCTCGCAGAGTCAAATGACTTCACGATTTTTACTTTTTTATTAATTTAACAATTTCATCGACAATACTCTTTGTCGCCTCTGGCATTGCTAACTGTCTAATATTCTCACTTAATTGATTTTGTTTTCCTTGATCTTTCAATAAAGCTTCAAAAACAAGACTAAATTCAGTATTCAATTCAGACTCCTTTAATAGAAGAGCACCTTTTTTGTCTACTATAGATTTTGCGTTTTTAGTTTGGTGATCCTCCGCAACATTAGGAGAAGGAATAAAAATTACTGGCTTACCAACAATACATAATTCTGAAACCGATGAGGCACCTGCACGAGAAATAACAATATCCGAAGCTGCATAAACTAAATCCATTCTCTCTATAAAAGCAAAAACTTGCACGCTATTCGCATTGTGTTTTTTATACTCTTCGAAATATAACTTACCACATTGCCAAATAATCTGAATGTTTTGAGAAGCAAATTTCCCCAATTCCGCTTCAATTAACTGATTTACTCTTCTTGCCCCAAGACTTCCGCCAAGAACTAACAAGGTTTTTTTATTAGGATCCAGATTGAAATGTTGAATTGCCTCTGCTCTTTTGCCTTCAATATCAAGTAAATCTTGGCGAACTGGATTCCCCGTTAAAACAATTTTTTCTTTTGGAAAAAATCGTTCTAAATTCTCATAGGCAACGCATATAACATCTGCCTTTTTACTTAACAGCTTATTAGTAATTCCTGGAAAAGAGTTTTGCTCTTGAATTACTGTAGGAACACCAGCCATACTTGCGATCTTTAATAATGGACCACTCGCAAAACCACCAGTACCGATTACTACATCTGGTTTAAACTGTTTTACTATTTTTTTTGATTTCCACAAACTATCGGCCAACTTGAAAGGAAACATCATATTTTGCAAACTAAGCTTTCGCTGCAATCCAGCAATCCACAATCCTTTTATTTGATAGCCAGCTTGAGGTACTTTTTGCATTTCCATTTTATCCTTGGCTCCCACAAAAAGGAATTCAGCATCGGGGAAACGCAATTTCAATTCATTGGCAATAGCAATTGCTGGGTAAATATGCCCACCAGTTCCACCGCCACTTAATATGAATTTATATTGTTTCATCTGAAATAAAAGTTGTTACGTTAATAAAAAAACAGTTTGTTTTTTTTTAAATACTATTTATTTAAAACTGCATTCATAGGGTTAGTCGCTTTGTCCTCAATTGAGTAATCATCAAGCTCTGCATCTTCAGCAGCCAATTCTGCATCAATCAGTTTTTTCAGCGCTTCCTCTCTTTTGGCTGCATCTTTTTGTTCTTGTACTATTTCTTCGTCTTTTTTAGTAACGCTTATGATAATTCCAAGCGCAAAGCACGTCATCCAGATAGAGCTTCCACCACTGCTTATCAACGGCAATGTTTGCCCAGTCACAGGCAACAATTCTACCGCAACTGCCATATTGATCATAGCCTGAAATATCATAGGAAAACCCAATCCAATAACTACTAACTTTCCAAATATTGTATTGGCTTTATGTGAAGCAACAACAAATCGGAATAATAATAACAAATACAAAATAAGTACTCCTAAACCACCAATAAGTCCATATTCCTCAACTATAATAGCATATATAAAATCGGATGAAGACTGTGGCAAAAAGTTCTTTTGAACACTTTTACCTGGACCCAATCCATAAATTTTTCCTGAAGCAATTGCAATTTTCGCCTTCTCAATTTGATAATCATCTTCATCAGGTTTATCAGTACTGAAATTTTCAATTCTGCTTTCCCAAGTCTGCACCCTGCTAAAGAATCTAGAATCTGGAAATGCTTTACTTAGCAGCACGAAAAAAGCAAGAAATAGAATTCCTGACCCAATAATAATTCCAATATATTTTAACGGATACTTCCCAATAAAAACCAACATAAGTATCATGGAAAAAATCAATGCTGTTGTAGAGAAATTAGCCGGTAAAATAAGAATCAACGTAAAGAATACAGGCAACCAAAGCTCCCATAATGAGGCTTTGAAAGTAATGGGGATTTCTCTAGATTTTGACAAATAACGCGCCACAAATATAAATAACACTACCGATGCTAATGTGGATGTCTGAAACGATATCCCTATAAAAGGAACCTGAATCCATCTACTGGCATTGGCACCAGCTATCACTGTCCCTTTAACTAATGTATACAACAATAATATCCAAACCACGGGTAAAGCCACTTTAGAAATAGCCCTAAAATAATGGTATGGAACTCTGTGAACACCATAAATAATCAAAAAACCAATACATATATGTGCCAAATGCTTTACTAAATAGCCTAATGTATTTCCCGTCCCATGACCCAAATAAGCTAAATTACTACTAGCACTAAAAACAGGCATAAACGAAAACAAAGCCAATAGAGCCACGAATGACCATATTCCTTTATCTCCTTTTAAGTTGCTTATTAGTTGTTTCATTTTTATTGTTTGAATTATAAAACTAGTATTGGTTATGCTTATAGATTTTGTACTGCTTGTTTGAATTGATTTCCTCTATCTTCATAGTTTTCAAACAAATCAAAACTGGCACAGGCTGGCGATAATAAAACAGTATCTCCTTTTTCAGTTAATCTTTGCGCCATTCTCACCGCATCATTCATATTCGACACTTCTATCATCATATCAACAACATTTCCAAAGGCATCAATTATCTTTTTGTTATCTACTCCAAGACAAACAATTGCTTTTACTTTTTCACGAACTAATGACATCAATTCATTATAATCATTTCCTTTATCAACTCCACCCACAATCCATACTGTTGGTGAATTCATACTGTCAAGTGCAAAAAAAGTAGCATTCACATTTGTAGCTTTTGAATCATTGATATACTGAACGTTCTGAATTTTCAATACTTTTTCAAGACGGTGTTCTACCCCTTGAAAATTAGATAAACTTTCGCGAATCGTTGCTTTTCTTATTTGCATCAATTTCGCCACAGAGGTTGCTGCCATTGCATTTTTCATATTATGTTTCCCTTCTAAGGCAATAGATTCAGTTTCCATTTTAAACTCATCTTGATTGATAATTACTTCCATGTTATTGTTTTTTATAAATGCTCCTTCGTTGAATGTTTTTGTCAATGAAAAAGGGATTAGTTTCGCTTTCGTTGTGTTATTTTTAAGCCATTCTGCGATAGCTTCATCATCTGCATCATATATGAGGTAATCATCCTCCGTTTGATTCATCGTTATTCTAAATTTTGAATCAATATAATTTTCATACTTATAATCGTATCGATCTAAATGATCAGGACTAATATTGGTAATAATGGCTATATGTGGTTTGTAATCTACAATCCCATCGAGCTGAAAACTACTTAACTCTAACACATAAGAATCAAATTTATCCTCAGCTACCTGTTGAGCGAAACTCTTTCCTATATTTCCTCCTAACCCTACATTTAATCCAGCCGATTTCAACAAATGATAGACTAACATTGTCGTAGTGGTCTTTCCATTACTTCCTGTTATCCCAATCGTGATGGCTCTTGTAAAAGGAGCTGCAAACTCAATTTCAGAAATCACAGGAATACCTCTTTCAATTAGCTTTTTAACTATTGGAGCTTTCTCAGGAATACCAGGGCTTTTCATTACCACATCTGCATTCAAAATCAAATCCTCAGTATGTCGTTCATCTTCGAAATCGATACCATTACTAATAAGAACTTCTTTGTAATTTTCTTTTATTTTTCCAAAATCAGACACAAAAACATCATATCCTTTTTCTTTTCCAAGAATGGCTGTACCCACTCCACTTTCTCCTCCGCCTAATACAACTAGCCTCATGTTATCTTAATTTTAAAGTAACAATTGAAAGAATAGCTAACATTATGGCTACAATCCAAAATCGGGTTACGATTTTACTTTCATGGTAACCTCGCTTTTGATAGTGATGGTGCAAAGGAGCCATTAGAAAAACTCTTTTACCTTCGCCAAAGCGCTTTTTAGTATATTTAAAATAAGTGACTTGTAATACCACAGATAGATTTTCGACTAAAAAAATACCGCACAATAATGGAATTAATAATTCTTTACGAACTGCGATTGCCAATACTGCTATAATACCTCCTATAGTTAAACTCCCTGTATCCCCCATAAAAACAGATGCGGGGTAAGAGTTGTACCAAAGAAATCCAATCAATGACCCAACAAATGCCGCTATAAATACCGTCATTTCACCCGAGTTAGGGATGTACATTATATTTAGATAATTGGAGAAAATAATATTTCCAGAAAGGAAAGTAAAAATACCCAATGCCAGAACGGATATGGCCGACGTTCCTGCTGCGAGTCCGTCTATTCCATCAGTTAAATTGGCTCCATTTGAAACTGCTGTGATGATAAAAATCACCACTGGAATAAAAATTAACCAAGCCCACTTCTCGTAACCTTCCCCTGTCCAGGCCAACAACTCCGCATAATCAAATTCATTGTTCTTGAAAAAAGGAATTGTGGTTGCTGTAGATTTTTCTTCAACGGGACTCTGAGTTATTACATTTTCAGTAGTAGCTTTAAAAATATCGTTTTTACCAGTATCTGTTCGTACCGTAACATTTGGACTAAAATAAAGAACTGTTCCAACGATTAAGCCTAATCCTACTTGACCAAAAACCTTAAAAATACCTTTTAATCCCTTTTTGTCTTTTTTGAAAATTTTGATATAATCATCAATGAATCCAATAGTTCCCATCCATAAGGTTGTAACTATTAATAATACGATATAAATATTATGCAATTTTGCAAACAACATAACGGGTACTAGTGTTGCAAATATGATAATCAGTCCACCCATAGTTGGTGTTCCCGCTTTCTCATTTTGACCAGCTAAACCTAATTCCCTAACCGTTTCCCCAACTTGTTGGTTTCGTAAAAAATTTATAATTCTTTTACCAAAAACAGTAGATAACAAAAGAGATAGTAGAAAAGCCAGCGCCGATCTAAAGGTGATGTATTGAAAAACTCCCGCTCCGGAAACATTCAATATTTTGTCTAAATATTCAAATAAATAATACAGCATGTTTTTACTATTTATGAAGTTGTTCTAATATCTCTTTAACTATTTTCATGTCATCAAAGTCATTTCTAACTCCTTTGATTTCTTGATAAGTCTCATGTCCTTTTCCCGCGATTATAATAATGTCATTTGGCTGAGCCAATTGGCAAGCTGTTTTTATAGCTTGTTTTCTATCTGTAATCGCTAATACCTTTTTATAATTCTGAGCCGCAACTCCTTTTTCCATTTCAGAAATGATAACATCTGGATCCTCATTTCTTGGATTATCAGAAGTTAGCACCACTCTATCGCTCAATTCTGTAGCGATACTAGCCATAATTGGACGTTTCGTCTTATCTCTATTCCCACCACATCCAACAACTGTGATTAATTGCTCGTTTTTGGTACGAATATCATTTATCGTTTTCAACACGTTTTCAAGTGCATCTGGTGTGTGTGCATAATCTACAATTGCCGTGACATTGGTTTTAGAAACAATGTATTGAAACCTTCCAGAAACACTTTCTAATTCAGAAAGCAAACGAAGTGTTTCAAGACTATCTAATCCCAATTCAATGGCTGTACCATATATTGCCAATACATTGTAAGCATTAAATGTCCCGATGAGTTTTACCCAAACCTCATTCCCATCAATTTTCAACAACAAACCTGACAATTGATTTTCAAGAATCTGAGCTCTATAATCAGCATAAGATTTTAAAGCATAAGTACGCTTTACAGCCGTGGTATTTTGCATCATTACCGCACCATTTTTATCATCTATATTTGATAAAGCAAATGCAGTTTTAGGAAGATTGTCAAAAAATGATTTTTTTACATCTCTGTATTCCGCAAACGTGGGATGGTAATCCAAATGATCATGAGATAAATTGGTAAAAACACCGCCAGCAAAGTGCAATCCCTCCGTCCTTTTTTGATGAATTCCGTGAGAACTCACCTCCATAAAACAATATTCAACACCCTCTTTAATCATTTCACTCAAATAATGATTGATGGTGATTGAATCTGGTGTTGTATGCGTAGCTTTATACTCTTTATTGTCAACTAGGATTTTCACAGTAGACAATAATCCAACTTTGAAGCCTGCTTTTTTGAACAATTGATATAAAAGTGAAGCTATTGTTGTTTTTCCATTTGTTCCGGTTATCCCAACAAGCTTTAAATCTTTCGAAGGATCTTTATAATAATTAGCCGCCATGAAAGCAAGCGCTTTATTCGTATCTTTTACTTGTATGTAAGAGATCCCTTTTTCAAATGTATCAGGAAATGTATCGCAAACAATCGCAATAGCTCCTAGTTCAATTGCCTTTTGAATATAGTCGTGACCATCAGAAATAGATCCTCTGATAGCAACAAAAATATCGTTTTTTTCAACTTTTCTAGAATCAAATTCAATTTTTCCGACAGCAACATCTGTTGAACCCTTAATGGATTCAATAGCTACTTTGTACAATATGTCTTTTAGTATAATCACAATAATTCAAGTGTTATAGTTGTGTTTTTAATTATATCCTGACCCGCCTGAAGCGATTGTGTTTTTACTTTACCCATACCTACCGCATTTACTTTTATCCCTAAATTTTCTAATAAAGCAATCGCGTCCATTCCTGGCATTCCTTTAACATTGGGGACAGATTGCTTTTGTTCTTGCAAACGAGCAAAGTAGTCATTGTAATTATTTTCCTGTTTCGGAATTTTTCTATTCAAATTTCTAATTTCATTTGTTGATGGGACATCTGTAAAAATCTTTTGTGCTATCCTTTTAAAAACTGGTCCCGCAACATCAGCACCATAGTAATTATTGTTTACCGTACTTGGTTTATGAACCATCACTATGCAAGAATATTTAGGCTTATCAGCCGGAAAATAACCTACAAAGGATGAAGCATAATACAATGATGATCCATCTCTTTTTCCATAATTCACCTGAGCTGTTCCTGTTTTACCAGCCATTGAAAAATCCTTAGAATACAATTTAGACCCTGTCCCCTTTTTTACAACATTAGCCAATACTGCCTTTAGTTTCAAAATAGTTTCTGGCGAGCAGATCCTTGGGTTTATTACTTCTTTATCAATTTTTTTAATGGTTTTGCTCCATTCTTTTATTTCAGAAACAAATTGTGGCTTCACCATCACACCATTGTTAGCCACTGCATTATAAAATGTCAATGTTTGCATTGGCGTCACCGAAACCCCATAGCCAAAAGCCATCCAAGGAAGTGATATATTAGACCAATTTTTATCGCTCGGCTGAGGAATATATGCTCTTCCTTCTCCTTGGAAATCCATATTCAGTTTTTTATTAAAACCATATGAGTTAACATGGTTAACAAACTTCTTAGGGTTATCTTTATAATTGTCATAAACCGCTTGTACTAAAACGGTGTTTGAAGACAATTCAAACCCCCTTGCCAAGGATATTTTCCCGTATCCACCTCTATGAGAATCCCGAACTGCTTTTCCTGAATAGCGAACCTCGCCACCATTAGTGTCAAAAACCGTACTTGTGTCAGCAACCTTGTCCTCCAATATGGCCATCATATCGACAAGCTTGAATGTAGACCCGGGCTCACCCGACTCCGCTACAGCATAATTAGTTGTTTCGTAATAAGTCCCATCCTTAGCCCGTCCTAAATTAGCAATCGCCTTAACTTGACCCGTTTCAGTCTCCATCACAACTACACAACCATGCTCTGCCTCAAACTCTTCCAATTGTTTTAATAAGGCATGATGCGCAATATCCTGGATATATACATCAATAGTCGAAATTACATCGTAACCATCCTGAGGATCAACTTCATTTACATCGCGGATTGGTTTCCATTGTCCTTTTGCTATTTTTTGTTTTAGAATTTTACCATCTTTTCCATTCAGGTACTCTCTATATGCCCATTCAATTCCTTTTCCGTCAAACTTATCTTCAGCAATTTCTCTTTCATAACCAATAGTCCGCTCTGCGATTTTACCTATCGGATGCTCTCTAATCGTTTTTTGCTCTACAATAATCCCACCCTTGTAAGCCCCTAGTTTAAACAAAGGAAATCCCTTGATTTTTATATAGTCAGTATAACTTAAGCCGCGAGCGATTAAATAATATCTATTATTATTGGCCCTAGCTTTTCTAAGTTCGTTTTGATAAAAACCACTTGGCTTATCAAAAATCGTAGCTAGAGAATCCGATAAAGCCTCCACATTTTTTTCAAAATTCTCTGCTTTAGGAGCAAGAGCATCGAACCTTATTGTGTAATTAGGTATTGAAGTAGCCAATAAACTACCGTCTGCCGAATAGATATTCCCTTTATTTGCAGGAATAACAAAATTCTTAACCGTTCTTTCTTTAGCTAGTTTTCTATAATAATCCCCTTCAACCCACTGTATATTAGTTAATTTAACGGCAATCGCGATCGCAATCAAAAAGATAGCAAAAGCAACTAGGTAGATTCTGTATGATATGTGTTTATCTTCTACTGCCATATTTTTTTAAGAAAACTTTTTTCTTCTTTTTTTATTACTTTAATTTTTACTGGAGGAACAGTCGATGGAAAAATTTCTTTCTCGATCATCTTTTGAGAAACAGTCGATTCCATTTTTAACTTCATTAGTTGCGAACGTCTATCAACAAATTCAGATCGTAATTCTTTCACTTCGTTTGTCAGTGCGGCAATCCTAAATACTTTCTGTTCGTATTGTTGTGTATTAGCAATCATGATTATGGCCAAAAGAATAAGGAAAACGATAAAACGCCAATTTTTAATAGCATCATCATCTATAAGAAATCGCGCTTTCAATATGTTAGTAAAACCGTTTTTCATTTGCCTTAGTTCCAACCTTCTCCGAAAAAGAGAAAGTCGCGATATTAAAAGTTAGTATCTGTCTTTCTGCTTTGAACCCTATAATATGGAGTGCGAATTATATCTTTTCGGCTATTCGTAGTTTAGCACTTCGCGCTCTATTATTTAACTTGATTTCCTCGTCGTCCGGAACAATCAGTTTGCCGACGGTTTTAAAAGGAACTGAAAAATTACCGAAGAAATCGCGCTCAGGCTCTCCCTCAAACATTCCGTTTTTCATAAACCTTTTCACTAATCGGTCTTCTAAAGAATGATAAGAGATAACACTCAACCTTCCTCCTTTATTTAATATCTCCAAAGACTGTTCAAGAAACTCCTTTAAGACATCCATCTCTTGATTCACTTCAATTCGGATGGCTTGATAGATTTGTGCCAATATTTTATTCCTAATTCTTTCCGGTAAAAATTTCGCCAACACCTCTTTTAAATCGTCAGTTGTTGTAACTGGTCGCTCTTCCCTAGCCTGCACAATTGTTCTTGCTAATACTGGAGCATTTTTCAATTCTCCATAATCTAAGAACACTCTTTTCAAGCTCTCTTCATCATATTCATTTACAACTCTATTTGCATTCAGATCATTTTTCTGACTCATTCTCATATCCAATTCAGCATCAAAGCGGGTCGAAAAACCTCTTTCAGCCACATCAAATTGATGGGATGAAACACCTAAATCAGCTAAAATCCCATCCACACTTTTCACTCCATTAAAGCGCAAAAAACGTTTGATGAATCTAAAATTCTCATTAATAAGAACAAACCTTTCGTCTGGCAAGGCATTAGCTAACGCATCCTCATCCTGATCAAAAGCAAACAGTCTCCCGTTTGGCCCCAACCTACTTAAAATTTCTTTTGAATGCCCACCTCCACCGAAGGTGACATCTATATAAACGCCGTCAGGCTTAATATTTAAACCATCTACTGATGCTTTTAGCAAAACCGGATTATGATATTCCATTGTCGTCGTCATTTATATTTCCCATTACTTCCTCTGCCAAATCGGCAAAATCTACATCTTCTCCATTAATCGATTTCTCGTATAAATCCTTATCCCATATCTCAACAATATTCACCGCCGAAGAAAAAACAACATCTTTGGATAGATTCGCAAAAGAAACAAGGTCTTTAGGGACCAATAATCTTCCCAGTGCATCTATTTCCACCATTTTCACGCCTGCTGTAAATCTGCGTATAAAATCATTGTTTTTTTTCACAAATCGATTGAGCTTGTTGATTTTTGACATCATCAAATCCCACTCTGCCATAGGATATAACTCCAAACAAGGCTGGAACACAGAACGTTTCAAAACGAAACCGTCTTGTAACGAAAGAGCTAGTTGCTTTTTTAAAGGAGCCGGCAACAGCGCCCTTCCTTTAGCATCTACCTTACATTCATATGTCCCGACTATTGTAATCAAATGAGTTTTCTTTTAGAAATGAACTAAAGCAAAAATATGAAAAATATTACCACTTTCTACCACTAGTTACCACTTTGTTGATAAGTTTAGCCACTTTTGACTAAAACCCCTTAATTTTTAGACTGTCAGACTGTTAGCTACTTTATAAATTACAGCAAAGAATATTCACACTAAAGAAAAAGAGAGTCAATTATACGCAGTTATTTAACAGCTAAATCCATTTTTTTTCAACAAAGCCTTTCTGAAAAAAATATGAATTAGCGGATTTTAAATTTTATCCCAAATAAAAACAATAAAAAAAGCCCATATTAAACTTAAAAATTGTAGTCAAAAATCCTTTTTAATATATTAAATCATATATTTGTGAAAATTGAAAATCCGCATTCAAAAACATGGAAAAAAATTATAAAAAAGAAGGTAAATACAGCTATTATGAAGCTGGAGAAGGAACGCCAATTGTTATCTTACATGGCTTAATGGGAGGCCTTAGTAATTTTGACGCTGTTGCTAGTTATTTTTCTGAAAAAGGATATAAAATAGTAATACCTGATTTACCTATATATACCCAAAATATTTTAAAAACTAACGTCAAAAATTTCGCAAAATACGTCAAAGACTTTATCACTTTCAAAGGTTTTGAAAGAGTAATACTTTTGGGAAATTCATTAGGAGGTCATATCGCATTATATCATACTAAAATGTATCCTGAAAAAGTTGCGGGACTTGTAATAACAGGTAGTTCAGGATTGTACGAAAGCGCCATGGGTGATAGCTATCCAAAAAGAGGTGATTATGAATACATTAAGAAAAAAGCCGAAGATGTATTTTACGATCCAAAGGTAGCAACACCTGAACTTATTGACGAAGTATACGCTTCTGTAAACGATAGAATAAAACTGATAAAAACGCTAACAATCGCTAAAAGTGCGATTCGTCACAACATGGCAAAAGATTTACCTAAAATGCATGTTCAAACATGTATAATATGGGGAAAGAACGACAAAGTAACACCTCCGGATGTTGCTGAAGAATTTAACAAGTTACTACCTAACTCTACTTTATATTGGATTGACAAATGTGGACATGCGGCAATGATGGAACAACCGGAAGAATTCAACCGATTACTGGAAGAATGGTTAACACACACGCATTTAAAAGCACACTAATCCTAAAAGGAGAATTTTACACCTAGAACAAATGAAAATTAATACTGCCGAATTCGTAATTAGCAATTCAGACGTCTCAAAATGTCCAAAGGATTTTTTGCCGGAATATGCTTTTATAGGCCGATCAAACGTTGGAAAGTCCTCATTAATCAATATGTTGACCAACCATAAAAAGCTCGCTAAAACTTCTGGAAGACCAGGAAAAACGCAGCTAATCAATCATTTCATAATAAATAACAATTGGTTTTTAGTAGATTTACCCGGATATGGTTACGCAAAGGTATCTAAAAAAACAAAGTCCGTTTTTCAGCAATTTATTACTGATTATTTCGAAACTCGTGAACAGTTGGTTTGCGCTTTTGTTTTAATAGATATTCGTCATGAGGCACAAGCAATCGATATTGAATTCATGTCCTATATGGGAGAGAGTGAAATTCCTTTTTGTATTGTTTTTACCAAAGCAGACAAAATCAGTAAAGTAAAAATTGATTCACATATTGCCGCTTATAAGAAGAATATGTTCGCAAATAACTGGGCAGAAATGCCGCATTATTTTGTAACTTCAGCAACGGAATCTCTAGGAAAAGAAGAACTACTAACCTATATAGAGGAAGTAAACCAAGAGGTTTTCAAAAACAAAAATCAGTTTTAGAAACAAAAACTTTGCTATTTTAAAATAAAAAAAATCCCAAAACTAAAAAAAAATAGTTTTGGGATTTTTTATTTAAGGCTGCATTTTTATTGTTTTTTCAATTCTAGTTTTTCTGCAAAATACTCGCAAAATTGCTTCATTGTATCTGTCATTTTTTCGTCCCCGGTTGCACGGAAAAAAGTATCTGACATAGTAACTAGAGTCTGGTGAAAAAATATCTTCATTTCATCTACAGGCATATCTTTTGTCCATAAATCGATACGTAAACTTTCTTTAGCTTTGCTGTCCCAAACTGAAAGCATAACCGCTTTAGCTTCTTCTAACTCCACACCACCATCTTTAGCAGACCATAATAGTTTTTCTGGAACTTGGTTTTCATCTAATTCAACAACAATCTTAATTTCTGATTTATTTTTATCTGACATTACTTTTTAGGTTTATATTTTGATTTTTCAAATATTTCTTTAGCATTCGAATTTAATAACTGTTGCAAAGATACTTCATTGTTTTCCATATACGAGCGAACAATTTGCCATCCTAACCAAGCTCCCACCCGACCTGGGCTTTCGTTGTCAATTTCTAAATAAAATTTAGAAAAAGGAGCCATACCTATAAACCGCGGAATCAACTTTTGATCGTCACTGTAAAGCAATTCTTTTTCAATGAAATAACGCCACATATAACTCTCGTTTTCAACACACCATGTAATCTGCTCTGGTGTGTAGCCCATCTTATCAGCATCGCTATAATCTGGCAATAACATGTCTTTCAAGTACAACTCCTTACCTGAAAAAATCATATTAGAGAGCAAACTCTTATCCTGATTTGGAGTCGTTTTAAATTTAAAAAAACTAGAAACTACATCTGGCATAATCTGCCTTTCCACAAAATTCTCCTTAATATAGTTTGGAAACTGATAAAATTTATGCTCTTTACCTAAATACATTTCCAGCGATATAATAACAAGACTATCAGCATATATTACCTTATTATTATAATCCATCTCAGATATTACCGTAATCAGCTTAGGTGTTTTCGTCTCTGGAAAATAGTATTTTAGGTGTTTAAAAAGCGTGACAGCCTCACTTTGCACAGGATCAAAATTAGCGTACTTTTTTTGAACTTCGGCGTACAACTCGCGCCACAAGGGATCCTGCATTTTATCTAACCATACAGAATCATCATTTCCTGCAGGAAAAAAAAAGGGATATTCTTTCTTAACTTTACTTAAATCTTCAGGCTTTGTTTCGAAAAAGACTTTATCAAAGCGTTCTACCTTTATCTCTACAGGTATTTCATTAACAGCCTTCTCTATTTTATTTTTCTGTCCACAAGACAAAAGAAATAGACTTAGAACACTAGAAATTAGGTATCTTTTCATTTTTTTAATTAAATTTGCTACAGAAAAATCACTCAAAAGAGTAGGCTACTTATTGCTTTTGCAAATATACATTCCTCCTTGTTAAAAGTTAAACAATTATGACTAAAAAAAGTACCATACAAGTTGATCAAGTGAATACCCAAATTGTGAACTGGTTAAAGGCCTATGCAGAAAACGCAAAAGTCAAAGGCTTCGTTATTGGTATTTCAGGCGGAGTTGATTCAGCTGTCACTTCAACATTGTGCGCACAAACTGGTCTGGACGTTTTATGTGTAGAAATGCCTATTCATCAACACGAAAGTCATGTAAGCCGCGGACGTGAACATATCGAGCAATTAAAAAGTAGATTCCCTAATGTAACAAGCACACAGGCAGATCTAACTTCAGTTTTCGAAGCGTTTAAAAAAGAAGTCCCTACTGATTTCGAAGAGCACAAACTGGTTCTGACGCTGGCAAATACACGAGCACGACTTCGTATGACTACGTTATATTATTTTGCAGGTATTCATGGATTATTGGTCGCAGGAACCGGAAATAAAGTAGAAGATTTTGGAGTTGGGTTTTATACAAAATATGGAGATGGAGGAGTAGATTTAAGTCCAATTGCAGATTTAATGAAATCTGAAGTGTTTTCTTTGGCTGCCTATCTAGAAGTTCCAGAGTCAATTCTGAAAGCAGCACCATCAGACGGCCTGTTTGGCGACGAAAAAACAGATGAACAACAATTAGGCGCTAATTACGATGAATTAGAATGGGCTATGATTGAAGATGAATCAGGGAAAAAAGCTGCTGATTTTTCAGGAAGACAAAAAACAGTGTTTGAAATTTACAAACGCTTAAACAAAATTAACCAACACAAAATGAGGGAGATACCCGTTTGCTTCGTTAATCGGAATTAATTGCGTTTTATCCAGAAAATTAGTAATAATATCATTTTATTATTAATTTTATTATATTATTTTGACAGATAACTCTTAAATAAAGAATTATGATAAAAGTTTGTTTAGCCGATAACTATCCGGTCGTTCATTTTGGAGTGAAATCTTATTTTAAAGATCATGCCGACATATCAATAGTTGCCAATGTTGGTAACTTCTTGATGATTCGCGACATACTCCTTACTAAAGAAATCGACGTATTAATATTAGATTTGGAGCTGGAAGGCCTTGCTAGTATTTTTGAAGTGAAATCCATTTTGAAAACTTTTCCAAAAACTAAAATTAT
Source organism: Flavobacterium frigoris PS1 (assembly GCF_000252125.1). GTDB lineage: Bacteria > Bacteroidota > Bacteroidia > Flavobacteriales > Flavobacteriaceae > Flavobacterium > Flavobacterium frigoris_A. The sequence goes on along the minus strand of NZ_AHKF01000016.1, from coordinate 33,470 downwards.
TATTTTCAGTGGTCTTTCAGAACAAATCTATGCGCCAAATGCAATTAAAGCAGGTGTCTCTGGATTTGTCCATAAAAAAGAAAAACTAGAAACTTTAGGCCAATCTATTGTCAAAGTTAATCAAGGAAAGATTATCATGAACGAAACCGTGAAAAAGAATCTTGCCTTAATTGCAAAACAAAGTAAAAGCGAACGCCTTTATCGAAAATTATCGAATCGCGAAGTGGAAGTGCTTCGCTATTTAAGTTCAGGGAAAAAGAATCATGAAATTGCTGAAATCCTAAACCTCAATGAAAAAACAATTAGTACGTACAAATTACGATTGTTAACAAAACTTAATGTAACCAATCTAGTTGATTTAGTTGAAAAAGCAAAAAAACTGGAAATAGTTTAGCTATTTCTTTCCTTTTGCCCTCCTGATTATTTAGAAAATCTATTGATTAATTTGTTATAATCAGTTACCATAGTTAAAAACTCCATTTTATCTGAACCTCGTTCAGCGATTTGGAGTTTTTTAATGATACCTAACTACAACCCTACCTAGTTTTCTTGAAAATTTACCTCTAAGGTCAATATAGCTCATCACCATGGATAATGATTCCATATTATCTGAACCCGGTTCATTTGAGATCGAGTTTTTTAAGTTTTCAATAATTTCACTAATCAAGAACCATCTTAAAGTGAATAAAGTATCTGATACTCCTTGATTTAAGGTATCTTCAATCGTTTTTGGAAATATATTTTGGCCTATCCAGTCGTGCAATACATATTTTTCATCTTCCATCATTATAGTAGTCACTTCTTGCGGGACGCCGGACTGCAGATGATTTATATATTTATCTATTCCTGAGTTTTCATTTTGAAGATAGTAGTTCATTAAATCTTCATAGATAACTTTAAAAATTGGACTAGCAAATTCTACTTCATCTTCCTGTAGACTCAAAAATATTTTTTGGAAAACCTTCAACTCCTTATATTCTGTAACTTCGATAATTTCTCCTTCTCCGTTAGACTTCATCAATATTTCTTCGAAATTTTCAGTTCTATCACCATATAGCAAAAGAATCCTGATTATTTCACGCTCCACATTACCTAACACATCAACCTTTTCGACCGCCTCTGGGTTTTCGTTTTTTATTACCTCGAAGGACTTTTGTTCTGTCTTTTGCTTCTTTCCAACCTCGGCTACATCTTTCTGAAGTAACTGTGCCAAGGTGCTGACCAAAACTTGCTCTGAAATATCCATAATGCGGGAACACTCCTGAATGTATATTTCCCTTTGAATTCTGTCTGGTATTTTGGAAATACTCGAAACCATATCCCGAATCAAATCAGCTTTTTTTATGGGGTCATTCTTCGCCTCATTCATTAAAAGGGAAGCTTTAAACTGTATAAAATCTTTGGCATTATTCTCTAAATAGACCACTAAATCATCGTAAGACGTTTTTTTGGCAAAACTATCTGGATCTTCACCATCGGGGAAAGCACAAACCTTTACATTCATTCCCTCTTCCAGAATCAGATCGATTCCTCTAATCGAAGCCCGAAGCCCGGCCGCATCACCATCAAAAAGAACGGTAATGTTTTTAGTCAATCTGTTAATTAGACGGATTTGATCTGGCGTCAAAGCTGTCCCTGAGGAAGCAACCACATTTTCGATTCCAGCTTGATTAAATTGAATAACATCTGTATATCCTTCAACTAAAAAACAATTATTAAGTTTAGCGATAGATTGTTTGGCCTGAAAAATCCCGTACAAGACCTTACTCTTATGATAAATATCGCTTTCTGGTGAATTCAGGTATTTTGCTGATTTTTTGTCATTGGTGAGTATGCGACCTCCAAAACCAAGAACCCTTCCAGACATACTTTGTATAGGAAACATTACTCTGCTCTTAAAACGATCAAACGGTCTGTCCTCTCTAGCTATAGTTAAACCGGTACTTTCCAGAAACTCTAACTTATAACCTTTCCCTAAGGCTTCTTTAGTAAAAGCATCCCAAGTTTCAGGAGAATACCCTAAACTAAATTTTTTAATGGTTTCAGCGGTAAAGCCTCTTTCCTTAAAATAAGAAAGCCCTATTGCTTTCCCTTCCTCAGAGTTTAAAAGTGTTTTATGGAAGTAGCTTTTAGCAAATTCAGAGACCAAATACATGCTTTCACGAATATCAGTATTGGCTTTTTCCTGATCAGTTTGCTCTGTCTCTTCAATCTCAATATTATATTTTTTAGCTAAATAACGAATAGCTTCGGGATAAGTAAAATGCTCGTGCTCCATTAAGAAAGCTACTGAATTCCCTCCTTTACCAGTACTAAAATCTTTCCATATTTGCTTCACAGGCGACACCATAAAGGAGGGCGAGCGCTCATCAGAGAACGGACTCAATCCTTTAAAGTTACTTCCGGCTCTCTTTAATTGTACAAAATCGCCGATAACCTCCTCTACTCGAGTCGTTTCGAAAACAGTATCTATAGTCGCTTTTGAAATCAATTTTTAATTTTTTAGAAATTCAAAGTTACAACGTTTAGCTTGACAAAATTATTTATTATTCAAATAAAACAGCAATCCAATAACATAAATTACAATTGAGTAAAAAGCCTAAAGTACAGCGAATTATAATTTACTAATTCATTTATGAAAAATAGTGTTAATTATTCAATTTACTTTTTATATCTAATAAAATATCCTTTAATTTACAGTTACCCCCAAATCATAGTTGCAATTTACTGCCCCATAATTTATTACATTTATGGAAACATCAGCATTTATCCAAAATAAAACGGATGAAATCAATTTTACTAAGAATAAGAATGAATTTAACTCCATTTTATTATTCCTATCGGAAGTATGTGAGGTTCCTTACGTTTATTTAACAATTAAAGGTGTTAACAACAAAACTAAGGATTATAGAATAGGATTTGACAACTCAGTTTCTGACGATGTGCTTTCCATGCTAGACACTGTTACTCTCCAGAATAAATCGAGTGTCTTTTCTAGTGACAATAAAGTTTCAAAAATCAAGCTAGCACTTCTGAACAATTCTGAATCCCATTTCGCATTTTTTGCAGGATTCCCTATCCTAAATCAGAATGGCTCTGTAGTTGGATCTTTATCTCTAATGAATTTAGTTCCTCATAAAATTACGGCTTTACAAAACAAAGTAATTGCTCAGTCTATTATCAATATTCAGTCCATAATTAATTTGATGGATCAGAATACTGAATTGCAAAATAACATCAACGATAAAACAATTCAGTTTGAAATTCACAATGCAAACTCAATTGAAATAACTTATAAGCTTGATGATAATGGTATAATTACAGAGGTTTCTAAAAAATGGGAAACTATTTTGGGCCATAAAACCCAAACCATTATTGGGACCAACTTTACTGAGTTTATACATCCTGAAGATTTAAAAATATGCACGCAAGCTGTAAAAAACTTAATAGAGCACAAAACCCGCAAGGAAGAATTAACCTATCGTATCAAACATTTAAGTGGCAATTTTGTCTGGCATTCAGCCATTTTAACGATAGTAAATACTAAAAACGGATTTTATTTTGTTGGAAATTGCAGAGACATTACTGAACATATAGAATCAAAACTAAGGCTTGAAGAACAAAAAAAGTTCTACATCACTATATTAGATTCTCTACCAACAGCTGTAGCGGTCTTTGATGAAAATCGCAAATACCTTTATTTAAATCCAACATCAATAAAGAATGAGGAACTACGCAATTTTATTATAGGAAAAGATGACTTTGAATATGCCGTTCATACAGGCAGATCCTCCTCTTTTGCAGAACTCCGCCGCAAACAATTTTTGGAGGCGCTGGATTCAAAAGAATTAATCGAATGGCAAGATGAAATTACTAATGCAAATGGATCCATAATAACCAACAAAAGAAAATACAATCCTGTTTTTCGTGAAGATGGCACATTAGAAATGATGGTTGGTTTTGGAACTGATATAACACAAAGCGTTAAAATTCAAAAAGAAATTCTTGAAAGCAAACAATTACTCCAGAGAATTCTAGAAAATGTAGCAGTAGGCATCTTGGTACAAGGGCCAGATTCAGAGATAATAGAAAATAACCAAGCTGCCTGCGAAATGCTTGGACTCAGTCAAGATCAACTTTTGGGTAAAACTTCCTTTGATAGCCATTGGAAAGTGATTCATTCAGACGGAACAGACTTTAGAGCTGAGGAACACCCTGTACCGAAAGCGATTAAAGAACTAAAACGCATAGAGGGCGTTGTCATGGGAGTTTTCCGTCCAATACAAAACGACTTCGTCTGGCTGCTCGTTGATGCTATCCCCGTTTTTAATGACAATAACACATTACTTTATGTCATTTGCTCCTTTAATAATATAACAAATCAAAAAAATGCCGAAAATGAATTAAAAATAAGCAATGAGCGCTTTTTATATTCTAACAAGGCTTCTTCAGATGTTATATGGGATTGGGATTTAGCTTCACAGAAAGTATTTTATGGAGATGGTTACTATGAACATTTTGGTTTTGAATTAAATAACACAATTAACAATTTAGGAAATCACTCCCATTTAGTACACCCATTAGATAGAGACAAAACATATGCCAGTATAAGCGCAGCTATTTTGAGCAAAAGTGACTCATGGGAATATGAATATAGACATCTTAAATCTGATAATAGCTATGCAATAGTAAAAGACACCGCCTACATTGTTCGTAATGAACAAGGGAACGCTATTCGAATTATTGGGGCAATGAAAAACATTACCGATAAAAGAAAATTAGAATATGAATTGCAACAAAGTGAAGAACAATTCAAAGGAGCCTTCAATCACTCTGCAGCTGGTATGGCATTAATTAATACTGAAGGATATTATATTGAAGTAAACGAACGTCTTATCGAAATTTTAGGATATACAAGTGCTGAAATGAAATCTCTAAAACTCAATAGCCTCGTTCATAAATTTGATTTAAAGCAACTTTTAATTTTTAAAGAAAAATTAGATTCAGAAAAAATCTCCAAATTCAATATTGAAATACGATTTATTCATAAGAACAAAACATGGATATGGACTCATCTATCAGTTTCGATCATTAAAAACAGTGCCAACAAATATTACATATCCCAGTTTATTGACATTACTCAACGAAAAAAAATAGAGGCTGAAAATAAGTTGCTATTAGACGAGAATAATAGAAACAAACAAATTCAGCTAGACGAAGCTAAAAACTTGTACCGCCTACTTGCCAACAATACTGTAGACTTAGTCTGTTTACATGATTTAGAGAGTTTCTTTGAGTATGTTTCCCCATCTGTAAAAAAATTAGTTGGGTACCAACCTGAAGAATTAATAGGTAAAGCTCCTAGAGATTTTGTACATCCAGAAGATCTAGAAAGATTTCAGGAAAGTATGAGAACTAACGATTTTTGGAAAAATAAGATTTCAAAAAATGAAAATTATAGATTTAAACACGCTGATGGAGGTTATATATGGTTGCAAACGACTACAATCTTACTTGAAAAAAATGGAACTGCAGTAGGCTTTCAGACCAACGGAAGAGATGTTACCAAAGAATTAGAAGCAAAACAAATTATTGAAAAAGCATTAATAAAAGAACGTAAATTAAATGAATTACGAACAAATTTAGTCTCTACCATTTCCCATGAGTTTAGAACACCAATGACGACAATAAGAACTAGTGCCGAACTAATCAAGATGTACTTAAAAGGTCAAAACATAGAAAATGAATTGCGTGTTCAAAAAAGAGTTGACGTTATAACACACGAAATTGACCGAATTGTTGAATTAATGAATGCCGTACTAACCATATCTAAGGAAGATTCTGGAAAAACGAGCTACTCCCCAACTGTACTGGATTTAAAAGCACTTTGTAAAGAAGTAATTGAGGAGGATTATATGGAAACAGAGAATAACATGAATGTTGCAATGATTTGCACAGGAAATAATTTCCTAGTTTTTGCAGATAAAAATCTAATGCATTATTCAATTAGTAACATATTGAATAATGCATTCAAATATTCTAAAAACTCAAAAAACGTAACCTTAAATATTATATCCACTGAATCAGATTGTAAAATTGAAGTTATTGATTATGGAATTGGAATACCAAAAAAGGATCAAGATAAACTTTTTAACACTTTCTTTAGGGCCAGTAATACAGATGGAATTCAAGGCACAGGATTAGGGTTACATATTGTGAAAAATTTTGTAGAAAAAAATAATGGAACCGTCACCCTTGAAAGTGAAATAGGAATAGGAACAATGGTGACTATGCAATTCCAATTGCACAAACTTGTAGGAAATGAATAAAATATTAATTATTGATGACGAAGTAAATCTAAGAGAAACAATCAATGAATTGTTGACTTATAGCGGATACGAAGTATATGAAGCAGAAAATGGAAAAGATGGCATTGAAAAAATCAAGGAAACTGAACCCAATCTTATACTCTGCGATATAATGATGCCAGTTTTAGATGGATACGGATTTATGAATGAGCTTAAAAAAACCAAATTTCACCAAATTCCAGTGCTATTTATTTCAGCAAAAGTAGCAGTTGAAGATCAATCTAAAGGAATTAGCTTAGGTGTAAAAGGTTATATTGAAAAACCATTTGAATTTAAAGAATTAATTTCTGCCGTGAAGCTCAATATTATACCCACAGGAACAGAGTAGTACAATTCCAAAAAACGACTTATACTTTTTTCAGCAATGATAAAAAAAATAAAAATTATTTTTTGGCATTAATAACTGAAGCTAAATGTTCGGCAAAAACCAAATTGCTTTTTGGAATAACGAATTCATAAAAAACATAACTTCTCTTATTTATCAATAACTTATAATAAAAACGTCGTGTAAAAATCGAGATGGCAAATAAAAAAACACTTATAATTATCGGTACTAAATCAACTAAAAAAAAGCGTTCACCCCCTGTAAGATAAAAAGATATAAATGAAAAAAGTAAAACAACATTCAATGTTAGATCTCTACATTTAACTATTCTAACATTCGTTATTTGATTTAAATGTAAATTCAATTTTTCGCCATTAATCTCCATGACTACTGTTGAATCATTTATAGAAAAAAGAGGGTTTTTATCTAACCTATTTTCAAATGAAGCCATTTCTAAATGCATACCCAATCTTAGCGTTTCTTTACTTAATTCTTATCATAGCAGCTTACCCTAACGAAATTAAAATAACCTACTAAATTTATTGCCCCCAATAAATCTTAAGTAAGCTGCATGATAAGATAATCCCCAAATCATGGTCCAAAAGTAAAAATTTGTGATTTCTGTACAGTAGTTTTAATTGATAATTTAAAATTAAATACTCATAATCTAATTTTAATAAAAATCACTTTCTTTTAATTCCATTTAGCTAAATAGGCTTAAAAGAAAGTGATTTTAGTAGGCAAATATTTCAATTAAGAGTTAAAAAAAACATCTACCAAAAGAAGCAACAGAATAGTGAATGAAAAAAAAACAAACCCTAAAGTTAACAACACTTTTATGTCATTATTGACTATTATTTTATTGTTTAAAATCTCATCTAATTCTTCCCAACTTTCCTCTGAAGGTCTAAAAATCATAGCAGCGTGTAGATTAAGTTTATAATATAAAACCTAAATTTATTGTTTCTGTAGTAAAAATCAACACTTATAATCAATGATTTAAAAATAACGATTGATAACTTAAATGACCTTTAAAGACGTTACAATTAAAGTGCTTTTATATAATCAGTTGGGCTTTGACCAACATAATTTTTAAAACTAGTAGAAAAATAAGAAAAAGAATTAAAGCCTGTCTCGTCAACTAAGAACTGTATATTCCTTTCGCCAAGATTGATCAGTTTAATGGCATAATCCAATTTAAACTCTCTTATATATTGACTAATATTTTTATTAGTCCGCTTTCTTATTTTTTTATCTAATGTAGATCTACTGAAATGCAATGAATTTGCAATTTCATTAATATCCATAGTAGACTTCATGCCTTTAGATAAAATAGCATTTATAGACAAAATAAAATCTTTCTCAGAAAGCTTTATTGTAACCTTAGAAAAAGGATCAGGAGTAAATTTATTTTCAATTTGCTTTTTAAGAGCTAAAATATTATTTATTTTAAAAATCATCTCCTTCACTTTAAATGGCTTCATTATATAATCATTTACGCCATTTTTCAATTGTCTGTAGCGTACCTCATCATTGCTATTTGCAGTAATAATGATAAAAGGAATAGTATTAAATTTCTTTATTTTTCTAATTTTAAGAAACAATTCTTCTCCATTCATTAAAGGCATCATCAAATCGCTAATAATAATATCAGGAATATTATTTTGTAAATAATCGAGGGCTTCAACTCCATTTTTAAGCCAACTCACTTCAAAATTATTCAAGAAAAGCAACTCAACGACTGAAGCTCCTAAATTCAAATCATCTTCTATTAAAACTATTTTAAACGGGGCTGTTATCATTTACCAAAAATATTAATTCAGTTTTTAAAATATTACTTTATAATTTTAAATTATCAGTAATGAAAAGTAATGAAAAATTAAAATAAAATACATTTATACTGAAATTATTTTTTAATTAAAGTAGTAAAACTATTACGCAGAATAGAATAACAATGAAAAACCATTTATTAGGAATTTCTTTAGCGAATAATATTTTATTAGACGAGCCAAAATTTGATGATGCATTACAATTATGCATTACAATTTTAGGAGAAAGTCAAGAAGTTAATAGTTGCTACGTTTTTAAAATGGAAACAGAATCAATTCAGTACAGTTATGATTCTGAAACAAAAAAGACAGTAAAGTTGCTTGGAACAGACGCTTCCTGTAATTTTTTTTCTGAAATAAAAATAATGATCCCTGAAAACAAATGTTTTTATGGGTATCGAGAGGAATTAAAACCAACGCTATTTAAAACCTATTTAGCAACAAAAAATACAGATTCATTCCTTCTTACCCCCATATATAGCAATAACAAATTATGGGGTTTTATAGGGTATGAAAATCACAACAGAGTTGATTGGATTAATGAAGAAGTCAGATCATTAAGTATTCTTGCAAAGAATATTGGAATCAGGGCCTTTAAAGATGCATTGACTGAAGTGATAGGAACTCAAATGGAAAATTTAAATTACTACATGACTGGCACCAATCAAGCCATGTGGGAATTAGATTTAACAACAAAAAAAACCTTGTATTCTTACTATTGGGCTGAAATGATTGGGTACGATAAAGAGACTATTGAACACAGTTATGACTTCTGGCGAAAAAACGTGCATCCGGACGATATAGAAGCGGTTGAAAAAAATCTTCATAATTACATCGCTAATATTTCAGATGAATATAGTGGCATAATGAGAATGAATCATAAAAAAGGACACATTATATGGGTCAAATATTGTGGCATCTTAAAAAGAGATGATGATGGTACTCCGTTAAAAATAATTGGGACCCATATTGACGTAACTGATATTAAAGAAAAAGAAATACAACTACAATTATCAGAAGAAAAATATAGATTTATTACCGAAAATACGACCGATATAATATGCCAACATAATCTAGACACTAGCTACATCTATTTATCAAATTCATTTAAAGAAATCTTAGGTTACGAAACAGATCAAATGATTAATAAGATAGCCTCTGATTATGTCCATCCCGATGACTTTAAATACGTTATGGCTGCCTCTAACGAATTAGCAAGCAGTGGAAAACACACTGTCATAACCTATAGATTTAGAAAAAAAGATCAAACTTATGTTTGGTTGGAAACTACGGGGAAAAACATTGTAAACACTGACAACAAAGTCATTGGGACACAAACCTGCAGCCGAGACGTTAGTGAACGTATTGAAATAGATGAAAAAAGGGAAGCTGCACTTATTAAAGAAAAGAAATTCAATGAAATGAAATCTGAATTTGTATCAATGGCCTCCCATCAATTTAGAACCCCCTTAACTGTCATATATTCAAATACGGAACTTTTAGATTTAAAATTAAACAAAAATCCTGCAATTAAGCCTATTACAAACAGAATAAAAAGAGAGGTCGATCGCATGACTGAATTGATGAATAATATTTTAGTTTTCGCAAAATATGAATCTCAAAAATTAAAAAAAGAGATTAAACCAATATCCTTTGATGCATTTGTTAAACTATTAATAAAGACCTATTTTAATAACACTCCTGATGGACGAAAAATCAAAGTAATAACGAAAGGAGAACGCAAAACCTTTTATTCTGATGAATCCTTGTTAATCCACATTTTAACAAACTTAATTAATAATGCTTTTAAATATTCCATTGGTAAAGCTACCCCTTGTTTAATCATAAACTATTTAGAGAATAAATTAGAAATAGAAGTAATTGATTACGGAATTGGAATACCCGAACATGAGGTAGAACATTTATTCACTTCCTTTTTTAGAGCTTCAAATACAAATACTATTATAGGATCTGGTTTAGGTTTAGTTATCGTCAAGCAATTCACACGTTTTTTAAGCGGAACAATAGAACTAAAAACCAAAGAAAATGATGGAACAATTATAAAATTACAATTCCCTTATGAACAAGAATAAAATTTTGCTGGTCGATGATGAAATAAATTTAAGAGAAACTATTTCTGAACTACTAATCCACGAAAACTATATTGTCAAAACAGCATCTAACGGGCAAGAGGCTTTGAATATATTAGATTCCTGGATCCCTGATTTGATAATAAGTGACATCATGATGCCTATTATGGATGGCAATATGTTTCATCAATTAATCAAAGAAAATATTGACTTAAGCTCGATTCCGTTTATTTTCATGACAGCTATGAATGGAGAAAATCAAATGAGAAAATGCCTGACAAACGGCGCCGATGATTTTATCACAAAGCCTTTTAAAATAGATGAATTGATTGAAATTGTGAAAAACAAAATCGAACGATTTAATAAAATAAAAAATGCATATAGTAACATTTATATAGGTAACAAAATATCCTTTTTACATGAAATAAATACTCCTCTTAATGGAATTTTGGCTCCTATAGATCTTTTGATCGAAAATGAAGACATTGAGAAGGAAGACGTCTTAAAATTTTATGAAGCTATAAAAATATCTGGCGAAAGATTGAATAGGACTTTGCAAAACATTATGTTGTATCAAAACGTAAAGAGCAACATACTAAAATTTGAAGATAATTCATACGCTCCAGTATTAGATATTTTTCTAAAAGTAAAAAGTAAAATATTTGAAGTTTACGAAAATCAAGAAAAAAGAATCACGTACGCAATTGATAAAGCAGATGTAAAAATTTCCCAGGAGAACTTGTCTTTTATCCTTTTTGAATTAATTGACAATGCTTTAAAATTTTCGCCTCACAATACAATTGTAATGGTTTCTGGCAGTATATACAATCAAGAATTCTACGAATTAGTTATTAAAGATTTTGGCATTGGATTTAGTGAAAATGAGTTAAATAGAATTGGAGCCACACAACAGTTCAATAGGGAGCAACAGGAACAACAAGGATTGGGTTTAGGTCTTTTCCTTAGCAGAATCATTATAAAAAAAATAAAAGGTGTTTTTAGCATTCGTTCTAAAGAAAAAGAAGGAACCACGATAAAAATACTGCTACCATTAAACATATAGTTAGTCATTCATTTACATACAAAACTGAAATTAAAAACAATTATTCCATTAACACTAAAATAAATATCATGATAAAAGTTTGTTTAGCAGATAATTATCCCGCCATCCATCAAGGGATAAAATCGTATTTCAAAAACCATCCAGAGATTAGTATCGTTGCTAATGTCAACAAATTTTCAATGGTTACGGAATTACTTAAAACGAAAGACATTGATGTCTTAATTTTGGATTTAGAATTAGAAGAGCTTTCAAGTATTTTTGAAATCAAAACAATTTTAACAAAACATCCAACAACAAAAATTATAATTTTCAGTGGCCTTTCTGAGCAAATTTATGCGCCAAATGCTATTAAAGCAGGGGTATCAGGATATGTCCATAAAACCGAAAAATTAGAAAATTTAGGAAAAGTTATCGTTAAAGTTAATCAAGGAGAGATTATCATGAATGAGACTATAAAAACAAACCTTTCACTAATAGCGAAACAAAATAAAGGGGAACGACTACATCGAAAACTTTCCAATAGAGAAGTAGAAGTGTTACGGTATTTAAGTGCCGGTAAAAAGAATAATGAAATTGCAGAAATATTAAGCCTAGACGAAAAAACGATAAGTACTTATAAATTAAGATTACTTATAAAGCTAAACGTTACAAATTTAGTAGATCTAGTGAATAAAGCAAAGATAATAGAAGCAATATAAAGAGATTAAAAACCATAGCACATTACTCAATTTTACTTAAATGGAGTAATGTACTTGGTAATTAATTACAATTTGTTTTTAATTAAAATCAAATCGAACACCTAAGGATACGTTATTTTGTTTCAATTCATTATCTGAAAACAACCGATTTAAATCGTATTTAAAATACAAACTGGTAGCTTTATAACCAATGTAAGAACTCAATCCATAAATAATTTTTTCAGCATTAAAATCGCCTTTCACTCTTTCTTTTGATTTATAATCCCCATCCTCGTATTTTATAATTTGTTTCGACTTTAAATTTGTGCCAAAATATCCACCAAAACCCACACGAAAATTATCATGAGTTTTAAAATAAGTTTTTCCGTCCCTTTCTTTAGATTTAGAAAAATCAATTTCTAAGTGAACTGGAATTACAAGTGAAACCGTTCTAAATCTAGAATCTTCTTGATGAATCGAGTTTACTTCTAAGTTGGTTTGGTTCCCGTTCACTACAAAGCTTCTATTATCTGTAGCACGAAGGTTATTATACATAACCGACAAACCATATTTAGCATGTAATAAATTAGCATCCTTAAGTATTCTTGAATTATAAGTCACACCCAATTCGTAAAAATGAGATCCAAAATACCTGAAATCTGAATTTTCAACGCTTTTATCTGTAACTAAATTATTTAAACCTGCTGCAAAAACGACTTGACTTGTGGTACGTTTTGATTGACGATTTTCTTTATCATTTTGTCCATTATAGACTTTCATAGAAGTCAAGTTAATTTCAGTCTTATTCTTTCCAATAGAGTCATTACTTCCGCCTATAATATTAATCATCGTTCCTTCAGCCCCATTTCCATCTTCTGCCTGACTATTAATTTTACCGTCCACTTTTTGTTGCACCAAGTCTCTTAATTCTTGCTGAGCAACTGCAACTTTGTTTTCAATTATAGTCGCTCTCGCCTGCGCCAACTGTTGCTTTTTTGCATTTGCCTCCTCTATAGTTAGCTTTCCTTTCTCTAATTGAAAGTTCACTTCTTCAACTTCTATTTTTAATGCAGCTTTTTGTTCATTAGTAATATTCTCGATTTTTAAAGCAATATTCTTTGCTTGTTTTTCAAAAGTATCTTGTGCTAGCATTTTACTGGCTAAAAGACACAATAATAACGTTAAGTAAATAACTACGTTTCTCATGATAATTAATTTAAGATTGATTGATTGATGATTTTATTCGAAATTTCTATTGGCGAAAGCTACCTTTACCGTTTGGTAATTCTTACTGACTTTATTGATTACTTTTTCTCGAAAAGAAAGCTCTAGTTCTCCATCGACCTGAGTGAGTAAATTAGCAGCATCTACATGTACAATTTGCTTAGAATTTACTTGCTTTTCTTTTGGTGTAGCATTCTGTAAGGCAGCTAGCATTTCAAGCGTACTGGTTTGAGTTTGTGACGTGATTGAATTTGATTCTTTTTTTTGATTGATGACTGAAACCTGGCTTATTTGATTTTTGTTTAAGGCATTAATCGTCGCACTCTCTTTTACGACTGAAATAGATTTAGAAACAACTACTTTATCACTAGACGCAGCATTCCTATTATTAGTAACTAAAGGACTGGTGTTTGATTGTTTTAAAATAGTTTTAGGCACTACTAATTCTTTGACAACGACCTCAACCTCTGGATTCATTATTAGCTTTTCGTTTTGAGCAAAAAATAATGTACCTATAACTGCCAATCCTACAAAACTGGCAGCAATGTATATCCAAGAATAGGAGCGTTTTGGTTTCTCAGCAACTACCATCATTGCTTCTAACTTTCCCCAAGCTTCATTAGAAGGCTCAATAGTTCTAGCCTCTAACTTGTCTTTTATTATTGTATCTAATTTATTTAGTTCCATAGTCGTAACTTTTTGTGGCATTAATTTGCTGTTGCAAAATTTTCCTCGCGTGTGACAATTGCGATTTAGAAGTTCCTTCGCTTATCTCAAGCATGACAGCAATTTCTTTATGCTTAAAACCTTCAATTGCATACAAATTGAAAACCATCTTATAACCAACAGCTAAATTATCTATCATAAACTGAATGTCATCTGATGATAATTCACATTCTTCTACTTCGTCACTTTCCTCAACATAAACTGCATCTTCAATAAAATTTACTTTTTTATTCACTCGTAAAAAAGAAATACATTCATTGACTATAATTCGTCTAATCCAACCTTCAAAACTTCCGTTGTGCTGAAAGTTTTTAAGGCTTGTAAATACTTTCATGAAAGAGGTAATCATTACATCCTCGGCTTGCTGTATATCTTTTACATATAGCCGACAGATACTTAACATTTTTGGAGAAAACCGAGTATAGATTTGCTGCTGTGCCTGACGATTATTATCGACAGCAAGCTGAATTATTTCTTTTTCCTCCTGATGTAAATTGATTACTTTCAAAGTCTTTGTAAAGGGTTTCTATTAGTATAGACGATTGACAATGTAAAAAGGTTGTATGGGAATTTAAAAAAAGACAAATAAATGTATAACTTGCTAAATTACAGCGCTATAAGTTTATTAAAAAAAACTACTTCTTTCTTTCAATAACGTAATTTACCATTAAGATTAGTGCATCTTTAAATTCAGAGTTGGGATAGTTGTTCAATAGCAACAACGCTTCTTGTTGGAATTCGACCATTTTGCTCTCAGCATAGATCAAACCCTCATTGTCTTTAACAAAGGCAATCACTTCTTTTACTCGCTTCTTGTCTTTGTTGTGGTTTTTTATGGAATTGATTAACCAGCTTTTTTCTTTTGAGGTGCAGGTATTCAAAACATGTATGAGCGGCAAAGTCATTTTTTGCTCTTTTATATCGATCCCAGTTGGTTTCCCAATAGCATCTTCTGAATAGTCGAACAGGTCATCTTTTATTTGGAAAGCCATTCCTATAAGCTCGCCAAACTTTCGCATATTTTCAACCTGAGGCTCATCTTCAATAACAGATTTAGCACCAAGTGCACAGCAGGCAGCAATAAGAGTCGCTGTCTTTTTCCGAATTATTTCGTAGTAAATATCCTCTGTGATGTCCAGTCTTCTCGCTTTTTCTATTTGAAGTAATTCGCCTTCGCTCATTTCGCGAACTGCGACAGAAATAATTTTTAGCAAATCAAAATCTCCATTATCTATAGAAAGTAACAATCCCTTTGAGAGTAAATAATCTCCAACAAGTACGGCGATTTTATTTTTCCAAAGTGCATTAATGGAGAAAAAACCACGACGGCGATTGCTGTCATCGACTACATCATCATGAACTAATGTTGCTGTATGAATTAACTCAATAACACAAGCCCCGCGATAAGTCCTTTCATTAACAACTCCCTCAGAAACCATTTTTGCTGTGAGAAAAACAAACATGGGACGCATTTGCTTCCCTTTTCTATTTACGATATAATACGTGATTCTGTTCAGTAAAGCCACTTGTGAAGTCATCGATTCATAGAACTTTTTTTCAAAAAGTTCCATTTCTTTAAAGATGGGTTGCTTTATTTGGGAAGTGACATTCATTTCGGATTCAAAGTTACATCTTTTGACAAATATATTCAGCCTTAAATCCAATTTAAGTCGTTCATTTTAAAAAAATCTTCTCCTTAACATTGCTAACCTATTCTTAATTTCACATCTGTTTTTGTTAAAGTTATCTTAATCTGACGCGAGTAGCAGAGGTATAAGTTTGCACAACAAAAACAAAACAACAAACAAATGAAAATTTTAAGAAAAAATTTACTCTTTCTTTTACTTGTATTTTGTGTGCATGTAGTTACTGCACAGACAAAAACAATCTCCGGAAAAGTAACGGATTCATCTGGTTTCCCACTTACTGGAACCACTATTTTAATTAAAGGAACCAAAACTGCAACAATTGCAGACGGAAATGGAAACTACACTATTAAAACCGAAAAGGGAAAAACACTGATTTTCAACTTTATGGGCTTCACCACCAAAGAAGTTTTGGTAAACAACCAAGAAAATCAAAATGTTACATTGCAAGATGATTCCATAGCACTGGGTGAAGTGGTTGTTACAGCATTAGGAATTAAAAGAGATAAACGTGCTTTAGGATATGCCTCACAAGAATTAAAATCAGAAGATATTAATAAAGTGAACTCGGCTAACTTTGTGTCTAACTTAATAGGGAAAATATCAGGAGTCCAAATTACAGGTTCTGGAAACGGAATCACAAGCTCTTCAAGAATAACTATTCGTGGAGATAAATCTTTGAACATCAACAATAACGGCCCTTTGTTTATAGTAGATGGAATTCCGATTAACAATAATGTATATGGTGTAGGAGGCGGTCCCACTAGTCAGGCTGATTTACCTACTGATTATGGGAATGGAGCTTCAGAAATCAATCAAGAAAACATTGAAAGTGTAAACGTATTAAAAGGAGCAGCAGCTTCTGCACTTTACGGATCCAGAGCAGCAAATGGTGTTATTGTAATCACAACTAAATCTGGTAAAAAAGGCAAAGGACTAGGCGTTTCAATCTCTTCTTCCTTTATGACAAGTGAAGCATTAAGATTACCTGAAATACAAGGTGTTTATGGCGCTGGTTCAAAACAAGTATACGATCCGGGTGCTGATACCAACTTAGGACCACGTTTTGACTCAGGTGTTTCTTTATTGCAAAATGGAAGCCCCGGTTATTCAGTAGGACAAGGACAAGTTTTACCATTTGAATTTAGATACGACTTAAATGACTTTTTTAGAAAAGGAAGTTCGATTTCAAATTCGGTTTCTATTTCTGGTTCAGATGAAAAAACTAATTTCAGACTGAGCTACGGAAAAACAACAAGTGAGGATATTGTTCCTAATTCTGATCTAAAAAGAGAGAACATAAGCTTAAACCTTAATTACAACATTTCAGATAAGTGGAAACTTGCCACAGTAGCTACTTATACAAAAAGCGCCAGTGGTAATACTCCAGTGACAGGTTACGGAAGTCAAGGGATTATGTATAATTTACTTTGGAATCATACCAATGTTGATTTAAATTGGCTTAAAGACTACTGGATTGTTAAAGACGTGAAACAGAACAGTATGTTCGGTTGGGGAGACAACCCTTTCAAAATTGCAAATGAAAATATCAATGCGTTTAAAAAAGGACGCCTTTTTGGGAACATTTCTTCTACTTATGAAATCGATGAAAACTTTTCATTCATGGCTAGAATAGGAATGGACAATTCTAATGATTTTAGATGGTCAAGAAGACCAATTGGATCTTCAAGATATACACAAGGAATGTACCGCGAACAAACGATTGAATTTACAGAATACAATGCAGATATGTTATTGAGTTACGATCATAGTTTTGGGGATTTTTCCGTTAAAATTTCTTACGGAGCCAATAGCATGAATCAATACACATCTGAAAGTAAAATTGAAGGACAAGGAATAAGTATTCCCGGAATCTATAATTTACAGAATATCAATGTTGTGCCTATTTCATCTAGAAATATTTACAAAAAACGCATAAACAGTATGTACAGTCTGGCAAATATTGGATACAAAGATTTTCTTTATTTAGATCTAACTGCGAGAAATGACTGGTCTTCTACCCTACCGGCGAACAACAACTCTTACTTCTATCCATCGGCTTCATTGAGTTTTATTCCAACTTCATTATTTGAAATGAATGAAAACATCGATTTCTTAAAACTAAGAGTAAATGCTGCCTCTGTAGGAAACGACACTGATCCATATAAATTAGTAAAAACCTATCAAAATGGGGCTTTGGCTGGGACTTTAACCAATCCAAGCACTATTTTAAATAGCAACTTAAAACCTGAAATTGCAACTTCCTATGAAGTAGGAGTTGAAGCTCAGTTTTTCAAAAAAAGAATTACCCTAGATGCTAGTTATTATATTACAAATTCTAAAAATCAAATCGTAGGTTTAGATGTATCTCAAGCTTCTGGATTTAATTCGAATGTAATTAATGCAGGTAAAATTCAAAATAAAGGAATCGAGATAGGCCTTGGAGTTAAACCTATTAGAACAAAAGATTTTGAATGGTCGCTTAACGCTAATTTTTCTCAAAACCGTGGAACAGTAAAAGAATTGACCGAGGGAATTAATAACTACATTATTGCTCAAGGACCTAATGGTGGTACAATTGAAGCACGTGTAGGAGAACGAATGGGAGACATGTACGGACGTGGTTACTTAAGAAGTCCTGATAATCAAATTGTATACGACAGCAACGGTTCACCAATATTAGATACTAAAATCAAGAAAATCGGAAACTATAATCCAGATTGGATGTTGGGTCTTGCTACTAATTTAAAATATAAAAACTTCAACCTTAATGCTTTATTTGATGTACGCCATGGAGGTAAAATCTATTCTATGACAAATTCAATAGGTATGGAAAGCGGAATACTAGCTATTTCATTACCGGGTAGAGAAACAGGAATTGTAGGTAAAGGAGTTGTACAAAATACCGATGGGACGTACAGTCCAAACACCACTTCAATTAGTGCTGAAAGTTGGTATTACTATAATGCTTATCGTAGAGATAACATTGAAGCTAATTCATTTGACGCCTCTTATGTAAAGCTTAGAGAAGTGAGCTTAAATTACAGACTGTCTGAGAACTGGACCAAAGCGGTAAAAATGCAAAACCTGAGTATTGGACTAGTTGGAAACAATCTAGCGCTTTGGACAAAAGTTCCAAACATTGATCCAGAAACTCAAGCTATAAGTGGCGGTACATTATTACCCGGATTTGAAGTATTACAACTGCCATCATCCAGAAACTATGGAATCAAATTAAATGCTTCATTCTAAAAAAAATTATCATGAAAAAAATCATATCCTTTATATTACTATTAGTTGTTAGTATTTCTTGCACCGATGGGTTTGAAGAAATCAACACTAATAAAAATCAACCCACTGCTTCACAGCCCAAGCAGATGCTCCCCAACGTTATTTTCAATTTAGCCAATAGTAATGTAACCAACTCTTATGATTTTGGGGATATTCTGGCTCAATATGGTGGTTTCTATGAGTACAACCAATTAGATATTTATGACTGGGGTGCTGACAACCGCTTTTGGGGAATGTACAAATGGCTTAATGACATCTACGATATTAAAAAACAAGCTATCGCATTAAATGACAAAAACTATGAGGCAATAGGTCTGGTTCTGGAAACGTACACGATGAGTCTTATTACTGATACTTATGGGTATGCACCCTATTCTGAAGCTTCAACAGGAGAGTCAGGAATTCTAAAACCTAAGTATGATTCTCAAGAAGAAATATATACACAACTGCTACTAAATTTAGACAAAGCAAATGCTTTGATTGATACAAAAACAAAAGTGGAAGGTGACTTATTGTTTAGTGGTGACATGTTAAAATGGAAAAAATTCTGTAATTCATTACATGTACGACTTTTAATGCGCATTTCTAACAAAGTGAATGTAAGTGTTAAATTAAATAACATTATAACTAAACCTACAGAATATCCTTTATTTCAATCTAATACTGACAACGCTAGTTATGTATACTCTGGAAGTTATCCTAATATTTCACCAATGAGTGATGGAGTTAATAGATTGTATGGCTATAATATTGTTGTTCCTTCTACTAATCTCGTAAATACATTAATAGCTAATAATGATCCAAGACTAGAAGAATGGATTGATCCAATTGCGGGAACAATAAATCACTTAGGACTTCAACCAGGATTAGCATCAGATCAAATTGGGGAACCAACAAAATACTCTAGAAGAGCAGAAGATTATTTTTATAACAAAACAAAAATATCTTCTTTATTCATGACGTATAGTGAATTGAACTTCCTATTGGCCGAAGCAAGTCAACGCAATCTTATCACCACTGGATCAGCCAAAACGTATTATGACACTGCTGTAGCAGCTTCTTTCAAACAATGGAATGTCATTATGCCTACAGATTACTTGACGGCAACGGCTCCATATAGTGCTACAACCGAAGTATTATACACCCAAAAATGGTTAGCTTTATACCACACAGGAGTAGAATCATGGTTGGACTGGAAAAGAACGGGGAAACCCAGTTTTATTAAAGCAGGTCCTGGAGCAAAAAACAATGGAAAAGTGCCCAGAAGAATCCTATATCCTAGTCTAGAGCAATCTGTTAATGCTGAAAACAATAGCGAAGCATTACAAAAAATGGGGGGAGATGATATCAACGTAAAAGTATGGTGGGACAATTTTTAATTTATAATAACATGAAAAAAATACTTTTAATTCTGATCCTTTTTAGTGCTGTAATCACTCGTGCGCAGCAGGCCGAAAACATCATTATCATTACTACTGATGGTTTTAGATGGCAAGAAGCTTTTAAAGGAATGGACGAAACATTAGCAAAAGATAAAAGATTCAATCAAGCTGACAGCTCTTATATTTACAAAAAATATTGGGCTGAAAACGAGAACGAACGCAGAGAAAAACTAATGTCTTTTATGTGGTCTGTACTTGCAAAAAAAGGACAAATTTATGGAAATAGAACAATTGGTAACAAGGTAAATAATGCCAATCCATATTGGTTTAGTTATCCAGGATACAATGAAATCATGACTGGATATGCTGATACTCTAATCAACTCTAATCACTATCCTGAGAATCCAAACACTACAGTTCTGGAATTCTTAAATAAGCAATCAAAAATAAAAGGAAAAGTAGCTGCTTTTGGAGCTTGGGGCGTTTTCGATAATATTTTGAACGAAAAAAGAGCTGGTTTTCCGGTAGTCTCAGCATTTGATAAAATGGGTGGTAAAAATCCAAACGAAAATCAAAAATTAATAAATGCGATGCTCGCCGATTCATTCAAACCTTTTCATGAAGAGGAATGTTTAGATGTATTTACACATTATGGAGCGCTTGAAGAGTTAAAAACGAACAAACCGAGAGTATTGTATATTTCCTACGGAGAAACAGATGAATGGGCACATGCTGGATTTTACCGTTCTTATTTAGATGCTGCACATCAAGTTGATGCTTGGATTAAGGAGATTTGGGATTTTGTACAAAATGACCCACAATACAAAGACAAAACTGCTTTGGTATTCACAACAGATCATGGTCGTGGTGATATCACAAAATCAGAGTGGACCAGTCATGGACCACAAATAAAAGACGCTTCAGAAATATGGTTTGCAGCAATGGGACCAAAAATTGAAGCGAAAGGGGAAATGAAAGAGGAAAACCAATTGTACCAAAATCAATTTGCACAAACAATGGCGAAAATTATGGGTTATACTTTTGAGGCAAATCACCCGATAGCAAATGAAATTCCTGGAGTTGTAAAGTAATTCCTTAGTTGAATGTATAAAAGAAGGGTTTGACAATATTGTCAAACCCTTTTTTATTTTCCTAAACTCTTTTTGAATTCAAATAAAATCAAGCTTCTTTATTGGCAAGTTGCCCACAAGCGGCATCAATGTCTTTACCTCTACTTCGTCTCACTTTAACAACAATTCCACTGGCCTCTAATGCTTTTATATAGGCGTTAGTTGCTTCTTCTGAGGCCTGTTGAAATTCCCCATCATCAATCGGGTTGTACTCAATCAAATTTACTTTACAAGGTACGTATTTGCAAAATTTAACCAAAGCATCGATCGATTCCTTATTATCGTTGATATCTTTCCATACCACATATTCATAGGAAATTTTGCTTTTTGTCTTTTTGTACCAATATTCCAATGATTCCTGTAAATCCGCTAAAGGGAAATTAGCGCTAAAAGGCATGATTCGCGCACGAATTTCATCAATAGCTGAATGTAATGAAACAGCTAATTTGAATTTTACATCGTCATCAGCTAGTTTTTTAATCATTTTTGGAACACCTGAAGTCGAAACCATAATTCGTTTAGGAGACATCCCTAAGCCTTCTGGTGAAATTATCATATCGATGGCCTTCATCATATTGTTATAATTCATCAATGGCTCGCCCATACCCATGAAAACAATATTAGATAACGGATGATTGTGATACAAACGACTTTCTTTGTCTATAGCGAGCACCTGGTCATAAATTTCGCCAGGCTCCAGATTTCTCATTCTTTTTAATCGTGCTGTCGCGCAAAAGCTGCAGTCTAAACTACAACCTACTTGGCTAGAAACACAGGCTGTTGTTCTGGTATTAGTAGGAATCAAAACAGATTCTACCACTAGGCCATCATGCAACCGAACTGCATTTTTTATGGTTCCGTCGTCAGAACGTTGAATAGTATCCACTTTGATATGGTTAATAACAAAATTGCTCTCTAGCATCGCACGTGTTTCTTTAGAGATATTTGTCATGTCCTCAAAACTGTGTGCCCCCTTACTCCATAACCATTCATAAACTTGATTTCCACGAAAGGATTTGTCTCCACTGGTTACAAAAAATTCGCGTAATTGTTCTTTTGATACCGCTCTTATGTCTTTTTTTTCCATTTGCATGCTGCAAATTTAATGACTATTTGTTGCATTTAATAATTATACATACAATTTCACCATTACAAGATGATTCTGTGTCCGTTTTTAAATAAAAATAGTTAGATAAAAAAAGATTTCAGCTATTCAATCGATATAGTACCACCCTCTTTTAGTAAAATATTAACAACTGATATATATCATATATTCCCCTCCTCCTTAAACATAAATTTGTCACATAATTACTACGTATTAAGTATAAATAAGAAATCCGGTTTGCAAACCACCATTAAAATAACTTAATAAACAACATAATGAAATCAACACCTCTTAAATCGATCTTTTTAGCGATAGCTTTCTTCGGAATACTATTCTCTGTAAATGCCCAAAAAAATTATGACTTAAATAAAAACCAAAAATTTTCTGTATTTGGAACTTCAACACTACATGATTGGGAAATGATATCAAGTACAGGTACAGGAAACGCAAATCTTACTATTACCAATTCTAAACTAGAAGCGATTAATGGTATAACCCTCACTCTTTTATCTGAAAGTATAAAAAGCGGCAAGAGCTCTATGGACAAGGTTGCCTACAAAACCTTAAAAACTGATAAATTCAAAACTATTAAATATGTTTTGAAAACAGCTGAAAAAGTAAATGAAACTACTTGGAATTTAACCGGAATTTATACAATAGCTGGAGTTAGCAAAGAAGTCAGAACTCAAGTAAAAACTACTTTAACTAATGGCACTGTAACATTACAAGGGTCAAACATAATCGCATTTGCTGAGTTTGGAATGGATTCACCAACAGCTCTATTTGGAACTATCAAAACTGGAGAAGAACTTACACTAAAATTCACTATTAACTTTAATTAATCAATCATGAAAATAATCTACCTCATAGCTGCTGCCTTGTTAAGTATGACAGCAGTAACTGCACAAAATAGTTTTGGACAAATCCAAAATCTTATTTCACGTGATCAAACTGGAATCAATCAATTCGACGTAAAAAAAGATAGCGTAGCATTTAAAGGACTTAGCGTTGATCTGGGTGCCGCCTTTGCGTTACAGTTTCAAGGTGTAAAATCGTTTAATGACCAGAAAAATCTACCTGCTACTATCTCAGGCTACAGATTGACTAATCTAGGAAATAATTTTAATCTACCTACTGCAAACATGATCGTTGGAGCTCAATTATATGATGGAGTTCGCGTTAATTTAGAATTATATCTTGCCGCAAG
Organism: Flavobacterium frigoris PS1; assembly: GCF_000252125.1. Taxonomy (GTDB): domain Bacteria; phylum Bacteroidota; class Bacteroidia; order Flavobacteriales; family Flavobacteriaceae; genus Flavobacterium; species Flavobacterium frigoris_A. Next base: position 9,407 of record NZ_AHKF01000016.1, on the reverse strand, counting down.
ACACCATCATGAAACCTGGGTAAAAGGTGGTTATTTACAAATTGATAAATTAGATTTTATCCAAAAAGATTTCTTAGCTGATTTCATGAAATATGCTACTGTTAAAATTGGACAAATGGAAAACAACTATGGTGACGCACACTTTAGAAGATCTGACAATGGAAACACTCTTGCAAATCCTTTTATTGGAAACAACATAATGGATGCCTTCACTACTGAAATGGGTGCCGAATTTTATTACAATAGAAACGGGTTTGTAAGTATGATTGGTGTTACTAATTCAAAATTAAATCAAGACGTAAAAGAAATAGTTCCAAGCTCACCTACTCAAAACACAACCATTAGTCCAACTATTTTGGCTAAAATAGGTTTTGATAAACAAATTGATTCTGAATTAAGAATACGATTAACTGGATCTTTATACCATGTTGCCAACATGAGCGGAAACTTATATAGTTCTGATAGAGGAGGTAGCCGTTTTTACGGAGTAATGACTCATGCAGCATACACCGGGGCATCTGGGGAAATTGCAGACAATTTTGATCCTGAATCAAACAAAGACACTGGTAGATTCAATCCTGGATATGGCAACTGGGCCACTTCATATATGATAAATCCTTTTGTAAAATACAAAGGTCTTGAGTTCTTTGGAACAGCAGAATTCAGCTCTGGTGGTGATGCTAAAGGAAATGATGACAGAAGAACTGTTAACCAATATGTTGGGGATCTATTATATCGATTTGGAAAAAATGAAAATCTATATATTGGCGCTAAATACAATGTAGTGAGAGGTAAACTAAAAAATGCTGATGTAAACAATATTACAATCAACAGATTAGAAACTGGTTTGGGCTATTTTTTAACTAAAAACATATTAACTAAAGTAGTATATGTAGACCAAAATTATAAAGATTTCAACCAATTTACAGCCGGAAATCCTAATGATTTATACGGAGGTAACTTTAATGGTCTTTTCTTTGAAGCAGTAATTACATTCTAATACTATGAAAAATAGAATTATAATAGGTTTACTGAGTTTAGCACTTTTCCTACTCTTGGGAAGTGCTAAACCCATTGTTGTAAAAAATGATACAACAACCTTAATAATAAGTAAAATTGAGATAAAAATAAGTGGAACATCAACTGTAGGTAAATACAATTGTACTAACACCTTTTATAAAAAAGATAGCATCATTTTAAATTTAAATGAAAAAAATTATTTAAAAGCAGATATTCCAATGCTAAACTTCGATTGCGGCAATAAAGTCATGACCAAAGATTTACGTAAAACTATAATGTGTAAAAAATTCCCTAACAGTAATGTTACAATAACGGATATCAAAGTGTGTAATACAGATTACAGATGTAACCTCAGCTTTTTAATCACTAATAAAACACTTAAATACAAAGACTTTATATTACACAAAGTAGATAACAAAATTCATGGTACCATCCATTTAAATTTTTCTGACATAGATCTTGAGCCACCGGTAAAAATGGCAGGCCTTATCAAGGTTCGGGATGAAATTGTTATTGATTTCAGTTTATACAACAACTAACTTATAAGCAAAAAAAGAAGCGAGATAAAAATTCTCGATACTTCAAAGAAATATACTTTTTAACTTCTTTTATTCTCCTTTTTTGATTTGTAACTTTGTGCCAAATAAAAAACTCACAAATGCATTTTATTTCCCAAGATTTAGAAGACTATATCGAGCAACATTCCGGAAAAGAGCCCGAATTATTAGCAGCATTAAACAAAGAAACCTACCAGAAAATACTATTGCCGAGAATGCTAAGTGGGCATTTTCAAGGACGTGTTTTAAGTATGTTATCCAAATTAATAAGACCCTTGAACATTCTTGAAATTGGCACTTATACTGGATATTCTGCACTATGTTTGTGTGAAGGTATGCAAGAAGACGGAATCCTACATACCATTGACATTAAGGAAGAGCTGGTTGATTTTCAGCGAAAACATTTCGACAAATCACCTTGGGGCAAACAAATTGTACAGCATTTAGGTGAAGCAACTGAAATAATTCCAAATTTAGATGTGAAATTTGACTTGGTTTTTATTGATGCCGACAAGGAAAACTACATCAACTATTTTGAAATGATTCTTCCTAAAATGAACAAAGGCGGCGTCATCTTATCAGACAACGTGCTGTGGAGCGGAAAAGTACTTGAACCATTAAACCCTAAAGACATAAGCACAAAAGTACTTCTGGACTATAATGAATTATTGATTAATGATCCAAGGGTAGAGACTGTTTTACTGCCTATTCGTGACGGTTTAACGGTGAGCAGAGTTCTTTAAATTTAGCTTTTTCATCGTCTCTAAATCTAGTAGCCCAGATGGAAATGGAAATCATTCTGGATTGAAATGAATTTTTTCTAAACAAAAAAGAGCGCCCAACGGAAGCTCCTTTATTGTTATTGAAAAAACCATTTTAAACCAGAATATTGAAATGAACAGCTGGAAATGGCTCCTTAAAATTGTCGTGGAAAATACTTTTTTTGTGCGGCCTGATGTAGTTTATAAAACACAAATCCCGAGAACATACCAAACAAATACCCCGACAATATATCAACAGGGAAATGTAATCCCAAATAAATCCTGCTATAAGCAAAGATTAACGGCCACAAAAAGAGCACGTAAAAATATTTAGAGTATCGCTTTAAATTTAAATATAAAAAAACGGCAACTGCCATAGAATTTGCAGCATGACCGGAAAAGAAACTGTAAGAACCTCTAAATTGCACTACTCTAATAAATGTGTTCACTTTTGGGTCAGCGCAAGGTCTAAGTCTTTGAAATCCGTTTTTGAATAGATTTGTAGCTTGATCCGTGAATGCTATTAAAAGCGCCACAAACAAAAGTAAATACAGCGTTTGCTTTGTACCTATTTTTTTAAAAATAATGTACAGTAGCAGTAAAAATAAAGGCAGCCAATTTAGCTGATTCGTAATTATTAACCAAAGTCCATCATATTGTGCAAACCCCAAATTGTTTAGATAAATGAGCAACTTGGTATCTAGAGACAGGATTTTCTCTATCATTACCTTTGACGTTTTACAGGTCCTGTAGCGTCTTCAATATCTTCCTTAACCTTTTTCGCTTCCGTTATCGTGTCTCCCAATAGATCCTCTTTGGCTTTACTGATTTGGGAATTTATGTTTCCTGTCATATCTGACAAGGACTTTGCATCGAGACCATTGGCCTCAACTCCTTTTTGGATTTCACTTTTTATATCGTTAGTCGCATTTTTCAGTTGCGCCATAGCTTTACCCATACTACGTGCCATTTCAGGCACTTTATCAGAACCAAAAAGCATGAGTACTATAAACATAATAAAAACTAACTCTCCTCCTCCAATTCCAAACATATTACATTTTTTTTATTACGGCAAAGATACCAAATTTTGATTTCTCGCCTTTTAAATTTTTCATAAAAAAAAGACTCTTAAAGAGTCTTTTTTTTATCTGTTCTAATACTTAATCAAATTTACTTTTTACTTCTTGTTTTGGCCAAGTGTTATTAGTCACATCAATATCTGCTGTTTCTAATTTTGGGTCAATTTGAATTTTCTTAATTGCTTTTTCAGTAGCATATACTTTCTTAGCAGTATCATTGTTTTTTCTCCAAATTTGCGCTGGATATTTAAAATTATCTACTGTTCCGTCTTCATAAGTTATCTCAACAAGAATAGGCATTATCATACCGCCTGGTTTATTGAACTCTACCTCGTAAAAGTATTTTGGTGATTTTAAAGTTCCTTTTTCTTCGGCAGAAAGTGTACTAACGTAATCAGAAAGCAACTTTACATCCTCAATTTTTAATGCTTTCTTTTGATTTGATTTTAACTCTGAATTGCTTTCTTCTACTAAGTAAACAAAGGGACCAGGATCAAGACCAAAGCGACCTTTTCTTACTTTAGCATTTTTTAATGCTGCTGTAGGACTTTCAGAAACATAATATTGTTTCACGTCGTTAATACCAATATCTACAAAATCAGTTGAGTAAAACCAACCTCTAAAAAACCAGTCTAAATCTACAGCAGATGCATCTTCCATAGTTCTGAAAAAATCTTCTGGAGTTGGGTGTTTAAATTTCCAGCGGTTGGAATATACTTTAAAAGCATAATCAAACAACTCTCTACCCATGATTGTTTCTCTTAGGATATTAAGTCCTGTTGCTGGTTTCCCGTATGCATTATTACCAAACTGAATGATACTTTCTGAGTTAGACATTATAGGTTCCAAGAATTTTTGATCTCCACTCATATAAGGAACAATGTTTTTAGCAGGACCACGTCTAGAAGGGAAATTTGTCCCTAATTCCTGTTCTGCCATAAACTCCATAAATGAGTTCAAACCTTCATCCATCCAAGTCCATTGACGCTCATCTGAGTTTACAATCATTGGGAAAAAGTTATGTCCAACTTCATGTATTACAACTCCCATCATTCCGTTTTTAATTTGCTCGCTAGTCACTCCATTTGCATCTGGACGACCAAAATTCCAACAAATCATAGGGTATTCCATTCCTTGATCCTCTGCTGATACGGATACCGCTTTTGGATAAGGATAATCAAATGTATGTGAAGAGTAACTTTTTAAAGTATGTGCAACAGTTATTGTAGATGTTTCTCCCCATAGTGGGTTTGCTTCTTTTGGGTAAACAGAAGCTGCCATTACTACCTTATCACTTAATTTCACTGCCATTGCATCATAGATGAATTTTCTTGAAGTGGCAATTCCAAAATCTCTAACATTTTTAGCGCTAAATTTCCATGTTTTCTTCTTATCAGAAAAGCCTCTTTCAGCTGCTTCTGCTTCTGCTTGAGTAACGATTACAACTGGCTTATCGAATGATTTTTGTGCCAATTCATATCTTTTTACTTGCGCTGGTGTGAAAACTTCACTTCTATTCATTAACTCCCCTGTTGCTTCCATAACGTGATCAGCAGGAACAGTAATATTTACGTCAAAATCTCCAAAAGGCAAGGCAAATTCTCCGCTTCCCCAAAACTGCATGTTTTGCCATCCTTCTACATCATTGTACACTGCCATTCTAGGATAGAATTGAGCAATCACATATAATCTATTTCCTTCTTTTTCAAACAATTCGTAGCCAGAACGCCCACCCTCTTGTTGGTAGTTATTGATATTATACCACCATTTAATAGAGAATGAGATTGTCGTATTTGGTTTCATCGGGGTCGCCAAATTGATTCTCATCATGGTTTGGTTTACAGTGTATGACATTGCATTACCCTTAACATCTTTTACATATTCTATATTAAACCCGCGATCTGCATCTTTTTTCAAAAACTTGTTTGCAAAATTGGAAGCTGGAAAAGTCTGATCCATTCTTTCGCTTTCTGACAAAGGAGATTCAGAATCTTTCGCCGCTTGGTTTTGATCCAATTGTATCCATAAATACTCTAGGTTATCTGGTGAGTTATTGTAATAAGTAATGGTTTCAGAACCACTTAATTTTGCTTTTTTATCATCTAGCTCTATATCAATTTTATAATCAGCTTGTTGCTGATAATAAGCAGGTCCTGGAGCACCAGATGCTGTACGGAACATATTGGGCGTAGCTAACAGATCATACATCTGACTAAACTTGTTAGTGTCGTACTTGCCTGGCTGTTTTGGAGTTACGGTTGTTGTTTTTTCTTGCGCAAATAAAGCTACTGGAAGAATAAAAAATAAAATGATTTTTTTCATGGGTAGGATTAACTAATTAGTCCGTGAAAATACTATTTTTTAGCAAATTAGCATTATTTTATCAGAATTTTAACATCTGTCTGACAGCCGATTCCGTAAAGAGAAAACTGTGTTTCTCTCCTAAAACAGTGAAATGCGTAATGTTTTGTTGTTCTGAATTCCAATCAATTAAAACCGCATTATACATTTCCAACGAACTAATTTTAGAAACTCCATTTATACTTAAATAACAAACTAGAACATCTCCTTCGAGCTCTTTACTCAAAAACTTAATCGGACTCGATTTTCCATTTATCTTGATTGTCAATTTCTCCCCAAGGTATTTTTTTAGCAGCGCCACTTCTGCAGACGATTCAGAATCCGTTGCTAGATGCAGTTTTTTATTGTATTTTTTCTCCAGCGCTTTGTCCAAGTCATCTACAAAAATCCTGGTTGTAATTTGAAGCATTTTTTTTTCAGGCGCATAATTTACTTGGTAAATACCCATGTAGAATTTATGAACGGCAAAGGAAGTCAATGTCACAAAAAAGAATGCAAAAAATAAATAGAAGATTGTTTTTTTCATTTTTCAAAAGTAGTAATTCTTTTGTATTCCTTGTTTTTTGAAACAAGGAAATCAATTAATTGAAATTCATCACTTGGCGCCATCAAAGTTCTCGATTTAGGATCATTCTCGCAAAAAACAAGAAAAAGCTTAATTTCATCATCCTTTAATTTGAGGGTATTAGCAAAAAAAGAATAATTAATTCTCTTCAAGGCAAGCTCAGAAAAACTGGTATCCTTATAAAAATCGGCTTTTTCAGGATTGTTTTTCCTTAGTATTTTTAAAACATCTTTGTAAATACGTACAAAGTCCATCCCCATTTCAATACTACCATCTCGAGGCATAGCACTATTTTTTGGCGACGATCGTTCATCGTCAAAATACTTCATATCTACATATTTTTGAGTCCCTCCTGATACAGGGTTCACTTCTTTTTTGGCCAAAATAAGTACCTCAGCTAATTCATTAGTAAACACATCCATTTTTACCACAAATTGCGGAACAATAAATTCCTTTTCCGAAAGAACAATTCTCTTAGATTTAAACGCCAAACTTGAAAAAACCAAGGTGTCATTAACTTGAGCCATAATCGAAAAGAATCCGTAACTATTGACTATGGTACCCGTTTGTGAATTAACATTAAAAACAATCACATTTTCTACTGGAACCAAATCATTTCTCACTTGACCTTTTAAAGCTGATCGGGTTCCTATTTGGCTAAAGCAAAATTGGCTCAACAGACTCACAAGTACTATTACTATTTTAGTTTTCATTTGCTATAATTTTAGTGTATTTTTCTGCCAAAATAATAATCAGAAACATGGATAATGTTTTGTTCTTAGCATTTAAAGCCGCAACAAAGTCTATATCATCAATGCAATAATATTGAAACCCTTTTATATAATCTTCCGGTATTTTAAGCGTCTCTACATAGTATCTATCTCCAAAAAGATACTCTAATCTATTCATCAGTCGTTGTTTATTTTCTACCACAACTTCTTTTTTAAGCATCGCAGTTCTTCCAGACATCCAATTCAAAGGTCGATCTAACAATCCAGACCTTGCAGTATATAATTTTCTTTCGGCAGCAGTGTACTTTTTTTGGTTGTAAGGAACAATCCCTGAATTTTCAGCATTGATTTGAGAATCCGCATTAACAACTACTTCTTTTAGAGGAATACTATTCGGCTGCATTTTAATTGCAATATCATTTTTTATGATATCAGCTTTGGTTAGTCTTTTACGTAAAGTTACAAGATTTACAGCAGAAAAAGCTAAAAGATCACCTTCTTTTACTAAAAGATAAAACACCCCTTCGTAATTAGAAGATGTTGACTGGTCCGTTGTTAGATTTATAATATTCACACCTTCAACCGAGGTTGAATCCGTATCAATTATGCCGCGAATTTTTATTTCGCCAGCCACTTGACCAAAAATAACCTGAGAAAGTAAACAGATAAAAAACAGGAAAGTATTATTTGTTCTCACCGGCAATTATTTCTTTATATTTTGTTGCGAGCTCCCCTAATAAAAACTCAGTTGTAGTGATGTTCTTTTGATCTAAAATCTTTGTGAATTTATCATTATCAACGGCATAATATTTAAAGCCTTTCACATAATCTAAAGGTATTTTAAATTTATTAATATAATGGTCAATATCAAACATCTCATCTAACATTGCTAGATAAGTTTCTTTTTTCTCCACTATAAGCTCTTTTTTAAGCATAGCAGTCCTTCCAGAAAGCAAATTAAACAAAGGGTCTATCGAAATCGAACCTCCAGCCATACTTCCGGCACTAGCGGTAGGATTCAGACTCGTTGCTGTTTTTAGTTTACGCTCTGCTGCCGTATAGGACTTCTGATTTGCAGGTATGATGCCTAAGGAAACCGCATTGATATCGTTATGACGCCTAATTACAACTTCATTCAATTGATTCATTATAGGTACCATTTGAACCGAAAATAATTTTTCTCCAAAATCATCGGAAGTCAATACAACTCGAATTCCTTTAAATTGTGCTGCAGAGAACAGCAGCGTGTCCCCAACCATAGCCGCTATCGAAAAATAACCGCCCTCATCAGTAATCTCTGCTTGTTCCGTTTTTAAATTTATGACATAAAAACCTTCTGGAGTTGCAAAATCAGTCTTCAGCTTCCCCCGCAATTTCCTAGGAATCGCTGTTTGTGCCAATGCTGCAGTGGCAAATAATACAAAAAAGACACAACTAAATTTACCGATCTGCATGTGATTATATTCAATTATTCATTAGTTGTAAAAGTATCCTAAGCCTCTCCAAATTAATTACTAAGGACATGGTAAAAAAATGTTAATAAAAAATAAGCCAAATAAGTAGTCTGATTTTATACCTTTAACATATTAAATTCAATACACAATGAAAAACATAATTATAGCAAGCACCTCAACTATACATGGGGGCGAATATTTAGAATATCTATTACCTGAATTAAGCAACCATTTTAAACACTGCAAAACTATCCTCTTCATCCCTTATGCAAGACCTAGCGGAATAACCCACGAAGAATACACTGCTAAAGCATCTTTGGCTTTCGCCAAAATAAACATAGCTGTAAAAGGAATTCATGAATTTGAAAATGCTAACTCAGCAATTGAAAACGCTGAAGGGATTTTCACTGGTGGCGGTAGCACTTTTGTATTAGTTAATGAATTATACAAAAACAAAATCATGACTGTACTTGGTCAAACCATTAAAAAAGGAACTCCCTATTTAGGGACAAGCGCAGGAAGTGTAATTTGTGGGCTAAGCATGCAAAACACCAACGACATGCCTATTGTATACCCACCAAGTTTTCAAACTACAGGAGCAATTCCGTTTAATATAAACGCACACTACTTAGACCCAGACACGCAATCAAAACATATGGGAGAAACTCGCGAAACCAGAATAAAAGAATTCCATGCTTATAACACAATTCCTGTTTTAGGATTAAGAGAAGGAAGCTGGCTTGATGTAAAAGGGTCAAAAATAGTTTTGAAAGGAAATTTATCGGCTCGTCTTTTTAGACAAAATCAAGTTGCAGAAGAAATTGAAAGCGAAACTGAATTGAGTTATATCAAATAAAAAAGCCGAAACATTAATGTTTC
>NZ_AHKF01000017.1 GCF_000252125.1 Flavobacterium frigoris PS1 | reverse complement strand
CGGCAGCCACTCTTGGACTTTTACTTTCCAAGACGATGTTTTTCAGGCTTTCGATCCTTTCTAATGGCGCCATTTTAATATGAGCCTCCATCGCTGGAAGCTTGGCTTCAGCCAAATTAGGAACATATTCTAAAAAATATTGAAAATCCATAATCAAAGTCTATTTTTGCAGTCAGAATATAATATAAATATAGTTTAGAAAATGGCTTTGCGCAAATTTTCTAAAACCAAAACAAACAAAATGTATAGCAAAGAAGAAACTCAAAAATTAAAACGAGAATTCTGGGTCACATTCGCAGAGAAGTATCCCCGGAAATGGGTGCTATACGATACCAAAATAAAAGATTTCTCTTTTAAGTTTTATGTAGATAATAAGAAAGCCCAGGTACTAATTGATATCGAGCATCGCAACGATGACTTGCGAACTGGCTATTTTGAAAAACTAGAAGCTTTAAAAAGTATTTTAGAGGAGGAATTCGTCAAAGATTTGGTATTCGAAAAAAATTACGTTCTTGAAAATGGAAAAACCATTAGCCGCATTTGGATTGAAAAACTAGGAGTAAGTGTCAGTAACCGCAGTTACTGGGATGAAATATTCTCTTTTTATAACGAAAAAATGAGCGCTTTAGAGCTTTTCTACTCAGAGTATGATGACTTTATTAAAGATGTAAATTAGCTAAGGTCGAACGAGGTGTAGCTTTACATTCCTACCCAAGCAAAAAAATATTTCAAATAAAAAAAGTCACAATCAGCGACTTTCTTTATTTTAGACATTACATATTGAATATATTATATAAGATAATCCTATTGTTGTAATTGATGTATAATTGCTTCCTGTTACCCTGATTTTTCCTGGTAATTATAGACAGAGTACAGTCATCTCCGTTGTTGTCCTTACAAGTAAAAGAATAGACAATATCTGTATCATTTTCCTCAGTGGGCTGATACTCGATGATTTCAAACAACTGAATAGCTTGCGAGTACACAATGATTCTACTCTTATCTGTATCTAATGACACTAATAGATTCACTAATTTCAAGTCGGACCATTTACCCCATTTACCTCTTTCGTTTTTTTCTAAAACACTAAAACCAGAGGTTTTGAATTGATACTTCTGACTATAAGAATGTTGCAAGCCAAGGCATAAAAAAAGCAACACGATATATATTTTAATTTTGTTCATTAGTTATAAAAATTAGAAATCAAACGACTGCATTTCTTTTCTTGCTTTTTCAAAATCTGCCATCATTTCAACAATGATTTCCTCTGTTGATTTTATCTGATGAATTAATCCTGCAATTTGGCCAATCTCCAGCTCGCCCTCAATTAAATCGCCTTCAAACATACCTCTTTTTGCCCTTGCTCTGCCCAAAAAAGTCACTAATTCTTCCTTTGTTGGACATTTTTCATACAAATCTTGAAGATCCTGGTAGAATTTATTTTTAATCAATCTTACTGGTGCCAATTCTTTCAATGTCAATTGCGTCCCGCCTTCCTGTACTTCGATAATTGTTTTTTTGAAGTTCTCATGTGCCGAGGATTCTGTTGAAGCTGCAAACCTACTTCCCACTTGAACACCATCGGCGCCCAAGACCATCGCAGCAAGCATTCCCCGCCCGTCAGCAATACCTCCAGCAGCAATTACCGGAATCTGTATTTGTTGTTTCACCATTGGAATCAAAGTGAATGTTGTTGTCTCATCTCTTCCATTATGTCCGCCCGCTTCAAAGCCTTCAGCCACTATGGCGTCAACACCTGCCGCTTGCGCTTTTAAAGCAAAAACAGTACTACTTACCACATGAACAACAGTAATCCCGTTTTCTTTTAAGTAAGGCGTCCAGGTTTTAGGATTTCCAGCCGAGGTAAAAACAATTTTCACCCCTTCTTCGACGATAATCTTCATGATTTCCTCGATATTAGGGTACAACATCGGGACATTCACACCAAAAGGTCTTGAGGTCGCTTTTTTACATTTCTGAATATGCTCCCGTAGTACTTCAGGATACATAGATCCTGCCCCTATCAAGCCTAATCCTCCTGCATTACTTGCTGCGCTGGCGAGTTTATAACCACTAACCCAGATCATTCCTGCTTGGATAATAGGATATTTAATATTGAAGAGCTTTGTAATTTTATTCATTAGTAATTTGAATGTTATTGTTTTATGATTTTACCGCTCTTTGAGAAAGCATCGGCTTCTATTTTGTAAAAATAAATCCCATTGCTCAATGACTTTAGTGAAAAAGTATTCGATTGATTGCTGATGGTTCGCTCCAAAACTTTTTTACCTAAAACAGTATAAAAAACAACTGTTCCTTTATTGAAGCTTTCTGGAAAAGAAACTGAAATTAGATCAGTAGTTGGGTTTGGATAGGCAACAAAGTAATTTTTAGTAAAATCATCTACAAACAATACCTTGCTTAAGGCTAGGCTAAAATCTGGGATTCCATAACCATATTGAGCGTTAGGCACCGCAAATCTATCTGCCGACTCAATGATTAGCTGCCTGATTTCTTTGTTTGTTTTATTGGGAAAAGCTTGCCATAAGCAGGCCACCATTCCCGCCATAATGGGACTTGAAAATGAAGTTCCATTTGCTGTAATTATATTCCCGAATTGGTCAGATAAAACTGCTGAAACGCCCTGTGCCATAACATCTGGCTTAATTCGGTTATCATAGGAAGGACCAATAGAACTAAACGAAGCTCTTGCCTTTATTGAATTTACAGCGCCAATTGTAAGTACTGAAACCGCATCGGCAGGTGCCCCAATATGAGGTTCTGAAGTAGTTCCTTCGTTGCCTGCTGATGTAACCACAATAATACCTCTACTAAATGCAATTTCTGCACCACGCGAGATAAAATTAGTGGTACCATTCATATCTGTATAGCTATGACTGTAAGCGGTGTTGTCATATTCAAAATATCCTAAGGAAGAATTAATAATATCTACCCCTAAACTATCCGCTTTTTCTGCAGCTTCAACCCAAAGGGACTCTTCAACAGGATTTTCAGAAGCATCGTTCTCTGTTATAAATAAGTAATAAGAGGCGTCTGGAGCTGTGCCCACTAATGCATTTTGCTTGTATCCTCCCATAGAAGAAAGTACAAAGGTACCATGAGAACTACCACTATAAAAATTAGCGCTTCTCGATACATAATCGTAGCCACCTAAAATTTGATTGTTATCTCGCAACCTTTGGAAAGGTTGGGCTGTATTTACCCCAGGAAAACCAGCATCCATAATAGCAATAATCTTTCCTGAACCAGTGTAGTTTTGTTGATGCAAAATATCACCGTTAAGCATGTGGATTTGATTTGCCGAGCTACCGTAAGCATAATCTATTTTTATTTTCTTAGTCTTACTTTGTTCATTTATCTTAAACGATTTGGCTGTCTTTCCTGTTTGGTTTAATACTTTATTTGCAAAATCTAATTTGTCAACAAAAGCAAACGTTTTTAATGAATTTATTGCGGTCTGAGTTCCTCTAACATGAATCGCATTGAGCCATTTTGATTTGGCCATCACCGTAATACCTGAGGCTAACTTTATTTGACTTATATAGGATTTGTCAATCGGAATATCTTTTAGATCTAAAACGATATTTTGATTTATTCTTCTATCCAAGGCTGTTTGCGAAAGCATTTCTAAGGGTGAATCAAAATAAAGCTGAGAATTATTTTTGGCAGTAAAGTACACCCAAGCATCCTCTTGTGAAAAAGCTATGGTAGTGAGAAATAAATAAAAGAATAGAAAAACTTTTTTCATAATCAAGTATTACATTAAACGAATCCTCAGTGTACAGATTTCTTAACTGCAAGAAAAATATTTACGACAATATCACATTCGAAAAGTAAAGATTATCATATCAAAGTACTAAACTAAGAAATAACTCCCGAACCAACTAATTCATCATCAAGATACCAAGCTGCAAATTGCCCTTCAGTGATTGCTGATTGTGGTTCTTGAAATGAAATATACATTCCGTCCTCAAACTGATGTAAAGTAGCTTTTTGTAATGGTTGTCTGTAACGTATTCTTGCCATAACTTCCATTTGTCCGCCATTATCCAAAGCTAAATCAGTACGAATCCAATGTACTTCTGATTTTTCTATAAACAATCCCTTTCTGAACAGTCCTGGATGTTGACTACTTAAACCAGTGTAAATCGTGTTAGTCTCTACATTTGTTGCAATAATAAATAAAGGGTCAGTTGTCCCCCCTACATTCAAACCTTTTCTTTGACCGATTGTGAAGTAATGTGCACCCTGATGTTTTCCAACTACCTTACCCATTTCAGGGGTGTATGCAATTTTATTGGATGCTAATAACAATGAATCTTTAACAGATAACTCTTGTTTATCCTCAGTATTATATATCGAATGCTCTTTGTCTATTTGAATAATAGATCCTTCTTTTGGCTGTAATTTTTGTTGTAAAAATTCTGGCAAACGTACTTTTCCTATGAAACATAAACCTTGAGAATCTTTCTTTTCGGCTGTGACCAATTCCATTTGAGCAGCAATGTCCCGCACTTCGGGCTTGGTTAACTCTCCAATAGGAAATAATGATTTTGCTAACTGTTCTTGAGACAATTGGCAAAGGAAATACGATTGATCTTTATTATTATCGGCACCAGCAAGTAATTGATATACTGTTTCGCCACTGACTTCGATTTCGCTTTTTTTACAATAATGACCTGTGGCAACATAATCAGCACCAAGGCTTAGAGCAATCTTCATAAAAACGTCAAATTTGATTTCGCGGTTGCAAAGAACATCAGGATTTGGAGTTCTCCCTTTTTCATATTCTCTAAACATGTAATCGACAATTTTTTCTTGATATTGCTCACTCAAATCTACTGTTTGAAAAGGAATTCCCAATTTTTCAGCGACAAGCAATGCATCATTACTATCCTCTAACCATGGACATTCATTGGAAATTGTAACTGAGTCATCATGCCAATTTTTCATAAAAAGGCCTATCACTTCATACCCTTGTTGTTGCAACAAATATGCGGCAACACTCGAATCAACACCTCCAGAAAGTCCTACTACAACACGTTTCATTTTGAAATCTTTAATAATTTTATAAGACTGCAAAGTTACAATGTTTTATTAGAGTATCTGTACAAGGATAAAGTTAATTGCGATTGGACTTTGAGATGCTCTGTGGATTACTCATGTCAATTTCTTTAGTTAATTTGCCTTTTTCGAAAAATTGCCAAATACCCGCTTTCTTCCCCTTTACAAATTGTCCTTTAGAGACCATATTGCCATCGGGATCTCTAAAAATGGCCAATCCGCTATATTCACTATTTTTATAAATTGATTCTTCTAAGACAACTCCGTTTTCAGAATATTTCTTATAGACTCCCTCCTTCAAATTATTTTTATAATTGGTTTCTTCGGCAATTTTACCACTTGTATAAAAAACGGACCGCAACCCTTCCAGCTTACCGCTTTTATAGTTTTCTATGGTCATAACGGTTTGTGAAGCCTGATGATAATATTTCCAAAGACCTTCAAATAGTTTATTGGATACTACACCTTCACTAACTTTATTTTTTGCCTGATCAAAAAAAATAGTATATGCTGAATTCTCTTTTGCATTAAACTCTCTAGTGGCTACTATAGATTTTGCTTTGGTATCATCAAAAAACTGAAAAATTCCAATTTCTTTTCCATGCTCAAATGCCCCTTCATATCTTGGTCTTTTAGATTCCTCATAAAATCCTTTCCACGATCCATGCTTTTTTCCTTGAGCATCTAATTTATTAAAATCTGTTTGAGACATTAGCGTTTGGCTAAAAATCATCAAAAAGAACACTTTAAAAAAACAAAACTTAATTTTTTTCATAACTATCAAATCTTTACTTAAACCTGCTCAATAAAAAGCTTTACGTATGAGCACAAAATTACATTTTATTACAGAAAAAGCATATTCAAATAATTCTATAATTACTACTAGTCAAAATATACACGTTATTTAATCTAATCAGCAGCTTCTAGAAAAGTACCAAAACTTATTATTGCTATCATTTTATCTGAGCCCTAGCTCAGTATAACAAAACGGCATTTTACACCGTTTAAATAAGTTGTTTAACAAAAACAGCGGGGCTCATCACAGATAAAAAAAGCATTAAAACCTTTAAGCGCCTGCAATACAGCTGATTAATACCAATTTAAATGCATTAAACAAATATAAAAAAAATCATAAATTTTTATTTTGTTGATGTTTTTTAAATAAAATTTAAACAATTTGTCAATATTATGTTTTAATTTAGATAAAAATCTAAAACTATTTACTATGAAAAATCTATTTAAAATCAGGAACCTGACCCTAATTCTGTCTCTTTTCGTTTTATTAATCTCATGTAATAATGACGATAAAACTACTCCTCCAGTTGACAACTCAATCACTGGACTTGCCTTAAAAACGCCGGACTTGAGTATTTTAGTTCAAGCACTACAAAGAACAGAACTTACAGCCACATTGCAGGCAAGTGGAACATATACCGTTTTTGCACCTACAAATACAGCATTTACGGCGTTTCTTGCATCAACCCCATATGCAACAATCAATGATGTGCCGAAAGCAGCATTGACCGAAATATTACTAAATCATGTTATTTCAACTAAACTGATGGCTACTGACCTAACCACTGGCTATATCAAAACATTAGCTAAAGGTACTGCGTCTACAACCAATACATTAAGCATGTATGTTAACACTACAGCCGGTGTGAAGTTAAATGGAGTAGCGACTGTCACAACTCCTAATATAATGGCCTCGAACGGCGTTATACATCTGGTGGACAAAGTCATTGGTTTACCAACTATTGTAACTCATGCAACTGCTAATCCTAATTTCACTTCATTAGTTGGTGCCTTAACCGGACCAAATCAGCCTGACTTCGTCACCGTTTTATCAGGAGCTGGTCCATTCACCGTTTTTGCGCCAACTAATACAGCATTTACTGCATTAAATACTGAATTAGCACCTGGCGGAATTGCAGGCGTTTCAGCGGCAAATTTGACTAAAGTATTACAATATCATGTAGTTAGCCCCGCGAATGTACTGGCAGCAACATTAACAGAAGGCCAAATAGTGACTCCTATTCTTAGTCCAGCTCAGACATTTACCATACAACTGAGTGGCGGCGCAAAAATTAAAGATGCTAATAACCGTAGTTCAAATATTGTGATTACAGACGTGCAATGTTCCAACGGCGTTATTCATGCAATAGACAAAGTTCTATTACCTTTATTATAAAACAGAAACAACTTAAAATAAAAAAGCTTCCGCAGTCGCGGAAGCTTTTTACTTCTATTTGTTTTTATCCTTTGCCTTTTGAGCTTCGGCTTGTTCCATAACTTCCTGAAGTTTTCGTTGGAACTTACCTTGTTTTTTAGGTTCTTTTAATTTGTTTTCTTGAATTTGAGCATGAATTTTATCACTATCAATTATATAATTCTTAATCACAAGCATAATTCCAATTGTAATAGAGTTAGAAACAAAATAATACAAACTCAATCCTGATGCATAACTATTAAAGAAAAATAACATCATTAATGGCGAAACATAAATCATGATTTTCATCATTTTAGCCATATCCGGCATACCTTCTTGCTGTGGTTGTGCCATTTGCTGATCACCAGTTGTCATTTTCATGTAAAAGAAGATAGCAATAGATGCTAAAATAGGAAACAAACTAATGTGATTTCCATATGCTGGAATATGAAACGGTAACTCATAAATGGAATCATAAGAAGACAAATCATTTGCCCACAGAAAACCTTCCTGTCTCAATCCTATTGCCGACGGGAAAAATTGAAACAAAGCATAAAAGACCGGCATTTGCAATAAACCAGGGACACAACCAGCCATTGGGTTCACTCCTGCTTTATTATACAGCTTCATTGTTTCTTGCTGCTTCTTCATTGGGTCTTTTTTGAATTTTTCCCCCAATTCATTAATTTCAGGTCTCAATACTTTCATTTTTGCTTGAGACAAAAATGATTTATATGTAATAGGAGATAAAACTAATTTAACCAATATGGTAAACAATATAATTGCCCATCCATGTTGTATAAACATACTTAAGAAACCATATACAGGAATAAATGCATGTCGATTGATCCAACCAAAAATACCCCAACCTAAAGCAACAATGTCTTCTATATTTCTATCGTAGCTTTTCAGTAATTTGTAATCCGTAGGACCGTAATACCAATTCATTTTTTGGTCAATTTCCCCATTTTTGAATGCTAAAGGGACAACCGCCTTAAATTGTTTAGTAAAAATAGTATCGGTTTCAGAATCTTTAACCAAATTATTAGAATAAAGTTCTGCTTTTTCAAAAGGAGTGTTTGTCAATAAAATAGAAGAGAAAAAATGCTGTTTATAAGCGATATAAGATACATCTTCAGCAGCTTCCGATTCATCATGACCCAGTCCAAGATAGTCGCTTTTACCATCCTCATGCTCATAGTACATTTCAGAATATCTGTTCTCAGTAGTCATACTTTTTTCATTCGTATATGACTTCAAATCCCATTCTAACTTTAATGGTTTGGATACATTCAGAACTTTATTTAACCCTTGCGAATGAATATCAAAATCAAGCATGTAATCATCAGCCTTCAACACGTATTTATATTCTAAATACTCATTTGCACCCGCTTTCAAACGCATGGCTAAAATTTGATCTTCACCATTTTTAGTCAACGTTGGTTCAAAATAAAGATCTTTAGTATTTAAAGTACGATTATCGCTTGTAAGCAATTGCACATTCAAATTAGCATTGTTGTCTTTTATCAATTTTACTAATTCTCCAGATCCTTTTTTAAATCTTTCAAAATTCTTTAAAGTAGCCTCTACAATATATCCACCCTTATTAGCAATTTTCAATTTTACTAATTTATTCTCGATTGTTGTATACGAATCATTTGCCGATGGAAGTGTTGCTGAATAAGCAAAATCACCTAAGCTTTTTTGAAGTTGAGCCAACTGTAAAGTATCTCCTGCAGTAATTACGGCTGGTGTAGCAGCCACTTTCGCTTCCGCTTCTTTAGTTTTAGCATCTTGAATCACCAATTCTTTCTTTACCTTATCAGCTGCAATATCAGCTTCAGTAGGCTGATTTTGCCACATTATCCAAAGTAATATCCCAAAAATCAAGACAAAACCAATTATCGAATTCGGGTCAAATTTTTTTCCTTCCATTATAATTTAATTCAAAGTTTAATGTTTTAAGTTCCTTTATTGAAACTTTCCACAATGAGAAATAGTCATTATCATTTTTAGTCATAGATAAACCGCAACTAAAAACGTATTACTGTATATTATTTTTTTCTTGCTTTTACCGCCGCTGCAACAAAATTCACGAAAAGTGGATGTGGGTTTGCCACAGTACTTTTATATTCTGGATGGTATTGCACACCGATGAAAAAAGGATGATCTTCTATTTCTACAATTTCAACCAAGCCTGTATCAGGATTTACTCCGGAAGCTTTTAAACCTGCTTTTTGTAATACATCAACAAATTTACTGTTGTACTCATAACGGTGACGGTGACGTTCAGAAATAGTGGTTTGACCATAAGCTTTATAAGCTAATGAATCTTGCTTAATCTCGCATTTCCAAGCTCCAAGACGCATTGTCCCTCCCTTTTCAGTTACGTTTTTTTGATCTTCCATCAAGTTAACAACAGGATACTTGGTTTGCTCATTCATTTCTGTTGAATTAGCATCTGCGTATCCTAATACGTTTCTTGAGTATTCAATTACAGCCATTTGCATTCCTAAACAAATTCCGAAAAAAGGAACTTTATTCTCACGTGCATAACGCACAGCTTCTATTTTTCCTTCGATTCCTCTTTCTCCAAAACCTGGCGCTACAAGTATACCGTCAAGACCTTTTAATTTCTCTTCAATATTTGCGGCATCAATATGTTCTGAATGAATAGAAATCACATTTACCTTAGTTTCATTCGAAGCGCCTGAATGTATAAAAGCTTCTAATATTGATTTATAACAATCCTGCATTTCTACATATTTCCCAATCAAACCAATATTCACAGTATGTTTTGGATTTTTTAATCTACGTAGAAAAATATTCCAGTTTTTTAAGTCTGGAGCTGCCTTTTTAGGCAAGTCCAATTTTTTTAACGCCACAACATCAAGTCCTTCTTCCAACATCAAATTAGGCACTTCATAAATAGTTGAAGCATCAATCGATTGAATAACTGCTTCTCTTTTCACATTACAGAACAACGCTAATTTGTTACGAATTTCATCCGAAATTTCATGCTCTGTTCTACAAACTAAAATATCTGCTTTAATACCGCTTTCCATCAACGTTTTCACAGAATGCTGTGTTGGTTTTGTTTTCAACTCCCCAGCAGCAGCTAAATAAGGTACTAAAGTCAAGTGAATTACAATAGCATTGTTTTCACCCATATCCCAAACCAGTTGACGAACTGATTCTATATAAGGTAAAGATTCAATATCCCCAACAGTACCACCAATTTCAGTGATAATAATATCATAATCACCTGAATTACCAAGCAATTGCATTCTATCTTTTATTTCATTGGTAATATGAGGTACCACTTGTACCGTTTTTCCAAGAAACTCTCCTCTTCTTTCTTTTTCAATAACTGAAAGATATATTCTTCCTGTAGTAACATTATTTGCTTGAGAAGTAGGAACATTCAAAAAACGCTCGTAATGTCCTAAGTCTAAATCCGTTTCAGCACCGTCATCAGTCACATAACATTCTCCGTGTTCATATGGGTTTAATGTTCCTGGATCAACATTTAAATAGGGGTCAAATTTTTGAATAGTCGCCCTATACCCTCGTGCTTGCAACAATTTTGCTAAAGATGCTGCAATAATTCCTTTCCCTAAAGAAGAAGTCACACCGCCAGTAACAAAAATATATTTCGTTTGATTCATTATGTTGTTGTTTGTATTGTAGTTGTGTAAAAAACTCGGCAAAAATACGATTATAAATTGAGAATATGCTAATTTACAAATGAGATAATTTGGAAAATTGACAATTGCTTAACCTCTTATCTTAAAAAGAAAAACCTCATTAATTTCTTAAATTAATGAGGTTTTGGATACCTTTTTTTAATATTTCGTATCAATTCTTCTAGTCCATTCAATTTCAACTCGTATATAAGCTTTAGCTGTTCCCCTAATTCTCCTTTTGGAAAACCTTTATTATGATACCATACCACATAGTACTCTGGAATATCAATAAGGTATTTTCCTTCGTATTTACCAAAAGGCATTTTAGTATGAGCTAACTTTATAAGTTGCTGTTGATTTTTATCCAAAATTCAAGATTTAAAGTTTAAGGTTCAACCTGAAACTAATTACTGATCATTAGCCTACTTCCCAGTAGAAAGTGATTCTTTTTTCTATTTCGGTATTCAAACTCAAGAAAACGGGACATGTCATCGCCGTTCTCTCCAGAATAGTTCTGTTTTTTTGATCAATGGCAATATTCATTTCAAATGAAATTTCAATCGCGCCAATTCTCCTGGGCTCCGCATTCATAATCTTAGTGACTGATGCTATAGCGCCAGTCATATCAATACCTAAATCACGGGCCTTGATCCCCATTACGGTCATCATACAGCTGGCCAAAGCATTTGCAACGGTATCGGTTGGTGAAAAAGCTTCACCTTTTCCTTGATTATCTAGAGGCGCATCAGAAATAATTTCGATTCCGGATTGAATGTGTATTGATGATGTTCTTAACTCACCCAAGTAGGTTACTTTTGACGTCATTAGTTCGCTTCTTTCAAAGTTAAATCACTATCGTAATACATAATAAACACCCCTTTATTTGTATAACCTCCATCAGGTTTTTTATAATACTCAAATTTATTCTCCACTTGTTTTGTGGCTGCAGAATTAACGGTTTCTTCCAAAGTTTTATCTTGCACTAATCGCATCATGGTATCAAAGGTCACATCAAAACCACGAGTCGCATAGTCACTTGGATAAATATTATTCACTTTTCTAAACTCTTTGTCAAAAATCACAGCTTCAGATGAGTTATTATCACGAGTGACTGAAGGATACATCAGCTTCAATTTTATTAGGTTCGAAAATTTAATTTCATCAGTGTCCAAGGTTTCATTTGGTTCTAAGATCACTAATTGCACTTTATATTCTGACATCGAACTAACCATTGCAGCAATTGTAGTTTTTATCATCCAGGTATTCCCCGTTTCCATGACTACATAATTCATTCTATCCTTAACCAGCATGCTTTTTAAGCTTTCAGCAGAAACACTTCCGTTCTCTTTGAATGCTACAAATGGCACATTCTTTTGATATTCCTTGATATACTGGACAATTGATTCTTTTTTTCGATCAACCACTGCCATAATATTTCCATTATGAGCTCTCATGTAATCAAACATAGCATTTTTAATCACTTCGTTTGTAGGTATAGTTTGATATAAATTATTAAAAGGATTCCCTACATCCTTTGATAATGGAGAAATTACCGGAACATTTCTTTCACTCAATAACTGAGCGGCAGTTTCAGCATTACTTTGATAAAAAGGTCCAATTATAACATTAGCAGTTGTAAGATTATTATTTCTGATAATGGACGCAACGTTTGAGCTATTTTTAGTTTCCTCAGAATCGTAAATTTCTACATCGACAGGAAGACCTAAAACTTTAGCAGAATCAATTGCAATCAGCGCTCCTGCATAGAAATCTAACGTCATGTTTAAAAACTTATCTTTTTTCAAACGATTTCCAGTAGAGTTTATCGTGTCTCCCTCAACTCTAGGTATATTAAATGGTAAAAGTAGCACCATTTTTTTACGACTTCCTAAACTGATTTTTTTTGACAAAGCTGTATATTCTTTTCTGTTCTCTTGCAAAGCGGCATCTTTATAAGGCACCTTCAAAATCATACCAATTTCAACTCCATTCTTAAGCTCTGGATTAAGCGCAATGAAATCTTCTTGACTCATGCCGAATGTTTTAGACAAACTATAAAGTGTTTCTTTAGGCTGAACCTCATAACTAGTATAAACTACCGCTACCTTTAATGGCTTTTGAATTACATCTTCTCTATTAGCTTCTAGCTGCTCAAGCACTTTAGCCGTTTTAGGCGTAGTTCCTTTTATTATCAATCGATACCCGATAGGCAAACCCGTTAAAATTTCTGGATTGCGCTTTTCAAGTTCTGCAATAGTAATTCCGTATTTTCGGGAAATGGAGTATTTAGTTTCTTTTGGAAGCACATCATGATAGATTAGCTTCTCATGAACTACAGCAGTATTTATTATTTTATTTTTCGCAGGAATAACAAGCGTTTGTCCTATTTGCAATCCTTCGTTTTCAAGAAATGGATTGGCTTTTTTCAATTCATCATCTGAAACCCCGTATTGTTTTTCAATACCATACAAAGTCTCTTTTGGCGTTACTAAATGTGTTATTGCTTGCACACTTGCTTTAACTGGAAGGCTTGTGATTTTACTAGACGATTTACTTGGAATCAATAAAACACTATTTGGCTTCAAGCCATTTTGCACATCTGGATTTAATTGATAAATATCAAACGGAGTAACATTATACTTGATTGCAATTTGAACTATCGTTTCTCCTTTTTCTACTTTATGCGTAATCGCTTTTTCTTGGGCAAAAACAGTATTGGTAATCATCACAATGGTAATACAAATCGCAAAAAAATACTTCATCATTTATATATTATAAAAGTTATTAAATCAAAGACAACAAAACGGTATCAAATTTTATTCCAAAATCTGATACCGTCTATATAAAGAACATTATAAATAAAAATTCTCAATGAAGAGAAGAAGCCGTACAGCCTACTCCCACTCAATAGTTGCTGGTGGTTTTGAGCTAATGTCATACACTACTCTATTCACACCTTTTACTTTATTTATGATATCATTAGAAACTTTCATCAAGAAATCATATGGTAAATGAACCCAGTCAGCTGTCATACCATCGGTAGATTCTACTGCACGAAGCGCCACTACTTTTTCGTAAGTACGCTCGTCACCCATTACACCCACACTATTTACAGGAAGTAGGATTGCTCCCGCTTGCCATACTTTATCATACAATCCCCAAGATTTTAATCCATCAATAAAGACAGCATCAACATCTTGTAGAATACTTACTTTCTCTGGCGTGATATCTCCTAAGATACGAATTGACAATCCAGGTCCAGGAAAAGGATGTCTTCCTAACAATTCAGCATCAATTCCTAAACTAGCTCCTACTCTACGCACTTCATCTTTAAAAAGCATACGAAGCGGCTCAACAATTTTCAATTTCATATAATCCGGTAAACCACCTACATTATGATGCGATTTTATAGTTGCTGATGGCCCTTTTACAGAAACGGATTCAATGACATCAGGATATATAGTACCTTGCGCTAACCATTTTACATCTTCAATTAGATGCGATTCATCATCAAAAACTTCGATAAAAACGCGTCCAATAATTTTACGTTTTGTTTCAGGATCACTAACTCCTGCCAATTCTGACAAGAAACGATCTCCAGCATCAACGCCTTTAACATTCAATCCCATTCCTTTGTATTGATCCAATACTTGAGCAAATTCGTTCTTACGAAGCAAGCCGTTATTAACAAAAATACAATATAAATTTTTACCAATTGCTTGATGCAATAAAACCGCTGCTACTGTAGAATCTACACCACCAGAAAGTCCAAGAACTACTTTATCGTCTTGAATCTTTTCTTTAAGCTCAGCAACCATATCCTCAACAAAAGCGTTAGGAGTAAAGTTTTGCGGAACTTCAGCAATTTTAACCAAGAAATTCTCTAGCATTTTTGACCCATCTGTAGAATGAAATACTTCAGGATGATATTGTAACGCATAGGTAGTTTCGCCTTCGATTTTATAAGCGGCAAATTCTACATCATGTGTACTAGCCAACTTTACCCCATTTGTAGGTAATGCTTTAATACTGTCGCTATGACTCATCCAGACCTGACTGTTAAGATCAACTCCTTCAAAGAAAGTTTCGTCTGGTTTTATATAAGACAAATTAGCCCTACCATACTCTCTTGTGTTTGAAGCAGCTACTTCACCACCACTAAAATGAGCTAAATACTGTGCTCCGTAACATACGGCAAGCATAGGTAGCTTTCCTCTAATTTGAGATAAATCTGGATGTGGTGCATCTTCTCCTCTAACAGAAAAAGGGCTACCTCCAAGAATTACGGCTTTATAAGGGGACAAATCACTCGGAAAATGATTGTATGGGAAAATTTCGCAGAATATATTTAATTCGCGAACTCTACGCGCAATAAGCTGTGTATATTGCGATCCGAAATCTAAAATAAGTACGTTGTGTTGCATGCGCAAAAATACTTTTTATATTCGGAATTGAAAAATTGAATTTTAAAAAAATTTATTTATTTTCAATCAGTAAATAATACTCCTTTAAAAACACATAAACTAAAAACAGATTTTCTACTGTAGCGTAACTGAACAGCTTAGATTAGTTTAAAATTACACTAATTATATTCACAATTTAAAAAAGTAAAGTCAAACCAAAATAATTCACAACTAACTGTATAAAAACAGATTACTCAAGAGTATAAATTAAACTAAACAATCAAAAAAACGGAAGCATCAGTAAAAAAAAAATAAATCCGTTTAATTATCTACTTTTACCTACTCAAATTTTAAAACAAATATTTTGAAAATAAAAAAAATTACGGCCATTGCCATTTTTGGTGTTTTAATTGCTTCTTGTAGTGTAATTGATAGTTTACTGACTTTTACGGTATCAAACCAAACCACTTTTAAAATTGCCAGCGGCTTCCCTCTAAACATTGCTTCTGAAATAGTTACACCCAATGTAACAACTAATTCAAGTGCCGTTTTTGACAACAACAATACAAAAGCAGACCTAGTAAAAGACGTAAAATTAGATGAGTTAAAATTGACAATTACAGACCCTGCTGATAAAACATTCAGTTTTCTTAAGTCAATACATATCTTTATATCAACAGATGCTAATGATGAAATTGAATTGGCTTATTTAGATAACATCAATTCTACTTCAAGTATCATTAATCTAATTTGCAGTTCGGAAAAACTAGACAAATACATTAAAGCTTCTTCCTATAAATTAAGGATAAAGGCTACCATTGGCGAGACGGTCACCAAAGATATTACAGTACGTTCTGATATGAAATTCAAGGTCACTGCTGATCCTTTTTAGTCCACAAGGGATAAAATAGGAACTCTTATTCTTTTATAAATGTAAATTTAGATTTAACCCCTGTATCAAAATTATTCCACAAGTCGGACATTAGCATATTTCCTTCGGCATCATAAATATAAAAAGCTCCTGTATTTCCGCCCAAAGCGCCGCGATTCAAAGCTTCTAACTCTAAATAATTTAACCCCTCCTGAAGTTCTATTTTTATGTCTTTAAAATTGGTGTCTAAGTACAAATTATTGGCTAAAACGGTACTCTTGTAATTGCGTATTATTGTCGCTTTTATTAAATCGCCATCAATAGCACCATAATCCCGTACTCGAATCATCAATGTTTTTGACTTGGTTCGAATGACTCCAAAGTTCAAATCCTTTACATTAAGATAGGAAGCATCCTCTTTTAATCCACTATTGACTAATGACTTATCAATACTTTTATTCATTTTATCCCGTACTTCATCCCCAGGATTAATAAAATCATTGGTTTGAATCATAGAAACAGGATCAGGATCGCCAATTTTAAAATTAGTGCTAGGAAATTTGAATTCTGGTTTTTTAAAAATATTGGGAGCTAGGATATCTGGAGGCGCAACCTTTAACGGGGCTGGTTTTTTACTTTTAATTCCTGTATCCAAAGGAGGTATTACTTTAAACTTATAACTAAACTCAGTTTGAGAATAGCCGTTTATTGCAATACACATTATAATAACCAATAATATCTGTTTCATTATACCACTTTGTTTTTAAATAATCTAAATATCAAGTTGCGACAAATATACCAAGCTTTCTATTTAGAAAACAAAACCTCTGGCGAACATTAAAAATTTTTAACCCTATCCGATTGAAAAACAACATTTATTCCTTTTCTACTATTATGGTAGCCATATAGCCTTGGCCTATATTCCATTGGCTAGCAGAAATTAATTTTCCTTTATCATCATACACCCTATACTCAGCTGTATTTGGAGCAGCAAAACCTTCATTTAACGCTTCAAAATCGATTCTGTTAACACCTTTTTCAAGCTTCACTTCAAATCCTTTAAAATCACCCTCCAAAATAACTTCATAATCTACAACCTTAAAATTCACATAAATCCTAATACGATCCCCGTCAACATAAGCGCCATCTCGATATTCCACTTTTGCTGTTTTAGAATTTGTCTTATAAATACCTAAATCTTGATTTCTTCGATACGCTTTAGAAGCCACAATGATTTCATTTTTAGGCACTATAAAATTGTTTTCTGGAAGTGGAGTCGGAACATAAGGCATAACTTTAGGTGGCCCAGGAATTGGCGGAACTACAGGTTTAATTTTCACCTCTTTACTTTTTGGAGGTATAGCTTTAAACTTATTGCTAATTTCAATTTGGGAATACCCTTTTACAGACAGTCCTAATATTAATATTAAAAAGAAAATTCGGTTCATAACACTTGTGTCTTGACTCATCATTTGTGTAATTTTTTTTTAAAAATAAAAAACCAATATTATAAAAACATAAAAATGGCATTCTTTAACTTTCCTTTATAACTTTATGTTTTCGAATTTATTACTTTTTGGCGATTAAAACACTTTATCAAAATCGAACTTTTTTCTATAAAATCGGTATTTTTTATTTTACTATTTTTCATAAATTGCAAAAAATATACCAATTTTCAAATTGGCCGGAATTACTTTACGAGCGGCCTTAAAAAATCAACGAAAAATGAAAAGAGAAAACATACTATCGGGTTCTCCTTGGGAGGATAAAATGGGATATTGTCGTGCTGTCAGAATAGGAAATAGCATTGAAGTTTCAGGAACAGTAGCCATAGTAGATGGTGAGAAAGTAAAATCTACTGATGCTTATGCTCAAACATTTAACATTCTTGAAAGAGTCGAAAAGGTACTTGAAGATTTAAATGCGAGCATGAAAGATGTCATTCGCACTAGAATATTTACGACTGACATAACTACTTTTGAGGATGTTGCCAAAGCACATTCCGCTTTCTTCAAGGACATCAAGCCAACAACTGGATTTTATGAAATCAGCAAATTGGTTGCTCCGGAATATCTCGTTGAAATAGAATTTACAGCCGTACTTCCTGAAAAGCACAATAATTTGGATGTATTGTAATACTTTAGCAAAATAGTATTTGGCAATTCCCCCTAAAGAAAAGAATGATTTCAGAAAAAATTATAAAAACAATATTGCTCTCCCTCAAATGGATTCTCATTTGTGTATTGATAGGCTTCTTCTCTGGTTCTGCTTCCGCATCTTTATTAGTGGCCTTAGAATGGGTGGCAGATTATAGGGGCGAAAACAGCTGGATAATTTGGTTTTTACCAATAGGAGGTCTACTTATAGGACTATCGTACCATTATTATGGATCATCTGCTGTAAGAGGGAATAATTTATTGTTAGAAGAATACGAAACTCCAAAAAAGACGATTCCATTAAAAATGGCCCCTTTAGTGCTCTTTGGAACCATAATTACCCATCTTTTTGGCGGATCAGCAGGACGTGAAGGAACTGCCGTACAAATGGGTGGCTCTATTGCTGACCAATTTACAGGGTTTTTTAAACTCGATAATTCAGACAGAAAGACAATGATCATCTTAGGGATAAGCGCAGGATTTGCTTCAGTTTTCGGAACGCCATTAGCGGGAGCTTTATTCGCTTTAGAGGTTTTGTACTTCAGCAAGGTCAGCTATAAAAGCATAATTTTATCTTTTTTGGTGGCATATATCGCCTACTTCACGGTTGAAATTTGGGCAGTAAAACACACTCATTATTCAATCCCCGTAGTTCCTGACATTAATATCAATATACTGCTTTGGATTATTCCAATTAGTATTTTATTTGGACTAGCAGCCATGCTCTTTTCCAGAAGCACTCATTTTTGGGGCACTTTATTCTCGAAGATTAAATACCCTCCTTTGCGTCCATTTGTTGGAGGAATTTTGTTTGCTATCGTTATTTACTTCCTAGGCACAACAAAATATTTGGGTTTAGGAGTTCCTATTATCGTGAATTCTTTTTCGACGCCTAGCGTGTATTATGATTTTTTAGCCAAAATATTATTCACGGGTTTTACTTTGGGCGCAGGTTTTAAAGGCGGTGAAGTCACTCCACTTTTCTTTATTGGTGCAACACTAGGAAGCGCATTGTCATTAGTTGTTCCTCTTCCAATTGCGCTATTGGCAGGAATGGGCTTTGTGGCTGTTTTCTCGGGAGCAACACATACACCTATCGCCTGTACCATTATGGGAATTGAGCTTTTTGGGATACAAAGTGCAGCTTACATCGGTATTGCCTGTTTTATTGCTTATTTAGCTTCAGGTTCCATTGGAATTTATCATTCTCAGATAGTTCGAGGTCCCAAATATCATTTATATCAAAAATTAAAAAGGAAAAAACTGGATAATTTCTAAATTAGTAAAACGTGTTATTTGCCAAATGATTTCAAACTTTACATTAAAAAATGTAATTTCGCAGACTATGAAAACACAAGACATTCAAGCGATAAAGTTGCTACTAGCAACACCAAAAAAAATTGCAATAATTCCACATAAAGGCCCTGATGGCGATGCTATGGGTTCGACTTTAGGATTATATCATTTTTTATTGAAAAATAATCATGAACCGACCGTCATTGCGCCAAATGAATTTCCCGATTTTCTGGCTTGGCTTCCAGGCTCAGAAACGGTTAAAATATTCGAAAAAGAAAGAGAAAATAGTGTAAAAATTCTTGAGGAGGCTGACTTGATTTTTACTTTAGATTTTAATGCTTTACACCGTGTGGGTGGTGGCATGGAAGAAGTATTAGCCGAAATGAAAGCGCCTTTCATCATGATCGACCACCATCAAAAACCGGATGATTATGCTGCTTACACTTATTCAGACACTTCCTTTGGTTCAACATGTGAAATGCTTTATAACTTCATTTCCTTTCTTGGAAAAAAAGAAGATATTGACAAAACAATTGGAACTTGTATCTACACTGGAATACTTACCGATTCTGGTTCGTTCCGTTTTCCGGGAACTACGGGAAACACACACCGAGTTGTTGCCGAATTAATAGATTTAGGTGTAGAAAACACAAAAATACCTACATTACTTTTTGAAAACAGCTCGTACAGCCGCTTGCAGCTGCTTGGAAGAGCACTTCAAAATCTAAAGGTTTTATCTGATCATCAAACAGCCTATACCACATTGACCCAAGAGGAACTAGACACCTTTGATTATATAAAAGGGGATACTGAAGGTATTGTAAACTACGGACTGAGTATAAAAGGGATTGTTTTCACAGCTATTTTCATCGAAAATAAAGACGAAAAAATCATCAAAATTTCATTCCGTTCTCAGGGTGACTTTGATGTTAACCAATTTGCAAGGGATCATTTTCAAGGTGGTGGACATCGCAATGCCGCTGGTGGAAAATCAGAAGTATCAATGGAGGAAACCATACGTAAATTTGAAGATCTAGTAACAAACCTAATGCTATAATAGATTATGAAATTCAGCCAATATATCGCAGTTCTATTTCTTATATCCGTTTTGCTGATTAGCTGCAAACAGCATCAGGAAGCAAGAAGACCGATTTCTCATACTTCTGGAACTTTCATGAAAAAGTCAGCGGAAAGAAATAAGAAGTTAGTAGCAAGTGAGGAATCTCGGCTTAAAGCCATCATGAAAAACAACCCTACCGTGGAATATTTCGCTTCGTCAAAAGGCTATTGGTATTCTTATGAAACCATGAACGAACTAGACACTCTAACTCCAAAAAAAGGGGATGTGGTATTCTTTGATTATGAGATAAAGGACATCGATGGAAATATAATATACTCCCAGTTAGAATTGAGACCTCAGACCTATTATGTAGATAAACAGGATATCATGATTGGATTAAGAGACGGTATCAAACTGATGCATAAAAATGAAACGGTGACTTTTCTTTTCCCATCACATATGGGATTTGGTTATCATGGAGACAATAAAAAGATAGGAGTAAACCAGCCCTTACTTTGCACAGTGACACTAAATGATTTCATGCCGGAATCTGTTTATAAAAAACAAAAGGAAGTTAAACCAGCTGTTGTGAAACTCCCTTTAGAAACAGTATCAAAGGATAGCACGCCTAAGCAAGCAACTGCTGTGAAAAAGCAAATTCAAAATATAAAACCAAAAGATTCCCTTAAATAATAAGTTAATTAATATCGATATGAAAAAAAGCATCCTATTAGTATTACTCGTAATTGCAACCTTCTATTCCTGTAACGAAGAAAACAGTAATCTTCCCGATGGTCTCTATGCTAAAATAGAAACAAGCAGGGGAGCCATTATTGTGGAGCTAGATTATAAAAAATCCCCTATAACAGTCGCTAATTTTGTTACTCTGGCAGAAGGAAAAAATGATTTTGTAACCAATGACAACTTGAAAGGAAAACCTTTTTATGATGGACTAAAATTTCATAGGGTTATTAAAGACTTTATGATTCAAACCGGGGATCCATTAGGTACCGGATCTGGTGATGCAGGCTACAAATTTAAAGATGAAATTAATGACTTGCGTTTTGATGGCGGTGGAGTTTTAGCTATGGCAAATAATGGTCCAGCAACCAATAGCAGCCAATTTTTTATCACGCACGTTTCAACGCCATGGTTAGACGGAAAACACACCATTTTTGGACATGTGGTAGATGAAGGAATGAATGTAGTAAACCTAGTTGAACAAAATGACTATATCAAGAAAGTTACTATCATTAGAAAAGGTGAGGCTGCAAAAAAGTTTAATGCAGTAAAAACATTTTACGACTACTTCTCAGTAGAATCGGAAAATCAAAAGAAAAAACTAGCTACAGATGCACAAAGCAAAAAAGCGTACGACGAAAAATACAAAGACGTTCGCGATGACAAAGTTAAATATTTTAATGCCTTAAAAAGCAAAGCAATGAAGACCTCAAGTGGTCTTAAATATGTTATCACCAAAAAAGCGGGAGGCAAAAAACCAGCAAAAGGAACAACAATCTACATTCATTATGCAGGCTTCCTAGAAGACGGCCAGCTTTTTGATACCAGTCTTGAAAGCGAAGCGAAAATATTTGGAAAATATGATCCTAATAGGGCCGCACAAAATGGCTATCAGCCTATTCCTTTTCAAGCAGGACGAAAAGACGGCATGATTCCTGGATTCATTGAAGGACTGGAAAAATTATCTATTGGAGATAAAGCAATATTATTTATACCTTCACATTTAGCCTATGGCGCAGGTGGCGCGGGAGATGTAATACCTCCAAATACTAATATTATTTTCGAAGTAGAACTCTTAGAATCAATGCCTCAATAAAAATTAGAATTTAAAAATAATAAAAAATGAAACTCAAACTTTTATTTTTAGTTTGCATAGGGATGCTAAACGCACAGGCACAGAGTATAAAAAAAACTGTTCCTGCAAAAAAAATTAGTACAACAACAAAGACCGTTGTTAAAAAGCCCATCGTTGTTGAA
Organism: Flavobacterium frigoris PS1; assembly: GCF_000252125.1. Taxonomy (GTDB): domain Bacteria; phylum Bacteroidota; class Bacteroidia; order Flavobacteriales; family Flavobacteriaceae; genus Flavobacterium; species Flavobacterium frigoris_A. The sequence continues at coordinate 234,247 of NZ_AHKF01000017.1, read as the reverse complement.
GGGATTTTTGCGACCATATCAACTAACAAAGGGGATATCACAGTACAGTTAGACTATCAAAAAGCACCCATCACTGTAGCAAATTTTGTTGCATTAGCGGAAGGAAAAAACACTTTTGTTACTGATGAAAAATTAAAAGGAAAACCTTTTTTTGATGGTTTAAAATTTCATCGCGTAATTAATGATTTCATGATTCAAACCGGAGACCCTACCGGAACTGGAGCAGGAGGTACTGGATTTGCTTTTAAAGATGAGTTTACCGATGTAAAGTTTGACAAAGGCGGTATATTGGCTATGGCCAATTCTGGTCCTGCTACAAATTCTAGTCAATTTTTTATTACGCACAAGGAGACTCCTTGGTTAAACGGCAAACACACCATTTTTGGTCATGTGACTGAAGGAATAGATATTGTAAATAGTGTCGTTCAAGGTGATGTAATAACCAAAATAACCATCTCAAGAAAAGGAGCTTCTGCAAAATATTTTGATGCACCAAAAGTATTTGCGAATTATTATACCAATAAAGAAGCAGATACTAAAAAACAAGCTGCTATAGAGGAAGAAACAAAAAGAAACCTTGCTCCTAAACAGACTGTTGTAATAGCCGCAAAAAAGGCATTTTTTGACGTAACAAAAACTACTGCAACAACTACAGAGTCTGGCTTGACGTATAAAATAATCCAAAAAGGAAGCGGAGTTAAACCAGTTGATGGTTCCACTTTCTATTTTCATTATGCAGGTTACTTTGAAGACGGAAACTTGTTTGATAGTAGCTATGAAGATGTTAACAAAGCCTACGGAAAGTATGACGAGCGCCGAGCTGCCCAAAATGGATACCAAGCCTTTCCATTCGAAGCTGGTAAAAAAGACGGCATGATTCCTGGCTTTATAGAGGGCTTAAGCCTCATGTCTTATGGAGATAAAACATTACTATTTATCCCAGCCAATTTGGCCTATGGTGAAAGAGGTGCAGGTGGTGTGATTCCACCAAATACAAACCTAATTTTCGAACTGGAGATGTTTGAAAAACCTACCCCTCCAAAAAAATAAAAAACAATATTTCTAAATAATCAAAAACCCGACAACTATTAGGTTGTCGGGTTTTTGTTTATTTCTTGTTCTGAAAGAAAAACTAGTTTAAAAGACAGAAGCCTTCCTTCTTGTTAATCTATTTCTTGCCAAATTTCCAGTCAAACTCATCCTTTTGATTGATGATTGCACCAATTTCAAATTTAACTACCTCATCAAATTCTGTTTGAAAAATAATCCAGTTTTCTTCATTAAAATAATTTTCGAAAGTATCAAATTCTTCTTGAGTGAATTTAGTAAGGCCTTTTTTAGAAAGCTCTTTCGTCATTTCAGCTATATTTCTATTGATAACCTTGTTCCCAAACAAATCCAATTCAGGACTTGAAGCTACCATATACCCTAATTTAAATTCTTCTTCTTTGTAGAATGTCAGGCGAATTTTCAGCTTGTTATAAGCAAAAATTACATTGTCATCTTCGTCCTTATAATTCCTATCCGGTTTACCATAAATTGCGGTAACATCCTTTTGTTTCATACCGAAAATGAGCTTGTCAATTCCGATTTTTAGATTTATTTTCATATCCTTTTATTTGACCGCAAAGTTCGCAAAGTTTTTGACAAACTACACTACATTAATATCAAATAATAAGGCACTAGAAAAGCATTCGAGATGCTTGAATTCTAAAGTTGATGTTTTTTTAAACCCAAAGCTTCTAGCTAGAACTTATAATTTTGTCTTTAAAACAAAAATATTAACTTAAATTAGCCATACAGTGCAACCGTTGTCAAAACGGATTTCCTCTTAAAAGCAAATCAAAAGCCTTTTGGATTATATTGCCTTATTGCCAATTTTTCCAAATCTTAAACATTGCAAAAACATTAAAGCAAAATTTATTTTATGAAGCTGCCAATCAAAGACAAAAAATTTCTCGTTTTACTTTTCTCAATTTCTATAGTTGTTGTCTTAGAGATTTTATCCCTAATAGGCATTCACATTCCACTACCCTATGGCCCTTTTATTTTTGCCGCTTTTATTATTGGTATCGGTCATGAAGTTTTGATCGATGGAATAAAAGCTATTTTTAAGCTTAACTTCAGTAGCATCAATTTACTGATGACAATTGCTGTTTTTGCTGCATTCTATTTAGGAGAATATCCGGAGGCAGCTGTAGTGATTGTGCTGTATGTCTTGGGTGAACGACTGGAAGACATTGGCCTTGAAAATTCGAAATCGGCCTTAGACAAATTAGTAAGCCTCGCTCCAAAAACGGCTTTCGTAAAAACTGAAAATAAAAAAATCCCAATAAACAAAATAGCTGTTGGTACAATCATTCAGGTTAAACCAGGCGAAATGATTCCGCTTGACGGTAAAATAATTTCAGGAGAAACTACTGTTGACGAAGCTGCAATTACTGGCGAACCTATACCAAAAGACAAACATCCTGGTGACCATTTATTTGCGGGGACACTAAACAAAGACAGTTTTATTGAAATTGAGACCAGTAAACTTTCTATCGATACCACTTTTTCCAAAATTATCCGGCTCACCTTTGAAGCTGCGGCAGCTAAAAGCGACACCCAAAAATTTATTCAACGATTTTCGAAATTTTACACTCCAACAATTATCGCCATGGCAGTACTTGTTTTTGCAATACCCGTTTTTATACTGCATTTGGATTTTGATATTTGGCTAAACCAAGCCATCACACTTTTAGTAATAGCCTGCCCCTGTGCTCTGGTTATTTCCACGCCCGTTGCAATCTATGCGGCTATTGGTAATGCTTCCGCAAAAGGTGCTCTTATAAAAGGAGGGAAACATATCGAATCCATGGCGAGTATAAAAGCCGTTGCCCTAGACAAAACTAGAACCATCACTTATGGTAATCCAATCGTTTCCGATGTTTTCCCATTAAATGGAACTAGTCGAGACGAATTGTTGGCTTGTACTGCTGGGACCGAACTATTTTCTGAACATCCATTAGCACAAGCAATTGTCACTGCCAGCAGAAAAGAAGGTTTTGAACCACACAAAGCGGAAGCTTTTAAAAGTATTATGGGAAAAGGGGCTATCGCAAAATGTTTAGTTTGTGAAGACGAAACCGTTTATGTAGGCAAACTTGAATTTATAAAAGAATATCATGAGGTCAATGACAAAGCAGAACAAATAGTGGAACAGCTTGCCAAAGAAGGAAAAACAAGCGTAGTTGTTAGTTTTGGCAATGGTGTAGCTGGTATTATAGGTTTAACTGATGAAATTAAACCGGACAGTGCTTCCGCAATGAAAGAGTTACAAGCTCTAAACATCAAATTAATAATACTAACTGGTGATAGCCAAAAAGCAGCTCAATATGTCGCAGGGCAAGTGGGAATAGACAAAGTATTTGGTGGTTTACTGCCAGAAGACAAATCAGAGAAAATAAAAGAACTATTGAAGGAATTTGGTGGTGTGGCTATGGTAGGTGACGGAATAAACGATGCGCCGGCTTTGGCATTAAGTACCGTGGGAATTGCAATGGGAGCAGCTGGGAGTGATACCGCAATTGAAACTGCCAATATTGCCCTAATGAACGATAAACTTTCTCTTATCCCCTTTCTTATTCGTCTTAGCAAAAAAACTTTGGCTAGAATAAAATTCAATACCATTGGAGCCATTGTAGTTAAGCTTGTTTTCATCACGCTCGCTTTTATGGGATACAGTAATTTGGTTTTTGCGATTGCTGCGGATGTTGGTGTTACTTTGATTGTTATTTTACTGAGCTTAAATTTGATGAAATTTGAGAGTTCCAATTCATAAACTAGAACTAGAAAAAAACCGAATAAAAAAACAAGCAACTAATTAGTTTTAAGATAAGCTACTTCAGAAATCAAATACCAACAAAAAAACTTACAATATTTTGATTAGGTTATCCTTAACACTATCAAACCATTCTGATTTGAGTATGCTTAAAATAATTGTATCCCTGCGCATATCACTATCGCAAGTGGGCATATGATTCCTTAAAACGCCTTCTTCTTTACAACCGATACTTTTCATGGCGGCGATACTGCGAGCATTATTATTGTCAGCCCTAAACTCAACTCGTTCCATGCCCAATTCTTCGAAAGCAAATCGCAACAATAAAAATTTGCAGTGTTTGTTTAATCCCGTTCCTCGAAACTGTTTCCCGTACCAAGTAAAGCCTAACAACAGTGTTTTAAAATCTTGATTAATATCATAGAAACGACTGCTTCCGGCATATTTTCCACTTTTCTTATCGAAAACAATAAAGGAGAATTGCGTTTTGTTTTCTCTGGCTTTAACGGCCAATTGAATATAGTTGATCAAGTTTTGCTTCCCATTTGCCTGAACTAAAGAATACTCCCATGTTTCGGGCTCATTGAGGGAAATCTCTAATAAATTATCAACATCAGCTATTTGTAATGGGCGAAGTAAAACCTGTTCGTCTTCAAGAACTAGATCTTGGGAAAAATTAAAATTCATCTGAGATAATTTAAATCATTATTTATGAACCGGACTTTTATGAAATATAAAAGCATTAAGAAAATTAAGAAAAGATACTTAATAAACTTAATGCCTTATGCATTTTAACGAAACAGGAATTTATTCACTCATTTCATCGTAACGCTCGGGAACTTGTGGATCATAAAGCGGACATTTGAATTCTTCCATTATGCTTACCAACTTATCCATTGTCTTTCCTTCGGTACCGTAGCAATCAATTTTTATACTTTGTGAAGTCGTTCTTATATGAAAAGCACCTACTCCGTCATTGTTTTTCCAACTAGAGTCATCTACTTTTTCCCATTTTGAGAATACAGAAGCGATTCTATTCAAGATGACCTGAACAGGAAGTATTTCTAAGCCTTCGATCTCTGCTTGTTCTTCTGAAATGGTTTCATAAACCTCGTGATGGTTTAAATAGACTTCGTCTAAATATTTCCAAAATACTAATTCGTACATACTATTTATTTTTAGCCCCGATAGCAGCGGCATCCTTTATGTTCTTTCTTTAAGAACATAAAGATAGAGCGGAGAGCGGGATTAGCTTCTTAGACAAAATCTTATATTAATATTCAAAAACTCCATATTCACTGCTGATTGTCAATTTCTTGCTATCGGCTGCTTCAACTCTACCTACAATTTGTGCATCAACATTGAATGACTTAGAAATCGCGATAATATCTTGTGTAACAGCTTCAGGAACATAAACTTCCATACGGTGCCCACAGTTGAAAACTTGGTACATTTCCTTCCAATCTGTTTTTGACTGCTCTTGTATCAGTTGGAAAAGTGGTGGGACTGGAAATAAATTATCCTTTATGATGTGTAAGTTTTGTACAAAATGCAAAATCTTAGTTTGCGCTCCTCCACTACAATGCACCATTCCATGAATGTTATCAGATGAGTATTTATCTAAAATTTTCTTGATAATTGGCGCATAAGTTCTGGTAGGCGAAAGTACTAATTGACCTGCGTCAATAGGTGAGTTTTCAACAGTATCAGTTAACTTAACTTGCCCCGAATAGATTAACTCTTCCGGAACTGCTGCATCAAAACTTTCTGGATATTTAGTTGCCAAATATTTTTCGAAAACATCATGACGTGCCGATGTTAATCCGTTGCTTCCCATTCCGCCATTATAGCTTTTCTCATAAGTAGCTTGGCCAAAAGAAGCCATACCCACGATTACGTCACCTGCTTTAATGTTTGCATTATCTATTACTTTTGAACGTTTCATACGAGCCGTCACAGTAGAATCTACAATGATCGTACGAACGATATCACCCACGTCAGCAGTTTCACCTCCGGTAGAGTGAATGGTTACACCAAAAGAATCTAGTTCTTTGATCAACTCCTCGGTTCCATTAATAATCGCTGATAAAACTTCACCTGGAATCAAATTCTTATTTCTTCCGATTGTGGAAGAAAGTAAAATGTTATCCGTTGCCCCTACACATAATAAATCGTCAATATTCATGATTAATGCGTCTTGAGCGATTCCTTTCCAAACAGAAATATCTCCTGTTTCTTTCCAGTACATATAAGCCAAAGATGATTTAGTTCCTGCCCCATCAGCATGCATGATCAAGCAATAGTCCTCGTCTTGGGTTAAATAATCCGGAACGATTTTACAAAATGCTTGAGGAAACAATCCCTTGTCAATATTTTTTATGGCATTATGCACATCTTCTTTGGATGCCGAAACACCGCGTTGCGCATATCTTTTTGAAGTATCTGAACTCATGTAGTGTAGTTGTGTATGTTGTTTTTAGGCAACTGGGTTGTGCGGCAAAGATAAATATTTTTTTTGGGTTTCGCCTATTGGGATATAGGAAGTGTTTTAGGAAAAAATAGCTTTTTAACAAAAAAAATGCCTGTCAAATTCGACAGACATTCTTAAAAATATTATCATTTTACAATTATTCCCAATCTGGCATGTATGCATTACTAAAAAGAACTACTCTTAAATCTCCCAAATTATTTACTATGGGAGTTAACTTCACAATGTTTTTTGCAGATAGTCCATCATTAGAAGTATTCATAATTATCATTTCAGTTTCACTTGGAGAATACCTCACATCCAAATCTAAAGTCCCACCAGGCTTACCACTACTAACTTCACTACTTATGTCCGTACTAAAAACATACTGAAAAACTCGAGTATCTAGTTGTCTATAATTTGCATCTTCAAATCCGGAAACATCTCTCGTAAATACGATCTTGTCAGATCTAACTGAAAAATTTAATCCTCCGATCGCTCCCTTCAATCCAGAGACCACCTGGTTTATAACAACACCAGCAGTATTTATAACATAAATCTCTGCATTATAGCCACTAACATCATTTACTTTTAATGCGATTTTTGTCCCATCATTACTCCAATCGCATTCTGATATAAACTTGCCATTAGACGTTTGGTAAATTTTAGTCAAACCACTACCATCTTTATTTATCCTATATAATTTATCAAAATAGGGATATATAATTTGACTCCCTGATGTGTTCCAAGAAAAATTGATAAAATCGGAATTAAACCCCGCAATTGGAATGGAATTAGTCACTTTAAAAATTCCAGAGCCGTCCGGGTTCATTGTATAAATATGATTTTGAGAACCGCTAGCTCTTATAAACGCAATTTTATTTGCTTGATTATTTTTTCTGGGTCTCCAACTATTTGTAGCTGAACTTGTTATTTGCAATTCATTGCCTAAATCATTACCTGAATAAATTACGTTATTATCATTTATTTTTTTTACAAATAGGAATCTAGCGTTTGGAAAAGCAGTTGTAGTAAAAGTTCGAACAGCGCTTAAAACTTTAGGGTTCACGCCATCTGAAACCGAAACTTGCCAATAATATTTAGTGCTATACGTTAGTCCTTTTAAAGTATAATTTGGTTTAGTAATATCTGAATAAACAACAACATCATTGTTACTGTCTTTTCTCAAAATAAGTTCATATTTTAAACTATCCTTCTCCGGATCAGTAGCTGTCCAAATCAAATTTAATTCGAGCGCTTGATTAATCGCATTATCTGCAGGTGATACTAAAACTGGAGCTGCTGGAGCTTTATTATTTGTTGTTGACAACTTCATCTCAAAAACAACATTTGTAGTTTTATTCACATTTACTGTTACAGATTCAAATTTTGTTATGTAACCGTCTTTTTGAGCTTCAAAGGAATAGTCGCCAATCTTTACGTTTGAAACTGTAAACTTACCTTCTTCATCTGTAAAAACAATACTAGAGTTAGGGCTGGAAAACACCTTCGCATTAGCTAAGGGCAAAAAGTTCAAAGCACTCACTACTTTTCCCTCAATAGTACCAAATTCCTCTCCGGTCACTTTTTCTTCACTACAAGAGACCATTGCTACTAACAATATTACCAAACTAATTTTAAGATATATATTTTTCATCAGTATACGATTAAGATTTATTGAAACAGTTGTCTTTTTTCGGTAGCTCTTTTTTACCATTATTTTTTTAAAACATTACTTTTTTTATTTAAAAAATAATATGTGAACCCCACACCAAATCGATAGTAATAATCATCCCGAACTCCTCTCTCTGTATAATCTATATTATCGCTGAAATTTAGATTATGCTCTCCGTACATTTTAACACCTATGTTATTTGATGCCATATACTCGAGACCTACTCCATACTGAACTTTCGTATGAGTATTTTTGAATTTTGAATTGAACCCATAACCTCCCCCTGCAAAAACATAAGGTGTTAGTTTATCTTTTGGTAACATAATTAACTCTGCATTAAGGTCAAATGTCGCATATCCTCTATCTAATAGATCTTTATTTGCAAGCTTTAGAACATTTGTTGAGGCACTTACATTAAATCTAGGCGAAAAGAAATATTTTAAAGCGCCACGTCCCATCGGTCGCAACAAGGGATTTGGATAATCTCCATCAATCAAAGTAGTCCCGCCTGAAAACTCTATCGCAAATTTGGACCTTCTTTCTTGTAGATTTCTTCCGTAAATAGCTGTTGCCTCTACATCTTCATTTTCTAAAGCATAGTTTTTTAGCAATCTATCAATTTCTGGCTGAGCAAGATTTGTTTCCCAAATCTGATCCTTAATTCCCTCTAAAACTAAAGTTGCCACAGCTTTTTCTATTGCCTCGGTCACTGCCATTTGAACGGGTTCATTTGTCGTATATCCAGTCTCTACCTCCAAAAGTCTTTTAAAATTCACATACTTAAAAAGGCTTTGATCGATGGCTTGTGAAAGTATTGTTTTTGATACATAAACTGATTTCATTATTTTACCATTTGCGGTTGAAACCATTCGTAAATAAATTGTAACTCGGTCTTGTCTATACTTAACAGAACCGCCTGTGCCAAAATATCGGGCACCAAAACCACCGGTGATAATATTAGAATCATAAGAAATAATGCCTCCTTCAAGTAAAACACCAGCATAAAGCAAAGGAGTTATTTGAGGTACATTAGGATCCGCATCTTTTGTATATTCTTGCCTTGTAGAACGGATAAGATTTCTTTCTTGGAGCAGATTACCAATATTTTCACGCTCAATAGGGATAAACCACTTTGAATCTTCAAGGGCCTTAATAAGTACAGAAGTTGCTCCTTGAGTTACGGCGGTACTAAACGTACTTCCGTTTTCGGCAGCCTTATACTGTCCTGTCTGGTCTCTGAATTTATAAAGACCAACCACGATCTGTTCTTTTGGTTCTGGGAGTGCTCTTAATAGAGAAGTTGCTGGAGTACTTTCCCCAATAACTGCCTTTTCAACCCCAGTTGGCTGATTATAATAAGCACCACAACCTATGAATACAAAAACGAATAAAATAGCTGAGTAGGATTGTATTCTCATATTAATTATTTGGGATGATTACTTGAGTTTGTTCGCCTGTTTTCGTATCAAGAATGTCGACAGTCAGTCCTCCTGATGAAGGATAAACCTCAATCGACAAACTCCCAAATGTATAGCTTCCTATAGTGATACCCCTATTCCCAAATTGCTGGGTAAAAAGCGAACTTGAAACTTGATTTAACAATTGCGAATTTAAATTTGCAGTGAACCTTTCTAACTCGGTTTGTGGCTTTTGCGAGGTATCAATTTTATCCTTAAATGAGTTTTGAGACTCGGCTGAACTTGCTAGCCATTGGTAATTGAATGTGTCACCGCCAAAAGCCGGGTTTTTAGGTTTATAAACTAAATCTTGAGCGTTTACTGCTAGTGTCAGTAAAATGATTGTTACAGAAAATAAGAATTTCATATTATATAAAATAAAATTAATATTGAGTGAAATATTTGCTTTGCTTTTCTAAATTCTTTAGATATAAATACGTTGCATACACTGATTCATCAGCAACATTTTTGAGAAATTCTTCGTCAGGTTTGGCTAGAAATTCATAGATTACTTCGTTGTCTATACTAATAATTATTTTTGTGTTTCTTGCAAAACTAAATTCTTCACTAATGGTGACGATTTTCCTAGCATTTATTTTATTATCATTGTACCTGTAATAATATAAATCATAGAAATCCTTCCCCATTTTTGTTTTAGTCTCATCTGTGATAATCCCACTTAACTCAAATCCATCAACCGGAAGATTTAAGACCTCCTCTTTTTTTTTTCCTCACCAAGAACAATTCTATCCTTTCCGATCATCTGTTTGTTTTCATCATAAAACAATAACAACACAATAATTTCAACATTTTGTTCCATATTGACCTGAGTTTCGGACAATCTTTTTGTTTCACTTGGATTTAAAGTAAAAAGCCCTTCTTGTGTATTCAATGATTGATTATCATTTAAATTGCTTTTTTTTATTACCGATAACTTATAAGTTAAACTTTGCAAAATATCTGAGAGGTTTTCTGCGGTACCTGTTATTTTAACATTCCCTTCCATTTCTTCCATTTCAATTTTAGCCTTAACCACTGTATTTGTAGTCTGCGAATAGGACATAGCAGACATTAGTAGTAAGAGCAGTAATTTATTTTGAATAAAAATTTTCATTGGTTATTTGTTTAATATAATTACCGATGCCCCATTACCTGATTGAATTACTTTCATGTTCTTGGACAGTGAATTCGTTCCATAATTTTGAACATTCTGGTTATCTCCCTTTTGAATTATTTCCATATTCACATTATAATTTGCATATAGCGAAAAGTCAGTAATGGAATTATATCGTCCTTCTTGAACTATTTTTTGAGCAATTTCATTTGCTGCCTTATCTAAGGTCAATTGATTTTCAGCTCCATTTTGCACAATGACCACCTTTATATCTTCCGCTTTTAATTTCGTATTTACATAATTAGAAGCGCCTATCTGGTTGATAATAACACCATTATTTTGATACTTGTTTTGTAAAAGCAAGGCATCCTCCTTTTTAGTTATGTCATCTACTAAATCAAGCATATTTACCTTATTCAAAATTGAAGTACTATTTTGCTGTAAACCATCATTCCCCTCATTTCCCTGCGCAAAAGACGCAACGGAAAAAAGAAGAAAAAGGCTGGTATTTAAAAATAAATATTTCATTTTTTCTATTTTTTATAAATTAAAAAATGGGACAGCCTTCTAAAAAGCTGTCCCATTTTTAAAAGCTTGTATTACGGATTGAATTGAGTAACATTTGAAACATGGCCTGAACCTTGTTGACAAACAACACTAGCATTACCACCTACAGCTAAGAAAGTTGCAGTTTGAGTGTTATTTGCATAATTATTTGATCCTGATTGAAATACATCAACGTTGTTTTTCCATCCAGTTTGGGTAGAAATCGCGGTGTTAGCCGTTCCATATTGGAAATGGTTAGAAACGTTCTCTTTACCTGCAACTGCTAGAGTACCGTGTTGCGTTTGTGAAGAGTTATTTAACGTTCCACCTTGGCTAGCGTAGGCAATACCATAATTTCCATCCTGAGTTTGTGTAGCTACATTGTACCCATGAGGAAGAACTGGAGCTGCAGGCACTTGATTTATACAAAAGCTAGGGATTGTGTTTCCTGAAGTTCCTTGATCGATCGTAGCGATATTGTGTTTTCCAGTTTGTGTTTGTGTCGCTTTGTCGTGTCCTAGAAGCGCAAGTCCTCCGCTAGTTTCATCTTGCCAAATTGTCGCTTTGTTATCATCACCCGTTTGTGTTTGAGTAGCATCATTTCCCCAATTGTTTTGAGAAATAAAAGCAGTATTTCTCTTTCCATCCTGAATCACGTCTGCCTCGTTCCCATTAGAAATATTAACCCCAAAAAACTTAATTTCATTTGGTCTTACTCCTTGATACACTTCGGATTTGTTTGACGTACCTTTTTGGCTAATGTCTGAATCCTGATTCCATCCAATTTGATTAACCATTGCATCGTGGGTCATACCCATTTGATCAACATGACTCATGTTTGATTGTGCATAAGAAACTGCACCTACGAATAGCATCGCTGAGATGCTTAGAACTACTTTTTTCATAATAAATATATTTAATTGGTTATTAATACAAACTATTATGTAGGTTTTAAAAAAGTGATTTGGGAATCCTCTCCTTTATAATAAATAACAAGGCTTTTAGTATAAATACATAGCTCTTATTTGATTATTACATATCAAAGATAGAAAACATTTCTAGAAAAACACCCCGTACAAATACCTGTTTTTCAATTAAATACTATTTTTTCGATGAAATACAACTCTATTACGATGAACTACATTTCTATATACTTATTGATATAAGAAAAGAATTACTAAACATTAAAAAGTCCTTAAAAGCAAAATAACCTATTTAATTAACAAGAGTATACATCCCGTAAATACCTATAGATTCTACAAATCACACCCAATCCTAAGCTATAGTTAGTGAAAATTTCCTATATCTTCTTATTGTACTTTTCAAAAAAGGCTTAAGATAAAGCAACTCGAGTTTAACCCTTTTGCGATTATTATATATTTTCAACAAACTCTTCGTTCATTGTAGAATAGATTCATTTTTAATTAAAAGTATGTCTCATTATACTATTTCCCTCCTGCTATCATAAGTTAGAGAACCGTACAAGAAAATCTACCTTAAAAGACATAATTAAATTAACATAGACACTTAAAAAAGAACACATAAAAAAAATGCCTATCTAGAATAGATAGGCATTTTAAATTTAAAATAGGTTTGTTGTTATTTAGTAAACAACAACTCTCTGTATTTAGTTAATGTCCAAAGTTCATTGTCAACCAATAACTCTAATTTATCACAGTGCTCACGGATGATTTCAAAGTAAGGTTTTACATTATTACAGTACGCTTCAGCCATTGCTTGACCGTCAGTCAAAACATTAGCTTTCTTTCTTTCGTTAGTCATCTCAAGTACCTTAGAATTGATTCCTTCGATATGTCTTGAAATATCTTTAATCAAAATGATTTGCTCTTTTGCGATAGTCTCAAAATCAGATCCGAAAATATCTTTCAATCCTTTTACGTTTTCAATCAAAGTGTTTTGGTAACGAATAGCTGTTGGAATTACGTGATTTGTTGAAATATCACCTAAAACTCTACCTTCGATTTGAATTTTCTTAGTATACTCTTCCAATTCAATTTCGTAACGTGCTTCAACTTCAATATGGTTCATGATTCCCAATTCAGAAAACAAATCTAAAGCTTGTTTAGAAGCTCTTGCTTTCAATGCCTCAGGAGTTGTTTTGAAGTTACTTAAACCTCTTTTTTCAGCTTCTTTTTCCCATGCTTCACTGTAACCGTCTCCTTCAAAAAGGATTTTCTTAGAGTGCTTGATGTATTCTCTTAACACATTAAAGATGGCGTCATCTTTCTTCATATCTTTAGATTCAATCAAAGCATCAACTTCAACTTTAAAGTCTCTTAATTGCTTTGCAACTATAGCATTCAAAGTAGTCATCGAGTTAGAACAGTTTGAATTAGAACCTACAGCTCTAAATTCAAATTTATTTCCTGTAAAAGCAAATGGTGATGTTCTGTTTCTATCAGTGTTGTCTAAAAGAACGTCTGGAATTTTACCCACTACGTTTAATTTAAGATCTGTTTTTTCTTCTGGAGACAATTTCCCTGCGGTCACACCTTCAAGTTCAGCCAAAACTTTCGTCAATTGCTCACCGATAAATACCGAGATAATTGCTGGTGGCGCTTCATTTGCCCCTAATCTATGATCATTTCCTGCAGTTGCAATAGCCCCTCTCAATAATGACTCATGATCATGTACTGCTTTTATCGTATTGATAAAGAAAGTTAAGAATTGTAAGTTACTCATTGGAGTCTTACTTGGACTCAATAAATTAACTCCTGTATCTGTAGCTAATGACCAGTTATTATGCTTCCCTGAACCGTTTACTCCTTTGAACGGTTTTTCATGGAACAATACTTTTAAGTCATGACGCTCCGCTACCTTTTCCATAACATCCATCAACAGACAGTTATGATCTACTGCTAGATTTGTCTCTTCAAAAATAGGCGCAAATTCAAATTGATTTGGTGCTACTTCATTGTGACGCGTTTTTACTGGTATTCCAAGTAACATACATTCTTGCTCTAAATCTCTCATGTATACCAAAGCACGAGTAGGAATAGAACCAAAATAATGATCGTCTAATTGTTGTCCTTTCGCCGAAGTATGACCTAACAAGGTTCTTCCTGTCATCATAAGGTCTGGACGAGAATTAGCCAATGCTCTATCAATCAAGAAATACTCTTGCTCCCAACCAAGGGTTGCAGTCACTTTCTTTACATTTTTATCAAAATATTTACACACTTCAGTGGCAGCTTCATCCATAACTTGCAAAGCTCTTAACAAAGGTGTTTTGTAATCTAATGCTTCTCCCGTGTAGGAGATAAATACTGTTGGAATGCATAAAGTAGTTCCAAGTATAAATGCTGGAGAAGTAGGATCCCATGCAGTATATCCTCTTGCTTCAAATGTATTTCTGATTCCTCCATTTGGAAAACTAGATGCATCAGGCTCTTGCTGAATCAACTGTGCACCACCAAATTTTTCAACAGGGTCGCTACCATCATAAGATGTTTCAAAGAAGGCATCATGTTTTTCTGCAGTCGCTCCAGTAAGTGGTTGAAACCAGTGTGTATAATGAGTTACTCCTTTAGACAGAGCCCATTCCTTCATACCCATTGCAATATAATCCGCTAATTTTCTATCTATTTTAGTTCCATGTTGAACAGCGCCCTGTACTCCTTTAAAAGCATCTGAAGTCAAATATTGCTTCATTGCTTTATCATTAAAAACATTTGAACCGAAAAGAACTGATTTTCTACCCGATTCTTCAAATTTAACTGGCTTTCTAGTTGATGCTTCTCTCAAAGCTTGGAAACGTATTGTTGACATAAAAACTTATTTTATAGATTAAACCCCTATTATTTTGGTACAAATATATACCTATTATTACTTTTATAAAATTTTACCTCTATTTTTTACGGGCAATAACCTCAAAATAATCAAATTCGTAAAAATACCCTTCAATAATAACAACATGCTAATTTTAGACGTGTATTTTTTTAAATTCCCAATCACAATAAATTAAAAACACAAGAGTGGTAGAAAAACTAACTTTATTCGAATAAATAGGGAGGATTAAAATCAAAAAGTATCTTTGTCTAACTTTAAAAAACTTATTTATGATTGTTTGGATTTCTTTCTTTGCTGTAGTTCTAATAATCTTAGCTTTGGATTTAGGGGTTTTCAATAAAACACCTCATATCATCAGTACTAAAGAAGCTTCAAAGTGGACTGCTATTTGGGTAACAATTTCTTTTTTATTTTCTGGCGTGATCTATTGGATTTATGACAACAATTACATTTCTAACCCAGATGAGCTGAAACCGCTCGCCGCATCTATAAAATTCATTACCGGCTATCTAATAGAATTATCTTTAAGTGTGGATAATATATTTGTAATTGCTATTATTTTTTCGGCGTTTAAAATACCGCAAAAATACCAACATCGGGTTTTGTTTTGGGGCATTCTTGGGGCAATTGTATTTAGAGGGCTTATGATCTTTTTTGGCGTTATGCTTATCCATAAATTTTTCTGGGCAACATACCTATTTGGTTTCTTCTTGATTTTCACGGCAATGAAAATGTTATTTACCAGTGGAGATGAAAAATTCGAGCCAAAAAAATCGTTTGTATATAAAAGTCTTAAGAAGATAATGCCTATTTCAAATCATATCGACCATGAGCATTTCTTTGTAAAAAGACGACATATAACGGCAGCAACCCCACTTTTTGTTGCACTGGTAGTCATCGAAGTCATGGATGTTGTTTTTGCCATTGATAGCGTACCTGCGATTTTGGCCATCACTAGCGACCCTTTTTTAGTACTCAGTTCAAACATTTTTGCCATACTGGGATTGCGATCTATGTACTTTTTCCTAGCTAATATGCTGGAAAAATTCAGCTATCTAGAATTCAGTTTAATTGCAATCTTAAGTTTCGTGGGACTAAAAATGTTGCTTCATGAATTTGTGGAGATTCCTGAATGGGCTTCTTTGCTTTTTATTGCACTATCCCTTTTGGTAGGGATCGTAGTTTCATTACGAATGAGTAAACAGAATCCTAAGAAAACAGAAATTTAATATAAAATCATACCAATAGATAGCAAAAAAAAAGGAACCTTAAAGGTTCCTTTTTTTTGTTTTTAATTCCTTAAAAATTAATGCGCTGGATTTGGCTTTCCTTTACATTCAATGCCGCCATTACATCTGCATAATTATTTTTATTTATCGAAGCCGAAAAGCTTCCCGGAACAATTACAATGCGAAAGGTTTGATTGTTTATATATTGCGGCGTTAAGCTTAAATCATAGGTACCACCTGCATAGATTGTAAAATCTTCCTTACTAAAATCAAAGTCATAATCTAACTCCCCTTGAGATAAGAAAAGAGTCCTAGGAATAAGTTGCCAAATAGGCGTGCTGGCGTCGATAGTTCCAGTCATCCTATAAATCAGAACAATATCGGAATCAAATATTTTGGGATCTAAAACCCGAAAAATAGTATATCCATCTGTAGTGTTGTAACTAAAATTAACATTTTTAAGTTCAAAAACTTCTGCTATCACTCCATCTTGTCCGTCTAAACCATCAAATCCGGGTGGCCCTTGTGGCCCTTCACAACTTGAAATAATAATCATTACAATTGCCGCCAAAAATGTACTTATCTTTTTCATACCTGTATTTTTTAAAGGTTGTTATTATTGATTTTAAACTCCTCAATTGACGCAAAATTGTCTTTTCACAAATAATTGTTTTGCAATTAATCAGGCATTTATAAAGTTACAAAAAAAAGGAAACCTATCGGCTCCCTTTTTTAGAATTCATTATTATAAATTAATTTTTTGAATTTGATTGTCTTTTATATCTAAGGCCGTAATGACATCTGAATAACTATTTTTGTTTATTGTTTTAGCATAATTTGCTGGTACTATCACGATTCGTAATACCTGATTCAATCTAAATGCCGCAGTAACAGATTGCAAATCACTACCAATCATATATATATCTACATCTCTATTGGTATAATCAAATTTATATCCAAAATCCAGTGCTCCATTATTGAAATAATAGGTTTCCGGCAATAACTCCCATACATCCCCCTGACTATTAGAGCCAGACAATCGATAGACTAAAACTACATCTGATGAATAAATAGGCGGGTTAAACGTTACCAACCTACCGTAATTATTGTTTGAATTGAATGAAGTGGTAACTTCAAAAACTTCATTTCTCGCAATAGGTGCAGTTTCAAAATAACCTGATGTAGTACAGCTTTGCAAAACAAATAATCCTGCAATGGCTAAAAGTGTAATTATTTTTTTCATGATTTTAATTTTATATGTTTCTTTGGTTGCATATATTCATTAACTATGCCAAAGTTTATTTTGGAAAAATAATGTAGCTTTGAAATATGGAAAAAAGAATGAAGTTATATATGGTCATGTTAGGCTGTACGCCGGCTGGCCGACTTACCGAGCAACATGATATTTTTTTTGGAATTGGTTCTTCCTTGAAAGAACTGATCCCAAAAACGAAAGCTTTTTGGCCTGAAGCCAAGGGACGAATCCATATCGATGCCTGGCGCGAAGTTACTGTGGTTGATAATTTTTCAATAGAAATTACAGCCAAAGAAGCGGTTGAAAACGCCAGCCTAGACCATTTATTTTTTATCAACTTGGGCGGTTATAAGGAAAATGAGTTTGAAGAGTACCATTATAAAATCCTGACTATTGCCCAAAGTATGGGATTGGCATCCAAAAAAGCCAAAAAGAGCACCTTCTTCAAACATTGCGGTTTCAAGGGAACTGGCGCCTCCCATATTGACGACAAATACGGAATCGATGTGGATGACCTCTATAAAGTAACCGACATATTAGATAGCCAGTTAAAAGAGCTATACACCTTAAAAATCAGCAAATCAGAGGAGACTCTGCAAGAAGACGTTTTGCATATTGGGTATTTAAAAATATCCGGAATTAAGTAAATTATTCCATTAAAGGACGGCTTCTATCAAAACAGCTTGAACAAAATTATGTTTATTTTAATACCTATTTATGAACTGTCCCCTATTATAATTTGTAATTTTATGCTATCAACATAAATTAAAATTACAAATTATGGAAAAGAGAATAGCTATTTTAGCAACAAACGGATTTGAAGAAGTTGAATTAAGCTCACCTAAAGAATATTTAGAAAAACAAGGTTGGAAAGCCGAAATCGTAAGTCCAGAAAGCGAAAGCATAAGATCATGGGCTTCTACTGAATGGGGGAAAGATTATAAAGTTGATCAAGAATTAAAGAATGTTAAAGCTGCTGATTATGATGCTCTAGTTCTACCTGGGGGCGTTATTAATCCAGATATATTACGAACAGATGAAAATGCTTTGTCTTTTATAAAAGATTTTTTTAAAGCAGGGAAACCTGTAGCAGCAATTTGTCACGGTCCACAAATTTTAATTAGCGCTGGATTAGTTAAAGGACGCACAATGACTTCTTATCCTTCCATAAAAATTGATTTAATAAATGCCGGAGCCGATTGGCATGATCAAGAAGTTGTTGTAGACAAAGGATTAGTCACAAGTAGAAATCCTAATGACTTACCAGCTTTCAATGAAAAATTAGTAGAAGAAATTAAAGAAGGAAAACACCAGCAAGTAGTTTAATTTTTAAACATAAATAAAAAAAAATGCGGAAAATATATTCCGCATTTTTTTTACTTAAATTGGACTGTCCTGAAATAGCGATACACAAAAAGTATCCTAATGGAAAAACATGACTCCCGTTTGTCGTTGTAGCAAAACCTCCTTTAAAGTAGTGCATATATGTTAGCTCAATAGTAGTCTCAGCAAAAATGAAAAAGCCTTCCATAAATGGAAGGCTTTTACTTGAATAAATCCCGATAAAAGCGATTCACACACTTTTTTTTGCAAAAGCAAAAAATGGTTCTCAGCTTACATATTTCTTCTGTACTGGCCACCTACTTCAAAAAGAGCCGAAGTAATCTGCCCTAGCGTACATACTTTGGTAGCTTCCATCAAGTGATCAAATAAGTTTTCGTTTTTAACGGCTGCATCTTGAATAGCATCCAATTGTACTTTCACCTGTTTGGCATTGGCCTTATGAAGCTTTTCCAAAGTTTTAATCTGGAATTGCTTTTCTTGCTCCGTTGCACGGATGACCTCAGCAGGAATAACCGTTGGAGAACCTTTTGAACTCAAGAATGTATTCACTCCAATAATTGGAAATTCACCTGAATGTTTCAAGGTTTCATAATACAAACTTTCTTCCTGAATTTTAGAACGTTGGTACATTGTTTCCATAGCACCCAGCACTCCACC
Source organism: Flavobacterium frigoris PS1 (assembly GCF_000252125.1). Taxonomy (GTDB): domain Bacteria; phylum Bacteroidota; class Bacteroidia; order Flavobacteriales; family Flavobacteriaceae; genus Flavobacterium; species Flavobacterium frigoris_A. The sequence goes on along the minus strand of NZ_AHKF01000017.1, from coordinate 214,870 downwards.
TCTTTCGGTAATTCTGTCGAATTCCAGTAAAACGGCTTCTTCGACTAAATCTGTTAATTCTTCTATTATGAAAGAACCTTGAATTGGATTTTCGTTTTTAGACAAGCCCATTTCTTTATTGATGATCAACTGAATGGCCATCGCACGACGAACAGATTCTTCTGTTGGCGTTGTAATTGCCTCATCATACGCATTAGTATGCAAAGAGTTACAGTTGTCATTTATAGCGTATAAGGCTTGTAAAGTAGTACGAATGTCATTAAAATCAATCTCTTGAGCATGTAAGGAACGCCCTGAAGTTTGAATATGATACTTCAACATTTGCGCTCTTTCGTTAGCTCCGTATTTGTTTTTCATGGCTTTCGCCCAAATTTTACGTGCCACACGACCGATTACCGCATATTCAGGATCTACCCCATTCGAAAAGAAGAAAGATAAATTAGGTCCAAAATCATTAATATCCATCCCACGACTTAAATAATACTCCACGTAAGTGAAACCATTAGAAAGTGTAAATGCCAATTGCGTAATTGGATTCGCTCCCGCTTCAGCGATATGATATCCTGAAATTGAAACTGAATAAAAGTTTCTTACGTTGTTAGTAATGAAATATTCCTGAACATCTCCCATTAATCGCAAAGCAAATTCAGTAGAGAAAATACAAGTGTTTTGTGCCTGATCTTCTTTTAAAATATCGGCCTGAACTGTTCCACGAACTTGCGAAAGTGTTCTGACTTTAATTGTATTGTAAATATCCAACGGCAATACCAGATCTCCAGTCACTCCCAAAAGCATCAGTCCCAATCCATTATTCCCGGCTGGCAAGTCGCCATTATAACAAGGGCGGTCTACACCTTTCTCTTTATATATTTTATTGATTTTAGTCTCAACTTCTTTCTCTAAATTGTTTTCTTTGATATAAAGCTCACATTGTTGATCAATGGCTGCATTCATAAAAAAACCAAGTAACATAGGTGCTGGACCGTTAATAGTCATACTTACTGAAGTCAAAGCATGAACCAAGTCAAAACCGGAATACAGTTTTTTAGCATCATCCAAACAACAGATAGAAACACCGGCATTCCCGATTTTTCCATAGATGTCCGGACGAAGATCTGGATCATTTCCATACAATGTCACACTATCAAAAGCGGTAGACAAACGTTTAGCGGGCAAATCAGCACTAACATAATGAAAACGCTTGTTAGTTCTTTCAGGTCCACCTTCACCAGCAAACATACGAGAAGGATCCTCTCCTTCCCTTTTAAAAGGATATAATCCTGAGGCGAAAGGGAATTCTCCGGGAACATTTTCTTGCAAACACCAACGTAAAATATCTCCCCAAGCCTCATATTTAGGCAAGGCTATTTTTGGAATCTGAGAATGAGATAATGATTCTGAATGCGTTTTGATTTCAATTACCCTGTCTCTTACCTTAAAGGAATAAATTGGGTTTTTATATTTGTTCACTTTTTCATCCCAAGTCAGGATTACTTCCCAGTTGTAGGGATCTAAATCCATTTTTACTTTATCGAATTGGTTCAGTAAAAGGTTTAGAAAAATATTATTTTCGTCATGCTCTTTAATAGCGCTTGGATATACAGAACTATCGTCGATACCAACTTTATTGATTACTGGAACATTTCCTGAAACAGATTCAATAGTTTTAAAAATACCAAATAATTTTTGGGCTACTTTTTGTTGGCTCAAAACGGTATCATCGTATTTTCTGTTGCTTTCGGCAATTTCAGATAAATAGCGCGTTCTGTGAGGTGGAATAACGAAAATTTTCTCGCTCATTTCACGAGTCACTGTAAAAGTCGATTTTAAATCAGAATCCGTTTTTTCAACAATTTTATCCATGATCGCTTTGTAAAGCGTATTCATCCCGGGATCATTAAACTGTGAAGCAATAGTTCCAAAAATAGGCATTTCATCCGTATTCGCATCCCATAAATTATGGTTGCGTTGGTATTGTTTTTTGACATCGCGAATAGCATCTAAAGCACCACGTTTGTCAAATTTATTAAGTGCTACAAGATCAGCAAAATCAAGCATATCGATTTTTTCTAATTGTGTTGCAGCACCAAACTCTGGTGTCATTACGTATAATGAAACATCAGAATGATCCATGATTTCAGTGTCAGACTGGCCAATTCCTGAAGTTTCTAGGATAATAATATCATATTTTGCTGCTTTGATAACCTGAATGGCATCAGCAACATATTTTGACAAAGCCAAATTAGATTGACGGGTTGCCAAGGAACGCATATACACTCTCGGGCTATTGATGGCATTCATACGTATTCTATCTCCTAACAGAGCTCCTCCTGTTTTACGTTTGGATGGATCTACAGAAATCAAACCAATTGTTTTCTCTGGGAAATCAACTAAAAAACGACGAACTAACTCATCCACAAGAGAAGATTTTCCTGATCCTCCAGTTCCTGTGATTCCCAAAACTGGCGTTTTGCAGTTTTCGTTCATTTTATGAATTGCATCCATTGCTGGTTTTGCAACTTCCGGATAATTCTCAGCCGAAGAAATAATTCTTGCAATGGCTGTTGGATTTTTGAATTCCAATTGACTTACTTCATTCGTCAATTTATTTCCTGTAGGAAAATCAGAACGTTCTACCAAGTCATTTATCATTCCTTGTAATCCCATCGAGCGCCCATCATCTGGTGCATAAATACGCGTGATTCCATAGGCTTGCAATTCAGCGATTTCTGTAGGTAGAATAACTCCACCTCCACCACCAAAAATCTTGATATGGCTTGCACCTTTCTCTTTGAGCAAGTCATACATGTATTTAAAATACTCGTTATGACCACCTTGATAAGATGTCAAAGCAATGGCATTAGCGTCTTCTTGAATGGCTGTATTCACCACTTCTTCAACACTTCTATCATGACCTAGATGGATTACCTCAACACCAGTGGCTTGAATAATTCTTCTCATGATGTTTATGGCTGCATCGTGACCGTCAAAAAGGGAGGCTGCAGTAACAATTCTTACTTTATTCTTAGGAATATACGGTGTTTGTGGTTTCATTTTGAGAATATGATAATTTTAGTGCTGCAATTTACAAAATTTTTTACTGATTGCTCATCGTTCCTTACATATGTTGATAAAAAAGCAAAAACTTCTGGAATAGCCCCGATGGGAGCGGCATCCCTTCTCGTTTTTTAACGAGAAGGATATAGCGGACAGCGGGACAACTTTTCCTATAAATGAACCAAATAATGTGCTCTTAACAAAAATGGCGTTGTTTTTGAATTAAGTAGTATTTTTGCAAAGAGCTTAAAAACGGATAACCGAAGAAACCCACAAAACAATGAACATGAAAAAATTTTTAATTCTAATAACAGTATTCTCTCTTTTTGGTTGTGCCGAAATGCAACAGGTTATGAATCAATTCCCACAAAGCAATGGCACGGGATTAGTTGACATTTCAGGTGGACTGAAAGAAGCACTCAATAACGGGATTTCTAAACAGGTAACTAAACTAACTGCGACAGATGGTTTTTATAGAAATGAAGCTGTAAAAATATTATTGCCAGCAGAGTTGAGAAAAGTTGATGCCGGATTGAGAAGCGTGGGATTAAGTTCATTAGCAGATGAAGGTTTGAAGGTACTGAATCGTGCAGCTGAAGATGCTGTAAAAGAAGCAACTCCTATATTTGTCGATGCCGTAAAAAACATGAGCTTTGCTGATGCAAGAGGAATCTTAATGGGAAATGAGAGTTCAGCAACAAATTATCTGCAAAACAGCACCTCGACTGCCTTGTACGGAAAATTTAATCCTGTAATTAAAAATTCATTTACTAAAGTAGGTGCTGATAAAGTATGGGCAAGTATCATTACTAAATACAACAGTATTCCCTTAGTGAATAAAGTAAACCCTGATTTAACGGATTATGTAACTAATCAGGCCATGAACGGCGTTTTTAAAATGGTCGCTGTTGAAGAAAAAAACATCAGAACAAACCTAAGCTCTAGAACTTCTGTTTTACTTCAGAGAGTTTTTGCTTTACAAGACAAGAAAATGTAATTATTGCTGACCGCTTTAGCATTTAAAGAAAGTATATTTAAAAATCACATCAGCCACAATTTGACTTTAAAATTGTGGCTGATGTGATTTTTTTATTTGAATTATTACTAAAAACCGCAACTAATCCTATAGAAAATTACACAAAAAACCATTGTTCTTTTAAATAAAAACTACGCTTTTTTCATTTGTTTTTGAAAAATTGACTTAGTTTTGAATTCTATTGTGACCCATATTAAAAACAGGAATAAACATTTAATACGATGCGCTTCAGCAATTCGAAAACAAACCAATAATATGCAGAAGATTACCCTACTTATTCATTGCAAAGACCAAAAAGGTATAATCGCTGCCGTGACTAATTTTTTAGTAAAAGTTGAAGGAAACATTATCTACTTAGACCAGCACGTTGATGTGGAGCAAAATGTGTTCTTTATGCGACTGGAAGGCGAACTGACTAATCCTTTGATTAGTGTTGCATCCATCAAAGCTGATTTTGAGCAAACTATTGCTCATAACTTCAAAATGTCATGGGATTTATACAACAAAGAAATAAAACCAAAAATGGCCTTGTTTGTGTCAAAATACAACCATTGTTTGTATGACATTCTAGGACGTTATAGTGCTGGTGAATTGAATGTGGAAATCCCAATGATAATTAGCAACCATCTCGATTTAAAACCAATTGCCGATCAGTTTAACATTCCGTTTCACCATGTCCCTTTTACTAAAGACAACAAGATTGAAGGAGAACAGCAACAAATCGAATTGCTTAAAAAATACGAAATCAACTTTATCGTATTAGCGCGTTATATGCAAATCATTACGCCGCGCCTTATTTCCCTCTACGAAAATAAAATCATCAATATTCACCATTCGTTCTTGCCAGCATTTCCTGGAGCTAAACCTTACCATTCTGCTTTTAAAAGAGGAGTGAAAATTATAGGTGCTACCAGTCATTATGTTACAGAAGAGTTAGATGAAGGTCCGATTATTGAACAAGATATTGCCCGAGTTTCGCATATCAATTCTGTTGAAGATTTCATTATGAAAGGAAGAGATCTAGAGCGACTTGTTTTAGCAAGAGCCATAAAGCTTCATGCCGACAGAAAAGTAATGGTATATTCAAACAAAACGGTTGTGTTTTATTAAAATCCTCAGCTGTGCCCACTCCAAAGAAGAGAGAGCTAAAACGATAATTACAGATAAAAAACGCTCCCTTATGGTGAGCATTTTTTATAAATATGTATGTTCAATTTGCTGCGTTTTTCCATTATTAGCAAACACGACCTTAGTCCAGAATGCTTTTGCTTTTGTTTTTGTGGGATACCAGTCTTTCCCTTCCTCAGCGAGTACAAAAAGTCCCGTTTCAGTTCCCAAAACAATAAACTTATCCAGTTTGGGTTGCATCGAAAAAACCGGAAGATCATATTTATCGATTAGTTGATCACATAGTTTCGAAACGTTTTTGGCCACAAAGCCTATTTCGCTAATCAAAATAATAGAAGAACCATCAAAAGGCTTTTCTGATTTGTTATCCAAGTTAAAACGAGCGATACATTCTAAAATATTGCCGTTGTTATCATAAAAATAGAATGACTTCGCATTCCAGTTATAAAAATCGGCGATTTTCTCAGGGGGAATTACTTCTAAAATAGCAATACGGCTTTCTACCCAGCCAAATGCTTCTAAAAGCTGATTGTTTGGTATGTCAAAAGCAAAGTGATAGACTGGACTTTCTATTTCTGAGTACCGGAACGTCAATTTCGTGCGGCCAGCAGCAAACGAAACAGACTCACGATTTTCAATAATAATTTTCAGCCCCAGTATTTTGCTATAGAAAATAACTGTTGCCTCAATATCGTTTGTCAATAATTCGGTTTCCTGAATTTCCATTTTTTTAGAAAATTACGCATTTAAATTCCTCTATCACTATTTCGAGCTAGAATACGTAAGTAATTCTGCTTTCCAAAAGTTCCTATTCAGTAAAGTAATGACTTAATTGCTTGTTGATGGTTCCATTCATTTTAAAAATGAAAATGAATAACAGCTTCGATCAGCTTTATAAAAAAAGTAGGAATGAAATAAAAATTTTAAAAAAAAGAGCCGCTTTAAATATTTAAAACTCACACAGTCAGGTGAATAGAAACTTTAATTAATACAATTAACAAAACTTAACTTATATGCAACAAACTAATAACAAAACCTTAACAGCTTCAGACGGATATATATCTGATCTTTGCGGTGTAATAAACTGGTTATTTATTATTTGGTTTTGGTTAGTTAAAGAACTGCCGGTATTTTAGGATACCGGCATTTTTTTATTTCTTTAAATTCTCTATTTGGTAGTATTTATAAAAGACAAAACCTCGGTATTAAAAGCATTTGGTTGCTCTACATTTACCACATGACCACAGTTTTCAATTACAAATAACTTAGAAGACTTATAATGCTTTGCAACCACAGTTCTAACTGAGGGTAAAAACATATAGTCTTCCTCACCCATTACATATAGTGTTGGTATATTTAATTCTACTTGACGAAACCATTTAAGGACAGGATTAATCTCAGCAGTAAGCTTAAACCATTTAATGAATTCTTTCTGATACAGTTTTTTGGCCTCATTGATAAAAAGCAATCGCGATTGTTTGTGACTTTTTTTAGGCATTATAACAAAAGCAAAGAGCTTATATAAAATCAAATAAGGCAAAACGTATTTAAATATATTCCCTAAACGCATTAATATTTGCGATCGGAAATTCATTTTCAGGATAGCACCACCAAGAATCATGCTTTGCACCCTATTGGGATACATCTCTGCCAATTGCCTGATCAATATTGTCCCCATTGAAATTCCCACAAAATGCGATTTCTCTATTTTAAGAAAATCCAACACTTCGAGAATATCATTAGCTAAAGCCGAAAAGGTATATTTTTGTTTAAAGGCTGTTTTTATGGTAGTTTTAGATTCACCATGACCACGTAAGTCCAACAACAACACATTAAACTGCTTTTGAAAATCCCTGATCTGTTTGAACCAGATAGAAGAACTACCACCGGCTCCATGGACAAAAGTAACCCATTGAGTAGTATTCGGGTTTTCGTAAACGGTATAATTAATCACTTTTTTCGGTAAAAATATAACTTAAATTCCAAATTCCAATCTTAACAAATTAATATATCTATTTTAACATTCTAAATTGTAAATTTGCAGAAAAATTACAAGTTATGATTGGTTTGTTGAAAGAGAAAAATGAAATTGAAAAATTGCAACAGGAATATAAAAAATTAGCAGAAACACACTTTAATGTTGAGCCTAAATCCAAAACAAAAATCCCAGAAGAATTAGTCCTAGAAGAATGCGAATCATAGTTTTTTGTGCAGCATTTTAAAATATTCAAATGCCTTTAGCAGGCGACTGCCATACCAGGAAAACATTTCGCCGTCAACCAAGACCGTTTGTGCATTCTCTGTATAATTACTAATTTCATAACCATCCTCCTTTTTAAACGGATACGGTTCTGAAGAGAGAAATATGACATCAGGGTCGCCCTCTTCAACGATTTCTTCAATGGCAACTTCAGGATAACGCCCTTTATTGTCATATATATTTTTGAAGTGGTTTAGCTTCAGTAACTCATTTATGAAGTTATCTGAACCCGCGACCATATATGGTTTTTTCCAGATAAAATAGGCTGCTTTTCTAACTGGAATATCCTTAATGAAGTTTTTAAAATCGCTCAGGGCAAAAGCCAATTTGCCATTCCATTTTTGCGCTTCGGTCCTGCAGTCTAGCAGTTGACCAAAGTCAGCTATCATCTGAAAATTATCTTCAATGGTAATGATATTAGTCACCCAAACTGGACAAATCTCACGAAGTCTTTCTACCATTTCTTGGGTATTCTCCTCCTTATTACAAATGATAATATCAGGTTGTAGTTCTTTTATCTTTCGATAATTCACTTTCTTGGTGCCACCAACACTTTTCTTAGTCGATTTAAAATGATAAGGATGCACACAGAATTTGGTTATCCCAACAATTTTAGATTCTTGACCCAAATCATATAACAATTCAGTTTGCGAAGGAACCAATGAAATGATTCGCTTAAGCGAAGTTTCAAAAGTATGGGATGTCCCGAGTTGATCGACTAAAATTTTTTGTTTCAAAAGTGAAAAGTTTAAATTGTTTAAGGTTTTACCGTTAAGTTTCTGTTTCAAGTTTCAGGTTTCAAGTTTCACTGCTAAGCGCACAAAGTTTTTACACACAATCGAAAAAACTTTAAACTAACTTTTTTAAAATTTTAAACGAACTATTTCTGCCATTTCCTGTTGCATTTTCAAAGCTTCTGCTCTGGCCTTTTCGGCATAATCAGTTCCTTTAGACGCATAAATGATTCCTCTTGACGAATTAATCAGTAATCCTATATTGTCATTCATTCCGTATTTGCATACTTCAGAAAGGCTTCCTCCCTGTGCTCCTACTCCTGGAACCAGTATGAAACTGTCTGGAATTATTTTACGGATTTCTGTAAAGTATTCTGCTTTAGTAGCACCTACCACATACATCAGATTTTCACTGTTTTTCCAAGTCTTAGAAGTTTCTAGCACTTGTTTGTACAATTCTTTTCCGTCCACTAGTAATGTCTGGAAATCAAAAGCACCCTCGTTTGACGTTAAGGCCAGCATAATCGTATGTTTGTTTTCGAAAGCTAAGAAAGGCTCTACCGAGTCTTTACCCATATAAGGTGCAACGGTTACACTATCAAAATTCAAATCTTCAAAAAAAGCCTTGGCATACATGGATGATGTATTGCCTATATCCCCACGTTTTGCATCAGCAATAGTGAAGATATCAGGATAAGTATCGTTAATGTAATTGATTGTTTTTTGCAAAGCCATCCATCCTTTGATTCCGTACGCTTCAAAGAAAGCGATATTGGGTTTGTAGGCAACACATAAATCGTGCGTGGCATCAATAATTGCTTTATTGAATTCGAAAATCGGGTCTTCTAGTTCTAATAAATGGGGTGGGATTTTATCCAAATCAACATCTAGGCCTACAGCCAAAAATGATTTCTTGATTTTGATTTGCTCAATTAGTTGTTGTGTTGTCATTCAAATGAAAAGTTTAAAGTTTAAAGTTTCAGGTTGCCCTACTTTGAACCAAATTATACTCTTTTGTTCGTTTTTAAATTAAAAAAAATGCCAAAACTAAAACTCAGTATGGCATCTTTTTTCTTTATTCTATTTTCTTTGCTATTGCATCTATACTCTTCGACATTTGCTCGGGCATCTTTATTCTATTTATTCTTCGCAATATTTTCTTTGCTCTTTCTTCTGTTTCTTCTTAAAAAACTTCGCTCGCTTCTTTCAGTTTCTCCATGTTGTTCACTAACGCTAGCTCATCAACAATTTTCTGAATATCACCATTCATGATATTTCCTAGATCGTAAAGCGTCAAACCAACTCTGTGATCAGTCACCCGACCTTGCGCATAATTGTAAGTACGTATTTTGTTAGAACGGTCACCAGAACTTACTTGAGACGTACGTTTTGTAGCATCTTCGGCTTGTTTTTTGGCTAATTCTTGTTCGTATAAACGAGAACGCAATACACCAAAAGCTTTATCTTTATTCTTATGTTGTGATTTTTGATCCTGACATTGCGCTACTAAACCAGTTGGAATATGAGTTAAACGCACAGCTGATTTGGTAGTATTTACGGATTGTCCACCTGGTCCAGAAGAACAGAAAAAATCCACACGAACATCGTTCATGTCAATTTGAACATCAAATTCCTCTGCTTCCGGAAGCACCATAACAGTTGCTGCTGATGTGTGAACACGTCCTTGCGTTTCCGTTTGAGGTACCCGTTGCACACGATGCACACCTGCTTCAAACTTCAAGGTTCCGTAAACATCTTCACCGCTAACTTCAAAAATCACCTCTTTAAAACCACCAGAAGTTCCTTCATTCATATCAACAACAGATGTTCTCCAACCTCTATTTTCACAATATTTTGTGTACATACGGAACAAATCCCCTGCAAAAATACTCGCTTCATCCCCACCGGTTCCGGCACGAATTTCCACCATTACATTTTTAGCATCTTCAGGATCTTTTGGGATCAACATAAATTTGATTTCTTCCTCTAGTTCCGGTAATCTTTCCTTCGCCTCTTCCAGTTGCATTTTGGCCATTTCGGTCATATCAGCATCACTATTGTCGGCAATTATTTCGTTTGCTTCTTCAATATTAGCCATGATAAGCACGTATTCATCGCGCTTTTCTGCTAATGCTTTCAAAGTTTTATACTCTTGATTCAATTGCACATAACGCTTCTGATCAGAGATTACATCCGGCTGGATGATCAAATCCGATATCTCGTCGAAACGTTGTTTTACTATTTGAAGTCTATCTAACATATTCTTGTTCCTTTATTTGGAGTGCAAAATTACGAAATTTTTGTTTAAAGTTTCACGTTTGCTGTTTCAAGTTTTTTCAGGAGCTATTTCCTGCTATTCGCTATATCTTTTTATCCGCAAAAAAGCGGATAAAAAGGATGCCGCTTCTATCAGGGCTAGAGGATTTTGATTAGAAAGTACGTTTTGAGGATTCCCGTAAAGTTCTTGTGTAAAAACAATTTACATTTGGGAGACCGAATTTATTTAATCAGTATTTTCGGTAGAAAGTTATATATTTGATACTAAACAAAAACGAAAGATTGAACCCTAAAAAAACAATCAGTTATGAAACAACTCTTTATTCTTTTGATATCACTAGGTATTCTATCAAGTTGTAATCAATTAAAAAAAACAGAAAATCAAGAACAAATAATAGTAAAAAGAAAAACAGACTTAATGTTGGAAAATCTTGAAAAAAAATACACAAATTATAAAGAAAACCAAATCGTTAGAGAAAGTATGCAAAACGATTTAGACAAAAAAATTGACAGCGTTTATAAGCTAAATTTTCTTGACGACATACCTGTTAAAGTTTTTAGAATGGGCAAAAATCCACACGGAAAAGGTGCGCTAATTCAATTTCACACCGACAATTTCGATACTGACAATCGTAACCTATTGTCTGACAGATTAAACTTTGACATTGTAGGATTTATGACCGAAGAAAAAGCTTCTAAACTCAAAGAAGACGGAACTTATTTGATTTCAGGTAGAATGTTAAAAAGACTCGACAAAACAGAAGTTTTTTTAATTGTTCCGCAAGTTTATTATTCACCGGGAACTGAAATTTCAAAAGATGTAATTTATGACGAAATATTTAATTATAATATTGGAGATTTGTTAATGGAAATTGATCACGCAAAACCTGTAAAAAAATAAAAACTACAGTTAAAATCAATTTTGAGCCAGCAGGAGTTTAGTGGAATCAACGTTTCTCATCACTTTACTTTAACCGAAAACACTCATTTCTAAAATTCCCAACCTCGATAAGCGCCATAAAATTATCTGAAATTATTTAATATGTATAGTAGAAATCAACTGAACAAAGCCGGAAATATATTAATTACTTCTAAATCTGAAATGGAGGTTGAGAGCGCTTTAGATATGATAAATAGGTGGCGTGCGAATCATTTACATCCATTAAGAGTTTTAAAGAATAACTCTTTAAAATTATTAGAATTAAATTCAATTACGCCAGTTTTGGTCTCTCAAAGACTAAAGCGTTTACAATCCATTACGTATAAATTAGATTTAAACGAAAAGATGGGATTAGGCGGTATGCAAGATATTGGCGGGTATCGCATAGTTGTAAAAGATGTAAAAGATTTAAAGCGGTTAAAAAATTTATTGGAAGTAAATTTATCTAAGCATCGATTAGAGAGAACTGTAAACTATGTTATTACTCCAAAAGAGTCAGGATACAGAAGTATTCACTTTGTCTATAAATATTATTCAAGTTCAGAAAAATATTCCGGTTTAAAGTTAGAATTACAAATTAGAACTAAGCTTGAACATAATTGGGCGACCGCAGTGGAAACAGCCGGCCTACTAACGAATACCTCTTTAAAATCTAGTCAAGGCTCTGACGAATGGTTGGAGTTTTTTAAAATAGTGAGCTCACTGTTTGCTATAAAAGAAAACCTTCCAAAGTTAAATGAACATCAAGAAATCGAAACCAAAGATTTAATGATTAAGTATTTTCAAATTTGTAAAAGATTGAATGTCATAGAAAATTTGAGAGCGCTCAGAGTTTCCACGAAGCACATTGAGTCTGGTCAGCTAAATGGTGACTACTATCTTCTAAGGATAAATGTAAAAGATAAAAATGTTCAAATTCGCGCATACAATAAAAATCAATTTGAGACAGCTGCAAAAGAATATGCTGAATTTGAAAAAGAAATTATTGAAGGGGAAAATGCTGTTGTATTAGTTTCGGCTAATTCAATAAAAGCGTTAAAAAAAGCTTACCCAAGTTACTTCCTTGACACTTCGGAATTTATCCAAACATTAGAAAAAATGAATAGTAATTGCATTGAGAGAGGATTTATTAGGCTATAACTTCTGCTAATCCAGCAGACGACCTAGCTCAAAGAAGTATGAATAAATTTAGTGTTTTTTATCTGATACAAAGTAAAGGCGGATTTGCAATCCGTGCCCGCAACGATTAGCAAATAAGAAAACAAAAAACTAGATGTGATTGCATCTTTCTTCGCATTGAGCTCTAGATAGCGATTGCTTTAAAATACGAAACTAGCACCCTAAAAATCAATACTTTTTTTATTTAAATACCATTTGTAAAAGCTACATCACTTCGTTCTAGCAACTGCTCATTTCTATTTACAGCACATTGTAACGGGAATCCCACCTAAAACGAGAATCTTTTATGACGTAAGAATTCGTCCTTTAATACACCTATTTGGAAAAGACAAACTAAATCTCGAGCTTTACAAAAAAAGAAATTACGACGCATTAGAAAACAGACAAAATCCTAGCTACCAAAAACGAAAAATTATTGGAAGTAGTGTAGATTGTAATGCTAAAATAAAAAATACAGCCAAATTTTAAAGCAACGAATAATGTAAAATAATCGTTATGAAATCTGAAGAAAAAGAGCAGGAGAAATACCAAGAAGAACTGGAGAAAACGTCTAGTGAAGTAGATGGAGTTAATGAATATCGCGAAATTTTAAGTAGGGTGATTCATGAAGGTGAGGAAATTTTTAAAATAAAAAATAAAGCAATTACTCTTAGTGCTATTATAGCTGGATTAGAAATAGGTTTTAGCTATTTACTAATATGTGCATTGTATTTTTTACTTTCAGGAAAGCTCGCTGAGAATACTATATTTAAGCTTTTTAGTTTGGTATATCCTGTTGGTTTTATTCTTGTTGTTTTAGGAAAATCGGCTTTGTTTACTGAGCAAACGTCTGTATTAACCTTACCAGTTCTTAACGGCCAACGATCCATTAGAGAATTATTTAGAATATGGGGATTGGTAATTTTAGGAAATGTGATAGGTGGTATCTTATTTACACTTTTTATTAGTCTTTTAGCACCACATTTGGGTTTGTTTGATCACGAAACCATTGTAAGGATTGGAAGTCATGTACTGCATCATGATGCTTGGGTGTTGTTTATGAGTGCTATTGTTGCGGGATGGTTAATGGGGTTACTGAACTGGCTATTGAATAGTGCTAAAAACTCACTAACAAGAATATTTTTAATATTCATGATTACGGCTGTAATCGGTTTTGGTGGTTTTCATCATAGTATCGTAGGTAATATTGAGGTTTTTGGAGCTTTTTTATTTTCGGATACGATTACTTTTTTCGATTATTTATGGTTTTTAATATTGGCTATTTTAGGAAATAGTATTGGCGGATCTATTGTGGTTGGCCTCTTTAAGTATCGTATTTTCGAATCAAATTATAAAAATTAGTTCTTCATTTTTTAACAAAAACTAATTTTTATATTTACTACAATCGCCAAATCATCATTTAACTCTAGTCAAATTCAAAACTGACAAAAATGGAGATAACAATTTTTATTTTTTTGGTAATAGCTGCTCTACGAAGTATAAATAAGTCGCAACAATAAAACACAATCGGGATCCCTTTGAGAAGTTTTCAGCCTTTATAACAACCCAATAAATCCCTCTGATCAGATGTAGCTATTTGTTATAGCAATTTCGCAAACGTAACAAATGAAAGCCTTTATAGTCCTCTTCGCTGCCTATATCTATTTTCCTTCAAAATTTTATAGCGTATTAAACAACTGATCTTTATGAGGTTACGCAATAAGTAGCTATTATATGTAGAATAATGCCAAATTTACTGATATATTTAGCTACCTTCCCGAAAATTACGAATACTATAATAATTTGATTATTTGTTTGTGGTTATAACGATATATGCAAAAATTTAATTGCATTATTTATAATAAAAATAGAAAATATGATCACATTTATTATAGCGATAGTTTTATTGCTTTTGGGGTACCTCACTTACGGGAAATTTGTCGATAAGACTTTCAATTCTGACCCAAACAAAGCAACACCCGCAAATACTCTTACAGATGGGGTTGATTTCGTTCCTATGAACAGCAACAAAAATGCGTTTATCCAAATTTTAAATATAGCCGGTGTTGGCCCTATTTTTGGCCCTATCTTGGGAGCATTGTACGGTCCTTCTGCTTTTCTATGGATCGTTTTCGGATCTATATTTGCCGGTGGAGTTCATGATTACCTAACAGGTATGATTTCGTTGCGATATGGCGGCGCTCATTTACCGGCTTTGGCTTCTCGTTTTTTAGGAAAATCATTCAGTCATGTCGTTAACTTTTTCACTCTTTTGCTACTTCTCTTAGTGGGAACCGTATTTGTTTCTGCTCCTGCAAAAATGATTAACGAACTAATAGGCAATGAAACTAGTGTACTTACCATAATCGTCTTTTGCATCTTTATCTATTATATCATCGCCACCGTTTTACCTATTGACAAAGTCATTGGAAAAATATATCCTGTACTAGGGTTTTTACTTTTAGTGAGTGCCGTAGGAATTTGTATTGGTATGTTTATGTATGGAAACCCGATACCTGAATTGACTTTAGAAAATTTACATCCAAAAGGAATTCCATACTATCCTGTTATATTTTTAACCATTTCCTGTGGAGCCCTCTCTGGATTTCATGCCACTCAATCTCCCATTATTTCCCGTACCATAAATAATGAAAAAGATGGCCGAAAAATATTCTACGGAATGATGATTCTGGAAGCCGTAATTGCGATGATTTGGGCCGCGGCTGCTATGAGTTTGATGAATGGTGAAGATCTTAGTGTACTTTTAGAAAACGGAGGCCCTGCTGCTGTAGTTAATAAAATTGCTATTGTATTCTTAGGAACTGTTGGTGGAACTATCGCTGTATTGGGTGTTATTGTATTGCCTATTACTTCTGGAGATACTTCTTTTAGAGCGGCGAGAATGATCATTGCTGATTATCTAAATATTGACCAAAAGGCTTTGAAAAACCGTTTTATGGTCGCTATTCCACTATTTGTAATCTCTTATATCCTTACTAATATGGATTTCCAATTGTTATGGAGGTATTTTTCTTGGGCAAATCAAATTACGGCTGCAATCGCCTTGTGGATTGGAGCGGTATATTTATTCCAAAAGAAAACGCATTACATCATTGCTTTGGCACCAGCTTTCTTTATTACATCTGTAGTAGGTTCTTACCTTTTTTATGATCCTACTATTGGATTTGGTTTAGAGGTGATGACCTCAAATTTGATTGGAATTGCAATTTCAATTGCGCTGACAATCCTATTTTTTATAGTAATGAAAAAGAGAAAAGAAGTTATTGAATAGGCCTTTGATTTAAATAGAAAACGGTTTTCAAACCAAATAAAAAGCAAAAAACTACAACCCTAAAAAGTTGTAGTTTTTTTTATAACAGCATTACAGTTGATTACGTTGATGTAATTACTTTCTCTACGTAAAGCAAACTGTTCCTCGTAATCAAAAATTGGAGACTAAATAATAAATCACCCTCATTAACTGCTTAGTGAAGATTCTTAAAATAGAGTGATTCCCCAAAAACCAAATTTCATTCCACTTGCTTTTGTTAAAAAAAAACAACTGCATGTTTTCTTTTGATTTTAAAAATAATCTAAAGAAACTTGGCTGAAGGCCTATTAATATTGTGAAAGACTGGAAAAACACCTCTATAAATTACTTTTAATTTTTATTTTTTGTTTAATTGTTTGTTAAAAATATTAAACATTTACTTTTAATATGTATCTTTGAGAATAACAATTTTTAAACTTAAAACATTAACTATGAAATTAGTAAGAACAATTAGCACATTTTTATTATTAGGACTGATCACTGTTTCTTGTGGACAAAAAAAAGAAGCAGAATCAACAGAAATGACTGATTCTACTGCAGTAGCAATGGACACAGTGGCTGTGGAAGAAACACCAAACATTGTAGGTGTAGCGTCAAGCAATGCAGATTTCTCAACATTAGTTACTGCAGTAAAAGCAGCAGGACTAGTTGAAACCTTAAGTAGTGAAGGGCCTTTTACAGTATTCGCTCCAAATAACGCAGCATTTGCGAAACTTCCAGCAGGAACTGTAGATGGTTTATTGAAACCTGAAAGTTTAGAGAAACTGAAAGCAGTGTTAACGTATCATGTAGTTGCAGGAAAGTTTGATGCTGCTACAGTGATTGATGCAATAAATACCAATAACGGAAAATATAGTGTTACAACTGTTCAAGGTGGTACTATTGTTTTAAGCTTGAAAGACGGTAAAGTGATACTTACTGACGAAAATGGAGGAACTTCAACAGTTGTTCTTGCTGATGTGGCGGCTTCTAACGGAGTTATTCATGCTATTGACAGCGTGGTTATGCCAAAATAAGATTTTAATTCATCTTAATTTTAAGAACCGTTGCAAAATTGCAACGGTTTTTTTATGGTCTTTTGCCAACGAATACCAACTTCATTTTTGCGACATAATATCCTCTTTACCTGACCTTAGAGTTAAATTATATTTTGATTTATTATAAGACGAGAATAAAACTAGATTTTGAAAACTAAAAAATATACGACCAGACTACTATCCAAAATTACTTGTGCCGTTTTATAAACTAAGCTAAAAACAATAATCAACAAACTAGTTGCGACTGCCTCTCCTCAGGCAAAAGATTACCTCTAACATTGCCTGGCTGCTGAAAATGCTGCCCGTTCATAACTCCTGTAGATTTATTTTTAATACCAACTTCAAAAGTCCTAATTTGCACCCTCAAAATTATAAGGAAAAAATGAAGGTCTGTATTGCAGAAAAACCAAGTGTAGCACGTGAAATCGCATCCGTATTAGGAGCTAATACCAAACGCGACGGGTATTACGAAGGCAATGGTTATGCTGTAACCTATACTTTTGGGCATTTATGTACCTTAAAAGAACCTAACGATTACAAAGCCTACTGGAAAAGCTGGGATTTGAACAACCTACCCATGCTTCCCGACAAATTTGAAACTAAAGTCGTGGAGAATTCAGGAATACAAAAGCAGTTCAAAATCATAAAAGGTTTATTTGACCAAGCCACTTTGGTTATCAACTGCGGGGATGCTGGACAAGAAGGGGAACTCATCCAGCGCTGGGTCATGAATGAAGCTAATTATAAAGGTGAAGTACAGCGTTTATGGATTTCTTCCTTGACTACCGAAGCGATCAGAGAGGGTTTTGACAACTTAAAACCTTCTGCCAACTACGATAATTTATATTACGCCGGATTTTCCAGAGCAATTGGTGACTGGTTATTGGGTATGAATGCCACGCGTTTGTACACTGTAAAACATGGTGGTTACAAACAAGTATTGTCAATCGGGCGGGTGCAAACACCAACCTTAGCCATGGTGGTGGATCGTTTTACAGCAATTGAAAATTTTAAGCCACAGCCCTATTGGGAATTACAAACCTTATATAGAGAAACACTTTTTAGCTATGAGGAAGGCCGCTTTTTAAAAAAAGAAGATGGAGAGCTTTTAGCCAATAAAGTTCAAGAAAGTGATTTCGAAATTATTTCCATTGAAAGGAAAAATGGAAATGAGTTTGCTCCAAAGCTGTTTGATTTAACAGGCTTACAGGTATATTGTAATACCAAATTTGGATTTTCGGCAGATGAAACGCTTAAAATTGTCCAAACCTTATATGAACAAAAAGTAGTTACCTACCCTAGAGTAGACACCACTTTTTTACCAAATGACATCTATCCAAAAGTAGCTGGGATTCTTCAAAATCTTACTAACTATGCTACGTTAACAGAACCACTTTTAGGCAAAAAGATTAAAAAATCGACTAAGGTTTTTAATGATAAAAAAGTAACCGATCACCATGCAATTATTCCAACAGGAATACAAAGCAATTTGCAATACAATCAGCAGCAAGTCTATGATATTATTACCAAGCGTTTTATAGCGGTGTTTTACGACGATTGTTTGGTTGCCAATACTACAGTAATAGGAAAAGCAGCAGATGTCGCCTTCAAGACTACAGGAAAAGAAATCCTAAAAAAGGGATGGCGCATTGTTTTTGAAGACCCAAACACAAAAGAAAAAGAAGCCGACATATTACCCAGCTTTGTAAAAGGCGAAAAAGGACCTCATCAACCCTCATTTTTAGAAAAAGAAACCAAACCGCCCAATCAGTTTACTGAGGCAACCTTATTGCGTGCCATGGAAACCGCAGGCAAACAGGTCGACGATGAAGATTTACGTGAATTAATGAAAGAAAACGGTATTGGACGTCCATCAACACGAGCCAATATTATTGAAACGCTGTTTAAACGCCAATACATAGTAAGAAACAAAAAACAGGTTTTGCCAACACCTACAGGTATTCAATTGATTGACACTATTCAAAATGAAATGGTAAAATCGGCTGAGTTGACTGGTTCCTGGGAAAAGCAGTTGAAAGATATTGAAAAAGGAACTTTTACAGCAGCTGCCTTTATCAACAACATGAAACGAATGGTAGATGCTTTAGTGTATGAAGTACGAAGTGAAGCCAAGCGCGCCAATATTTCGCATGAAGGAAGTTTTCAAAAACAAGTACCTACGGTTGTAAAAAAGAAAGCCACAGGAATTACAGCAGAAACTTGTCCGAAATGCAAAAAAGCAACCCTTATCAAAGGGAAGTCGGCTTATGGTTGCGCTGATTATAAAATAGGTTGCAATTTTGTGTTGCCCTTCACTTTTGCGGAGAAAAAAATATCAGAGAATCAATACTTAAGATTGCTTCAAAAAGGGTCTACGGTGAATTTAAAAGACTTTAAAACCGATGCTGGAACCGTGGAGGGTTTACTGCGCTTTGATGAAAATTTCAAGCTAAAATTAGAAGCTAAAAAAACAGCTGCTCCTACTCCATCAGCAGAAAAGAAAGCAACTTCGAATCCATTAGCCTGCCCAAAATGCCAAAAAGGAACAGTTATCAAAGGAAATACAGCCTACGGTTGCAGCGCCTACAAATATGGCT
Source organism: Flavobacterium frigoris PS1 (assembly GCF_000252125.1). Taxonomy (GTDB): domain Bacteria; phylum Bacteroidota; class Bacteroidia; order Flavobacteriales; family Flavobacteriaceae; genus Flavobacterium; species Flavobacterium frigoris_A. The sequence continues at coordinate 195,315 of NZ_AHKF01000017.1, read as the reverse complement.
GTGATTTTAAAGTAACTTTTGATGTAGTTCGAGCGAAACTAAAAGACCAGAAGCCAACAAAAGAACTGGTTCATTCTATTTTGAAAGAAGGCATTTAAGAGTATTCGCCTCAATTTTTTGGAGCTATTTATTTCGTCAGTTCAATTCGTTCGTGTCCCGCTAACTGCTATATTTCTGCTACAAAAAAACCACTATTAAAAAAGTCTTGTTAGTCAAAATCTGTTGATGCCGCTTTTATCTGGACTAGTTGTGTTTATTTTTCATAATTTTGTACCCGTTAAATAAACAATAATTTCAAACAATATGTTTCAAAAAATACTTTTCATACTACTAATCGTTTCTTTCGTTTCTTGCAAGAAATCAGATTCAAATTCGTCAGAAGATACAGAAAAAGAGAAAATAAAAACCGCGCACTGGCTATTGGGAACTTGGGAAAATAAGTCTGCCGAAGGAAATCTAAAGGAAATTTGGAATAAAGTAAATGACAGTACTTATGAAGGACAATCGTATTTCATAAAAGGAAAAGATACCATTCACTTTGAAAAGATCCAACTCCAACAAATAGGGGAAGAACTAACCTATGCTCCAACGGTAAGGGGACAAAACAATGATAAACCAGTTGCTTTCCCATTGACAAATTCTAATGAAAAAGAATTAATTTTTGAAAATCCAAAACACGATTACCCACAAAAAATAAGTTACAAAAACATTTCAAAAGATAGTTTAGTAGCTGAAATTTCAGGTATCCAATCAGGAAAACCTAGCTCGGAAAAATACATTATGAAAAAAGTTAAATAGTTTTATTTTGGATATTGGATTTAGAACATCAATCTTCGGCTGTAATTTTATTGACCATAAAAATCATAACGACTCCTAATAAAGCCATTATTAAAAAGGCCCATTTCATACTTAAAAGTTCAGAAATGAAGCCAACCATTGGCGGTACAACCAGAAAACCAAGATAGCCAATAGTTGAAATGGAGGTTAATGCACTTCCATTACTTAATTTTTTTGATTTACCGGCGATACTAAATACCAACGGAACTACGCAAGAAACCCCTATTCCTATAAAGACATACCCCAACAATGTGGTTGAAATAAAAGGAAATAGAAAACAAGTCAAAAAACCAACGCTGATAAAAATACCAGAATAAAATAAAATTTGTTTTATCCCATATTTACTGACGGCATAGTCCCCAAAGAATCGACCTAAAGTAACTGCAGTCATAAAAAAAACAAAAGCGGCGGTAGTCCATTTTGCTGATGCATGCAATATATTTTGGAAATAGATCCCACTCCAATCGTACATGGTGTTTTCGCAGGCCATCGACACAAAACAAATTACGGCAAACTTTGTCAGAGTTTTATCGGGCATCGAAAATAATTTTTTCTTTTCCTTCAAAGGTTCAGTAAGAATGGTTAATGGATAGAACCAGACTGTAACTACCATCATTGCTACACTAATACCAAGTAAATGATAAGAAGGCGCAATATTTTGAGTTACCATTACGTAGCCTAATCCTGCACCTATAAATCCTGCCAAACTCCAGACAGCATGAAAAGTGGTCATTATCGATTTTGGATACAATTTTTGAACTTCTAAGGCTTGTGTATTTATAGACAAATTAAGAATGTTTCTGGATGAACCAAATAGGAAAAGGATAATAACTAGCTGCCAAACAAAAGCAGAAAAACCAGGTAAAGCCAAAACAATATTAAACAAAACAGCACCTATTAACATACAATAGCGGCTACTGTACTTATTCAATAATCTTCCCGTAAATGGCATCGTTACCATTAAACCTACCGGTAATGCAAATAAAATAGCTCCAAATTGCGCTTCACTTAAATGCAATTGCGCTTTAATAGCAGGAATACGAGATGCCCAAGAGGAATATCCAAATCCTGATATAAAAAAGAAAACGGTATTTGCAATTCTAAACCCTTTAGGTGAATTCTGTATTTTTTTTAAATAGGATAATATCATTTATTTTAATTTGTTTCAAAAAACCCATCCAATTTAAACATATTGAAAATACAGTAATTTGGCGACGCAAACTTAAGTATTTTCAAAACCAAATTTATACTCTCATAACCATTTATGTAAAATTTAAAAAGATAGATTAACCATTGAATTTTCGCGTAAGCAACACGGAAAACTATGTATTAAAACCACTTAAGAGAAAAAATCAAAAGTGATTTTAACAAAACATCCCATAAATAACAGCCTTGCTTTTAAAAATAAGAGCTGTTATTTGTTTTGTAAAACCCTGTAAAACAAATCCGTAATAACTTTATTTTTATTTAATCTAAATAACTATTGTTAAATAAAAACAAAAATATAGATTTGCGCTATTCTTATTGAATCTAAATAAGACAAATATTTAACCTTAATTATTTTTCATCATGTACTATTTTAATAAAAAAATGCCCACTTACCTACTGATACTCTGTTTGGCATTAATTTCAGCAAACACTGCTTTTGGCCAGCAACAAACAGCGGTAATAAAAGGAACTGTTTACACAAGCGGAAATAAAGCGGCGGAAGGAGTGACAATTACCTTAAAGGGAAAAAACAAAACTACCATTACAGATAATGACGGTGCCTTTAGACTGGCAAACTTAGCTGAAGGAAATTATACTTTGGTAGTGAGTCTTATAGGTAATAACGATATTGAAAAAGAAGTTACAGCACTAAATAATGAAACTGCCACGGTAAACATTACACTTACTTTATCAAACAACGAACTGAACCAAGTGGTGATTCTAAGTAATAAAAGTGCCTTTAAAACCAATAGAATCTCCTCGTCACTGCGTTTACAATCTCCCATTATTGAAATTCCTCAAAACATACAGGTAATCACTGGTAAACTAATCAACGACCAACAAATATTTGATATGTTAGAAGGTGTTACCCGTAACGTAAGTGGTGCTACAAGAGTTGAGCACTGGGATAATTATGCTAATATAACGATGAGAGGAAGTCAGGTAGCCGCTTTTAGAAACGGTATGAATTTCAGTTCGACTTGGGGACCACTTACTGAGGACATGAGTATGGTAGAACGTATCGAATTTGTTAAAGGTCCTGCTGGCTTTATGTTGGCTAACGGAAATCCAAGTGGCTTCTATAATGTGGTTACTAAAAAACCTAGTGGGCGTACTAAAGGAGAAGCTACTTTTACTCTAGGAAGTTTTGATATGTACAGAGGGACATTAGATTTTGATGGGAAATTAACTAATAATGGAAAATTACTATACCGTATTAATGTAATGGGAGAAAAGAAAGGCAGTTACCGCGACTTTGATTTCAATGATCGTTACAGCTTTGCACCTATCTTAAAATACCTTGTTAGTGATAAAACAGCCATTACACTTGAATACACTCAGCAATTTTCTAAAGTAAATGCTGTAGGTGCTAATTATTTATTCTCACACAGAGGTTATGCTGATTTGCCCAGAACTTCGACTACATCTGAAGCTAATTTAGATCCTACTAAAATGACAGAAAGAAATATTCTTGCCATTGTAGAACATAAAATTAATGATAATTGGAAATTTACAGCCCAATCTTCTTACTTAAACTACCAACAAGAAGGAATGTCCTTATGGCCTTCTGGATTTGACCCCACTAATGATGCCATTCTTAAACGTGCGGGAGGTATTTGGGATATTTTGGGAAAAATATATGTAGGTCAAGCCTATGTAAATGGTGAGGCTCAAACAGGGGCTGTATCTCACAAGATTTTATCCGGAATTGACTTAAGTGATAAAACATTTTACCATGACTGGATGCAATATTTTACAATGCCTGATTTAGACATCTACAATCCAGTACACGGAACACTTGCTGCCTCACCTACTTTTGACAGAAGTCAAAGCCTTGAAGACCGTGGTGTAAAATACCAAAATAATTACAAAGCATTTTATGTTCAAGACGAATTAGGTTTCTTGGATAATACCTTGCGATTAACATTAGCGGGAAGATATACTGTCCTAAAATCAGGAAACTACTATTCTGGAGATACTAAAAACACAAGATTTACACCTAGAGTAGGTTTAAGTTATTCTATTGATAAAAATACGGCAGCCTATTTTGTAAACGACCAATCTTTTAATGAGAACTACGGAGCTGACTGGCAAGGAAAGTCATTCAAACCTGAAACAGGAGGAAATATAGAACTAGGCGTAAAAAGAGACTGGTTGAATGGAAAATGGAATTCAGTTGTTTCTCTATACCAAATTACCAAAAACAATGTGCTCACCGCAGATCCTGAACATTCTACAACAGCAATGCAATATAGTAGAGAAAGTGGTCAACAAAAAACAAAAGGATTTGAGCTTGATATTAGAGGTGAAATTTTTAAAAACTTAGATCTTATTTTAAACTATGCTTTTACAGAAGGAAAAACAACCAAAGATAGTGATGAGTCACTAATCGGAAAGCAAGTTGCCGGAACAACAAAGCACATCCAAAATGCTTGGTTAAATTACAAAATTGACAGAGGTACACTAAACGGCGTTGGTTTTTCATTGGGATACCAGTACCAAGTAAAAAGAGCACCATGGTTTATATCTACTGATAATACGACTATGCTCCCAGACTATTTCAGATTAGACGGAGGGATTTCGTACCAAAAAAACAAAGTATCTGTAAACCTGGTTGTCAACAATATCCTAAACAAGTATTTGTATTCAGGAGGGTATTATACTTATAGTGATATGTATTACTGGCAAGCAGAAGCGGGAACTAATGCAAGAGTAACTGTTGCGTATAAGTTTTAATACCAAAAACTAACAATAACCTATAACTCCGCTTGAAATAAGCGGAGTTATTCTAATGTTTACACCACATGAAAATAAGTTTCAAAAAAACAATCGGACTACTTCATTTATGGTTAGGATTGTCCTCAGGAATAATTGTTTTTATCATTGCCATTACGGGCTGTTTATATGCTTTTCAGGCTGAAATTCAAAATTGGACAGAAGAGTATCGTTTTGTACCTGAGCAACAAGCTTCTTTCTTACCACCGTCTCAATTGCTGAAAATTGCACAACAACAACTTCCTGAGAAAACGATTCACGCCTTACAATACAATAAAAAAACTGATGCAGCGGAGGCCATATTCTTCCATTACAAACCTACTTATCATTACACTACTTACTTAGACCCTTATTCAGGCACAGTATTAAAAACGGTAGATAATGAAACTGGCTTTTTTCATTTCATTTTAGATGGGCATTTTTATTTATGGCTACCTGATGAAATTGGCCAAATTGTAATAGCCTCAGCAACCTTAATTTTCCTGATTCTGATCATTTCGGGATTCATCCTTTGGTATCCTAAAAATAAAAATGCAGCCAAAAAACGTTTCACTTTCAAATGGAAAAAGGGAATGAAATGGAAAAGAAAAAACTACGACCTACATAATATCACTGGCTTTTATGTACTGCTAATTGCTATCATATTTGCTGTGACGGGATTAGTCTGGGGATTTCAATGGTTTGCCTTTTCCTATTACAAAGTGTTGGGAGGAGAAAAATCGTTAGTTTATGCAGAGCCAAATTCAAAGGCAACTAAAGAGCAGAAGACTACCCAAATAGAGCCATTAGACGCAATATGGCTACAAATGATAAGGGAATATCCCAAAGCAGAATCTATTGAAGTACATCCTCCTGAAACAGATAGTTCCGCTATAGCTGCAAATGCTAATGTGGACAAAGAAACCTATAGTAAAATAGACTACCGCTATTTTGACCAATATTCATTAGAAGAAATAAAAGTCAACCATTTATGGGGAAGAAATAAGGATGCTAAAATTGCCGATAAACTGATGAAAATGAATTATGATATTCATACAGGGGGCATCTTTGGTTTAGCCGGAAAAATATTTGCTTTCCTGATTAGTCTGCTCATAGCGAGCCTTCCAGTTAGTGGTTTATTGATTTGGTGGGGAAGAAAAAAGAAAAAAAAGCTTCAAATTTGACAAAAACACACACATTTCAGACCTGAAAAATTGACCTAAAAAATTGAAAAACAAACTCTTAAAATAATTATTAGTATTTAATCTAAATAAGCTTTGTCAGGTCGAAATCAGATTATATATTTGCACTGTTATTTTAATTAAATCTAAATAAGATGAAAACCCAGATTAGCATCGTAGCGTTATTATTATTTGTAAGCCTTTTTGCAAATGCACAAGAAAAAGGAAGCATACAAGGAAAAATAGTTTCTGCTGACGGATATCCTTTGAAAGAAATTGTAATAAAACTAGCAAAAGGAACTTATACTAGTGAAACCAATAATGATGGTACATTTAGATTTGATAATTTCCCAGTAGGTATACATACCTTAATAATTGAGGGAATTGGACTAAAAAAACAATCAAAAGAAATAAAAGTATCAGCAGACAAAGTATCCTATGTAGAATTCAAACTGCATGAAAACATAGAATCTTTGCAAGAAATTGTGATTGTATTTAAAGGAAGTACCAATAAGAAAAAAGAAAATGTACTTTCAGGTTTATCATTAAAACCTTTAGATATACCACAAAGTATACAGATCATAGGGAAAGAAATTATTACTCAACAACAAGCCATCCGATTAAGTGAGGTAATAAAAAATGTAAATGGTGCCTATGTAGGTTCGGCTCGAGGTGGTGCTCAAGAATCAATCTGGTCCAGAGGATATGACATGACGGCAAACAATATGTTTAAAAATGGGTTCCGTTTTAGCGGTGGTTCCATTCCTGAAGTATCTTCACTAGAAAAAGTAGAGGTTTTAAAAGGGAGTGCGGCTCTTTTATTTGGAAATGTAGCTCCAGGTGGAGTTTTAAATATGGTTACAAAAAAACCATCATTTGAAAAAGGAGGAGAAGTTAGCATGCAAGCGGGTAGTTTTGCTTTCTATAAACCTTCTATTGATATGTATGGCCCTTTGAACAGCTACATTGCTTACCGATTTACAGGATCGTATGAAAATTCTGAAAGCTTTAGAGATGTAGTAAAAAAAGAACGCTACTATATTAACCCATCATTCCTTTTTAAAGTAAGTGACAAAACCGAAATTGTATTACAAGGAGATTATTTACATGATAATTGGACACCTGATTTTGGTACTGGTATGATTGGAAAAGAAGTTGCTGATGTAGCAAGAAGTACTTATTTAGGTGCAACATGGTCAAATGGTCAAACAAGACAATCTAGCGTGTCTGGACTAGTAAAACATGAATTCAACAAAGATTGGAGATTAAATTTCAATACTTCTTTCCAAAATTATAATAGAACTTCAAAAGGAACCGAACGTATTCAACCAAACGATAATGGCGATTGGAGCAGGCCTCTTGGAGAAAATAAAAACCTAGAACAAAATATTGGTCAACAAATCAATCTACAAGGTGATTTTAATACGGGAAGTGTAAAACACCAGCTATTTACTGGAGTTGATTTTGAAAACTCATTTGCACAAGCATATCGATTTAGCTTCTCACCATCTACATATGGATCTGGAAATATTTTTGATTTTGAAAATTTTGATCAAGGTGGTGCTATTCCTGATGCCGATATTACAAGAATCGTAAAAACAAACACAAATAGTTTTGGAGTATATGCACAAGATCTAATTTCACTTACTGCTAAATTCAAAGTATTAGCAGGCCTGCGTTGGTCATGGCAAGAATCACAGGCAACCACCCATGATTATACTACCACACCAATCACTATATCAAAAGACCAAGTACGAGTTGACCAAGCCTTTACGCCAAAAATAGGTTTAGTATTTCAACCAACGAAAGACATGTCATTATTTGCGAGCTATTCGAATTCATTCACCCCAAATTCAGGAACCACGGTAGATGGAAAAGTAATAAAACCATCTTTGATTGATCAATATGAAGCGGGAATTAAAAAAGATTTTTGGAAAGGTTTATTAAGTACTAATGTTACTGTATATCAAATTACCAATAGCAATTTAGCACAAACGGCTGAATTCAAAGCGGATGGTTCATTAAATATAGATTCCACTATAAAAGTATTAAGCGGTGAAACAACCAGTAAAGGAATCGAAATAGATATTACTGCAAGACCAGCGGATGGGTTCAATATCAATGCAGGTTACAGCTATAATGACATGCGATATACTAAAACATCTGGACTTAACGGCAGTTTTATTGAAGGAGATCGTTTAGCAAGAACACCTGCTAACACTGCGAATATGAGCTTCTTCTATACGTTACAATCAGGGTTACTAAAAGGAGTTTCAATAGGAGCGATAGGAAACTATATTGGTAAACGTGTTGGTGGATGGAATAACCAAATTCTTATTGATGCCGATACCCAAGAACAAACTATTAGAGACAGACAAGTTCCGTTAGCTGATTACACTACTATAGATGTATCTGCAGGTTACGAATGGGGAAAGTTTTCTATCTTATGTAAATTATCGAATGTTGCAAATGTTTTAGCCTATACAGTACATGAAAACTATAGTGTAAACCCTATTGGACCTCGTCAAGTGTTGACTTCATTAAAATATAAATTTTAAAATCAGTTGTCAAAATAAATTCAAAAACTTTTTTCTGACTTCATAAATAACTGAAAAAAGTTTTTGCTTTTTTATACTAGAACGCATTATTTTTGCAAACACAAAACCGACACATTCAATGAAAAAGAAAACGTTACGCAACTTACATAGAGACTTAGGTTATTTCTATATCGGACTAATTGTCTCCTTTGCCTTTTCTGGGCTCATGATGAACCACAGAGAAGCCTGGCATCCGGAAAAGTACACCTCTGAAACAAAATCCATTGAAGTGCAACTTCCTGAAGAAAGTAAAATTAATGAAGATTTCGCCAAAGATTTAGGTAAAAAACTAGGAATTGATGATAAATTTAGACGCCAAAGAATAAAGAAAAATCAATTTACAATTTCATTTGAGAAACATGATGTCGAAATTGATATGAAGACTGGTAAAGGAGAAATCATTTCTTTCTTTAAAACACCCATTATTAGTCAATCTATGTCATTGCACAAAAACACTTCTAATTTTTGGATCTATTATTCTGATATTTTTGCAATCAGCCTCATTATAATTGCATTAACAGGTACAATAATGATTAAAGCTGGAAAATTCAGCTTCAAAGAACGCGGTTGGAAACTAGCAGTCGCTGGAGTTGTATTCCCGTTGATATTCTTATTTTTATTTGCATAAAAATTTCAAAACATAAAAAATCCCAATTCTAAACTACATCAGAATTGGGATTTTTTTATTAAAAAGCAATTTGAATTTTATTTTAATCCAGCTAAACTTTGCTCGATTGTTTCAATTTTTGCTAAAGCATCTGCTTCTTTTTGTCTTTCGTTTGCTAAAACTTTCTCTGGAGCTCCGTTTACAAACTTTTCATTAGACAACTTCCCTTGAACTGATTTCAAGAATCCTTTAGTATAATTTAATTCCGTTGTCAGTTTTGCAACTTCTTCTTCAACATTTATATTTCCTGAAATTGGAATAAAATATTCATTAGAATTCACACGATAAGACAAGGCGCCATCTACTTTTTCAGTAACATATTCTAATGACGTCAGATTCCCTAATTTAGTGATAACCGAATCAAAATAAGTCGAAACTTTATCGTTATTGATCGCTTTTAGTTCGATAGCGTCTTTAAAAGGAATGTTTTTATCTTTACGGATGGTACGAATTCCAGAAATCACCTCCATGGTGCTTTCGAAATCAGAAATTAAATCCGCATTAAATGGTTTTAACTCTGGCCATGTAGCAACGATTAAGGCTTCTTCTTTCGTTCTTGGCGCCAATATTTGCCAAATTTCCTCTGTTAAAAATGGCATAAACGGATGCAATACTTTTAGGTTGTTTTCAAGCATTTCTATCGCTTTCGCAAAAGTTACACTGTCAATTGGCTGTTGGTATGCGGGTTTTATCATTTCAAGGAACCAAGAACAGAAATCATCCCAAACTAATTTGTAAGTTCCCATTAAAGCTTCTGAAATTCTGTATTTTTCAAAGTTATCTTCGATTTCTAAAAGTGTTTGTTGCAATTTAGCCTCATACCACTCAATCGCCACTTTAGATGATTCTGGTTGCGGAATTGTATCTGAAACTTCCCACCCCTTAATGAGTTTGAAAGCATTCCAAATTTTGTTTGTAAACCCTTTTCCTTGGTTGCATAATTCCTCGTCAAACATAATATCATTACCTGCAGAAGCACTCAACAATAAGCCTACACGAACTCCATCAGCCCCGAATTTCTCAATCAAATCCAAAGGATCTGGTGAATTACCCAAGGATTTAGACATTTTACGTCTTTGTTTGTCACGAACTAAACCAGTCAAATATACATTTGTAAATGGTTTTTTTCCTGTATATTCATATCCTGCAATAATCATTCTCGCTACCCAGAAAAACAAAATATCTGGACCCGTTACTAAATCATTAGTTGGATAATAATATTTAAAATCTTCGCTTTCTGGATCCATAATACCTCCAAAAACGGACATTGGCCATAGCCAAGAAGAAAACCAAGTATCTAAAGCATCAACATCTTGTCTTAAGTCGGTAATAAGAAGTGAAGGATTTGCAGTTTTAGTCTGAGCCAATACTAAAGCTTCTTCCATAGATTCAGCCACAACAAAATCTTCCTTACCATCTCCGTAGAAATAAGCAGGAATTTGTTGTCCCCACCACAATTGACGAGAAATATTCCAGTCGCGAATATTGTTTAACCAATGCGCGTATGTATTTTCAAAACGTTTAGGATGTAATTTAATATCACCATCAACCAATACAGATTGGATTGCTGGTTTAACCAAATCTTCCATTTTTAAGAACCATTGATCGGATAATCGTGGTTCGATAACTGCCTTAGTTCTTTCAGAAGTTCCTACTTTATTCAGATGTATTTCTGTTTTTGCCAAAGCACCAATCGTCTCTAATTCTTTTGCGATTTCTTCACGGACGATAAAACGATCCTTTCCTTGATAATGCAAACCAAAACTATTCATCGTTGCATCTTCATTGAAAATATCAATAATTTCAAGATTGTGTTTCTCTCCAAGCGTTTTGTCGTTCATATCATGTGCAGGAGTCACTTTCAAACATCCCGTACCAAATTCTATATCTACATATTCGTCTTCAATAATAGGAATTACTCTTCCGCAAATAGGAACAATCGCTTTTTTACCTTTCAAATGAGCAAAACGTTCGTCATTAGGATTAATACAAATAGCCGAATCTCCAAAAATAGTTTCTGGACGTGTCGTTGCAATTGTCAGGAAGTCTTCACTTCCCTCGATTTTATATTGAATGAAATATAATTTTCCTTGTCTCTCTTCAAAAATCACTTCTTCATCTGACAAAGTAGTTTTAGCTTCTGGATCCCAGTTTACCATTCGATATCCACGGTAAATCAATCCTTTGTTGTATAAATCAACAAAAGAACGAATTACAGAAGCAGACATATCTGGATCCATCGTAAACTTAGTTCGTTCCCAGTCGCAAGAGGCACCTAGTTTTTTAAGCTGTTCAAGGATAACACCGCCATATTTATCTGTCCAGTCCCAAGCATGCGAAAGAAATTCTTCGCGAGACAAGTCATTTTTATTGATTCCTTCGGCCTTTAATTTAGCTACAACTTTAGCTTCCGTAGCAATAGAAGCATGATCTGTACCGGGAACCCAGCAAGCATTAAATCCTTTCAGACGCGCTCTTCTTATCAAGACATCTTGAATCGTATTGTTCAGCATATGCCCCATGTGCAATACACCCGTAACATTAGGTGGAGGAATTACAATAGTATATGGTGTTCTATGGTCTGGTTCAGAATGGAAATAATTATTTTCCATCCAGTACTCATACCATTTATTCTCAATAGTCTTAGCGTCAAATTGTGCTGGAATTGTCATGTTATATTGGATTCAATTAATCTTTAAATTCGATTGTTTGTTGTGTCAGTTATATGAATATTCAAACCCACAAATAACCGTTTTAAACTTTGGTCTGATTTTTGTAATTTACACTGGGAACAAAAGTAAATAATTAAGTACACTATAAAAAGCGAAATAAAAATTTGTGCCTTAATTAAAAGAAAGTAACTTTACTTTTATAAATATAAAAAAATTCTGATGAAAAAAATAGTAACATTAATAGTAGTCGTATTGTTTAGCAGTATTGGATTTGCCCAAAACGGAGCAAAAATAGATTTCAAAGCTGAGAACAACACAATCGATTTCGGAACCATAACAAAAGGAAGAGATAATGGCGTACGTGTATTTGAATTTACAAATACCGGCGACGCTCCCTTAGTTATATTCTCAATTCAGTCTACTAGCAACGTCACAATTATTTCTAAACCTAAAGATTCCGTTCTACCTGGTAAAACAGCTAAAATTGAAGTGAAGTATAATTTGGTTCCAGGTCCTATCAGAAAAACAATTACTGTAGAATGTAATGCTGTTAATTATGATGATGGAAGAGTCCCTTTGAAAATTAAAGGTGAAGTAGTTGCCAATTAGATTCAAATTAGTAAAAAAAAATAAAACGCTCCTTGACAAATATTTCAAGGAGTGTTTTTTTTTATCATAATATATCTTTAAGTTGAAATCTGAATTTTAGAATTTGGTTTTTCCTTTCCACTTCTATTGTAATCCATTTTTCATAGTCTGAACTTAAAAGTGAATTTAGTTTTTCCAATGAATATTTATAGGCCATCATACCATTAACCGTCTTAATTATATCTCCTTTTTGCAAACCACTATTTTTTGCTGGTGAATTTTTTCGAAGATGCGCTATTTCGAAAATGGGTTTTAATTCAAATTTATACTTAAAATCAGAAGCTGATTTATCACTTTTTGTGACCATCTGATCAACCACTACCGGAATACTTTCAAGACGCACCGTTTCCTGTACCCATTCCACCCCAGAGTGCCTAATTTCGATTCCACTTCTATTATAATGAAAAGGGTCATCAAAATTTTTATTTTTCCTTAAAAACATATTTTCATTATTATAGTCGAGAATAACTGAAAATCGTTTTAAAATCTCACCGCCCACAGAACCAGATCTACCAGACACCATTTTGACATGCCGCAAAGAACTAGAATCCGGAAAAGCAGCAATAGGCCTATTAAAAATAAACTTGGAAATTCCAAATTCAGCAATTCGAGCCCTATTTCCCATCACATCACCACTAAATCCTTTACCTAAATAATCTTCAAAATTTTTTTCAGGCAAATATATTTCTTTAGCACTATTCTGAAAAAGCCATATCGCATCACTATTTCCTACATCAACCAATAGTTTTGCATCAACTGTAACAGAATCAATAACAACTCTGCTCGTGACATAGGGCTTTCCTCCTTCTATAGAAATTGCAAGCTTGCTATATTTTCTTTCTATCCTTCTTCTATTTCTGTCATTATCTCTATAAAAAAGCACTCTCTTTTTACCGTAGTTTATCTCTACCAAATTATTTTTGAAAAAAGAAGACCCAATAATTCCGTTCACAGGAATCCCTACATGGGATGACATATTAAAATCTTGGTCTAAAATAATATATAATAAATGCTTACTAGATCTCATTCCTTTCACCTCAAGCATATTTCCACCCGATTTTAATCCTTCAATAGCCTCCTCACTTCCCAAACCCATTAGACTGACTTTTTCAATATTTTTAAGACTGACTTCTTTTTTATCTTCCAGACTAAACAAAACAGTCTCCTCAACACCAGAATCCAATAGAAATGTCAATTCAACTCCATTAACATCGAGGGGAATGAACACCAAATTATTAATAAGTTGAAACGGTATACTCACCTTATTAACCCCATTTTTAAATTGAAATCCATCTTGAGCAAAAACAGGGAGGCTATGAATGAGTAGAAAAAAGAATAAAGCAATTTTATTCATAGGATATCATTTCCATAAATTTACTAAAAATATCAAAGAACATTGCAGATTTAACAATAAATAGGCAGCTAAGCGGTATTACATTCGAAAAAAAAATCGCAAATTTGCAATTCAATAATAATACTATCATGCCAAAAATATCGAACAAGGGGCAGCAAATGCCTGAATCTCCAATACGTAAATTAGTTCCCTACTCTGAAATAGCCAAGAAAAAGGGCAATAAAGTATACCATCTAAACATTGGTCAACCGGATATAAAAACACCTGAAGTCGCAATGAATGCAGTAAAAAATTTCGATATTGAAGTATTGGAATACAGCCATTCAGCCGGTTTTGAAAGTTACAGAACAAAGTTATCCCAATTCTATAAAAATCAGGGGCTACCTATTGAAGTTGAAGACATAATCATTAGTACTGGTGGATCTGAAGCATTGCTTTTTGCCATGGGAAGTACAATGGATCACGGAGATGAAATTATCATTCCTGAACCATTTTATGCTAATTACAACGGTTTTTCTACTGCATCTGGAGTTACAGTTGTTCCTGTTATCTCATCTATAGATACTGGATTTGCATTGCCTCCAATAGCCGATTTCGAAAAATTAATTACTCCAAAGACTAAGGCAATACTTATTTGTAATCCAGGAAACCCAACAGGTTATTTGTATTCAAAAGAGGAAATTATGCAACTTGCTGAATTAGTAAAGAAACATGATTTGTTCTTAATTGCTGATGAAGTATACAGAGAATTTACATACGACGGAGACATTCATTATTCAGTAATGAATATCCCTGGACTAGAAGAAAATGCAATCATGATTGACTCTGTATCTAAAAGATATAGTATGTGTGGCGCAAGAATAGGCTGTATTGTTTCAAAAAACAAAGAGCTAATGGCTACAGCAATGAAATTTGCCCAAGCAAGATTGAGTCCTCCTACATTTGCCCAAGTGGCCAGTGAAGCAGCGCTTGACACGCCTCAAAGTTATTTTGACGACGTAATCTCTGAATATAGAGAACGTAGAGACACACTAATAACTGAATTAAATAAGATTGAAGGTGTAAAAGTAGCTACTCCAAAAGGGGCGTTTTACTGTATAGCAGAACTTCCTATTGAAAATGCAGATGATTTTGCACGTTGGTTATTGGAAAGTTATGATCTTGACGGAGAAACAGTAATGGTAGCTCCTGCAGCTGGTTTTTATTCTACTCCAGGAGTAGGAATGAACCAAGTTAGGATAGCTTATGTATTAAAAAAAGAAGATTTAGTTAAGGCAGTACATATCCTTAAAGCAGCAATTACAACTTATAACGCAAAATAATTTAAGCTGCCAAAATATAACAAACAGTTCGTGTCATAAACGACAAACGATATAACTGACAGTTATGAGGTTAAATGACAATAATAGAAAAGGCAATAACACTATTTGTTATTGCCTTTTTTTTATTTGGTCGAACACGTTTTATATTGATGGCTATGCCAAAAACGACCTTAATTAATTATTAAAAGGTATAGAAAATCTTTAGTTTTTATTAATTATCTTTACAGCCTAAAAATATACACTTATATAATAGTAGCTTTTAATGAAACACAATGAAGAAATTCATGACGAAATAGGAGAAAATCATATTGGTTCATGTGCAAAAAACCCTGTAAGAGACGATGCTTTTGCAATTAGTGACGACGAAAAAATTGAAAAAATAAAAAAAGATGTTGAAAACATCCTATTAACACTAGGAATGGACTTGACAGATGACAGTATGAAAGGCACACCAAATCGTGTTGCCAAAATGTTTGTAAAAGAAATTTTTGGAGGATTAAATCCCGAAAAAAAACCAAAAGCTTCTACATTCGACAATAATTATAAGTACGGCGAAATGTTAGTTGAAAAAAACATCATCGTCTACTCTACTTGTGAGCACCACCTTTTACCAATTATAGGTAGAGCACATGTTGCTTATATCTCTAATGGTAGAGTGATTGGTCTTTCAAAAATGAATCGTATCGTGGAATACTATGCCAAAAGACCACAGGTTCAAGAAAGACTGACAATGCAAATAGTTCAAGAATTACAAGAGGCATTAGGTACAGAAGATGTGGCTTGTGTAATTGATGCAAAACATCTTTGCGTAAATTCGAGAGGAATTAGCGATATCGAAAGTAGTACAGTAACCTCTGAATTTGGCGGGAAATTTAAAGACCCTCAAGCTCGTAGAGAATTTTTGGATTACATCAAATTAGAAACAAAATTCTAGAAAGGTTGTTTTATTAATAAACAACTCCATAGCCCTGATTGAAGTGAAAATCCTTTTTGTTTTTTTTAAAATAAAAAGATTGTAGCGAAAAGCAGGAACTAGCTCCTAAAAAAAATTTAAATGCCTCTATACAATACTCAGACTCTAAAAATATACAACTCTCTGTCAGGAGAAAAAGAAACGTTTAAACCTATTCATGAAGGTAACATTGGTATGTATGTTTGCGGACCTACAGTTTACAGCAATGTTCACCTTGGGAATGTGAGGACTTTTATGTCTTTTGATGTTATTTTTAGATATCTCTTGCACTTGGAATATAAAGTGCGTTATGTAAGGAATATCACTGATGTGGGGCATATTGTAGACGATGCTGAGGATGGTGAGGATAAAATTGCCAAAAAAGCACGTTTAGAGCAACTAGAACCTATGGAAGTTGTGCAAAGGTACACGGTTGACTTTCATGAAATTCTGAAAGCTTTTAATTTTTTACCGCCAAGTATTGAGCCTACAGCCACAGGACATATTATTGAGCAAATTGAGATCATCAAAAAAATAATTGCAAGCGGAATTGGGTACGAAGCTAACGGTTCTATCTATTTTGATGTGGTCAAATTCAATGAAACAAACCATTACGGCAGGTTAAGCGGTCGAAACATAGAAGATATGCTCGCCAATACCCGTGACCTTGATGGACAATCTGACAAAAGAAACCCGCAAGACTTTGCCCTTTGGAAAAAAGCAGAGCCACAGCATATTATGCGATGGCCCTCTCCTTGGAGCGATGGTTTCCCCGGTTGGCATTTAGAATGTACAGCGATGAGTACAAAATACTTAGGCAACCATTTTGACATTCATGGAGGCGGAATGGATTTGAAATTTCCCCATCACGAATGTGAAATTGCACAAAACGAAGCCTGTACTGGGCAAACGCCTGTCAATTACTGGATGCATGCCAACATGCTGACATTGAATGGCAAAAAAATGGCTAAATCCACTGGCAACAATATTTTACCAAGAGAAATCTTAACTGGTGAAAACACTATTTTAAGCAAGGCATTTTCAGCTTCAGTAGCCCGATTTTTTATGCTACAAGCACACTACAGAAGTATCTTAGATTTTTCAGATGACGCGATCGTTGCTGCCGAAAAAGGATATAAAAGATTGATGGAAGCAATGGAAGTTATTAAACAACTACCTACAGCTTCAAAAAGTACGATTGACATCGCCGCTTGGAAACAGTCTTGTTATGACGCCATGAATGATGACTTTAACTCTCCTATTTTAATAGCACAATTATTTGAAGGAGTTCGTTATATCAATCTAATAAATGACGGGAAGGAAAGTTTAACTGCTGCTGATTTAGAAATCTTCTCTCTTGCCATGAATGCTTTTGTTTTTGATGTGTTAGGACTAGAAGACGAAAAAACAACGGACAGTTCGAATGATAAATTAGAAGGAGCTGTGAATATGCTTATTAGTATGAGAAATCAAGCAAGAGCAGACAAGAACTTTGCTCTTTCTGACCAAATTAGAGACCAATTAATCGCTTTAGGTATACAATTGAAAGACGGCAAAGAAGGAACTACTTTTAGTGTTTAAACATTAATGTACGACGAATTAAAGAAGATTACATGCTGAATAAAATACTCATATTTCCTTTTTTAGTACTGGTTCGCCTCTATCAGCTTATTATATCGCCACTAACTCCTGCGTCTTGCCGATTTGAACCTACTTGCTCTTCCTACATGGTAGAAGCACTAAAAGTTCATGGTTTATTTTATGGCGGATTTTTAGGCTTAAAAAGAATAGTAAGCTGTAATCCTTGGGGGAAAACAGGCTATGACCCTGTTCCTAAGAAGAAATGTAGCCATAATTAGCAACATTCACAATGGTGATAGATGCTGCTACTATTCTTTAACAGAAATTTCACACCGAAATTCTTAACAAAAAATGTATTTTTACATCAAATAAAAAATAATGACACACGCTTTAAATATAGTTTGGAACCCATCAGAAGGAATTGATTTAGGCTTTTTTATAATTCGATTCTACAGCCTTATGTTTGTAGTTGCTTTTGGATTGGGTTGGTATATCATGAAAAACATATATGAGCGCGAAAATGAATCTATCGAAAAACTAGACTCGTTGTTTATCTGGACAGTTCTAGCTACACTTCTTGGTGCGCGATTGGGACATGTTCTTTTTTATGACTGGGAATATTTTCGAAATCACTTATTAGAAATATTTTTACCAATAAGAGAAAATATTAACGGTACTTTATTTGGATTTATTTCAGGCTGGGAGTTCACTGGATTTCAAGGTTTAGCGAGTCATGGCGCGGCAATTTCGATAATAATTGCCATGTATTACTACAGTAAAAAAGTACTAAAAAGACCATTGTTATGGATTTTGGACCGAGTAGTCATAGCTGTTGCAAGTGGAGCTATTTTTGTAAGATTAGGTAATTTTTTCAATTCTGAAATAGTAGGAAAAGAAACTAGTTCAGTTTTTGGAATAAAATTTATTCGCGATTATTTTAGTCCAAATGATGCTGTAAACGCGACTCAAATAGCAAACCCACAAGAAGCTTATCATGCTATTGCCAGCAATCCTCAATTTGCCAATTTACTAGCTCAAGTACCTGCAAAACATCCAGCTCAATTATACGAGGCATTTTGCTATGTTTTTGTATTCGCCATTTTGTTTTTCTTGTATTGGAAAACAGATACAAGACAAAAATCAGGATTCCTCTTTGGACTTTTCCTGGTACTGTTATTCTCCGTACGTATCGTTGTAGAATTCGTTAAAGAAAGCCAAGGTGGTTTTGAAAGTGCCCTCGGACTGCTTTCCACAGGACAGTGGCTCAGTATTCCTTTCATATTGATTGGTCTTTATTTTATTTTCACCGCAGAAAAACCGGTCAAAATATAATCTGATAACTTATTATTATAAACAAAAAAGCTCCCGCCGAACGGGAGCTTTTTTTTTGTGTTATCTTTTTAATGAAAAGTGTGACCTGAACTTTTTAATTACCCCATCTTCAGGATAATCAACAACAAACCAATAATCAGTTGCGGGTAGAGGCCGTCCATTATAGGTGCCATTCCAACCACTACTGTTTGGACTAATCTCTTTTAAAAGCTTTCCGTAACGATCAAATATCTGAATCTTGGAACCTAATTTATCAACTAAAGTAAAGACGTTCCAGTAATCATTGTATCCATCGTTATTTGGAGTAAAAAATTTAGGATAGCCTATAACTAAAATATCACTTCTGGTTATAGAAACACTACAACCTGTTACATCTTGCACAGTAATTAAATGATAGCCTGGAGACACATATTCAAAAACTGGACTCTGTTGAAAAGGGCCATCATCCAGTCGATATAAAAAATCCCCTGCTCCTGTTGCCGCAACCGTAATCACTTGATTTTCTGAAAAAGCTTCAGTAACAGTCCAAGAAAAATCAACTAAGGTATTTGACGGATTAACACTAATGGAGATTGTTAGTGACTCTGCACATTGTCCGCTGTCTGGAGTAAAAATATAATCTGCTGTACCTACAACTGCTGTGTTTACCGTTGCAGGGGTCCAAGTTCCTGTAACCGCTGGAGTATTTGAAGATCTTAAAGACAAAGTTGGAGCTATTGAATTTTCACATACACTTGTTGGAACACTTGAAAAATTAGGTATCCTTAATTGATTAACTGTAATTGTTAATGTAACCTTTGCTGCACATTGACCTGCATTTGGTGTAAAAGTATAAGTTGTTGTGTTCGTATTATCTAGTGCTGGTGACCAAACCCCTTTATAGCCATTATTAGAAGTTGTAGGTAAAGGCGACAAAGCAGTACCGGTACAAATTGAAGGAATCGCAGTAAATGTTGGCGTACCATTTGGGGTAACCGTAATAGTCATCGTTGTCGTGGTTGCACATTGTCCTGCAGTGGGTCTAAAAGTATAAGTTGTAGTGGCGGTATTATTTAATGAAGGAGACCAGATACCTGTAATACCATTGGTAGATGTTGTTGGTAAACCTGATAAAGGAGCTCCAGAACAAATAGCCGGCACAGCGGTAAAATTTGGTACTATATTCTGATTAACAGTGATTGATACCGTAGTAGTTGGACTTGACACGCATTGGCCTGCATTAGGTGTAAAAACATAATTAGCAGGTCCTAAAACAGTAGTATTAACCGTGGCTGGAGTCCAAGTACCAGTTATCGGAGTGGTATTCGTAGAACTTGTTGGTAAAATGGGTGCTGCTGCATTCTGACATACAGATGATGGAACAGTCGCAAAAACAGGAGCTAATAAAGGAATCACAGTAACTGTTAATGTTTGAGTCGTAGCGCAAGGAAACAAAACAGAATTAGGCGTAAAAAGATAATTTCCAGTAGCTGTACTACTTACTATCGCCGGTGACCAAGTACCAGATATACTATTTGGAGATATTGGACCCAATATTGGAGCAATTGAGCCCGAACAAATTGGAGCGATAGCTATAAAATTCGGAACTGTAACTACAGTACATTTCGTTTTACAGCTAGCCACAAGAGTAGGATTTAAAACACAAGTTGGTGCACCGACAGCAGTCACAGTTAATTCCACTGTTTGCCCTTCAGACAAACCGCTAACTGTAAAACTTGATGGAGACGTCTGACTTCCCAGTACTGGAAGCCCACCATCTATGGCATAACTATAATCGAATCGTGATTGCCCAACATTTGCAAAATCAAAACTAACCGAACTTGTAGTAACACCTGCACAAAATAAATTAAATTGCTTATCAACATTAACTGTAATTAATCCTCTATTACTTTCTTCGCCACCTACTGTTTGAGTGACATAATAAAATGTAGTCCCCTTATTAGCAGTACTAGGAGTAGGAGCAACTGCATTTGGGACACCACCTGTAGCAGCTGTATACCATCTCAAATTAGAACCAGTAGCTGTTAAAGGAACTGCTACATCATTTAAACAATAATATCGATCATACCTACCGGTAGGTACGGCTGGTGGAGCAAAATTGTTATTTGATATTGTTTCAATCTCTACTGAAAAACATGCTAAATAATTTGTATCACCATTAATTAAATGAATATTAGACCCAATACTTAAAACACTGCTTTTAGTATGCGCGAAAATCGAAATATGATATAAAAATGCCATTAAAAATAAATAAGCTAATGAGCCGATATCTTTTTTCATTATTCGTAAGTTTTAATTTGATCAAAAACAAAAAGCTAGCTAAAGCTCTAAGTAGTAAATATATAAAATAAGACAGTTTAATAAAATTAAAAACCTATTATTGTTCAACTATTTAAGAATAGCTTACTAAAACACACAAAAATCAGACAAAAAGATATCGCCAAAATTGTACTGTGACTACAATCTATTCTTATAATTACTATACGCAACCAATCTATATTGTCAATTGCACGCTGTAACTGCAAAGCACATTAAGCCACAATTCTTAATTTAACGAATTAAAATCATTATCAAGCAGCTTCAGTCCCGCCTTTACATAAATGATCAAAATTGCATCTCAATTCCACTATCGACTTGCCTATGTTTAACAAAAAAATCAAAAGATAATACATTCGAGAAAGCAAACTCTTTAAAAAGCATTGCCGTCTCCTTAACAATTGCAATAGCCTGCATACTTGCAACAAAAAAAATGATTCAACATACAGGTAAACCTATTGAAAATACCACAATAAAATATAATCTACCCTTCTTACTATTTTTCGATTCTACGTATTCCTTTCCCCTTCGAGATAATTCAGAACATCTCATTAAATGTAATACAAATTTTAAAGCTTATGCTCCCCAAAATTGACTTGAAGCTGAATCAATAATTCATAGTTCTTTCTCTGACAACCTTGTCGGCTTACAAAACTCCAATTTAAAACCATTACTATTATAGCTATAAGCTTTGTTTTTTTGCTACACCTCTCAAAACCAAAATGAAATCTAAGCGATATAGCCTAGTTCAAATCATAACAATGTATTGCAGAAAAAAAACATGAAAAATAAACCAAAATACCTATTTCGGCACATGCTCAGTCTAATTTCAAAAAATGAAATACTGCTAGCTATCACTATTAACATTAAATTAATTAAAACAAAAAAAAAAGACCCAACTTACGTTGGGTCTTTTTTAAATATATTAAATATAGATTAGCTTTCTTGATGTTGTTTTTCAATTAACCTTTTATCTTCTCTAGAAATTGTATCTACCAATACTGGTGTCGCAATAAATAATGAAGAGTAAGTTCCTACAACAATACCTATCAACATAGCGAATACAAAACCTCTAATTGATTCACCTCCAAAAATAAACATGATCAATAACACAGCGATCATAGTTAATGAAGTATTGATTGTTCTTGACATAGTTGAATTAATCGACTTATTAACGATTTCAGAAAACGTTCCTTTGGTTTTACCATCTAAGAATTCACGAACTCTATCAAATACAATTACAGTATCATTCATAGAATAACCAATCACAGTAAGAATCGCTGCTATAAAATGTTGGTCGATTTCCATACCAAAAGGCATAAACTTGTAACATAAAGAATAAATTCCCAAAACAAATATTACGTCATGCGCTACAGCTGCAATAGCACCTAAACTATATTGCCATTTTCTAAAACTAATCATTAAGTATAAAAACACGATCGCCATAGCTCCAAGAACAGCCCAGTAAGCGTTAGTCTTAATATCTTCAGCAACCGTTGGTCCCACTTTTGAAGCTTGCATAATTCCGAATTCCTTCCCTTGATAAGGGTTTACAAATTTGTCATATGTCAATCCAGCAGAGAAATGGCTTTTCAGACTCTCGAACATCAATCTATTTACTTCTTGGTCAGCTTCAATCCCGTGTTCTTCTACCTTATATTTTGTCGTGATTTTTAACTGATTATCATTACCAAATATTTTAGCTTCTGCACTACCGAAAACTTTAGTCAATTCTTCTTTCACTGCTTCTGCTTCAACTGGTTTTTCAAAACGTACTTGAAAAGTTCTTCCTCCAACAAAATCGACACCTTGATCCAATTTGTTAGTCGCCAATGAAACAATACTTACAACTACTACAATTCCAGAAAACAAATACGTCCACTTTTTGATACGTAAAAAATCAAAATGGAAGTTCGTAAAGAAATTTTTAGAAAATCCTGTTACAAAAGACATATTGTTGCTTTTTCTTAGACTCCAATCGATAAATATTCTTGCAATAAAAATAGAAGTAAATAAAGAGGTTATGATACCAATCAATAATGTAGTCGCAAATCCTTTAATTGGTCCAGAACCAAAAATGAATAACACGGCTCCAGTTAATATATGTGTAACGTTAGCATCGACGATTGAACGCATAGCTCCAGTCCAACTATAAGATGCTTTAACAGCTTCCTCTAGCGTCTTACCTTCACGTAATTCTTCCTTTGCTCTTTCGTATATAATAATATTTGCATCGACCGCAGTTCCCATTGTTAATACAATACCAGCAATACCAGGTAATGTAAGAACAGCACCTAAACTTGCCAAAATACCAAACAAAAACAATAAGTTAACTGCTAAAGCTACGTTAGCATACCAACCAGCTTTTCCGTAGTACACCATCATCCAAAGAGATACTAAAAGCAATCCAACAATTGCAGAAGTAGTACCATTATCAATCGCTTCTTGACCTAAGGATGGTCCTACCACTTCAGACTGAATAATATCAGCAGAAGCTGGAAGCTTACCAGCTCTCAAAACGTTAGCTAAATCTTTAGTTTCTGTTACGTCAAACGATCCTGAAATCTCAGATCTACCACCTGAAATAGGCCCTGTTGAAACCCCTGGAGCAGAATAAACAATATTATCAAGAACGATAGCAATATTACTTTTTTGAGTATATGCTTTCCCGGTCAATTCTTCCCAAGCTTTTGCACCTTGTCCATCCATTTGCATAGAAACCGAAGGTTTACCTAATTGATCAAATGAATCTTTAGCATCAGTAACGACACCACCACCCATTGCAGGTACATTATCTCTATTTCCTTTTAAAGCATATAATTCTACAGCTTCAATATCTTTTGATTTAGCATCTTGTATTGTGGTTAACTTACCCCAAACAAATTTAGCATAACGCTGCTCTGCAGGCAATAAAACTCTAATATCAGATCTTTTAAGGTATCCATTTATTGTAGCTGTATCTTTTGGAGAGAAAAGTCCTAGAACCGGTCCACCGCCTTGAGCAAGAATTTTATCAAATAAAGGATTATTACCTTTTTTAGTTGCAGAAGAATCTTTTCCGTCAGTTAATAAAGCACTCAAAGAGTCTTTTACTACTGGTTTAGATTCTACTGTATTAACTACCGTTTTTTTCAATGATTCATTTGCAGCTACTAAAAAGCTACCCATCTCATCAATTTTATACGTTTCCCAAAACTCTAATTGAGCGGTACTTTGCAATAATTTTTTTATTCTGTCTACATCTTTAGCACCAGGAAGCTCAACAAGAATTCTACCTGACTCTCCTAATTTTTGAATATTAGGTTGAGCTACACCAAATTTATCGATACGTTTTCTCAGAACGCCAAATGCACTTTCTACAGACTCATCAACTTTTCTTTTGATTACTTTTTGAACTTGCGAGTCAGTCATTTGAAAATCAACTCCACCTTCACCTTGTAAACTTCTGTTTGCAAAAATATCTGGAGATGCCAATTTAACTGTCCCTTTAGAATTAGCTTCAAAAGCTTCAAAGAAAGCATCGATATATGTTTGATTTCCTTTTAAATTTGCAGTAGCATCTGCTAAAGACTTATTGAAAACAGGGTTTTTCGAATTATTAGATAATCCTTTTAATATGTCCTTTACTGAAATTTGTAATATCACGTTGATACCACCTTCCAAGTCAAGTCCTTTATTAATTTGTTTGTCTGATACCTCGTCAAAAGTAAAATCTGTAAATCCTAAGTTATACACTTTTTCTTTACCAATAGAATCTAAATATTTCGCTTCTTTTTCGGGACTCCCGTTAGCAAAAGATTTAGCATCATTTTTAATTTTGCTTGAAACAAAAGTGAAAGAAAGTTGGTAA
Organism: Flavobacterium frigoris PS1; assembly: GCF_000252125.1. Classification (GTDB taxonomy): domain Bacteria; phylum Bacteroidota; class Bacteroidia; order Flavobacteriales; family Flavobacteriaceae; genus Flavobacterium; species Flavobacterium frigoris_A. The sequence goes on along the minus strand of NZ_AHKF01000017.1, from coordinate 170,043 downwards.
ATACTTACCAATGCAAATAGTATTGCGAAAAATTTAATAAGTCCTTTATTCTGCATTATTACTAAAAATTAATTATTTTATATTTATTTATTTTTCTAAGCCTTAATATAGAACCTGAGATTGATTTTCTTCGTAAAAATGAAAACCAAGTGTTCTATTATTTTTTTTTAACCGAGCAAATATATAATTAACGTTAACATTAACCAATTTATTTATTGATTAATCTCAAAAAAAAGACTGCAATACTGCAGTCTTCATTAATGTATAACATTTGAATTAAGCTAAAATTGATTTCAAGGCATCATTCATTTGCCTAACTGCATCAGCACTCTTAGCAAACAAAGCTTTTTCATTATCATTTAACTCAATCTCTAGTATTTCTTCTACTCCATTTTTACCTATTATACAAGGTACCCCTATACATATGTCATTTTGCTCATATTCTCCTTCAACAAAAACAGAACAAGCAATCATTTTCTTTTGGTCATTCAAGATACTATCTACCAAATAAGCAACTGATGCTCCTGGCGCATACCACGCTGAAGTTCCTAAAAGTCCTGTTAATGTAGCTCCTCCTACCATAGTATCTGCAGCCACTTTTTGTAAAGCTTCTTCAGATAGAAATTGTGAAACTGGAATACCATTATAAGACGCTAAACGAGTCAAGGGAATCATTGTAGTATCACCATGTCCTCCAATTACCATAGCAGAAATATCGTTTGCTGGTTTATCTAAAGCCATTGACAAGTACGTTCTGAAACGAGAACTATCAAGAGCTCCACCCATTCCTATTATTCTATTTTTTGGCAATCCTGTAGATTTTAATGCCAAGTAAGTCATTGTATCCATTGGGTTTGAAACCACAACGATAATTGCATTTGGCGAATGAACCAAAATGCTTTCAACTACAGTTTTTACAATTCCTGCATTGATTCCAATTAATTCTTCACGAGTCATACCTGGTTTTCTAGGAATTCCAGAAGTAATCACTACAACGCTACTATTAGCCGTTTTTGAATAATCATTAGTAACACCTGATACTTTTGTATTAAATCCTGTATTGGTAGCACATTGCATAATATCCAATGCTTTACCTTCAGCAAATCCTTCTTTAATATCTAACAACACAACTTCACTTGCAATTCCTCTATAAGAAATTACGTCTGCGCATGTTGCTCCTACATTTCCTGCTCCTACAATAGTAACTTTCATAATCTATGTGTGTATTTTTTGGTTAGTCAATTAATGTTCAGACACCTTATTAGGCATCAATATTAGCATAAACAGCATTTTTTTCAATAAATTCTCTTCTCGGAGGAACTTCATCACCCATTAGCATAGAGAAAACCCTGTCCGCTTCTGCAAGACTGTCAATATTTACCTGACGTAAAGTTCTAAAACTTGGATCCATTGTGGTTTCCCATAATTGTTCAGCATTCATCTCCCCAAGACCTTTATACCTTTGAATTCCTGCGCTTCCACCCATTCTTTCATTAGCTTGATCTCTCTGTGCATCATTCCACGCGTATTCCTTTTTATTTCCTTTTTTAACTAAATACAAAGGTGGCGCAGCAATATATACGTGTCCTTCTTCAATCAGCTCTTTCATGAATCTAAAGAAGAATGTTAAAATTAAAGTAGAAATGTGACTACCATCGACATCGGCATCACACATAATAATTACTTTATGATAACGCAACTTGGATATATTCAATGCTTTACTATCTTCTTCAGTACCTACAGTAACTCCAAGTGCGGTAAATATATTTCTAATCTCTTCGTTTTCAAAAACTTTATGATGCATTGCTTTTTCTACGTTCAAAATCTTACCACGCAATGGTAAAATCGCTTGAAAAGCACGGTCACGACCTTGTTTTGCCGTTCCCCCTGCCGAATCTCCCTCGACAAGATATACTTCACATTTTGCAGGATCTTGCTCTGAACAATCAGACAATTTTCCAGGTAATCCACCACCACCCATTACGGTTTTGCGTTGTACCATTTCACGTGCTTTTTTAGCCGCATGACGCGCCTGAGCAGCCAGAATAACCTTTTGAACAATGATGCGAGCATCATTTGGATTTTCTTCCAAATAGTTCTCAATCATTTCACTCACAGCCTGACTTACCGGAGAAACTACTTCCCTGTTTCCAAGTTTAGTTTTCGTTTGTCCCTCAAATTGTGGTTCAGCAACCTTTACAGAAATAATTGCAGTTAAACCTTCACGGAAATCATCCCCTGATATATCAAACTTCAATTTGTCTAACATTCCGGATGCATCTGCGTATTTCTTCAGTGATCTTGTTAGACCCGTTCTGAAACCTTGCAAGTGTGTTCCTCCTTCGTGTGTATTGATATTATTTACATAAGAAAAAATATTCTCCGTGTAACTTGTATTATAAATCAACGCAACTTCAACTGGAATTTCACCTTTTTCATTATCCATCGAAATAACGTGGGCAATGATTGGCTCGCGATTTCCGTCTAAGTAACGAATATATTCTTTTAAACCTTCATCAGAATGAAAAATTTCAGAAACAAAATTTCCGTCTTTATCTAATTCTCTTTTATCAGTAAAAGTGATTGTAATCCCTTTATTTAGGTATGATAATTCACGCATACGTGCTGACAAAGTATCATATGAAAATTCTATAGTTTGAGTAAAAATACTTGGATCAGGATAAAAAGTAACTATAGTTCCTCTTTTAGTAGTTTCTCCAATTTGCTTTACCGGATATAACGCTTTCCCTTTTTCATATTCCTGCTCGTACACTTTCCCATCACTACTATGAACCGTAGCTCTAAGATGATTTGACAGTGCATTTACCACCGAAACCCCAACACCGTGAAGTCCACCAGAAACTTTATAAGAATCCTTATCAAATTTACCTCCAGCTCCAATTTTAGTCATTACAACTTCCAGAGCCGAAACTCCTTCTTTTTTATGGATACCTACAGGAATACCACGCCCATTGTCTTCAACAGAAATAGAACCATCTTCATTTATATCAACTATAATCGTATCACAATGGCCTCCCATCGCCTCATCAATAGAGTTATCTACTACTTCATAAACTAAATGATGAAGTCCTCGAACCCCCACATCTCCAATATACATTGACGGACGCATTCTTACATGCTCCATTCCTTCTAATGCCTGAATACTATCTGCTGAATAATTGTCCTTCTTGATTTCTTCGCTCATATGATTTATTCTAAAATGTAATTTCGTCTAACACGCAAATATATAAAAACGTAACATATTTAACCGTTAAAATACCTTTTTAAGGTGTTAAGTTATTAACATTTTGTTGATTTAAAGCATAAAAAAACGCTCTCAAAATAGAGAGCGTTTTTAATTTTAATCGACACTAAACAATGATTCTTGTTTTGGCCATTTCTATATCTGCTTTAACATGAGCTGCATTCGCTCTTCCGCTTGGGTCTTCATTTTCTTGCCATTTCGGAATCCATTTTCTAACCGTTTGAGCCGCACTAACTTGAGGGTAATATTTATGAAATATAGATCTATAAAAATAAGCCTCCTTTGTTGTTGGAGAATTAAACGGGAATTCAGCAACCGCTCCCGCCAATTGTTCATCAGTAACTTGAGAAGAACAATATTCGATCAACTGATTAATCCAATTATAACCTACACCATCAGAGAACTGCTCTTTTTGTCTCCATAAAACTTCGTCAGGAAGATATCGGTCGTCAGGAGTATCAAATGCTTTTCTTAAGATATATTTTTCTTTTCCATCATATGATTTGGGCATTTTTTCTCTGGCTTTAATTCGAATAGCAACATCTAAAAACGCCTTATCCAAAAAAGGAACCCTAGTCTCTAATCCATGCGCCATTGTTGACTTATCAGCTCTTAATAAATCAGCCGTAAATAATTTCTGCACTCTTTCAATTGTCTCTTTTTGAAAATCTTCGCTTGACGGAGCATTTCTAAAATACAAATAGCCACCAAAAACCTCATCAGCTCCTTCCCCTGAAAGAACCACCTTAATACCTAAATCGCTTATTGCTTTTGATAAGAAATACATTGGAACACTGGCTCTTATTGAAGTCAAATCATAGGTTTCTAAATTCCATATTAACTTCTCTAATATCTTTATTCCCTGTTCAACTGTGAAATATACTTCATGGTGTTCCGTCCCTATAAATGCTGCCACTTTTCTGGCTGCGACTGTGTCTGGCGCATCAGCATCCAATCCTATCGAAAACGAGTGTAACTTTTCACCCTTTTCTGCCAATAGTCTTGAAGCTATTGCTGACGTTAACGAAGAATCTAATCCACCCGAAAGCAAAACACCAATAGGCACATCACTCATCAAACGCTTACGAGTTGCCTTTGTCAAAGTTTCTCGTATTGCTTCAAAATCCAAATCTTGGTCTGCCTTTAAATAGTCCTCATATTCTGGTTGGTAGTATTTCACAAAGCCAGTTTTGGCAGTGTAATAATGCCCTGGAGGAAATGTCGCAAATGTTCTACATTGATCCGCAATAGACTTCATTTCAGATGAAAAATAAATTCTTCCTCTTTCGTCTAAACCATAATATAAAGGCTTTACACCCATTGGATCTCTACCAGCCATGTAATTATCACCATCAACGATTACAAAAGCCCAATCTCCGTCAAGCATATTGCAAAAGTCATACCCAAACTCTTCATACAAATGAACGATCACTTCCGAGTCAGATTTGGTTCTAAAAGTGTGACTTTTCAAAATTCCATCCCTTAATTCCTGATGATTGTATATTTCTCCGTTATGAATCATATAGGCCAATTTTGTACCTTGTATCGGTTGCTTCCCTGAATGTAAATCAATAATTGACAGGCGTTCGTGACTCAAAACATGTCCGTTTTCCGTTACATGCAAATCGCTTTCATCTGGACCACGATGTGACATTCTTTTTGAAAGCTCTTTTACAAGTTGTTTGTCTTTCCCTTTTCCAATAATGGCTAATATTCCACACATAACTAATAATTGTATTTTTTTCTAATTTAACAGCACAAAGATGCATCAACAGTTACAAACACAAAACACAAACAAATATTTTAGTTTGAATTAATAACCAAAAAATGCTATTTACGTAAAAAGTGTAACTCACAAATCAAAAGACGAAAGTGTTATTTAATAAATTGTAAATCTTTCTTTTTGAACACCCCTATTTACTTAACCTTAACCCCTTTCAAATAGGTATTAGAAGGCTTCATTTCAAGAATTTCACTCTCCATTATTTTCATGATATCTTTATCGTAGATGACAAAATCTGCCCATTTCCCAACTTCAAGACTCCCCTTTTCTTTTTCTTCGAAATTAGAATAGGCAGCCCAAATAGTCATTCCTTTTAAAGTCTCTTTTCTAGATAATGCGTTTTCAATTTGAAAACCACCTCTTGGATATCCTTTACCATCTTTTCTGGCTACTGCGGCATGAAAAGTCAACATAGGATTCACTTCCTCTACTGGGAAATCAGTCCCTAAAGCAATTACACCTGCTTTACTAAGTAATTTTTTATAGGCATAAGCATTTTTTAAGCGGTCTTTCCCTAATCTTTCGCCAGCCCAATACATATCTGAGGTAGCGTGTGTAGGTTGTACCGAAGGTATTATACCAAATTTAAAATAATCAAAATCTTGCTCACGTAAAACTTGCGCATGCTCAATCTTCCATCTTCTGTCTTTCTTGCCCGTCAAGGCTTCTTTATAAATCTTCAACAAAACCGTGTTAGCTGAATCACCAATTGCATGTGAATTCAATTGAAAGTCAGAATTTGCAATTTTTTGGGCTACAGATCTCAATTCTGAAATAGGAGACAATAGGGCTCCATATTGGTTAGGCATATCTGAATACGCTTTATGAAGGCAGGCGCCTCGAGAACCCAAGGCACCATCACCATACATTTTAAAAGAACGCACGTCTAAATTATCCGTTTTATAAATTCCTTTTTTAAGGTACATATCGATATTCTTTGTATTGGCAGAGACCATCGCGTAAATATTAAGCTTCATCGCTTTCGCTTTTTGTAAACTATCTATTAAATCAATAACACCCGGATCCAGTCCCGCATCATTTACCGTGGTTAAACCGTAATCAAACATTACTTTTTCAGCATCTAACAGCGCGGCTATTTGTGTTTTTCTATTAGGTTTTGGAATTATTCTAAAAACCAACTCCATTGGATTATCAATTAAAATCCCTGTTGGCTCGCCATCTTTAATTTCGATCTGACCACCAACTGCTTTTGTGTCTTTAGTTATTCCGGCTAATGCCAAAGCTTTACTATTAACAATAATCGCGTGACCATCTACTCTATTTAGTACCACGGGTATATTTGGGAAATTTTTATCTAAAATAGCTTTCGAAGGAAATTCTTTTACACTCCAATCGTTTTGGTCCCATCCGTTTCCAACGATAAAATTTGACTTTTTTTCCTTTTGAAAAGCTTGAATCCGCTTCACCACTTCCTCCATGCTTTTAGTACCACGCAAATCGACTTCCTGAAGACTAAGTCCAAAACCATAAAAATGACAATGCGCATCTATTAAGCCAGGGTAAATGAACTTCCCTTTTGCCTGTATAATAGTGTTTGATTCGAAGGCATTTTTAATTTGACTATCACTCCCTATTGCTATAATTTTACCGTCACTAACCGCCATCGCAGTTGCTGTTCCAAATGCTTTATCTACTTTGTAAATAGTAGCATTTGTAATTATGGTATCTACGGCCGTCTTATTCTTTTTTAAGCAAGAAGTAAGTGCCAGTAAACTAAAAATTAAAATACAGCGTTTCATAATATGGTGTTTAGATACGCTAATATAAAAAAGAAGCCTAATATAAAAGTAGCCAGGTTCAATTATTTAATAAAATACCTAAATAATATGACAATTGGCTGTTTTGACTAACGTAAAAAAGGCGCCTCCAAAATGAAGAGCGCCTTTTTATATTTAAAATGCAAAGTAAATTGTTTTATCCTTTTACATAGGAATCAGAATGGACATTAGCCACTGCTCTTCCTGATGGATCATTCATGTTCTTAAACGCCTCATCCCATTCCAGGGCAATTTTAGTACTACAAGCAACACTTGCTTCTTGTGGCACACATAAAGCTGCTGCATCACTAGGGAAATGCTCTGTAAATATAGAACGGTAATAATATTCCTCTTTAGATGTTGGTGTTTGCAAAGGGAACTTGTATTTAGCGTTTGCTAATTGCTCATCACTAACCTCAACAGCTACTACTTCTTTTAATTTATCAATCCAACCGTATCCAACTCCATCGCTAAATTGTTCTTTTTGTCTCCAAGCAACACTTGGTGGCAACATATCTTCAAAAGCTTTACGAACTACCCATTTTTCCATTGGGTGTTCTTTGTTGATCATTTTGTCTTGTGGGTTGATTCGCATAGCGACATCCATAAACTCTTTGTCTAAGAACGGCACACGACCTTCAATTCCCCAAGCAGCTAAACTTTTGTTAGCTCTTAAACAATCATACATATGTAGTTTTCCTAATTTACGTACGTTTTCTTCATGAAACTCTTGTGCGTTTGGCGCTTTGTGGAAGTATAAATAACCTCCAAATAACTCATCAGCACCTTCACCAGATAATACCATTTTAATTCCCATCGATTTAATCACTCTCGCCATTAACCACATTGGCGTCGACGCTCTAATTGTAGTCACATCATAGGTCTCCAAGTTGTAAATTACATCTTTAACCGCATCTAATCCTTCTTGAATGGTAAATTTAATTTCGTGGTGAATTGTTCCAATATGATCCGCTACAATTTGAGCAGCAGCTAAATCTGGAGAACCTTCTAATCCTACCGAGAAAGAGTGCAATTGTGGGTACCAAGCATCAGCAGTATCTCCTGATTCAATACGTTTTTGAGCATACTTTTTGGCTACAGCCGAAGTAATAGACGAATCTAATCCTCCTGAAAGTAATACTCCGTAAGGCACATCACTCATCAATTGTCTATGAACCGCAGCTTCTAAAGCTACTTTAATATCTTGAATATTTGTTTCGTTGTCTTTTACAGCGTCAAAATCCGTCCATTCTCTTTTGTACCATTGTACAAATTCTCCGTCCTTACTTGTCATATAATGTCCTGGAGGAAACAATTGGATTTTTGTGCAATATCCTTCTAAAGCTTTCAATTCAGAAGCTACATAAAAAGTTCCATGTTGATCCCAACCAATATACAAGGGAATAATCCCCATGTGATCACGAGCGACAAAATACTCATCTTTTTCTACATCATAAATGGCAAATCCAAAAATTCCATTCATTTCATCAATAAAATGAGGCCCTTTTTCTTTATAAAGCGCTAGAATAACCTCGCAGTCACTTTCCGTTTGAAAGTTATATTTTCCTTCAAATTGTTTACGTAATTCTCTGTGGTTGTAGATTTCACCATTAGCAGCCAAAATCAATTTTCCGTCTTCACTTAACAATGGTTGTTTACCCGAAGCCGGATCAACAATTGCCAAACGCTCATGAGACATAATCACTTTTTCATCACTGTAAATTCCGCTCCAGTCTGGTCCACGATGACGGATAATTTTAGACATTTCTAACACTTGTGGTCTTAAAACTTCTGCTTTTTGTTTTAAATCAAAGGCACATACTATTCCGCACATAACTATATATTTTTATTTGTTTGTTTAACTTGATGAAGCAAAGATGCGATTGTAGTTACAATTCAAAAACACATATAGCCCATATGGTTATAAACTGTAACAATAACTGCGTTTTTACATATAATAGGTAACTGAAAAATCAAAAAAAACAGTTTTATACTTAAGAACAGTAATATTATTCGTTACAGAATTACATTGCAGGCCCCAATAAAATAGTTTTTTTTAAAATTTGAAACTACAAAATTTCTTCTATTAAGTAAGTAGTTCCATTAATCTCAAAGGTAAAGCCCACTACATTTCCCATTAATTTATTTCCTAAAGGCGACTGCGGTGACAAAGCGATTACATTAATTCCTTCTATATTTATTTTTGGCAGAGCCAAACTCATATAAAGATAAATTCCATTCGCTTTTACTAAGCTACCAACAATAATTGTTTGGGCTATTTTACTAGCATCAATTTTGTCTAAAATTGCTTTTTGATTTACTACCTCTCTCAATTTATTATTGAGTTTTTCTTGTTCAATATGCATCATTGACAGAGCTGTTTCATGTTTATCTCCTGCAGAACCTTTGGCATCATTTTTAGAATCTTCGGTAAGAGCAGCTATCATATCCCTAAAAACATCAATTCTATCCTGAACGAGTTGTAAGTAATATTGATATATTTTTTGTTTGAAAGTCATGTTTTTATTTTATTTTAAAATACCGAAAGCTAATAAAATGAGGTTCTAGCTATAGACCCCGAACCATCTCAGCTAGCATACATGACTCCAAAGTTATGCTATTATTCTAAAGACTCACTATTTTATTTGGATCCGATTTAGAATTTATTCCCAATTTTAATGTGATTTCTTAGCTTTATACAGACATAATTAATAATTTTAACATTCTAATATTTTAATCCTAACTATGAAAAAAACTATTATTTCCTCGATTGCATTTGCCTTTATGATCATTTTATCTTCTAATGTGCAAGCTCAAAAATTTCCTGACCTAGACAAAAGTCCAATGGACGTTGCTGCATTCCCTACTGATTATAAAAATGCCGACAAAATTGCTAAAGTTACTTATAGCAGACCTCAGCTAAAAGGACGTGCTCTTAGCGAATTGGCACCAAACAGTAAGGTTTGGAGAACTGGTGCTAATGAAGCAGCTGAAATTACCTTTTATAAGGATATGAAATTAGGTCAAAACAACATTAAGGCTGGTACTTATACTTTGTATACCATTCCTGAAAAAGATTCTTATACTGTAATAATAAACAAAGACCTTAACGTCTGGGGATCTTATTTTTACAAACAAGAAAATGATGTAGCTAGACTTAGCGTTCCTGTAACTGAAGGAGCTGAGTCACTTGAAAACTTTTCAATGGTTTTCACCAAGGCTGACAACGGTATTGTTTTGAATATGGGTTGGGACAAGATGAGAGTCGCTGTTCCATTTACCGAATAACTGTTTTACAAACAAACAAAAATGGCTTCCACAGTGTGGAAGCCATTTTTGTTTACTGTTATTTTGACAAACATACGATTGCTAGCGCCAAATTAGAAATCAAATTTATAATTCGCTCCTACAACAACCTGAAAACCTTGAACCTGATAATTCAACCATTTTTCATAGGCTTGGTTCGTAATATTATTTGCTCTTACAAACCCTGTCAATTGTTCATTGTATTTATAGCCTACATGTGCATTTACATCAAAGTAACTATCCAGCGTTATTGCCGTAGAATTACTAGTAAAGTCCGTGTTCAATTGAGTATCCTTACGCTCTCCAACATAAAAAACAGTTGCGCCAGCAAACCATTTTGGAGTAATATTGAAATCAATATTCGAATTTAATTTCACTTCAGGTAAATTCCAAGCTTCTTGCTGAAAATCATTTGTATAACTATTAAAAGTTCCGCTGATTCCAAAAGTAACGTCATCTGAAAAATTAGCTTTTAAATCACCCGAAAAACTCAGCGTTTTCATATCGTCATAAACCACTTGCATTGAATTCCCGAATGCATAATTTTCATTTGAAGCATTTTCATTATAATCATTACTTCTAAACAATGCTTTATTTCTTTCGTTTACATAGGATCCGCGAATATTATAACTCACATTATTCATTAATTTACCTTTTAATCCTGCAAAAATATCATACTGTTTGTCCGTAGGAGCAATGTTTAACGTAGGTGACAAAAATGAATTTTTATTAACAAAATCCAGATAAGAATTTTGTTCTAAACTTCCTTCTGCTCCTGCATAAAAAATCATTAAATCCCCAACCACTTTATAGCTTGCATTGACTTGCGGATAGACAAAAAACTTGTTATTACTGTTTTCGTTGTCTAAGCTATAAAAAATGGCTGCACCAATATTTATGGTCCAATCGTCCTCTTGCATTACAAAAGTAGGAGTAACTCCAAAATTAGTATAACCATATTTTAAAGGTTGTGTGTTTGTATTCGCATAATTATTCTCAAAACTTCCTCCTACATAATCTACAATTATATTAGTTTTAATAGATTCATCCATTATGTCAAATTGCAAAGAAGGCTTGATGTAAAATCTATTTTCAGCCGAACCAAAAGTATCTGTAAAGTGGCTAAACTTCATGTTGGCATCATTAAAAATCCCATCATTAAAATCAATTTTACCTCCAATAGAATAGGTGTTATATACATTCTGTGCATTAATCCCGTTTATTAACAAAATGCGATCAGCTGAAGATAAGTTACTACCAAACTCTGACGGCAAACCGTACCAATTGTATATCTGGTTTTTATACCCCAAGTCCAAGTTCCAAGAAATAGCATTAGTATTTGCTCCGTAAGTCAGATCGACCGATGTATCATAAAAACGATCATCTAGTTCAACACCTTTTATTCCCCCTTGAGAAGAAAGATGGCGGAACATTCCGCCCACATAATCGTTATTCCCTAAATCTTGATTCATAAACAATTCAGCATTTAATGTTCTGTAATTACCAAACCCCAAGGTCGCATAATTATCATACAAATGAGCCTGTTTCGTTTTGTCGACTCCCTCCGCTTTTCCTTTAGAAGGCGTAAAAGTGGAAGCAACTGGAAAAGAGAAAATAGAATAATTAATCTTTTCTTTTTTGGCATTTCCCTCATCATCAAGAATAGGTGTTTCCTGTACTTTGAAGGCGTCAGAAAGTGTTGGCGTATAAGGCTTAACTACATTTACGACTTCAGATCCTATATTGTCTTCTTTTTTTTGAGCAAACGAAAACTGAAATACTATTAAAAGAAGTACAATGGTAATTTTATTTTGGAAATTCAATTTCATGTTTTTTTGTTTTATTTTAAAAAAGGCGATTAAAAACTATCTACCCTCACCTGCATTTTATGCATTATTTTTTTTCTACTATCTCTATTCCTAAACGACTTCCCATTCTCCTTGAGCCACAAACTGAGTTTCTCCACCAATATTTATATCAAAAAGATTCTCCTCTAATTTCCCGTTAAAATATATTTGAGAGTTTCTATTGATGTATTCTCCCTGGTTGTTCACCATATTTATTTCAGTTGAGTGATATTTCAATAAAAAAGCTTGTAAGCATGTACTAGCACTTCCTGTTGCAGCATCTTCTATAAGCTGATCATTCTCTATGCACAACATTCTGGTCGTTAGCACTTCATTTTCTAAACTAAAAAAATACAGGGCTTGATGCTTTGTTTTACATTTTGCTTTAAGCCATTCTGCCGTTTTATCTTTATCCAATTTAACTGCATTTAATGTCTCTTTATCTTTAAGTGGTACAATTACAAAAGCACTTCCTGTCGTTACTTCCTGAACTACAAAACGATCATCAAAATCAGCTGCACTTAAATTACTAAAAGAAGTAAAATCTTCCTTCATGAAAACATCTAAAAAACTAGGCTGTGAAGCTTTCAACCAAACTAAATCCTTAGATTGACTTACTGGAATTTCTCCTATTGGAACATTTAATTTAATCTCTTTGGGATGATGTTTGAATATCTTATTCATTAAAACCCATGAAGTCCCAATTATTGGATGTCCAGCAAATTGCATTTCATGTGCTGGAGTAAAAATTCTAATTGTTGCTTTATTATTTTCAGCTGCTATAGCAGTAACAAAAGTACTTTCAGCAAAATTAATTTCGCTTGCTATTTGTTGCATTTGATCAGTCGTTAAATCAGTCGAGTTTAAAAAAACTGCTAGTTGATTTCCTGCATATTTTTTTTCTGTAAAGACATCTACGATATAAAAAGGAATAGTCATTTATTAATTATTTTTAAATTTACAACAACGGTATTATACTAATTGTTTTAAACATTCCTAATTGGCTATTGATGAATTTGTTTTAGACTCCTCGGCTTTGATCATATTTAACTCTTTTTGCGCCTCGGAAATAACATCTGGAAAATCAGTAAAATTCTGAATGACATTATCTAAAATATAAGTTGCTTGAAAACTATCTTTCAATCCATAGAAATTTTTGGCCATAAGGATCAATCCTTTGGCCCCAAAGTAACGGTAACTAGAATAGTTTTTAGCCAACTTTTGAACTGCTACATTTGAAGGTTCAAATTTTCCATCTTTGTTTTTAAAATAAGCATCATAATACAAAGCCTCGGCTGCTAACTCTCCTGTAGCAATAGTCAATAGTTTAGCATATCCTGATCTGGCTTTCGCTTCATCTCCCGTTTGCATGGCTGAACGAGCTATTATAATTTGAGCATCGCTTCTTACATTATCATCCGTTTTCACGTTATTCAACACCTTATCGGCATAGACAACTGAATTAGAATAGTCTTTTTTATCATAATAACATTTCATCAAATTAGACTGCGCGAACACTTTATTTTGAGGAAAATCAGCTTCACTTTCTAAACGAAGTAATACCGGAATCGCTTTCTCTTTTTCGTTATTATCTAAAAGTACTTGCGACAACCTCGCTAAGGACTGCTCCGTAAATTCACTTCTCGGTTCGTCAATTACATATTGATAATTCGAAATAGACTTGTCTTTTTGTCCTTCAGAATAATAGGCTTGCGCCAAATAAAAATTAGCTTGCAATGAATGCATTCCTCTTGGAAAGCTCGATATGTAAGCATTAAACCCTGAAATGGCTTGTTTATTGTTATTTTGTTCGAATTGTTTTACTGCTGATTCATAAGAATCATTATCTAATTCGACATCTGTAACGGTAACAAAATCTAAAGTTCGTACCCAAGTCGCATATTCATTTACTCTTCCTCCGTCAACATATATTAACCTTGCTGTTGATACTGCTTCCAGCGCTTCTGGAGTTTTAGGAAAATCAGCTGCCACTTTCTTAAACTTATTTAAAGCCTCATTATTTCTATCTGAATTGTAATAGATCAAACCTTGTCTTAAAATAGATTTTGCTGTGTAAGAACCGCTTTTATACTCTCCTATTAATCGATCAAAGGTTTTCAAGGCAAGATCCTGCTGCTTGTTGGCTACATAAGTATTTGCCAATTCATACATTGCATCGTCACGGTAGCTTGATTTTGGATACAATTGTAAGAATGAATTCAACTCATCAATTTTCTTATCGTTTTTAGCGATAAAACCGTAACACAATGCTTTTTGGTAATACGCATAATCAGCATCAACTCCTCTGGATTCAATTACTTTATTGTACGCTTCCATTGCTGGCCAATACTTAGAAGTTACAAATCGGGAATCTCCTAACCTTAAATAGCTATCATTTAATCTTACCTTATCCTCTTTTACCGCATCAATCTGATTTTGAAAATAATCTCCAGCTTGATCATATTCCTTCAATTTAAAATAAGCATATGCTATATTGTAATTGATGTTTTTATACTCTACCGCATTACGGGCACGCACTGAACTTGCAAATTGCTTATAACTCAATAACGCATTTTTATAATCGTCTAAAACGTATTCAGTTTCTCCTTTCCAAAAAGTAGCTCTAGCCGTAAAATCAGCATCTATTTGTCCATCAATAGATTTCTTGAACATAGTGGCAGCTTCTGAGTAATTTCTATCAGCATACAATTCTAAACCCCTATAAAAAGTAACCTTTTGATACGCCAACCTGTTTTCCGGGCTTTTGTTTTTTTCCAATAAAACCAATGCTTCCTTGTAATTTTTAGAGGATATGTAAGAGTCAATCAATAATTTTTCAATTACGGAACGGCTGGCATTATTTGGATATTTTTTCGTAAAATCCAATAAAACTGCAGGAACACTTTTATATGAATTCCCAATTTCATAACTTAATTTGGCATAATTCAAGCCAGCATCTTCTTGTATCGAAGTATCAAATGACATTTCAGATGCATTTTTGAACGCATTCAAAGCTTCTTGTTTTTTATCCAATTTCAAATAACTCTCGCCTAAATGGTAATACGCGTTTTGAGCTACGAAATCTTTTCCGTTTATGATTTTGTTGAATTGGGAAATAGCATTTTCAAAATCATTTTGTTTGTAATAGGCATATCCCAACTGGTAAAAGTCAGTATTATTCCACCTTCCTTTTTTCCCTTTGTACGCCGCTAAATAAGGAACCGCTTTGTCGTATTGCTTTAAATTAAAATAGCTTTCGCCAATTATTTTATTCAATTCCGACTTTTCGATAGCATTTGACTTAGCCATGGCTTTTTCGCCCAACTCAATTGCTTTTTGAAAATTACCAAGCTTAAAATTCATGTCAGCCTGATAGTATGACAATTTTTCTTTGTATTTCTCTTCACCTGAAACTTCATCAAAATATTTCGTAGCCTCTTTGTAATCATCACCTTCATAAGCAATAAACCCTAAATAGTACTTTGCTTGCGAACCGTATTCTGCCGAGTTCACCACTTTATTAAAATAGCTTGTCGCTTCTTTTTTATTCTTGGAACTAAAAAAAGCATACCCTTTCTGGAAATTAAATTTATCTCTGTCGCTATAGCTCAATTGGCTTTCGTCAACTCTTTCAAACCATTGAAGCGCTTGTGGATAATCACCTTGCTCAAAATAATAATGTGCCACCTCTATAAATGCTTGATTGCTCTTAGCACTCGTAGGGTAATCTGAAACGAAATTTTCCATCAAAACATCCGCATTGGCACGATTCAAACGAATAGCACAATTGGCATCATAATAAGCACAATCTGATTTCAATTCTTCGTCAGTCGTTTCTAATTTTACTTTTTCGAAAATAATTTGGGCAGAGGCATATTGCATATCGTTGAACAACGAAAGCGCTTTATTGAAATCTGCTAAATCATGGGTGTAGATTGTTGATTTTTGCGCTGAAATCGTAAAAGGTGCAACAAAAGTCAATAAAAAGAAGAGCCAGGAAAATATACGCATTTTGATTTTTTTTTTAATATTCAAATGTATTATAACTAACCACTATAACGGATTGTAATCTAGTTTTATTATGAACAAATCTTTTAACAAAAAATAAAAAAAATCATAATTGATAATTGATAATTGACAATTGATAATTACTTTTACCCAATAAACAAATGTCAATTATGTCTCAAACTGTACTGTCTTTAAAAAATGCATCCATTTATCAAGAAGATAAAGTTATTTTATCAAACATAAATCTGGAAGTAAACCATGGTGAATTTTTATACATCATTGGAAAAACAGGATCAGGAAAAAGCAGTTTAATGAAAACGCTTTATGCTGATTTGCCTTTAGCAGAAGGCGAAGGACACATTGTTGATTTTGATTTAGTAGGTCTAAAAGAAAACGACATTCCGTTTTTGAGAAGAAAAATAGGAATCGTATTCCAAGATTTTAAACTATTGCCAGACCGCACGATAAAAGACAATATGTTGTTTGTGTTAAAAGCAACTGGCTGGGTTGACAAGAATGAAATGGATCGCAAAATTGACGAAGTTTTGGACAAAGTGGGTATGAAAGAATATGCACACAAAATGCCACATCAAATCTCAGGTGGTGAACAACAACGTGTTGCTATTGCTAGAGCTTTGTTAAATGACCCTGAACTTATCCTTGCTGATGAGCCAACTGGAAATCTAGACCCACAAACAAGTGCTGAAGTTCTTGAAGTTTTAAGGAGCATCAATGCTAATGGAAAAACGATAATAATGGCCACTCACGATTATGCGTTGCTGATGAAATTCCCTTCAAAAACATTGAAATGTGAAGATTCTAAAATCTTTGAGGTGGTTCAGAGAACAGTGTAATGCTTTCCGTCCTTATTCCAATATACAATTACAATGCACATCCATTAGTTCAGGAATTTCACAAACAATGTACAGAATGTGGTATTGATTTTGAGATTATTTGTGTTGATGACGCTTCGACACAATTTAAGTCGCACAATAATTCGATTTCGTCACTAAGTAATTGTTCGTTTACAGTATTACCCCAAAACATTGGCAGAAGCAAAATCAGAAATTTACTGGCTGCAAAGTCTAATTTTGAGTGGCTATTGTTTATAGATTGTGATTCCATAATCCTCAACGAAAATTACATTACAAAATACATCCTTAATCTGGAAGGATTTGACATTCTTTATGGAGGCCGATTGCATCCAGAAAAATGTCCCTCAAACAGTCAACAGTTACGATGGAAATATGGACGATTAATTGAAGACCAAACAGCTTCAAACAGAAAACAAAGACCATTTAAATCATTACTTTTTAATAATACTTTAATTAAAAAGAACTGTTTTGACCAAGTGAAATTTAATGAAGAAATTTGTACCTATGGTCATGAAGATTCTTTACTATCTTATCAATTAAGTACATTTAAGTTTAAAGTAAATCATATTGAAAACCCTCTACAACACACTAATATTGACACGAATGAGGTCTTTTTAAACAAAACAAAAGATGCTTTAGAGAATCTATTGAATTTATACCGTTTGAACCAAATAGACATTAAATTTATAAGAATGGTTAAATTATATCATTTTCTAAACAAAACTAAATTAAGCTTTCCCATTTCAAAATTATTTTCCGTTTTTGAAAACCTATTATTAAAAAATCTGAAAGGGAAAAAACCAAGTCTATTTATCTTTAATATTTTCAGAGTGGGCTACATCTGTAAATAAAAACCACAATGATATGATTTACTTTTCAGTAATAATTCCATTATTCAATAAAGAAAAATTCATTGAAGCCACTCTAAGAAGCGTCCTTGAGCAATCCCTTACGAACTTTGAAATCATAATTATCAATGATGGATCAACAGACTCAAGTGCAGAGATAATCAAAAAATTCACTAACCCCAGAATCCGTTATTTTTCAAAAGAAAATGAAGGAGTTTCTGCAGCTAGAAATTTTGGAATAGAACAAGCACAAGGGAAATTCATTGCTTTCTTAGATGCCGATGATTACTGGTATCCAGGTTTTTTAGAAGAAATGTTTAACAACATGAAGAAATACCCAGCGCAAAAAGTGTTTTCGGCAGCAATTGAAATAGAAACCCATAAAAGTGTTTTCCCTGCACAATATTCTATTACCAAAACAAACGATTCTGAAATCGTAAATTATTTTTCAGCTAGTTCAAAAGAGACTGTTATATGTACTTCTTGTGCCGTTTTTAACAAAAGTATTTTTGAAGAAATAGGCAATTTCGATACTCAAATAAAAAGCGGACAAGACACTGATCTTTGGATCCGAATTGGATTAGTATATCCCGTAGTCTTTTCATGGAAAATTTTAGCGAGATATGTTTATGATGAAAATAGTCTTTCAAAAAACATAAATCATCTCCACTCAAAAGTGGATTTTACTAAATTTAAAGAATTAGAGAAAACAAATCCTATGTTGAAAAAATTCCTCGACTTGAACCGGTTTTCAATGGCGATAAAATTCAAATTATCAGGAAACAAAGTAGCTTATGAAAACTATTATGCTGCTATTGACTTAAATAGTTTGGAAATAAAGAAACGGATTCTACTTTTGCTGCCCGCTACTCTATTACATCAATTAATCCGTTTTAAAACCGTTTTAGCCGAATCTGGATTTGGTTCATCGGTTTTTAAGTAACTTAAAATCTTTAAAATTCCGAATGTAATCTTCTTCATCAAATTCATCCGAAGCCAATACCAAGCAAACCGATCCCGAAGAAAAATTCTCTAGTTCTCTCCAAATTTCTTTTTCAATTAATAAGCCATAATTAGGTTTATTCAGGGTAATTGTTTTTTCGGAACTTCCGTCCTTAACAACCACATCAAAGCTTCCGCTCAACGCAATCAAAAACTCTTTTTGTTCTTTATGTGCATGCCCTCCCCTTTTACTTCCTCCTGGAACATCATATAAATAATACACTCTTTTAGACACAAACGGTATCGTCTCGCCTTCTATCACAGAAAGATTTCCTCGTCTATCTTGAACTTTAGGAATTTCAATTAACCGAACTTGTGAACTGCTTATCATGTACTTAGAATAAAATGGATTCCCATTGTTTTGAAATAGATTTTAAAGATAAATGTTCTACACTGCTTGAAGCATTTTTTTTACAAAAATCATACAAATCCGCATCATCTATAAATCGATTCATGGCTAACGCTAAACTATCTGGATTATTATTCTCGACCAACAAACCATTGTATTCGTTTTTTATTATTTCATTAGGTCCCGACTTGCAATCGACCGAAACTACAGGAGTCCCCAAAGCTAGTGACTCGATGATTGATAAAGGAAATCCCTCGTAGCGACTCGTTAAAATGGTGAATTTGGCTTGTTGAACACAAGGAAATGGATTGCTATTAAAAAGCAGTAATTGAATAAAAAAATCCAATTTAAATTCTTTGATTTTATCCTGAATAAAAGCTAAATCAGGTCCTTCGCCCATAATATATAGTTTATAGCCCCGCAGGAAAATCTTCGAAATTAAAAAAGCTTCAAGCATCAAACTAAAGTTCTTCACTTTTTCATCAAACCGTCCAAAATACAAGATGTATTTATCAGCGAAGACTTCTTGATTATTCATTTCAATTTTCGAAAAGTCATATGGATTGTGAATGGTTGTAGTATTTACTAAATCAAATTTCTGTTTTAATTCCAGCTCGATAGCATTGGAAACACAAATGATTTTTTCGGCTTTTTGATAAAGTAATTTAGACCAAAAAACAGATTTGGGAAAGTAATTGTCTAGTTTAGAACTATGAACAACAAACCATAATCTTCTGTTTCCATAAATCCAATGCGTCAATAATTCCCTTGCCAAATTATTCCTAGGTCGGTTATCAATGATCAAGTCTATTTGCTTTTCTTCTAAATAACGGTGTAATAAAAACCCTTTCTTAATCTTTTTGAATAACGAATTAGAGCCTAAACTAAGGCTTCCCAAATTAAGCAACTTACCAGCATATTCATAGTCAATATGGTCGTTTATAATAATGTTATGAACTTCGACATCCAAATTTTCAAGTATATAACTCAACATTGCAGCAAATTTTTCGGCTCCACCACGTCCTAATGAGGTCGAAATTATCGCTACTTTGTTTCTGTTTTTCATCATTGTTGTCTAAAAGTAAATATATTTACCAAATATACACATAAATGAAAGTTTTACTTGTTGGCGAATTCAGCCGTTTACATAACTCACTCAAAGAAGGCTTACAGGAATTAGGGCATGACGTTTATATTGTAGGCCATCAGGATGGTTTTAAAAATTATCCCATTGACTTTCCCATTGTAAAAAAATGGGATGATGGTATTTTAAAAAAAATAAAAATAGCTTTTCATTCTCTCTTTGGCTTTGACATCAGTTCCTATATGACTTACTGCCAGTTTAAAAAAAACAAGATTCATTTTACCAACTTTGATGTAGTACAACTCATCAATGAAAACAGTTTTTATTGTCACTATTATTACGAAAAAAAAATCCTTGAATTTCTGTTTAAGAACAATGCTAACGTATTCCTGTTATCTTCAGGTTATGATTTTTTGAATGTAAAATACTGCTTTGACACTCCTGATTTCAAATCGGTAATTCAGCCCTATTTACAGGGTAGAATAAATTCCAAAAGTTTTGAGAATGTATTAAAATTCAAAAGTAAATCGTTTGAAAAACTGCATCAATTAATTTATTCAAACATAAAAGGAGTTATTGCCACTGATCTAGATTACCACATTCCGCTACATAATAACCCCAAATATTTAGAACTGATTCCAAATCCAATCAATAGCGCTAAAATTAACTTTCAACCAATATCAACCTCAGGCAAGATTGTAATCTTTCACGGAATAAATGAGGCCAATTATTATAAAAAAGGAAACGATTATTTTGAAAAAGCATTGGATTGTATAGCACAAAAATATGGCGACAAAGTTGAAATAATTACCACACGAAATGTTCCTTACTCAGTCTATATTAACTCCTATAATAAAGCACATATCCTACTCGATCAAGCCTACTCCTATGACCAAGGTTATAATGCACTTGAAGCCATGGCCAAAGGAAAAGTGGTGTTTACAGGTGCTGAAAAAAAATTTCACAAACAGTATGCCCTACAGAAACGAGTGGCTGTAAATGCAATTGCAGATGTTGATTATTTGGTAACAGAATTATCCTATCTAATTGAAAACCCTACTGAAATAATAGCCATTGGAAAACGTGCAAGAGACTTTATAGAAAGAGAACACGATTATGTCAAAATAGCCAGTAAATATTTGGAAATCTGGAACAAATACTAAAACAAACTCTTTCTGAAATAAAGCAGCAAAATAAGTAAATAAACAAAGTTATCTACTGCTTGAGCCATAACTACCCCGTAAATCCCATACAATCCCATCAAATAATCACTTAAAAAATAGAACAAGCCAAGCGACATTAATTCTGTTATAATAAAAGCTGTGGTAAGTCTTTTGGCAAAAAATTGATATCCTAAAATCAGAGAAGCGGCTTTTAAAACATCCCCAAACAATTGCCAGAAAAACAAAGATTCAACTTGCAAAAACTCACTGGTGAACAGCAACTTGATTATAAAAAAACGGGCAAAATAAATTATGGTCACCACTAAAATAAAAACAGGTAAAATTCCTCTGTAGAAACTCCAAAATACACTTTTTGTTTCATCAGTATCCTTCGAAGTAGACAATTTTGGCAAAAAATAAACAGACAAAATAGTACTTACAAACAACATATAGTAAGTGGATATTCTTGTCATCGTTTCCCAAAAACCTGCCTGATTGATGTCGAGCGTTTGAATGATATTATTCCGTACCATTAAAAAAACCAATGGTCCCAATACAGAGGAGACCAACGCCATCAGAGAATAAGACGACAGTTTCTTGATAAAACTAAAATCAAAAGCTGCACTGTTGATTATTTTAAAAATAGCCATTTCCTTGTTGACGAAATAGAACGCGACAAAAAACAATAAAGCCGGTGAAATAACGATGGACAATAAAGCACCAAAGGTTCTATACTCCAAAATCAAAACAATTGAAACAAGCAATCCTATTGCATTCCCGATACTATTAATCCAAATTGCCTTTTTAAAATTCCCCAAACCATTCAATACGGAAACTAAAAAAATGGAAACCGCATACCAAGGTAATGCTAGCGCCAAAGCTTTAAAAACAAAATCATATTTAAAATCATTTCCGAAAATCTTGTAGTTCCAAAAAGCAGTAAAGAAATATAGCAATCCACTTAAGAGCGCAGCGACAATCAGTAAACAGATAAAAACAGTTGAAATGAATTTCTGCAGCTGCGCTTCGTCTTTCTTAATTTCGGCAACATACTTGACAATCCCGTTTTGAAATCCCAAGGTTGATACCGTTTCTAATGAAGACATGAAGTTTCTAAGATTCCCCACCAATGCCATTCCACTAGGGCCAACAAAAACGGCAAGCAATTTAGATGTCACTAAGCCTATTCCTATTTTAAGGATAATACTCAAACTGTTTAAAGAGCTAATTTTAAACAGTTGTGATTTGTATATTTTTTTTAAAATCTCCAAATCAGTATTTATTTAAAACCGAAATAATATAATCAACTTCAGCTGCAGTTAAAACCGGACTTATAGGAAGACTCAAAACCTGGTCATGAATTTTTTCTGTAATAGGAAAAGACAAATCATTGCATTCAGACAAGGCTTTTTGCTTATGCGGTGGAATCGGATAATGGATTACAGTTTGTATTCCG
This sequence comes from Flavobacterium frigoris PS1, assembly GCF_000252125.1. Lineage (GTDB taxonomy): Bacteria > Bacteroidota > Bacteroidia > Flavobacteriales > Flavobacteriaceae > Flavobacterium > Flavobacterium frigoris_A. The sequence continues at coordinate 147,279 of NZ_AHKF01000017.1, read as the reverse complement.
TTTTCATGTAAATACTCTTGTAGTTCTGTTCGGTTTTTTGTTCGAATAACAAACAAATGAAAAACATGATTATTAGACAAGTCCCAATGCGGAAGCACAATTTTGTCATTATTAATTTCAACCAAATATCTTCTAGCAATTCCTCTTCTGAGTTCATTAAATGAATCCAAATGACTCAATTTTACATTCAAAAAACCAGCTTGGAGTTCATCCAATCTTGAATTAATTCCTTTGTGATCATTATGGTATTTTGTTTCCGAACCATAATTTCGCAGAGACTGTATAGTGCTGCTGAGTTCTTGATCATTTGTAACAACAGCTCCTCCATCGCCTAAAGCGCCAAGGTTCTTCCCAGGATAAAAACTGTACGCCTGCGCGTTCCCACTTATGACTTTCGACTTTTGATATTCGACTTCTAAAAAAGCACCATGAGATTGGGCCGCATCTTCAATTACCAATAAATTATTTGGAACAGCAATTTCATTTATCGCATCCATTTCGGCCAATTGACCATACAAATGAACTACTAGAATTACTTTGGTTTTTGAGCTGATTTTTTCTGTTATTAGATTAGGATCTATGTTATAGGTTTCCAACTTTGGCTCAACAAAAACAGGAACTAAATCAGCTTGTAAAATAGCCAGAATACTCGCAATGTATGTATTGGCAGGAACGATAACTTCGTCCCCTTTTTGTAGTTTTCCTAATACGATATAGGCTTTAAAAATCAAAACCAAAGCATCAAAACCGTTTCCTGTTCCTATGCAATATTTTGTCCCGCAGTAATTAGCAAAACGAGTTTCAAACTCTTTGACTTCATTCCCTAAAATATACCAACCGTTATCTAAAACCACTTTCAATTTTTCTTGAAAAGCAGTTTCATAAGGTTCGTTTATTTTTTTTAAATCAAGAAAAGGAATCATTAAAAATGGGTTTAAAGTTTAAGATTTTAAGATGCTGAGACTGTGTTTGATTTTGTAAAAAAGGAATTTAATAGATAATGGTTCGCCGTTTCAATCTGATAAAAATCGTGAACAATTGTACTAGCACCGAAACTTTCCTTCCAATAGGACAACCCATCATTCAGCTTTTTTCCTTGTAATTCATTGGAAATACCAAAATCAAAAAAACGTTTTTCAGCAAACACTTCAGTAATCAAAAAATGAAACAGAAAATCTAAACTTCCTAAATCTTCCTGCTTCTCATATTTAGAAATATATTGGCAATGCGTGACATGCTGGCTTTCAAAAATCGTACTTCCCGCCACAATTATATCGTTATGATATACATTAAACTGTCGGATATTATTTGGGAATAGGCGTTTCAAACGGTCCATTTCTTCAATGGTATGAATCGGTTTTGCTCTATGTCTTTCCTCTAGATTTGGAATCAATATTTCGTCCCAAAAGGACTTGAAAGCATTTTCTTCCTTGATAACCAATTTGTTTGAGATTCCTTGCTGAATACCTCTTTTTCTTATTTTTGAAATTTTAAATTGTTGTGACAAATCAATAACTGACAAGCTATCTCTTCGTACTAATTTGGCTTCCGCCAAAAACAAAGCATATAGAAGTTCTTCAGATGGTTTAGTATGGTAAATCGAAGGAACTGTTTTTAGATGTAGTTTTTCAATTTCATTGGCATCCAAAAACATCAAAACAGCTCTAAAAGCGTTAATAATTGTAGACAATTTAGACTTTTCATTATACACTAAACCTCCATAAGTCAATCCTTGATGCGAAAACAGTTCATTCCCCACTACATTGGCAGGCACAACTGCAATCCATTTTTCCTTGTGCAAAACAATCAAGGAATTATCCTGAAATCGATCCTTATGGTATTCCATAAAGTCACGATGGAATAGAAATGTAGCATTTTTAGCTTGACCAATAAAGTCATTCCAATTAGCATAATCACTTTCCTTATATTTTTGGACGGAATAATTTTTCACTGTTAAGTTTTAGACTTTGTGAAAGTAACCTTTTTTTATTTGTTTTCGAAAGTAGGCAAATACCATTTGAACTTGACCGCCATCAACCGAAAAGAAATAATCACTAAAGAGGTTGTTAAGTATAAAAGGTCATTATCTAGATTAAATCTTTTTAATATAAAAAACACGACACCTCCAAGTATACAGATGGTGGCATATATTTCCTTTCTGAAAATCACAGGGATCTCGGCACAAAGAATATCACGGATCACGCCTCCAAAACAGGCTGTCATAGTTCCCAAGGCGATACATATAATAGGATGTAAACCGATATTAATCCCTTTTTCAAGACCAATTAAAGTAAAAACTCCTAAACCGATCGTATCAAATAGAAAGAGCGAAGTTCGCAAGCGGTCGAATTTCTTTCTGAACAATACCGCAAAAACACAAGCGATACATATTACATATACATACTCTAAATCAAGCATCCATCCCACTGGTGTTCTCCCAATCATCACATCTCGCAATGTTCCTCCCCCCACAGCAGTTACAAAAGCAATTATAAATACCCCAAAGGCATCCATTTTTTTGCTCATCGCAGTCAATGCGCCTGACATTGCAAAAGCAATTGTTCCTATGATGTCTAATAAATGAAACATGATTTTTTTGTGGGTTTAGATTGAAAAGCTAAATTTTACTGTGCTAAAATGACAATTGACGGCAAAATTAAAGAAAAATAGTTGCGTGAAAGTGTTCTGACAAACTTATCTATTCAATCTCATTTCAGATTCATAAATATTCCATTCTAAATTTATAAAACTGGATACACTCTATGTATCTTTGTTAAAAAATAATAATTAAATTTTAGAATATCTTGAAACAAATCACTTCAGTTCAAAATCCATTCATAAAATCATTGGTATTATTGCAAGAAAAGGCAAAAAACCGCAAGCAAACTGGTACTTTTATAATAGAGGGTAAGAGGGAAATTGAAATAGCCATCAAAGGTGGTTATGAAGTGGAAACAATCTTGTTTTATCCAGAGATTTGTTCTGAAATTGAAGCAAAAAAAATAGCAAAAACTGCTGAGCTGATAGAAATCAACAAGGATGTATTTCAAAAACTAGCGTATCGAGAAACAACTGAAGGTGTTTTGGCTGTAGCCAAAACAAAATCCATGCAGTTATCTGACTTAAAATTATCAGACAATCCACTAATTTTAGTTGCGGAAGCGCCCGAAAAACCGGGAAACATTGGTGCTTTATTGCGAACTGCCGATGCCGCGAATCTGGATGCCGTAATAATTGCCAATCCAAAAAGTGATTTATACAATCCAAATATAGTACGCTCTAGTGTAGGCTGTCTTTTTACCAATCAAATTGCCACAGGAACAACGGATGAAATCATTGCTTTTTTGAAAGAAAGAAAAATCAATTTTTATTGTGCCACTTTACAAAATTCGACTTCCTACCATACCCAAGATTACACTACTCCAACCGCTTTGGTTGTAGGAACAGAAGCAATTGGTTTAACACCAGAATGGCGTGATGCAGCTACTAAAAACATCATTATCCCGATGCAAGGCGAAATTGACAGTATGAATGTTTCTGTTGCAGCTGCAATTTTGATTTTTGAAGCCAAAAGGCAAAGAGGATTTTAGATCTAAAAATAAAAAGTTACTGCGGTTTTATTATTTCGAAAAGAGGAAGTCTCTACTTAAAAAATCTTACATTAAAATTATGAAAAACAACTTATTTATAACAATAGCTTTAATTTCAACGACTCTTTCTTTTGCGCAAATCAGTCCTGCCCAGGTGGATGAATTAGTCAATCGCACCATAAAAACTTTTAATGTTCCCGGAATTGCGGTGGCAATCGTTAAAGATGGAAAAATAGTTTTGGCAGAAGGTTATGGTGTAAAATCAATCAACACAAATGAAAAGGTAGATGCAAACACTCTTTTTGGAATTGCATCCAATAGTAAAGCGTTTACAAGTGCTGCTCTAGCCATGCTTGTTGATGAAGGAAAAATAAAATGGGACGATAAAGTCATCAAATACCTTCCTAATTTTAGAATGTATAATGATTACGTAACCCAAGAATTTACGATTCGTGATTTATTGACACATAGAAGCGGACTTGGTCTGGGTGCAGGAGATTTAATGATTTGGCCTGACGGAAGTGATTTTACTGCGCAAGACATCATTCAAAATCTGCAATATTTAAAACCTGTTTCTGCTTTTAGAACAAAATATGATTATGACAACTTACTATATATTGTAGCTGGAGAAGTGATTCACGTAGTTAGCGGCAAAAGCTGGGGCGATTTTATAGAAGAACGCATCATGGAACCATTAGAAATGAATAATAGTGCAGCTTCTTTTGTAAGATTGAAGGACACAACTAATATTATTGCGCCTCATGTGCCTATTAACGGAAAATTAAAGGTGATAATCAGGTATAAAAACCAACTTTTTGATGCTGCAGCCGGAATTTATTCGAGCGTAAATGATTTAAGTAAATGGGCCATTATGCAAATGAATAATGGGAAATACGGTCCTGACAACAAACAATTGTTCTCTGAAAAAGAGCATGCTGAAATGTGGACACCACAAACTTTAATACCAATTAATACAGTAGCTCCCTATAATTCTCATTTTAAAGCCTATGGATTAGGTTGGTTTTTGAGCGATGTAAAAGGATACAAAGAAGTAACACATACTGGTGGACTAGAAGGAATTGTAACGCAAACTACTTATTTTCCAGAATTGCAATTGGGTATTATTGTACTGACTAATCAACAATCAGGTGCTGCATTTCGTGCAATCACTAATACGATAAAGGACAGCTATCTTGATATAAAATCAGAGGACTATGTCGCCCTTTACAGCAGTCGTATCAAAGCCAATGAAGATTCTGCTGATAAACTTACTGATGAAGTTTGGGCTACCGTAGCAAAGAACAAGACTGCCAAATTAAAAACAGACTACAAAGCTATTACAGGCACTTATACTGACAGTTGGTTTGGAGACGTATTAATCACTGAGAAAAAAGGAAAATTATTCTTTGAATCTAAGCGTTCTGCTCAACTAAAAGGAGAAGTGTTTTTCTATAAAACAGGGAATTATGTGGTGAAATGGGACAATGCCTATTTGCATGCAGATGCACATCTGTTTTTTGAATTTGATAGTAATGGAAAAGTGACTGGCCTAAAAATGAAACCCATTTCTGATTTAACTGATTTTAGTTATGATTTCCAAGATTTGGATTTTACAAAAACGGCTACTAATTAGGCGTAAACCAACTTTAAAATAGAATTTAGTATTTTATTTTTCAGCATTGATTTATCTCTTGCATATATGTAAACTTATAGTTATTTTTAGAAAATGAACCATGCCGTTATGACAGAAATTGATATAGAAAAAGAAAATAAAGCGATTGCTCAAGAATATAAAGAACTACTTCGTATCAGTTACCAAACCTTGACTCCCGAAGACAAGAAACTGATACGAAAAGCTTTTGATGTTGCTGTCGAAGCCCATAAAGAACAGAGAAGAAAATCAGGTGAAGCCTATATCTTCCATCCCATTGCTGTGGCAAAAATTGTCGCTTCTGAAATAGGTTTGGGAGCTACATCCATTGCTGCTGCATTATTGCACGATGTGGTTGAAGACACGCCCACTACTGTAAAAGATATAGAGCGTATTTTTAATCCAAAAGTAGCGCAACTTGTTGAAGGTCTTACTAAAATTTCATTGGTTCAAAAAGACATGAATGTGTCTATGCAAGCGGAAAATTTCCGTAAAATGCTTTTGACACTTAATGACGATGTCCGTGTTATCCTTATCAAAATTGCCGATAGACTGCATAATATGCAAACTATGGAGTCAATGGATGACTACAAGCAAGTTAAAATTGCATCCGAAACACTATACATTTATGCCCCTTTAGCACATCGTTTGGGTTTATATAATATCAAAACAAAACTAGAGGACCTAGGTTTAAAATACACGGAACCCAACGTTTATAATGAAATTATAAGTAAAATAAAGGAAACCAAAGAGCAACAAGATGCTTATATTAAGGATATTTCGGATATTATCAAAACATCATTAGACGCCGAGGGAATCGAATATGCAATAAAAGGACGCCCAAAATCCATCTATTCTATTAGACGAAAAATGCAGGCACAAAACGTAAGCTTTGATGAAGTTTATGATAAATTTGCCCTTCGCATTGTTTACAAATCGGCTCCACCTGAGGAGAAATTTCTGGCTTGGAAGATATATTCCATAGTAACAGATCACTACAGACCGAGTCCAAGTCGTTTGCGCGATTGGATTTCATCACCAAAATCTACCGGATACGAAGCGCTTCACATAACAGTTATGGGCCCAAAAGGACGCTGGGTTGAAGTGCAAGTTCGAAGTGAACGAATGGACGAAATTGCAGAGAAAGGCTATGCAGCACACTACAAATACAAAAATGGCCAGTCAGAAGAAGGTGGCTTAGATAATTGGTTAAACTTATTAAAAGAGGCACTTGAAAATTCAGAAACTAGTGCAGTAGATTTTGTGGAGGATTTCAAAATGAACCTCTACTCTAAGGAAATCTATGTCTTTACTCCAAAAGGAGATATAAAATCGTTACCAAAGGGCGCAACCTCACTAGATTTTGCTTTTAGCATCCACTCTGAAATAGGAATTAAAACACGGGGAACAAGAGTTAACGGAAAATTAGTGCCGCTTAATTATGAATTAAAAAATGGTGACCAGGTTGAAATCATTACCTCTGTAAATCAAAAGCCAACAATGAACTGGCTTGATTATGTTACCACCTCGCGTGCCAAAAATAAGATTAGGAATGTCCTGAACGAAAATACAAAAAAGATTGCCGAAGATGGAAAAGAAGTCCTTACACGTAAACTTAAACATCTTAAAGTTACTCTAAACGAGTCCGTTGTTAATGATTTAGTTAATTTTTTCAAATTAAAAACCAGTTTAGACTTGTTTTACAGAGTTGGTGTTGGCTCAATTGAAAATCAACAACTTAAAGATTTTGCTGCCCAGAGAAGCAATACTTTAATGAATTTTTTTAAAAGTAAAATCAAACGTACCGAGCAAACAGCAGATGTCGACATCCACAAACAGGTGTTGAATAGCAATTACGATATGCTGGTATTTGGTAAAGCGCAGGATAAATTAGATTATAAATTATCGACCTGTTGCAACCCCATTCCAGGAGATCCCGTTTTTGGATTTGTGACTATAAATGAAGGCATCAAGGTGCATAAAAAGGATTGTCCGAATGCCATTGCTATGCAGTCTAATTATGCCTATCGCATCATGCAGGCAAAATGGATTGATTCATCACAACAAGAATTTAAGGCTATCCTTAATATTACGGGAATGGATACTTTAGGACTTACAAATGAGCTGACTAAAGTGATTTCGAATAATATGCACGTAAATATTCAAAGTATATCTTTAAATGGTGAAGCTGGTCTCTTCAAGGGGCAAGTTGTTGTCGTTGTCCAAAACATCACAATTTTGAAAAAACTAATAGATAACATCAAGAAAATTGATGGAGTTGATAAAGTGACAAGGATATATAAAAATTAGCATCATGACCCACAGCGGGTAATACTACATGCAAAACAAATTATTTAATCAAAAAAATATTTAATCCACCTTTTATTCCCACTTTGGGGGTCAAGTGGCTAAAATTTTTTATTATCTTTGCCAGATATGACACTCATTTCCACAGATAACAACAAAAACCAAGAAATTGTAAAAAATGTTTTTACAATGTATCTTGAAAAAAAAGGGCATCGTAAAACTCCTGAACGTTACTCTATACTTCAGGAAATTTATGAAAGTGAAGAGCATTTTGATATAGAAAACCTATATATCAAAATGAAAAACAAAAACTATCGTGTCAGCAGAGCTACGTTATACAATACTATCGAATTACTTTTAGACTGTGCTTTGGTTCGGAAACATCAGTTTGGCCAAAACCAAGCGCATTACGAAAAGTCCTATTTCGACAAGCAGCACGATCATATTATCATGACTGATACTGGAGAAGTAATCGAATTTTGTGATCCAAGGATACAATCAATAAAAAGTACAATCGAAGAAATTTTCGATATTGACATAATTAATCACTCCTTATATTTTTATGGAGTCAAAAAAGTTCCGAAATCAGAAACTGATATTTAGGAAACAAAAATACACGAACAACTAGCAAGGTGTTCATCTAATAAAAACTTAACTACAAACAATAAACAGAATGGCCGTAGATTTATTACTAGGATTACAATGGGGAGATGAAGGAAAAGGAAAAATCGTTGATGTACTTACCTCAAATTATGATATTATTGCTCGTTTTCAAGGTGGACCAAATGCTGGACATACTTTAGAATTTGACGGAATAAAACATGTACTTAGAACCATTCCTTCTGGAATTTTTCATAAAACAGCTGTAAATGTAATTGGAAACGGGGTAGTTATAGATCCTGTAGTTTTTCAAAAAGAAATCGAAGGTCTTGAGAAATTTAACTTAGATATTAAAAGTAAATTAATCATTTCAAGAAAAGCGCATTTAATTTTACCAACTCACCGTTTGTTAGATGCTGCTTCGGAAGCATCAAAAGGTAAGGCAAAAATTGGTTCTACCCTTAAAGGTATTGGGCCAACTTACATGGACAAAACAGGTAGAAACGGTATTCGTGTTGGAGATATCGAATTAGAAGATTTCAAAGATAGATACAGAGCTCTTGCTGACAAGCATGAAGCAATGATTGCTTTTTATGACGTAAACATTCAATATAATTTAGAAGAACTTGAAAAAGAATTTTTTGAATCTATCGAAGAGTTAAAAAAATTAGATTTTATTGACAGTGAAGAATATTTACACCAAGCTCAAAAGGCTGGAAAAACAATATTATGTGAAGGAGCTCAAGGTTCATTACTTGATGTTGATTTTGGAACGTACCCATTTGTAACTTCATCTAATACTACTGCTGCAGGTGCTTGTACAGGATTAGGAATTGCACCTAATAAAATCAAAGAAGTATACGGAATCTTCAAAGCATATGTAACTCGTGTAGGTAGCGGACCATTCCCTACTGAACTTTTTGATGAAGATGGTACTACAATGGCACGCGTAGGAAACGAATTTGGCTCTGTTACAGGAAGACAAAGACGTTGTGGATGGTTAGACTTAGTAGCATTAAAATATGCTGTCCAAGTAAACGGTGTAACACAGTTAATGATGATGAAAGGTGATGTACTTTCTGGATTCGAAACTTTGAAAGTGTGTACTGACTACAATTATAAAGGAGAAAAGATTGCTCATTTCCCTTACAACATTGAGCCAGAAAATGTAACTCCAGTTTACAAAGAATTCAAAGGTTGGAAAGCTGATTTGACTGGTATGACAACATACGAGGAATTACCTATCGAACTAAAAGAATATATCGAATATATTGAACAAGAAGTTGAAGTTCCTATAAAAATTGTTTCTGTAGGACCAGACAGAAAGCAAACAATACTTAAATAAAGTAATTAACGTCCCGATTCATCGGGACGTTTTTTTTATAAAAAGATGTATTTTTACAATTCACAAATTCAATTTATAAAAAGTATAACTTCAATGAGTCTGCCTAAAAAAAACAGCCTTTTCCTATTCCTCTTTTTATATTTGGCGCTTTTTTCATCTTGTAAAAAAGAAGATTTACCCGTTTCAAACGAGAGTAATTTAGAATATGTAATTTCTGGCTCGGCTATTATACACAACGATAAACCTCTTCAACTGATAGGAGCAAATGCTTTTCATGTCTTTAGTGTTGGTAGTGGCGACATGAACAGTTGGAACCTTGACATTGCAAGGGAATTCATTGGAAATAGTAAAGAAACGCCACTAACGGCTGGTCCAATCCAATCCTCGAATGGTTCTTATCTTTATTCCTTGCAAAGCATCGTTGATGACAATCGAAAAAACAACAGAATAACAATTTTATGCGCCTTTGGCTGGGATGGTAATAGCGAAACGGAGTTTACTGGAAAAAGTCCCACGCAAACTTTCTGGTGGAATGCTTATAAAGTAACCTTGAGACAATGGGCAGTCCAATTCAAAAATCAAGCTGATGTTTGGATTGAAGTCTGGAATGAACCTTATCGATACGATAGAGCTGATGGATATACCGATACGCAGTGGATGAGCGACATGAATGAATTGACTACAATTATACGAGACACTGGCAATAAAAACATCATCCTAATCCCTTGTGCCGAACAAGGACAAGACGAGAGTGTATTATTAAATAAAGCAAATGAATTCTTAGCTAACAAATCAAATATTTTATTTGACATTCATGCCTACGAAAAATGGCTTTTGGATAACCCCTCTTCGATCGATTCCCGATTAAGCCAATTACAAAATAAAAAAATACCTGTTATTTTTGGAGAAACCGCCCCAATGAACGCAGGGCACGTAATGGATCCAAAACCATTTTTGGGTATTCTTTCTACCCGTGGACTTTCAGTTTGTGCTTGGGTATGGAAAAAAGACGCTACTGATCAAGATGCATTATTAACCACTGCAGGTCTTCCAAATGACAATAACAATAATAATTGGGGAAGTACATTTAAAAACCTTAGTTTAAGTCCTAGAAACCCTTAATTTTAACATTAATAAATCAAAATAAAACGAATGCAAAACCCCGAAATAAAAATAAAACAAACCGAACTACTTTCTGACAATTGGTACGTTTTAAACAAAGTAACTTTCGATTATCAAAAAAACGATAATTCTTGGATTACCCAAAAAAGAGAAGTTTATGACAGAGGAAATGGATCTGCAATACTGCTGTACAACACACGACAAAAAACAGTCATTCTAACTCGCCAGTTCCGCTTACCAACCTACCTCAACGGAAATAAAACAGGGATGATGGTTGAAGTTTGCGCAGGCATGTTAGACCAAGACAATCCAGAACAATGCATTATAAGAGAAACCGAAGAAGAAACTGGATATCGCCTAACTACTGTTCATAAAGTTATGGAAACCTATATGTCTCCTGGTGCTGTAACTGAAATTTTATATCTTTTTGTTGGGGAATATGACGAATCGATGAAAGTAAATGAAGGCGGCGGAGTAGCACATGAAGAGGAAAACATTGATGTCCTGGAAATGTCTTATGACCAAGCTTATGCGATGATTGCGTCTGGAGAAATTAAAGATGCAAAGACAATCCTCTTATTGCAGCATGCTAAAATTAATCAGCTCGTTTAAAACTATCTCTTTAGAATTTAGAATATGAATAACCAGACAAAAGGCGTTTTATTCGCATTGTGTGCTACCTTACTTTGGTCAGTGAATTTTGTGATTGCGAGCGGTATAAAAGGCCATATTCCGCCTGTAGGATTGGCTTTTTGGAGGTGGACAACCGCTTGTGTAGTCTTAGCTCCTTTTGCCTTGCGAAGTACGCTAAAAAACAAAACCATTTTACTACAAAACAAAGGGTATTTGATAATAACGGCAATTTTAGGAGTCACCATCTTTAACACATTAATTTACTTTGCAGGTAAAACAACTTCGGCGGTCAATTTATCCTTGATAGCAATTTCGATTCCCATATTTATTGTTGCTATATCTCGGATTGTATTTAAAGAAAAAGTTTCTGCTATTAAAATGTTAGGCATAGCAACAATTATAACTGGTGTTTTGGTACTAATTACCAAAGGTTCTATACAATCCTTGCTCGAAATAAATTTTACTATTGGCGATTTATTAATGCTTTTAGCCTGCTTTTTCTTTGCTAGCTATACCATTTTGGTCCGGCTGAAACCCAAAGAAATCCCATCAAAGGTATTTTTGTTTACCATCTTTATTATAGGGACTATTCTACTACTACCTTTTTATTTATGGGAACATTTATATTATAATCAAGTTACATTTGACTCCACAACCATTTATGCCACAACCTATGTTGGCATCTGCGCATCTCTCATTTCATACTATTTGTGGAATGAAGCAATTTGTTTAATAGGAACCAGTAAAACGGCATTGATCTATTATTTAATCCCAGTTTTTAGTGGAATACTGGCCTACTTTTTTTTAAATCAAGCTATTGTTTTGGCCCAAATCATCAGCATGGGCATAATTATTACTGGTTTATTGTTGACCAATAAAAAAGCTTAATTTTAAGATTTAGAAGAAACCCTTTGTTTCTGGTAGCCGCATTATTAACACAAGGTTTTGTCTTCTTATTTAAGTAGGGAATTATCTCAGACGACAACCAAAAGAGGGTCTAATACGCATACCTTAAAAGTATTTTGAATGATAATCTGATTTGTGAATTTTGTAACTTGCAATCTTTTAATTAATACAATGCTCAAAACAATTCAAATAATTGCTTTAGTACAAGGGCTTTTTGTCCTTTATGTTCTATTCATTAATCGCAAAGACTACAAAAAGACTACTTTTTGGTTGTTCTTTGGAAGCTTGCTTTCCGTTATACTTTACATTATTGGCGATGACAAAAATAATCTATTCGCTCAAAATACTGATTGGTTTCTTTTCGACAATACTCTTTTTGTAACATTTATTTTTTTGTTTTTTAGATATTACAAAAGTGGTAAAGAAAAATTTAAGAAATTAGATTATCTTTTTTTTCTACCCAATATCCTTTATTTGATTCTTGAGGTAATTGAAATAAAATTGGTTAAAGAAAATTTAATTGTTGAAATTTTTGAAGTGTTTTCAGAATTAACTTTCGTGGTTTACTTATTTGTAATTTTATATTCAGTTGTCACAGTTAAAAGCAAAATTTGGGTTATTTATTTTATTATTCCAATTGCTATTTTATTTGTATTCTCATTAATAAATGATATTTTTAAAATTGTTGGACTATCAGAATTACCATTTTTCAGAGACCAAAATTTTAATACTTATCTTTTATTAGTTGTTGCATTTTTATTCTATTTCATTGCTTTTAAATTATTCAATAATGGCAACGATATTTTACCTAAAATCGAAATAGGCAAATACAAGAATTCCAATTTAAATTTAGAAATGGTAAACAAGTACAAAATTGATTTAATTTCTTCAATGGAAAAGGACAAATTATATCTTAATGGGAAATTATCAATTCAAGAGGTTTCTGCAAAGCTCAATATTCCTCGTCAATATATATCCCAAGTATTAAACGAACATATGGATACAAATTTTCAAGATTTTATTAATAAATATCGTGTTGAAGAATTTATAAAAAGATTGAAAAACAACCAAAATAACCATTTTACACTTTTAGCAATTGCTGTAGATGTAGGTTTTAATTCCAAATCTTCTTTTAATGCTATATTCAAGAAATCCAAAGGTTTAACGCCTACTCAATTCAAAAAAAATCTTTTATAAAATGTCTAATTAGGCTAAATAAATTGTTCTGTACTTATCTTTTGTGATACTTAATTTATTACTCACTTTATTTGATGGATAATTATAAAGTTCATCAAAAATGTCATTACAAAAAACATCAGGGAAATTATTACTTTGTGTTATTCTACTAATTATAACAAATTCAGTTACAGCTCAAGCAATTGATACACTTTCATTCATAAAATCAAAAAAAATGTCTGATGATGATCTTTTGAAAAAACGCGAAGGAACATTCATAACTGGTTTACCTGATTTTTCATCTGATCCAGTGACAGGTTTTGGTTTTGGCATTAGGAGTAACGTTTATTGGAATGGAGAACGAACAAATCCACTTTTTGCTCATACACCCTATTTAGCAAAGTTAAAAGCCAATGTAGCCTATTACACCTCAAATGCAAGAGAATTAATTTTATCGTTAGATATTCCGTATTATAAAGGAACACGCTGGAGATTTAAGATTGATTTTAAAGCGCAGCAAAATCCAGCTAATTTATATTTCGGTCTAACAGAATCAACTTTAGGTAATCTTAGGCTTCCATCAGATGAAAACACCACTTTTTCAACTTATGCAGCGTTTGACAGAGCTAGAAAAATAGTAAGACCTGGCGGAATTGGCGAAGCAGATTTTGTAACAGATGCTTTATCTAACAGATTTAGAGAAACAGAGTACATGCTTAATATAAAAGCAGATTATGCTCTAGGAAATGGAAAATGGCGAATAATGAGCGGTTATGAAATACAACATCTAAGCTACAAAACTTTTGAAGGCGAACAGGCAGAGGCCATCAATCCGATTACCGAAGAAGAAACTTCTGCACCAAATGGATTTTCACTCTTACAAAGAGATTTTGACCAAGGACAAATTTCTGGACTAAATGGTGGTTGGATTTCAATTTTGCAAACAGCTTTGATATATGACACAAGAGATTTTGAACCAGACCCTACTAAAGGATATTATTTTGAAATAGCAAATGAATATTCCAGTAAGTACATTGGTTCACAATTTGACTTTAATAAACTTTTTATTCAAGCACGAGCCTATCAAAAGTTACCTTTTGGGACAAGAACTGTATTAGCCGGAAGATTTGGCGTTGGCACTATTTTTGGTTCAAACGCGCCATTTTTTGAATTTCAAGACCAATGGAGTCCTGAAGGAAGTATAAATTCACTTGGCGGAAAACAATCATTGCGTGGTTATAGAGCAAATCGATTTTTAGCACGTTCATTATGGTTTACAAATGTTGAGTTGAGATACAGAATTGCCGAAACAAAACTAGGTAAACAAAGATTTGCTTTTGGTGTCGCACCCTTTTTTGATGCGGGGACAGTAAGAGATGATTGGCGAAACTTAAACTTAAAAAATATTAGATATTCCTATGGTTTGGGAGCAAGAGTTGCTTGGAATCAGTCAACAATTATATCTTTTGATTATGGGATCTCAAAAGAAGATAAGTTGTTTTATATTGGAATCGGACAAGCATTTTAAATTCAGCACTTATAAATATTATAGTTTCCCTCCTTTAAACGTTGTCTACAACGGCCCCGCTACTACAAAGGGTACTCATACCAGAAAAGTACTGGAGAATAGCTAGAAAAAACAAGGGTTGGTTGGGCATTATTGAACTTTTCCCTTTCTAGATTTGTATTGTTAATACTCTTTGTGTACGCAGAAAGCAATTCTACGCCAACGTTAGCGGTTACCTGAGCATGCCAGGTATTATTACTGGTTTACTAGTCACCAATGAAAAAGCATAATTTTTAGATTTAGAAAAAATCGTTTTTTTCTGGCAGCCGCATTGTGAACACAAGGTTTAATCTTCTTATTTAAGCAGGTATTCGTCGCAGACCAATAGCAGAGCTCAACGAAAACACGCAATAGTGGATTTTAAAAAAAATCAACAATAAAAAAATAAAACAATACCCATATTCCTATAAAAAATAGTCCAAGGTACAGATTATTTAAATTTTTATTTAAGTCCTTTTTAATTATAAGTCGGTATAAAATCCAACCTACAAAAGCGATTACTAAACCTATTACCATTCCAACTCTTGACATAATTTATTATTTTTAGTATGATATAATTAATTCCTATTGTCTATTGGTTATCTAATTTTCGTATCTTTTTTCGAAGAGCCACTAACGGTTCTGGACTTTACGGAGCTGGGCCCTAGAAAGCACCTAAGTTCATCTTAGCAATAAAGCCGCATTTTTGCAAAAATGATATTAGAGGTTTATTGTTATTCTCGTTAATTTGGTAAAACTATTTTCGCTGTTGCTAAATCAAGTTTTTTGTACTTGTCAATAATTTTTATGTCAAATACTTGTTTGTCATTTGTAAATTTCACGAGTCCTGTATCAAAATGCCAGGTACCTAAATAGTTCAATGTGTTTTCAGTTACAGTAAATGTAAATGGGACAAAATCAATTTCTTTCAGTTTTCCTGTGTTTATTTTGTTTTCAATCTGGTCAGTAGCGTCAATATTTTTAAAAACTGGTTCTGTAACCATTTTGGCTCCATACCACTTACTTTGTGTCCATAAATAATTGCTAATCGCATATGTCCCTGGTTTTAAAGTGTAACAAAAAGTATTCTCTTTTGCAGATTTGAAGGTCGGTTTAACTCTAAAAGTATAAAGCTCTTTGGTTTCTATGTTAATTATTTTAATGTCTTGTGGAAATCCACCGCTACTAAAACCAAGTCTTTGGATAAAGTTTCCATAAATTACTGCTTGTCCTGTAGGGATTGTTTCGTTGTTTCCAAGTTCTTTTAAATTTGACATATTTTGTCCATATGCAAACATTGTCAAAAAAGCAAAAATAGTCGTGATAGTAATTTTCATTCTTTTCTTTTTTTATGTGGTCTTTTACAATGGCCACCAAGTTCTCAAGCTTTGCAATGTAGCGGATTAGGAAAGCCTAAACTTTCGGTTAGACACTAGTTTTGCTAACACAAAACCATCTTTAAATTAAATCTAAACCCGCCATATAGCCAAACGGCGGTTATGCAACGTTTTTATTTCCTTTTTAAGTCAAATCCTAAATTAAGTTGTAACATAATTGGCCAAATATTTCCATTTCCATCTGTGTCAAAGTAGTATTGAGGTCCGACGTCAAATAGTAAGTGAAAATTTTTTCCGTATTTCCTTTGTATTCCCCAAGTTGGTCCAAATGCAAAATCAAAATCGGAAGTCCTACTTACATTTTCCGCTATTGAATTTCCACGTGTTATAAATCTTAACGATACAAAATTCCCAGAGTTATTTTCCGTATTTCGGTTTTTATCGTTTCTTTTATTTAAGTTGTAAAACCATTTTTGTTGAAAATCTGCAAACGGACTAATTATATAAATAAATCCGTTTCCACCATAAGTCAAATCAGGGTATCCTCCACCATAGCCAACTCCTAGAGCTGAAGAAAAAGTTGAATATTGTCCTGTCGGAATTTCCAATTCAATTGCTGGATTTAAAAAATTTACTCGGAAAACTTTTTCTGTTCCTATGTCATTTTTTTCCTGAGCATAATTCAAGGTTGTTAAAAGTCCAAATGTTAAAATAAGTAAGCTTTTTTTCATTTAATTCTATTGTTTTATAATTAGAGGTGTTTTTGTAAATTTTGCACAACTTTCTGCTACCTTAAGATGGCTGGTGTTTCGTAACCTTTCCGTTTTCGGTGGAACGAAAACTTGATGCGAAAACTGATATTCCACTAAATTCCAGCTAGCTCAAAATGGCGGCTAGCTGCTGTTATTTATTTAATCTGTATTCACATATAAACAAAAGTCTGTTCGTTAAACTTGTTCAAGTAAAAGTTAAAGAACGCTATGCTGCTACTTGGCTGTCAAAGTTTTTGTTGATAAGCGATTCGATTTTTGCTACGAGTTCAGTCTTTAAGCAAGTAAATAATTCAAAAAAAAAAAAAAACTGTTATCCTATTTTTCTTTAGCAAATTATCGAACTGTTGTAAGTCCAATCAGTATTCTCTTTCTATTATTGGTTATTTCAAATTCCGTACCTTCAAAAGTTCTTCCAAGTCTTTACTTCTTTTGTTTTTAGGGTCATTAATCATTTTGTAGATAAAATACAAAGGGATTAATGTAAGCATTCCCAAACTGTTCTTAACAATACTGTAAAAGACTACTCCTACTAAAACTCCAATAATCAAAGCATTAGTGATTGAAAATGATTTCATTTTTTTTGCTTCGTCTAATAATTCTTGATCAGTTAATTCTGAAAAGTCTTTGTTTGTCATCGTTCATTTTGTTTAATATTATATATTGAGCGGTCGTCAGCATAATAAAAGTCAACTAACATATACCCACTACCAAATAACGCCTATACGCCCAGAATCAGGTAGATTGTCGCTTTTTTATAACGTAATATACTATATCAAATATATAACTAATTCTTTATAAAACTTGAAACGGTATTATAGAAACAAAAATGTTCTCAATAGCCCTGATGGAAATGAAAATCCCGAGCCCTTGCGAAGCGGGCGAGGATTGTAATGAACAGCAGGACCAAAAGTTGTTTTGAAAACAAATCCTTCTGCTCCTAAAAACACAATCCATAAAAAAAGGAAACTCAACTAGCGTTGAATTCCCTTTTTGTTTAATCTTATTTATTAGGCTGTGGCGCCATACGCAAATAAAGCTTTATTTGCTGATATCCTCTTAGAAACTTCGCAGGTCAGTCCATATCATTTCGAATTTATTTTTACCAAATATTATTGAACTTTTCACTTTCTAGATTTGGAATGTCGATGCTCTTTGTGTACAAAGAATGCAATGCTGCGACAACTTCTGCGTATATCTGAGCGATCAGGTTTTCGAACTTTTCCAACAAGCCTTTCGAGCGGGCTTTTTTCATTAACTTAATTCGCTGAAGCTTCAGATAAACATAAGCGAATTTTAAAATTTAATAGTTAAGAGATATAGATATTTGTAGATGTCCTCCATCATATGCAAATCCAGCATCAAAAAACGAAGGAGCACTCATTGTGACTTCCGCGCCTTTCTCCACAATCACACCGCTCGCATCAAAGCCAATTGTGATGAGAATTTACAGTGAGACCATATCTTTTAATTCACCACTCACCATTTTGTATTCAATAGAGTTGAGAGCTGTTGTTTTTGTTTCACTAAAAGAATATCTGTAGCCTTTATTTATGGTTCTTATATTTCGTTTATTGATAAACTGTCTTTAAGTTCACCGTGTTATATTATTTGCAATACTTTCATGTCAGTCGACTTTTAATTTAATTATTGATTAAGCATGCTGTTTATTTTTTAGTATTTCTCCATGACTGCCATGCACCAGACGACCAAAGTGCCCAAGCTATGAGAACCGGTTGAAAGAAAAGTCGGATTAATCTGGTACTATCAGAATTTAAAGCTCCGAAAGCATCTTTTCCATCAAGGTATTGAGCTAAATTTCCCGGGAAAACCAGGATAAAGAATAGGGCTAAGGCCCATCCAAAATTTACTCGTTGCTTTTTCCACAACAGTAAAGTCAGGCCTAATGCTATTTCAACAATACCTGATAATACTACCACTAAATCTTTGCTCAATGGAACCCAATCAGGAACCTGAGCTTGGAAATCGATTCTGTTAAAAGTAAGATGACTAAATCCGGCATAGACCATAAATAGAGCTAATAGG
The DNA here is from genome assembly GCF_000252125.1 of Flavobacterium frigoris PS1. Taxonomy (GTDB): domain Bacteria; phylum Bacteroidota; class Bacteroidia; order Flavobacteriales; family Flavobacteriaceae; genus Flavobacterium; species Flavobacterium frigoris_A. Next base: position 128,250 of record NZ_AHKF01000017.1, on the reverse strand, counting down.
ATTCTGAAAATATTTTGCGTTAGAGATGTGTTTACTTCTTTTTTCAAAACTTTATTTTATAGATTAACAATTAAAAGAGATCTGACAGACCGCTTTCGTGCATTGGAATTTTCATAAACTGGGACCTTAATTTACTTCTTTGGTTATTCCCTACTTATTCAACTCCATTTGGGAGAGTTTTTGTACGCCTTTAATTCCAAAGTCCAATGTTCTAATTGGAAAAGGAATAGTAATACCTTGTTCATCAAATGCTTTCTTAATCGCTTTGATGGCTTTATTTTTCATCGCAAAGTAGCTGGGTTCTCCAGGATATTCTATCCAAAATCGAATATTAAAATTGATGGAACTAGAGTCAAATTCAGAATAGTCAAAAACCGTCAAATCTTTATCTATCACACCGTCCAGGTTTTTTATTGTGCTCAATACAACATCTTCAACTTTATCAAGATCATCTGCGTAAGAAACTCCAACGGTTATATCAATTCGCCTTTTTTCTAAGACAGAAAAATTGTAAAAGGCATGCTGTAAAAAGTCTTTATTCGGAATGTAAACTTCTTGACCCTGAAAAGTCGCAATAGCTGTATCGCGCAAGCCAGTTCGAGTTACTTGACCCATTATATCATTTACTTCTATGATTTCCCCAATTTTAAAAGGTCTATTAAAGGCCAGGATAATACCCGAAACAAAATTGGCAGCGATATCCTGAAAAGCAAAACCCAATGCCAAACCTATCACACCAATTCCTGCTAATATTGAGGTTAAAGCCCTATCCAGCCCAAGAACACCAAGCATAATAAAAAGCCCGATACTCAGGATTGCGCCATAAACTATAGTGGAAAATAAATGTCCCAATGCTTCGTTATTTGATGCTTTGTAGAAAAGTTTTCTAAATAATTTACTTCCAAGCTTTGCAAGCACAAGAAAAATGATCAATAGCAACAAGGTCACTGCCATATTGGGAAGCATGTTGATGAAGGTATCAAACCAACTTTCTAACTTTTGTACTACCGTTTGTACCGGTTCCGCTACCTGCTCTTGTATGTCCTGTTTCATTGTGCTATTATAAATTTACTTTTATTTAATAGGCAACTCTTTTATGAATTAATGCTGCGCCTATTATTCCACTGCTTCCTCTTATCACAATTAGTACTGAGGCATTTCCCAAAACACTCTAAGGTGATTAATTACATAGAATTTTACTCCAAATCTCTTTCAGGAAAAGTATCATTAAACTCTTCACGATCATAAAATCCATCAACACTATTCGAACTGTGAATCGTGTTATCTCCCCTGTAATGGCGCAGTAATTTTAATTCGTATTCAAAGTCTATAACATCTCCCTTTTTGAACCGATTTGCTTTGCCAAAAGTCGAACTATTAATTTGATTAGTATTTACAAGTTTGTTCTTCGCATCAATAATTACCATTCCGATAGGAATAATCAGGTGATTTTCCCCTTCCTTGTTTATAAACTCATGAACACCGGAACTTACACGATTTTGATACGTTTCATGCCCTTCCTCAATCAAGGTTGTATCTACCTCAACATCTAGATAAACTACTCGTTCTGCAGTTTTATTCACCAGCAAATGATCTACTTTCCCAATAATACGGTTATTTACATCTTTTACATTCCAACCCCTTACATCGCTATAATTCTCGGCAACTTTATAACCCGACAATTCATCCAGATTAAAAAGATTTTTATTTGTATTTGTCATCATTTTAATTTTTAAAGATTAACTAATTCATTTTTTGAAGTAGGCCAGAAGCCTTTGCAAAGTAATTCTTAACTACATCTTTTTGATCAAGCGTAAGTACACCAGGTTTTATTGATTCTAATGCACTTTTTAATGCTGTAACCTCATCTGCCAAACCTGGATATTTTGCCTTTTGGATGTTTTGCAATATATTAGTTAAAATATCATCCGCCTTTCTAATGTTATCCGCGTGTGTTGTTTCAAAAGAATCTTGTTCAATCATTTTTGCATATTCCCTTGCTTTTTCTATATCTCCCTGAACGTCATACCCAACCTCATTGGCCATAGCATCAGTAGCCTCAATTAGTTTTAATAGCGCTTCATTTGTATATTCATGATCCAGACTCATATTTTCTTTATTGTTTTCTACAAAATTCACGTAGGCCGCGACGGTACCGTTATTTTCTTTTACCCCTAAAAGGTCAGATTCGTTCGTATTAGTGATGTAATCCGCTTCAGTTACTGCCTCTGTATTTTCGCCGTTATCACGAAATACAAGAAAATATACAAGCAATGCAACGATGACAAGGCCAACTAACAACCACGGCCAAACCGGTTTTTTCTTTTCAATCTTAATTTCTGCCATAATAATTTTGTTTTTAAGTGTTAAAATATTTATTCGATAGCATTTTCTTTTAAATGGAACCTTTCAGGTAATCGACATTTAATTATAGTATTCATTTACCTTGAATGAGTTGAGCAACTATTGCGATAATTGCAATAACAAGCAATAAATGTATAAACCAACCGACTTGAAAAGCAAAAAATCCGATTGCCCAACCAATAATTAAAATTACCGCTACGATGTAAAGTAAATTTCTCATGATAGTTTTTTTTTAAGGTTATTATTAGTGCGTTTGATAATATTGTGACCGTTTGCATTTGTGATACGAAGTTATGTCTTAACACGCCATATTGTCTTACATGATATATTAAATTAGTTACATCATTCACAGATTAGCTATTTGAATATTAATTATTTAGAAAACCGTTTTTTATTTTTTACCGCTATCGGGATAAGAATTTTTCATTTGCAACGCTCTCTTTTACATTTTTTCAGCCAATCATCATTACAATTTGTTTGAGCTCAGCAAACTCTTCACAAACAACCTTTAACATGGGGGTAAAGGAAAAAAACAGAACCATACCGGTCAGTCCTCAAACAGCAGTACCAATAAATAAAATCAAGATTGTGATTAAAGCATTGATTTTTAAACTGCCCTACACAGTGCGAGGAGTCAGAAAACTATCTGAAACCAATTGAACAGTCTAGACGCACTATCAACAGCCTGAATCTGAAATGAATTATTAGCATTATGTGTCGCAAAATTTCTGCATTTTATTATACCAAATTTTAAAAAACATCTCTCGAATCCAATAAAATCAATATCTCGATATCTATTAAGATCTGGTAGATGAAAAATGCTTTTTATGGACGAAAGTGAAGTTTGCGCTATCTTGTATAAATCCGCTCCAAAACAGCACTTATACTTCCAAAATCAGGTAGATTTTTGCTATTTAATAACGTAATATACTACACAAAATATATAACTAATTCCTTATTAAACTTGAAACGGTATTATAGAAACAAAAATGCTCTCGATAGCCCTGATGGAAATGAAAATCCCGAGCTATTGCTAAGAATGAAGCTAAATGGCGAGGATTGTAATGAACAGCAGGACAAAAAGTGGTTTTGAAAAGAGATCCTTCTGCTCCTAAAAATACAATCCATAAAAAAAAGGAAATTCAACTAGTGTTGAATTCCCTTTTTGTTTGATCTTATTTATTCTTATTTGTTAGGCTGTGGTGTCATCCTTAAATAATATTTTATTCTTTGAAAACCTTTTGGGAATTTCGCTGGAATATCTTCGTCCTTTATAGCAGGAGAAATAACAACATCATCACCATCTTTCCAGTTTGCCGGAGTCGCCACTTTATAATCTGCCGTTAATTGCAAACTGTCAATAACACGCAGGATTTCATCAAAATTCCTTCCCGTCGATGCTGGATAGGTAAGTATCAATTTTATCTTTTTATCTGGCCCAATTATAAAAACAGAACGGACAGTGAAGGTTTCGTTTGCATTTGGATGAATCATATCATACAAATCAGCCACCTCTTTATTCTCATCAGCTATAATAGGGTATTGTAAAGTAACATTTTGAACTTCTTCAATGTCTTTTATCCACTTCAAGTGCGATTCCAGTCCATCAACACTTAGCGCAATCACTTTTGTATCGCGTTTAACAAATTCAGGGTAGTAATTTGCAACAGTTCCTAACTCTGTAGTACAAACAGGTGTAAAATCAGCGGGGTGCGAAAACAAAACCCCCCATGAATCTCCTAACCATTCATGAAATTTTATTTTTCCTAATGTTGTTTCTGCTTCAAAATCTGGAGCTATATCTCCTAGTCGCAATGTTGCCATGACTTTTTGTTTTTTAAATTCATCTAAAATTAATCAAAAAATCACGAACTGAACCACGAATATTCATAAATAAAACCAAATTTAACTGGGAACAACTTTCTTTTTAATATTGGGCAAGAAGTAGGTAAATATACCAATAAGAGGAAGGTAAGAGCTTATTTGATACACATATTCAATACTGGTTTGATCCGCTAAATAACCCAAGAAAGCGGAGCCTAAGCCACCCATTCCAAAAGCAAAACCAAAGAATAATCCCGAAATCATCCCTACTTTTCCCGGCATTAATTCCTGGGCAAAAACTAAAATTGCTGAAAAAGCTGAAGCAATAACAACTCCAATAATGACTGACAAAACACCTGTCCAAAACAAATCAGCATAAGGCAAAAGCAAAGTAAAAGGCGCTGCCCCTAAAATGGATATCCAAATAATGTACTTTCTTCCAAAACGATCTCCCAATGGGCCTCCAATTAAAGTTCCAGCAGCCACTGATGCCAGAAAGACAAACAAATGAAATTGGGAGTCTTGAATAGAAAGTCCAAATTTATGCATCAAATAAAAAGTAAAATAACTCGACATACTTGTCATGTAAAAGAACTTCGAAAATATCAGTAATAATAAAATCCCAATTGAAATTCTGATTTTCGTTTTAGACAATGGAACAACATCCTCTTCAATTACTATCTTTTTAGAAGCGCGTAACGACAAATGATTTTCATACCAAACGGCAATTCTAGATAATACCCACATCCCTAAGAAACCTGCAAGAATAAACCAAATTATATAAAATTGTCCATAAGGCGCTACAATAACGGCTACCATAAGCGGACCTATTGCACTTCCTGTATTTCCCCCCAACTGGAAAATAGACTGTGCTAATCCTCTTTTTCCACCAGAACCTAAAAAGGCAACCCTAGAGGCTTCTGGATGAAAGATTGATGAACCTACACCGACTAAAGACACTGCTGCCAAAATCATCCAAAACTCAGTGGCAAACGATAATAAGGTCAAGCCAGATATCGTAAAAACCATTCCTATTACTAAGGAATAGGGTTTTGGCTTCTTATCAGTATAAAAACCTATAAATGGTTGTAGTAAAGAAGCTGTCAGCTGGTACACAAAAGTAATCAGACCAATTTGGGTAAAATTAAGCTGAAAATTATCTTTTAATATGGGATAAGTCGCTGGAATAACGGACTGCATCAAATCATTCAACAAATGAGCAAATGCAATAGAGAATAAAATGGAGTATACCGTTTTTTGGGCTAATACTGGATTGGATATTGTTTTTTCTGTACTGGAAAGAGTCTGCATAATCTAAGGTAAAAAGTGGGGTCAAAGAAATTATATAAATTGAAGTATAAAATACCAAACTGCCAGTGTAATAAAAGAAAGTGGAATTCCATATCCTATCATCATACTGCTTAATCTAGGTTTTAATCCATGTGTAGTTGCTAATATGCTAGCCGTAATCATGGGCGCCATTGCTGCTTCCATTATAGAAACCTCAATCATTTTTGAATGTTGATTTAAAACTACTACATATAAGAAATAAATTACGGCTGGAGTCAGTATCAATTTATACAAAAGACCCAGTCCTAAAAATTTCCAATGCTGACTTCTACTTTCAAACCGAAGTTGCAAACCTACAGAAACCAATGCTAATGGAGTAACACCACTTCCTACTTTTTGTAAAACAAATTGAATCCATTCGTGAAAATCGAAACCAAGCACATTCATTACACAAGCCAAAATAAAAGTGATAAAAGGCGGGAAAAACATGATTTTTTTTACAATTTGAACTCCGTTTTGCTCTCCACTAGAGTATAGCGTTGCTACAAGAATTCCCAAAGTAGACAACACCACAAAAGTACCTGGCTGATCGACTAATATGGCCGTTTTCATACCGTTAGCACCATATAACGCCTGAATTATAGGAAAACCTAAAAAAGAGGTGTTTCCTAGCCCAGCAGTTAAAATCAAACAGCCTGTGAGTTTTTTAGACCATTTAAATTTCCGTCCTAAAAATCCAAAGAAAAAATAAGCGAATATAAAACCGATCCAAGTAACTCCAATGGGAAACAACAGTTGGTTGTTCCAATGAATTTTCGGAATAAAATACAATGCCAAAGCGGGAAGGCAAATGTATATGACGATCTTGTTTATTAACTTGTAGCTATCTGTAGGAAACCATTTAATTCTCTGTAACGCAAGTCCAAGAAAAAGATAAACAAAAATTAGAATAATATTGATCATAGCACGACAAATATATCCACTAATTTAATAGCACATAGGATAAAAGAACAAAAATATTGCAGAACTTTATATAATTTTAAAGCAGAACTATCTAAGGTGACATTGTTGCTTACTTAGTTATAAAAACTTCATTAAATCACTATAATTCATGTTTAAGTACTAATTTTACTAAAAATGATTTCAGTTTTGGAAAAAGATAAAATAAAATATTCTGCCCTTCAAGAAAAAGCGGGTATTCCTGCGCCAGAAATATTCAGCCCTTCGGTTGTAAAAACTATTCAGAAATTCAGGAGAATACAACCCTCTTCGGAAGAGCTCGTTAACGGTATTTTATCGGGTAGCATAACGGCATTAAGTCGTGCCATAACTTTGATCGAAAGCACCAATCCTGATCATTTGGCAAAAGCCAACGAAGTAATAAAAGCCTGTTTACCACATGCCAATAAATCAGTTAGAGTAGGAATCACTGGTGTTCCCGGAGTAGGAAAAAGTACTTTTATAGAAGCTTTTGGAAAATACTTAACAGGAATGGGGAAAAAAGTGGCCGTTCTTGCAGTTGATCCCAGTAGCACCATTTCTCACGGAAGTATCCTAGGAGACAAAACCCGCATGGAAGAATTAGTGAAGGATAAAAACGCCTATATCCGTCCATCAGCTTCAGGAGAGACATTAGGTGGTGTGGCGAGAAAAACCAGAGAGTCAATCAGCTTATGTGAAGCTTGTGGTTTTGATACCATTATTATAGAAACCGTTGGCGTAGGCCAAAGCGAAACTGCCGTGCATAGTATGGTAGATTTCTTTCTATTACTAAAAATCTCCGGAGCCGGAGATGAACTGCAAGGAATAAAACGCGGAATTATGGAAATGGCTGATGCGATTGTCATCAATAAAGCAGATGGAGATAATATCAGAAAAGCAAAACTGGCAAAAAGCGAGTTTAATAGAGCGCTGCATCTTTTTCCGGCTAAAAAATCTGGCTGGACACCCACAACCTCAACCTGCAGCGCTATTAATCAAGATGGAATCCCTGAAGTGTGGGCAACCATCGAAAAATTTTTAGAACTTACTAAAACCAACGATTATTTTTATACAAAACGATCAGAGCAAAATGAATATTGGTTAATGGAAACCATCAATGAACAAATAAAACTACGTTTTTACAACCATCCTACAATTCAAAGCCTATTAGATTCAACTAAAAAAGCGGTGCAAAATGATGAAATTTCACCATTTGCAGCCGCTCAATTATTGTTGAAAGAGTATTTTAAATAACTATTTACTCTTTCTCGTAACGTTCCATTTCTTTGTCGTAAAAAGCATTAGCTTGTTCGACTAAACCTTCCATTTCAGCGTTTAATTCTGTTTCGTCAAGATCTTCAGCTTCTTCCATAAACTCTACCTCATCATCTTTAAGATTAATTATAAATCTTGGATAATCTAAATGTATGATGAAAATATCTTCAGGAAAATCAGTATTGTCACCCAGTAAAAACTTTGGTAATTCCATTTGTAATTTATATTTAATGTTTTTATTGTATCACTGGCTTATCGACCCAACGACTAGACAAATAACCGAATAAAGTTTTAAAAAATCTATTTATCGGAAAGAATTATTGGAGCTCCCCCTTTTCCCATAAAGATAATCTTTGTGTTTGGCGATGCAGCTAATTCTTTTTGTGCTTTAATTGTTTCATACTGCAGCTGTTTGTCAGTCAAACCAGTAGAGATAATTTTTTGGTAATCAGCAATACCTTGTGCTTCCACTCTTTTACGTTCTGCTTCTTGTTTCTCTTTTTGTAGAACAAAAACCATCTTTTGAGCATCTTGTTCAGCATTAATTTTACTCTCAATTGTCTTTTTTACAGAGGTTGGAAGATTGATATTTCTAATCAGCAATGACTCAAGTACTAGCCCTCTTGATTTAAAATCGGCTTCGATACTTTTAAAAATACCATCTTGGAATTCATTCCTTTTGGTGGAGTACAAAGCGACAGCATCATAAAAAACAGCGTTGTCACGAATACGTGTTCTTGTAACTGGACGAACAATTTTATCAATATAGTTCACTCCAATTTCTTTAAAAATTGTTGGAGCATCCACCGCAGACACACGATATAATACCGTCAAGTCAATAACCACTTCAAGCCCGTCATTTGACAACACTCTGATGGCATCATCACCTTGCTGATTTCCTTCCGTTGGAGCAGAAGACATAGTATAATTTTGAGTTTGAATATCAAAAACAGTTACATCTAAAAGAGGGTTGATAATATGAAGTCCCGGATCTAAAACTCCCGGCTCAACATTTCCGTATAACGATTTAACACCGGCTTTCCCTGCATCTATTTGTTGAAATGCGGCAGAAAAAATACCCACTACGATTAATAAAATTCCAATAATCCGTGCTAAATTGGAGAATTTTGAGAATGGATTCTGATCTTGTTTCAAAGTAAAGCTCACAACCAATAAGATTATGCCAAGAATAATAAGTAATATCATGTATTTTATTTTAGAATGTTATATCTGTCAAGTGAACAGAAAAACAAATTAGAAGAATACGTGAGGACAAACTTATTTTGAGGTTTTTTCTACAAGCAACCTATTTGTCAATCTCACAAAGCGAAGATACAAAAATAAAGCGGCAATAGATAATCCTGCGAGAAGACCTATCCAAATCCCTGCCCCTTTCAGTTCAGTATATAGACCTAAATAAATTGATATTGGAAATCCAACTACCCAATAAGCAACAAAAGTGATGTACATGGGTACTTTTACGTCTTGTAATCCTCTTAAAGCTCCCAAGACAACTACCTGAATTCCATCTGAAATTTGAAAAACTGCTGCTACTAATAATAGTTGGGCAGCAATGCTTACCACCTCAGTATTAACGGCTAAATCGTTTACATTATTCATATCAACAAACAACGCTGGTAACTGCGTATGGAACAGTACAAATATCAGAGCGAAAAAAGTCTCAACTATTATTGCCAATAAAAATATAGAAAAGGCCACAACACGAAGTTGCTTATAGTCAGCCAAACCCTTTTGATTCCCTACTCGAATTGAGGCAGCTACACTCAAGCCCATGGCGAACATAAACGTAAAACTAGCCAAACTTAATGCAATTTGATTCGCTGCTTGATTCATTATCCCCAAAACACCCGAAAGCCAAATTGCCCCAGTGAACAAACCCACCTCAAAAAACATTTGCATAGCAGAAGGCGCCCCTAACCGAATAATCTCGATATTCACCTTTTTTTTGATATTTTGTAGAGAAAACTTCTCGAAAAAATGATGAAACTTCTCCTTTTTTTTCATCACATAATGCATATATCCTAGCATCACAAAACGTGACGCTATAGTCCCTATCCCTGCACCAACAATACCCAATTCCGGAAAAATCCAAATACCATAAATAAATAAATAATTCAAAACTACATTTACTACATTTCCTAAAATGGTTGCCCACATAGAATATTTAGTTTCGCTCATTCCATCCGCAAATTGCTTATACCCTTGGAAGATTATCAACGGAATCAAAGAAAAAGCCACAATATCTAAATAAGGCTTGGCTAACTCAACCACATTGTCAGGTTGTCCCATGAAACCTATTAATGGTTTAGAAAAAAATATCAGTCCAAAAAGTACGACTCCTAAAATGGTACACAAATACAATCCATGATGAAATATACTTCTCCCCTCCTCGATACTTTTTTTTCCGTCTGCTTGTGCTGCCAATGGTGTAATAGCCGTTGAAAACCCAATCCCCAATGACATCGCGATAAAAACAAAGCTGTTTCCAAGAGAAACGGCTGCTAATTCCGTTGGTCCTAATTTACCCACCATAATATTATCAACAATTCCAACAACGGTATGTCCTAACATTCCTAAAATTATAGGATAGGCTAATCTTAAATTATACGAGAACTCTTTTGTGTAGGTAGATAAATTCAATTTCAGGTTTTTGATGGCAAATATAATTAGAACCTTTTTAATGTTCCTGCAATATTGAATTAATATACACTACTATTTTGTGCTGTTTTTTTCCTAGCTCTAATATTATGTAACAAAATCAAATAATTCTATAACATTTCCGGACATACACCTATATACATTTGTATCTGTCGATAAGAGTGTAATTAAACATCTCAAAAAGACATATTTTAAAACCCAAATAATACGATTATGAAAGTTACAGGAAAAATTAAAATGTTATTTGTATTTGCAGTATCAATAATGTTTGCAAATAATGCACAAGCACAAGACACAGCAGTAAAAAATTACGATCAAGGTTTCAAATTAGGATTTGGTGTTAGTGGTGGATACGCTACTCAAGACCCATATAAATTAGCTTTGGGTGCAGATGCTAGATTACAATATGATTTAACAAAAAGATACTCATTGACTTTGACTACTGGATTTACAAACCTTTTTGTAAGTGAAGCTGACGGAAGTGACTTAGGTTTTATTCCAGCTAAAGCAGGTTTTAAAGCATTCGTTTGGAATGACGAATTTTATGTGATGGGAGAAGCTGGTGCTGCATTTGCAGTGACTAACGGTTATGACCAAACTTCTTTAATCTTAGCGCCGAGTGTCGGTTATGCAACAAAATACATTGACGTTTCATTGCGTTATGAGCACTATTCTGATTTTCCAACAGTAAATAACAATGGATCTACAGGAAAAGGTGTTGGACAAGTTGGAGTACGTTTGGCTTACGGGTTTGAACTATAATACCAATTTTCGAATTAGTAAAAAAAATGCTCTGAGTTTCAGAGCATTTTTTTTGTTTTAGACATTTATGAAAAATAAACTGCCAAATCACTTTTCCTTCTTCAGCATATCTTTATACATCTGGAAATTAGCTTTTACTTTATCATCTAATTCCGGTTCTTTTATATCCGTATGTTTCTGCATTTCTTCCCAGATAATTTTAGCTACAATATAGCGAGCCATATCCTTGTCATCAGAAGGGATTATGTACCAAGGTGCATTTTCAGTAGCTGTTTTATTAATAGCTTCCTGATAATATTCCATATATTCATCCCAGTGCTCCCGCTCTTTCAAATCCCCTGGAGAGAATTTCCAATGGTGCTCCTCTTCTTCCAGTCTCCGCAACAAGCGTTGCCGTTGCTCCTCCTTACTTATATGAAAGTAAAACTTCATTACAATTATTCCATTTTGAGTAATATGCTTCTCAAAATTATTGATTTGCTCCATTCTATTTTCCCAAAACTGAGGGGTAATATCTTCTACTTTCTCAATGCCCGGTAAATTTTCGTTCAATATATATTCAGGATGCACACGAGTAACTAAAACATTCTCGTAATGCGTTCTGTTAAAAACAGCAAATTTCCCTTTCTCAGGCAAAGCCAGATAATGTCTCCATAAATAATCGTGTTCCAGCTCAGTCGAGTTCGGCGTTTTAAAACTATAAACCTCCACTCCACGTGGGTTGAATTCCTTAAAAACTTCCCTAATCAAACTATCCTTTCCAGAAGTATCCATTCCTTGCAGGCAAATCAAAACGCCGTAGCGATTGTGCGCATACATCACATCCTGCAACGCACTCAACTTCTCCTGCACCTTATCTAATTTATCTTCCTTATCGTCATCGCTGGCTTTATTAAACAAGTTCGTAGGGATTTTAGACAAATCAATTTTGCCTGTCACTTTAAAATTATCTGGATCAATAGACTTCATAAGAAATATTTTATCTTTATAATCTCAAATATAACAAATAATTGAGTTACTCTTGATAAATTTCAGGAGCTATTTCCGGCTATTCGCTACAATCTATTAATCCGCAAAAAAGCGGCTTAATAGGATTTTCGCTGCTATCCGGGCTAGGGCATCCTTTTCTAAAATAACATTCATGAAAAAATTCACACTCGATTTACTTTTTAAAATCATCGGAATAGGTTCTGCCTCAGGACTACTGTACAACGACAACAGCTTACTCCTTATTGGTGACAATAGCGGGTTCCTATATGAATACAATATAGACAGCAGCAATTTAAAGAGCTATCCACTTATAGAAAAGCCTTCTGAAAACATTCCTAAAAAAGAAAAACCAGATTTTGAATCCTTTACTCAATATCAAGATACAATATATGTATTTGGTTCAGGATCTACCGCCAAAGGGAACAGCATGGTCGAGTTTGACTTAAAACAAAAAAAGAAAGTCACTACCAATAATCTAGTCGATTTATATGCCGTTATGCAAAGTTTCGGCAACATCAATCAGGGAAATTTTAATTTAGAAGGCGCCATTTACGACGGCGAAACCTGGTACTTATTCAATCGAGGCAATGGAGATGCGAGTAGGAATGTACTTTTTAGTATTCACGCAAAAAAACTAAGTGATGAATTCAGTCTAATGTCAAACGACTACAAACTCCCTAAGATAAAAGGCGTTCGCTCCACTTTTACAGATGCTGTTTTGGTCGACGGAAAAATTTATTTTTTGGCCACAACCGAAAATACAAAATCAACCTACGCCGATGGCGAAATTCTAGTAAGTCATATTGGTTGTATCAATCTAGAGACCATGAAAATTGAGTTCACAAAAAAAATTAGCAACAGCCATAAATTTAAGGGATTAACTGTTTTCAAAAACTCGAATAAAAAGATTGAGTTCTTACTTTGCGAAGACAAGGAAACAGCCGTTCTAGAAACCCAAATTTATAAACTGACCTTAGACTTGAAATAAAAATGAACGATTATTTAAAGAAAACTAAGAAGTCAACCCTGATTGGTGGAATTTCATTTTTAGTATTACTACTGATTGCTACTGCAGTATCATTTCCGTTTTTAAAGCAACTTAATTTTAAGTATGTTACCACATTCTATATCTCTAGGTTAATTATTTGGCTCTGTTTGTTTTTAGTTTATATGTATTCTGTAACTATAGAAAAACAAAACTTCCTCTTATGGAAGGAGAAAAAATATTCACTGCTATTTTATATACAATCTATCGCTAAAACTATGGGGATACTAGTATTAGTCATGTTAGGGATTGCCCTTTTATTTAAATTATCTGGTTCAAACATCGAAAGCAAAAAGATAGATGAGATTCTTAAATTTTTCAATAACAACCTGCCTTTAATACTATTTACATCAATAACTGCCGGGGTTACTGAAGAACTACTTTTTAGAGGCTACCTTATTCCCAGACTAGAAATTCTGTTTAAAAACTCCTATTGGGCAATCGTTATATCAAGTGTTCTTTTTGGGCTTATCCATTATAGCTATGGTACTTTAATCCAAATAATTGCTCCTTTGTTTATAGGAGTGGTATTAGCTTTCCACTATCAAAAATACAGATCCATTACAATTATTATAATCTGCCATTTCCTTTGGGATTTAATAGTGCTCCTCAACAAAACATCCCAAATGCAATAACTTTAAGGATTTTTTCACATTGTACTTCCATTTAAAAAAAGGGAATGGTTTAACTTTGCTTGCAACATCTAAAATGGAATGAAATGACGGACTTAAAAAATAAAAATGCACTTATCACGGGTGCCGGAAAAGGAATAGGAAAAGCTATCGCTTTGGCCTTAGCCAAAGAAGGCGTAAATGTGATTTTGGTTGCGAGAACACAAGAAGAAATCGATAATGTAGCAGCAAAAGCGCGCTCTTTGAGAGTAAAAGCACTAGCAATCACTGCAGATGTTGCTGACATCAGCTCGGTAAACGCTGCTGCTGAAAAAGCCCTAGCTGAATTTGGAACCATCGATATTTTAATCAATAATGCCGGAATTGCCGCTTTTGGTAAATTCTTAGAATTAGAACCTACAGCTTGGGAACGCATCATTCAGGTAAACTTAATGGGAACTTATTATATGACTCGTGCCGTTTTGCCTAATATGATTGAAAGACAAACAGGAGACATTATCAATATTTCTTCAACTGCAGGATTAGCCGGAAACGCTTTAACAAGTGCGTATAGTGCTTCTAAATTTGCCGTTTTGGGATTAACTGAATCTTTAATGCAAGAAGTTCGCAAATACAACATTCGTGTGACAGCATTGACTCCAAGTACTGTTGCTACCGAAATGGCGAAAGACTTAAAACTGACTGACGGAAATCCTGATAAAGTAATGCAGGCTGAAGATATGGCTGAATTGATTATCGCACAGTTAAAACTAAACCGACGCGTTTTCATTAAGAACAGCAGTATTTGGTCGACGAACCCGTAATTTTTTTAACGTATAAGTCATATTAGTAGAAAGTCTTAAAGTCAAAAGGCCAATCTTAACTAATAAAACCATTAAGGGATTAAGAAAATTAAGCGTAAAACTTAATAAACTTAATCCCTTAATGGTTTAGAAGACTTATGTGACTTATATGTTTAAAAAAAATCCATCAATGCTATTAAAAACTTAAGTGACTTATATGTTTAAAAATTAATTTAAACTAAAGTAGAAACAAATTCAATTCTTACACTTCCATCATCATCAATTTTAGTCAGGTTGATCTCGTGTAAAGTATTCACTAATTCAGGATTCCAAGGTGTTTTTACTTTTACGTAGTTTTCTGTAAATCCGTGAATATAACCTTCTTTATTTTCACTTTCAAACAGTACTGTCCTATTAGTTCCCAACTGGCTTTCATAAAAAGCACGACGTTTCTTAACTGACAATCCACGCATCATTTTGCTTCGTTTCGACCTTACGATACTAGGAACGACTCCTGGCATATCGGCTGCTTCTGTATTATCACGCTCTGAATAAGTAAAAACATGTAAATACGAGATGTCCATATCATTCAAGAAATGATAGGTTTCCAAAAAATGTTTGTCTGTTTCTCCTGGAAAACCTACGATAACATCTACTCCAATACATGCATGTGGCATCACTTCCCGAATTTTATTTACACGTTCTGTATAGATTTCGCGTTGGTAGCGACGCTTCATTAATTTCAAAATATCATTACTTCCAGATTGTAATGGGATATGAAAATGAGGTACAAAAGTCCTACTTTTCGATACAAATTCTATTGTTTCATTTTTCAATAAATTCGGCTCAATAGACGAGATGCGCAATCTTTCGATTCCTTCTACTTTATCTAATTCTTGAACCAATTCCAAGAATGTATGTTCGTGTTTTTTATTTCCAAACTCTCCTTTTCCGTAATCTCCAATATTCACTCCAGTCAAAACAATCTCCTTGATGTTTTGATCTGAAATATCTTTTGCGTTTTTCAACACATTTTCTAATTCATCACTACGTGAAATCCCTCTTGCTAGTGGAATAGTACAATAAGTACATTTGTAATCACAACCGTCCTGCACTTTCAGGAAAGCACGCGTTCTGTCACCAATAGAATAACTCCCTACATAGAAATCAGCTTCTGATATCTCGCAAGAATGGACTTCACCCATATCGTTTTTACTCAAATCATTGATGTAATCCAGGATTTTGAATTTTTCTGTGGCACCAAGAACTAAATCCACACCATCAACAGACGCTAATTCTTCCGGTTTCAATTGCGCATAACAACCCACAGCCGCAACAAAAGCTTTGTCATTGAGTTTCATCGCTTTCTTTACAACCTGCTTGAACTGTTTATCTGCGTTCTCCGTCACTGAACAAGTATTAATAACGTACATATCAGCGACTTCTTCAAAATCAACACGATCAAAACCTTCATCTTGAAAATTTCGAGCAATTGTTGATGTTTCTGAAAAATTCAGTTTGCATCCAAGCGTATAAAAGGCAACTTTTTTTCTGTTTTCCATAGGGATAAACTACGTTTTAAGTAGTAACTTATTATATTTACATCTTTGTAAAAAGAGTTTGCAAATTTACGTACAATATTCTTTAAAATGAAATCAATAATCCCTTATATATCAGTATTTTGTATTGTATTAACATTTGTTTCTTGCGGAAAAGAGAGCAAAGAAAACAAAGACCGCCTCGTTTTTAGATACAATGAAAGTTCTAATATCACATCATTAGACCCTGCCTTTTCTAAAGTACAGTCTAATATTTGGGCTTGCAACCACATTTTCAATGGTTTACTCCAATTAGATGACAGCCTGCACATAAAGCCTGATATTGCTAAATCTTGGACTATCGCGCCAGATGCAAAAACCTATACATTCACCTTACGCAACGATATCTTTTTTCAGAAACATATCCTTTTTGGTAAGGATAGCACCCGAACAGTAAAAGCACAAGATTTTGAATACAGTTTAGGTCGTTTATTAGATGAAAAAGTGGCTTCGCCTGGCGGGTGGGTGTTGCAAAATGTCGAAAGTTTCAAAGCCAAAAATGATAGCGTTTTCGAAATTAAGCTAATCAAACCATTTCCTGCTTTCCTTGGTTTGATGACTATGAAATATGCCTCTGTGGTGCCTAAAGAAGTTGTTGAACATTACGGCAGTGATTTTCGATCCCATCCAATAGGTACCGGACCATTTCAATTTAAATTGTGGGAAGAAAACGTAAAACTGGTTTTGCGAAAAAACCCACTGTATTATGAAAAAGATGAAAAAGGAAACGCCCTTCCCTATCTTGAGGCGGTAGCCATTACTTTCTTGCCGGACAAGCAAAGTGGTTTTCTGCAATTCATACAAGGAAAATTAGATTTTACTTCCGGACTAGACCCTTCCTATAAAGACGAAATTCTTACCCAAAAAGGGGAACTACAACCTAATTACGTAAATGACGTAAACTTGATAACAGGTCCGTACCTCAACACTGAATATTTGGGATTCCGAATGGACGGTGATAACAAAACTGTTTTGGACTCACGCATTCGAAAGGCTATGAACTATGGCTTTGACCGCCAAAAACTAGTTACCTATTTGCGGAATAATATGGGGACACCAGCCGTAAACGGAATGATTCCAATGGGTTTACCAAGTTTCAACAATGCAGAAGGTTATGATTACGATATCGAAAAAGCAAAAGAATTAGTTAACGACTACAAAAAAACGACTGGAGATAAAAACCCAGTAATTCAATTAAGTACTAATGCTTCCTATGTAGATATTGGAGAGTTTTTACAACGAGAATGGCAAAAAATAGGCTTGGATGTACAAGTTGATATTAGTCCGCCCTCGACTTTGCGACAAGCGATATCGACTGGTAAAGTGTCTTTTTTTAGAGCGAGCTGGATTGCCGACTATCCTGATGCCGAGAATTACTTGTCACTATTTTACAGTGGGAATTTTTCCCCAAACGGACCAAATTATACCCACTTTAAAAATGCCGAATTCGATATGTTATACGAACAGGCTTTCAAAGAAACTGATGACCAAAAACGCTATGTTTTGTATCAAAAAATGGATAAAATCATCATAAACGAAGCGCCGGTTATTGCTTTGTTTTATGACAAAGTGGCCCGTTTTACTAGAAAAAACGTGACCGGTTTGGGTATGAACCCATTGAATCTACTGAGTTTGAAAAAAGTAAAAAAGAATTAATTCAATATAAATCGTCTTACTACCTCAGCAACTCCATGATTATTGTTTGAAGCAACAATAACGTCCCCTTTATGACGAAGTTCAGGAGTCACATTATCTACCCAAACGCCCAGTCCAGCATATTCGATCATTGTTAAGTCATTGCCCGCGTTACCAACGGCTATAATTTCACTTTGAAGAATGTTCAGTTTTTCTGCTAATAATTTGACGCTTGCCCCTTTGTCGATGCCGTTTTGTGCAACTTCAAGGAAAAAAGGTTTTGACATACTTACACTCAAATGCGGCATTACCAATTTTAAGTCTTTTTCGACTCCTTTGAGATAAGCTGGTTCTTCCAATAAAATACATTTTACAGCAGACGATTGAACGGCAGCTTTAAAATCCAATACTTTGTTGTGTACCAATCCCGTTATTTTTCTTTCGATTTCAATGTATTCAGAATCCGTTTCACTCACAATTTCCCCATCAACATACGTAATAATATGAGTTTTGCTTTTTACACTGTAATCATATAATTCATGAATTTGTTGTTGAGTCAAAGTTTGTTCAAAAATGATTTTATCTTCTTTTAAATCAGAAATCACTGCGCCATTATAAGAAATCATATAGGAATTATGCAGGTTTAACTCTTTGGCATACGCCGTCATGGCAGGAGTTGGCCTTCCCGACGCTAAAACTATATGAACACCCATTTCCTGAGCTTTTGCAAGCATTTCCTTATTCTGAATCGAAATTTCATGGTCATCATTCAACAAGGTATCATCCATGTCTAAAACCAACATTTTATATTTCATGTATTGTTTTTTTTTGTTATTCGAATCCAATTTTAAAAAGAAAACCTTGATGTAAAAAAGCATCAAGGAATCAATATTTAAAGTGACTGACGAGTATTAAATACTCAGTCTGAATTCTTCAATAACAGGGCTTACCTTACCGTACTCCGTTTCCTGAACAAACAGCTCGACAGCCGATCCTGAACTACCAAAACCTGCCAATCTTGCCGATTGGATATTATCTTTTTTCACTACATCTATACCTATAGCTTCAATTTTTTCTTTTAAAGCCAATGCTAAAATTTCGCTTCCCGAAAACACTTTCATTAATCCCATCTCTATTTTATTTTATGTTATTTTTTATCCTCTTCATTCTCATCCTCTTCATCTTCGTCAATTTCAAACAAGAAAGGCTCTACCAACATTTTTTCAGCAAGAATATCAATACGGTCTGTCATTTGCTCCGAAAAAATGATGCGTTGCGTTCTAGTAATACTGTTAGAAATACGCATGATTTTAGTTTCATGTCGTAATCTCAAAATTGGATCAGCATCATCAAGAATAAACATTTTAAGTCGGTTCACATTGAAACCAGCCATAGTAAACATCTCATTTAACTTATTAGGAGTTCCAATCAAAACGTCAATTCCGCCTGAAATGAAATTTTTATCGTATTCCATATCCCCTCTATCATGAACTCCATACACAGTCATATTCGTATATCTACCGTACTTTTCAAAAAGTGCTTCCATCTCCAAAACCTTGGCTTTGTCTTCCACAATAATCAAAGCACGCGGAGATTGCTCACCCTCACAAACCAACTGTTGAATCACGTTGATTACAATAGTTGTTGTTTTTCCGCTTCCCTTTGGTGCTACAATAATACAATCTGCTCCACTTTTTAAAGTCGAAAAAGTTTCCTTTTGCATTTTATTAGCCTCCGTTAAGCCATTTTCAATTAGTGCTTCTTGTAGCTTTTCGTTTAATTTTTTTAATTTCATTTACTTTAGATTGAAAGATTTAAACATTAAAAAATTAATAGATTAGACTCTTAATTTTTTAATTACTTAATCTTTAAATTATTTAATCATTTTGATGCAAACAACTTCACATCACTCTCGGAAATTTCGCTTCCGCCAAGGATAATCAAACGTTCCACCACATTTCGCAATTCACGAATATTTCCCGTCCAGTCATATTCTTGTAATAATTTGACGGCATCATTAGAGAACTTCTTTCTTGCATTCCCTTGCTCTGAAGCAATTTTATCTGCAAAATGCGAAATTAATAGCGGAATATCGTCGCGTCTTTCATTTAACGACGGAACTTTAATCAATATAACGGCCAATCGGTGGTACAAATCCTCACGAAAACGCCCTTCGGCAATCTCTGTCTTTAAATCTTTATTGGTGGCGGCAACTACACGTACATCCACTTTTATGTCCTTGTCTGCTCCTACTCTGGTAATCATACTTTCCTGCAGTGCACGCAATACTTTGGCTTGAGCAGAAAGACTCATATCACCAATTTCGTCAAGAAAAATAGTTCCTTTATCTGCAGCTTCAAATTTACCCGCTCGGTCTTTCACCGCAGAAGTAAAAGCTCCTTTAACATGACCAAATAGTTCGCTTTCTATCAATTCACTTGGAATTGCAGCACAATTCACTTCGATTAAAGGAAAACTAGCACGTTCGCTTCTTTCATGCAATTGATGTGCTACTAATTCTTTTCCGGTTCCATTAGGTCCAGTAATCAAAACTCGAGCTTCAGTTTGGGCCACTTTGTCGATCATCACTTTAATGTGATTAATCGCATCGCTTTCCCCGATCATCTCATAGTTTTTGCTGACTTTTTTCTTTAAAATCTTATTTTCTGAAACCAATTGCTTTTTGTCCAACGCATTTCTAACCGTATTTAGCAAACGGTTTAAATCAGGTGGTTTTGAAATATAATCAAAAGCCCCCATGCGCATCGTATTTATAGCCGTTTCCATATCTCCATGACCAGAAATCATGACGATAGGAATTTCGGGTTTTATCTTTTTAACCGCCTCAAGCAATTCAACACCATCCATTTTTGGCATTTTTATATCGCACAAAACTAAATCGTAGTCGTTATTTTTTATTTTTTCAAAACCCGCAACACCATCTTCTGCATCTTCTACCTGATAGGCATCGTTTTCTTCAGAAAGTATTTTAGAAAGTACTCTTCGGATCGCGGCTTCGTCTTCTATGATTAATATTTTCGGCATAATTATTTTATCGTTTTACCGCAAAGTTCGCAAAGTAATTCGCAAAGTTCACAAGTTTTTTTTAAACCTGATTTTGTAGCCCCGATTGCAGTGAAAATCCTTTTTTTAATTCGCTTTTTGGGCGAAGTAAAAAAGATTGTAGCGAAAAGCGGGAAATAGCTCCAAATTATTTTAATATTTTAACCATTTATACAACTCTTTCCATGTGGGCTTTTTACCGTACATCAATATTCCAACGCGGTATATTTTAGCTGCAAACCAAACCACTGAAAAGAAAGTAGCAAATAGTAAGGTGACTGATATTGCAATTTGCCACAAAGGTACGCCAAACGGGATTCGCATCAACATCACAATAGGCGATGTAAGCGGAATCATCGAAAAAACGACTGCTAATGTCCCGTGTGGGTCGTTCATTACACTGAAAAAACCAACATAAACACTAAGCATCAACGGCATGATGATAGGCAATAAAAACTGTTGCGAGTCAGTTTGATTATCTACTGCGGCACCAATTGCCGCGTAAAATGAACTGTATAAGAAGTAACCTCCTATGAAGTAAACAACAAAACCGATAAGGATACTTGCTATAGGCAAGTTCCATAACTCTTTGATATACATTTGGGCTGGACCTGCAAATTCATTCTGTGCTTGCTGCATCATTTCCGGTGAAACTTTAGCCGTTGGTCCAACGTTTACACCAAAAAATATCGAAGCAGCAAACATCAAGGAAAGTCCTATTACTGCCCATATAAAGAACTGTAGGATACCAGCTAGCGATGTCCCTATGATTTTACCAATCATCAATTGAAATGGTTTGACCGAAGAAATAATTATCTCTATAATTCGGTTGGTTTTTTCTTCAATCACAGAACGCATCACCATATTTCCATAGATAATAATAAACATCATGATCAAATAACCAAAGCCACCACCAATGGCAATTTTAATTTCATTGAGACCTTTCACACTTTGCTCCCCAGAAGCTTTTGCAAGGCTAATATTGACTTTAGACTGTGCATTTTTTATTGCCTCGGTATCTAATTTTGCCTCTTCAAGGTTAATATCGGTAATTTTATTAGCAATAATTCCTTGTACACTTTCAATAAATGAAATGCTGGGACTGTCATTTGAGATGAATTGTATTTTGCTTTCCAAATCAGCTACATTCGTAGTATTGGGAATCAATAGTAAGCCTTCATAACTTTCATTTGTGATACTGTCCTTGAGGAACTGCGCATCAATAAGCGATAAGTCTAGGTATTTATAATTGCTTTTGTCACTGTTTTTAGAAACAAACTCGTTGACAAACAAACCAGATTCATCATGAATGGCTATTCGTTTGGTTTCCGCTTTCATTGAGCTTAAATAGCCCACAAAGCCAGCGATTCCAACAAAGAGTAACGGACTTAAAAAGGTCATAACAATAAAGGATTTATTACGCACTTTGGCAATAAATTCTCTTTTTATGATTAATGAAATAATACTCATAGGAGTTATAAATTATAATTTACTTTTCGCTTACAGTTTGGATAAAAATATCATTTACGCTTGGTATTTTTTCCATAAAATGAGTTACTTGCCCACGCTGCGTCAGGACATTAAGTAATTCATTTGGCATGGCATTTCCTATTTGAATTTCAAGTTTCAATTCGTTACTGAGCGATTTAAAATTAGCTGGGCCAACAGTGAATTTTTGGGTAATATCATACATCAGACCCTCTACGTTATCTGATAAAACCCCAACTTCAAAGCTATTGGTTTTAAATTGTCTTTTAACATCATCCAATTTGCCTTCTATCAGTTTATTTGACTTATGGATTAGGGCGATATGATCACATAATTCTTCAACACTTTCCATACGGTGCGTAGAAAAAATTATGGTAGCTCCATCCTCTCGCAAAGCAAGAATTTCATCTTTTATGATATTGGCATTTACAGGATCAAAACCAGAAAAAGGTTCGTCAAAAATCAGTAATTTAGGCTTGTGCAGCACACAAACGACAAACTGAATTTTTTGGGCCATTCCTTTGGATAACTCTTGCACCTTTTTGTTCCACCAGCCTTGAATTTCTAGTCTTTCAAACCAATAATTCAACTGTTTTGTAGCTTCCGCTTTAGACAAGCCTTTCATTTGAGCCAAATACAAACATTGTTCTCCCACTTTCATGCTATTGTACAATCCTCTTTCTTCAGGAAGATATCCAATATATTGAACATGCTTGGGCTGCAACTTTTCACCGTCAAGGATGATTTCGCCGCTATCGGGTAAAGTAATTTGGTTTATTATTCGGATTAGTGATGTTTTTCCGGCACCGTTTGGACCTAAAAGCCCATAAATACTGCCCTTAGGCACGGTTAACGAAACTTCATTAAGCGCCACGTAATCACCATATTGCTTAACAACTTTATTAACTTCAAGTAAGGTACTCATGCTGAATTTTGAATTTGTGTAAAAGTAAATAATTAGTAGCAAAATAGGTCCAATTGTTACAAAAAAAACCCATCCTTATTTTAACAAGGATGGGGAACTAATTTTAAATTTTTAAGCTTTCTATAAATTACGAAAACATATCTTTTACTTTTTCAAAAAATGATTTGTCTGATTTTTCAGGATTTGGAATGAAATTTTCATCCGTCACATTCTTCTCGAAAAATTGCCTCTGATCTTTGTTTAAGGTTTTTGGCGTCCATACATTTACATGTACCAACAAATCACCATTCCCATAACCATTGATACTCGGAATTCCTTTTCCTTTTAATCTGAGAATCTTGCCGGATTGAATTCCTTCTTCCAGTTTAATTCTCACTTTTCCATTTATAGCCTCGATATCTTTTGATATTCCAAGAACTGCTTCAGAAAAACTGATATATAAATCATAATGTAAATTCTCACCTTCACGCTTCAAGAATTGGTGCTCCAACTCTTCGATCGCTACAATCAAATCTCCTGGAACACTGTTCCCTGGAGCATCGTTACCTTTATTAGAAACTTTCAATTGCATTCCGTCAACCACACCTGCAGGAATTTTTATAGAAACGGTATCGTCTTCAGTAATCATACCTTGCGAATCTGCTTCTGCTGGTTTTTTATCCAGAATCTGACCTGAACCAGCACAAGTAGGACAGGTAGAAGCTGATTGCATTCTTCCCAATATCGTATTAGTCACTCTCATTACTTGACCTTGACCATTACAAGTAGAACAAGTTCTATAAGAAACGCCTGGTGCTTGAACTTTACGTTTAACCTTTACCTTTTTCTCAACTCCATTTGCAATTTCTTCAAGAGTCAATTTCACTTTGATGCGAAGATTACTCCCTTTGGTTCTGCGTTGACCTCCGCCACCGCCCCCAAATCCGCCACCGCCTCCAAAGGCGCTACCGAAAATATCTCCGAACTGGCTAAAAATATCATCCATATTCATTCCACCTTGACCGCCGCCGCCGCCAAAACCGCCGGAACCATCAAAAGCTTGATGACCATATTGATCGTATTTTGCTTTTTTGTTTGGATCACTTAAAACCTCATACGCCTCTGCAGCTAATTTAAACTTTTCTTCTGCCGATTTGTCGTCAGGGTTCTTGTCAGGATGATGCTCTAATGCTTTTTTTCTGTAGGCTTTCTTTATTGCTGCAGCATCTGCACTTTTTGAAATACCTAATATCTCGTAAAAATCTTTTTTCATTTTTTTATTTTTGAATGGCACAACTTCGACCAATCGCATTATTGGTACAGACGTTATTTATTGCGTCTCATATTAATTGGATGCGACGAATCGCGGCTCCACTATTGCCCAATAACAACTTTTGGAAAACGAATGATCTTATCGCCTAATTTGTATCCTTTTTCAATCACATCAACAATTTTTCCTTTCATCTTTGGGGATGGAGCTGGAATTTGCGTGATTGCCTCAGCAAAATCAGCATCAAATGTATCACCATTTTTAATCTCAACTTGCTCTAGTCCTTTTGAAACTAAAGTTCCTTTTAATTTTTCATGGATTAGCTCCACTCCTTTTAAAAGTAATTTATCATCAGACTTACTTATTTCAACCATAGCTCTGTCAAAATCGTCTAAAACAGGCAGCATAACCAACAAAACTTCTTGATTAGCCGTTTTAAACAACTCTAAACGCTCTTTTGAGGTTCTTCTTTTATAATTTTCAAATTCAGCAAATAATCGTAAATATTTATCTTTCTCTTTCGCTAAGTCTTGCGTTAATTGCTCTTCAACACTTAACTCATCAGCAACAACCTCTTCGTTTGCATTGTTCTCTAATGTTACATCATCCATCTCTTTATCGATTTCTGTATTTTCAGTAGTCATATTACCTTTATTTTTAAAAATATTTTTAAACATCATTTTTGCACTTTTCTATGGAATGCAAAAGTACTGCCAATTCTAACTAAATGTCAAATTGTCATTCTTTTTTGATTCTCATTTATCTACTGAATTTTAATCCTTGTGCATTTATCACCAACCAGAATCTAAATTTTAAGATTATTTTAAGACTATTACGATTTACTTTCTCTAAGTTTGTTATCGGTTCTGATCTAAAAATATGGTTAGTTACTGTACAATTATTAATTCGTGATTACCCCATATTAAAAAAAGCTTTGTTTATTTAAACAAAGCTTTTTTTTACGCCCAAAAATTTATTTACAAAAGCACTTCCTTTAAAGCTTCAAAATCAAGTGAAACTTGCTCTCCTGTTGCCAAGTTTTTAAGAGCAAAACTGTCAGATGCCATTTCATTTTCCCCAATGATTACCGCAAACGGAATGTTACGTCTATCAGCATGTTGGAATTGCTTTGCCACTTTTGCATTGTCCGGATACAACTCTGCTTTAATACCCGATACCCTTAATTTCTGAATCGCTTTCATTGCATAAAAAGCTTCTCTGTCTCCATAATTAATAAATAATGCTTTTGTGGTTGCAGTAACCGTTTCCGGAAACAGATTTAATTCTTCGACAACCAGATAAATACGGTCGAGCCCGAAAGAAATCCCAACACCACTCATGTTTTTTAAACCAAAAATACCTGTCAAATCATCATATCGTCCGCCACCACCTATGGATCCCATAGCTACTTCTTTTGGCGGTGCTACTTCAAAAATAGCTCCTGTATAATAATTCAACCCACGGGCCAAAGTAACATCCAAGTCAAGAGTAGCCGTTGACAATCCCAAATTCATGGTATTATCGCATATAAAACGTAACTCTTCGACCCCTTTCATTCCTTCCTGTGAAGAAACTAATAGTTGCGATAGTTTTTCTATTTTCTCTGAGATACTCCCTGTGAAATTAAAAAGAGGCTGAACTTTAGTTATAGCTTCTTCAGAGATTCCTTTTTCGATCATTTCCTTTTTCACACCATCCTCCCCTATTTTATCCAATTTATCGAGAGCTACAGTGAAATCGATTAATTTATCCGATGCGCCAATTACCTCAGCAATTCCAGATAAAATTTTTCTGTTATTGATTTTAATAGTCGCCCCTTTCAATCCCAAATCACTAAAAACCATATCGTAAAGTTGGACTAATTCCACTTCTTGCCACAAGGATTTTGAGCCTACAACATCGGCATCACATTGGAAAAACTCTCTGAAACGACCTTTTTGAGGCCTGTCAGCACGCCAAACCGGTTGGATTTGATATCTTTTAAAAGGAAATTCAATGTCATTCTGATGTTGTACTACGTATCTTGCAAAAGGTACCGTTAGATCGTAACGCAAGGCTTTTTCAGAAATACTAGACGTTAATTTAGTACTATCCTTAGCTTCCAAATGAGATGCATTGGCTTTTGCCAAATAATCCCCTGAATTTAATATCTTAAAAATTAAACGATCGCCTTCCTCCCCGTATTTCCCCATTAGAGTCTCGGAGTTTTCAAATGAAGGTGTTTCTATGGGTTGAAAACCAAATTTTTCAAAATTGCTCTTGATAATTTGCATGATATATTGTCGTTTTGCCACCTCAGCAGGTGAAAAATCTCTTGTCCCTTTTGGTATACTCGGTTTTGATGCCATTATTATAAATTGTGAATTTTAAATTATGCATTATGAATTATAACTAAAATGGATTTTTCAAAATCGCAATCTCTTATTTAAATATCATAATTACTACTGCAAATATCTTATTTTTAAAATAAATAATGCTCCTTCCAAAACAAACTTGTAACAAAAATTGTATTTTCGTGTCAAACTACTATGATGCTAAATTTATTTAAAGAAAACGTTCGGATTGCCGTTGGTTCAATCAGAACACAATTATTACGAACCACTCTTACCGTATTAATTATCGCCATAGGAATTACAGCCTTAGTGGGAATCCTGACTGTAGTATCCGCTTTAGAAAACACTATTTCCTCCGATTTCGCATCGATGGGAGCCAATACTTTCAATATTAAACAATACGAAAATACAATAAGAAGACAGGGAAATGAAGAACGTAAAATCATAAACCCGATCATTTCCTACCCAGAAGCAGTAGCTTTCAAGAGCAAATACAATTATCCTTTTTCGGAAACTTCACTTTCATTTACGGCAACTTCTAATGCTGAAGTGAAATATGAAGCAAACAAAACCGACCCAGAAATTGCCGTACTTGGTGTCGATGAACAGTTTATGACTAATTCAGGTTTAGAAACCAGTGTGGGAAGAAACTTCACGGGCTTCGACATCGATAACAACAACTACGTTTGCATTGTGGGCTCTGATTTTGAAAAAGGCCTTTTAAAAGACGTTAATCCAATTGACAAAACAATTTCAATACGAGGGGCACGGTTTAAAGTAATCGGTGTTTTAAAAGAAAAAGGTTCCACTTTTGGCAATAAACAGGATTTAAGAGTTTTAATTCCAATTCAATTAGCAAGGTCTTTATTTACGGCACCTAATATTAATTACACCATGAGTGTAATGGTTACCAAAAAAGAATTATTGGATCAGGCCATTGATCACGCCACTATTACCATGCGTAATGTGCGTAAGTTGAAGCCAGTAAAAGACAATAACTTTGGCGTCGTTCGAAGCGATGATCTTATCAATAGAATCCTTGGAATCACTAAATACCTTGGCCTCGCGTCTTGGTTAATAGGCATCATTACCGTTTTAGGATCTTCCATCGCTTTGATGAATATCATGATTGTTTCTGTTACGGAACGTACGAGAGAAATAGGAGTTAGAAAAGCCTTGGGCGCAAAAAGATCTACTGTCGCAATTCAGTTTTTCATAGAAACATTACTAATTGGGCAACTTGGAGGTATCGTGGGTATTATTTTAGGAATATTGATAGGCTTTGGGATAGCCACTGCTTTTAGTTTCGACTTTGTGATTCCTTGGATCGCCATTTTTGCAGCTTTTCTGACTAGTTTTATTGTAGCTATCGTATCCGGCTTATATCCAGCCATAAAAGCCGCATTTTTAGACCCAATCGAAGCCTTGCGATATGAGTAATCTGCAGTAACTAATCTTAAATCGGTACAAAAATTTAAAACTAAACATGGTCTACTAGACCGTTGCTTTAATCATTCGGTCATTTCCATAAATATCTTTACGTAATTCTATGTTTTTAAAACCCACCTCAGCTAGTAGACTTACTGTTTCCTCGCCTAAATATTGATTAATCTCAAAAAACAATAGTCCGTTTGGAATTAGATTTTTTTGAGCCAATTCAGCTATTTTTCTATAAAAAATTAAAGCGTCATTGTCATCCACAAAAAGTGCTAAATGCGGCTCGTTATCTAAGACATTTTTCTTAATTTCCTGTTTTTCCAGATTTCTAACATAAGGAGGATTTGAAACGAGAACGTCAAATTGCTGGTTCAAATCATCGGTTTGAAGTATGTTTTGCTTTATAAAAATCACCTCAACTTTGTTTGTTTCTGCATTTTTTTTGGCTGTAGCCAAAGCCTGTTGCGAAACATCGATAGCAAAAACTTGCGCCTGAGGAATATTCTTTGCCAACGAAATTGCAATACAACCGCTTCCAGTTCCAATATCCAAAATTCTGAGTTTATCACTTCCAGATATCGACTTTTGACTTTCTAAAATCCATTCTACTAATTCTTCTGTTTCTGGTCGCGGTATCAAAACAGAAGAATTTACCTCGAAATCTAAACCATAAAAGCTAGTAACACCCAATAGGTATTGAATAGGAATTTCCAATTTCAACTGTTCCACAAGAGTATTCCATATCAAAATTTCTGTCTCAGAAAACTCCATATCAGGTTGCAAAGCCAAATCAATTCTTTTCAACCGATGGTTTGCTTCTAGTATTAAGTAAAAGAAACTTTCCGCTTCTCCTTCCCCGTGAATTGGCGATAGCGTTTTAGTAAATAAGTCTCGGTATTGTTTAATTTTCATTCTAATCGTATTTCTGTTTCAATTTAGAAACTCATAATTTATAGTTCCTTCAACATCCACACAGGACAAGAGGTATGACCAGTAGATCCCATTGGAGCATCAATATTCACGAAGCCTGTTTTTTTATACAGTTTTTGAGCACCATGCATGAAAGGCATCGTTTCTAAATAGCATTGTTTAAAACCAAATTCTTTAGCCATTTGCAAACATTTAGCCATCATGTGACCTCCTATTCCTAAGCCACGAGTTTCTGGCCTAAAATACATCTTTTGCAGTTCACAGATTGATTCGGCTTCGTTTTCAAGAGGAGCTACGCCTGCCACTCCCATTATTCTACCGTTATTTTCAACGACGTAATATACAGATTTAGGCTTGCTATATTCCTCAAACATTAAATCCAAATACGGATCTTCATAAGCAGTTCCCACTTTCGGGATATTCATCTCGTCAAAAACCGCACGTATCAATTCTGCAACAGCTGGATTGTCTCTTTTTTCAATCTCTCTAATAGCCCAATTTTCCATTATTATAATTACTTATTTTTTATGATACAAAAATAGAAATTGTTTGTTGTTATTTTCAAAAGTTTCAAAACTAAATCCTAAACTCAAAAATAACTACTTTTGCATTGTGAAGATACATGAAAAATACATAGAGCGTTGCATACAAATAGCCAAAAACGGACTAGGAACAACTTACCCAAATCCTTTAGTGGGCAGTGTCATTGTTTATGACAACAAGATAATTGGAGAAGGTTGGCATAGAAAAGCAGGAGAACCTCATGCAGAAGTAAATGCCATAAATTCAGTAAAAGACAAATCACTTTTAGATAAAGCCACCATTTATGTTAGTCTGGAACCTTGTAGCCATTTTGGAAAAACCCCACCCTGTTGTGACCTAATTATAAAAAATAAGATTCCGAATATTGTAATTGGAACCGTAGACCCAAACGTAAAAGTTGCCGGTAACGGTATAAAAAGACTAATTGAAGCCGGAACAAAGGTAAGCGTTGGTGTGCTTGAGAATGAATGCAACGAACTGAACAAACGCTTTTTTACTTTTCATCAGAAAAAAAGACCGTACATAATTTTAAAATGGGCACAAAGTGAAGATGGTTTTATAGCTCCTGATGCTAAATTCAGAAAGACACTCAATGAAAATCAAAAAAGGCCAGTTTGGATCACAAATCAATATTCTAGGCAATTAGTTCATAAATGGCGAAGCGAGGAACAAGCGATACTGGTTGGGACACAAACGGTTATTGATGACAACCCAAAATTAGATGTTCGCGACTGGACCGGAAACAACCCCATAAGAGTGGTTTTGGACCTAAATAACCGCACCCCAAACAACAGCCAAGTGTTTGATAATCAAATAAAAACTATTGTTATTTCAAAATCCAGACAAGATGTTATCAAAGAAAACCTTATCTTTGAGAATATTGCTTTCGAAAAAAACATAGCACAGCAACTTGCGGAAGCGATGTACAGACACCAAATTCAATCCGTAATTATTGAAGGTGGCCGTCAGACTTTACAAACTTTTATTGACGCAAAACTTTGGGACGAAGCCCGTTTTTTTTCAGGAAATACGATTTTCACCGAAGGCACAACCGCACCAACTCTGCCCAAAAACCATATTGAAAAGCAATTTATTGGCCAGGATGAACTTATAATATCAAGAAACCATGATTAATACAATTATATTTGATTTTGGAGATGTCTTTATCAATTTAGACAAACAAGCTACTGTTACCGGCCTAAAAAAATTAGGGTTGACACAGTGGAATGATGATCTGAACGATTTAAACATTCAGTTTGAGACCGGTAAAATCACAAGAGATAACTTTCTTCAAGGCATACAAAAACACATCCCTCATGCAAGTACTACAGAAATCGAATATGCTTGGAATGCGATTTTATTAGAATTTCCTCTTTATAGGCTTGAATTCCTTCAAATGCTTTCCAAAAAATACAGGCTCTTTTTATTAAGTAATACTGACGCAATACACATCGAGAAATTTGAACAAAAATCTGGCACTACATTTTACAGTGATTTTTACCAATGTTTTGAACAAGTCTATTTTTCATTTGAAATAGAAATGCGCAAACCCAATTCAGAAATTTACAATTATATTTTAAACAAACATGAATTGCAGGCAAAACGAACTTTGTTTATTGACGACAAAAAAGAAAACACAGATGCCGCAGCTGAACTTGGTCTCCAAGTATGGAATCTACAAGTGGGCAAAGAAGACGTCGTTGACCTATTTAATAAAAATATAATTTAGAAGAATACCTATTGAAAATTAAAGATACCTACAATACCATTGAAGCTGCTTCAGAAGAGATTTTATTAAAAGAAAAGAGCAGCAAATTTTTTGGTTATGCTTTTCCTATCCAATCTGAAGATGAATTAAAGGCTATCATTGACCTTTTAAGAAAAAAACATCCACACGCAGGGCATTTTTGCTATGCCTATCAAGTAGGCACAGAGACTCTTTCTTATAGAGCTAATGATGACGGGGAACCAAGCAATAGCGCAGGAATGCCTATTTACGGGCAAATACAGTCCTTTGCGGTAACAAATATTGTTGTGATTGTAGTTCGTATTTTTGGGGGTACAAAGCTCGGTGTCGGAGGATTAATATCCGCATACAAGACTACCGCTCAAATGACCCTTGAAAACTGCACTATTATTGAAAAAACAATAGACGTACACTACCTAATATCATTTGATTACAAAAACATGAATAAAGTCATGAGAGTAATCAAAGAAAAAAAACTAGACATTGTATCTCAGAAAATGGAAATAGTAGAAGAAACTGGATTACCAATTGGCTTAATTGAGGTAAAAATACGAAAAAAAAATGCCGAAATGATATTCGACATTTTTAACTCCATATTCGAAATTGATATAAAAATTAAAGAATAATTTTGCTCAAATCCGCTTATTTTAAATCGCGGCAAGTTTTTCATTTATATATTCAGGAGGAACAGTTGGCCGGCTCGTTTTCATGTCTACAAAAACCAAAGTAGAACTAGCAATTGTTAATAACTCCATTTTCTCATTGTAAATCTCATAGTCAAATTCAATCTTAACCGAAGTTTGACTTTTAAAAATAGTTCGAACCGTCAATAGGTCATCATACCGAGCCGGTTTCTTATAATTTATATTCAAAGAAACCACCGGAAGCATAATTCCACTCTCTTCCATCCATTTGTAGGAAATCCCAAGGTTTCTGAGCCATTCCACACGACCCATCTCGAAATACTGGGCATAATTACCGTGATAAACAACACCCATTTGGTCTGTTTCAGAATACCTTACCCTTACATTAAATTCATATTCTTTCATACTTTTATTTCTATTATTATCATTAAATTTTGACTCACTCAATACTACTTACAACAATATTTTTACAAATTCAACCCCTATTAATTTTTTTTTACAGAAATTTGTTCACATATTTGTTACCCCGAAAAATATCAATATTTTTGGTATTTTTTAATAAGACAACGATTACTAAATAAAATAATTTACCTAGAATTTATGAACAAAACTGCTCAATCAGTATGGGAAAACTGCCTGTCTTTTATTAAAGACAATATTCAGGACCAAGCATTCAAAACTTGGTTTGAACCGATCAAATCAGTTGAACTTACCGATAACGCATTATACATTCAAGTTCCAAGTAAATTTTTCTACGAATGGTTAGAAGAACACTATGTAAAATTATTAAAAGTAGCCTTGACTAAAGAACTTGGTAAAAACGCAAAGTTACTTTATAAAATCAAAATGGAAAACACTTATGGCAACAAACAACCGTTTACGGAACAATTGCCAAGTGCGAACCGCGCTCCTATGAAACCGCAAAATGTTGATGCTCCTTTTAAAAACTTAGATCCGGAATTAAAAAATCCTTTTGTAATTCCCGGAATCAGAAATTTAAAAATTGAATCACAACTGAATGCTAACTATAGTTTTGACAATTTCCTAGAAGGAGATTCAAATAGACTAGCACGTTCAGCAGGTATGGCAGTCGCCAACAAACCGGGTGGAACGTCCTTTAACCCATTATTAATCTTTGGAGGTGTAGGTCTAGGTAAAACGCATCTTGCTCACGCTATTGGTGTTGAGATCAAGGACAAATACCCTGAAAAAACAGTTTTGTATATTTCAGCCGAAATATTTACTCAACAATACATTGATTCGGTAAAGAAAAACAACAGAAATGATTTTATCCATTTTTACCAATTAATTGACGTCCTTATCATTGACGATGTTCAGTTTCTTTCTGGTAAATCAGGAACTCAAGACGTGTTTTTCCATATATTTAATTATTTGCACCAAAACGGTAAACAAGTTATTCTGACTTCAGATAAAGCGCCAGTTGATATGCAAGATATTGAGCAACGCTTATTATCTCGTTTCAAATGGGGATTGTCAGCTGAATTGCATCAACCGGATTATGAAACTAGAATTTCTATCTTGAAAAACATTCTGTACCGTGACGGTGTTGAAATTCCTGAAGAAATTATCGAATACGTTGCACGCAACATTAAATCAAATGTTCGTGAATTAGAAGGCGCCATTATATCATTGATCGCACAATCTTCTTTCAACAAAAAAGAGGTTACTATTGAATTAGCGAAAAGTGTTGTAGAGAAATTTGTAAAAAATGTAAAAAGAGAAATTTCTATCGATTACATTCAAAAAACAGTTTCTGATTATTTCCAATTGGATCTTGAGACATTGCAATCAAAAACCAGAAAAAGACATGTAGTCCAAGCAAGACAATTGGCTATGTTTTTCGCGAAAAAATTCACGAAAGCATCTTTAGCAAATATCGGTTCTCAGATTGGTGACCGTGATCACGCCACAGTTTTACACGCTTGCAAAACTGTGGACAACTTAGTAGCCACTGACAAACAATTCAAGAAATTTGTTGAAGATATCCATAAAAAATTAACGCTATAAACGCATCATGCCAGTAAAAATTTTAATGGTTTGTTTGGGAAATATTTGTCGGTCACCATTGGCAGAAGGTATTATGGCATCCAAACTTCCCAAAGATAAATTCAGCGTAGATTCAGCGGGAACTGGTTCCTGGCATATTGGCCATGCACCCGATTCACGTTCTATTGCTACCGCCAAAAAAAACAAGCTTGATATTTCCAACCAAAAAGGCCGACAATTTAGCAGTACCGATTTTGAAACTTATGATTACATCTACGTCATGGACAAATCCAATTATGATAATGTAATCGAATTAGCACAAACTCCTGAGCAAAAAAACAAAGTCCAAATTATTCTGAATGAACTATATCCAAATGAAAATGTGGATGTTCCTGACCCTTACTTTGGTATGCCAAATGGATTTGACATTGTTTACAATATGCTAAACGAGGTTTGTGACATTATAGCCAACAAATTAAAAGAAACCCACCTATAAGTTTCTTTGGTAGTTTTTTCAACTCTAAATTCTTATCTATTTCTTTATTAATGCCGTTCTTTGCATTTCTAAATTAGATTACAAACATAAATCGATTTCAATGAAACCAAATACCATTTTAGGAAAACTCTACCTAATCCCAACCACTATGGGCGATTGTGACCCTATGGATGTTTTGCCTCAAACTGTAAAAAGAACCATTGATTTTATTGACCATTACATTGTTGAAAACGACAAAACAGCTCGTAAATCAATTAAAGAAGTTAACCCTGAAAAAAAACAATCTGAATTGGTACTCTTTACTTTAAACAAACGGACCGAAGTAAAAGAGCATCTTGATTTCATCAAACCTTTATTAGAAGGTAAAAATATGGGGTTAATGAGCGAAGCAGGTTGCCCTGGAGTAGCTGATCCTGGTGCAGTTATCGTAAAATTAGCTCATGAAAAAGGAATACAAGTGATTCCACTAGTGGGTCCTTCTTCAATTCTTTTGGCTATGATGGCTTCTGGAATGAACGGTCAAAGTTTTACGTTCCACGGTTATTTACCTATTGAAAAAGACGAGAAGAGAGCTAGTTTCAAAAGTCTGGAAAGGATTTCATTCGAACATAATCAATCTCAAATTTTCATTGAAACTCCATATCGCAACAATAAGTTATTAGAAGATTTATTGCAGACTCTAAATCCCGAAACACATTTATGTATAGCTACTGATATTACACTTCCAACAGAATATATCAAGACCAAGAAAATTGCGGCTTGGAAGAAAGAAACTATCGATTTACATAAACGTCCCACTATCTTTATAATTCATAAAATGTAATTTTTAGATTCCAAATGGAATATTTTTATATCTTAGTAAAAACTAAACCCGTAAACTAATTAAAGTGAAAATAACCAAAAGAGACATTAGGATATTTATATTAGGTATGATTGCCTTCTTTGCAATAGAATCTATCTACAGCTGGAAAGAAACCAAAAGTGAATTTTTAAGAGGCTGGAATGATGGTTACAACCAACCGGCTGCAACTAAAACAAACTAAAAAATATTTCAAAAGCATTTACATACCAAAAAGTGAACGGACTAAAAAATTTCCTTACAGGAGTGATACTAACAATGGTTGCTCTATTTATCATAGAAAGTGTTTACAACTGGAAAGAATCTAAAGCTGCCTTTATGGATGGGTATCATAACGGCCGAAATTATGATTACAATATTGAGAAAAAATAATTTCACTTAAACACGATATAAAACTGACTATTAAAAACGAATTTGTTTTTCAATAGTCAGTTTTTTTTTTGCCTTCCTCTTTTATTGGTTTTGGAAATATTCCTATTAAAAAGACTTAATCTGTTATTAAAACGACTTTATCACTTTGATGATAAAAAAATTATTTGAAAAAAAATATATACATATTATTGATTATCAATATTTTATAATTAAATTTAATATCCCCTATCTAAAAAAAATCACAATTATCAATTTTAAATAAATTTAATTATGAAAAACAAGATTTTAAAGGGAGGTTTAGTGCTGCTTATCATGTCTTTGTTCATTGGTTGCAACGAAAAAAAAGAGGCTCCCACAGTAACAGTAGACAAAGACGCTATTAAAACTGAAATTCAAGCGATGGAAGACGCCTTTGCTGCCGCATACAATACGAGAAATATAGACGGCATAATGTATTATGCGGATGATGCTGTTAGTTTCTCCAGCGAAAAAAAACCATTGGAAAGCAAGGCAGCGATTCATGAATCAATGAAAGAAGATATAATGACTTTTCCAAAAGCTGCAAAAATAAGCTTTGAAACCAAAGAAGTACATGTTGCAAATGATGGCAATCAGGTTGTCGAAATTGGAGGATATACAGTTGTAGATTCCACAAACACCAAAATGATGAGTGGAAATTTCATGAGTCTTTTTGAAAAAAGAGACGGGAAATACATCTGCATAAGAGACATGGGCAACTCAGATATGCCGAAACCTGAAAAATAAAATTTAAGAATAAATCTACTAGTAAAGCACTTCAACTGGAGTGCTTTCTTTTTTTGAACTAGAAAAATTAGCGAAACACAACGATGAATATCGGTTATAAATTTTCAGAAGAAATAAATCTAAAAATAACATTTTACAAACCCAAACCATTTGCCTACTTTTAAATCACTAAAAATAAAAGTATGTCAAAGCTTCCAAATATCATTACAAGTATCTTTACAATCATGTCTAAGATGGCGGCCGAATACAATGCTATAAATCTCTCTCAAGGATTCCCTAATTTTCCAGTTGACGAAAGACTTACAAATATCGTGGCCAACTTAGCAAAAAAAGACGTGCATCAATACCTTCCCATGGCAGGTTACCCATCTCTCCTATCAAAAATAGCTGTTTTAGTCCATAATTCTTATGGTAGAATTCTTCAACCAGAAACTGAAATACTTGTAACTGCTGGAGCCACACAGGGCATTTTCGCTACAATACAAGCATTAGTTGACACTGAAGATGAAGTTATTATCCTTGAACCAAGTTATGACTGCTATGAAGCGCCAGTTCTTTTATCTAATGCTAAGCCCGTTCGTATTGCTCTTAATGATGATTATACCACTAATTGGGAAACAATAGAGAAAGCGTGTTCCTCAAAAACTAAAATGATTATCATCAACAATCCACATAATCCCACGGGGAAAATTTTAACCATAACGGATTTTGAGGCCCTAGAAAAGCTATTGCGAAAATTCCCCAATATAACCCTACTCTCGGATGAAGTGTATGAATACATCACATTTGAAGAGAAACACATTTCAGCACATACGCGTAGCGCGCTTTTAAAGCGTTGTATCGTAGTTTCTTCTTTTGGAAAAACATTTCATATAACTGGTTGGAAAGTGGGTTATCTCGTTGCGCCAGAACATTTGATGAAGGAAATAAAAAAGGTGCATCAATTTTTAGTTTTTAGCGTCAATAGTCTATCTCAGGTAGCCATAAGTGACTATTTAGACATTGTCTCAGTTCAAGAAATCAGTAGTATGTATCAGGAGAAAAGAGATTATTTCAGACAGTTACTCAAGAACAGTAGATTTAAACTCATGACGTGTGAAGGAACCTATTTTCAAGTAGCCTCCTATTCTGCTATCTCTAATGAAAATGACCTGGATTTCTGCAAAAGATTAATTATGGAACATGGCGTAGCTGCCATCCCTATTTCAACATTTTATGCTGATGCAAAAGACCTACACTTGATCCGTTTTTGCTTTGCAAAGGACAATGCAACTTTAGAGGAAGCAGCTAAAAGATTGTGCAGCATATAACTATAGTAATGCTCATTTTATTATGCGTGCATACTATTTATTTATTATATTTACAATTCAAAAAAATAATACGATATGAATTATACAGATAAAATGTTACGTGATGACGCTTTAAAAGGCAAAGTAATAGTAGTAACTGGCGGCGGTAGCGGTTTAGGAAAAGCGATGACAAAGTACTTCTTAGAACTTGGAGCTAAAGTAGCAATAACGTCGAGAGATTTAGACAAACTAAAGAATACAGCCTCAGAACTAGAGTCTGAAACGGCTGGTACTTGTTTGCCTTTACAATGTGACGTTCGTCATTATGACCAGGTTGAAAACATGTTACAAGAAGTATTGAAAGCTTTTGGAAAGGTAGATGTTTTGCTAAACAATGCTGCTGGAAATTTCATTTCGCCAACAGAAAGGCTATCAGCCAATGCATTTGATACTGTAATTGATATTGTTTTAAAAGGAACAAAAAACTGTACATTGGCTTTTGGAAAGCACTGGATCGATTCAAAACAAACCTCTTCGACCATTTTGAATATTGTGACTACTTATGCCTGGACAGGTTCATCCTATGTAGTGCCTAGTGCCACTGCGAAAGCGGGAGTTCTAGCCATGACAAGAAGTCTAGCTGTAGAATGGGCTAAATACGGAATTCGATCTAATGCGATTGCACCCGGACCATTCCCAACTAAAGGCGCCTGGGATAGATTGTTGCCTGGTGACCTTGCAGAAAAATTTGATATGGCTAAGAAAGTACCTTTAAAACGTGTGGGAGACCACCAGGAACTGGCTAATCTAGCCGCCTATATGGTTTCTGATTTTTCTGCCTACATAAATGGTGAAGTAGTGGTAATCGACGGTGGTGAATGGCTGAAAGGAGCTGGACAATTTAATATTCTAGAAGCAATTCCCGAAGAGCTTTGGGACCAACTGGAAATGATGATTAAAGCAAAAAAGAATAAATAATTAAGATCTGAATTCTTTTTAAAAAGAGTGAGTCGTTTTTTCGGTTCACTCTTTTTTGCCTAAAATCGAATAACAAACAATGAAAATTAGCCCAAATGGAAGTGAAAAGCTTCGCGGATTGAATTATATTTTTTTCTAGGCCTGAGAGAGCGACCAAAGGAAGCTCCTTGCAGGACAATAGAAAAAACTAATTCAAGCAAGAACTTGAAACATACAGTTGGATTAGCTCCAAATTAAAACTCCCTAATTCATTAAAAGATTTAAAAAAACAAAATTCACTCCCAATAAAATCGCTATTTTTGTGCCATCAATAAATAACACCACGATTTATGCTCATTATAGGGATTGCAGGCGGAACAGGAAGCGGAAAAACAACCGTAGTTCATCAGATTATGAATGAATTACCTGAAAAGGAAGTAGGAATTATTTCTCAAGATTCCTATTACAAGGAAAACCACAACTTAAGTTTTGATGAACGGGCTCTTATCAATTTTGATCACCCTCGTGCTATTGATTTTGAATTATTAGTTGCCCATCTGAAGGAACTTAAAGCTGAAAAAACAATCCACCAACCGGTCTATTCTTTTGTAACTCACAACAGAACAGAAGATACAATTACTACCCACCCGAGAAAAGTAATGATTGTGGAAGGAATTTTAATTCTCGCTAATCCAGAACTAAGGGATTTATTTGACGTAAAAATCTATGTACATGCAGACTCTGATGAAAGATTGATACGTCGATTAAAACGAGATATTGCAGATCGAGGACGCGATATGGACGAAGTACTAAATCGCTATCAAAATACACTAAAACCAATGCATCAGCAGTTTATTGAGCCTACAAAAGCCTTTGCTGACATTATTATACCCAATGACAAATACAATACTGTAGCCATTGATGTAGTTAGAGCCGTAATAAATCAAAGAATTCTATAATTTTATTGTATTTTTAACCTAATTAAGCTCCATGACCTCTTTTTAAAAATAGGAAGAATAAGGAGCTATTTCCCGCTTTCGCCCTTATCCACGTTAAAAAACGTGGGATATCGGCTCTATCGGGGCTAAAAAAAAAAAAATGACAAATCCATATAAAGACAAACCTTGGTTTAAATTTCTGAGCAATAAATATGTGTGGGTATTGTTGTTTTTTGCGGCTTGGATGATATTTCTGGACAACTATTCTTATTTTGATCATCGTTTTTTAGACAACCAAATCAGTGAGCTCGAAGACAATAAAGAATATTACAAGGAGGAAATAAAGAAGGACGAAGAGCAAATAAAACAGCTGAAGAATCCAGAACAAATAGAAAAGTACGCTCGTGAAAAGTACTATATGAAAAAAGAAAACGAGGATATTTATATTATAGAATTAGAAGGTGACAGCATTGAAAACAGCACTAAATCTTGAATTATTAAAAACAACAATTAAAATGGCCACTAATTTATTCGAAGATTTCGATCCGGTTAGCTCCAAGCAATGGAAACAAAAAATACAATTTGAACTTAAGGGTGCGGATTACAATGAAACTTTGATTTGGAATTCCCCAGAAGACATTAAGGTAAAGCCTTTTTACCATAAGGATGAGTTTACAAAATCTTTTCCAGTTACCACAAAAGCTTCGGAATGTAAGATTTGTCAAAATATTTTTGTTTTTGATATCGAGAAATCGGTGGAAAGAGCTTTGGACACACTCTTACGTGGTGCCGAAAGTCTTCGCTTTACTATTGAGGACGAAACAATTGACGTGGTAAAACTATTGCAGAACTTACCTCTGGAAAACGTTACCATTTATTTTAACTTGAACTTTATCTCAATCGATTTCGTTAAAAAGATTGATGTTATAGTCTTACAAAAAAAGGCCCTTGCGTTTTACAACCTCGATCCAATCGGACAGTTAGCCAAAGAGGGCAACTGGTTTAAAACTGAAGATAAGAATAATTTTGACACGCTTAACTTGTTAGCAACAGCGACACCAAACAGTTCTATAATAAGTATTGATGCTGGATTATACCAAAATGCAGGAGCCAATATGGTTCAGCAAATTGCCTACGGTCTGGCACACGCCAATGAATATTTCAATAGAATTCCAATTATCAATAAACCAATTGTTTTTGAAGTTTCAGTAGGAACCAACTACTTTTTTGAAATTGCCAAATTGCGCGCATTCCGAGTACTTTTTAATTTAATAGCCAAAGAATACGGTCATACTTTAGACTGTCATCTTCTTGTTTCGCCTACAAAACGAAACAAAACGCTATACGATTACAATATAAATATGTTGCGTACTACTACTGAATGCATGTCGGGAATTATAGGAGGAGCAGATGCCATTGCTAATTTACCGTACGACTCATTATACCATAAAGACAATGAATTTGGGGACAGAATCGCCAGAAACCAATTGCTAGTTCTTAAAAACGAAAGTTATTTTGACAAGGTCAATAATCCCGCTGATGGAAGCTACTATATAGAAACGCTTACCAGCCAGCTTGCCGAAAAAGCATTGGTCTTGTTTAAAGACATCGAGGCTACCGGTGGTTTCCTAAAGCAATTGAATGAAGGAATCATCAAAAGAAAAATACAGGAAAGTGCTGACAAGGAGCAAGAGCTTTTTGATTCAGGGAAAGAAGTGTTGTTAGGAACCAATAAATATCCCAACAAAGACGACAAGATGAAACACGATTTAGAATTGTTCCCTTTTGTAAAAATAAAACCACGAAAAACCCTTATCACCCCTATTATTGAGAAACGTCTGGCCGAGAAAATTGAGCAGGAACGTCTCGATTTAGAATAAGTTTCAACCACAGTAATCAATTACAAATCTTGTAAATCAGAGTCAGAAATGATAAGAAATGACCTCAAACATATTCAACTAGAAGCTCAAAAGCCCAATACCGATACTACAAATTCATCGGCCGAAAACTACTTGACCGCCGAAGGAATCGAACTCAAAGAAACCTATTCTGAAAAAGATGTCGAGAATCTCACACATCTTGATTTTGCAGCTGGTTTTGCGCCCAATTTACGTGGCCCATACACAACCATGTATGTACGCCGTCCCTGGACGATTCGCCAATATGCTGGATTTTCAACCGCTGAAGAAAGCAATGCTTTTTACAGACGTAATCTTGCCGCGGGTCAAAAAGGCCTCTCCATAGCATTTGATTTACCCACTCACCGTGGCTACGATTCAGACCACGAACGTGTGGTAGGAGATGTGGGAAAAGCGGGCGTGGCCATAGATTCTGTAGAGGATATGAAAGTATTGTTTGATCAGATTCCATTAGACGAAATGTCGGTATCAATGACCATGAACGGCGCAGTTTTGCCTATAATGGCATTTTACATCGTGGCTGCTGAAGAGCAGGGTGTTAAACCTGAAAAGCTTTCTGGAACCATACAAAATGACATTCTTAAGGAATTCATGGTTCGTAACACTTACATCTACCCGCCTACTCCCTCGATGAAAATCATTGCAGATATATTTGAATATACGAGCAAAAAAATGCCGAAATTCAATTCCATATCGATATCAGGTTACCATATGCAGGAAGCAGGTGCAACGGCTGATATTGAATTGGCCTATACTCTTGCCGATGGATTAGAATATATCAAAACTGGTTTATCAACTGGAATGAAAATTGATGATTTTGCGCCACGTCTTTCCTTCTTCTGGGCTATAGGAATGAACCATTTTATGGAGATAGCCAAAATGCGTGCCGGTAGAATGATCTGGGCCAAATTAGTAAAACAGTTTGATCCAAAAGATGATAAATCATTAGCTTTAAGAACGCATTGCCAAACCAGCGGATGGAGTTTAACAGAGCAAGACCCATTTAATAATGTAGCTCGAACTTGTATTGAAGCAGCAGCAGCAGCATTTGGAGGAACACAATCTCTTCATACTAATGCTCTTGATGAAGCTATCGCCTTGCCTACTGACTTTTCTGCAAGAATTGCAAGGAACACACAAATATACCTGCAGGAAGAAACCAAAATTACAAAAACAGTTGATCCTTGGGCCGGAAGCTATTATGTTGAAAGTCTGACACATGAAATTGCAGAAAGCGCATGGAAGCTAATAGAAGAAGTAGAAGAACTTGGCGGAATGACAAAAGCCATTGAAGCCGGAATCCCTAAACTAAGAATTGAAGAAGCGGCCGCCAGAAAACAAGCGCGTATTGACAGCTCACAAGATATAATTGTGGGTGTCAACAAATACCGCTTGGAAAAGGAAGACCCTTTACAAATTCTGGATGTAGATAACCAGATGGTGCGCAAGCAACAACTGGAACAATTAGATCGTATCAAGGCAACTAGAAACTCTGAAAAAGTACAGGAATCACTCAAAAAACTAATCCTTTGCGCCCAAACTGGAGAAGGTAATTTATTGGAACTAGCCGTAGATGCTGCAAGAAACCGAACTACGTTAGGTGAAATTAGCGACGCCCTGGAAACTGTTTTTGGAAGGTATAAAGCACAAATTAAATCCTTTAGCGGTGTGTATAGTAAAGAAATAAAAGACGATAAAAGTTTTGAGAAAGCAAAACAGCTAGCAGATGCCTTTGCCAAGCAGGAAGGTCGTCGCCCTAGAATCATGATTGCAAAAATGGGGCAAGACGGACACGATCGCGGAGCAAAAGTAGTAGCTACCGGTTACGCTGATGTAGGCTTTGACGTGGACATTGGTCCGCTATTTCAAACTCCTGCTGAAGCTGCCAAACAAGCAGTTGAGAATGACGTTCACATTCTAGGAGTTTCCTCTTTGGCAGCAGGCCACAAAACCTTGGTTCCACAAGTGATCGAAGAACTAAAAAAATATGGAAGAGAAGACATTATGGTCGTTGTGGGCGGAGTTATCCCCTCACAAGACTATCAATATCTATTTGACGCAGGTGCAGTAGCTGTTTTTGGCCCAGGTACAAAAATCAGCGATGCTGCGATAAAGATATTAGAGATTTTGATAGGTGACTAATCTATTAATCACGCCAATTTTATAGTACAAAAAAACATCAGATGAAGATTTGGTGTTTTTTTGTGCCTTTATTTTATTAGTTTAAAGTAATAAAACCTTCCTACTAAATTAACGATACATTGACACAGTTATTTTAACAAAAATAACATAAATCATTAACAATCAGCAATTAAAAAAATTTTTAACTTTATATCTATAAGTAACGACACCTATGTAAAGTCCCAAATCTTAACTGTTGTTTTTATTAAAGACCTGTAGATTAAATAATAATAATAATAAGGGGAAGTAGACAAAATGCCTTAACTATTTAAATCTTCAGTAAATTATTAATCAATTAAATTCAACTATTATGAAATATTATGTAATTTTTTTGTTGGCCCTAGGGCTGACAAATATATCCTATTCGCAAGATATAAAGGATAGTGATTCGAAAAATGGGAATATTAGTATGGAAAACTTACCAGCTGTGGTCATCAAAAGTGCTGGAACAGACTTTTCAGTCTACTTGCCTGACAGAAATGCAGACCCAAAAATAAGAAAACTCGAAGATAGTTTCATAGCCTATGATCTCGGAAAAAACTACGAGGGATTTGAAACTTATTTAGTATTTATGGAAATAAAAGGTGGCTCTCTTGCAGCTACATATAACGAAAACGGAAAATTACTTTCTGTTGTGGAAAACTACAAGAATGTAAAGCTCCCTGGTGATGTCGTTTACTCCATTTATAAAAAATTTCCTGGTTGGGAAATCGTAAATGACAAGTACTTATATTCCCAAAAAGAAGGGGATATTTTAAAAAAACAATATAATCTGAAAATTAAAAAAGGTAAAGAAACCAAAAAATTGACAGTTCATCCAGACGGTGCAATTATTGCTGGGTTA
Source organism: Flavobacterium frigoris PS1 (assembly GCF_000252125.1). Lineage (GTDB taxonomy): Bacteria > Bacteroidota > Bacteroidia > Flavobacteriales > Flavobacteriaceae > Flavobacterium > Flavobacterium frigoris_A. The sequence continues at coordinate 83,407 of NZ_AHKF01000017.1, read as the reverse complement.
TAATTAAAAACAACTGAAAACAATACTCAATTAGCTGTCCAATAAAATGGGCAGCTTTTTTTATTAAATCTATTTAAAAAAAAATATTTTCTGAATAAAAAATAACTTTAAAACGCATGTGTTATTAACATAATATTATTAAAAAATTAACATTTAACATCTGCTAAAAAAACTAACTTTACTAGAGAGCATGTATTTTTAAACTATCGACCGAAAAAAAATAACGATACTAATTATCTACAAAACACTGATTAACAAATCATTAATTAAATCAACAAACTATCAAATTTCATTATTAGCTTATATTTTTTAAAAACTAAATATTAATTAAAAACTAAATATTATGAAATCATTTATTATTGCTTTATTGTTATTGGGGTTAACCACTACATCATATTCTCAAGATAAAACGAAGAAGGATATGGAAGAGGGGATCATTAAAATGGAAGAATTACCGGCAGTTGTTATTAAACGCGTCGGAACTGACTTTTCAGTTTATCTCCCAGACAACCATCCTGATCAAGACGTCAGAAGAATGGAAGAAAAATTCATAGCGTACGACATTGGGAAAGATTACGAGGGTTATGAGAACTATTTATTGCTAATGGAAACAAAAAATGGTTCTTTGTCCGCAACCTACAATGAGAATGGAAAACTGATTCGCGTTGTGGAAAACTATAAAGATGTTAGATTACCCAACGAGGTTATTTATTCCATCTACAGAACATATCCTGACTGGACTATTGTAAACGACGAATACCTATATAGCCAAGAGGAAGGGGATGTCCTAAAAAAACAGTATAATCTCAAAATTAAAAAAGGCAAACAAACCCTTAAATTGACCGTGCGTTCCAATGGGGATATATTAAAAGTAAGATAAGAAAAAAGGCATTCAAACAATATATGTTTGAATGCCTTTTTATTGTAAAATATTACAACTTAATTCACGTTTGCAACCGCATTTACATTTGCGACTATAAGGGAAGTATCGTAACCTCCAAACGCCTTCATATAACTTCGGATTGAAGCACCATAAGCATCTTTAATAAATACCTTACCATTGTGCTTAAAATACCTTTTTACAGATCCTGCCCCACCAAGGTGCGCTGCAGCCAAAATTCCAGATTCAGTCACTAAAATACCATTAACGACCGTTCCATCGTATTTCTTGATTACATCCTGTAAAATAGATTTATTCTTTGACAAAAGCGCTACAAAAGCTCTTTCTTGCATCTTTGGGCTTCGCAAGAATAATGAACTGTCATATATTCCAACTGATCTCAAGGTTTCAGTACCAAACTGGTATTTACCCATATAACCTAGAGAATTAATTTTTTTGTATTTCCCTTCAGATTCTTTGAAACCAAGTGCTTCTTTAAAACCAATAAATAAATTTCCAGTAAAAGGGATATTCAAATTGGTGTAATCTTCTTGTTCTTGGGATGGATATAAATATCGATTTCCATCCGGGTTTTTTATTAGAAACCATTGATTCGCATCTATTTTAAGCGGTTTAAACCCTGCACTTAAAAAGGCTATAATAATAGCTAAACTTGTATAAAAATACCATTTCCTTACCATAAATTGTTTTTCTTCAAAACGCTGTCCCGTTAAGAAATTTCTGCGTGCAAAGATACAATAAATTTTACAAAGCTGAAAACCAAGCTGTTAAACTTGTCTAAAAATACAAACTGTGGGCCCTAAATCCCTCTCTCAGTGAGTATTCAATCGTTGGCGCTAGGGTTTTTATAGTATTGAAAACAGAAAAAAAACTCTTCAAAAAATCTAATTTTGTGTCTATTTTCGTCAGCTGAAGGTGAGAACTCAGATCAAAACAATCAGAATAATGCGTTTTATCATCGCATTATAAAGTACAATATTGCAAAAGTCTAAATGTGACTTTTTAAGCTATAATCGGTAGGATTTGATTAAAAGTAGATAAAGTGTAATTTAAATTGGTTATACTGTCTGATTTCCAACGTGGGAGCCGGTATTTTTAGGGTATTCAGCACAGAAAACACAGTTTTTAATAAATGTGAATTGGTTTTTATCTTAGTTAAATCCGCATCAAAACTGAAATAGAGCTGCCTCGCTCTAGCGTTATTTGGCAGCAGTAATAAGTTAATATTTTCAGCGTTTCCACTGATCATTCCTTCAGCACCATAACCAACTGCTAAATTCAGCCATTTGGGTATTTTTGAATCTTTGAGGAAGGAGTGTAGATTAACGGAAAGCCAATAAGTTTGGCCATTGTAATCTTTCAATAGCTGCTCCGTAAAGGAACGCCCTAAAACGTTGGGTCTGTATTTTGCATACTGAGTAGTATGAAATGAAAATTTTGGAATGATGCGCTGCTCGTCCCACAACAGCTCTTGCGACACGTATAAGGCCGTGCCTGATGCGTTCGCAATTATATCACCTGTCGAAGCACCCCATTCTGAAGAAAAACCATCTAGGACCTCCACAGCGGTCAGAAACGCAAACCCCAAACCTGAACCGTAAATTAATTGATCTTTTTTAGTGGCTCCGCTCCATTCCAGCATTTCAGAACCCAGCCTACCCATTTGATAAGACGAATAAAAATGCCCCACTTTGTCCATTTGCATCCACTCTGAATTATCATTTATAAAATGAAAATTAGATTTTGGATAATCGGCATACCAGAGCTGGTTTAAACCCACTAGAGTCACTGAAGCCAATACTGCTTCAGTGATCAACACCGTGTTTTTCCTTTTTACATTTAAGGTATCAGCAGGATTCAGGAAAGCCTCTAAAGTAGACTGCCCGGCAGCAGCTTGGATTCCTAACAATACAAAAAGTAAATAAAACCTGCTTTTTTTATTTATCAAAACTATCTTTTTACTCCTTGGCTGTTGATCCAATCCGAGTATTTTTTGGCGTTTTTGTTATGCTCTGAAAGAGTCGCGGCAAATTCATGGTAACCAAATCGCTCAACACTGGCACAGAAATAAATAAAATCATTATTTTCTGGTGTCAATACTGCTTCAAGAGCTGTTATGTCAGGCATTGCAATTGGTCCGGGAGGAAGCCCTGTATTCATATAAGTATTGTATGGCGAAGACATTGTCAGGTCATTATAAAACACTCTTTTAATTAGCTGCTCAAAATCATTTGATTTCTTTTTGATGGCAAATATCACCGTAGGATCAGCTTGAAGTGGCATTCCTAATTTCAACCTATTCAGATACACTCCTGCAATACGTGGTCTTTCGTCTTTTTTAACTGATTCTTTATGAACAATTGAAGCCAAAATAGTTGCTTCTATGGGTGTTAAATTTTGTGCCGCAGCTTTGGCTACTCGTTCCTTATTCCAGAACTTACGGTATTCCTTGATCATTTTATCACGGAATTTCTCAGCGGTAGTATTCCAATAGATCTCATAGGTATTGGGAATAAATACAGCCAAAACATTATCTTCATTAAAACCGTTTTCCTTCAAAAAAATTGAATCTTTAAACGACGTTAATAATGATACACTATCCGCTTCAATTTGCGACCCCACACGTCCAGCCAAGTTTTCTACTCTTTCTTGGTTATTAAAAGCTAGCTTCACCGGAACATTTCTTCTCAAAGTTTTTACCAATTCATAACTGTTCATTCCCTTAGCGAATAAATAACGTCCTGGACTTAGGTTTTCGGGGTAGCTCATTTTATTCGCTACCATTTCGAAACGATCAATATTCCCTACGTAAGGAGCTATTATCTTTTTGACTTCATCATAGTTTGCATCTGTTGGAATATGTACATAAATTTCTTTTTCAGAAAATTTTGTGTTATCCGCAAAAATTTGCCCTATCAAAATAAAGCCGTAAACAACCAAAGTAGATATCAATACGATCGATACGATCGAAATAATTTTTTTTAAATTCAAAACTAAAATATTAAAATTGTTGATTAATTAATTGGAAAATAGCCTCATCCTTATAGACGCCATTTACAAGATTCCAATCTTTTTTTACACCGATACATTGAAAGCCAAATTTAGTAAAAAGAGCTTTACTCGCCTCATTTTCGGTGCCAATATTTGCATACAACTGATGCAGGTTTAAATGATAGAAAGAATACTGGATTAACAATCCTAAGGCTTCTGAACCGATATTTTGGTTTCGGTTATCTTTACCTTGAATTACAATACCAACACCTGCTCTATTATTCTTTGGATCAAAATCAAACAAATCTACTAAACCTAGAGCGGGAAAGTCCCGGTCTTGGCAAATTGCCAATCGCAGTTGTTTGGCTTCATATATATCCTGATGTGCATTCTCTAGGTATTGTTTCACTAAAAACCGACTATACGGCGTTTGGGTATTACTTACTTCCCAAACAGCCTCTTCGTTTTCTATTGCATAAATAAACTCCAAATCATTGGGTTCAAGTGCGCGAATGTATATGTTGTCTCCTTTTAGGGTAATCATAAGGGTTTTGTGTACTAGTTTTTAGCTACTCTTTAAATCGTAATAGATCCTTTAAAAACAAATTTGGCTGGACCTATCAGGAATACATTAGTATATTGATCGTCATTTTTATCAAATGAAACTGCTAATTTTCCGCCTTCAACATTTACATCGATTGCCGTGGCCTGAGTAAGTCCAGTTGCATTCATAGCAATAGCTACAGCTGTCGCTCCAGTTCCACAAGCCAAAGTTTCGTCCTCAACTCCCCTTTCATAGGTACGAAGAGAAAAAGTACTGTCGTCTACTTGCTTTACGAAGTTGATATTACTACCCTCTTTCCCATACAAGCCTCCATAACGAATAGCTGCTCCATTTTCCTTTACGTTAAAATGTTCCAAATCATCTACTAGTTCAACATGATGGGGAGATCCTGTATTTAGGAAAGTATAATTCAAGTCCATTTTTATATTTGCAACGTCAATCATTTGTAGCGATACAATGCCGTCTTCGGTAATCGTTGCATGGTGTAATCCGTCAATCGCATTAAAGGTACAGTTGTTTTCAATAACGTGAAGTTTTTTGGCGAAGGCCACTAAACATCTTCCACCATTACCGCACATAGTACTTTGGTTTCCGTCTGAATTGTAGTATACCATTTTAAAATCTGTGTCAGCGTCATTTTCCAATAAAATCAAACCGTCACCCCCTATCCCGAAACGTCTGTCACATAAATGGGCAATCAATTCAATGTTTTCTTTTGGAAAAGTATCCCTACGATTATCAATCATCACAAAATCATTTCCAGTTCCTTGGTATTTATAAAATTCTATTTGCATGTCTTTTTATTGTGTTCCACAAAAGTACGAACTATTAATGAAATGTTAATCATTGTTAAAGAGCGTTAAACCGTTTTTTAACACCCTTTTTTACCCTTATTTTTACTCCTCAAATAACGTAAAACAAACTATAATATGAAACGATTTTCACAGCTTTTTTTAGTGGCTTTATTAAGCGGAGCCACAACATTGGGGGCTTACAAATTATTGTTTGACAGCAATGGGGTTTTTTCGTCTAATAAAAGCCCAATAACAACACTTGCCACTGAGTCTTACAATAAAAAAGTAGGCTTATCACCGGAAGTGGTCGATTTTACCGAAGCAGCCGAGAAGACTGTCCATTCTGTGGTTCACGTAAAAAACGTATCTTATAAAACGGTCACTAACCCCATGCTTGAATATTATTACGGCTACAAAGGAGGACAAACCCAAGAACAAGTAGGAACAGGATCAGGGGTGATTATTTCTGAAGATGGTTATATTGTAACTAACAACCATGTTGTCAAAGGGGCTTCGGAAATTGAAATCACTTTAAACAACAAAAAATCGTATAAGGCAAAACTAATTGGAACCGATTCTAAAATGGATATCGCATTGTTGAAAATTGATGCTGACGAAAAGCTTCCCTACACCACATTTGGGAATTCAGACTCGGTAAAAGTAGGAGAATGGGTTTTAGCAGTTGGGAATCCGTATAACCTTACCTCAACAGTTACAGCTGGAATAATTTCGGCAAAAGCCAGAAATCTAGATGCCAGCGGCATACAATCATTTATACAAACAGATGCGGCGGTAAATCCAGGTAATAGTGGAGGCGCTTTAGTCAACACCCGAGGTGATTTAGTAGGTATTAATACTATGATTTCCTCAATGACAGGTTCGTATGTGGGCTATTCATTTGCTGTACCTTCAAACATTGCGCGAAAAATTATCGAAGACATTATGGAATATGGTAACGTTCAAAGAGGAATCCTCGGTGTCGAAGGTGGTGAACTCAACGCAACGGCCTCCAGAGAATTAGGAATTGAACAAACAGAAGGTTTTTATATCAGTTCCGTTTCTAAAAATTCTGGCGCCGAGAGATCAGGACTTAAAAAAGGAGACATAATCGTCAAACTTGATAATCAAAGTATTGCGACTTTTGCAGATCTTTCTGGATATATCAATACAAAAAGGCCAAACGATAAAGTGCAAGTCACTTTTGTAAGAGATGGCAATAATAGAACCGTTCCTGTGGTGTTGAGCAAAAATGAATTTTTTAGTACTGAATTTAAAGGAATTGAATTAGAGAATATTGACGCCGCCGACAAAAAGAAGTTTAATCTTGACTACGGGGTAAAAATAAAATCAATCTCCAATGAAAATTTGGCGCAGTATCGCGACGAGCTAAAAGGGAATATCATATTGAGTATTGACAATGTAAAAGCAAAAGATATCGAATCGGTTTCTAAACTTTTAAATAAAAAAGACGAACGTCAAAGCGTCCGTCTTGAAATGATCAATAAAAACGGAGAAGTATTCAGAATTATCATCTGATAACCCCCTGCTTTAAAAACTCAAAGCCGACTTGCAAAAACAAGTCGGCTTTTTTTATTTGAAAAAAAACCACAAAATACTTTACGAAATCGATTGAAATGGGTATTTTTGCGCCAAATTTAAAAAAATAACTACTCAATTTTTCCAAATTTTCACCTATGAATAATACAACTTTGTACCAAAAAGAAGTTTCATTTCAAGTCGACAGACGACGTTCAGGAGTCGAATTAATTAAAATCATCAGTGATTTATGGTATGACAAATCCATAGAAATGGTTTTGTTTAAAAATCAACTACTGGATAAAAACGTAAACGACATTATCAACTTGCATCAATATGCGGGTGAATTTGTGGGCAAACCAATTAATGTGTTTTCTTCGGTAGAAATTGCCAAAGTAATTTTAACATTGGATTTACCGCCTTCAAAATTGGATATTGGTAAATTGACTTACGAATACCTTTTGGAAGAAGACAAATACGAAGATGCAAGACATTTTGTATTGGACAAATTGAAAGATGCTAAATCTTCTGAAGAGATTCAGCCTAAAGATGTGGTTTTATACGGATTTGGTAGAATTGGTCGTTTATTAGCCCGAGAACTGATGTCCAAAACTGGAAAAGGAAACCAATTGCGATTGAGAGCCATTGTTACCAGAGATAAAAATGACGCTTCAACACTTGAGAAAAGAGCTTCATTATTACGTTATGACTCTATTCATGGTGATTTTCAAGGTTCAGTTACTGCAGACCCGGAAAACAATGCATTGATAATCAACGGTACCACCGTTCATGTCATCACGGCAAACGCACCAGAAGATATTGACTATACTGCTTACGATATTGACAATGCTTTAATTATAGATAATACAGGAGCTTTTACTACTAAAGAAGCTTTAAGCAGACATTTAGTTTCAAAAGGAGCCCACAAAGTACTATTGACTGCTCCAGGAAAAGGAGTGCCAAATATCGTTCATGGGGTAAACCAAAACGAATATAATCCTGACGAAACAGATATTTTCTCTGCAGCTTCTTGTACAACTAACGCCATTACTCCGATACTAAAAGCAGTTGAGGATACTTTGGGCGTAGTAAAAGGACATCTGGAAACCATTCACTCGTACACTAATGACCAAAACTTGGTCGACAACATGCACAAAAAATACCGTCGTGGTAGAGCGGCAGCTTTAAATATGGTAATTACCGAAACTGGTGCAGGAACAGCAGTTGCAAAAGCATTACCATCACTAGAAGGTAAATTAACGTCGAATGCAATACGTGTTCCCGTTCCAAATGGTTCTTTGGTTGTGCTAAATTTAGAAGTATCCAAAGAAACTTCGATTGACGAGATAAATGCTATCATGAAAAAATATGCCCTTGAAGGCGAATTGGTGGAGCAAATTAAATATTCAATGAATAACGAATTGGTTTCTTCTGATATCGTGGGTACTTCGGCGCCATCGATTTATGACAGCAATGCCACCATCGTATCTAATGACGGAAAAAATATCGTCTTATACATCTGGTATGATAATGAATACGGTTATAGCCACCAGGTAATTCGACTGGCAAAATACATTGCTAAAGTAAGACGTTTCACGTACTACTAGCATACAAATTACAGGTTGGAGATTGCTTTTGCAGATTTTTAGTTTTTAGTTTTTAGTTCAAGTTTTAGATTTAAAGTTTACAGCGATCCAGCCTGTATCTAATAGAAAATCCGTCCCGTTATTGAAACGAGACGGATTTTTTTATGTTTAATTTTAAAGAGGAGAAGAGAACATAGAGAATAGAGTAAAGATGTAAATCCATCACTAACTTCTACTTGTTCTATATTCTATTCTCTATCTTCTTAGTTTATTCTTTATTTCTTGTCAAATAATAAACTGGCACTCCTAGTAGCATGATTAAGACACCCCAGCCGCTTGTACTTGTTTTAGTCAAAAACAAAGCGATACAAATGGCGCTGGCCACAACAATATAAAGACCAGGCAAAAATGGGTAACCAAAAGCCTTGTATGGTCTTTCAGCATCAGGCATTTTTCTTCGAAGGATGAATATCCCCAAAATGGTAAGAATATAAAATATCATTACGATGATCACCACAAAATCAAGTAAATCACCATACTTCCCTGTCAAACACAAAGCCGAAGCCCAGAAGCATTGTGCCCATAATGCCCAAGCTGGAACACTCGCTTTGTTTAATTCAGCAGCTTTCTTGAAGAAAACCCCGTCTTTTGCCATAGTATAATACACCCTAGCCCCCGCCATAATCAAGCCGTTGTTACAGGCAAAAGTCGAAATCATAATCATCACAGCGATAATTACGGTCCCTATAGAACCAAAAATGTTTTGTGAAGCGACTACACCCACACGATCAGATGGAGCGGTAGCAATATCCTGCAAAGGCACAACAGCGAGATACATCAGATTTGCCAATACATAAATACAGCATACAATTAAAGTTCCCAGAAACAGACTCAATCCTACATTTCGTTTTGGGTTTTTAATTTCGCCTGCTATAAAAGTCACACCCTCCCAAGCCACACTCGAGAAAATCGACCCCACCAATGCAGCCGAAATTGCCGATATCAAAACCGTTCCGCTAATAGGCATCCAGTTTCCTGTAGCCACATCGAGCGATTGTGATCCCCAGGCGTTAGCCCAGTTGGCATCCCAAACTTCAGCTTTAGCAGCCATAAAGCCAAAAACAATCAGTCCTGCCAATGATAAAATTTTGATTACTGTTAAAACCGTTTGCAAAATCTTGGAGTTTTTCACCCCGCGACTGTTTACATAACTCAATAAAACTATAGTAAAAATAGAAACAAGTTGTGCAGCATTCAATTTAAAATCACCTAACTCGTATAGAATATTAGTGTCACTAACGGGCGGAAATAGATAGGCAGTAAATTTGGCAAAAGCCACACCTACGGCAGCAATTGTACCGGTTTGTATCACCGCAAAGAAACTCCAGCCGTATAAAAACCCAATCAACTTTCCGTATGCCTCCTTAATATATACATATTGACCACCAGCTTTGGGAAACATAGCACTCAGCTCGCCATAACTCACTGCGGCAATCACAGTAATCACGCCGGTAAGAACCCACATAGCAATTAGCCATCCGGCAGAACCCAGCTGACGCACCATATCTGAACTCACTATAAATATCCCAGAACCTATCATAGACCCCACGACAAGCATGGTACCGTCTAATAAGCCTAGCTCTCTTTTAAAATCGTCTTGATTGTCTTCTTGCATCTTTAAATTTGGTTTTTTGTTTTTTTGGTTTGGCTAAAGATATACTTTTTTTGTAAATCGACTAAGGCATATGGAAAGTTCCTGTTATTCTTTTGGGCGTGCCCATGTTGCAGAGCGATTCCACACATCTAAAAAATCTCTAGCCAGCAACAAGGTCAGGCTATCCGCTACAATCTCCCTGAAAAACGGGAGGATTTCCGCTGCTATCCTTCACGCAACATAAATCAACTAATAGTTCTAATTCATACCATTAAAAGACTTGCATGCCAAAACACAACCTGAAATACAAAGGAAATAAACAACATAGATGTAGAAAAACTAAATTTAAATATAAACCAAAGCTATTAATTCCAACTAAAAAAAACACTTTATACATTATTTATAGAATTGAATTACTTTTGCTCTAATTAAAAGTAACATTATGTTAAAAATAGTGAAAGCACAAAAATATTCAATAGGTATGCAATCTACCATTAGCATCTCATTAGTATTGAGTATTTCAATTATCTGTTTTTTTTCCTTAAAATATATCGATTATAGAATAACCGCATTAATTCTGCTTATGACAGTTTCTATTATTGCAATGCTTTTTGAAATTATACCAGTAGTAGTCACCGCTGTTTTAAGTGGTTTAATTTTAAATTTCTTCTTTATACTACCTCTTTACACTTTTCATATTACAAATACCGAAGACATACTACTGTTTTTAATGTATTTTATTATTGCCTTAGTAAATGCCGTTTTAACCTTTAAAATTCGAGAGGCCGAAAATAAAGCCCGTGATAAAGAAGAAAAAGAAAAAACAATAAAGCTATACAATACCTTACTTAATTCATTATCTCATGAATTGCGAACTCCAATTGCTACAATCATTGGAGCAATTGACATACTTAAAGAAAACAAAAACAAACTCTCAGAAATAAATCAAAATGTACTGTTAGACGAAATTGATACAGCTACTATTCGACTCAATAGACAAGTAGAAAACTTATTAAACATGAGTCGACTTGAAACTGGAATGCTAAAACTAAAACTAGACTGGTGTGATAGTAACGAACTTATTTATGGGGTAATTCAAAAAATTGCAACACTAAAAAACAATCATACCATTTCTTTTATTTCAAATGAAAATCTACCCTTATTCAAATTAGACGCTGGATTAATTGAAGAAATCATTCAAAATTTAATAACTAATGCTTTACAATATACCCCTGAAAATTCAATTATAAAGATTGAAGCTTCACACCAAAATGATAGTTGTGTTATTTCAGTTTCCGATAACGGAAATGGCTTCCCTGAAAGTCAAATTCAATTTGTTTTTGATAAATTCTATCGATTACCAAGTACAAAAACAGGTGGAAGTGGCCTTGGATTATCTATTGTAAAGGGTTTTGTTGAGGCACATAATGGTCTTATAAAACTAGAAAACAACCTGAATTCTGGTGCAAAGTTCACAGTAATTATTCCAACTGAAACCTCTTATTTAAACAACCTCAAAAATGAATAAAGCCGAAATATTAGTTATTGATGATGAAGCTCCAATAAGAAAACTGTTAGAAATAACATTAGAGAGTAACGACTATAAAGTTTGGCTTGCCGAAACAGGGAAAGAAGGAATACTTATGGCTGTAAACCATCCGCCAGAATTAATTCTACTGGATATTGGTTTGCCAGATAAAAGCGGACACGAGATCCTTAAAGAATTGCGCACTTGGTACAACAAAGCAATTATAATACTCTCTGTCCTAGATAGCGAAGAAGATATTGTAAAAGCACTTGACAACGGCGCAACTGATTATTTGACTAAACCTTTTAGAAGTGCAGAACTTTTGGCACGCATTCGTTCTGTCATTCGTAGAAATCAATTACAAAATGATTGTAGTATTCTTACATGTGGTGATTTACAAATTAATTTTGGAGCTCGAATCATAAAACAAAATGATGCTATATTAAAACTGACTTCAACTGAGTTTAACTTATTATCACTTTTTATGAAAAATGAAGGTCGGGTATTAACACATCAATACGTTCTGAAAGAAATTTGGGGAGTTGCCTATCAAACAGAAACTCAATACTTAAGAGTTTTTGTCGCCACCTTGCGCAAAAAAATAGAAGAAAACCCAAATCAACCCAAACACATCATTACTGAAAGTGGTGTGGGATATCGTTTTATTTAATCTTTATAAAATCTTTATATCTAGCCATTATATCTTTATATTCTGCAAATACCATTTTATAGAACTTTGTATCATTAGAATTTTAAACCAATTATACAATGAATACAACAAAAAATGGTGTCGCAAATAAAGTAACTATTGCATCACTTTTAGTCGCACTTGGTATTATTTATGGAGATATAGGAACAAGTCCGCTCTATGTTTTCAAAGCAATTATAGGAACTAGAGATATTAACTTAATGCTGGTTTATGGTGGTGTTTCTTGTGTTTTTTGGACTTTAGTTTTTCAAACTACAATCAAATATATTTGGCTCACACTTCGAGCAGACAATCATGGTGAAGGAGGGATTTTCTCTCTTTATGCTTTAGTTAGACGCTATGGCAAAAAATTAGTTATTCCAACAATACTTGGTGCTACAACCCTACTTGCAGACGGAATTATAACACCCCCAATTTCTGTTTCCTCAGCAATTGAAGGTTTAAGTATGGTTAAAGGATTAGAAAACATTATTATTCCTGGTAATTATTTAACAATTGGAATTGTCGTCGCTATTTTATCCCTATTGTTTTTCTTTCAGCGATTTGGAACCCAAGTTATAGGTAAAGCATTTGGTCCCATTATGACTATTTGGTTTTCAATGTTGTTGATTTTTGGAATGAAAGAAATTATGCAACACACTGATATATTACACGCATTAAACCCCTATTATGCTTATGATTTATTAGCAAATTATCCTAAAGGTTTCTGGTTATTAGGAGCTGTTTTTCTTTGTACAACAGGTGCTGAAGCTTTATATTCTGATTTAGGACATTGTGGTATTAAAAACATTCGTATTACTTGGGTTTATGTAAAAATAAGTTTGGTAGTTGCCTATTTAGGCCAAGCAGCTTGGCTCATGCACCAGGGAGAAACATTATTAAATGGTAGAAATCCATTTTTTGAAATTATCCCAACTTGGTTTTTACTGCCCAGTATCATAATTTCAACTTGTGCCACGATTATTGCCTCTCAAGCTTTAATAAGCGGAAGTTTTACTTTAATAAGTGAAGCGATGAACCTGAACTTTTGGCCACGTATAACGGTCAGACAACCTAGTGACAGCAAAGGACAGATATACATCCCAAGTATCAATACTATACTCTGGTTTGGTTGTGTTTTAATGATGGTTTACTTCAAAGAAAGCGCCCACATGGAAGCAGCTTATGGTTTCTCGATTACCATTACAATGATGATGACATCCTTATTACTAAGCTATTTTATCTATTACAGATTAAAATGGAAAAAAATATACGTGATCTTATTTTTGATAATTTTTGGAACTATTGAAATATCCTTTTTCATAGCAAATGTGGCAAAAATCAAAGAACGTTGGATGTTTTTATTCTTCGAATTGTTCCTATTTATGGTAATGTACATTTGGTATTATGCCAGAAAAATCAATAATCGTTTTACTAAATTTGAAGAATTAGGCAAATACAGTTCTCAACTTACAGAATTAAGTCAAGACGACGCTATTCCAAAATTTGCAACGCATTTAATTTATTTAACTAAATCAAATAGAAGACATGAAATAGAAGACAAAATAATCAAATCTATTTTTGCAAAGAAACCAAAACGTGCTGACGTCTACTGGTTTTTACACATTAATCGAACCGAAGATCCATTTACATTATCGTATGATGTTTCGGAATTAGTAGATGATAAAGTAATAAAAGTAAATATCAATGTTGGTTTTAGAATACAGCCAAAAACAGAACTTTATTTCAAAAATATAGTAACCGAATTAGTAAACAATAAAGAACTTAATTTACACATTCGACCTGATGGATCAAGTAAATACAACAATGAGCCTGATTTTAAATTTATTGTAATTGAGAAATTTTTATCCATCGAAAATGAATTTGCATTACGAGATGGACTTTTACTAAATGGTTATTTCTTTTTGAAACGTTTAGGAGTAAGTGATGAAAAAGCATTTGGATTAGAGAAATCTGATATTGAAGTAGAGCAAATCCCCTTAGTCTATCATCCTATAACCAATATAAAATTAGACCGAGAAAACAGATAAATTCAAATTGAGTTATTGGTAAAAAATTAGTAGGCCTTTATCATCAAACAAAAAGCTGCATTTTCATAAAATGCAGCTTTTTGTTTAAGCGTAAGTAGTAAATGAAAAATCTTATTTTGTTTTCACTGGTGGCAAATCAAATGCAGCCGATTCGTGTTCAAAATTATTCCGATGTGATCCGTCACAAAAAGGTTTATTAGAGGATAACCCACAACGGCATAGTCCTAAGGCTGTTCGACCTTCTAATCCGTATACTTTACCATCACAGTCTATAATTTCAAAATCACCTTCTATTTTTATAGATCCGTTGCGATTAATTATTAGTTTTGTCTTGCTCATAATGCTATTTTTTTTTGAGTCCAAAGATTGCAAAATAAAATCCGACAGTTTACGATGATCCGTATTTTTATCCTTTAAAATCCTAATTTACATTTATTCTATATTATTGAAATCCCAATTTCATGGTTATGATATTTAAATTGTGTTTTTGATTTCACTTATCTCTATGAATTGAGCGAATTGATTATATTGAAACGAAAAACAAATCCTAATTTAGTTCTGAATCTCTAGAGAGCAAAAAAAAAGCCATGGCCGCTAGTGGCATGACGCGACTAAAAACAAAACTAAGGTTAAAAAAGACAGTATGATAGATAATGAAAATACATTAAAAATAATCAACTCATTTCATAGCGACTTGAAAATCGCCAAAGAACGGGTCTATAACAAATGTGATTTTGACATAACCAATCCATCCATTAATACTGAAAGTGTTGAATATGGAGCCTGCATATTTCAACTTGACAGAAAGAAAATCATACATAGGACTGCTAAAATTACGCCTACAAAATCAGGGCAGTTTGTGACGATTTGGAAAAGAAATCAGGACGGTATAACAGAACCTTATAACATTCAAGACGATTTTGACTTTATTATTATCACAGTAAAAAGTGGGGAGAATTTTGGACAATTCATATTTCCTAAAGCTGTACTTGCTGATAAAGGGATAATTAGTACGGAAAACAAAACCGGAAAACGTGGAATCAGGGTTTATCCTCCCTGGGATGTAGTGGTTAGTCAGCAGGCGTTGAAAACTCAAAATTGGCAAACAGACTACTTCTTGAAAATTAGCAAAAATTCCTCAACAGACCTTTTACGTGCTAAAAATTTATTGATGAATCTGCAATGTTAAATTTTCATTTAAAAGAAAAACAATACCATTAGTTTATAAATGCGCAGCAACAACTAAATGAAAACCTCCTCTTAAATGTAATTATAGTGATTTCCCTGAAACAATACAATAGATCAAGGTCTCCTAGTTGCTTCAAAGCACACAGCCATTTCTAATAAAACACAACTAATTAGACACTTACAACCTTAAAATACCTGGTAAAATTTAGACTACAAATAGCGACAAATATTCGCTTCCTAATTATTTTGTAAATTGACATATCATTATTTGTATTTAGTCTAAATAAGATTTAGTTTTGCTGAAATAAAAACTAATACCTAATGAAATTATTTTACATTTTAATTCTGGCTTGTTACTCTACAATACTACACAGTCAAGAAATGGCTTCCATATCTGGACAAATCACCGATAAACAACAGCAATCAGTGTACAATGTCAACGTATATATTAAAGAACTGAAAAAGGGAATCTATACTGACAAAGACGGAAACTATAAATTCTCGCAAATCTCATCTGCAGATTATACAATTATTATCTCAGCCATTGGCTTTGAATCACAAATAAGAGCAATCCATTTAAGTTCAAATCAAGCCATCCGTTTAGATATTGTTTTGCAGGAGAAAGTTAACCAATTACAAAGTGTAGAAATAATTGGACGAAAAGAAAAATCCTATAAAAACACACGCTCGTTTATAGGGTCAAAAACCGAAATGGCTCTTAAAGATGTGCCACAGGCTGTTTCATACGCCACGAAAGAACTAATATTAGACCAAGGCGTAACACGTATTGGAGATATCGTAAAAAACTTTAGTGGCGTCAACCAAAACACCTTTTATGATGACATAATTATTCGTGGCTTTAGAATTAACGGTAGCAGCAACACGCAATTGTTAAATGGCATGCGCACCTCTACAGGATTTTGGAAACAACCACTTGTAAATTATTTGGAACGTGTAGAGGTACTTAAAGGTCCTGCCTCAGCACTTGCGGGAAACGCATCACCTGGTGGAGTAGTAAATCGTGTCACTAAAAAACCACTGGATATAAAAAGAAATTCTATGAGTTTTTCTACAGGCAGTAATAATACGGTAAGAGCTTTAGGAGATTTTACGGGACCATTAAACGACGAAAAGTCTTTATTATACCGAATAAATATTGGTTACGAAGATGCGGGTAGTTTTCGGGATTTACAATTTGACAAAAACATAGTTATTGCTCCTTCAATCTCTTTCCTACCTTCTGATAAGACTCAACTTAATTTTGACTTAATTTATAATAGTTCAAAAAGCAGATTAGATCGTGGACAATCAGTATTTAAAGGTGACTTATATTCGGCTCCAATCTCATTATCGCTGAGTTCAGCCAATGATTATTTGAATGAGGAAACCTATGTTATGACTATGGCATTAAATCATCAGTTTAGCGATAATTTTTCGTTCTCATCTTCTTATATTCGGACAGGCTACGATGAAGATCTTTTAGAACACCGCAGCGCTAATGCTTATGCAGTTAATGCTAGCGGGGAAGATATTTCAGATAAAGTAGCCATGCAAGTTTTTCAACGCAAACGTAAACGGTATATAGACAACCTATCTTCATTTTTAAATTATAAAACTAATACAGGTGCTCTAAATCACAACATAATCCTTGGTTACGATTATGCACAACAAGAAATGCCTCCAGGAGGTTCTCAATTGCAAGCTTCAGGATACCTAAATGCAGATGGAACAAACGCTTTAAACATAAATAGTGCGGAACAGTTCCTGAAGGATAAAGACAAATACATGCTCGATAAAAATGGTAATCCTGTACCTAATATCCCCCATTTTGACTTAACGGACCGAGTAGGATCACAACAGTTAAAAAACATGAATAAGTATATTTATAAAATACGGGAATTTGGCCCTGACTTTTATAACTCACATGGAATCTATGTACAAGATAATATTAGCTGGAAAAAATTCAAAGCACTACTAGGTTTACGCTATGATAATTATACTGATAAAATAAACTACAAACAAACAGATGAATCTAATGTAAAGCAACATGCTTATTTACCTCGAATAGGTATTACTTACACAGCAACTAAAAATATAAATCTTTATGGAACCTACTTACAAGGCTATGAACCACAGATGGCATCAAATATGGATTCAACACTAGGTGGACCATTTGATCCTCTTGAAAGTAATATGATTGAATTTGGAAGCAAAACAACTTGGTTTGACGGAAAATTATCTGGAACCATAGCGCTCTATAAAATTCAACAAAAAAACAGTCTGTATCAGAAGCCTAACTCTGATGACTTGCAGCAAATTGGTAAAGAAGAATCAAAAGGTATAGAACTAGATTTAAGTGGGCGTATTCTTGACAATTGGAATGTCACTGCATCTTATGCCTATAATAATTCTAATATAACTGAAGACGAAAATGGGAATAGCAGTAATCTGCAAAAGCCCAATACTCCGAAACACCAAGGAAACATTTGGACCCGCTACAACATCACAAATGGTGTATTTGCCAATTTTGGCTTGGGAATGGGCACTAATTTTTTAACTGAAAGAATTTTGCAACAAAATAGCGATCAAACTATTCCACGATATACTTTACTGGACGCCGCACTTTATTATAAGATAAACAACTTTACCTTACAATTAAACATAAATAATATTTCTAACAAGGAACATTGGGTAGGTGGTTACGATTATATCCGTCTTTTTCCAGGCACACCTAGAAATTGGTTATTAACAATGGGATATGCTTTCTAATTCCTTTACCGTATATCGCAAGGACTAACGTCCGTGCTTTTCTATCATACCTATTTATTAAATCATCAATATATAATATACTTAAAAAAATACTGTCTTTCAGTTGCTTATAGATTACTACCATTTGTAGTTGATTTTATACTCTTTGCCAAGAAATAAAGTTTAAATTAGTATCGCGTTTTGCAAACAAAGAGTAACTTACCTTTTCTCTAAAAAATGTAATAAAGAAATTCTAAATCAGCAATAGAAAAAACATGAATAAATTAAAATTAGGTTGGATAGGACTTGGCAACATGGGAAATCCGATGGTTAAAAACTTACTGAATGCTGGATTTGATGTGGCTGTATACAACCGTACCAAAGACAAAGAATCCCAATCAATTGAAGCAGGCGCTACCTCTGCCAATAGTCCTCAAGACTTGATGGAGAATTGCGATGTAGTTTTAACCATGTTGTCCGATGATGCCGCAGTAAAAGAAATATTTGAAGGCTTATCAGGACTATTGGGAAAAGAATATCCTGGGAAAATTATCATAAACATGAGTACAGTATCTCCTGCCACTTCACGCTATTTGGCGACCAACTGTAGCAAGAGGGAAGTAACTTTTATAGACGCACCCGTTTCTGGTAGCGTTAAGCCAGCACAAGATGGGACTCTGGTAATCCTAGTTGGATCAACTGCTGAAAGCTATCAAAAAGTCAAACCTATTTTTGACGTATTAGGAAAAATATCCATCCACGTGGGTGCAGCCGGCGTAGCAAGTTCTGCTAAATTGGCTATTAACTATTTACTCGGACTTAATCTTCAGGGATTGGCGGAGACCATTATTTTTGCCGAAAACAATGGCGTAAGTAAAGAAGACATGCTCAGCATTATCAATGAAGGCGCCTGTGGCAACGGAATCACCAAAATAAAATCAACCTCCATTTTAGAGGACTCCTACCCTGCCGCTTTTGCGCTGAAACACCTCGTTAAAGATTTGGGGTTGGCCAAAGAAGCAGGATTAAACACCCCATTAATCGAACCCCTACTTGATAGCTACGCTGCCGCTCAATATGAAGGTTTGGGCGACGAAGATGTAATGGCAATAATAAAAAGTCTTAGAAAATAAAAAGGCAATTCCCGAATCGTTCTTTCTAAAACATTGTTCAAACCACTAAAAAAATTAACTAATAACACGAATTATAATATGGGGATTTTCTCAGCAATTCTTGGTAATGCAGGTACTGTAAGCCAAGAGCAATTAGCAAAACAGTATGACCAACTTTTGATAGAAGGAGAACAAATCGAATTGGGTTTTAAACTAATACGAGATACTTTTATCTTTACAACTAAAAGACTTATTCTGGTTGACAAACAAGGTATAACAGGAAGTAAAACCGAATACAAATCCATTTCCTATAAAAGCATTTCCAGATTCAGTATTGAGACTGCCGGCACCTTTGACTTGGACGCCGAATTAAAGATCTGGGTTTCCAGTGAACTAAATCCTAGCATCATAAAACAATTCAATAAATCTGTCAATGTTTATGAAGTGCAAAAAGTACTGGCACATCATGTGCTAGGGTAAGAATAATGACTTTAAATCATATTTCCAACCCTTTTAAAAATCTAACTGCTACCTCATCAATAGCAGTTTTTTTTATGCAAAATATATCGTAGCTAAAAATACCGATAGTAAGAAGTCCCTTTTTAATCTCTTTAAAAAAAATAAAGACTTCAAAAAAGGATGGTTAGTATTTTCGATTAAATTATAGCCTCAATCTTAGGCTAAATCTTCTTTTAGCCATATTTAAATTTGTAATTTTGTTCTTCAATTAAAAACAATGAGTAAATCACTTTTTTTAAACATAAGCACTTATGCATCAGGACATTTATTTTTATTGCCCTGTCAGTATGAAGACTATTTTCTAAAATTTTCCAAAGACTTTAGATAATATTCCCTGCAAACCCAAGGCAGGGACACCCTCAGCTATCCTTTATATATAATTTTACACCGTGAATAGCTTATTGAAGCAGTTTTATCATTAAACACCAATTACCTACAGGGACAATTGCTATTTAGTGTTTGGGCCGTTAACAAAGGTGCATCAAAAGCATTGGTACTAAGAAACAGAAAAATGTCACAAAATATTATTTTAACAACCGGTATATACGATCTTATCAAAGACCATATTAAAAGTAAAAAAGTAACACCTACAGAAGAAGAAAATTTAAAATTACAACTTAAGAACGCAAAACAGTTAACCCGAAAGAATTTACCCGACGACGTTGTCGATATAGAGAAACGTGTAACCGTTAAAAACCTAGATAACGATCTTGAAGAAACCTATGTTTTTGTTGCTCCAGATAAAGCAAAAAAAAGAAACAAAACGGAATCCATATTAACTCAGATGGGGCTTGCTTTAGTGGGCTGGAAAGTAGGTGATGTGATTAACTGGGACTTTGAAGAAGGTGAAAAAAACCTGGAAATCATGGCAGTTGAAAGTCGCAATTAAAAAACAAAAAAAATCAGCATTCCTACTTTCGGAATGCTGATTTTTACTTTAGCACTATCTGTTTTTTTTTTTATAAACTTACTGCTATTTCCATACTAAAATTCCGTGTTGAAAAATTCGCGTTGGACCGAACAAAGAAATATTTACAATTTTAAACTACTATATTCTCATTTAGCCACAAACCAGCAGACTATGTCTGAGCATTGAAAATGCACATTTAGGTTCGGAAAGCAAAGAATGATTTTAATTATTAAAAAAAACAGTCTCAGTTGAGACAGTTGAAAAAATACAACGGAGATCTATTTTAAATAAACTTCATAAAAAAAACTCCCAAGTTTCCCTGAGAGTCAGTTTTTATATCTTTATCGAATGTACTATAACACCCTATTGATTTGAGACACTTTTTTGCTATAATACCTTTCCTTAATCGACGAAATAATCACCCCGCCACCAACAGAGGCATGTATGAATTTAATGTCCCCATCATTTACCTCGACTACCATCCCTACATGGTTAATTTGACGTCTTCCGTTAGTTTTAAAGAAAATCAGATCTCCTTTTTGCGCCTCTTCATTACTTACTTTCACACCATAACGTGATTGCTCAATGGATGTTCTAGGCAACTGGATATCAAATGTCCCAAAAGTGGTACACATCAGTCCAGAACAATCAAAGCCCTCTTTTGTGGTACCGCCAGTGCGGTATCGCGTCCCAATATTTTCAGATGCAGTAGAAACCAACTGATCCAAGAAATCAGTTCCGTGGAAGGATTTAAGGTTGTAAGATGGGCCTACAAATTCTGGCTCATTATTTTTCGCATATTCCTGTTTGGCTTCTTCTGTCAAAACTAATTTTGGACTACGGATACTCAGTTTATAACCTATGGGAAGTGATTTGGCTATTTTTGGATTTTGTCTCTCTAATTCTTTAACCGAAATACCGTATTCTTTTGCAATTGCATATTTGGTTTCTTTGGGTAAAACCTTGCGAATAAAAGTTGTTTCAACTATTTTATTTTCAATTACCTCTGCTTCAATAACTGAAGTTTCGGTTTTTGGAGTAATTTTATTTTCAGCTACAGTGGCATTCTCTTTTTTGGTTTCAACATTGGCAACTACAGTTTTAGTATTATTTTCTTCTTTAACAGGAATGGTGATTTTTTGCCCAATTTGTAAAGCTTCAGTTTCTAAAATTGGATTCGCCTTATCTAAGTCAGCTACCGTAATACCGTATTCTCTTGCAATGGCATACTTAGTTTCATTTGGTAAGATTTCGCGAACTACGCTTTCTGTCGAAATTTCCTTTGTTACATTGGTTTGTGAAGAAACGGTTACTTCTTGATTGGATTTTAGTGGTTCGACGACTGAAGCTACTGCCTTTTGATCTGACTCGGTACCAGGAATATTTATTTTTTGTCCGTTTCTTAGTCCAGATTTTCCAAGCGTAGGATTTATTTTTTGTAAATCTTCTACAGTTACACCATATTGTTTGGCTATACCATAAAGAGTTTCTTTAGGAAGGACGGAGTGTTTTTTTGAAGGATAAGTAGTTACAATATCGGTACTCGCTTTTTGGGATTTTAAATTGGTATTCGGAATCAATAAAACCGACTTATAGTTTATCCCATTTTTAGCATCTGGATTGAGTTCAAAAATGGCGCTCGGCTTTACATGGTATTTCTCTGCAATTTTAGAAATGTTTTCTCCTTTTGAAACGATGTGCTTCGTATATTTTTCTTGTGAAAAAGCACTAACACTACCTAAAAAAACTATTGCTAAAATCCAACTGTTGTACCTCATAAACCCTATTTAAATTTCATTTTTAATTTAACCACCCCTCTTATTTTCAACTACATAAAACATATTACGCATTTAAAATCAGTGAATTGTCATACCAAAATAGTAAAACCTGCAAAAACCATGTTTCACCAATGCGAATTTAACCCATAAATACAAATAACGCACTTTTTTAAGAACTCTTTATAATTATTTTAACAAATAAAGAGATAAAAAAAACGCCCTGTCTTCACAAGGCGTTTTAAGTATGAATTATCCCATCCGAAAATCGGTGAGGAAATTTAAATTTAAGCTTTTCCAGCAGCTATTAAGTTTAATGCTGAACCGGCAACGAACCAACCAATTTGTCCCTCGTTATAGGTATGATTAGCCATGATTGCATCTTTGCTACCATCAGCATGAATGAATTCTAATGTTAGTGGTTTTCCCGGAGCAAAATCGACTAAATCTGTGAAGTTGATTGTATCATCTTCTTGAATTTTGTCGTAATCAGCTTCGTTAGCGAATGTCAACCCTAGCAATCCTTGTTTTTTAAGGTTTGTTTCATGAATACGAGCAAAGGATTTCACCAATACCGCTTTCACACCTAAAAAGCGAGGTTCCATGGCAGCATGCTCACGAGAAGATCCTTCACCATAGTTATGGTCCCCCACAACGATAGATGGTACACCAGCCGCTTTATAAGCACGTGCTACAGCTGGAACTGCATCATACGTTCCAGTCAATTGATTTTTAACCGTATTTGTTTTTTGATTGAATGCATTGATAGCACCGATCAACATATTATTAGAGATATTATCTAAATGTCCGCGGAAACGCAACCATGGCCCTGCCATAGAAATATGATCTGTGGTACATTTTCCGAATGCTTTAATAAGCAATTTGGCACCCGTAATGTTTTTTCCATCCCATGGAGCAAACGGAGCCAATAATTGTAAACGCTCTGAATCTTCACTTACAGTTACTTGAATACCCGAACCATCAGGAGCTGGCGCCTGAAAACCTGGGTCTTCAGCATCAAATCCTTTTTTCGGCAATTCATCACCTGTTGGTGCTTCTAGCATTACTTCTTCACCATCTTCGTTGATCAAAGTATCAGTCAATGGATTGAAACCTAAATCACCTGCGATAGCCATAGCCGTCACTAACTCAGGCGAACCTACGAAAGCCATCGTATTTGGGTTTCCATCGGCACGTTTAGAAAAGTTACGATTGAAAGAGTGAACGATAGTGTTACGTTCTTCTTTTTCAGCACCTTCTCTATCCCACATTCCGATACACGGTCCACAAGCATTTGCAAACACCGTAGCACCAATTTTATCGAAAGTATCTATAAAACCATCACGCTCGATTGTATAACGAACCACTTCAGAACCTGGAGTAATGGTGAACTTTGATTTTAATTTTAATTTTTTATCGGTAACTTGTTTGGCTATTGAAGCCGCGCGAGCAATATCTTCATAAGAAGAGTTGGTACAAGAACCAATCAAACCTACTTGAATTTTCAACGGCCAGTTATTTTTGATCGCTGCTTCTTTCATTTTAGAAATTGGAGTGGCTAAATCTGGAGTAAAAGGACCGTTTAAATGCGGCTCTAATTCTGATAAGTTAATTTCGATAACCTGATCGAAATACTTCTCTGGATTAGCATATACTTCAGCATCTCCAGTTAAGTAATCTGCTACTTTATCAGCTGCATCAGCCACATCAGCTCTATTAGTTGAACGCAAGTAACGCCCCATAGAATCATCATATCCAAATGTAGAAGTGGTTGCACCAATTTCAGCACCCATATTACAGATTGTTCCTTTTCCAGTACAAGACATAGAAGTTGCACCTTCACCGAAATATTCAACTATAGCACCCGTCCCCCCTTTTACAGTAAGAATGCCAGCAACTTTAAGAATAACATCTTTTGGAGCTGTCCAACCTGAAAGTTTACCCGTTAATTTGATTCCGATTAGTTTTGGAAATTTTAGTTCCCATGCCATTCCTGACATTACATCTACCGCATCAGCACCACCAACACCAATAGCAACCATACCTAAACCACCTGCATTTACAGTATGCGAATCAGTACCAATCATCATTCCACCTGGGAACGCATAGTTCTCAAGAACTACTTGGTGAATAATCCCAGCTCCCGGTTTCCAGAAACCAATTCCGTATTTATTAGATACTGATGAAAGAAAATCAAAAACTTCATTACTTTGTGTTTTGGCTCTAGCCAAATCCGTTACAGCATTAACCTTTGCTTGAATCAAGTGATCACAGTGTACTGTTGTAGGAACTGCCACTTGAGATTTACCAGCATGCATAAATTGCAATAATGCCATTTGCGCCGTTGCATCTTGACAAGCTACTCTATCTGGAGCAAAATCTACATAATCCGTACCTCTTTCAAAAGCTTTAGATGGCATACCATCCCAAAGGTGATTGTATAAAATTTTCTCCGTTAAAGTAAGCGGACGACCCACTATTTCACGTGCTGCATCAACACGAGTAGTCATGTTGTCATACACTTTTTTAATCATATCAATATCAAAAGCCATAATATATAGGTATTTTTTGTTGTTGTATTTTAGATATCACAATATACAAAAAAAGCCCGAGTTTATAACTCAGGCTTCTTAATATATTTAATAGACAATCTGTAATTATCCAACTAATTGCTTGTGAGGAGGCGCAAACTTAGTCAAGTTAATCCCTTTTACAGCTGCTTTATATTCTTCTATAGTAGGGGTTCTACCTAAGATCGTAGATAAAACAACAACAGGTGTTGACGAAAGTAAAGATTCTCCTTTTTTACCTTCAGTATCCTCGACAACTCTTCCTTGGAAAAGACGTGTAGAAGTTGCCATCACTGTATCTCCTTTGGCCGCTTTTTCCTGATTACCCATACATAGATTACATCCTGGACGCTCTAAATACAGCATTTTCTCATATGATGTACGAGCTACCGCTTTAGGCACGCTATCATCAAATTCAAAACCAGAATATTTCTGTAAAATTTCCCAGTCTCCTTCTTTCTTCAATTCATCTACGATATTGTATGTAGGGGGAGCTACAACTAGCGGCGCTTTAAATTCCACCTTACCTTCTTGTGCATCAATATTCTTAAGCATTTGAGCAAGAATTTTCATATCCCCTTTATGAACCATACAGGAACCTATAAAACCAAGATCTACTTTTTTATCACCACCATAGAAAGAAAGTGGTCTAATTGTATCGTGCGTATATCTTTTAGAAACATCAATGTTATTTACATCCGGATCCGCAATCATTGGCTCTGCAATTACATCAAGATCAACAACAACTTCAGCAAAATACTTAGCATCTGCATCTGGAGCCAATGCTGGTTTCTCACCTGATTTGATCTCTGCTATACGCTTATCAGCAATAGCAATCAATCCCTTCAGAACTTGTGTTTTATTATCCATTCCTTTATCAATCATGATCTGGATCCTACTTTTGGCAATCTCTAATGATTCTATCAAAGTAGCATCTTCAGAAATACAGATAGAAGCTTTTGCTTTCATCTCTGCTGTCCAATCCGTAAATGTAAATGATTGGTCAGCTGTAAGAGTACCAATATGCACCTCAATAACTCTACCTTGGAAAACGTTATCTCCTTTAAACTGCTGAAGCATCTGAGATTGAGTAGCATGAACTACATCACGGAAATCCATATATTCCTTCATTTCTCCTTTGAATGTCACCTTCACTGACTGCGGGATTGGCATGGAAGCCTCGCCTGTAGCCAATGCAAGCGCTACAGTTCCTGAATCAGCACCAAAAGCAACACCTTTAGACATTCTTGTATGAGAATCACCTCCAATAGTAATTGCCCAATCATCAACTGTAAGATCATTAAGCACCTTATGAATAACATCCGTCATTGCAAGATACTCACCCTTAGGGTCACGCGCTGTAATTAAACCGAAGTCGTTCATAAACTTCATTAATCTAGGGATATTTGCTTTTGACTTATTATCCCAAACTGAAGCAGTATGACAACCTGATTGGTAAGCACCATCCACAATTGGAGAAATCACAGTTGCAGCCATAGACTCCAATTCCTGAGATGTCATAAGACCAGTTGTATCTTGTGAACCTACGATATTAACTTCTACACGCACATCTGAACCTGCATGCAATACTTTACCTGGAGTTGTCCCAACAGCGTTTTTATTGAATATTTTTTCTACTGCAGTAAGACCTTGACCTTCAATAGAAATTTCTTTTGACGCAGCATAAACCTGAGGTATATCTATATTTAAAGTTTTAGCAGCGAATGTTTGTAGCTTTTTACCGAAAACTATAGCATATGATCCACCAGCTTTAATAAACTCCACTTTTTGAGGAGTTAAAGACGCTGAAATATCAATCAATTCCTTTTCTCCGTTAAAAAGTTTCTTTGTTTTAGTGTTGATAGTAAGAACAGTTCCAGTAGCAACAGAGTATACTTCCTCAAGAATAGCTTCTCCAGCTTCATCAAGAACAACATTCCCTTGTGCATCTAGTTTTTTCGCCCAGTTTTTAAGATCGATCCCTATTCCACCTGTAACTCCTACTGTTGTTAGGAAAATAGGTGAAATACCGTTTGTACCAGCAATAATTGGAGCAATGTTGATAAATGGAACATAAGGACTTGCTTTTTTACCTGTCCATAAAGCAACGTTGTTTACACCTGACATTCTTGATGATCCTACTCCCATAGTACCTCTCTCAGCAATTAACATAACGCTCTTATCAGGATTCGCTTCTGCTAATGCTTTGATTTCATCTTGTGCTTCAGGAGAAATTAAGCATTTACCATGAAGTTCACGATCCGATCTTGAGTGCGCTTGGTTCCCTGGAGAAAGTAAATCAGTTGAAATATCCCCTTCGCCAGCGATATAAGTGATCACCTTAATTTCTTCTGCTATTTCCGGTAATTTAGTAAAGAACTCAGCTTGTGCATAGCTCTCTAGAATTGCTGCAACTATTGGATTACCATTTTTGAAAGCTTCTTCTAAACGATCTGTATCCGCTTCGTAAAGAAAAACTTGCGTCTTTAATACCACTGCAGCTTCTTTAGCAATAGCTACATCATCACCTAAAGCCAAATCAAGCAATACTTCAACAGAAGTTCCACCTTTCATGTGTGATAACAATTCTAAAGAAAAATCAGGAGTAATTTCAGCAACTACTGAATCCCCTAGAATGATTTCTTTCAAAAATTTAGCTTTCACACCAGCAGCAGGGGTAGTACCTGGTACAACATTGTAAATGAAAAAGTTAAGAGAATCCTCTCTATCTTTGTTATTCAAATCTTTAATTTGTGAAATGATCTCGCTTAGCAATTCAGCTCCATCAATTGGCTTCGGGTTAAGGCCTTGGCTTTTTCTTTCTTCAATCTCTTGAATGTAATCCTTATAAGTATTCATAATAGAATTGTTTTTGACTTATAATAGCAGATTGCATTGATAGTTTCAATATCAAAAAGCTATTATATTGAGGTACTTTTTTGTTTTTCAAATGCAAATTTACATATTAAAGACGAGAACAAAAAAAATTTAATAGAGCTGCCCTTTTCAAAAATTATTATTATCTAATACTGATTTTTGCTGCGTATAATTGATAAAATGTAAAAAATTTAACATTTTAATGGTTAATTCATAATTAATCATTTGTATTCCTAATATTTCTAAAACAGAAAAAATTTAACCAATAAGAAAACGTTGTAGTTCTCTACAAAATTGAAGTATAAAACGAATAAAAAATCATTTTAAAGCAACTTTCCAATAATCATTTCTTCAGTTATTCCCTCAGCATCTGCTTTGTAGTTCTTAATAATTCTATGACGAAGTATTCCTACGGCAACTGCTTTTACATCTTCGATATCTGGAGAAAACTTACCATTGAAAGCAGCATGTGCTTTGGCCGCTAGAATTAGATTTTGCGACGCTCTTGGACCAGCTCCCCAATCTAGGTAGCTTTTAACATAATCATTATCTAATCTGTTATCGGGACGTGTTTTACTAACCAAGGTCACTGCATATTCAATAACATTGTCTGCCACCGGAATTCTACGAATCAAGGCTTGAAAATCAATAATTTCCTGCGCTGTAAACAATGGGTTAATCGTATTGACTACATTTGAGGTAGTTCGCTTTACCACTTCAACCTCTTCTTTAAAAGAAGGGTATTCAAGTTTGATAGCAAACATAAAACGGTCTAACTGGGCTTCCGGCAATGGATAAGTCCCCTCCTGCTCAATAGGATTTTGTGTAGCCAAAACAAAATAAGGCAGATCTAACTTATAGTTTTCTCCCGCAATTGTAACGGAACGTTCCTGCATAGCTTCTAACAATGCGGCTTGCGTTTTGGGCGGCGTTCTATTAATTTCATCTGCAAGCACTATATTCGAAAAAATAGGTCCTTTTAAGAATTTGAATTGACGGTTTTCGTCTAATATCTCACTTCCTAATATATCAGAAGGCATTAAATCCGGAGTAAATTGAATTCTTTTAAAATTAAGCCCCAAAGCTTGAGCTAGCGTATTTACCATTAAAGTTTTGGCTAATCCTGGAACTCCAACTAGCAGTGCATGCCCACCAGAGAAAATGCAAAGCAAAATCTGATCTACCACCGCATCCTGACCAACAATAATTTTTGCGATTTCGCTTTTCAGTTCATTTCGCTTTTGAACCAAATTATGTATTGCAGCTACATCAGACATTTTTAAGTATATTTTAAATTAAAAAAGAGTTAACTCTATGAAATCATAAAGCTAACTCTTTTTATTTATTTTTTTAAAAGAAATTATTTTTTTACCCAATTGTTAGTAAACTCGCAATCTCTATAGTCCCCCAGAATTTTGATATAGGTTTCTTTTATTTTTTCATCAAACCATTTTCCTATGGCTCTGATTTGTTTTTCTTTTAGGGCCAATTCTTTAATTTTAATATAATCAGTTGCATAATCGGCAGTATGCTCATTTATCCTATTTGTAACAGTAATCAACTTATAGCTTTTTCTACCCTGTTCATCCATATCAATAACCGGCTCTGAAATATTGTTATCTTTTAAATTAGAAACTTGACTATACAACGAAGGATCCATTTTTGTCAGTTCAAAACGGGTATCTTGTGTTTTAGGATTAATTAAAGCACCACCGTTTGTTTTAGTTTCCTTTTCATCAGAAAATTTCCTTGCCGCTTCCTCAAAAGTCAACTCCTTATCCTCGATTCTTTTTCTGATTAACGTTATTTTTTCTTTCGCTTCGTTTAAAGCTTCTTCCGTTACCGTTGGCGTCAATAATATATGACGTAATTCTAACTCTTGACCCTTTATTTTTTCAACATATATTATATGGAATCCGAAATCTGTCTCAAAAGGGGCAGAAATCTCACCTTCCTGCAAACTGAAGGCTACATCTTTAAATTCTTTAACAAAGGCCGTTTTTCTGTTCATTTTATAAAAACCTCCATTAGACCTTGAACCGGGATCTTGAGAATACAAAACAGCTTTAGTCGCAAAACTTGAACCCTCTTGAATTTCTTTTTTGAATCCATTCAATCTATCGATTACTTTTTGCTTTTCTGCAGCTGAAACTTTAGGTGTCGTAACAATTTGCGCCACTTCCATTTCTGCACCAAAAACAGGTAGTTCTCCTTTTGGTATTGTTTTGAAAAAGTTACGAACTTCTTCAGGCGTAATTTCAACGTCTCCGATAATCTTTTTTTGCATTTCAGAAGTTAATTTCTGCTCCTTTAAAATATCAAAGAAATAACTTCTGAATTCTTCTTCTGAACTTTTATTATAATAACTTATCACTTTATCAAGAGAACCGATTTGGCCAACCATATAGTTTAACCTTTCTTCCATCATCCCTTTCACTTCAGCATCCGTAACCTTAACGCTGTCCTGAATAGCTTGGTGCGCATATAGTTTGTCCTCTAAAAGCTTTCCTAGCATTTGACATCTAGTGATATCCTTTATCGAACCACCTTGACTTGAAATTTCCAAGTACGACTTATCAATATCAGAATCTAAAATGATATATTCCCCTACAGTAGCAATGATACCGTCAATCTTTTGTCTTTCGTTGGATTGGATTTTTTTAACCGGAGCTATTACACTGTCTTTAATGATTTCTTGCGCTCTAGTTATCGTACTTGAAAATAGTAAAACAAAAAATATTACTGCAATTCTACTATTTACGGACTTCATTTGTATTTTTTTTAATGGCATTATTTGATATTTATATTTTATTGTAAGTAACATTTTCTCTAACCCGCAATGACTTCATTTACATAGTCCCAATGGATCTGTCAAATATACACCATGATAGTCCTAAAATAAAAATGTTCTTACAAACTTTTCTCATGGTTCAAGCGAACAAAAATAACAATTCAATTACATAATACAAGTTTCCATACTAGTATTAACAAAAAATTATCAGCGCTTTTATCGATTCTCCCCTTTCCTTGATTCGTGCTACCATTTCCGTTCGCTAACAACTTCTAATTATAGACTTTGCAAATAAAAAAGAGACATTATATTTTGAGACTCGTTGCACGAATCAAAGTTAATTTTCACATTTTACGAATTTCTTTTTTTTATTCCCAAAACCAAGTTACAAACAAATCAAGACACTCATTTGCAATAAAATAACTAACAAGTTGTCAACACTACAACGTTTTCGTCGCGCAATAAAAAAACCACGAAGTATTTGACTCTAAATTTTATATACATTAGCAATGCTAAAAAAATATTATTCTTAAAAAAATAAATGATATAAAATATATTTCGCAATAAAAAAACATTTATTCTATCGATACAATAAATACCCCCAAATTAAAATAATCCCAAATTATTTCTAAGAACCTTAATTAACCCAAATCAACCATTTCATGAAAAACCCAAATCTTAAAATCTATCTGCTATCAGCCTTGTTAATTGCCTTATATTCCTGCAACTCCAATGAGGAGGCAATAACAAATTCTACCCATGCAGCTTCACAATTTAAAGTTATAAATGTCACCCATCACGATGGACATGCATTCAGTACAGGAAAAACACCTTCAACCACAGGAAAATACGTTGCAAATCCCGGAGGAGGAGTAATGATGCAAGCTTTTTACTGGGATGTCCCATCAGGTGGAAACTGGTGGAATACTTTGAGTACAAAAGTAACAGCATGGTCGAATGCCGGAATCGGTTCTATATGGCTACCACCAGTATCAAAGGCACAAAACGGACCTTTCTCTATGGGGTATGACCCAACGGATTACTTTGATTTTGGAAATTACAACCAAAATGGAACAATAGAAACTCGCTTTGGTTCCAAAACGGAATTGGTAAGCTTAATTACTAAAGCGCATAGTGAAAACATACAAGTATATGCTGACATGGTACTTAATCACAATAGTGGTGGACAATTAGAAAACAACCCATATACAGGAACGCAAACCTACACTAATTTTACTGGGGTTGCTTCAGGTAAATTCCCAAGAACAAGCGCCGACTTTTATAAAAATGCTTATGGAAATAATGATGAAGGAGCTTTTGGAGGTTTTCCAGACTTAGCTCATGTAACCCCAAATGTTCAAAACTGGCTTTGGTTGCGCTCTGATGGTGTGGGAAAATACTATAAAAACACGATGAAGTTTGACGGTTGGAGATTTGACTATGTAAAAGGTTTTGGTCCATGGGTAGTTAAAGATTGGAACGCGAACGTTGGAGGTTTCTCAGTTGGTGAATATTGGGATTCAAATGTTAACACTCTAGAATGGTGGGCCAATAATGCCAATAGTTCTGTATTTGATTTCGCCTGCTATTATAAAATGAATGATGCATTTGACGGAAACAACCTTAATCTACTGAATGATGATATGATGTGGAAAAGGAATCCACACAAAGCAGTTACTTTCGTAACGAATCATGACACAGATGAAATTTACAATAAGCAATTGGCTTATGCCTATATTCTAACGCATGAAGGATATCCTACGATCTTTTATAGAGACTACGAAGAATGGCTAAACAAAGCCAAAATGGACAACCTTATTTGGATACACAACAATAAAGCGACAGGAACGACATCTATTTTATACGCGGATAATGACGAGTATATTGCACGAAGAAATGGGTATAACGGAAATCCTGGCTTAGTTGTTTACATAAACAATTCTTCTTCATGGCAAGAAAGATGGGTACCTACCAACTGGACCAATGCACAAATAAAGGATTTTACTGGTAATTCTACTTGGTTACCTACAACTCAAGGAGACAGTTGGGTAAAAATCCAAAGTCCACCAAACAGCTATTCAGTATGGTCGATTAACATGTAAGGAGATTATAATTTCATTATAAATGAGGCAGTCCTA
Source organism: Flavobacterium frigoris PS1 (assembly GCF_000252125.1). GTDB lineage: Bacteria > Bacteroidota > Bacteroidia > Flavobacteriales > Flavobacteriaceae > Flavobacterium > Flavobacterium frigoris_A. Next base: position 50,485 of record NZ_AHKF01000017.1, on the reverse strand, counting down.
AAAGACAGCCTCATTTTTTTTTATTAGCATTTATAAATAGTACTTTTGCAAACTATTTAAACGACACATGAGCTTTCTAACAGAAATACAACGAAGAAGAACTTTCGGAATTATCTCGCATCCCGATGCAGGTAAAACAACACTTACAGAAAAACTCCTCCTTTTTGGTGGAGCAATTCAAGAAGCAGGTGCTGTAAAAAACAATAAAATTAAAAAAGGAGCAACGAGTGATTTCATGGAAATTGAACGTCAGAGAGGAATCTCTGTTTCCACCTCCGTCTTAGCTTTTAATTACCAAGAAAAAAAAATAAATATTCTTGATACTCCAGGGCACAAGGATTTTGCAGAAGATACCTTTAGAACTTTAACTGCCGTTGACAGTGTTATTGTGGTTATTGATGTTGCAAAAGGAGTCGAGGAACAGACAGAAAAACTAGTCGCCGTATGTAGAATGCGAAAAATTCCCATCATCATATTCATAAACAAAATGGATCGTGAAGGAAAAGATGCGTTTGACTTAATGGATGAAGTCGAGCAAAAGCTAGGACTAACAGTTACTCCTCTAAGTTTCCCAATAGGAATGGGTTACGACTTTCAGGGTATTTATAATTTATGGGAGAAAAACATTAATTTATTTAGTGGTGACAACCGTAAGAATATCGAGGAAACTATCGCTTTTTCGGATGTACAAAATCCTGAACTAGAAAAAATAATTGGGCAAAAACCCGCTGACACTCTAAGGGAAGAACTAGAATTGATTGATGAAGTTTATCCTAAATTTGATCGTCAAGATTACCTAGATGGAAAGTTACAACCAGTCTTTTTTGGTTCGGCATTGAATAATTTCGGTGTACGCGAACTATTGGATTGCTTTGTTGCGATAGCGCCATCGCCAAGACCAAAAGAATCTGAAACTAGATTAGTTGATCCTACAGAGGAAAAAATGACAGGTTTTGTGTTTAAAATCCACGCTAATATGGACCCTAAGCATAGAGACAGATTGGCATTTATAAAAATTGTATCGGGAACTTTTGAAAGAAATAAACCGTATTACCACGTTCGCCAAAAAAAGAATTTAAAATTCTCAAGTCCAAACGCATTTTTTGCTGAGAAAAAAGAAATAGTAGATATTTCTTACCCTGGAGATATTGTAGGTCTTCATGACACTGGAAACTTTAAAATTGGTGACACATTGACTGAGGGAGAAATCATGAGCTTTAAAGGGATTCCAAGTTTCTCTCCGGAGCATTTTAGATACATCAATAATGCTGACCCGATGAAAGCCAAACAGCTTGACAAAGGTATTGACCAGTTGATGGACGAGGGTGTTGCACAATTATTCACCTTAGAAATGAACAACAGAAAAATCATTGGAACAGTTGGTGCGCTTCAGTATGAAGTTATCCAATATCGTTTAGAGCACGAATATGGTGCTAAATGTACTTATGAAAACTTTCCTGTTCATAAAGCTTGCTGGGTAAAACCAGATGACGCTAAAAATAATGAGTTCAAAGAATTCAAAAGAATAAAACAGAAGTTCTTAGCTCATGATAAATATGGTCAATTAGTATTTCTTGCCGATTCAGATTTCACAATTCAAATGACCCAAAATAAATACCCAAGTGTGAAACTATTTTTTACATCAGAGTTTGATTAAATAGTTACAAACTATATTGCATAAAAAAAAACGCTAATTTAAAAATTAGCGTTTTTTTTATGTCCTTTAAGGAGTAAGCTATTCTTATGCTAATGCACTTTCAAAATTAACAGCCTTTTTTAAAAACGCTTTAATAAGCAAACGATTTGGAGACAATCCTGAAGTCATTATTTTTTTCTTTGTGTTAATACCTTCCGTAGAAATGGTGCTATTGGGATCTTGCTTTGAGCCCATGAACCAGAGAACAAAATCCATATTTGTCGTCACCTTACTACTTTCTTCTTTTACTTCACTACTAGTTTCATTTGAATTAGCCACAATTGGATTGTTTTCTGAAGTTTGACTGAATGCCGAAACATTGGACAAAAAAATAAAAAGAAACATTACAAAAATGATTACTGATTTTCTAGAGTCTTTTTGTTTAGAAAAATTATTCATAAGGGGCTTTGTTTTTCGAAAGAGATTACTTTAAATCTCTAATTCTTTGACAAAACTACTACATCAATACTCCGTCAAAAAATATTTCCGACGAACAACCATAAAACTCGTTTAGCTACAAAATACACCTATAAACAGACAGGTTTCCACACAATTATCATTGGTTAATTAAATGATTATCAAACGCACGGCAAAAAACACTATTTGTAAAATTATCACCAACTTAATGAAAACAAAAAAGCTCCATATAAATATGGAGCCTTTTCTATAAAATTATGCTTGCCCTGCGGGACCAAAGTTAAGTGGAATTGGAGGTTGTTCACTGTCCTTAATTTCGCCATGAGCGACTTCAAAACGATGAATATTTTCTCCTATTGCTTTTAACAATCTTTTGGCATGTTGCGGTGTCAAGACAATCCTTGATTTTACTTTGGCCTTGGGAATACCAGGCATGATACTTACAAAATCTAGAACAAACTCTGAGGACGAATGATTGATTATAGCCAAATTAGAATAAATCCCTTCAGCTGTTTTTTCATCCAGTTCTATATTAATTTGATCTTGTTGATTTGAGTTACTCATACTTTAATAGATATATTCTTCTTTATTAGCCATCATATCATTATAATCTTCTTTTGAACCTACAATCGTATGATCATATTCTCTCATACCTGTACCGGCAGGAATTCTATGTCCAACAATTACATTTTCTTTCAATCCTTCTAAGTAGTCAATTTTACCTGCAACAGCAGCTTCGTTCAATACTTTAGTAGTCTCTTGGAAAGAGGCAGCCGAAATAAATGATTTCGTCTGAAGCGATGCTCTTGTAATTCCTTGTAATACAGGAGTTCCAGTTGCAGTGATTACATCACGAGCCACAACGATATTTTTATCGGTACGTTTCAAAAGAGAGTTTTCATCACGCAACTCACGAGGCGAGATAATTTGTCCTTCTTTTAAGTTAGCAGAATCACCAGCGTCTTCAATTACTTTCATTCCGTACAATTTATCATTTTGGAAGATAAAGTCTTTGGTATGAATTAATTGATCTTCTAGGAATAATGTGTCCCCTGGATCTTGCACTCTAACTTTACGCATCATTTGACGTATTACTACTTCAAAGTGCTTGTCATTAATTTTTACCCCTTGCAAACGGTATACTTCTTGAATTTCATTAACCAAATACTGTTGAACAGCAGCAGGCCCTTTAATTCTTAAGATATCTTCTGGAGTAATTGCTCCATCAGACAAAGGAACACCAGCTCTAACGAAGTCATTCTCTTGAACAAGAATTTGACTTGAAAGTTTTACTAGGTATTTCTTAACCTCACCAAATTTAGATTCAATAATAATCTCACGGTTACCTCTTTTGATTTTTCCAAAAGAAACAACACCATCAATTTCTGAAACTACAGCTGGATTTGAAGGATTACGAGCTTCTAAAAGTTCAGTAATTCTTGGTAAACCTCCTGTAATATCTCCTGATTTAGAAGAACGACGTGGAATTTTCACCAATACTTTACCTGCCTTAATTTTCTCACCGTTTTCAACCATTAAGTGGGCTCCAACTGGTAAGTTGTAAGAACGAATCAATTCATTGTCTTTACCGTAAACCAATAAAGTTGGAATTAATTTTTTGGCTCTAGACTCAGAAATTACTTTTTCTTGGAAACCAGTTTGCTCATCAATTTCAACCATGTAAGATTGACCTTGCTCTAATTCTTCGTAAGCAATTTTTCCAGTAAATTCAGAAACAATAACTCCATTATATGGATCCCATTTACAGATTACATCTCCTTTTGCAACTGCTTGACCGTCTTTTACAAAAATACTTGAACCGTAAGGAATATTATGTGTATTTAATAAGATACCTGTTTTAGCATCTATTAATTTCAATTCAGTTGAACGAGAAACGACAATATCAACAGCGTTTCCTTCGTTATCTTCACCTTTAACAGTTTTTAAATCTTCAATTTCCAGCTTACCATCAAATTTAGTAATGATGCTAGATTCCTCAGAAATACCACCCGCTACCCCTCCAACGTGGAAAGTACGTAATGTTAACTGTGTACCTGGTTCTCCAATAGATTGTGCAGCAATTACACCAACTGCTTCACCTCTTTGTGTCATTTTACCAGTAGCTAAGTTTCTACCGTAACATTTAGCACAAATACCTTTCAACGCCTCACAAGTCAATGGTGAACGAACTTCCACTCTCTCAATTGGAGAAGCTTCAATTTGTTTCATAATTGCCTCAGTGATTTGTAATCCAGATTGGATCAACACTTCATTAGTTAAAGGATTAATTACGTCTTGTAATGCAACACGTCCTAAAATTCTTTCTCCTAATGATTCAACAATCTCCTCATTCTTTTTCAATGCTGACACTTCAACACCTCTTAATGTTCCACAATCTTCGATGTTGACAATAACATCTTGAGAAACATCATGCAGTCTTCTTGTTAAATATCCTGCATCCGCCGTTTTCAAGGCAGTATCCGCAAGACCTTTACGCGCACCGTGAGTAGAGATAAAATACTCAAGAATCGAAAGACCTTCCTTAAAGTTAGAAAGAATCGGGTTTTCAATAATTTCACCACCACCAGCAGTAGATTTTTTAGGCTTAGCCATCAAACCACGCATACCAGTTAACTGACGAATTTGTTCTTTGGAACCCCTTGCTCCAGAATCAAGCATCATATACACCGAGTTGAAACCTTGTTGGTCTTCTCTAATGTTTTTCATTGCTAACTCTGTCAATTGAGCATTTGCAGAAGTCCATACATCAATAACTTGGTTGTAACGTTCGTTATTTGTAATAAGACCCATGTTATAATTTGCAGAGATACCTTCAACTTGCTCTCTAGCATCTGCAATTAATTTTGGTTTTTGCTCTGGAATTCTAATATCACCTAATGAGAATGACAATCCACCTCTAAAGGCAAATTTGTACCCCATATCTTTCATGTTATCCAAGAAGGCAGCCGTTTCAGGTACACTAGTTGAATTTAATACATGTCCGATAATATCTCTAAGATTTTTCTTAGTTAATACATCATTGATATAACCTGCTGCTTCTGGTACTACTTCGTTAAAAATAACACGCCCAGCAGTTGTTTGAATAATTTTAAACACCAATTCTCCGGCGTCATTAAAATCTTTTGCTCTAATTCTCACTCTAGCATTCAATTCTAATCTTCCTTCATTTAATGCAATATTTACTTCTTCAGCAGAATAGAAAGTCAAATCTTGACCTAAAATTTTCTTTTCTGGAGTAGACAATCTCTCTTTGGTCATATAATATAGACCCAAAACCATGTCCTGAGAAGGTACTGTAATTGGAGCACCATTTGCAGGATTCAAAATGTTATGAGAAGCCAACATTAATAATTGTGCTTCAAGAATAGCTTCTGGTCCTAATGGTAAGTGAACTGCCATTTGATCCCCATCAAAATCCGCATTAAATGCAGTACAAACTAAAGGGTGCAATTGGATTGCTTTTCCTTCAATTAATTTTGGTTGGAATGCTTGTATACCCAATCTGTGCAAAGTAGGGGCACGATTCAGTAATATAGGGTGACCCTTAATTACGTTTTCAAGAATATCCCAAACTACAGGCTCTTTTTTGTCTATTATTTTTTTGGCTGATTTAACCGTTTTTACAATTCCTCTTTCTATCAATTTACGGATAACGAAAGGTTTGTAAAGTTCAGCTGCCATATCTTTAGGGATACCACATTCGAACAATTTCAATTCAGGTCCAACAACAATTACCGAACGAGCAGAATAATCCACACGTTTTCCAAGTAAGTTTTGACGGAAACGTCCTTGCTTACCTTTAAGGGAATCAGATAATGATTTTAACGGTCTGTTTGATTCTGTTTTTACTGCAGAAGCCTTACGTGTATTATCAAATAATGAATCTACAGATTCTTGCAACATACGTTTCTCGTTTCTCAAGATAACTTCTGGAGCTTTAATCTCCATTAATCTTTTCAAACGGTTGTTACGTATGATTACACGACGGTATAAGTCATTTAAATCTGAAGTCGCAAAACGACCACCATCTAGAGGCACAAGAGGACGTAATTCCGGAGGTATAACTGGTACCACTTTCATAATCATCCATTCAGGACGATTTTCACGGTTCAAGTTAGACTCGCGGAAAGATTCAACAACTTGCAATCTTTTTAATGCTTCAGTTTTACGTTGTTTAGACGTTTCATTGTTTGCTTTATGTCTTAATTCATAAGACAATTCGTCAAGATCAATTCTTGCCAATAAATCCATAATACATTCTGCTCCCATTTTGGCAACAAATTTATTAGGATCGAAGTCGTCAAGATATTGGTTATCTGCAGGAAGAGTATCTAAGATATTTAAATATTCTTCTTCAGTTAAGAAATCTAATCTTTGTACTGATTCACCTTCACCATTTTTGGCAATACCAGCTTGGATAACTACGTATCTTTCGTAGTATATGATCATATCTAATTTCTTAGATGGAAGACCAAGAATGTAACCAATTTTATTTGGAAGAGAACGGAAATACCAGATATGAGCAATTGGCACAACAAGGTTGATGTGACCTACTCTATCTCTACGTACTTTTTTCTCAGTAACTTCAACACCACAACGGTCACAAATGATTCCCTTGTAACGGATTCTTTTGTATTTACCACAAGCACATTCAAAATCCTTAACTGGACCGAAAATTCTTTCGCAGAAAAGACCATCACGTTCTGGTTTGTGTGTTCTGTAGTTGATAGTTTCTGGCTTCAAAACTTCACCTCTTGATTCTTTCAAGATAGATTCAGGAGAAGCTAGTCCTATCGAAATTTTATTAAACCTTTTTACAGGGTTTTTATCTTTATTATTTCTATTATTCATCATAGTTTTTACTATTGATTTATTTGCAATTGAAAATTGATATTAGACTTATGATCTACTTATGCCTATTAAGCGCATTGCTTAAAAAATTGTGTAATCATTAAGCCACTTTCCTCGGGTTACTTCTCTAAACTTTAATAATGTATTAAAGTGCTATTTACAAAACCGCTTTGGTTTATATAAAAAATCGGAACGGTTTACGGGTATAAATCCAAAAAACTCTTAAAAATGAGTAATCAGTTTTCAGGCATTACTACCCGAAAACTGACAACTACAAACTATTTTTATTCTTCTAATCTAATGTCTAATCCAAGACCTTTCAATTCATGCATTAATACATTGAATGATTCAGGTAATCCTGGTTCTGGCATAGATTCTCCTTTTACGATTGCTTCGTAAGTTTTAGCTCTACCGATAACATCATCAGACTTAACTGTCAAGATTTCTCTAAGTGTACTTGATGCTCCATAAGCCTCAAGTGCCCAAACTTCCATCTCTCCAAAACGTTGTCCACCAAATTGCGCTTTACCACCAAGTGGTTGTTGCGTAATCAATGAGTACGGTCCTATTGAACGTGCGTGCATCTTGTCATCAACCATATGTCCTAATTTCAACATATAGATAACTCCAACAGTAGCCGCTTGATGGAAACGCTCTCCAGTTCCACCATCATATAAATATGTATGTCCAAAACGTGGTATTCCAGCTTCGTCAGTCAATTCATTGATTTGGTCTAGAGAAGCACCATCAAAAATTGGAGTAGCAAATTTTCTACCCAAGTTTTGTCCAGCCCAACCTAATACCGTTTCATAAATTTGACCAATGTTCATACGTGAAGGTACTCCTAATGGATTCAACACGATATCAACTGGCGTTCCGTCTTCAAGGAAAGGCATATCTTCATGACGAACGATTCTTGCAACAATACCCTTGTTACCGTGACGTCCCGCCATTTTATCCCCAACTTTCAACTTACGTTTTTTGGCAATATATACTTTAGCTAATTTCAAAATTCCAGCAGGTAATTCATCACCTACAGTAATTGTGAATTTCTCTCTTCGCAAAGCACCTTGTAAATCGTTCAATTTAATTTTATAGTTATGAATTAAATCATTAACCATTTTATTAGTTGCATCATCAGCAACCCATTGACCTTTACTTAAGTGAGCAAAATCTTCCACAGCGTTAAGCATTTTCTGAGTGTATTTTTTACCTTTTGGTAAAACTTCTTCACCCAAATCATTCATTACACCTTGAGATGTTTTACCATTAACGATTAAGAAAAGTTTCTCGATTAATTTGTCTTTCAATTCAACAAATTTAACTTCAAATTCCATTTCTAAAGCGCCTAAAGCATCTTTATCTTGCGTACGTTTGCGTTTATCTTTTACTGCTCTTGCAAACAATTTTTTATCTAAAACAACACCATGTAGAGAAGGAGACGCTTTCAACGAAGCATCTTTTACATCACCTGCTTTATCCCCGAAGATTGCACGAAGCAATTTCTCTTCTGGAGTAGGATCTGATTCTCCTTTTGGAGTAATTTTTCCGATAAGAATGTCACCAGGTTTAACCTCGGCTCCAATTCTAATCATACCATTTTCATCTAAGTCTTTAGTAGCCTCTTCAGAAACATTTGGAATATCATTAGTCAACTCTTCGTTACCTAATTTCGTATCTCTAACTTCTAATGAATAATCATCAACGTGAATAGAGGTAAAAATATCGTCACGAACTACTTTTTCAGAGATTACAATCGCATCCTCAAAGTTGTATCCTTTCCATGGCATAAACGCCACTTTCAAGTTACGACCTAAAGCTAGCTCTCCATTTTGAGTTGCATACCCTTCAGATAATACTTGTCCAAGAACCACTCTATCCCCTCTTCTTACGATAGGTTTAAGGTTAATACTTGTCCCTTGATTGGTTTTTCTAAATTTAATTAGATTGTATGTTTTCTCGTCAGACTCGAAACTAACCATTCTTTCTTCTTCAGAACGATCGTATTTTATAGTGATGATATTTGCATCTACATATTCAATAACTCCATCACCTTCAGCGTTAATTAAAACTCTAGAATCAGAAGCTACTTGACGCTCTAAACCAGTTCCAACAATTGGAGCTTCAGGACGAATTAATGGTACGGCCTGACGCATCATGTTAGATCCCATCAAGGCTCTATTCGCATCATCATGTTCTAAGAAAGGAATCAAAGAAGCTGAAATTGAAGCAATTTGATTTGGAGCAACATCTGCGTAATCAACTTTTATAGGATCAATTACTGGGAAATCACCTTCCATTCTCGCAATTACATTCTCAGCAGTAATTTTTCCGGAATCATCCATCTTAATATTCGCCTGAGAAATCAACATTCCTTCTTCTTCTTCAGCGCTTAAGTAAATTGGAGTAGAAGTTAAATCTACAACTCCGTTAGTTACTTTACGGTAAGGTGTTTCGATGAAACCCATTCCGTTTACTTTAGCATAAACTCCAAGAGAAGATATCAAACCAATGTTTGGTCCCTCTGGTGTTTCAATAGGACATAAACGTCCGTAGTGCGTATAGTGAACATCACGTACCTCAAATCCAGCTCTCTCTCTCGAAAGTCCACCTGGTCCTAGCGCGGATAATCTTCTTTTGTGCGTAATCTCGGCTAGTGGATTCGTTTGATCCATAAACTGAGACAATTGGTTAGTACCAAAGAAAGAGTTGATAACAGATGACAATGTTTTAGCATTAATCAAATCTATTGGTGTAAACACCTCGTTATCTCTAACGTTCATACGCTCTCTAATTGTTCTAGCCATACGCGCTAAACCAACACCGAATTGTTGAGACAATTGTTCTCCAACTGTTCTAACACGACGGTTTGATAAGTGATCAATATCATCAATATCAGCTTTCGCGTTGATTAATTCGATCAAGTATTTTACAATGGTAATGATGTCTTCTTTGGTAAGCACTTGCTTTTCCATTGGAGTATCTAAACCAAGTTTTTTGTTAATTCTGTAACGACCTACTTCACCTAAGTTGTAACGTTGGTCTGAGAAAAACAATTTATCTATAATACCACGAGCAGTTTCTTCATCAGGCGGTTCTGCGTTACGCAATTGTCTGTAGATATGCTCAACGGCTTCTTTTTCAGAATTGGTTGGATCTTTTTGTAACGTGTTATGAATGATAGAATAATCAACTTGATTATTATCTTCTTTATGTAACAAAATAGATTTAACGTTAGAATCAATGATTTCTTCAACATTATCTTTATCGATAATTGTATCTCTGTCAAGGATTATTTCGTTACGTTCGATAGAAACTACTTCACCAGTATCTTCATCTACGAAATCTTCATGCCATGTGTTCAATACACGAGCAGCTAATTTCCTACCGATATATTTTTTAAGTCCCGTTTTAGATACTTTAATTTCTTCAGCAAGGTCAAAGATTTCAAGGATATCCTTATCTCTTTCGAAACCAATTGCACGGAATAAAGTAGTTACAGGTAATTTTTTCTTTCTGTCGATATAAGCGTACATTACGCTATTGATATCTGTAGAAAATTCTATCCATGAACCTTTAAAAGGAATTACTCTGGCAGAATATAATTTTGTTCCATTAGCATGAAAAGACTGTCCAAAGAAAACCCCTGGAGATCTATGCAACTGAGAAACAACAACACGTTCAGCACCATTAATTACAAAAGTACCACTTGGTGTCATGTAAGGAATTGTACCAAGATATACATCCTGAACAATAGTTTCAAAATCTTCGTGTTCTGGATCTGTACAGTATAGTTTCAACCTTGCTTTTAAAGGTACACTATGTGTAAGTCCTCTTTCTATACATTCTTGAATTGTATAACGTGGTGGATCTACAAAGTAGTCAAGGAATTCCAATACAAAGTTATTTCTTGTATCTGTAATTGGAAAATTTTCCATGAAGGTGTTGTAAAGTCCTTCATTGCCTCTTTCATCAGATTTAGTTTCTAATTGAAAAAAATCTTGAAAAGATTTTACCTGAACATCTAGAAAATCTGGATAGTTCGGGATATTTTTTGTAGAGGCAAAATTCAATCTTTCGGTCTGATTTGTAATCATCAATGGACAAAATTTTGATTAAAAAAGTAATTTTTTTGTATAAATAAGATCTTATTTATACCTTTTCTTTTACTACCATTACATCTTTAAAAACCAATTTAAGATAACTACTTTCTTATTATCTGTTAATTTTTTTTCCTCGTAATGGGGTAAAATAAATTTAATTCTAAAGACTATTTCGCAGTGAAATAAAATAGACTTTTATTATACGAAAAATGGTTTAGGTCTTTGGGCTACTAAACCCAAGACCTAAACCTTAATCTAAAACTATGTGAGAATTATTTTAATTCAACTACAGCTCCAGCTTCTTCTAAAGATTTTTTAAGACCTTCAGCCTCTTCTTTAGAAACACCTTCTTTAACATTTGATGGTGCAGAATCAACTACATCTTTAGCTTCTTTCAAACCTAAACCTGTAAGTTCTTTTACCATTTTCACAACTGCTAATTTAGAAGCACCAGCTTCTTTCAATACAACTGTAAATTCTGTTTGAACGTCTTCAGCAGCAGCGTCACCACCACCTGAAACTACTACAGCTGCAGCAGCTGGTTCGATTCCGTACTCATCTTTCAATATTGTTGCTAATTCGTTAACTTCTTTTACAGTTAAATTAACTAATTGTTCTGCGAATTGTTTCAAATCTGCCATTTTTTCTATCGTTTTAAAATGATTTGTAAAATTATATTTTGTTTATTGTGCGCATTGTAAATAACAAAAACTGAGATAAACTCTATTTTTATTATGCTTCTGTTTCAACAGCCTCTTCTTTGGCGAATTGATTTTGAAGAGCAGAAATAACTCTTTGTGCTGGTGATTGAAGTAATCCAATGATTTCACCAATAAGTTCTTCTTTAGATTTGATAGTTGCTAATGCATCTAATTGATCATCTCCAATATAAACTTCCGAATTAATATAAGCTCCTTTTAAAAGTGGCTTAGTTGATTTTTTACGGAAATCTTTTATTATTTTTCCAGGAGCATTTGCAATCTCTGAGATAAAAATAGCACTATTACCAGTCAAAACTGTTGGTAAATCACCATACTCATTCTCAGAAACTTCCATTGCTTTTACAAGCAAAGTGTTTTTTACTACCTCTAATTTAATATTTGCTTTAAAACAAGCTCTTCTCAACTTTGAAGTTGTATCTGCATTTAGGCCAGAAATATCTGCTATATAAACAATATTTGTACCAGCTAACTGTGCAGTTAATTCTTCAATCGCGATTGATTTTTCTTCTCTAGTCATACTAAAAATTATTAACTACCAATTATACTGCTTTTGGGTCTAATGCAATAGCAGGACTCATTGTGCTTGTAAGGTAGATACTTTTGATGTAAACTCCTTTAGCCGCAGTTGGTTTAAGTTTGATTAATGTTTGAATAATTTCGTGTGCATTGTCAACAATTTGCTCCGCTCCAAAAGAAACTTTACCAATTCCTGCATGTACAATACCAGTTTTATCAACTTTAAAATCGATTTTACCAGCTTTTACCTCTTGAACAGCTTTTGCAACATCCATAGTTACAGTACCTGTTTTAGGGTTAGGCATTAAACCTCTAGGTCCTAAAATACGACCTAATGGACCTAATTTACCCATAACGCTAGGCATAGTGATAATTACATCAACATCTGTCCATCCCGCTTTAATTTTTGCTAAATAATCGTCAAGACCTACATAGTCTGCTCCTGCTGCTAAAGCTTCCGCTTCTTTATCCGGAGTAACTAATGCTAATACCTTAACGTCTTTACCAGTTCCATGAGGTAATGTTACCACTCCTCTAACCATTTGATTCGCTTTTCTTGGATCTACACCCAATCGAACTGCGATATCAACAGACTCATCAAATTTTGCAGAAGCAACTACTTTCAATAATGCCGCAGCATCTTTCAAAGAGTATACTTTATTCTTGTCAATTTTTGAAGCAGCCTCTTTTTGCTTTTTTGTCAATTTTGCCATGTCTTTCTTTTAATTAAAAAGGAGAGTCTCCTGATACAGTTATACCCATAGACCTAGCCGTTCCAGCAACCATACTCATTGCAGCTTCCATAGTGAAAGCGTTTAAGTCTGGCATCTTGTCTTCAGCAATAGCTCTAATTTGTTCCCAAGTAACACTAGCTACTTTTTTACGATTAGGCTCACCAGAACCAGATTTTAGCTTTGCAGCTTCCAATAATTGAACAGCTGCAGGCGGAGTTTTAACAACAAATTCAAATGATTTGTCTTTATACACAGTAATTTGCACTGGGCATATTTTGCCGGCTTTATCCTGAGTTCTAGCATTAAATTGCTTACAGAACTCCATGATGTTCACACCAGCAGCTCCTAAAGCAGGTCCAACCGGTGGCGATGGATTCGCAGCACCTCCCTTAACTTGTAGTTTAACTACTTTACTAATTTCTTTAGCCATTTTTTAAAAAATTTAACATCACAATCATTAGGAAGCGATTGTAATGGATATTATATGTAACAAAATATTATACTTTTTCAACTTGCATAAAACTTAACTCCAACGGTGTTTTTCTTCCGAAAATTTTCACCATCACTTCAAGTTTACGCTTTTCCTCATTGATTTTTTCAACCGTTCCATTGAAACCGTTGAAAGGACCATCAATAACCTTAATCGTTTCACCTATATTAAATGGTATCGCATGAGTATCTGTATTCACAGCCAACTCATCTACTTTACCCAACATTCTATTAACTTCTGACAGTCTTAAAGGAACTGGTTCCCCACCTTTAGTTTCACCTAAAAAACCAATAACACTAGTCACAGACTTAATAATATGAGGTATTTCACCAATCAGATTTGCTTCAATCATAACATAACCAGGGAAATAAACTTTTTCCTTGATTAGTTTTTTTCCATCCTTAACAGTCACCACTTTTTCAGTAGGAACAAGAACTTGAGAAACATGATCACCCATCCCAAGTCTAGAGATCTCGGTTTCTATGTAAGCTTTCACTTTATTCTCTTGTCCGCTCACTGCTCGAACGACATACCATTTTTTTAAATTATTGTCCGTCATCACAAAAATTAAGCTTTTATCCAGTTAAAAAATCCGGCTAATGCTTTTGCAAAAAACTCATCTACTCCCCATGTTGCCAAAGCGAATAAAACAGAGAAAATAGCAACAACAATCGTAAGTTTTTGTACCTCAGCCCAAACTGGCCAAGTCATGTTTGACTTTAATTCCTCAAATGATTCTGATATGTAACTAACTATTTTTGCCATTATGATATATTTTTTTTGCACGGGCGGAGGGATTCGAACCCCCATCAACGGTTTTGGAGACCGCTATTCTACCCTTGAACTACGCCCGTTTATTAAAAACCAGTAACAAAATAAAGAGTTACTGGTTTCCTATTTATTTTATAGAATTATGCTACAATTTCAGTTACCTGACCTGCACCTACAGTTCTACCACCTTCACGGATAGCAAAACGTAATCCAACATTCATTGCAATTGGGCTTAACAAAGCTACATTAATAGTTAAGTTGTCCCCTGGCATTACCATCTCTACACCTTCTGGCAAAGTAATAACTCCTGTTACATCAGTTGTACGTACGTAGAACTGTGGACGGTAGTTGTTATGAAATGGAGTATGACGTCCACCTTCTTCTTTTTTCAAGATATAAACCTCTGCTTTAAAAGTAGCATGTGGTTTTACTGATCCTGGCTTAACAATAACCATTCCTCTTTTGATGTCTTCTTTTTGAACACCTCTTAAAAGAATACCTACGTTATCACCAGCTTCTCCTCTATCAAGGATTTTACGGAACATCTCAACTCCTGTAATAGTAGAAGTCAATTTTTCAGCTCCCATACCAATGATCTCAACAGCATCACCTGTATTAGCAATACCAGTTTCGATACGACCTGTAGCAACAGTTCCACGACCAGTAATTGAGAATACATCTTCAACAGGCATCAAGAAAGGCTTATCAGTATCTCTGATTGGCTCTTCGATCCAAGCATCAACAGCTTCCATCAATTCAAGAATTTTAGGAACCCATGCTGGATCATTGTTCAATCCACCCAAAGCAGAACCTTGAATAACTGGACAGTTATCACCATCGTACTCATAGAAAGACAATAAGTCTCTAATTTCCATTTCTACTAATTCAAGTAACTCCTCATCATCAACCATATCCACTTTATTCATGAATACAACCATTCTAGGAATACCTACTTGACGACCTAAAAGGATATGCTCACGTGTTTGTGGCATTGGTCCGTCAGTTGCAGCAACAACAAGAATAGCACCATCCATTTGAGCAGCTCCAGTTACCATGTTCTTTACGTAATCCGCGTGACCAGGACAGTCAACGTGAGCGTAATGACGATTAGCTGTTTCATACTCAACGTGAGATGTATTAATTGTAATACCTCTTTCTTTTTCTTCAGGAGCATTATCAATTTGATCAAATGATTTTGCTTGACAGTAACCAGCATCAGATAACACTTTTGTGATTGCTGCTGTTAAAGTAGTTTTACCGTGATCTACGTGTCCGATCGTACCAATATTTAAGTGTGGTTTCGAACGGTTAAAGGTTTCTTTTGCCATTTTACTTAATTTTTAATCTAGTTATATATTTATTTCAATTTCCTACTTACTTGAGCCAACTACGGGAATTGAACCCGTGACCTCTTCCTTACCAAGGAAGCACTCTACCTCTGAGCTAAGTCGGCAGAATCCTTTCTTAAAGAGTTTAGACTTTCAATTTTAGATTTTTCAATCTCCAACCTAAAATCTACAATCTTAAATTAATTCTCGTGGGGAGAGCAGGATTCGAACCTGCGAAGACGTAGTCAGCAGATTTACAGTCTGCCCTCGTTGGCCGCTTGAGTATCTCCCCTCTTTTTTTATTTCTAACATCGCCTTTAGCCAAATGCAATATTATTGCTTTTCCAGAGCCGGCGGAGGGACTCGAACCCACGACCTGCTGATTACAAATCAGCTGCTCTAGCCAACTGAGCTACGCTGGCATTTTCAATAAAAAAAGTCCGCTATTTCTAACGGACTGCAAATGTAGAGATTTTATCTCTCAATCAAAACATTTTTTAAAAAAAATTTAATATTATATGTGCGCTCGTATCTTTTCCTTCCTTTTAACCAGCAATCTCTCCAATGATTCCGCCGACAACTCCATCGCCTCTTCAAAAGTCTTACATTGTTTTTTAACTACAAAATCATCGCCAGGCACATTAACCTTGACCTCAACGATCTTATTTTCTTTATCACTTGTTTTTTCAACTTTCAAATAAACATCTGAAGAAACTACCTTATCGTAATACTTCTCTAATTTATCCATTCGCTCTTGAATATAATCTACTAATTTTCCGTCAACAGCAAAGTTAACCGCATGAACATTTACCTTCATAATCAATTTTTTTTAATGGTTAAAGATTTTACGAATTGTTATTTATTCCTTGGATGAGCGTCTTCATAAACCTTTTTCAACTCAGACAAACTACTGTGTGTGTAAATTTGCGTTGATGCCAAACTAGAATGTCCTAACAATTCTTTCACTGAATTTAAATCAGCCCCGTTATTTAATAAATGAGTCGCAAACGTATGCCGCAGAATATGCGGACTCTTTTTTACTTTTTCAGAGACCGTACTAAAGTAAGAATTTATTAATCGATACACAAAAGAATCATTTAATTTTACCCCTTTTTTTGACAAAAACAAAAACTCAATATCCCGAATACATTCCAAAGAAGACTGCTCACCGATATACAACAAGAACTGTTCTTTAATAACCGGCAAAAGAGGAAGAATGCGCTCTTTATTTCTTTTACCCAAGACCTTTATCGTATTCTTTGACAAATCAACATCAGCAGCTTTCAAATGAATGAGCTCTGTTCTACGTATCCCTGTGGTATAAAACAAATCTATTATTAATTTATTTCTCACTTCCTCAAAGCCATACGCCTCCTGCATCCTAACAAACACCTCAGCGACTTCTTTTTCCGAAAAAGGTGTCTGAAGTTTCTTTGAAATCTTCAAGGCCTTATGCTTTAACAGCGGATTAACATCTATTTGTTTAATTTTCAACAGAAATTTATAAAAAGCTTTCAAAGATGCTATTTTCCTGTTTACAGAGACATTTGAAATACCACCATCCACAAGAAAAACAATCCAGGTTCTAATCTGATTGTAATTAACCTGCTCTATATTATCTTGTTCGAAATTAATTTTATTGAATGACTGGAAGTTAATTATGTCATTCAGGTACGCATTTATCGTATGAGGAGAATACTTTTTCTCGCTCTTTAGATAACCCATAAATGCTTCTGTAGTGGTAACCATATAAAAAAACCGTTAGCATCAAAGTTAAGAAACTTTAATGACTAACGGAATTTAATTCTGAAAAGAAATAACTTAGTTCTCTAAGTTGTCTTTCATGTTTTGAATATAAGCTGCTTTTTGAACTTTAATTCTATTTTTTACAGAAGGCTTAATAAAAGCAGTTCGTGCACGTAACTGACGAACAGTTCCTGTTTTATCAAATTTTCTTTTATAGCGCTTTAATGCTCTATCGATATTTTCTCCGTCTTTAATTGGTATAATTAACATAATTTTGACACCCCCTTTCGTTAAGTGTGCAAAAGTAAGATAATAATACGAACTAACAAGTAATTGATCAATCATTTTTCTTTATTTTTACCTAAAAAAAGAACAACACATGTGGTTTATCATCATTTCAACTCTATTACTTATAATAAGTTTTATACCTAACTTACCACTGACACATTGGTTCTTTAGAATATTTGAATACGGTAAAATTCAAATCGTAATTTTACAATTAACCACGCTTATTTCAAGCTTATTAATAGTCGATAACTTTACTATTTGGATAAAAATATTGCAAGCCCTGACATTTATAAGTGTTTTAATACATATAAAATCATTCTACAAGTACAATTCTTTTTACAAAACAAATCAAAAGAAACATTCCAACATTTCTTCGAAGAAAATTACAGTTATATCTGCAAATGTTTTTCAAGAAAACAAAGAGTATGAAAAATTCGTCAATTTAATACATAAATACAGCCCTGATATTTTTTTAACAATGGAGTCCGATAAAAACTGGGAAAAAGCACTCTCGGTTTTGGATTTAGAATACCCATATAGTATAAAAATAGGATTAAACAATACCTATGGCATGCACTTTTACTCTAAATTACAGATGACAGAACATCAAGTACACTATTTTGTAGCCGATGATTTACCCAGTATAGAAGCTAAAATTAAAACCAATGATAATTTTAACTTTACATTTTTTGCTATTCATCCTCCCCCTCCTAGTCCAACAGAGGAAGAGAACTCAAAAGAAAGAGACGGAGAGCTATTAAGTGTAGCAAAAAAAATAAAAGCAAACGCAAATACAACTGTAGTACTAGGAGACTTTAATAATGTGGCATGGGCAAAATCATCGATCCTATTCAGAAAAACAAGTGAAACAATTGATGGCAGAATAGGAAGAGGCTTTATTTCAAGCTACCACACAAAATACTGGTTTTTGAGATTCCCAATCGATTTAATGTTTCACACAGCCGATATTTTTGTCGAAGAGCTAAAAACTCTAGAAACCATTGATTCAGATCATTTCCCTATATATTCAACGTTTTTTATTAATAAAAAAACAGCTGAACAACAAGACTTAATAGAAACTCTAGAACAAGAAGAACATGAAATTGTCCAAGAGGTTATAGTTGAAGGTATCAATGAAAAAAGCGACAATCGTAAATAATTGTAACTTTCGATTGTACTTGAATCACTTACTCTTTCAGCAAGCTTGTTTTATGTTGTAACAAATTATTTAGCTTCCAAAAACATTATCAATTCGGCCAGCAAAAACTAGTTATTACAGCTTTCAATATCACAAAAAAAATCCTGTTTAATACAAACAGGATTTTTAGTCATTTAAATACGCTAGTCATTATTTCACAGCTGGCTTATAATTTTGTTTATCAATTATCATTTTCGCTAATATCTCCTTAAGTATTTCTGATGTTCCACCACCTATCGGCCCTAATCGGCTATCTCTAAATAAACGCGCTAGCGGATATTCTTCCATGTAACCATATCCTCCTAACATTTGTAAGCAACTGTAAATTGTCTCATCAGCTACTTGAGTCGATTTTAATTTGGCCATAGTAGCTTCCTTTACTACATACTCGCCTTTGTCTAACCTAGCAACAGCTGAATAATTAAACACTTTACAATGCTCTACGTCTGTAGCGTTCTCTACTAATTTATGTCTTAAAGCCTGGAACTTATCTATTGTTTTACCAAATGCTTCTCGTTGCGACATATAATCTATCGCATAGTCAATTGCATACTCGGCTCTAGCATGTGCATTTATAGCCATAATCAAGCGTTCTAAAGCAAAATGCTGCATAATATAAGGAAACCCCTTTCCTTCTTCGCCCATTAAATTTTCAACAGGAATTTCTACGTCATCAAATGCAATTTCGCCAGTATCTGAAGCTCTCCAACCCAATTTATCCAGCTTTACAGCAGAAACTCCTTTAAGATTACTATCTACCAAAAAAATACTTATCCCCTTGTTTCCAAGCTCTGGACTTGTCTTTGCGGCAACTACATAATAATCACCATAAACACCATTTGTAATAAATGTTTTAGAACCTTTGATAATATACTTATCTCCTTTTTTTATCGCTGTGGTACGCATAGCCGCAACATCACTACCGCCGAAAGGCTCCGTAATACATAACGCACCTATTTTATCACCAGCAATACTCGGTACTAAATAATCTTGTTTAATACGCTCATCGCCTTCCGCATTTAAATGTGTCATTGCTAAATAAGAATGCGCCCACATTGCAGCTGCAAAACCAGCAGATTTTACTTTTTGAAGTTCTTCTAAAAAAATAACGGTGTAAAATAAATCTAAATTTAACCCTCCGTAAACTTCAGGATAAGGAATTCCAAAAAAACCCATTTCTCCAAACTTCTTCCATATAAAACGTTCTATTGTACCCGTTTTCTCCCATTTCTCAATATGAGGTACAACTTCCTTTTGCAAAAAATCTTTCAAACTCGCTCTAAAAGACTGGTGCTCTTCTGTGAAATATAATGAATTCATGTAAATATATTTTTTTATTTATTTTTATAAATCGAGGTAAATTATTTTATAATAATCAAAATTAAAGTTTTTAAGCTCATAGAGCTACTGTTGAATAGAAAGTTTACTACTACTCACACTAGCATTTCAAAGCCAATTAACCAATAAACAAACAACCTTTATTATGTACTTCTAATTAAAAGCCAAATATAACTCTATTATTTTTAATTTTTCAACAGGAAAATCGTTAATTTTTGCCAAATCCTCAAAAGACTTAAAATCCCCATTCATACTTCTATACGTCACAATTGATTTAGCTACACCATATTTAAAGTAAGGAAACTTTGCCAATTCCTTTAATGAGGCATTGTTTATGTCAATTTTGTCTATTTTAGGCACGGCCATGATCTTAAAATGTGAATTAAGATTATCGATAACCTCGGCTGACAACCCCCAAACATCTTTCATCTGCTCCATAGAAACAAACCCACCAAGACTTTCCTTTAGCCTTAAAATTCTAAGCGAAATAACCTCACCAATGCCATATATTTTAATTAAATCTTCTTGAGTTGCTTTATTGATATCAGACAACACAACCACATGTTTTTGTACAAAATCCTTTTTTTCATAATTCACATTCTTTTTATACGCTTCTCTATTTTTAACCCAATCAGGAAACTTAAAGTCCACTGCCATTACTTTTAATAAGGAGTCAGATACATTGGTTACAGCCTGAAATTCATTTGCTGAATTCACATATTTATTTTCTTTTCTAAATGCGAGAAGCCTATCTATCTCTTCAACTGACATACCAAGTTTATAACCTTTATAATCCGTAATGAAATTTGGGTTATATGGATAAATTTTTGATACGATTTTGGAATTTGATTGATTTAAGGAATCAATTTCAGCTTGCATGGAAAGCCACTTCTGTTTTTCGGGAGAATCTTTTTCAACCGAATCAGCATTATCGAAAAAATAGACTCCTTGAAAAATCACAATGATAGCAAAGAGAAACAAAATCCCAGTTTGCTGACTTTTCGAGAATTTAAAATAAAAAGCTGCTTTTTTGAAATCCATATCGACCAAAATTAATTGTGAAAAACTATGCTCACTTCAAACATCCCTAAGCAGTACCCATTTTTAAAGTTCAGCACTAAAATTATAAAATAATCCGACAAAAAAATACGTTACTAAAAAATAAATATGATAATTATTCGTGCAAAATTCAACAATAAGGATGCAAATCGTTATTTAACTCCCATAATATTTCGAAATCCGGAATAAGACTACACATTGGCAACACTTTTATTTTCTTATTTAGTTGCAATATTATTTTTATATTTTGTAAAAAATAATACATTTGAGCACTAATAACAAAAAACCAATAAATATATGTCAATTTGGAAAACAAAACCACTATCGGTTTTACTAAATGAAGCGTCAGAATCCGAAAAAGGATTAAAAAGAACATTATCTTCAGGCTCACTTGTAGCCCTAGGAGTTGGCGCAATAATAGGGGCTGGATTATTCTCCCTAACGGGAATAGCCGCTGCAGAGCATGCAGGACCAGCAGTAACCTTATCCTTTATATTGGCAGCGATAGGATGTGCATTTGCTGGACTATGTTACGCAGAGTTTGCCTCAATGATCCCTGTAGCAGGTAGTGCGTATACCTATTCTTACGCAACTATGGGAGAATTTATGGCTTGGATTATTGGTTGGGATTTAGTGCTTGAATATGCACTTGGGGCAGCAACCGTAGGAGTTAGTTGGTCTCGATACCTCCTTGAGTTATTAAATAAATATGGAATACATCTCAACCCCAATTTTATATGTTCCCCTTGGGAAACCTTAACATTAGGTGATGGCACAGTTGTAAACGGTGGATATTTCAACCTTCCCGCTGTATTAATAGTTTCTTCACTTTCCTTGTTATTGATTAGAGGAACAAAAGAATCTGCATCGATAAACAACATTTTGGTAATCCTAAAGGTTATTGTTGTTATTATTTTTATTATCGTAGGTTGGCAATTTATTGACCCTGCTAATTACTCTCCATACATTCCAGAAAATACAGGAATAAAAGGTCAGTTTGGATGGTCAGGAATTGCTGCAGGAGCAGGAACAGTATTCTTTGCCTTTATTGGTTTTGATGCGGTTTCAACTGCAGCTCAAGAAGCAAAAAACCCTCAAAAAGGGATGCCGATTGGAATTCTAGGTTCCCTAGTGATCTGTACTATACTATATGTTTTGTTTGCTCACGTTATGACAGGTCTTGTACCTTATTATTTATTTGCTAATGACGCGAAGCCAGCTGCAACTGCATTTGCAGTAACAGGATATGACTTTCTTCAAACTGGGTTAATCGTTGCTATTTTAGCAGGTTATACTTCAGTGATGCTTGTTATGCTTATGGGACAAAGCCGTGTATTTTACACTATGAGTAACGATGGTTTATTACCTTCTTTTTTCAGTGAAATTCACGCAAAATTCCGTACGCCATGGAAAACTAATCTTTTCTTCATGGGATTCGTTAGTATATTTGCTGGTTTAGTACCTGTAAGTGATTTAGGACATATGGTAAGTATCGGAACTTTGTTAGCATTCGTTTTAGTTTGTTTCGGAATTTTGGTAATGCGTAAAAAAATGCCAGACGCACCTAGAGCTTTTAAAACACCTTTCGTACCCTATGTACCTATTGCAGGTATATTGGTTTGTCTGTACTTAATGTACTCTCTTCCTTACGAAAGTTGGATTCGATTAGTGATATGGATGGCACTTGGAGTTATTATTTATTTCGCATATGGCAAG
This sequence comes from Flavobacterium frigoris PS1, assembly GCF_000252125.1. Lineage (GTDB taxonomy): Bacteria > Bacteroidota > Bacteroidia > Flavobacteriales > Flavobacteriaceae > Flavobacterium > Flavobacterium frigoris_A. The sequence goes on along the minus strand of NZ_AHKF01000017.1, from coordinate 27,491 downwards.
AAAAAAAGTAAATTGAACAATCCTCAAAAATAATTTTTCAGTAGAACATAAAAAGGGACCATAAAGTAACAATTTACTTTATGGTCCCTTTTTTTATACCCTTTTAATAGCCCTATAAATCGAATACCGAGGTCCGTTTTGCCCGAATCAAATCCTTAAGTCTAATCCAGAAAGCTAGAGTTAAATACACTCCAAACCATAATCCCGCGGTGACAAACGATATATAAATAAAAAATAGGCGTACACTTGTTACCCGCATACCTAATTTATCAGCTAATCGCGAAGAAACGTGAAAACCATATTTCTCAAAGAAATATTTAAGTTTTATAACTGATGATAACTTATTGTTTGATTGTATCTTTTGCATATGCAAAAATACTGAATTTTATGATAGACTCGTTCTATTAATTATTCTTCAATAATTCCATTCCAATGGCACATTCCAGACACTTACTTTTATTGCAATACTCGTTTTTGAGCTGCAACAATGATTGAGTTTCAAAAGCGTTTGCTGATTTTATCCCAAAAGAGCTAAACTTATCTATAATCGCATTCTTCTCTGGAGAGATCTTATTTATCAATTCAATTACGTTTTCCGAAATTTCTTTCCCTTGACTTTTTGCATAGGCAAATAAAATTGGAATTATAGTATTGATGACAATCAAATCGACAAATGATTTAGAAAGCATTTTTTTCTTTGCAGGACTTTTTTTATCAAACTGATAATGATCTTGCCAATAATCCAAAGTACTAACTTTAAACAGCGTATAAATCGAATAGAGTGATTCAATCGCGCTTATTTTAGAAAATAGGTTTTGTTCAAAATGATATAAACTTGCCAACTGCGAAAGCCGAATTGTGGGAAAATTATCCGGACGATGCTTAAAAAACTGAACTGGTTCAAATAAGTTTCTTTCTATCTGATATTTCTGTGACAAGTAGCTAAACCTAAATTTCAAATCCTTATAGTAATTATCTTCTTTTTCTTCATCCAACAGACCTGCATTTCCAAACAATAAAGCCTCTAAATTCTCCTGCTCAAAACTTTCTTTTCTAATAATTGAAAAAGGGATTGAATTGGCTATTTTAAAAAATAGATCCCCATTTGTATTGAGTCCAAAGTTTTTTGCCAAAAGCATAAACAAAACGGTTTCCCAATCATTATTAGTTTGTACTAACAATTCCTCAATGGGCTTTGACTTCCGCTCCAGCCGTTCAAAAAACAAGCGTTCTTGCCAATTCTTGACCACAAAAACATCTACGCTGTTAAGCTCCTTTTCGCAATAAATCCACGATTTTGGAGTCATCAATAGCTCATAATTAACCAATGCCGAGTTATCGACGTATTTTTTGAGCTCTAAAACAGGAATTTCGACATTATTTTTTCTAAAAATCTCCGTGTCATGTTCCCAAACTACATGAAGAATTACGTTTTCGTAAGCAGCATCCTTTTCGTGATGATGCACATACCAATCTGATGACTTAAGATGTATTTCAACATTACCAGCCCATTTCTGATTACCAATGGTTATCTGGGCATTGAAAAAATCAGGGCCGGCTAGCTCAAGGTACTGACCAACGTTACTAATTGTAATATCCTCATTGTTGGAAGTTTTTAAATTAAGAGTATCAAACTTCTTAAATCTCCAGAGGTAATGCAGAAAATCTTCTTTCATCGTAAAACCTTGTTATTTAATAACTAAAGTAATAAAAAAAAGAACAGCTTAATTCATTTGTAAAAAATCAGCAAATTGAATTGCAACTTATTTGAATTGCAACTATCGCAACATATATAGTTTGGCACAAGCCCTAGCGTCTGATAAGGCTTCATGGTGATTTAACGCGATCTTCATCTCACGGCAGCAGTCACTCAATTTTGTTGGCTTCAAGCCTTTGGCTTTGTAAATTTTGACAGTGCATTGCCAGCGGGAACCAATATTCAAATCTTCATAATTTAAATTATATAACGCCATGGATTTAGCCAGGACATTCCTGTCAAAACTTTCATTATGCGCAACAACTACTCTATTTTGAAGTCGTTTTTGTATTTCAGGAAATACTTGTAAGAATGACTTTGCATTTACCGTGTCTCGCGGGTATATGCCGTGCACCTGAATTGTAAAGGGAGAATAAATATTATTAGGTGGTTTGATTAAAGTAACAAACTCATCTACAATTATTCCGTTTTCTACTGTAACAATACCCACGGAGCAAGGATGGAATGCCGTCGCAGTTTCAAAATCTATTGCAGTAAATGTCATCTGTATTTCAGTTTTAGAATTGTTGTCTTTATTTTTTAGATTTAAAAAGCCACGAACTTCAAGTATTCACACAAAATGAATCTGTGTTTATATTTGGAATTCGTGGCAAAAAAAAATCATTTACTATTATTTTATCGAACCTATAATATCATATTTCGTGATAATGTGGTGTTTCCCGTTTCCTAAATCAATCAAAACGGCATCATTTTCGCGTGAGAATAACTTAGAAACAGCTTCAATAGTAGTTCCTAGTTGTACAACTGGATAGGGTTTCCCCATAATTTCACGAATTGGCCTGTCTGCAGTTTTTGTATCGTTAACATAGCTTTGAAACAAATCAGATTCGTCAAGGGACCCCACAAATCCAGTAATGTCCATTACAGGAATTTGTGAAATTTTATATTTACGCATTCTTTCAATAGCATGAGATACTAATTCCTCAGTACGCGCCACAATTAATGGTTTCTCAATATGATCTTTAATGACATCTTCAGCTTTGGTGACTTCTACTTCTAGAAAACCTCTTTCGCGCATCCAGTCATCGTTGTACATTTTACCTACATATCGGCTCCCTGAATCATGGAATAAGGCAACGACAACATCTTCTGGCTTAAAATGTTCTTTTAACTGTAACAAGCCCTTTACCACCGCTCCGGCAGAATTTCCTGCAAAAATCCCTTCCTCAAGAGCAATTTTACGAGTATAAACCGCAGCATCTTTATCAGTTACTTTTGTAAATCCGTCAATCAATGAAAAGTCGACGTTTTTAGGCAATATATCTTCACCAATTCCTTCTGTTATGTAAGAATAGATTTCGTTTTCGTCAAAAATTCCAGTTTCGTGGTATTTTTTAAATACAGAACCATACGTATCTATACCCCAAATCTTGATCTTTGGATTTTTCTCTTTCAAATATTTTGCAATTCCTGAAATAGTCCCTCCTGTCCCCACTCCAACAACGAAATGAGTTATTTTACCTTCTGTTTGTTCCCAAATTTCCGGACCCGTTTGTTCGTAATGAGCAATTGCATTTGATGGATTGTCATATTGATTCACGTACCAAGAATTAGGAGTCTCCTCAGCTAATCTTTTTGAAACAGAATAATATGATCTAGGATCAGTAGGCTCTACATCTGTAGGGCACACTACTACTTTTGCTCCCACTGCACGTAGGATATCCATCTTTTCTTTAGACTGCTTGTCTGAAATCACACAAATCAGCTTATAGCCTTTTATAATTGCAACTAGTGCAAGTCCCATTCCAGTATTCCCAGAAGTTCCTTCTATTATTGTTCCTCCTGGCTTCAATCGACCATCAGCTTCAGCATCAGCGATCATTTTTGTAGCCATCCTGTCTTTTGCAGAATTCCCAGGATTAAAAGACTCTACTTTAGCCAGTACTAATGCATCTATTCCTTCTGTTACTTTGTTTAACTTCACCAAAGGTGTGTTACCAATTGTACCTAATATATTTTCTGCGTATTGCATTTAATTATACGTTTAAGATTCTGATTTGTTATAAATATTTCTGCAAAGATAGTATTTTGTTATAAAAACAATCGACTTTTACCCCCTTTTGCGTTCGTGACAGCAGCGGCATCCTTTACTTGCTTTCTTTAAGCAAGGAAAGATATAGCGGATTGCACGATAAAACGCCAAAAAAAAATCTTTTAGCTTAATTAAAGAAATTCCAAATCAAACCGAAACGGATCGTGAAATCACGATACGGACTGTTAGGTGAAGAATAAAAGTTGTTTCCAGTAAAAGAAGAGTTAAAATGCTCCGCTTTCAGATAAATTCGAGTTCTTTGAATTTTAGCATTAATAAAAAAGTCAAGATTTGGATAGTTACCAATCTCCTTCTCATTTTGCACAAAGAATTCCCCAATTACCGGATTGTAATCATTAGCCAAATACTTGCTGAAATAATTTAAAGTAATCCCAGTTTGTAGAAACAATGCTTTTTTAAACAGATAATTGGTATAATAAATGGTGTTTCTCGTTACAATTTCAGGAACATTTAAAATCGCATCATTTTGATCTGTTTTTTGATATAGAACCGTGTTATCTATAGCGAACCTTCCAAAAGTTATTTCCTTGTTCAACTTCAATGATACGTAATTTATGGTGTTACTATACTGATTTGGTGTTACAATTTGCTGGCTGTCGTCGGTTGCTGTGTTTTCAAAATACAAATGGTCGTTGAGTGTCATAAACTGAACCGATGCTCCAACCCAAGGCGTCGCTGCCTCAGCAGTAATCGCGTTTATTTTTTCATTTTTGAAATTATTACTCCAGTTGTAACTCACATAACTGCTTTGATACAAATTGTAATTATCATTCGGCAATTTATTCATGTTTTGATACCCAAATGAAAACTGATAGGCATCATTCAAATCATAATTCAATTTAGCATCCAAGTTTGATAGCGATTGATTTGTAATGGATCTTGAGTACAAGAATTTTCCGTTCAGCTTATTTTTACGATAATCATATTGGCCACCAGCACTATTGATATTTCGCGTTAATGAAGCTGGAACTGTTTTATCGTCAAAAATTAATATTTTATCGTAGTAGTAATTGCTTCGAAAATCATCAGCAAAAAATTGAAATTTTCCTAGAGTAGTGTTTTCATAAACCAGTCCTGCTTTATTATACATCTTATTGTAGTGCGTCTGGTCATTGATTCCTGAGCTCACAAAAGAATCGCCAAATCTATACACCGTAGTTGAACCAACAGTTGAAGGAACCGTTTCCTGATTGTACTCGAAAAATTTATTCTCATAATTAAATTGGTGAGTAACATACAAATTGTTGTCGCCTTTTTCTGAATTGACCCTGAAAAAATGATCTACAAAAAATCGCTTCCCTTTAAGGAAAGACTCCGCATCATTAAGATACACCTCCAGTCTTTGTCTATTATCGTAATTAGGATCCTCGCTTTCAAAATCACTAATTGTCGTTATACCGCCATTTTCTTCATTTAAAATATCCTGATAGGTAAAATGCGCATTTGCAAAATAGCGTTCGTTCTTGGTATTGTAGGTTGTAGTGAATCTAAAATTCCCTGTACTGGATAGTTGATTTATATACTTCCCTTCAGAACGCAATCCCTTATATGCTATCGAAAGATTTAGTCTAGGATTAATATTTAAAGTAAAAAAGGCATCTAGCGTTTGCCCCTTTTGCATCACTGATTTGAAATATAATTCGGTTACCGGAGTTGCAACAGAACTATATCTTATATCATTTGCTTCCAGAAAATTAAAATGTTTTGCTGTGAAACCGATTTGAGGGTAAGGAGAGAACTCGGTCAAACCATATTGCAAGGTATTATAAGTTTGTCCTTCATTCGAAAAAGGCAATAACCCGAAGATGTCTTTTCGCAGATAATTAAAACTATAGTCTCTTTGAATTGTAAGTGTGGTATCCAGATAAGTGGTATCTCGGTCTATTGAAATAAAACGGTACATGTCCATGGTGGCCACTTTTTGTTCATTTGGACTTTTTAATTTATCCAATTCTCTCATGCTTTTAGGCTCTCTTGAATCGTCGCCTAGTCTTGTTTGGGAAAAAAGCATTGTTGGCAGTACTAAAAAAGATAAAAAAAAGAGTATTCTCATTTGAACGGATATATAATTAGGCTATTATTTTCACTATTGTAATACGAGCAAAGGTAAATGATAAAAACATATAAAAAAATACCTTAACCTATTGCTTTGTCTTAGCAAATAGTACTATCATGCCTTATTGTGAAAAAAAAATATAATATTTGCTGTTTATAAAACCTTTTGATATGCTTCAACATAATTTTTCGGAATTTATACTGGAAACCGGAACCGATGAAGCGGGCCGCGGATGTCTGGCAGGACCTGTAACCGCAGCTGCTGTAACACTTCCCGTCTTTCGTTCTCAAAAAGGAAAAAATAAAAACGAATTAGTCTATAGCTTTTACGAGTTAATCAACGATTCTAAGCAACTCACTGAAAAGAACAGAGAAAAACTCAAACCTATTATTGAAGAAATCGCTATAAACTTTGCAGTAACCCATTTAGGACCAGCGGTGATTGACGAAATCAATATCCTAAACGCCTCAATAAAAGCAATGCAGGAATGTGTCTTACAACTTGAGCCACAGCCTGAGTATATTATTGTTGACGGAAATGCTCCGTTTATCCACAAAAATGGATTGAAAAATAAAGGCGGAAAAATCTATACCAAAGCTGAAATTGAAATCCTTACCTCTATCCCTAGCACCAGTATTATAAAAGGAGATGCGAAGTTCATGAGTATTGCAGCCGCATCTGTCTTAGCGAAAACCTATCGTGATGAATACATGAATCGCATTCATGAGGAATATCCTATGTACAATTGGAAAAAAAACAAGGGTTATCCTACCAAAGAACACAGAGAGGCTATTAGAAAATATGGCATTTCAAAATACCATCGAATGAGTTTTCGATTGTTACCGGAACAAACGAAGCTAGACTTATAATTACTGATTTCCTTTGTCAGTGGTAAATCTGCTAGTTAGATTTCTCGAAAGTAGCTTCAAAAATATTGGCGAAATGTTTCAGAATTTTTGCTTTCACTTCTTCTTCATCCACTCTTTCAACACCAAGTTCAACGTTTAATGTAGTGACTGCTTTCCCGCGAATACCGCAGGGAATGATATTGTCAAAATAACCTAAATCAGCATTTACGTTTAAAGCAAATCCGTGCATAGTTACCCAACGCGAGGCACGAACACCCATGGCACAAATTTTACGTGCAAATGGCGTTCCTACACCTAGCCAAACTCCAGTTTCGCCTTCACTTCGACCACATTCCAAACCGTACTCTTGTAATGTAAGAATGATAGACTCTTCCAGAAAACGCAAGTATTTATGAATATCAGTAAAGAAATTTTCTAAATCTATAATTGGGTAACCCACAATTTGCCCTGGGCCATGATAGGTAATATCACCACCACGATTAATTTTATAAAAAGTTGCTCCTTTGTCTTCCAGTTGCTTTTCAGATAACAATAAATTAGTTAAGTCACCACTTTTGCCTAAAGTATACACATGCGGATGTTCTACAAAAAGAAAGTAATTTGGAGTTTCAAGATTAAGTTCTTCTCTCCTATTCCTGATTTTTAAGTCAACGATTGCTTTAAAAAGTTCCTCTTGGTATTCCCAAGTTTCTTTGTAGTCTTTATTTCCTAAATCTTGAAGTTGGATTGTTTTGTTCATTTCTTTTTAAAAGTGCAAAGGTTTTGAACTACAAAGGTACAAAGTTTTAGATTGAAGTTGCAAAGGTTAATGGCGTACTAAAACCACTATTCAAGAATCACATCTAAATTTGTACTTTCTGGGTTTTGCAAAAAATCGAAGACTAAAAACTGTAATTCTAAGCTTTTTTTGTCGGGACTAATTACGGCATTGCTATTTGAAACCGATTTAATTTTATAAGAAAAATGATAGTTTAAAGTATAAGTTTGTACCAATTTAAAACTAGCAAGTCGTTTTTTATATTCTTCCATTTTATCCTTTTCTTTTTGAAAGATATTCTCATCTGTAATAGTAACAATTCTATTAAAATGATTTCCATTCAAAGTATAACGGATGTTGTAATAATGCTCCTCAGCTGTTAAAGCATAATTATGTTTAATGTCATCTGCGTAATTTTCCGTTTTAGAAAGATCTGCTATGTCTTCTACCTTTTTAAAAGCTTGTGTAATTGTGGTTCTAAATTCTTTGTCAAAAGCACTTTTCTTGATATGGACTTTTACATTTTTAAAGCTGTTAAAAAGCGCTTGTTCAGTTGAAGTATATCTAATAAAATTAGCATTATAGTTGTCGATGTACTCCTGAAACACATAAGTTGTGTCTTTAAAAACGGTTTCTTTCGAATATTCCTCGCCTGCAATTTGCATATAGCTACTTTCGTTCCTGTGACTGTCAAATTCAATAGTTCCACTATTATCTGGGTTAATATGTAAAGTTTCGGTAACCTCACAACTAGTCAATAGTATTAGTAGTAGCAACAAAAAAGCGTGTTTCATTTTAATTTAAAATTTTAATGAAGCTAAATGTACACTAGATGCCCTTTTTAAATAGCACATTTAACAAAATATTCTTACAAATTCTACTCGTTATAAATTAGCCCCGATAGTAGCGATATCCCGAACCTTTTTTTGGTGAGGATAAAGCGAATAGCGGGACTGTTCGTTCTTAAAAACCTAGTGTTTCTGCTCCTAAAATTAATCGTTATATTAAACTAACATTCAACTTTTTCACTTTGCTACTTTAACACATAAAGACTATCTTTGCGCTCTTAAAATCAGAATAAAATGGCATTATCAGAACAAGAAATTATCCGTAGAGAAAAACTACAAAACTTACGCAATTTGGGAATTAACCCTTATCCAGCTAATCTTTTTCCAGTAAATCATACTTCGAAACAAATAAAGGAAAGCTTTGAAGAAGGTAAAAAGGTGATTGTTGCCGGGCGTTTGATGAGTGTAAGAGATCAAGGAAAAGCTTGTTTTGCTGAATTGCAAGATAGCGAAGGCCGCATACAATTGTATGTAAACCGCGATGTGTTGTGTGAGGGAGATGACAAAACATTGTACAATCAGGTATTTAAAAAATTAACCGACTTAGGTGATTTCATAGGTATCGAAGGTGAATTGTTTACTACCAAAGTAGGCGCACAATGTATTCGTGTGGACGAATTTACTTTTTTAAGTAAAACATTACGTCCGTTGCCTTTACCGAAAGTTGATGAAGATGGAAAAGTACACGATGCTTTCAATGACGCCGAATTGCGTTACAGAATGCGTTATGTAGATTTGACCGTAAATCAACATGTGAAAGAAACATTTATCAAGAGAACAAAATTGTTCAATGCTATGCGTGGTTTCTTTAACGATGCAGGATACCTTGAGGTTGAAACTCCTGTTTTACAATCGATTCCTGGTGGAGCCGCGGCGCGTCCGTTTATCACGCACCATAACTCACTTGATATGCCACTGTATATGCGTATTGCAAATGAGTTGTACTTAAAAAGATTAATTGTAGGTGGATTTGATGGAGTGTATGAGTTTTCTAAAAACTTCCGTAACGAGGGAATGGATAGAACACACAACCCAGAATTCACAGCGATGGAAATATATGTAGCTTACAAAGACTACAACTGGATGATGGAATTTACTGAAAATTTACTTGAGCATTGCGCTGTCAGTGTAAACGGTACAAGTGAAGCAACTTTTGGTGAACATAAAATCAATTTCAAAGCGCCTTATGCTCGTGTTACAATGACTGATTCTATCAAGCATTTCACAGGTTTTGATATTTCTGGTAAAACAGAAGCTGAACTTTATGAAGCTGCTAAAGGAATGGGAATTGAAGTTGATGCTACAATGGGTAAAGGAAAATTGATTGATGAAATTTTTGGAGCTAAATGTGAAGGAAATTATATTCAACCAACATTCATTACTGATTATCCTAAGGAAATGTCACCACTTTGTAAAGAGCACCGTGACAATCCTGAATTGACAGAACGTTTTGAATTAATGGTTTGTGGTAAAGAAGTGGCCAATGCCTACTCCGAATTAAATGACCCTATTGATCAACGCGCCCGTTTTGAAGACCAAATGCGTTTAGCTGAAAAGGGAGATGATGAAGCAACTGGAATTATTGATGAAGATTTCTTAAGAGCACTTGAATACGGTATGCCTCCTACATCTGGATTAGGAATAGGAATGGACCGTTTAATGATGTTCTTGACAAATAATGCTTCTATTCAAGAAGTATTGTTCTTCCCGCAAATGCGTCCAGAGAAAAAACAAGTTGCTGTTGAGTTAGAGGCTGACGAAAAAACAATTGTTGCTATTTTACAAGCGAATGAAAACCAAATGGAATTTGGTTTACTAAAAATTAAATCAGAATTAAGCGGTAAAAAGTGGGATAAAGCCATGAAAAACCTTTCTTCTCTTGGAATGACTGAAGTAGTTGTTGATGGCGATGTGAAAGCATGCCGATTGAAAGGATAATTCCAATACTATTCTATATAAAAAAGGAGCTTCGATCGAAGCTCCTTTTTTATTATTCTAATCTAGGTAAAATCTTATTTCAAACTATTAAAGGTATCGGTGTAGTTCCCTTTGATGGTTACACCACTATTTTTAGTTACCTTACCGTAAATAGTAATGCTAGATCCAGACCCTACAAATTCTATTGTAGCACCACTATTTAGTATTAAATTACCATAGAGTACTACACTTCCTTCTACTTTAAAAGTACCATTAATGTTAAAATTAAAGTTGCTACTATTACTATTGTAATTTCCTTGTGCCATGGAACCTTTCATAGTAAAAACACCGCCGCTATTAATATTAACACCTTGCTTTATTGAAAGTGACCCACAAAATGTTAAATTCTGATTGACGTTAATTCCTTGTATCGAAGCAGAACCTTGATAGTTTAAAGTTTCGCCTGAATTAACATTTAACCATTGTCCTCCATTATAAGTTTGAAAATTGGAACAATCAATGGTTGGTACCGTAACTTTTTTGACAATTTTCAAACCACCTGAGCCTGTTGCTACAAAAATGTAATCACCTACACTTTTTACATAATTTGCAGAACCTCCTAAGGAAATACTACCTAATGATACTAAGTTTGAAGTTTGTTTTTGATACACAGCAATTCCAGCTGCACCATTGGCAGCGTATGCATAATCACCATTAACAGAAACTGCATTTGTCACCACGTCAGATGGGCTAACGCCTGCTATAGCTGTTGGCAATGATAGTGTTTGCAAAAGACTTCCTGTGGCACTATAAACCAATAAACCACTGTACCCTTGAGCTACTAATATATTATCACCTTGAAAGTCAATAGTTCTTTTTGCTTCAGCCACATCAGTAGTTGCTGCGAAAGAAGAAACCAAACTCATAGAATCTGCATTGTATACTTTTACACCTTCTTTACCACTAAGTACAACCACTTTATTATTAATATAACCCAAAGCTCTTAAATCGGCTATAGGAATGGTTACTTTAATACTATTAGTTGTTTTATCTATTTTTGCTAAAACTCCATTATTACCTGAAACAGCAAAATAGTCGTTGGTCGCAACCGCTACTCCGGTGCCTACGTAGCTCAACAAAGGTATGTTAGAATAATCAGTCGTTAAAAGTCCGTTTTGCAACGGCATTTTCGCAACAAAAGCTGGAGTAGTTAAGTTCGCATTAGCATCAACACTTGTTGCGCCAGAAAAATACAAATTACCATTATCGTAAATTACAGTACTAATATCAGTATTAGGTAAAATCGCTTGAACTACAAGTTTAGGATTATTTGGCTCAGAAATATCGATAACATCAAGTCCTCCTAAATAAGTTTCTCCTACAGTATTGTAGGATACGTACACATATTTATCCTTTACATCAACATGAGTTGCTGTAAGAGTTTTTCCTTCATAAACAGGAGGATTAACTTCAGCTACTAGGGACATTGGAAACTTGTCAGTTTCAGATGTTGCAGCATTTCTAGAAGTCAAATTAGAACCTACTAAATTAATTACACCAGAGCTAGAATGATCCATTCTTGCGTTTAGAGAATTAGCATCTGAATTTAAAATTACTTTTTCTTCTTTACCAGAAAGATCATCATTTGATTGACAGGATTGACTAAGTGCCATTACTAGCAAGCCAAAGGCTATGATTTTAGTTTTCATTATTTTACTATATTTAAGGAAGGCAAACCTACAATTTAAAAAAATGTCAAACAAATACTTTCTGTATTTTCATTCGATTTTTCTGACAATAAATATTATACAAAATCTTTGCTGGTGTATTTGAATTGCTTGCGTTTTGCTATAGAAAATAAAGCCAAAAGACAGTCAAAATAATTTAAAAAAAACAGTTTAAAATGAGGCGGCGCCCTGCAAACCATTATTCTAATACTATAATTTGTTGCGTTTAGTCTGCAAATTCAGAAATATTGACAGTGATCGAATAGACTCATCCCTCAGTAAAATACTCCAATCAGTTTTTTACTGCTCATATTTTCCTTATCTCACTTCAATACTCACTAAACCATGTCCTAACATTATATGGAACTGTTGTTTAGATCTTTAAAAGAAACGCTTTTACTAGCTTATTATGATCAGTTTATTAGCCTACTTTGGAGGACGAATAGGAGACTTCGATTTGAAGCTTGGTTATGGTAGAATATTAAAAAAACTAGATGGAATACTTGCCGTCATTAATGAATTAAAAGCATAAATAAAGCTCATTGAGCCCATAGCATAATCTTGTTTTGTGTATTATTTTTTCAAGACAAAATATAAAAAAAGCGACTTGAAATTTCAAGCCGCTTTCCTATTTTATGCTATTTCCAATTCTGGAATTTTTATGTTTGATAGCTCCTCTTTATAAAAACGAAGCAGGTCCTGAATCTTCCCATTTTCAGAAGAAAGTCTGGGTAAAAATAAGGATTGGTAATATTCAATTCCTTCTCCTAAATTCTTCTTAAATGCCTTCCATTTTTTAATTTGGCCGGCTGTTATCTCCTCAGAAACTGTTGCAATTTCATTGTTCAAATAATCAAGATACATTTTCAATTCCTTTACAAACATATTCGGACGATTCGTTTCAGTCAACACGGAATCATTTCCATAAATATGTTGTACCATTTTTGAAAGTGACACTTCTTTGTCGAAATAAGCCATGTTAGGCCCTGGACAAATTACAACTCCTTGAGCCTGTCCTTTGATTTTAATGTCATTTTCTAAATAGGATGCATTTGCTAAACCTACACAAAGACAGGACTTTTCAGTGATTTTATTTTTTGCATTCTCGAAAGTTTCAACAGAAAAAGTGTCTTTTTTAGTTTCCAATTCCTCTAGTTTTACGTCTTGGTATTTTTTAGAAGCAGTACATATTCCTTTAGCGCCAAATTCTTTGCTTAGCGCCAAAAACTTTTTTGGACAGGAGCTACCTGCATTGCTTTCTTGTATGCGTTTTTGTTTCAGCATTTCATTTGTTGTTCCTCTCAAAGTATTAAAAGGAATTCCCAGAGGAGAAATATGACTCAAATACAAATCCTCTTCTTTGGCTTTCGCCAATAATTTACGTGTGGATTCATCAACTGATGTGGCTTCCGGAACCAACAAAAATGGCGAACCCCAGCCCACAGAATCAACTTCATAATGGTTCAACAGGAAAGCATGCTCTTCAGCAGTTCCTACCCCACCTTGAACGGTGATTTTTAATTCCAATGGCTTCTCAGGAACATGTTTCCCTTTAATGGTTAGGGCTTTCACCATTAACTCATGTGCAGATTGAATCAATTGTTCTTTTTTCTCTTTGAATTCTTCTAAAATTGGGCCCAATAAATAGCCCTCAGTAGCAAAAGCATGTCCTCCGCAATTCAGGCCAGATTCTATTCGGTATTCAGAAACCCAAAGGCCTTTTTTAGCCAGAAAATTTCCTTGTATCATAGCCGATCTAAAATCGCTGACTTTAAGGATGATTTTCTTATTCAAATGGTTGTTAGCATCTGGAAAAAAGACATCAAAACTCTCAAAATAACTGTACAATCTCGGATTCATTCCAGCTGAAAGCACCACCGAAGAAGTCAGCGTACTATTAGCAAAACCACGAAGTGAAGCATGAGCATCATTAAACTCAGTAGCTAATTGCTCGTCTTTGATAAAATTATCTTTATCGACTTTCGTCATGATATTAACATCAATATCACCTGTAGTTAGATTGTTTTCAAGAAAATTTTTGATATTTTCCTTAAAAGTGAGTCCATCATCTACTAAATTTTGTAAACCCAGTTTTATCTCTGATTTATTTGGCAACATGGCAATATAATTCTCTAATGCCTGTTTGCTTTCAGCCAACTCATTTTTGAAATTGTCGAATTTGTCCTTTACGATTTTGTCTACCAAGTTCAAATAAGAAGTGATTCGTTCCGCACGGTAATCGTGAATTTTCTGAGTAGTTTCCTTGTAAGGAATACCAAATTTGGTACTGTAAAAAGCACTCATTTTTTCAATAAGATCATCATCTATGATTGAAATCACAGAGGAGATGCCATACTTTGCTACTCGAATTGGACTATCAATAGTATATGCTAATCCCATTACCGGAATGTGAAATGTATGTAACGGTTTAGTTGTTGTCATGGAAATATTTTTTAAATATTAATCCACAAATATTAGTATTTTAATGCAGTAAAAAGCTGATATATATCATGTGACGATTATTCTTGAAAAATTAAACCCAACGCCTTTCAAGAAAGTTGTTGGGTTTTAAAAAAAAAGTACTCTTTTATCCTATAGAGTGTAATTCAAATTTACGCTCCATCTATAATTAGCTTCTATTCTTCCGCTCGATAAGTTTTGACTTAAAGGTAGCATAGCATTAACTCCTACTGAGAATTTATCTTTCCCTACTTCGACACCAAATTTACTAAAGAGAACATCTCCCGAAGTATCCGGTACTTTTTCGCCATATTGCTTATTAGTTTCGTAGATTTCTCCAGCTAAACCTAATTGAGGTACTAGTTGAACCGAATTTAAATCTAACAGATAAAACAAGGTACTTCCGTAGTTTAACTGGTTCCCAAACTGGTATTTTTTGTCATTTTCTGTCTTCAAAGTATAATTTAGCATCGTATTTAATCCTAAATCTTTCCTTTTTATAACATACTCTGTTAGCAAAAGGTAATCCCAACTTCCTGTACCTAATTGAAAACTTTGATTTACAGTGCCTAGATTATTAGATTCTTTAAATTTTCCTGTAGGCATTTTTACACCGCCACCCACTTGCAAATTATGAGCAAATACAGCACTATCTTTTTGAGTTTGATATACGGAGTAGGTCGCCATAATAGTCACATCTCCTAGCCCACTGATCTTTTCGGTACCAGATGTCAGCGCTCGATCGTGAAAGTGATACGGAATCAAAGCCGTAATCTGAATCTTATCAGAAATAGGGATTTTTGCCCAAACTTGAGTCGTATTAAAATTTTCATCAATCCAAGGAGAGTTAGCAAAAATTCCGTCCCTACTACTATAACTTTGATTAAAGTAGCGAACTCCAACAAAATTAGCATTAAGCATCGAGCTGAACCCCATACTACCGCCACTAGCTGAACAACCGCAGGCATCGCAGTCAAAATCCATTACAGCCTCAAATTGCATTTTCTGAAATGTAAAACCTGAAATGCTGTCTTTTACCGTTTTCGCTGTTGCCAACTGAACAGCTAATAAAGTAAAAAGAGATATTATGATTGTATTTTTCATTGTATTAATATTCTGAAAATCGTTTATCAGTAAGATATTGATTGTCGGTTAATGTTTTTAAGAAAGCAATTAATTGCACTTTTTCTGTAGCCGAAAGCGAAATCCCAAGTCGGCCATTTTGTTGTAAAATAGGGTCCAAAGTAGCTGATGCGACAACTCCAGAACTATAATGATTTAGTACCGATTCTAGCGAACCAAAACGGCCATCATGCATGTAAGGTGCAGTCATCTCAACATTACGTAAACTAGGCACTTTAAATTTATAATAATCTTGTACCAACTCTGTTACTCTGTAACGTCCCACATCATTAATTAATGGATTTATAGCAAGACCGTTGTTTCTAAAAGAATCATCAGTCATTAAATCCGTTGCGTGGCAAGAAGCACATTTCGCTTTAAAAATAATGTACCCAGCGGCTTCTTCATTACTGAAAGTCCCTGCTATTTCATTGCGTCTATAATGATCAAATTTAGAATTAGATGAGGTCAACATCACCATAAATTGCGAAAGTGCTTTAAGCATATTCTCAACAGATACAGCACCATCAGCAAAAGATTCTTTATACAATTGTTTATAGGTTTTATCAGCTTTCATCATAGCGAGAATAGCATTTAAATCCCCATTCATTTCTATCGCACTTGTCAATGGTATTATAGGTTGTAAATCTAAATGGCTTGCCGCTCCATCATACATAAATACAGATTGATAGGCTAAGTTTTGAATAGAAGGTGCGTTTCTAGTCCCTAATGCATTATCAACACCATGACTTACAGTGTGTCCGTGATGGGTAAAGGCATTTTCTTGCAGGTGACAAAACCCACAAGACACTAGTCCATCTGAAGCTAAACGGCCGTCATAGAATAATTTTTTACCTAATTCAAATCCTTTTTCGGTAGGAGCATTTAAGCTGATATCATATTTCAGGTCAGGAAAATTAGAGGGTACTGAGAAATCTAATGGTAGATTCACATACTCGTCATCCTGATCTGAGCAACTAAATAATAACGGAATGAGTAGCCAAAGAAAATGATTTGTTTTCATGGTTTTAAATTTAGATAAAAGCACAAAAGCTTTGGTTTAGCCCCGGTTGCAGAGGCATCCTTTTTTTTTATTTCAAAAAAAAGATACAGCGAAAAACGGAACCTAATTTCTTTATACAAAACTCTTGTGCTCCTAAAAATGAAATTAATCGTTATGAACGTGGTCTACTGAAAACATAGTTGCAACGTTTGCAGTTATTAATGGTAAGTTAGCACCTCCCATGATATTTGCACCCGTTCCATTAGGATTATTATCAGAAAGTTTGATCACATTTGTGCTATTTAAAATCTTAGCCAAGTCAGTAATAATGTGAATTTGCGGTGTAATTGTGCTTCTTACTAGTGCTTTTGTCTTTAAATCTAGCGCAACAGTAGTGTAGTTATAATCAGTCCCTGTTTGTCCTGTATGTACTTTAAACGGAACTGGAGTAGTAACTGTTGCAGAAGTAAAAGTTCCTTCAAAAGCTACAAATTTGTAACCCGCTGACCAGCTCCACATCATTCCTGCTGCTTGTGCTGTTGCTAAGAAATCACCTTGACCAGTTGCACCGGCCTGCCATTGCTCTTTATCAACTCCAACACCAAAAGTAACTTTAGTATAATTAGCTGCAGGAAGGTCTTTAAGATTCAATACATGTGTCGCTATATCAGCTTCGTTTACTATGAAATAGCTTTCACTTTTTGGATATGTAAAAGTGGTTCCATCTTCTTTTGTAAGGACAATATTACTGATAATGTATTTTATGCTACTAATTTTAAGGACTTCGTTGCTTACTGTAGTATTCGCTTGTGTATCTAGAATTAGATCATCTCCTTTAAAAGAATTATCGAATTCTATTGCTAAATTTCCTGTTCCTGAAATTGTTTCGTCATCATTAGAACATGCAGTAAATGTTGCGCTCAAAGCTAAAACAGCTATGGCTTTGTATATTAAATTTTTCATTTTTTAAGGGTAATTTCTTTTTTTATAAATTTTAAAATAGGGCGTATCACAAAGATTCCCATTAGGCTTTCGCCGAAGGAAATAGAGATACTAAAAGTTTATTTACTATTTAAGAAATGAAAATGGGTGGGTGAAAAATAGAATTAGAATTCAAATGCGAATAAAGATTTCTGCATTTTGAATTGAATAAAGGTTTGATTTCAATAATTGAAAATGCAAAATTAAATGAGTCTTGTTCTTCAACAAAAAGGTCTATTAACTTATTTGCACTTTGTTTTTTTTCAGTGGAATTGGTTTTATCATCCTCTGAAGCTTTTGCCAATTCTTTCATCAAATGACACTTTCCATTACATTTCAGTTCTGGTTTTGCTTTATTGATACAAAGTACTTTTGAGATGTAGTCATAATTAACAGCATAATCTAAAACCGGGAATATGGGTTTTAGAAACAAAACAATAATTATTATGACTGCAATTTTTTTCACGATGCAAAGATATAATACCGTTATTTAATATATCTAATAAATATCAGCTTTTATTAAACTTTTGTTAAGGCTTAAACCATCGAGACATATCGCTGTCTTATCACTATAAACATTAAAATAAAAAAAATGAAAAAATTAATTATCGCCGCATTATTAGTTGTTGGAATGACAAGCTTTGCGCAACAAGGAAATAAAACTGACAAAAGACAAGGTAGAGCTGAAATGGAAAAATTCACTCCTGAACAGCGAAACGAGCTGATGTTGAAAAAAATGACATTAGAATTAGATTTGTCATCAAAACAACAAGCTCAAATGAAAAGTGTCATTGCTGAGAAAAGTGCTAAACGTGAAGCAATGATGGAGGCACGAAAAGAAAACAAAGAAAAAATGACAAGCGACCAACGTTTTGCCATGAAAAGCAAAATGATGGATGAGCAAATTGCAATGAAAGCTAAAATGAAATCTATATTATCAGCAGAGCAATTTGAAAAATGGGATGCTATGAAAGCAAAACATCATAAAAAAAGAGGAATGCACCAAAGAAAAGGAATGCATAACGAGACCAAAAAAGAAGAAATGAAAAAATAATTAAAAAAAACTCTCGGTTGATAGCCGAGAGTTTTTTTTGTTCTAGAAAGTTTTAGAAACTTTATCTATAGCTTGAATAGTAAAATCCAGATCTTCATAAGTAAGCGCATCGGTAATAAACCAAGTCTCATAGGCAGATGGCGCAATATAAATCCCTTCCTGCAATAATCCGTGGAAGAATTTCTTGAAGGTTTCATTGTCTCCGTTTCCGGCAGACTTAAGATCTACTACTGGGGCCGCATCAAAATGTACTGAAATCATTGATCCTATTCTATTGATCGTAAAAACAACATTATTTGCTTCTAAAACCTTTTCAATTCCTTCGTGTAAGTATGCTGTTTTCTCAGCTAATCTTTGAAAAATAGCACGATCGTTATCTAATGCTTGCAGCATTGCTAATCCAGCGGCCATTGCCAAAGGATTTCCTGATAAAGTTCCCGCTTGATAAACTGGTCCTAATGGAGCCAAATAATTCATGATGTCCTCACGTGCAGCAAAAGCACCTACTGGTAAACCTCCTCCAATTACTTTTCCAAAACAAACGATATCTGCATCTACACCAGATAATTCTTGAACTCCACCTCTTGCTAGTCGGAATCCAGTCATTACCTCATCAAAAATAAGCAGAATGTCATTAGCTGTACAAAGTTGTCTTAGACCTTCTAAGAACCCTTTGTTCGGAGGAATACAACCCATATTCCCAGCCACAGGCTCTACAATTATAGCGGCAATTTCATTTTTATTAGCTTCGATTAAAGTCCTTACATTTTGTAAATCATTGTAAGTTGCTAATAAAGTATCTTTTGCTGTTCCTGCAGTTACGCCTGGGCTATTTGGCGAACCAAAAGTAATCGCTCCACTTCCCGCCTGAATCAAAAAAGAATCAGAATGACCGTGGTAACAACCTGCGAATTTTATTATTTTATCTTTTTTGGTGAATCCACGTGCTAATCTTACAGCGCTCATACAAGCTTCTGTTCCCGAATTAACAAACCTGATTTTATCAATATTTGGAACCATAGAAACTGCCAAAGCTGCAATTTGAGTTTCTAACTCTGTTGGCATCCCAAAAGAAGTCCCAAGTTTTGCTTTTTCTATTACTGCTTTTACAACCGGTTCAAAAGCGTGACCTAAAATCATAGGTCCCCAAGAGTTGATATAATCTATTAATCGGTTTCCATCCTCATCATACAAATAAGCACCTTTGGCACGTTGTACAAAAATTGGAGTTCCTCCTACTGCTTTGAATGCTCTTACTGGCGAATTTACACCACCTGGAATTACTTTTTCCGCTTCAGCAAAAAGCTGACTACTTCTTTTATATAACATTTATATTTTTTGATATTTTAATTATGATAACTGTATTAATTTTCTAAAATTCTAATTCACAATCAGTTTTTGTCCAATAGAAAGTGTGTTTGCCGAAAGCTTATTCTTCTGCTTTAATTGATCGACTACTAAATTAAATTTTCTTGAAATGGAGTACAAAGTATCTCCTTTTTGTACTACGTAGACATCGCCATTATAACTCTCAACGCTAACAATTCGTACTGATTGTACTTGATTTTCCATAGGTGTGTAGTTGGTTCCCAAAACCTGCGAATCAAATCTCCCTAAATCGTATCTTTGAATGTATGAAATCAATTTCTGTGGATATCTTGGATCGGTGGCATAACCGGCACTTCTAAGCCCTTTTGCCCAAGCTTCGTAATCTTCTTTTGGCAAGCTGAACAAACGGGAATACCTGCCTCTGCCAGTTAGGAATAAAGCGTGATCCTTGAAAGATTCAGCTGGTTCTCCATATTTCCTAAAACATTCTTGTCTGGCATCATCATCATGCCTGACACTTTCCCCTGTCCAATCGTGGCATTTAATTCCAAAATGATTGTTGGCCCTAATTGCCAAATCACCTTTTCCTGCGCCAGATTCTAGTATTCCCTGTGCTAAAATAATACTTGCAGGAATACCATAAATTTTCATGTTACTCATGGCAATATCTTTATATTGGGCAATATAATTAGCCACAATATCATTTGAAACAACCGTTCTCGAAGTTGATTCTATCACTTCATCTTCTTCCTTATCTTGTGCTGCTATTGCTATCTTTTTTACAATTGGTTTAGCAACGTTTGTCCTTTTGTTTGATCGGGAGGGTACTTTTTTTGTAACTACTGGAGCTGATTTTGTTGTGACAATCACCGGTTTTGTAGCGTTGCAACTCACTATTAAAATTGCGGTGAGAATAAGTAGGATTTTTTTAAACATGTATATCTATTATTGGTAATTGTTTATTTTTCAACTTCACATTCATTCCTTTGATTCCTTGTATTCCACCTGTATGAATCAATAAAATTTTTGATTGGGCCGGAAAATAACCCTTCTGTATTTTATCTATAACGCCAAAAACCATCTTTCCAGTATAAATAGGGTCTAAAGGAATTTTATTTTCGACATAAAATTGGTTGATAAAAGTAACTAAATCCTGATTTACTTTCCCATATCCGCCAAAATGATACTCCGTTATCAGTTCCCAATTTTCATTCTGCACAAAAATACGAATTTCATCTTTCAAAAAATCACCTTTTAAAGCTGGAAATCCTAAAATTTTCTGATTCGGTAAAGCACTGTTTATAATTCCCGAAATAGTACCGCCGGTTCCTACCGAACAGCATACAAAATCAAAATCAGAATCTTCTTTAGTTAGAATTTCTTGACAGCCTTTTATGGCCAAGTCATTGGTTCCGCCTTCTGGTATAAGGTAAAAATCACCGTATTGCTTTTTCAAGTTTTCTAAAAATGCAGACTCATTTTTCAAACGATATTCTTCCCTAGAAATGAACTCTAATTGCATACCGCAATTTTGAGCAAATACTAAAGTTGGATTTTCATCAATTTTATCACGTAATTCATCGCCACGAACAATCCCGATGGTTTTGAATCCGTTTTCTTTTCCAGCATAGGCCACAGCGGCAATATGATTAGAAAAAGCCCCTCCAAAAGTGAGTAGCGTTTCTTGATTTTCTTCTTTCGCTTGCAGCAAATTATACTTTAGCTTTCTGAACTTATTTCCTGATACGAATGGATGGATCAAGTCTTCACGTTTTATTGAAACGGAGATTGAATGTGGGAACTCTATAAAAAGCTTTTGATTCAAACGAAATAATTTTTTACAAAGGTAAAATTTATAGCCTACAAAAAGATGCATTAACCATAGATTGTCTCTTTATAACATGTTTTTAAGGCAATATTCCTTTTTCAGTTAAACTTTCTTACCAATTTAGTCTTTTATACCATTAAAAAATCACTAGTACTACTAGATAACTGCTATTGAACCAGGCGGTTTCGTCAGAAAGCAAAACACTACATCGTGCGGTTTTTTATATATTGTATGAAACTAAAAAACCTTCTTTTTTTAAGATAGGAAGTATCCGATTCATTATCATAAGCTTCCCTCTCAAAACTAATATTTCGATAGGCTAAATTCCTGTTTTTATATTGGATTAAACGAACGAAGTATTCTAACATATAGAGTACAAAAAAAGGAAATACTAATAGTTCCAACTGTTGTCGCAAATGAATTCTTTCGTGATTAATAAAAACCATGTTTTCTTTATCGCTACGGTATTTCACAAATACAAAAGGAAATGCCGTCAAGCCGCGATATCCTTTCGGTATTAAATATTTAGTTACAACTAGAAACATTGCTATTAAGGTTTAATAAAAATAACGAAAGTACTAAAAAAATATTCTTCAAAATTGTTCTGAATCGCTCTTACTTTTTAAAACACAAAGTAAAAGAGAAGTATTACTATTGGATTCCTAATTATCCAACATATCTATAAATTAAATTTTCAGCAACAACAAGACACATTCGCTATAAAATTTATAAATTTGTGGTAATAAAATAGTTTAATTTAATGAAAAACTCAATCGTTTGAGCAAATCGGACAATTCGAAATGTTTTAAATAATTTTCACAATAGAATACCCCCAAAACATGATTGACGAGAATAACGAAAATAAATTAATCGAAGGCGAAGATTTCTATTACACCCCAGAAGGTTATAAATGCTTTACTGAAAAACACCACCTAAAAAGAGGGTATTGCTGTAAAAGCGGTTGTCGCCACTGTCCTTACGGTTACGACAAGAAAACGGGAAATATAAAAAAACAGTAATTATTAAATAAAATTTTTAATGGTATTCTTAGTTTTCAAACAATAAAAAACAAAACAATATAAATGGATATTTGCTCACAGAAATTTAGGATTCGAATTCACAAATCCTACCATCGATCGGATATTCGTTATCCATAGTGGTTTCGTTACTATAAAAAGCCCGAGGAAGTTCCAAAGGCATTTTCTACCGAATCAAAACTTTACTAAATTAACGAATCAACATTTAAGATGACTTTCCAAGAACAAATCCAACAAGGAATTCCTACTATACTACCTCAGCCTAAAACGTATGAGGCAGAAATCAATCATGCTCCAAAACGAAAAGAAATTCTATCAGCAGAGGAGAAAAAACTAGCACTTCGTAATGCTTTGCGCTATTTTGAGGCAGAACATCATGCCGAACTAATTCAAGAATTCCGACAAGAATTAGAAACTTATGGACGCATCTATATGTATCGTTTTCGTCCAGATTACGAAATGCGCGCGCGTCCTATCAATGAATATCCCGGTAAATGTGAACAGGCGAAAGCCATTATGTTGATGATTCAAAACAACCTGGATTATGCTGTGGCACAACATCCCCATGAGTTAATTACCTATGGCGGTAATGGTGCCGTTTTCCAGAACTGGGCTCAATACCTATTGACAATGCAATACCTGTCAGAAATGACAGAGGACCAAACCTTGACAATGTATTCCGGACATCCTATGGGATTATTCCCGTCGCACAAAGAAGCACCTAGAGTTGTGGTCACAAATGGAATGGTAATCCCTAATTATTCTAAACCGGATGATTGGGAGAAAATGAATGCCCTAGGCGTATCACAATATGGCCAAATGACCGCAGGAAGTTATATGTACATTGGTCCACAAGGAATTGTACACGGAACAACAATTACGGTGCTCAATGGTTTTAGAAAAATAAAAAAATCTCCAAAAGGTGGTTTATTTGTAACCTCAGGATTAGGAGGTATGAGTGGTGCACAACCCAAAGCGGGTAACATCGCAGGATGCATTACCGTTTGTGCCGAGGTGAATCCGAAAATTACACACATTCGCCACAGCCAAGGCTGGATCAACGAAGTCGTTGAAGATATCAATGAATTGGTTAAAAGAGTCGCTTTGGCGAAAGCCAACAAGGAAACCGTATCTATCGGTTATCTTGGAAATATAGTTGACGTTTGGGAAAAATTTGACCAAGAAAGCATCCATATTGATTTGGGAAGCGACCAAACTTCATTACACAATCCTTGGGCAGGTGGCTATTATCCCGTTGATATCTCTTTTGAAGATGCCAACGAAATGATGGCTAACAACCCTGATCTATTCAAAGAAAAAGTTCAAGAAACGTTACGCAGACATACAGCAGCCATCAACAAACACACTGCTAAAGGAACCTACTTCTTTGACTATGGAAATGCATTCTTACTTGAAGCTTCCCGCGCTGGTGCCGATATTATGGCCGAAAATAATATTGATTTTAGGTATCCAAGTTATGTTCAAGACATCATGGGACCTATGTGCTTTGATTTTGGTTTTGGACCTTTCCGTTGGGTTTGTGCTTCAGGAAAACCAGAAGACTTACAAAAAACGGATGATATTGCCTGCGCTGTTTTGGAAGAAATGGCAAAAACGGCTCCAATTGAAATTCAGCAACAAATGCAGGATAACATCCAATGGATAAAAGGAGCACAAGAAAACAAATTGGTCGTGGGCTCACAAGCCAGAATTTTATATGCCGATGCCGAAGGCCGCATGAAAATTGCCGAAGCTTTTAATCAGGCTATTGCCAAAGGCGAAATAGAAACTGTGGTTTTAGGTCGGGATCATCATGATGTATCAGGGACGGATTCGCCCTACAGAGAAACCTCAAATATTTATGACGGTTCCCGTTTTACTGCTGATATGGCTATTCAAAACGTGATTGGAGACAGTTTCCGCGGCGCTACTTGGGTTTCTATCCATAATGGTGGTGGTGTAGGTTGGGGTGAAGTAATTAATGGTGGATTTGGAATGGTGCTTGATGGATCGAAAGAAGCATCAAAACGAATCGAATCCATGCTTTTCTGGGATGTCAATAACGGGATTTCAAGAAGAAGTTGGGCTCGAAATGAGGGAGCGCTTTTTGCGATAAAAAGAGCTATGGAAAGCCAACCGCTGCTTAAGGTGACCCTGCCGAATATTGTTGCTGATAATTTGTTGGATTTCTAATAAATTGAGCGTATCTTTAGTAAACTTTTAGTAATCAAACATATAAACCATGAGAGCAATTAAAACTCTAGCACTACTCTTTCTATTTATATTGGGTTCTTGTAGCTCAATACGAGTTAATTCTGATTATGACAAATCGGTTAATTTCAGTCAATACAAAACCTATGCATTCCATAAAAGAGGTATTGACAGAGTCGAAATATCTGGATTAGACAAGAAAAGAATTCTTAATGCAATCGATATGGAACTTAGTAAAAAAGGGATGACTAAAAGCGAAAACCCTGATTTACTGATTAATATATTTACCAAAGAAAGAGAACGCATCGATGTAGACCAATACAACGCAGGTTGGGGTTACGGATGGGGATACGGATGGAACCCATACCTTTGGGGAGGACGTACTTACGTTTCTACCTATGTTGAAGGAACGCTATACATTGATTTAATTGATGCCAAGAAAAAAGAATTGGTTTGGGAAGGCGAAGGTGTTGGCTACCTAACGGAAAATCGAGAGCGAAAAGAAAGTCAAATTAATGAATTTGTAGCAAAAATACTGGCACAATTCCCACCAAAATAGAAATAGTCAAAAATTCATTTTTTTATATAAATGGCCTACCTTTGCGTAGGCATTTTTATACCCCATTATGACACAAAATAAAGACATTACTGCACTCGAAGATATTAAATTATTGGTTGACACCTTCTACGGTAAAGTACAAAAAGACGATTTCATCGGTTCTATATTTAATGAGAAAATAGCGAATCGTTGGCCAGAGCATTTGGGAAAAATGTACCGTTTTTGGCAAACTATCCTACTCGAACAACATACTTATACTGGAAGTCCATTTCCTCCACACAAACATCTACCTATTGATAAAGTGCATTTTGACCGATGGATGGAAATTTTTATTGAAACGGTAGATACATTATTTACTGGTGCAATTGCTGACGAAGCAAAACTGCGTGCCAAGAACATGGCTGAGATGTTTAATTACAAGATCAACTATTTTAGAGATGCCGACCAAAAAGGGAATCTTTTAAATTCAAAATAAAATTTCATGCGCAAATTATTATTCCTCGCCTTTTTACCGCTTGCTTTTATATCCTGTTCTAGTCTAAAACGGATTGAAATAGCTAACGCAAATCCTTCCCTAAAATTCATCAATTCTATCGAAGTTCCGTTCAATAAGGAATTTAAAAATACGGTTGTAGGCGGACTGTCCAGTATTGATTATGATGCCAAAAACGATTTGTACTATTTTATATGCGATGACAGAGCAATTTATAATGATGCTCGTTTTTATACGGCCAAAATTCATTTGGGCTCCAATAAAATGGATAGCATCGCTTTTAAAAATGTAGTTTCATTAAAAAATGCCGCTGGAGATAAATACAGCAACTGGGAGATAAAACCAGCTCAATCTATTGATCCAGAAGAACTGCGTTACAACCCGAAAACAAAATCAGTGGTATGGAGCAGTGAAGGCGCTCGTGTTATTGCAAAAGACTTTTCGGTGCTGCAAAATCCCACAGTGCAAACAGCGGATTTAAACGGAAACTATCTAAATGAATACAAGCTACCGGCTAACCTCAATATGCAAAAAGAGGAAAAAGGACCGCGTAGCAATGGCGTCCTTGAAGGAATAGCATTTAATAAAAACTACACAACGCTTTACACAAACGTCGAAGAGCCTTTGTATGAAGATGATGCCGAAGCAACCACTACAAAAGGTGGTATGATTCGCTTATTTGCCTTTGATGTAAAATCCAGAAAAAACACCGCACAATTCGCCTACCTTTTAGACCCTATTGCACACAAACCAAACCCTACAGATGGTTTTGCGGTAAACGGAATAGCAACGATTCAGTATTATGATAAAAACCAACTTTTAGTCGTAGAGCGTTCGTACTCTGTAGGCAGACAAGCGTGTACTATAAAAGTATATTTATGTGATTTCACCAATGCCACAAATGTAAAAAACATTGCTTCACTGAAAGGGCAAGAATTTACCCCAGCATCAAAAAAATTGATTCTTAATATGGATGATTTAGGCATTTTTATTGATAATATCGAAGGAGTTACTTTTGGCCCAAAACTAGCCAATGGCAAACAATCCTTGCTTTTTGTATCTGACAATAATTTCTCTGATAAGCAAAAAACGCAAGTGCTGCTTTTTGAAGTGGACTAAAACAGTGTTTTTTTTTAAATATCAAAATCCGTAACAGTTTGTGTTGCGGATTTTTTTTGGTCTCATTTTTATAAATATCAAAAAATTAATGCTGTTTAAGGTTTCCTCCTAAATACATGAATAACAACAAGTTAATTTTTAAATTAGATTTAAAAACAAAATCTAATTTATCAGATTTTTCAGGAAATAAGTTATTCATTTTATAGGAATAAAAAAACGAGACAAAGTTTCGTGTATAAAATTTGTAGTACATTTTCCGCCCCGAGCTACCGCATTCTATGATAAAAAACA
>NZ_AHKF01000018.1 GCF_000252125.1 Flavobacterium frigoris PS1 | reverse complement strand
ACGGTAGCTTGCGGCGCTTTGCCCGAACCTACTACAATCGCTTTTAGCAACGGTTTAAGTGAAGGTTGTTTAATCAGTGGCACTTCTAATGCTTCTACCTTTACAACAGCAGTTTCTGGATATTGTAATGGTAAAGTAATTGAGACTTGGACAGCGACAGACAGCTGTGGTAGAACCGTCGCTAATGTTTCTAGAACTATTACTATTGATGATAAAACGCCACCAACTTTTACCGCTCCCTCAAATATAATAATAGCTACAAATGAATCTTGTTCTTATAATTCATCCGTAGCAATTACAGGCGATGTAACCGACGAGAATGATAATTGCTCTATAGGTATTCAAGCTACTTATAATGATCAAATCACCGAAGGTCCTTGTGATGGCTCATCTACAATTAACAGAACTTGGTCTCTAATGGATCTTTGTGGAAATAAAGCTGAAGACCGTATTCAAATTATCACTGTTAAAGATACTACACCTCCACAAATCGCAACACAAGCATCAGACATTTTAGTTAGTTGCGATGGACAAGGAAATCAAACACAGTTGAGCGATTGGTTAAATTCAAATGGTGGTGCGATAGCAACTGATAATTGTTCTAAAACTTTATATTGGACTAATGATTTTAATGCATTATCTAATGACTGTTCAACAAGTGTCACCGTTACATTTTCGGTAAAAGATAATTGTGGTAATGCTTCTACAACTACAGCTACATTCTCTATTAATGATACAATCAAACCAGTATTAGGGGAAGTACCTGCTGATATGACGGTCGAATGTGATGCTGTACCTACAGCTTCCGCAGAAGATGTAACGGCTACTGATAATTGTGAAACAAATCAAACTGTAACTTATGCAGAAGTGAGAACAGATGGTAATTGTACGAGTAACTATATCTTAACCAGAACTTGGACCGCTACAGATGCTTGTAGCAACAGTAGTTCTAAATCGCAAAAAATTACCGTTCAAGACACTAACAGTCCTGTTTTAGGTGAAATACCTGTCGATATTACGGTTGAATGTGAGGAAGTCCCTACTGCTTCAGCAGAAGATGTTTCGGCTACTGACAATTGTGATAATAACCCAATAGTAAGCTATCAAGAAGTGAAAACAGATGGTAATTGTATCAGCAATTATACCTTAACCAGAACTTGGACCGCTACAGATGCCTGTGGTAACAGTAGTTCCAAATCGCAAAGAATTACCGTTCAAGACACTACCGCACCTTTGTTAGGAGAATTACCTTCCGATATAACAGTAGAATGTAATGCCGTTCCTACAGCTTCGGAAGAAGATGTATCGGCTACCGATAATTGCGATAACAATCCGAAAGTAAGCTATGAAGAAGTAAGAACAGACGGTAATTGTATCAGCAACTATACCTTAACCAGAACATGGACCGCTACAGATGTTTGTGGTAACAGTAGTTCCAAATCGCAAACTATAATCGTACAGGATACTACTGCTCCTTTGTTAGGGGAAATACCTGAGGATGTAACAGTAGAATGTGATGTGATACGTTCTGCTTCTGCAAAAGATGTATCGGCTATTGACAATTGTGACGATAACCCTATAGTGAGCTACGAAGAAGTGAGAACAGATGGTGATTGTATAAATAAGTATACTTTGACTAGAACATGGACCGCTACAGATGTATGCGGTAACAGCAGCTCTAAATCGCAAACTATTACCGTTGAGGACACTACTACAGCTGTAATAATTTCTTGTGCAAATGAACAAACTATAGCGTCAGATTCAAGCTGTAAAGCTTTAGTACCTGACTTTACTTCTACTTTAATTGTATCAGATAACTGTACTCCTTCTGAGTCATTAATCGTTAGTCAATCTCCTCTTGCTGGTAGTGAGGTTATGGCTGGAATAACAACAATAACCTTAACTGTGGAAGATGCATGTGGAAATGAATCAACTTGTGAAACTAAATTAACCGTAACAAATTATATCGTAGCAAATGATGATGACGTTACCGCTACTCCTATAAATGGTTTTAGTGGAGGTATTGCGATACCAAATGTACTTACCAATGATTTGCTTAACTGTCAAGAAATAAATCCATCTGAAGTGACAATTATAGCTTTAAGCGATCCAACTGATGGAGTGACACTGAATGCGATCACAGGGGAGGTAATTGTAGCACCTGGAACACCCACAGGTATCTATGCTATCACCTATCAAATATGTGAGATTACTAATCCAACTAACTGTGATGATGCACTTATAACAGTTACTGTTTCTGCAGCCGTTATCGATGCTATAGATGATATTGGTGGTTATGTTACTACTGCAGTTGGAGGACAATCACTTGAAAATGTCCTTAATAATGATACTTTAAACGGAAATCCTGCCACTTTAAGCAATATAAACTTAATTCAAGTTTCTACGACCAATCCTGGTATAACACTTAATACCAGTACAGGCGCTATTAATGTGACTGCTGGAACTCCTGCTGGAAATTATTTGCTAACCTATCAAATTTGCGATAAATTAAATTCTAGTAATTGTGATACAGCTACAGTTAGTGTATTTATAGCTTCACCAGAATTACAAGTAACAAAAACAGCCAATAACGAAAATTATAGTTCTGTAGGAGACATTCTTAATTACACTATAACAGTAACAAATACCGGAAATGTTACTCTTTATCAAATAACGGTTACAGATGATCTTACTGGTTTAAGTACTACAATTGAGTCTTTAGCACCTGGTAGCACCAAAGATTACACTCAAAATTATACTGTTACACAAGAAGACAGAGTGAGAGGTTTTGTAACCAATATAGCTCGAGCTAATGGATTTGCTCCAGATGAACTACCAATCTCTGGCGAGGATAGTGCAACTGTTGAAGCCGCAATTGTTTTAGGTTGTGCAACTATAACCGTTCATAATGCATTCTCTCCTAATGGAGATGGAATAAATGAAATCTTTGTAATTGATAACCTAGAAGATGTATTGTGTTATCCCAACAATTCAGTTGAAATTTATAATCGTTGGGGAGTACTTGTTTTTGAAACTAAGGATTACAATAGTCAAAGCAATTACTTTGATGGAATTTCAAGAGGAAGAGCAACTGTTAGTCAGTCCTCAGGTCTGCCTACTGGAACTTACTATTACATTTTGAACTATACTTCTATCGATGGTACTGGAGGTTTAAATAATAATAGAAAAGATGGATTTTTATATCTAACACGATAAAAGGTATTCACTACCTGAAAATTTAATCCAGGTTTTAGGTAGTGAAAAACCATATTATAATCCTATTATTTTTGAAATAAAAACAGTAAACTTAATTATCAAGACTACATTTTTAAGAATGTATCGTTTGATTGATAATTTATTTAATAAATATCTATTATGAAAACAAAAATATTCTCTTTCGTTTTGATGTTTACAACCATTGTTAGTTTTGCACAACAAGATGCACAATTTACTCAATATATGTATAACACAATCAATATTAATCCTGCCTATGCTGGTTCCAGAGGTGCCTTAAGTATTTTTGCTTTACATCGTACTCAATGGGTTGGCCTTGATGGCGCACCCGTAACAAATGCGGTATCAGTAAATACTCCTTTTTATGGAAGCCGTTTGGGGTTAGGGGTATCTATCATAAACGATAGAATTGGCCCCATTCATGAGAATACTATTTCTGCAGATTTATCGTATACTGTCCCAACATCTGAAACGGTCAAATTGTCTTTTGGAATCAAGGCAACCGCCAATTTATTTGATTTAGATGTCTCTAGATTAAATCCTGTAGATAATGACCCCAGTTTGCAAGATTACAACAATAAATTCTCGCCTAATATTGGAGCTGGTGTCTATCTACATTCTGATAAAGCATATGTAGGCCTATCAGTTCCCAATTTTATAGAAACTAACCGTTATGATGATAATGAAGTGGCCGTTTTTAAAGAAAAAATAAACTATTATTTAATTGCCGGTTATATTTTTGACTTAAATAATTCTATCAAATTCAAACCGGCCCTGTTAACAAAAATGGTCAAAGGAGCCCCACTACAAGTAGATATATCTGGAAATTTAATGTTTAATGAAAAGTTAGTACTTGGACTAGCCTATAGATGGAGTGCTGCTGTAAGTGCTATGGTCGGGTTCCAAGTTTCGGATGGTTTGTATTTGGGTTATGGATATGATCTTGAAACAACTAATTTGGACAACTATAACTCTGGTTCACATGAAATTTTCTTACGCTACGAATTATTCAGAAAAAATAAAAAAATGACAACCCAAAGATTCTTCTAAAAACAATTATTATGAAAAATAACATACTCTTTTACATAACTATAATAAGTGTTTTTTCATTTAACATTTATTCACAAAAAGCTAGAATAGCTTCAGCCGACAAAAAATATGAAAACTATGCCTATGTAGATGCTATAAAAACGTACGAAAGAGTGGCAGAAAAAGGATATAAATCAGTGGACATATTTAAAAAACTTGGCAATGCATACTATTTTAATGCTAAATTGGAAGATGCCGCTAAATGGTATGGCGAATTATTTGCTATGACTTCTGATCTAGAACCAGAATATTACTACCGATATGCACAGTCCTTACGTTCCATTGGCGACAATAACAAAGCCAACGATATGATGAAAAGTTTTAATCAATCCTCGGGAAATGACAAGCGGGCAAAACTTTTTGAAAAAGACATCAACTATCTACAAGCAATTAAGGAAAATTCAGGTAGGTATGAGATTGAGAATGCTGGAATCAATTCACAATATTCTGATTATGGAACAGCTATTTATTTAAATAAAATCGTATTTGCTTCAGCTAGGGATACCGGTAGTTTAGGGCATCGAAAACATGCTTGGACCAATCAATACTTTACAAATTTATATGTGGCAGATCTAGGGGAAGAAAAGCTTCCGGCAACACCTTACAAATTTGATAAAAGTGTCAACACCAAATTTAATGAATCCACTCCTACATTTACCAAAGATGGGAAAACGATGTACTTTACCCGAAATAACTATCTAGATGGTAAAAAAGGAAAGGATGGAAATGACATTACGTTAGTTAAAATTTATAAAGCCACTTTAGAGAATGACAGCTGGGCTAATGTGACCGAGCTTCCTTTTGACAGTAATAACTACAGTACGGCTCATCCCGCCTTAAGTCCCGATGAAAAAACATTGTATTTTGCTTCAGATATGCCGGGTACGATCGGACAATCAGATTTGTTTAAAGTGCAGATAAATGACGATGGCACTTTCGGAAACCCAGAAAATCTTGGAAGAACAATCAATACCGAAGGAAGGGAAACCTTTCCGTTCGTAAATGATGAAAATGAAATCTATTTTGCATCAGATGGTCATCCTGGCCTCGGGGGACTCGATATCTTTGTATCAAAAATAAGTACCGATGCTACTTTTAATAAAGTACAAAATGTAGGGATGGATGTTAATTCTCCAATGGATGATTTTGCATATTGGATAAACACCAAATCGAGAAAAGGTTTCTTTAGCTCTAATAGAGATGGTGGACAAGGATACGATGACATTTATAAATTCCTAGAACTAAGAAGACTTACTTGCGAGCAGGAACTATACGGAGAGGTAACAGACATGCAGAACAAAGAAATATTACCAGACACCAAAGTCAGTCTGTTTGATTCTCGATTTACTGCTATTGCCACGGTTAATTCGGATGAGAAAGGCAAATACTCATTTCCGGTAGAATGTGGTGAAACCTATCATATAAGGGCGCAAAAAGAAAAATATACTACCAAGGAACAAAAAATAATTATTGCTAAAGAAAATGGTAAGACAAACTTACCGATAGAATTGGAAAAAGAAGAATGCCAGGTGACTATAGGAGATGATTTAGGAAAATGTTTTGGAATAAAAATGATCTATTTTGATTTTGATAAATCGGATATTCGAATAGAAGCGGCACTAGACTTAGAGAAAATTTTGGATGTGATGAACCAGTACCCAAAAATGAAACTTGATATTCGTTCACATACTGATAGCCGTGGATCACTCAAATATAATGAGGCTCTATCAGACAGAAGAGCCAAATCAACAATTAACTGGTTAATCAAAAATGGCGTAAATAAAAACCGATTAGTTGGTAAAGGGTATGGTGAAAACCAACTGGTAAACAAATGTTCAGATGGAGTGAATTGTACGGAGGACGAACATCAACTAAACAGACGTAGTGAATTCCTAATAACTGAATTATAAAATTATACTAGTTTTTAAAATAACATAGGATTTTTTAATGCCAAAATATATGAAATGAGAGTCCAAATATTCTACTAAAAATAATTATCATGAAAATCAATATACTCTTTTACATCATTATAATAAATGTGTTTTCCTTTAACTCTACTGCACAAAAACGCGAAATTACATTAGCTGACAAGGAAAAACAAACTGTTCAGAAATCTGAAGTAGTCCCTATTACTTTAAGGACTGTAAAATCATACCATGTTGAAGAAAACATTAAAATGAAATTTGGAGGGTACACTACAACTTATAATGTATCTGACTCAAGTCTAATTAACACAACTGATTTGGGACCTAACAACATACGGGTTGTAACCCCTAGATTTACAGAATCCGAAGAACCAATGGATTCGCAAAAAGAAATAATCCCAGTAGCGGCAAGGGCTAAATTGCAACCCGAAATTATGACACCAACAGATACGTTGAAGAAAAAGAATGGATATGCTAGCGTATATATGATAAAAACTTACGAACGAGTTGCGGAGAAAGGATACAAGTCGATAGATATATTTCGAAAATTAGGAAATAAGTTTTACTTTAACGACGAAATGAAAAAGGCGGCCAGATGGTATGGCGAATTATTTGCGATGACTTCTGATTTAGAGGCGGAATATTATTACCGTTATTCGTCATCTTTAAAGGCGATCGGCGAAAATGAAAAAGCCAACGAAATGTTGGCAATATTTAATGAACTATCTGGAAATAATAAATAAGCTTTTTTAATCTACAGTAAAAAAAGAGACTGCAATTTGGGGTAAACAGCCTCTAATTTTAAAAAACAATTAATTATATTTTCGCAAAAATATTAGTGTAATACTTTTTGCCTGTTGTAGGGTTTTCTCTTATAGCAATTCCGAAATGAGTAAAATTACCTTCTATATTTTGTTTATGAGCAGGGCTATTTAACCAAGCGTTTAAAGCTGCTTGAGGCGAACTATAGTTGTATGCTATATTTTCCCCTACTGTTTTTGCTCCCAAAACTTTTATTATATTTTCAGAACGAGCGACAAAATCATCATGGTTCACCACATTGTTTGTAATCATATAATTATCATGCTCTTCTGACTTGTACGAAATATGGTTAATCTTTTCTAAAGTATTTAACCCAACACTAACTCTGTAATCATTTATCAACTTCATCGCTTCTAGCTCGTTTGCGGTATAGGTATAGTTCACGACAGCTTGCGATTTTGCTTCTACTGGCGATGCTGCTTCAGTAGCATCTGAAGAACAAGAATTCATTGTGAATATAACTGCTGAAAGTAATACGGCACGAAGTAAATATCTTTTCATAATATAGTAGTTTAAGTTTAAAGTAGATTGTGGGGCAAACTCCTTTAGTATAATATTGTATGTGTTCTAATTCTTCTCAAACATACTTATATTTCCGTTTAAATACCAAAAATAATCGACGAAATACACATTTTAATTTTAATAATCTTCCTTTTCTTACATTAAGACACTAATGTTTATATTCTATAATAAAAAATTTTAACAACTATTTCATTAACTTAAATCATAAGCGCTTTTTTACTTAAGTCATTATATTAAACTGAATATATCTAAGAGTAGTTAAATCGATACTTACTGCTTAGCCAAAATAAAAAAAACTAAAAGAAAAAATCATTACAAAGACAAAGAATTATGTATTGGAAAAAAAAGTTGTTAATATTTTCTTCCGTCAATTGAACGTACTCTGATTGAAATACCAAAATGGCAGTAATAACATTTCATATTTATCTTCTGCCTTGTACCGACCAATCAAGGATTAAAGACTAGATATGCTACAATTAAAAACAAGATCTCTGTAACTGATTTAGCTCCTATTGACTCGATTAAGCCTTGAGAACGAATAATAAAATTTTGATGACTAACTACATATTTATTAAGCATATAATCATCGTGCATCCCGCTGCTTTTAAGGAAACAAAGTTGTTTTTTACTAAAGAACTAAAAATAATATTTTTTCGATACGCATTAATTTAATCCATAATTTGAATTTCAGCAACACAATGAGAATAGGCTGTTATAGCTATTTTTGTAAACACTAAAGTAGTTGAATATAAATTGGTTAAGGTAGACTGGGAAGAATCTATAGTCCAAGAATTCATAATACATATTATTAACATACGTAATAATAAAGGAAGTGATTTTAATTTTAATAAAGTTTATAGTAATTTGATTATCAAATAATTTAATTCGACTATTATTTCAAAAGTTTAGTAATTACTACGAATTATTGAAATTAGCAACTACATTTTCGGATATGAACAAACTAATTAAAAATCAATAATTCAAATAAGTTTAACTATAGATTATTTACTTTTCTTACAATATACAGTGAGATTTTTGCAGTATAAAGTGAATTATTATTGAATCACATACTTATTAAATGTATTTCTTTTAGAAATTCAATATTCGATTAAAAGCGTCAACAATTACAGCATTCCCAAAAAAAAGCATAGGCTGTATCCTAAGGATACAGCCTATGCTTTTTTTAACAAACTATATTTTAGCAAAAATATTAGTGTAGTATTTTTTACCTGTTGTAGGATTTTCTCTTATGGCAATTCCGAAATGAGTAAAATTACCTTCTATATTTTGTTTATGAGCAGGGCTATTTAACCAAGCGTTTAAAGCTGCTTGAGGCGAACTGTAGTTATATGCTATATTTTCCCCTACTGTTTTTGCTCCCAAAACTTTTATTATATTTTCAGAACGAGCTACAAAATCATCATGGTTCACCACATTGTTTGTAATCATATAATTATCATGCTCTTCTGACTTGTATGAAATATGGTTAATCTTTTCTAAAGTATTTAACCCAACACTAACTCTGTAATCATTTATCAACTTCATCGCTTCTAATTCATTTGCGCTATAGGTATAGTTTACGACAGCTTGCGATTTTGCCTCTACTGGAGATGCTTCAGTAGCATCTGAAGAACAAGAATTCATTGTGAATATAACTGCTGAAAGTAATACGGCACGGAGTAAATATCTTTTCATAATATAGTAGTTAAAGTTTAAAGTAGATTGTGGGGCAAACTCCTTTAGGATAATATTGTATGTGTTCTAATTCTTCTCAAACATACTTATATTTCCGTTTAACTACCAAAAATAATCGACTAACTACATCTTTTAATTTAAATAATCGTCCTTTTCTTACTTTAAGGCGATAACCTCTCTATTTTCCAAGAAAAGTTTTCTTCACTCGTATATCGTATTCTGTCATGCAGACGGTTAGGTCTTCCTTGCCAAAATTCAACCTGCGTGGGAATGACTAAAAAACCGCCCCAATGTTTTGGTCTTGGAATTACCATGCTGTCAAAATCTGCTTCTAATTGTTTTAAATTTTCTTCTAGATAAGCACGAGAAGGAATAACCTCGCTTTGATTAGAAACAATAGCACCCAACTTACTTCCTTCGGGTCTTGAATCAAAGTAATTATCAGAAGTGTTTTCTGTTGTCTTTTGGGCTATTCCTTTAATTATTACCTGACGCTCCATACTATGCCAGAAAAAAGAAAGACAAATTTTAGGATTTGCGGCAATAGCCTTTCCTTTTTCTGAATTATAATTGGTATAAAAAATAAAACCATCCTCAGTGAATTTCTTCAACAAAACAACTCTAGCCTTAGGGAAGCCGTCTAAACCAACTGTGGACACCGTCATAGCGTTAACCTCTTCGTTACCGCCAAATTCTTCTGTTTCATGAAACCATCTATTAAATAAGTTGATTGGATCTTCCGGAATATTAGATTCTAACAACTCACTCTTTTCATAGGATTTTCTATAGTTACTCAGATCATTCATTT
The DNA here is from genome assembly GCF_000252125.1 of Flavobacterium frigoris PS1. Lineage (GTDB taxonomy): Bacteria > Bacteroidota > Bacteroidia > Flavobacteriales > Flavobacteriaceae > Flavobacterium > Flavobacterium frigoris_A. The sequence goes on along the minus strand of NZ_AHKF01000018.1, from coordinate 779,366 downwards.
TTATTCTTTTTAAATTTGTTGGAATTCTAATACATTAAAAATCAAAACTTTTCCCATCCTCTGCCAGTAGCACTTGAGGAAAAATAGTTTCAGCCTCTTCTTTAAATAATTTTATATTTTCATATCGAGTAGAGTAATGTCCAAGAATTAATTGCTTGACAGTAGCCTTCAAAGCGATAGTTGCAGCTTCTTTGGCTGTGGAATGCAGTGTTCTTTTTGCTAAATTCTCTTCCGATTGTAGAAAAGTAGATTCATGATATAAGATATCCACATCACTTAGTAGTGGAATTATTTTTTCATTATAAGCGGTATCTGAACAAAAAGCGTAACTCTTTTGAGGTACAGGATCAAATGTTAACAGATGATTCTCAATAAGCCTCCCATCGTCCAAAATGATATCTTTTCCGTTTTTAATATTTTGGTAGTAACAGCTATCAATTTCAAAGCTTTGAACAGCATCTACATTGAGTTTCCTTTTATCTATCTTTTCTTGAAACAAAAAACCATTGGTGTATATACGGTGTTTAAGAGGAATTGTTTTTACCGTAACTTTCTCATCTTCATAAATTACTTGGCTATCACTTGATTCCAATTCGTGGAAATGCAAACCATAATTTGTCCAAGAATTAGACAAACGTAATTGCAACATAATGATTTCCTTAATCCCTTTGGGACCATAAATATGCAAATCAGTTGCTCTATTTAGCAAAGTAAAAGTAGATACTAAACCCACCAGTCCAAAGAAATGATCCCCATGTAAATGGGAGATAAATATATGATTAATTTTAGAAAACCTGATTTTATTTTTGCGCAGTTGTACTTGGGTGCCCTCTCCACAGTCAATCAGAAAAAGTCTGTTTTTAATTTCTAAAATTTGAGAAGTTGGATTGGTAAAGGTGCGTGGAGTTGCTGCATAGCAACCTAATATTGTTAGTTTCAAAATTATGAGTTTCGATTAAAGGCTTGAAGCCAAATTCTACCCTAAAGATTAGCGTTTTTTTTAAAATCCTAAATCCCTTTCAATCTCTTCCATTTCAATAATGTCATGCGCTTCTAGTAATGAAGGGACAACAGTAAGCGCATCAGGAATCGCATTATAGTCAAAATCAGAGATTACAATAATAAAAGATTTTTTCGCTTTTTTGTGCTGTTTGGATAAAGGTGAAAACAATTTGATGTCATTTATAGTCAAATCATTATGATACGAAAGGTCTATTATTATATTATGCTTTTCATATGTTTTATACTGGTGAGTCACTTTCATCAAAAAAGAAGTAAAATCGCCTTGAGTATCTTTAATTGTAACCGTGTGTCCTTTTTGATCTACTTTCATCTACTTTTATTTTCAAAATTAGTATGTAACCAAGTTAGTGAAGATTTATGAAATTACTGAATTTTTGAGGCCAAAAGATAGATTACCGCCATTCTTATGGCAACTCCATTCTCTACTTGGTTCAAAATAACTGATTGATGCGAGTCAGCAACCTCTGATGTTATCTCTACTCCCCTATTTATAGGGCCCGGATGCATAATCACAATTTCTTTGCTTAACGAATCTAATAAGGTTTTATCTAAACCATATTGTTGTGCGTATTCTCTTGTTGAAGGGAAAAAATTCACATCCATTCGTTCATTTTGTACTCGTAACATATTGGCCACATCACACCATTCTAATGCTTTTCTGAGGTTGGGCTCCACTGTCACTCCAAGTGACTCAATGTGTTTTGGTATCAGTGTTTTTGGTCCGCATACTTTAACTTCGGCTCCTTGCATTTGCAATGCATATATATTAGATAGTGCCACCCTTGAGTGTAAAATATCTCCAACTATAACTACTTTTTTACCGCCCACATCTCCTAGTTTTTCTCTAATCGAATAACTATCCAATAAGGCTTGTGTAGGATGTTCGTGCGCACCGTCTCCAGCATTTATAATACTTGCCTTTACGTTTTTCGACAAAAAATAAGCAGCACCAGGATTAGAATGTCGCATTACAACCATATCTACTTTCATAGAAAGTATATTGTTTACGGTGTCAATAAGAGTTTCTCCTTTTTTTACTGAAGATTGAGCTGCTGAAAAACTGATAACATCTGCTGATAATCTTTTTTGCGCTAGCTCAAAAGAAAGTTTTGTGCGGGTACTGTTTTCAAAAAAAATATTGGCAATAGTAATATCTCGTAAGGAAGGTACTTTCTTTATAGGACGATTAATGACTTCTTTAAAATGATCGGCCGTTTCAAAAATAAGGTCAATATCACTTTTGTTAATATATTTTATCCCTAATAAATGATTTACGCTTAATTCTTTCATTCTTTTACAATTATTATTGCTTTGTCAGCTTAGTTTTTTGAACGTTTAATTATACTGATTAGTTAGTAATCAAATAAACGACATCTTCAACGTCATTTTCTTTCCAATTTACCTTGACTTTCTCGTTGTTTATGGCATCCACTTGTCTTCCCCTATAATCTGGTTGAATAGGTAAATTGCGGCTAAAGCGCCTATCTATTAGAACAAGTAACTCTATTTCTGATGGTCGTCCAAAAGATTGGATTGCAGTCAATGCAGAACGAATACTTCGGCCTGTAAATAAGACATCGTCAATAAAAATAACTTTTTTATTTTCGACAATAAAATTAATCTTCGTCTTATTTGCCTCTAAAGGCTTATCCGTCCTACGGAAATCATCTCTAAAAAAAGTAATGTCTAAATAGCCTAGTTTGATTTCAGGAGTCCCGTATTCATTTTCCAATAGCTCTTTCAGTCGCTCAGCAAGAAAAGTTCCTCTTGGCTGAATACCGACCAAGATGGTATCTTTAAAATCGAGGTGTTTTTCAATTAGCTGACAGGCCAAACGGTGCAAAATGATATTGACTTCTTTGGAATTGAGCAAAACTTTTTGAGTCATAGTAAAGTAGTGTGTTTGGTGTCGCAAATATACAAATTCAAATTTATGATTTATTAATTATAGCCCTAGAATATAGTTTTCATTTATCATTTGATACAGATAACCAAGTCGATTAATGCCAAAGGCATTCCAATGGTGCTTATCTATTCGTTTTTAATCACTTTTTACAAAAGAGTAATCACTAGCCATAGTACAAATAATTAAGTTATTAAATAAAGCTATTTTATAACATTCAATGCGAATTATGTAACTAATTTATTTTGCCATTTGGTAATTTTATAATTCAATTTTAAATCAATTTGCCATGATAAACAAAGGAACAAAAATCTTCATACTTTTTGTAATACTGATTTCATTTACAAGCTGCTCCGTGATTGGAGGAATCTTTAAAGCCGGTATGGGCGTAGGAATAATTATAGTAGTGGCTATACTCGCGATCGTTCTATTTGTAATCAGTAAACTATTTGGGAAGAAATAATTCGAAAAAAAACTCCTGCAATCAAATTGCAGGAGTTTAATAATAAATGATTCGTGTTATTTATTTTGTATACATTTTTGTTCTTAATTCTTGAACTTTTTCATCATCCAAGTATTCGTCAAATGTCATATAACTGTCTATTGCACCATTAGGAGTTAATTCTACTACTCTATTACCGACCGTTTGTGCAAACTCATGATCATGAGTTGTAAAAATCACAGATCCTTTAAAGTTCTTTAATGAATTATTAAAAGCAGTAATTGACTCTAAATCTAAGTGATTTGTAGGTTCATCTATCATTAATACATTCGCTCTTTCCATCATCATTCTAGATAACATACAACGTACTTTCTCTCCTCCTGATAATACTCTACATGTTTTCAATGCTTCTTCTCCAGAGAAAATCATTTTACCTAGAAAACTACGGATATTTACCTCGTCACGTTCTTCTTCTGTTTTTACCCACTGACGTAACCAGTCAACCAATGACAAGTCACTCTCGAAAAAAGAATGATTTTCTACTGGTAAATAGGCTTGATTTGTAGTAACTCCCCAATCAAAATTACCTGAATCTGCAGTTTTATTCCCGTTAAGTATTTCGTAAAAGGCTGTTGTTGCGCGTGAATCTTTAGAGAATAATACTATTTTATCTCCTTTAGCCATGTTCAAATCAACGTTTTTAAACAATACTTCTCCATCAACAGAAGCACTTAGACCTTGAACATTTAATATCTGATCTCCTGCTTCACGCTCCTGATCAAATATAATCGCTGGATAACGACGACTTGAAGGTTTAATCTCCGATATATTCAATTTACTAATCATTTTTTTACGAGAAGTGGCTTGTTTTGACTTGGCCACATTCGCGCTAAAACGACGAATAAATTCTTCTAATTCTTGTTTCTTTTCTTCGGCTTTTTTGTTTTGCTGTGCACGTTGTTTAGCCGCTAATTGACTAGATTCATACCAGAAAGTATAATTTCCTGAATAATGATTAATTTTACTAAAATCAATATCCGATATATGTGTACAAACGGAGTCTAAAAAGTGACGGTCATGAGATACTACAATAACTGTATTCTCATAGTTTGCCAAGAAATTCTCTAACCAAGCGATAGTTTCAAAATCCAGGTCATTGGTAGGCTCATCCATGATAAGTAAATCAGGATTTCCAAAAAGTGCCTGTGCCAAAAGGACACGAACTTTTATTTTTCCCTCAAGATCTCCCATTAATGTATAATGGTGTTCCTCTGTTATTCCAAGATTGGATAGCATAGAAGCGGCATCTGAGTCGGCATTCCAACCACTCATTTCCTCAAATTGCACTTGCAATTCCCCTATTCTATCTGCATTTTTATCATTATAGTCTAAATAGAGCTCGTCCATTTCTTTTTTTATAGAGTATAACGTCTTGTTCCCCATTATTACGGTTTCCAATACGGTATGCTCGTCAAACATATTGTGGTTTTGATTTAAAACCGACATACGTTTTCCCGGCTCTAAATGAATGTGTCCTGATGTAGGATCCATTTCGCCCGAAATTATTTTGAGAAATGTTGATTTTCCAGCTCCATTGGCTCCGATAACTCCATAAATATTACCATGTGTGAAGGTTGTATTTACTTCGTCAAACAAAATTCGTTTGCCAAATTGAACTGATAAATTATTAACTGTTAGCATAAATTATTTTTATAAAAATTTTTGCAAAAGTACAAAAAATTACTGATTTTTTGCGTAGCAAACCAGATTTTAATGAATTGCATTCTGCTTACTAGTATATTAATTATCCAAAAAAAATCCTGACGTAAGTTCGTCAGGATCATATCAATTCAAAAGCCACAATAATCGTCAGTCTATGGCATTTCTGATAGTTTTTTTAAACTATTGTACACTACTAATTCTACATCGGCATTTTTCTTAGAATTGCATTTTTCTAATAAATTAGTCAAGATTGTAGGCTGTACAATTTTCTTGTTTTCAATCTTAAGCAATAGCAGTTGTGATAGTTCACTAAGACTTTCTGACAAAGGTAAAAGTGGTTGAATTAAAGGCGCATTTGCACTTAAATCAATCAATTGACCATTCATAGCGATCCATTTCCTAAAAAAATCAGTTACTACAATTTGGTTCTCTGGGCTTTTATTTTCCAAATAGGCCATCACCGCCTTGTCAAAATCATAGGCATCATAGGCATCTGCAGTACAAGCATCTGCAAACAGGGTTAGCGGTGAATGCATGCGGTATTTTTTCCCACCACCATTACGAGAATAGTTCTTTAAAGGCTCACATACATTAGACAAATCATTTATTGGAGCTGTAGATTGGTTATTACTAATATTTCTTAAAATCACCTCTTTGTTCCTAATATGGGAAATTCCCAGTTCCTCTAGTCTCCAGGAAATCGTCTTTAGACGTTTGTGCAAACTGTTCAAATCTGTAATATCCGCTTCAGACCACAATCGTTCCGCTATGGCTGCAGTTCTAGGCCATATTCTTGAATCAATATTTAAAGGTGTAACAAGTTCGCTCCACATTGCTGCTTCTCCCCCTAGAATCTTTACTTTTTCTTCGGAACTTAAGGTGCTATTGCTCGGAATTGGATCGTTCAAATAATGCTTGTCTATACTAAGCATCAAATCAATATAATATCCATTTGACAAAACAGTTTGATAACCGTTCTTCGCTGCTTTAGCAAGCGAACCTCCAGAAGCTTGACCTTCATTAGTTCCTCTCCAAGCATGAATTATAGCATTCTTAGACATATTTTCTGTCATTATTTCTTCCCAACCCATCAATTTCTTATTATGTTTTTTCAACATTGGAATCAATTGCATATTAAAATAAGTTTGCAAATCATGATTGCTACTCATTTTATTTTCCGTCTTAAATTCTTGAATCTGGGGATTCGCATTCCATTCTTTGCCATTGTTTTCATCACCGCCAATATGAAAATAATCCCCTGGAAACAACGGGCATACCTCGTCAAAAATTTCACCTAATAGTTGATATGTTTTTGGATTTGTAGGATCTAGAGTCGAATTATAAATACCTGAGTTTCTTTTTACGGTATAAGCTGGGTCAGCGGCTAACTTACTCCCTATTTCAGGATACGCAGTTAGTAAAGCCGAAGCGTGGCCTGGAACATCAATTTCCGGTACAACTAGAATCCCTCTCTCGGCTGCATATTTTACGATATTCTTGATTTCCTCTTGGGTATAATAACTTCCATCGGTTGACAGTTCATTCAATTTTGGATGATTTTTCATTTCTATTCTCCAGCCTTGATCATCGGCCAGATGCCAATGAAAAACATTCATTTTCATTGATGCCATAGCATCCAAGTTTCTTTTAATCACATCCACTGGTTGAAAATGTCTTGCAGCATCTATCATTAATCCTCTCCAGATAAACCTTGGCGAATCTGAAATCGTAACGTTCGGAAAATAAAAAGAAGCACTACTATTTTGCAACAATTGCAAAAGCGTCTCCAGACCATGCAAAGCCCCTAAATCTGTTGTGGCATTTATTAGTATCTTATTAGACACAACAGTAAGTTGGTAACTTTCATCTTCCTTTAATTTAATTTCGCCATTGCGAATAATATTTATTTGTAATTCCGCTTCCGGAACTTCATTTATTTTGGTCAAATGTGCTTGTTCCAGAAACAGTCCCGTTCTCCCATCCAATCTTCGAATAAACTGGGTTGCCCCAATAAAAATCCTAGAATTAGGGTCTCCTGTAATATTGACTTTAAAGCTTTTTGTTAAGGAAAAATTACCGCCTTGAAGACTGATTTCTCGAGGCCAAGGCATTAGGTTTAAATCGTCGAGTTTTATTTGTGCGGTCGAACTAATAACAACGAAAAGAAAAAATAAAATGTATCGCATATGTTTTTTTTGTCGGTTTTAATATTACTTTTTATTAATTAAATCGCTTCTACAATTCCAGAACTTCATATTCCAGAAAGGCTAAAGCATAGCAATGTAAGCTTTCTCGTATTTGTTTTAATACTTTCACTTCAGTCCTTCAATCGAATTAACTTCATTCTTATGAAGATATACATTTTATGAAATCAGATTACTTTACAACTGCATTAGTCAGTTTGCACGACTACTTCAACTTGCAATTTGCGAAATTCATAATTCCAAACCACTAAATTTGCAAACTTATTTCTAAAGCTACAATTAAATTCTTTACTCAATATAAAATAGCGAAATTCTTAAATAAAATTCAGCAATATTTAACAAAAAGTGAGTATTCTATAAATATAACGTGATTTATACTAAATTGTTTTTTTTTAATTCACTTAACAAATATATTTACGGTCTTGCAAAAAGAATATTTAACTAACCTTAAAATTAAACTATTTTATAATTATGAATACAGAACAAACAAAGTCCAATAATTCGGCGCTTTACACGCTTATTACCGTGTTTTTCTTTTGGGGATTCATAGGTGCATCAAATGGAGTTTTCATCCCTTTTTGTAAAGCTAAATTTGGCTTAGATCAATTTCAGAGTCAGCTTATTGATTTTGCTTTTTATGGTGCTTATTATATTGGCGCAATTTTACTTTTTATATTTAGTAGTTTGGCAAAAAAGGATATTCTTAATGCTTGGGGATTCAAAAAAGGGATTATCTATGGTCTTTTAGTAAGTACTTTTGGAGCAGCCTTGATGATATTAGCCGTAACAGAAGGTAATTACTTATTTATTCTTGGAGCTTTATTCATAGTTGCTTTGGGTTTTTCTTTACAGCAAACATCTGCACAGCCTTTTGCAGCATCTCTTGGAGAGGCTCATACAGCATCAAGCAGGTTAAATCTTGCCGGTGGAATTAATTCATTAGGAACAACAATAGGACCGATAGTTGTTTCAATTGCACTATTTGGTGTGATTGCCGGAGTTAATATTGAAGAATTTGCACAAAAAGAAAACTCTTTAGATTCCATGAGAATACTATATGTATTTGTTGGTGGACTATTTTTATTAGCTGCTGCATTATTCTTCTTTTCAAAAAAATTGCCTGCTGGAAAAAGCGATTCTACTTTTGAACCAGCAAGTAAAGCAATGAAGACCTTGATTGCCATTACGGTAATTTTGATAGCTGTATTTGCTTACATATTTTCTCGATATGAAGACCCAGAGTTTATCACTCGCTTTTTAGAGAATAACGAAAAAGATTACTTAGGACTCGGATTAACCGTTTCTACCTTGCTAATTGTTGTAGTTGGATTATTATTTGCCAACGCGACGGCGCAAAAAAATGCTGAGGGATGGGGTGCAATGAAATACCCACAATTAGTATTAGGGATGTTAGCACTTTTTACCTATGTGGGTGTAGAGGTAACAATTGGTAGTAACCTAGGTGAATTATTAAAAACCGCTGATTTCGGATCTATCACTGGTCCTGCATTGGCACCATATATGTCAATGTACTGGGGAAGTTTAATGATTGGTCGTTGGGCAGGTGCAATTTCAGTTTTTAACCCTTCGAATCAACTTAAAAAAATATTATTAATTGTTGTTCCTTATATCGCCTTTGGAGTAGTTTTAGCTGCAAATGCTATTTCGGGACAAGATGTCACTCCTTTATATGCTTATGCTTTTGTAATTGTGTTTCAAATTGGTGGTTTCTTCTTAGGTAAAGACCAACCTTCAAGAACATTAATGATTTTTGGTTTAATGGGAATGACAGCCATGCTAATTGGATTATTTACAACAGGAACAATTGCAATTTTTGCCTTTATGAGTGGTGGTTTATTTCTTAGTATCATGTGGCCGTCAATTTTTTCTCTTGCTATTGCAGGATTAGGAAAGTATACTTCTCAAGGTTCTGCATTTTTAGTAATGATGATTTTGGGTGGTGGAATTATTCCACCTTTACAAGGTAAACTTGCTGATATCATTGGTATTCATGCTTCTTATTTTATACCAGTTCTTTGCTTTGCTTTTATTGCATTCTACGGTTGGAAAGTGATCGAAATACTAAAAAAACAAGGTATTGGACATGAAATTGAAGTTGGCGGAGCACACTAAATTCATCTTCAAAAACTAACTGTCTATATAAAAAAGGAGTTATAATTCTTAATTCAAAATAAGAGAACCATCAAATTCATTTTGATGGTTTTTTTATGGCATTACTTTTGAATTTAAAAAATCTAATAAATACATTTGTTTAAACGATTCCATATGAAAAAAACTATACTCCTTCTTTCGATTACACTCTTTATTTCGGCTTGTGGCGTAAAACAAACACGCAATTTACTTACTTCAGGTAATTATGACGATGCTATTGACAATTCTGTATCCAATTTAAGATCCAACAAGGACAAAAAAGGAAAGCAAGATTACATCTATATACTAGAAGAAGCTTTTGCAAAAGCAAAGGAGCGCGATTTGAATTTAGTCAATCTAATGACTCAGGCTGCAAATCCTTTGAATCTTGAAAAAATATACAACACCTATTTATTGTTACACAATCGTCAAGAAAAAATCAAACCCTTGTTGCCTTTGAAATTATTGCAAGAAGGTAGAAATGCCAAATTTCCATTCAATAATTACAATAGTGAAATCATTGAATCCAAAAATGCATTGTCCCATTTTTTATATGCAAACAGCAAAAAACTGTTACTATCTGTCAATAAAATGAATTACCGTAAAGCTTATGATGACCTCGTTTACCTGGATCAGATTAATCCCGGTTACAAGGACATTTTGAGCCTGATGGAAGAAGCACAATTCAAGGGAACTGATTTTGTTAAAGTATCTTTAAACAACGAAACCAACATGGTGCTTCCTATCCGTTTACAGAATGATCTTTTGGATTTCAATACTTTTGACATGAATGACAAATGGACTGCCTATCACAGCAATACAGAGAACGGTGTTGATTATGATTTTCAACTAATTCTAAATTTTAGAAGAATTGATATCTCTCCAGAACAGCTGAAAGAGAAAGAGATTACAAAAGAACAAAAAATAAAAGACGGACTAAGAACCCTAATCGATAAAAACGGAAAAGTGGTAAAAGACAGTTTAGGAAATCCTATAAAAGTCGACAATTTTAAAACAATCCGAGTGAGAATTTATGAGTTTAGCCAATTTAAAGCTTGCCAAATAACAGCACAGGTCGATTACGTTAATGCTAAAAACCATCAGTTATTAAAGTCATTCCCACTGGCAAGTGAGTCCGTTTTTGAAAACACATATGCAACATATAAAGGCGACAAACGAGCTACTGATGATTCCTACTACTCCTACTTTGACAAAAGGAATCTTCCCTTTCCTAGCAACGAACAAATGGTTTACGATACTGGCGAGGATTTGAAAGCCAAATTAAAAGAGATTATAAGTAGAAATAAATTTAGACAATAAGATCTGACCTAACAAGACCATAAACGCTCCTTGAAACTCTATTTTAAGGAGCGTTTACGATTTCAAAATAACAATTAATTAAAATTTTGTTAGAAAAAGAAAATTCATGCCTGTGTATTAAAAATATGTGTACTTTTGTATCGATGAATAATATAAGTGTACATATAACTTCTATCTCACGGATAAACAGAACTTCTACTTCTCCCGAAGTACGGATGCTATTAGTATAGTGCCCAAAATTAGTTTTACTTTATTTTTATTCATATTTCATTTTTCCAATTTTGAAAATTCAACTGTTAAGCATTGGATTAGCATATCCTAAAAAAAACAAATTACTCTATTTTATAACTTTTATATCTAATTGTTATTCAATACTTTATTTCTATGTTTTTACAGATAAGTCCAATAACTTTTGGTATTCAAATTTGACTTCTAACTCATTTTTTAATAAAAAATTCATCTTCTGAAATGAATATCTCAATTATTATAGCTCAGGAAGAACATTTTAAGTACGCACAAGTAATTTGCGATACCATAGAATCGTCTGCCCTACTGAGAGGAACCGGAATTGCAAAACGTACTCCGGAATACATCCAAAAAAAGATGGAAAATAAGGATGCAGTAATTGCATTAGACAATGGTGTCTTCGCTGGTTTTTGTTACATCGAAAGTTGGCAAGACAGCAATTACGTTGCACATTCCGGACTGATAGTGCATCCTGATTATAGAAATTTAGGTTTGGCAAAAAAAATCAAATCTAAAGTTTTTGATTACTCCTTGGAAAAATATCCAAATGCTAAAGTATTCGGAATTACAACTGGTCTAGCCGTAATGAAAATAAATTCAGAACTTGGATACAAGCCTGTCCCATTTTCTGAATTGACTACTGACCCAAGTTTCTGGAAAGGATGCCAAACATGTACCAATTATGAAATTCTAAAAAGCAAAGAGAATAAATTGTGCTTGTGTACAGGAATGCTTTATGATCCTAAAGAAAAGCCAAAAACACCTCCAAAGCATCCGTTTAATGTCCGGATTTGGAACCGATTAAAAAAAATTAAACAATCGCTCTTCTTACAAGATTAATTCGAATATAAATAAAAAATATAATCAGCTAAACGCCTGCAAGCCGATAGCCCATAATAGCTCAAAAAATGAAAAAAGTTGTATTAGCATATAGTGGAGGTTTAGATACCTCATATTGCCTTAAGTATTTAAAAAACGAAAAAGGATATGAAGTTCACACCGTATTAATAAATACTGGAGGTTTTGATGATGAAGAGCTAAAAGCCATTGAAGAAAGAGCCTACGAGCTAGGAAGCGCAAAACACGCTAACCTTACCATCGTTGATAAATATTATGATAAAGCTATTAAATATTTGATTTACGGGAATGTACTAAAAAATAACACCTACCCTCTATCCGTTAGTGCAGAAAGAGTTTTCCAGGCTATTGAAGCCATAAAATATGCGAAATCTGTAGGTGCCGAAGCTATTGCTCATGGTAGTACTGGTGCTGGAAATGACCAAATACGTTTTGATTTGATTTTTCAAACCATCGCTCCTGAAATTGAAATCATTACTCCTATTAGAGATTTAAAATTATCAAGACAAGAAGAAGTAGATTATTTGTCAAAAAATGGAGTACATTATTCTTGGGAGAAAGCACAATATTCTATCAACAAAGGACTTTGGGGAACAAGTGTAGGAGGAAAAGAAACCTTAACTTCTAGTCAGCCACTTCCAAGTGAAGCTTATCCTTCGCAATTGCAAAAAGAAGGGGAAGAGAAAGTAACGTTACATTTTGATAAAGGACAAATAGTAGGGATCAACGGAAAAATAGATGCTCCCACTAAAAACATTGTCATCCTTGAAAAACTAGCAAATGCTTATGCTATTGGTAGAGATACCCATGTAGGTGACACTATTATTGGAATTAAAGGAAGAGTTGGTTTTGAAGCCGCTGCTCCCTTAATCATCATCAAAGCTCATCATTTATTAGAGAAACATACTCTTGGAAAATGGCAACAATACTGGAAAGAACAACTAGGAAACTGGTACGGAATGTTATTTCACGAAGGACAGTTTCTTGATCCTGTAATGAGAAACATCGAAGCTTTCTTAGAAGACACGCAAAAAACGGTTAACGGAACTGTAACAGTCTCACTTAAACCATATCACTTTACGCTTGACGGAATCGAATCTGAAAATGATTTAATGAATACTGGTTTTGGACAATATGGCGAAATGAATAACGCTTGGACATCTGATGATGCTAAAGGTTTCATCAAGATTCTAGGAAATGCACAAAATATATTTTCATCTGTAAACGACATAAGTTATGATTAATGTTGGAATAATAGGAGGTTCAGGATACACGGCTGGGGAACTAATCAGGATTTTGATGTTTCACCCAAATACCAAGCTTGATTTCGTTTACAGCACGACTAATGCAGGAAAGCCCCTTTCTGTAGCGCACCATGATTTAATGGGTGATATCGAAATGAACTTTACTGATACAGTAAACCCAAATGTAAATGTAGTTTTCTTGTGTTTAGGACATGGAAAATCAATCTCATTTTTAGAAAACAACAAATTTGCAAGTCACACGAAGATTATCGATCTAGGAAATGACTTTAGATTAACGAAAGATAAAGAGTTCGAAGGAAAGTCTTTTGTTTACGGTCTCCCTGAACTGAATAAAACCCACATTAAAAATGCAAACTATATTGCTAATCCAGGTTGTTTTGCAACAGCAATACAACTAGCTTTATTACCGCTTGCAGCAAATGGACTATTGAATAACGACGTTCATATCAATGCGACTACTGGAAGCACTGGCGCAGGAGTTTCTCCTTCGGAGACTACACATTTCAGCTGGAGATCAAATAATATGTCACATTATAAAGCTTTTGAACACCAACATTTAGGAGAAATTAACCAAAGTGTCAATCAATTGCAATCTAATTTTACAAATGAATTAATTTTTGTACCTAACAGAGGGGATTTTGCCAGAGGAATTTTTGCAACTCTTTACACAACTGTCGAAGAAAGCTTAGAGGACTTGATTGCTAAATATCAGGCTTTATATCAAGACCAACCTTTTGTAACAGTTACCACTACTAATATTAATATGAAGCAAGTAGTGCAAACTAACAAATGCATTATTAGCTTAATGAAAAAAGGAAATCGGTTATTAATTACTTCGGTTATTGATAATCTAGTTAAAGGCGCTTCTGGACAAGCTATACAAAACATGAATTTAATGTTTGGACTAGATGAAACCACTGGATTGCATTTGAAACCTTCAGGATTCTAAAAAATTTGTTTCAAGTTTAAAGTTTCAAGTTACAGTGCTAACTTTAAACTTTAAACCTTAAACCATTTAAACAAAAAAATCAAAATGAACTTATTTGACGTTTACCCATTATACCCTATTACGCCTGTAAAAGCATTAGATTGTATCATTACAGACGACAAAGGAATTGAATATTTAGATTTATACTCTGGTCACGGAGTAATTTCTATTGGTCATACCCAACCGTATTACGTGGCGAAAGTAAAAGCACAATTGGATAATTTGAGTTTTTATTCAAATGCAATTCAGAATCCACTTCAAGTAGAACTAGCTGATAAACTAGGGAAACTTTCGGGTTATACTGATTATAGCTTGTTTTTGTGCAGTTCTGGGGCTGAGGCCAATGAAAACGCTCTAAAAATGGCTTCTTTCCACACCAATAAATCCAGAGTAATTTCATTTGATAATGCTTTTCATGGACGTACTTCTGCAGCAGTAGCAACTACCGATAATAAAAAAATTATAGCACCGTTAAACGCACAGCAAATAGTTACTTTCTTGCCATTGAACCAAATTGATTTGGTGGAAGCGGAATTAAAAAAAGGAGATGTTTGCGCTGTCATAATCGAGCCAATCCAAGGTGTAGGTGGATTAGACCAAGGAACTACCGAATTTTTTCAAGCCTTAGAAAAGGTATGTAAAGCGAATGATGTGGTTTTAATTTTGGATGAAGTTCAATCTGGTTTTGGAAGAAGCGGGAAGTTTTTTGCACATCAATACCATGACATCAAACCAGACATTATCTGTATGGCAAAAGGTATGGGTAACGGATTTCCAATTGGTGGTATTCTAATTGCTCCTCATTTTGAAGCGAGTTACGGTTTATTAGGAACTACTTTTGGCGGAAGCCATCTGGCTTGTGCTGCAAGTATTGCAGTTTTAGACGTAATTGAAAGTCAGAACTTAATGGAGAATGCTAAAAAAGTAGAAACCTATTTTATGGAAGCCATCAAAGTTATTCCTGAAATCATAAAAGTGAAAGGAAGAGGATTAATGCTAGGTGTCGAATTTGATTTTGACGTAAGTGCATTAAGAAAAAAAATGATCATTGAAAAGCATATTTTTACCGGTGGATCTAGTAACAAAAATTTACTGAGAATTCTACCTCCTTTAACAATTACAACTGAAGCAATTGACACTTTTATCGTTGCACTGAGAGAGTCATTGGCTGAATTGAAATAACTTTCAAAATATACAAGTCATATAAACTCTTAAATTTATATGACTTATAGGTTGGATTTTTTTCTCAAACACAAAATTAAAATAATGAACATAGTATTATCCATAGAAAATAGAAATGCCGTATTAAGTCGAATGGCTGTACTTCTAGAGGAACAAAGAGCTAATCTTAAGACAATTAATCAACAGGATTTAAACAATTATTCTGGTGATGATTTGGCTATGGAGAAACGTTTATTAGTAGACGATAATAAAATTGACGGCATGATTTTGTCACTGCAGCAATTGACAAGCCAAGAAGATCCAATTGGTCAAGTTCGTTTTAATTTCACCCATGATAACGGATTGAAAATTAGTAATAAAACAGCTGCTTTTGGAACTATTCTTATCATATATGAGTCTCGTCCTGACGTAACTGTTGAGGCTGGTGGAATAGCATTCAAATCGGGAAACAAAATTCTATTGAAAGGTGGTAAAGAATCTTTATTATCAAATCAGAAGATTGTTACTCTTTGGCATCAAGCCTTAAAAGATTCTGACGTTGATACATCTTGGGTTGAATACTTAAATTATGACCGAACAGAAACACAAGCATTTTTAGAAAAACCAACACAAAAAGTGGACTTAATCGTTCCTCGTGGTGGTGAAAATCTAATTAATTTTGTAAAAAAACACGCTAGCTGTCCCGTTATTGTAAGTGGTAGAGGAAACAACTTTGTGTATGTAAACAAGGAAGCTGATTTAGATCAGGCTCTTGCAATTATTATCAATGGAAAAACCTCAAACATATCAGTTTGCAATGCTCTAGATAAAGTATTAATTGACACTAATCTTCCTGATTGGGAAGCTTTCGCAAACAAACTTACAGCAAAATTAAAGGAGTTTAATGTTACCGTTCTAGGAGATGAAGCTTTTGCAAGGGCGACTCAAGTACCGCTTATAGAAAACGATTTGATTTGGTACGAAGAATTCCTAGATTACAAAATTGTTATTGGTACAACTAATTCCGATCAAGAAGCGATTGAAAAAATCAATAAATATTGCGGAGGACATTCCGCTTCGATAATTACAAAAAATGAGGCTATCGCACAGCAGTTTATGGATAACGTAGATACTGCGGCAGTATACCATAATGCTTCTACACGCTTCACCGATGGTGGTCAATTAGGGCTAGGTGGAGAATTAGCCATAAGCACTGATAAACTACATCAAAGAGGCCCTATTGGTTTACAGCATCTCGTTACCAATAAATGGTATATTTACGGTGATGGGCAGATTCGGTAAATAAGTCATAAAGTCGAAAGATTGAAAATAGGAAAATTCAAATATTAACAACACTTTGCGAACTTAGCGCTTATCAACGTTTCGTTTAAAAACTAACTTTGCGCACTTTGCGGTTAAAAAATATGGCAAAAAAAAGAGTATTACTAAAAATTGGAACCAATACACTAACCAAGGAAACCAATCATATTTCCAGAGGAAAGATTGAGGATATTGGGATGCAAATAGCTGCTTTAAACGACGAATACGAATTTGTAATTGTGAGTTCTGGCGCCATCGCTGCGGCAAAACAATTTGTAAAATTGGAAAGTAAAGGCAAAGAGATAATAGTCAAGCAAGCCTTGGCATCCATTGGTCAACCTCATTTGATGCGGATTTTCCATGAAAATTTCAGTGATTTGGGATTATTGACTTCACAGTGTTTATTGTCGTATTCTGATTTTGAAAAAGAGCAATCCAAGATTAACATCGTAAACACCATCAACGTATTAATCGAAAACAATTACATACCGATTATTAATGAAAATGACACGGTGGCGACGGACGAAATTCAGTTTGGTGACAACGATAAATTAGCAGCATTAACTGCTGTGTTACTAAAAGTCGATATTTTAATAATTGCAACGAATACCAACGGAATTTATACGAAAGCTTCTATTCATAATGACATTCCAGAAACCATTTCGCTAGTAACTGATTTACAATTGATGCAACAAGAAGTAGGCGATTCAAAATCATCCCAAGGAACTGGTGGAATGCAATCTAAAATTGAAGCAGCGGCGATAGCTAAAGCTGCTAATATTGAGACTTGGGTAGTCAATGGGTTGAAAGACGATTTTATTTTGAACGCAATAAAAAATGCAATTCCATTTACAAAGATTGTATAAAAATTTAATTTGGTTAATCGAATATTCGGTTAATCGATTAAATAAACTATCGATTAAACTATAAAATAATGAATTACATATCAATACAAAATATCGATTCCCTTTCTGAATGGGTAAAAGCAGCTTTGAAAATAAAAAGTAAGCCACTTAAAAATAAAAAACTAGGAAAAAACAAGACCTTAGGGATGTTGTTTTTTAATCCAAGTCTAAGAACGCGTTTGAGTACTCAGAAAGCCGCTCTGAATTTGGGTATGAATGTCATGGTGATGAATTTTACTAATGAGGGATGGACTTTAGAATTCGAAGATGGAGCTATCATGAACCAAGGCGCTTCAGAGCATATCAAAGAAGCTGCTGAAGTAGTGTCGCAATATTGCGATATCATCGCTGTACGAGCTTTTGCTGGATTGGTAGATAAAGAAAAAGACAATGCCGAAACTGTTTTGGCAGGTTTTCTGAAGTTTGCTACAGTACCAATAGTCAATATGGAAGGCTGTACAGGTCATCCACTGCAAGCACTTGCAGATGCGATAACCATGCAAGAACACAAAACAAAACATAGACCAAAAGTAGTTTTATCTTGGGCACCACACCCTAAAGCTTTACCTCAAGCTGTAGCCAATTCCTTTGTGGAAATGATGCAGTTACAAGATGCTGAATTTGTAATTACACATCCAGAAGGTTACGAATTGAATCCAGAAATCACAAAGAATTCAACAATCGAATACGATCAAAACAAAGCTTTTGAAAATGCTGATTTTATTTATACTAAAAACTGGAGTAACTATGGTGATTATGGAAAAATCACTAATTCAGATCCCAATTGGACAGTGACCGCCGAGAAAATGAAATTGACAAACAATGCCAAATTCATGCACTGTTTGCCAGTACGACGTAATGTTATCGTTAGTGACGAAGTGTTGGATAGTGAAAATTCAATTGTCATCGAACAAGCAAATAACAGAACTTATGCAGCCCAATTGGTTTTGCAAAAAATATTGAAGAATGGAGAATAAAGCAGCTGTTACAATAGTTAAAATTGGAGGAAATATCATTGATGATGCTTCGGAATTAAAGCAGTTCTTATCTGATTTTTCAAGAATAGAAGGTTATAAAGTATTGGTTCATGGTGGAGGAAAATCCGCTACAAAAATGGCAAAAAGCATTGGTCTTGTTCCGCAAATGATTGATGGACGTCGCATTACTGACGTTGCTATGCTTGAAGTTGTTGTGATGATTTACGCAGGACAAATCAATAAGGATATTGTAGCTCAATTACAAGCCAATGACACTAATGCAATGGGGTTTTCAGGCGCTGATGGAAATTTAATCCAATCTGAAACAAGAAACCATCCCACTATAGATTATGGTTTTGTCGGTGATGTGCAAAAAGTGAATACCGCGTTACTCGAAACTTTAATTTCAAATGGAATTGTTCCTGTATTTTGCGCCATCACACACGATAAACAAGGACAATTGTTAAATACAAATGCCGATACGATTGCTAGCGAATTGGCAATTGCTTTATCTGAAGTATTTGAAGTAACCTTAAACTATTGCTTCGAGAAACCAGGGGTTTTATTTGATGCTGAGGATGATTCTTCTGTGATTGAAAAAATGAATCAAGAATTATACACCAAATTAAAGGCTGAGAAAGCCATCCATTCTGGTATGATTCCTAAACTGGATAACTGCTTCAATAGCTTGTCAAAAGGAGTTCAAAAAATAAAAATAGGCCATCATAGAATGTTGCAAGACAAGACAGCAATTTACACAAATATCGAACTCTAAAAGTTAAATACAAATTTTCAAAAAATAACAAAACTTAGTGCCTCTGGGCCTTAGTAGAAAAAAATATGAAAAACACAGAAACACTTAAGCAGGAAGCCATCGCATTATTAAAAAATTTGATTGAAACCCCGTCTTTTTCTGGTGAAGAAGATCAAACGGCCGCTTTAATCGAAAAATGGTTTGTAGCAAACGAGATTCCTTTCGAGAGAGAAAACAACAATGTCTGGGCTTATAACAAATATTTTGACAAAGACAAACCTACCCTTTTACTTAATTCGCATCATGACACGGTAAGGCCAAATCAGGCATATACAAATAATCCTTTTAAAGCAATTGTCCAAGACGGTAAGTTATACGGTTTAGGGAGTAATGATGCTGGTGGTTGTCTCGTTTCGCTTTTGGCTACTTTTGTGCATTTCTATGCTTCAGAAAACTTGCCTTATAACATTGTAGTTGTTGCTTCGGCAGAAGAAGAAAGCAGCGGAAAAAAAGGCTTGAACAGCGTGTTAAAAAGCTTACCAGAATTAGAATGTGCCATCGTTGGAGAACCTACCTTGATGCAGTTGGCAATAGCCGAAAAAGGACTTTTAGTACTTGATGTCAAAGTAAAAGGCACGCCAAGTCATGCTGCACATCAAAATGATGACAATGCCATTTACAAAACAATTCCTGTAATGGAATGGTTTAAAAACTATCGTTACGAGAAAATATCAGAACAATTAGGTCCAGTAAAAATGACCGTAACTCAGATAAACGCAGGAAAACAACACAATGTTGTACCCTCAGAATGTGATTTGGTAGTTGACATTCGTGTGAACGATTGTTATACTAATCAGGAAATTTTACAAACCGTTCAAGAAAATATTGAAGCTGAAGTTACGCCACGTTCCATGAATTTAAGCGCCTCTTCAATTCCGGCAACACATGGTTTAGTGCGGGCAGGGATTGCTTTAGGAAGAACTACCTATGGTTCCCCTACCCTTTCTGACCAGTCCGTTTTGAGCTGCAAATCGCTTAAAATGGGACCAGGCGACACTTTGCGTTCACACTCTGCTGACGAATTCATATATTTGAACGAAATTGAGGAAGGAATCCAGCTGTATATCAAAATACTTGGGGATTTTTTAAAGCAATAAAACAATTAGGAGCTTTTTACTTCGTCAGTTCGCCTTGCTCGTGCCCTGCTATCCGCTATATTCCCGACAAATAAAAACTACGGCTTGAAAAAAGCCTTGTTTCTCTAAATCGGGACATGCAGCTGTTATCAGGGCTAGAATCAAGTATAGCGATACAATAGTCTACACGAAAAGACAAACTCTAAGTACACTCTGAGTATCTCAGCAAAACAAAAGAATACTATTTAAGCTTCAATCAAAAACTTGAAACTTTAAACCTGAAACAAAAAATTATGAAACTTTGGGAAAAAGGAATACCAACAGATAAACAAATTGAACAATTTACTGTTGGAAACGATAGAGATCTAGATTTAGTTCTTGCTAAATATGATGCCTTGGGTTCAATTGCTCATGCTAAAATGTTAGGAAATATAGGCTTATTAACTACCACTGAAACTGATTTTTTAGTATCCGCTTTAAACGAAATCATTGCTGATGTCGAAAAAGGAAACTTTGTAATCGAAGATACTTTTGAAGATGTACATTCGAAAATCGAATATATGTTAACCTTAAAACTAGGTGATGCCGGTAAAAAGATTCACACAGCACGTTCTCGTAACGACCAAGTTTTAGTTGACGTCAATCTGTATTTAAAAGACGTAGTTAAAGAGCTTAAAGAGCAAGTAAAAGCTCTTTTTGATTTGTTGATGGAATCGGCAGAAAAACATCAAAATGTATTATTGCCGGGTTATACACACCTACAAATTGCAATGCCTTCTTCTTTCGGAATGTGGTTTTCAGCTTATGCCGAAACTTTAATTGACGATATCACTATGTTGAATGCCGCCTTGAAAGTTGTAGATCAAAATCCGTTAGGTTCAGCTGCTGGTTACGGAAGTTCGTTCCCAATTGACAGAACTTTCACCACAAAAGAATTGGGTTTCAAAACCTTAAAATTCAATTCGGTAGCAGCACAAATGAGCCGCGGAAAATCGGAGAAAACATTAGCTTTTGCTATGAGTAGTGTTGCCGCTACTTTAGCTAAATTCTCTATGGATGTGTGCTTATACATGAGTCAGAACTTCGATTTCATTACGCTGCCTGCACATCTTACAACGGGATCCAGCATCATGCCACACAAGAAAAACCCAGATGTTTTTGAGTTGATTCGTGGTAAATGCAACAAGATTCAAGCGTTGCCATACGAAATCACTTTAATTACCAATAACCTTCCATCTGGTTATCACAGGGACTTACAGCTATTGAAAGAAGGATTATTTCCTGCCATTCAAAACCTAAAAGCTTGTTTAGATATCTCTATTTTTTCTATCAAAGACATCAAAGTAAGAGATAATATTTTAAACGATCCAAAATACAACTACTTGTTTACTGTTGATACATTAAACGAAATGGTGGTCGCGGGGATGCCTTTTAGAGACGCTTATAAAGCCGTTGCTGAGCAATTGGAAAATGGAACATTTGAATCTCCAAAAGAAACGAAACATACACATGAAGGAAGTATAAACAACTTATGCTTAGCTGAGATAAAGGAAAAAATGAAGCTTGCTTACTAAACTACAATCTTACAATAATTATCTAACGCACTGTCAATCACAGTGTGTTTTTTTTGATCCTAATTTAAAGTCACAAAACGAATAGAACGCTACTTGTTTTACAATCTAGGAATAAATGTATATTTGATAGGAGTAACGAAAACACAACGCTATGGGGAAATTTGAAGAAAATGCTACTAATAGACTTTTTGAGAAACAATTAATCGACAAAGAGCAAATGGATCAGATTGCCGCTTATCGCAGATTAAATATCTTTTCAGTAAATACTGAGCTCAAATTATTCCTATATCTCTCCGTTTTATTGTTTACTTCAGGAATTGGTATCTTAATTTATGAAAATGTTGATAGCATTGGCCATATTGCCATTCTTAGTTTATTATTAATAGTAACTGTAATCTGTTATTATTTTAGTTTTAAAAATGCTGTAGGATTTCACAAACAACAAACTTATTTTGAGAACCCCTTATTTGACTATCTCATTCTTGCAGCCATACTTTTAAGTTGCACTTTCATAGGGTACCTCCAATTTCAATACGGTACATTTGGTACCCATTACGGCTTAGCCACTTTGATTCCTACTGCAATTGCATTGTTTTGCGCCTACTATTTTGATAATAAAACTGTTTTATCCATTGCAATAACTGGGCTCGCAGCCTATATCGGATTATCGGTAAGTCCGCAAGCCTTGCTAAATAATGATTTTCAGCAAACAGATTCCTTAAGTTACTCCGCCATTGCTTTGGGTCTTGTATTAATTATTTGGTCCATTTATAGCACTAAAATTGACTTAAAAAAACATTTCAACTTAGTCTTCTCGACTTTTGCTTTACATTTAATCAGTATTTCTTGTATCAATAATTTGTTTGAACCTTATTGGGGAGTATTTATTATCCTATTAGCGGTATGTTGCTATTACTTTTATACAGTAAGCTATAGCCTTAAATCAGTATCCTTATTTGTGTTCACTATTCTTTATACCTATTTTGGTTTAAACTTCCTTTTATTTAAAATTATTGACTTAATTAACATTGAAGATTTAATGATACCATTCTCTTTTTTAGTGCCTTTTTACTTTATCGGTTCTATAATTCTATTTATTCGTCTTATTAAGAAATTCAATAAAAACAACGCTGATGATAGTATACAATAAAGAAGAACTTGAAAATGTGACGCTACTTGACCAAGCCCAATCTTTAGAAAAAGCTGGTTTTATGAATAAAAAGCAGTATGACGAAATTTCAAAAGAACTCATAATTCCTAAAAGGCATAACAATCTACTAATAAGAGGGGCCTTTTTCTTATTAGGTATCTTTTTATATTCCTCGATTTGCAGTTTCTTTACTTTAATCATTGTAGACTTAATTGCTGAAAACTTTAAAATTCTAATTTTCCTTTATGCCCTTGTTGGTTTTGTAGCAGCAGAATTCTTGAGTAAGCAAAAATTTTATGGATATGGATTAGATGATGCTTTTATAGTAGGAGCGCAACTAACTTTGGCCTTGGCCATAGGAATTTCAACAGATGGAAATGGATTAATCATTTCTCTAATACTAATGATAACTTCATTACTAAGTTATCTCCGATATATGCATTTATCTATGGCATTGCTGTTTTTTTTTGCTACAACCTCTAGCTTGGTTTATACTCTTTTTGAACTAGGTGCTACTGGGAAAACCATTTTACCATTTGTATTGATGTTGTTTTCGGCAGGAATCTATTATTCTAGTAAACCGATTCTTAAAAATTTAAAACCAACATTTTATCATAAAGGAGTTTTGTTAGCAAATAGTTTTAGTCTTATTCTGTTTTACCTATCAGGAAATTATCTTGTAGTGCGAGAGCTATCAGTTGCATTATTAGGTGCGGAGATTGATCCAAACAGCGACATTTCGTTTGCCTATTTCTTTTACGCTTTCACATTTATAGTTCCTGCAGCTTATTTGGTTTATTCTTTATTAAAGAAAGACCGTATTATGCTTTGGATTGGAGCATCGGCAATGACGTTCTCTATTTATAGTATTCGTTTTTACTATGCTATTTTACCCATTGAAACCTTCTTGACTATTGCAGGATTACTGTTGTTTGCTTGTACTTATTTTGCTATGAAGAAATTAAAAAATAAGGCAACGGGAATTACGTTCCGGCTAGATCGCTTTACCAAAGCCAATGCTTTTATGAATTCCGAAGCATTAATCGCTTCTCAGCTTGGGCTAAAACCTGAAACTGTACTAGAATCTGATATGGAATTTGGTGGTGGTGGTTTTAGTGGTGGCGGTTCAAGTGGAGAATTTTAGAAAAACAAAAAAAGCCAGGAATTCACAAATTAAAACAATCTAATTTATGAATTCCTGGCTTTTTTTACTTGCTATTTAAAAACTTCAGAAATAAAACAGTAGTCATACATTTAGTTGACTAAATACTGCTAAATTATTTAAAATTTTACTTTTCCAGATTTTAAATAAATAGCTGAATTTTTTATTGAATTGTTCATAGCACCTACAAGGGCTTTTTCAAATGCAAATAACATAACACCTGCGCTCCCTTTTGATTCAAAATCCAATACCTTTTTACGTGATTTTACGTCATAAATCTGAAAATGAGATTTTACAATACAACTTTCACTTTGTGTACTCCCTATCATACCTCCGCCTCCAGCCATTGGCATACCAATATTACCTTGCATACTATTTGCAATTTCATAATTGGTTATCCTAATCAAATAGTCAGCAGATGAATTTGTAAATAATGAATCTACCCTTTTTTGTTGTTCTTCAGTAGATATCAAAGCATCACTTGATATTAATTTGATAGACTCATCAAGTAATACTTCTCTAAAAATATTATCTTGTTTAAATGCACTAGCGCATAAACTGTCATATTGCATTACAAAGTCATGCTTTTGCTTATATTTTTTATTAAACGTTTTGGTAAATTCACTAATTACTACATTGTTATCACCAACAAGTACAGCAGTTTTATTTAAACCAAAAGTAAAACTAGACTCTTTATAATTTGAATTTTCAGTAATACGAACCACTTGACAAGAAACTAATAACTGAACGCATACAATTCCAACTATTAAGCATTTGTTTATCCCCATTTTATTTTAATTAATTACCTTCAAAACTATACTTTAGTCTTCAAAACCCCAGCATCTATATCACTGTGGGAGGCATTGTAAATTGCTTTTCCATCCTTAATTAAGATTAATTGAGGCGATTGATGTTGCACTCCAAAACGATTCGCTATTTCATTAGAAACTTCGCGATATGCTATTAAATCTAAAAAATAAGGTGTAACTTTATCTGAGAAGTCAAATTCATTTTCAAATTGTTTCAATGCCATTCTGCTGATACTGCAACGAGTACTGTGCTTAAAAATAGCAATTGGAGTATCGTTTGAAAGTGTAATGATTTCATTCAACTGTCCCAAATCAGTTAAGTTATTCCAGTCCATTTTAGGGCTAGAATCATTTTGGTTCTCTGAACCACTAAAAATATTTTTAAAAAAACTCATTTTTTGTCGTTAATTAAGTCAATTTGACTAGTTTATATGATAATAATCATGTTTTATACGCCATTTTGTCCGTACTATTGTATTGGAATACAACTTGATTACCAAGTAGCAAAGTTACCTAAATAACTTCATAAACTAAAAGATCATGAATATAAATAAATTTACTATAAAATCACAGGAAGCCATACAGCTTTCCCAACAATTGGCTCAAGGTTTTGGCCAACAACAAATTGAAAACGAACACATTTTTAAAGCTATTTTTGATGTAGACGAAAATGTAGCGCCTTTCATTTTAAAAAAACTCAATGTAAACGTGCCCTTGTTTCTTCAAATTTTGGATAGTACTATTCAAAGTTTTCCTAAAGTTTCGGGTGGCGAGATCATGCTTTCTAGAACAGCAAACTCGGCCTTGAATGAAGCAGAGATTATTGCAAAGAAAATGAATGATGAATTCGTTTCCATTGAACATTTAATCTTAGCTATTTTTGGGTCCAAAAGCAAGGTAGCACAAATATTAAAAGACCAAGGTGTTACTGAGAAAGGATTGAAAGCGGCTATTGACGAATTGCGAAAAGGAGAAAGAGTAACCTCTGCCTCAGCTGAAGAAACATACAATTCATTAAATAAATATGCCAAAAACCTAAACGAATTGGCCAAAAACGGAAAATTAGATCCTGTAATTGGTCGAGACGAGGAAATTAGACGTGTACTGCAAATATTGACCCGTAGAACAAAAAACAACCCAATGCTTGTGGGAGAACCCGGAGTGGGAAAAACTGCCATTGCAGAAGGTTTAGCACATAGAATTGTAGATGGCGATGTACCCGATAATTTGAAAAACAAAATCGTTTTTTCACTTGATATGGGAGCACTTATTGCTGGAGCAAAGTTCAAAGGAGAATTTGAAGAGCGTCTAAAAGCCGTAGTAAAAGAAGTGACTGCTGCCGAAGGAGATATTGTGTTATTCATTGACGAAATCCACACTTTAGTTGGTGCCGGTGGTGGCGAAGGTGCTAT
Organism: Flavobacterium frigoris PS1; assembly: GCF_000252125.1. Taxonomy (GTDB): domain Bacteria; phylum Bacteroidota; class Bacteroidia; order Flavobacteriales; family Flavobacteriaceae; genus Flavobacterium; species Flavobacterium frigoris_A. Next base: position 752,884 of record NZ_AHKF01000018.1, on the reverse strand, counting down.
GGATGCCGCGAATATTCTGAAACCAGCTTTGGCTCGTGGAGAATTGAGAGCTATTGGTGCAACCACTTTGGACGAGTATCAAAAATATTTCGAAAAAGACAAAGCGCTCGAAAGACGTTTCCAAAAAATTATAATCGAAGAACCAGATACCGAAAGTGCCATTTCTATTTTACGTGGTATCAAGGATAAATACGAGACTCACCATAAAGTACAGATAAAAGACGAGGCCATTATAGCTGCGGTAGAATTGTCACAACGGTATATTACTAATCGTTTCCTGCCAGACAAAGCTATCGATTTGATGGACGAAGCGGCTTCTAAAATCCGAATGGAAATCAATTCAAAACCAGAAGAATTAGATGTTTTGGACAGAAAGGTAATGCAACTGGAAATTGAAATCGAAGCCATAAAAAGAGAAAAAGACGAAAGCAAGATCAAAATATTGGGAATGGATTTGGCCAATCTCAAAGAAGATCGAAATAAAATTTATGCCAAATGGAAATCGGAGAAAGATGTGGTTGATAACATTCAGTCCATCAAAACCGAAATTGAAGATTACAAGTATGAAGCAGAGCGTGCAGAACGCGAAGGTGATTACGGTAAAGTAGCGGAAATTCGTTATGGAAAAATCAAAGAAGCTCAAGAGCGCTTGAACATTCTACATGAAGAGTTAGTCGAAAATCAATCTGATGGAAGCTCCTTGATAAAAGAGGAAGTTACAAGAGAAGATATTGCCGAAGTAGTAGCCAAATGGACCGGAATTCCTGTTATGAAAATGTTACAGGGAGAACGCGAAAAATTATTACATCTGGAGGAAGAATTGCATCAGCGAGTAGTAGGTCAAGAAGAAGCAATCGAAGCCGTAAGTGATGCGGTACGTCGCAGCCGTGCCGGACTGCAGGACATGAGAAAACCGGTGGGAACTTTCCTTTTCCTTGGAACAACAGGAGTAGGAAAAACCGAATTAGCAAAAGCCCTGGCTGAATATCTATTTGACGATGAAAATGCCATGACCCGTATCGACATGAGTGAATACCAAGAACGCCATAGCGTAAGCAGATTGGTGGGAGCGCCTCCTGGATATGTGGGTTATGACGAAGGTGGTCAATTGACCGAAGCCGTTCGTAGAAAACCCTATTCCGTGATATTACTGGATGAGATTGAAAAAGCGCATCCAGACACTTTTAATATTCTGTTGCAGGTATTGGATGAAGGAAGACTAACGGACAATAAAGGACGTCTTGCCGACTTCAAAAACACCATTATCATCATGACTTCTAATATGGGAAGCCAAATCATACAAGAAAAATTTGAGAATTTAAAAGGAAGTATGGAAGCCGCTACCGAGGCTGCAAAAGTGGAAGTCCTAGGTTTATTAAAACAAACGGTGCGTCCGGAATTCATAAACCGTATTGACGAAATCGTGATGTTTACTCCGCTAAGCAGCGAGAATATTACTAAAATTGTGAGCCTTCAACTGAAATCGGTGACCAAAATGTTGGCCCTTCAAGGCATCACCATGGACGCCACTCCAGACGCGATTGCCTATTTAGCCGAGAAAGGATTTGATCCGCAATTTGGAGCCAGACCAGTAAAACGAGTGATACAAAGAGACGTACTCAACAAGTTATCCAAAGAGATTCTGGCTGGCAATATTGCCACAGAAAGTATCATTCTTTTGGATGCATTCGATGGAGAACTAGTCTTCAGAAATCAAACCGAATTAGTAGAATAAATATTTATAGTTTTTTTTGTAGTAAGAAAACACCAGCCGAAGAGTTGGTGTTTTTTTTTATTGCTTTTTTCAGGAGCAAAAGTGATCATTTTTTCATGCACTTCCCTCCCGCTTTCCACAGTATCTTTTGTGCTGAACCCCAGCACAAAAAGGATACATGCTCCCATCGGGGCTAGACCACAACTATTTATTTTCATAACTCCTTCTTCAAAATTTGATTCGATCAAGCAAATTATTTATTTCAAAGAAATATTTTTCTTACTAATTTCAAATAACTTATGTTATGGCGCAAAGCCAACCACTTTCAGATTTATAGTCGCTATTTTATAACGAGGATGTACTAGTTGTAAGCCATTTTAAAACCCTGCTAATGAAAGACGACAATACAGAAAAGACGCAAACAATTATCAATCTAGTTAACAGAAACCATTAAAAGTTCAGAATTGACCAAAGTTTCAGTAGAACTAAAAGAGGTAGGAATAGACTCAATCCTTAAGAACGGTTTGCTGAAAGATATTCCAGTAATTAGCGTACTTAGTGGAATATGGAATGCAGGAGTTGCAATTAGAGATCATAGATTTTCAAATAAACTTCTTCTTTTCCTGCACGATTCTTCAAAATTACCACTAGAAAAAAGATAGCAACTAATTGAAAATTTAGAGGACAACGACTTTCAAAAAGAAGCTGGAGAAAAGTTAATAGCAATTATTGACAAGTTAGAGACATCTTCTAAAGCAGTTTTAATTGGCAAATTATTAAATCTTTTCGGGCAAGAAGTTATTACAAAAGATGAATTTTGGCGAGTTACATTTATAATAGAAAAATTACCGACAAGTGATATTTTAGCATTAAATAGTTGGAGAAATATTGACTTAAATAAAGTCGATCATATCAGAAAGCACCTTTATTTATCGGTTGGTTTGTTTTAGACATGTCGTCAACTGGATTTGTATGGACAGAAAGGCTTTGTGAAATAATTTCAGAAGAGTTACTAAAATAAAACGGCTTAACACCAATGAAAAATCGTACAACAAAAGCAATGAGAAATCAATCACTCAGATGAAGAATTACAAACAAACGCTTGTATGAGCTATGCCCTTTTTACTAAATGCACAAAAAACAAAAAATGGAAACTCATTGAGCGCTTACAGTATACCGATTTGATTTATGAAAACAAACTCAGAATCGAGAATAACTATGAAGTGTACCGTCGTATACAAGCTATTGTAAGACAGCCTTAAGGACTTATAAAGCGGCAATGATGATCATATATTATGACAGAGAAAACCAATACACACGCCTCTGCTGATGTTGGTTTCATTGTTACAGCCGACAACCTCACGAGAATATTCAACTTATTTGACCCAATACTCTTAAAACAGTATCTAAAAAATATTGTTTTGTTTTTTCAAACTATAAAAGGGGTTTTTAAAGATTTTTACCGTCTTTTTTTATTATTTCTAATCGAGTCACTTTTTCACAAAAAGAAAAATATTGTAATCAAAATTATCTATTTTTACTTTATAATTTATATAGTATAACACCGTTTATAGGTTCTAAGACAAACTGAATTTGTATGCTATTTTACCAAAATCGTAAAAAAATGTTTGAAATTCTTGAAAAAGTTTTAAAGAAAAAAACTGACGTAGATGATAATACATTAAAAAAAATAGTTTCATATTTTAAAATTATACATACTAAACGAAACCAAATTTTGGTCACTAGTGAGGAAATATGTCAAAACTATTATTTTATAAACAAAGGATGTATTCGTTTGTTTACCATTTCAAAAGACGGTAATGATAATTCAAGGTTTTTTGCATTTGAAGAAAATTTCGCAACTGCTTTGCCTAGTTTTATTGACCAAAAACCTGCCGAAGAATATTTACAGACAATTCAGGATTCGGAATTGCTCTATATTTCAAGAACCGACTTTTATCATTTAGTTAATACTTTACCGCAATTTGCAAAATTATACACTGAAATTTTAGAAAATGGTTTTATCATCGCGCAAAAACGAATTTATGGTTTTCAAGGATTTGATGCTAAAGAAAAAGTGGAATGGATAATTAAGCATCAACCGAAATTATTATTAAATGTTTCAAACAAAATGGTTGCGTCCTATTTAGGAATATCGGCTTCAACATTAAGCAGAGTGAAATCTAAATTGTAAAAAACGTTGACATAGGGCAACTTTTTTGAAATTTCAAGCAATTATCTTTGTAAAAAAAAAGATGAAAAATTTACTTTTAGTATTAGCATTTATTCCAATTATAGGTAGCGGACAACATAATTCAAACCCAAAAGAAATATCGAAGCTAAACGATAGTTATATTAAATCTATTGATAATCTAACATTAGATGCAGCCTATATTTTAACTAATCGAGTTATGAAAAAGGCATTTGAACTTGATAAAAATGTATCAATAGCAGTTCTTGATGCGTCAGCTAATATAATTTTAATTATTCGAGGCAATAATGTTGGAATCCACAACACAGAAGCTGCTCGGAGAAAAGCTTACACAGCACTATCTACCAAAACTTCAACACTTGAATTATTACAAAAAGCAAATAGTAATTCTCTTATTAAAAATTTAAATACACTACCAGAACTACTCCTTTTAAGTGGTGGCTTACCTATTTGGTATAAAGGAAATGTTGTGGGTAGTATTGGAGTTGCTGGAGGTGGAAGCCCTGAGAATGATGATTTAATAGCAAAATCTGCATCAATTAACGAAAAGGGAATCACAACAAGTAAATAACTTAATAAAGAAAAATAATGAAAAAATTAATCTACACTGCGCTTTTAGTACTTCTATCGACCTTTATATTCGGACAAAATAACAAATTCCAGCTATCAAGTCATATTTTAGATGTGTCAAAAGGTTCACCAGCAAAAGACATTTCAATCAAATTAGAAAAATATAACGAGAAAACTAAAGTTTGGTCATTTGTTGATGAGAAAAAAACTGATGTAAACGGAAGAATTACTGACTTCTTAAATTCAGAAAAATCAAATTTAGGAATATATAAATTGACTTTTTATACTAGTGAATATTTTAAAAAAGACGGTGTTGACAGTTTTTATCCATTTATAGAAGTCGTTTTTCAAATAAAAGACCATAACCATTACCACGTTCCAATCACATTATCAGCATTTGGATATTCAACTTATCGAGGAAATTAATTTAAAAAAATGGCTCTTTTAATTCAGTGCCTACTCAAAAATATCGGGTTCACAAATCCCCAACTTCTTAAAGCAATAGAGAAAAATAAAAAGAATAACCCCAAATCCCCAATAAACAACGTTGGGGATTTTTTTTTGCACAATTTATTACAATTACCGAAAACCTTAAAACCGTACTTTTTCTTTTATATAATTACAAGTAATTGTAAACGATTATAAATTTTTCAAGTACTTATAAATAGGATTTGCATATTTATATTAGTTAGCAGAAACTTAGACCAAAAATCCGTAAAAAGAATACAAAATTCCTGAATTTGCATGAGCTGTCAACTGACATTATGAGGCAACTTTGCACAAAAATTTTAAATTTAAAAAAATGCACAAGACAATTTTAATTATGGGAGCAAGCAGTGGCATCGGAAAAGAAACGGCAAAGTTATTTCAATCTAAAGGGTGGAATGTAATCGCTACGATGAGAAATCCAGCAAATGAAACAGAATTAAACAAATTAGAAAATGTTTTAGTTACCCAACTCGATGTTTTAGATGTCGCTTCTATTCAAGATGCGTTTAATGAAGGTATTCAAAAATTTGGTAATATTGACGTATTGCTGAACAATGCTGGTTATGGAGCATACGGACCATTGGAGGCATTTAGTAGAGACCAAATTGTTAGACAATTCAACACCAATGTTATTGGCCTTTTAGACGTTACAAAAACCGTCCTACCTCATTTTAGACAAAACAAAAAAGGTGTTATTATCAATATTTCCTCAATTGGAGGCAAAATGTCTTTCCCATTAGGTTCCTTATATCACGGAACAAAATTTGCCGTGGAAGGCATTTCCGAATCGCTTAACTTTGAAGTAGAACAGTTTGGTGGACAAGTAAAAATTGTCGAACCAGGAATGATTGCAACCGATTTTGGAGGCAGGTCTTTTGATTTTAGTAATGACGAAAACATGGCTGAATACCAAAAAATTGTTGGTGCGTTGATGACTGCAATGCCCGCAATGGCAGAAAATGCATCACCTGCAAGTGTGGTAGCAGCGGTAATATTTGAAGCGGCAACCGATGGTAAAAATCAATTGCGATATACCGCAGGTGAAGATGCTAAAATGCTTATGGCAAACCGTCAACAATATGATGATGATACGTTTATTGGAGGTATAAAAACACAATTCGGACTTTAAAACAATAGAACTATGAATCCAATTGTAAAATATTTCAATTCTGAAAAAGCCGAAAGTCTATTATTTATAAGCTTCGGTGTTTTCGCTATCCTATTGTCGGTCTATTTTTACTTTTTCATAAAAGAAAGCTTTTGGAAAGGTGTAGCCATTCCATTAGTGTTTTTTTCAATCATTCAAATCGTTATTGGGGCAACAATATTTACGAGAAGTCCAATAGACAATATAAGAGTTGAAAACATCCTAAAAAACGCCCCTCTTAAAATACAATCAGAAGAAATTCCAAGAATGGAAAAAGTAATGAAAAACTTCGTTTACTATCGCTATTTCGAAATTTTAATGATTCTTTTAGGTGTCATTTTAATGTACGCTTTATCCAATTACGGGATTTGGAAAGGTTTTGGTTTGGGACTTTTTATACAATGTGCAGTTTTATTATCTTTAGACTTCTTTGCCGAAAAACGGGGTCATTTTTATGTTGAACATTTAAAAGAATTAGTTGAGAAAATATGACAGCAATTGTACATCTTCATAGCGTTACGGACTTATATAAATTATTTAATTTAGGCAATAGTCATCATCCATTAGTAGCTGTTTTAGATTTCAGTAACGTAAGTGAACAAGTGGAGGAATACTCTAAAATTTCTACTGACTTTTATTCGATTATGTTTAAAAACTATTGCAAAAACAATATCAAATACGGTAGAAAAGCAATAGATTTTCAAGACGGTAATTTAATATGTATTGCGCCCAACCAAACTATTGAAATTGATAATGAAATAGAGCACAAAGAAAACATGATGGGTTGGGGTTTGTTTTTTCACCCCGACCTGATTAGAGCTACTTCCCTAAATGACAAATTAAAAAGGTACAGCTTTTTTAATTATGAAGTTGCAGAAGCCCTTCATCTCTCTGACAAAGAAAAAATTATTTTATTTGAATGTGTCCAAAAAATTCAAACGGAACTTCAAGAAAATATTGATATGCACAGCCAACATATCATTGTCTCGACCATCGAATTATTATTGAATTATTGTTCCAGGTTTTATGGCCGACAAATGATTACCAGAAGCCAAACCAACAAGTCAATAATAGCTCAAATAGAAACCATCTTAAACACCTATTTTTCCGAATCAAATGTCAAAGTACAAGGATTGCCGAGCGTTGCCTTTTTAGCAGAAAAAGTAAACTTATCGCCAAGCTATTTGAGTGACCTACTAAAAAAGGAAACTGGTAAAAACGGGCAAGAACACATTCATTTTTACCTTATAGAACAAGCAAAAACGTATTTAATAAATACAGAAAAAAACATCAATGAAATAGCATACAGTTTAGGATTTGAATATCCCCAATATTTTAATAAACTATTTAAACAAAAGACAGGTAAAACACCAGTGGAATATAGAACCTTGAATTAAGAAAGTTTATTGCTAACATCGATTTTGCAAAATCGCGAATTTTCTAGTAAATTCACTTTTAGGTTTTACAAGAAATTTTATCTTTAACAGAAAATAATCGGTTCCGAAGTTCAAGACCTCGCAAAGAAGAGGAATGATGTTTCAATTTTGTCGAGACATACCGCACCCACAACTTTAGAAATTAAATGAAAGCAACAGACAAATTATTTTTGTTTTTTAACAGTGAATTTCCTTTTAATAAAGAAGGCTTGGAAGAATTTGTATATACTTTCGTTGTTAAATCGTACAAAAAAGGACACATTATTTTAGAAAATGAAACGGTTGAAAACGAGCTTCGTTTTTTAGACCAAGGCATTATTCGGGAGTATTATGCAACCAACGATAAAGAAAAAAATATAAATTTTTATACAAACTCAGGTTTTATAACCGATTTTTCTTCATTTACACATTCCACGACCACAAAAAAATACCAAGAATGTTTGACTGATGTGGATTTGAGAGTGTTATCAAAAGAAAAATTCTTGAATTTTACCAACCAATATAATTGTGGCAAACAGTTTATTGAAGCTATTTTCCAACGCATCGTTGTCAATAAGGAAACCGAAGAATTTAACCATTTTGTAAATACTGCAGAAGAATTGTATCTCGATATTATGAAAAATAAGCCTCATTGGTTATTGCAAATTCCTCAATATCATATTGCTTCTTATTTGGGAATTACACCTGAAACATTGAGCAGAATTAGAAAGCGAATTTAATTTCTTGATTTCAATCAATGGAATCTATTTTAGCAATGAGCAACTTTGGACTTTCAATTTAAAACATCAAAAAATGAAAATACATCATTTGCGAAATGCCACTATGGTGATAGAAACTGGAGATAAAGTAATTTTAGTTGACCCAATGCTGGGAAAAAAAGGAACAGCTGGGCCAACTTTCACCCTTTTTCGTTTTAAACCACAACGAAATCCTATTGTAGATTTACCAAGCAATGCAATGGATATGGTTGAAAAAACGACACATTGCTTACTAACGCATCTGCATCCAGACCACTTGGACAAGGAAGCAGAGTATTTTCTTCGCTCTAAACAAATTCCTGTTATTTGTAGTATAAAAGACGATGCCACATTAATAAAAAAAGGATTAAACGTTTCCCAAACTATAGAATATTGGATAACAAACCCTTTTTTAGGAGGAAGAATTCTAGGTATTCCAGCAGTTCACGGTTACGGATTTGTTGCCAAACCTATGGGAGATGTAATGGGCTTTTACATCGAATTACCAAATGAAAAATCAATCTATTTAAGTGCAGATACCATTTATACCGACGATGTACATAGAGTGCTAACGGAACTAAAACCTGAAGTTGCAGTTGTAGCTTGCGGAACTGCACAATTGGATGTTTTTCAGCCTTTATTAATGCGAATGGACGATATTTTAAAATTTGTAAAAAACGCACCACACAAAGTAATAGCCAATCATCTGGAAGCGGTAAATCATTGTCCAACAACACGACAACAATTAAAAGTAGAAGTTTCAAAAATTGGACTATCTGACAAGGTTTTTATTCCAAATGATGGAGAAACTAAGATGTACTGATAAAATAGTAAGAATGAGTTTTATATAAAAAATCTAAGCCAGTAACTTAATGTGTTATTTGTATGTACTATAGATTTCCAGTGGGTAATCGAAGAGTATTGGCTTGCAAAAACCAATGCTGTTGAGAACTTTGGGGCAGTATAAAACTATGGCTGACAAGCGTTTTGCGTCAATCGGGCTCAAGTACAAACTTGATTTATTATACTTCTTATTAAGTTTAGTGCATATTGAGAGCCTTGTGCTCCGAAACCCACCCGAACGCCAAGACCAAAAACGTTGGCGCCTATTTTGACGAACCTTAAATATTAAAATGAGATGATAAAATGTATATTCCTAAAGTAAACTTAACAACAAATCAAACCGAAATTATTGCATTTATGAAGCAATTTAGTTTTGCAACTATAATCACAGCAAAAGACAGTTTTCCAATTGCGACACACTTGCCATTTTTAGTAACGACCAAAGACGACAATATTATTTTGAGTTCTCATTTTGCAAAAGCAAATGAACATTGGCAAGACATTGAGAATAAAAATGTTTTGGTGATTTTTAGTGAGCCTCACGCCTATATTTCTACAAAGAATTATGACAAAGAACTTAACGTACCAACTTGGAACTATATTTCAATTCACGCCTACGGACAAGGAAAATTAATAACAAAAATAGAAAAAACTTTTGAAGTACTTGAAACGACAATTGACAATTACGAAACTTCATACAGGCAACAATGGGACAATTTCCCAGAAGATTATAAAATAAAAATGTCAAAAGGAATTGTAGCGTTTGAAATACTTATTACAGACTTACAAGCCAAGAAAAAGTTGAGCCAAAACAGGACAGAAACAGAGCAAAGAAAAATCATTGATACTTTATCAAAAAGTACGGACACAAATGAGCTACTTATTGCAAAATATATGAAGAATGCCTGAAAAAAGAAAACTACTAACAGCCGTATTGAGCAATCGGGATTTAGGCTCTTGTTTAGGACTAGTTTTGTACTTTTGAATTTCATTGCATAATCGAAAGTTATGTGCATTCAAACCCCCAACTTCTTGAAACACCAAAATATCGATTGTCATTGTAACCGACTCACTTCAAAAATAAAAGAAAATTAAAAAGAAAATCAAAAATGAACTTTCAAATACAAAATAGCAACAGTTACGACACAGATGAAATTTTCCGTTTATACAAAATCGCTACCGATTTTCAGAAGACGAGATTTACCCATCACTGGCCAGAATTTGACAGACACCTTATTGAAACTGAAATTTTAGAAAACAGACAATGGAAAATAGTCTCAGAGGGTAAAATTGTCTGTGTTTGGGCGACAACTTTTGACGATCCACAAATATGGGAGGAACGCAACGAAGAACCAGCTGTTTACATTCACCGCATTGCAACTAATCCTGATTTTCGAGGACAAAATTTAGTGAGTAAAATTGTCGAATGGGCAAAAATTTATGCTCAAGAAAATCAAAAACAATTCATAAGAATGGATACTGTTGGAGATAATTCAGGATTGATTAATTACTACACAAAATGTGGCTTTGAGTTTTTAGGTTTATTAAAACTTAAAAATACTGAAGGACTTCCTGCACATTATGACAACGCAACGGTTAGTTTATTTCAAATTGACCTAAACTCAAAATGATAAAATAACTTCTCATCTTTTTGTTTCCAGTTTTACTTTATCCATTCTTGCGAATTGAACATATTAAAACAGTTTTTACCCCGTTGCAAAATACAAAAAGACGATAAGACCAAAATAAAAAGTATTTTATTTCCTATCGAGACTGAAATTATTTTTCAGGAAAGGATAGTGCCACTTTCAATCGTAGTTGCAGTACTTATGAATAATTTAATACCGTGATTTTTAATACAAATATCGAATCATAATAGCAATTGACTCTTTTGATTCGCGTTGCAAAACCTTTACTTAATTCACATAAGTAATTAATTACTAGTCACAAAGCATCGGTAAGTTTAACTATTATACCGTTGTAATAGGATTCTAATGCATCACTCCCACTTCCTAATATAACCGATTTAGCCTCAACATTAGATCCTCTTTTTCTACTTTTAGATTCACTATTTATCAAAAAAAATAAGTAATAATAAATATACCCCTTCAATAAGCTTCCAACTGTTAATGCTATTTTAACGAAACATTATTGCTAAAATTAAAGTTTAAAAACTACCTTGAAAAAATTATAGTATTCCACTAGATAAGAGCATTTTTTTGTGCTTTGATGTGAAATTTGAAAAAAAAACATCAAAATACTATAATACCCATCCTATCAAATATTAATCTAGATGATCCTCACTAGTTTCTTATTTCGAAAACTTAAAAAAGCGTAAAAAACTACAATAATAAAATTAACACCATTATAATTATACTACATGAAAGAAAATCCTTTGACTATGGAAGTGCTATTAGATCAACTAGCAGGACTCAACATTATACAAATTGCAGCCATTCCATTGATTTTACTAGTTATATTAGAGTGGGTCCTTACAATTATTCAAAAAAAAGATTACTATAATAAACTAGACACTATATCGGCTACATTTATTGGTCTTGTAAATGTGGGTATCTCTGCTTTACTGAAAATAGGAATTTTTGGAATTATACTGTTTTTTTATAATGTCATCCCATGGAGCATCCCAACTGAATGGTGGACGTATATTCTTTGCATTATTTCTATAGATTTTTTTAGATACTGGTCACATAGATTGACCCATGTTAATCGTTTTTGGTGGGCAACTCACGTTACACATCACAATTCAGAAAAATACAACTTGTCAGTGGCATTTAGGTTAGGTTGGACACAGCACATTAAATTTATCTTTTTTATTCCTGTGATATTAATAGGGTTTGACCCAGTACTTTTTTTTATTTGTCATCAAATTGAAGTTCTCTATCAATTCTGGATTCATACCGAATATATTCGAAAATTACCGGCTCCAATTGAATACATTTTTGTTACACCTTCTCATCACAGAGTGCATCATTCTACAAATGACAAATACTTGGACAAGAACTTTGGATCAACATTTATTATTTGGGACAGAATGTTTGGAACTTTTGAAGCAGAGGAAGAGCAAACCGTTTATGGTATTACGACGCCAATTAATACCTATAACCCCATTACTTTAAATTTTCACGAATGGAAAGATATTTTCTTTGATGTAATTAAAAGTAGGTCCTTAAAAGAAGCATATGCTATGCTATTTACAAGTCCTTCTAAATTAGAAGATGTTAAAACTAAGTTCAATGCCATTAATTTAAAGGAAAATGAACAATCAAAAAAGATGCAGGCTGGTTTTATAAAAGTGAATAAAATTGACAAAACAAAAGATGTTCCACAACTTGTCAAAGAAGAAGTTTTAGAAACATAAAAAACAGTTCAAAAACTGATACAATTCATTATGCATATCTAAAGGCAACGCGATACCCAACTAAATTAGTTCTTGTTGCCTCCGAAATCATCTTTCATGAAAGCAACTATTCAAACGGTAGCTAAAGCAACTCTGAAGAAAATACCGTACTTTGTAATTGAAATATCAAACCTTTATGGCAATTTATTGATATGATTGGTGTTGTAAGCGCTTTGTTTAGTGCATATAAGTAACTATGTATGTACTTTTGCAAATGAACCCCAGATTTGACTCAACATCAAGTTAAATAATGAGAAAGTGGAAAAGATAAAAAATTCAGCTCTAAAATGGACTATTTGTCAAGAATGTCATGGACAAGGTAAAAAAAGTAGGGGGCTTAGCAAAAAAGCGCGACTTGGCTACCAGATGGCATTAGATCTTTATGGAAAAACGAATGATGAACGGACGGCACCAGTTCCTCCAAAGGGGCATCTATATTCCTGCTTGAACTGTAGCGGATCCGGCTTGGTTCCTTCTGTTGCCCCTCCTATTGCCGATAACGAAAATTACCCAAATATTGCTATTATTGGTGGCGGTATAGGTGGTGTGGCACTTGCAGTGGCTTGTTTGCACCGCGGAATCCCCTTTACCCTTTATGAACGGGATAGCAACTTTGAAGCACGATCGCAAGGCTATGGACTTACTTTACAACAAGCTAGTAGAGCAATCGAAGGATTGGGCATTTTCTCTTTAGAACAGGGCGTAATTTCAACAAGACATCTGGTTCATACTACAACAGGAAAAGTGATTGGTGAATGGGGAATAAGAAAATGGATGCAGTCCGATGCGAAAACGTCACCGAAACGTACAAATGTACATATCGCACGGCAGTCTTTGCGGTTAGCGCTGCTGGAACAACTTGGCGGACATGATGCGGTACAATGGGGACACCAATTAGTTGGTTTTAATGAATCTGACGATGATAGTCTTGGGCTGATATTTGAAGTAAATGGCGAGATTCAGCATGCCAAAGCAGATCTTGTGGTCGGAGCCGATGGTATTCGTAGCGCGGTACGCAGCTTGCTGATTGCAGAAGATAGTAGTCCATTGCGCTACCTAGGTTGTATTGTTATATTGGGTATTTGTCCTTTGAGTGCTATTGAGAGCCATAGCAGTTCATTACTAGACTCGGCTACTGTATTTCAAACCGCCAATGGCAACGAGAGGATCTATATAATGCCTTTCACATCAGACTCGGTGATGTGGCAATTGAGCTTCCCGATGCCAGAAAAAGAGGCTAAAGATTTAAGCGCACAAGGAGTTCAAGCCCTAAAGGAAGAAGCCTGTCGTAGAACAAAATGGCACGATCCCATTCCTCAAATTTTAGCAGCGACTCTAGAAACTCAGATTTCTGGTTATCCAGTGTATGACCGAGAATTACTTGAGCCAGAACTATTAAAAAAAGCAGGGCCAGCTACTCTGATCGGAGATGCAGCTCACCCCATGAGCCCATTCAAAGGGCAGGGTGCTAATCAAGCGCTGCTAGATGCGCTCTCGCTCGCTCGCGGGATCTCAAAAGGATGCAGACCTTTATCTCAATGGAGAAAAGCTGGAGTGAGGGAAAGTGTATTAACTGTGTTTGAATCAGAAATGTTAGAGCGCAGTGCTACTAAAGTGAAAGATTCAGCCGACGCTGTACAATTCCTACATTCCGAAACGGTACTCCACGAGGGTGATGAACCGAGAGGGCGATATATAAAGAAAGAAAAAGCATAATAAAACGCTGCACATGGCTTAAACAGTTGATGCCATTAATTGTCAAAAAACTGAATAGTAATAATAATAATATCCTTTGAACAGGTTTTTGATAGTAAAACTGTCTCAGATGCAATGGTAGAATAGAGCCTACTGCAGATAACAATTAATGTTAAAAACAACCGTTGAGAGTTAGATCTATGTCATAGATGAAGCGTTTACAGGTATTGTGATGTTTTGAAAAATGCTACTGGTCTTTGTCCCGTAATATATGGTTTGTTATTTATAAAATCTACATGGCAAACACTTTATTTGGCTGATAGAACCCGATAATTACTATTTGCTAAAGAGTAGCAGATGTAAGCTATTAGCTCGTCCACTAATTGAAATAACCAATGTCCTTTGTTGTGAAAATTAAGTAAACATCTATAAAAATTCGCGAAATAATATTAGGGCAAGCGACAAATCTAGTAAAACGACCTTTTTTTATCGTACTTTGGTTTGTGGAAAAACAATCCCCTTCAAAATTAGCAAAAAAGCTAAAGCTGCCTGAATTCTATAACTCGATAAATAACTAAGTCTTATGAATTTAAAAAATGTTGCTCCTTTACTAATCGTGGCTATTCTCGGTATGGTTTCCATACTACTTCCGATATTTATTTATGGTGATTTGAAGCCTTATGATTCGCCATTATTCCCTCTAATTAGAACTGGTATTGAAGGCATTTCTAGATATAGCTTAATCTTCCTTCTTTTATCCGGTTTTATAGTGAAGTTATTTAGCAATTTACCCTTTTGGCAAATTGGACCGATGAGCATGGCTTTATTCCCATTAGCCGCTATTTGCGAAATGATTGCCGATTCTTCTTCTCATAACATGTTTCCATTTGAATTCATCATGTATGGCTTTCTAACAATTCCAGCTATAATAGGCGCAATTACCTCCCAAGTTATTAGAGGTTTTGTTATAAGAAAGCAGTAAAAACTTCCTGTAACAAGGCTTCACACTAATATAAAATAAAAATCTTAACTTAGTCAAGAAACCTGAGAATTACGAAACGGATTGTAGCAATACTAAAAATAAAGACCTTATTAAAAAAATCACTCATTAAAACATTTTAATATGAAAGGATTAATAATGGATTATCCACTTACAACAAATACTATCCTTGAATATGGAAATAGCGTCTATCATCATAAAAAGATAATAACCCATTTACCAGATGGAATAAGACATGAGTATAGTTTTGGTGATATGTATAAACGTTGTAAAAAGTTAGCCAATGCATTAACACAGAAATTAGGAATCACTAATGGCGATATGGTGGGCACTTTTGCTTGGAATCATGGTCCACATGTCGAATTATATTATGGAATATCTGGTATAGGAGCTGTTTGTCATACTATAAATATCCGCTTGTCTGCTAACCAAATAGAATACATTATCAATAATTCAGAAGATAAAGTAATATTTGTTGATGCAACATTAGTTCCTCTTTTAGAAAAAATTGCTCCATTACTTGAGACTGTCGAATACTATATTTTGATAAATGCAGCCGACGATTTTATAACCACTTTACCCAATACATTGCATTACGAAGATTTGATACGAGACCAATCAGAAGATTTTGAGTGGCCTGAGTTAAATGAAAATGATGCCAGCGGTTTGTGTTATACCAGCGGAACAACAGGCTTGCCAAAAGGAGTCTTATATTCCCATAGGTCAACATTTTTACACGCCACAACGATAATGTCACCTAATGCGGGGAATTTTAGCAATAGAGATACTGTTTTATTGATTGTACCGCAATTTCATGTCATGGCCTGGGGTTTTCCATACTTGTGCCTGCTATCTGGATCAAACATGGTACTTCCCTCGTCTAATTTACAGCCTGAGGCTATAATAAAAATTCTTATAGAAGAAAAAGTAAATAAAGCCAACGGAGTTCCAACTATATGGTTAGGTGTCTATCACGCCCTAAAGATGAATCCTCCAAAAGAAAAATTAGCGCTCGAAGAATATCTTGTTGGCGGTTCGGCACTAACAAAAAGTCTTATTGAAGGTTTTGAAAAAGATTTCGGAATAAAAGGAGTTCAAGCTTGGGGAATGACTGAAACATCTCCTCTGGGAACAGTAAGTCGCCTTCAACCACTACATGATTGTCTGTCAGAAGACGCAAAGTTAACTATTCGTGCCAAGCAAGGAACTGCATTTCCAGGTGTAGAATTAAGAATTGTAACTGATGATGGGAATTTGGCACCAACAGATGGTAAAACTATGGGCGAACTGCAAATAAAAGGCGCATGGACCATTACCTCTTATTTCAAAACGAATAATAACGAAAATTTCACAAAAGACGGTTGGTTTAAAACTGGTGATGTGAGTACCATTGATCAAGATGGTTATATGGAGATTAAGGACAGAACTAAAGACCTTATCAAAAGCGGTGGTGAATGGATCTCCAGTGTAGCACTTGAATCTGCATTAATGGCTCATCCTAAAATTAAAGAAGCTGCCGTAATTGCAATACCAGATGAAAAATGGGTCGAAAAACCTTTGGCTTCAATAGTTTTGATGAATAATGAAGATGTAGTTTCAGAAGAAGAATTAATCGATTTTTTATCGAGAGAATTTGTAAAATATCAAATTCCGAAAGACTATGTTTATATGAATGAAGTACCGAAAACCAGCGTTGGCAAATTTGACAAAAAAGAAATCCGAAAGCTTTTTGCCGAAGGAAAACTTACTTAAACGGTATGACCGTCGATTAGAAGAAAATAGTAATATAAAAACGAAATGCCAAGCCGCACAAAGTCTCGTAGGCAGGCTCACGTTGCGCTTACTGAAAAAAAATTAATCACAAAAACAAAAATGGATAATTATAAAAAAGATAGTTTAACTCTTAAAGGCGCAGTGGCTCTTGGTACCGGAGTAATGATTGGAGCGGGAATTTTTGCGCTTTTAGGTCAGGTTGCCGAATTATCAGGGACCTTATTTCCATATATCTTTATTATCGGAGCAATTATTTCTAGTTTCAGCGCTTATTCCTACATTAAAGTTTCTAATGCGTACCCTTCTGCAGGTGGTGTAGCAATGATTTTGATGAAAGCTTATGGCAAAACAACGTTGACCGCCGCAGCCTCTGTCCTTATGGCACTTTCCATGATCATAAATGAAAGCCTAGTGGCGAGAACCTTTGGTACTTATACCTTACAGCTTTTTGATGTGGAGAGGAATTCCTTCTGGGTGCCGGCTTTAGGCGTCGCCTTATTGATCCTTGCTTATATTATTAACGTATCAGGAAACAAGGTTATCGGAAAAACTTCCCAAGTGATGGCGTTCATAAAAATCGCCGGAATAATCGTCTTCGCTATTGGAGGCTTATGGGCTGCCCATTTTACTTTAGGTGATGTTCTGCCTGCATCAACAGATGCAGCTAACTATTCAGCTGCAAGTTATGTTGGGGCTATTGCCCTTTCGATACTGGCATATAAAGGATTTACGACGATAACCAACAGCGGTGGAGAAATCACTGAGCCGCACAAAAATGTGGGAAGGTCAATCATTATTTCAATATTCATTTGTACAGTTGTCTATTTTTTGGTAGCTATTGCAGTTAATTCCAGTTTATCAATCTCTGACATAGTAAAAGCAAAAGATTACTCTTTGGTTGAGGCAGCAAGACCCGCCTTTGGAAAATTAGGAATTTATTTTACTGTGGGAATAGCAATTGTAGCTACGATTTCAGGGGTGATCGCCAGCATTTTCGCTGTATCTCGAATGACGGCCATGCTAACCGATATGGAGCTTGTACCGCACAGTCATCTTGGAATGTCAGGAAGCATTCAAAAACACATGTTGATCTACATTGTTGTTATTGCAATTACCTTAACTATTTTCTTTGACTTATCGCGCATTGCTTCAATTGGGGCTATTTTTTATTTAGTGATGGACATGATAGTTCATTGGGGTGTTTTTAAACATTTAAGAAAAGATGTAAAGGCTAATGGGATAATATTGATAACCGCATTATTGCTTGACTTATTAGTATTAATTGCTTTTTTATGGGTCAAAGCTAATTCTGATATTTTTGTTGTTATTGTTTCAGCAATCGGAGTTATTTTTGTGTTTGCAGGAGAAAAATGGTTTCTACATTGGAAAAAAAAGGAATAGATCGCTCTTACAATTTCCGTCAGCTGATCCGATTATTAAACTATTTCCTCCGGGTATCAGTAATGTGAACTATTTTCCAAAAGTCATTCTTTACGAACAAAGTAATAACGTTAACTCCACAGTGACTAAGTAATCCGTTTTTGTAGAATCCATAGCAGTCCACACTAAAAACTTAGCACCATCTACTTGAATAGAATAGCTTCCCATCTTTTCAGAAAATTAAATGTCATTTGGTATCGCTGCAATTGAATTGTAGAATACTGACAATGATTCTTCCGATAAAGAACTCCCTTTGGTACTTTCAAAAATAGATTTCAAAACACATTTTATGAACATACAGATTTTATTTTAACCGCGTCTCTAGTATAAAAACCCTCGAAAAAAAAATAATACTATAATTAATTTCCTAGTTTTATGCTTGACTTTTGAATGAAAATAAAACGAAAAACAGGAGAATAATTATTTTCATATTTCGTTATTTAATTTACCAGCCTTCATTAAATCCGTTAGTGAGTGCCATCTGGTATTTCTCGATATCAAATTTATACAAGTCTGGCGCTTTATGAGCCCCGCCTTTCCTACTCTCTTCTAGTTTTTCAAGAATATCATAGCGCAACATCTTTCTATAGAAATTACCGCGATTCAGCTTCTTACCCAGAATGATTTCATATAATTTTTGAAGTTCAGGCATAGTGAATTTCTCAGGCAATAAATTATAACCAATTGGCTTATGATTTAATTGTCGGCGAAGCGTTTCTAAAGCCTTGTCAAAAATCTCCCTGTGATCCATCATAAAATCAGGTAGGTCTTCAATTGATATCCACTCACAAGCATCTGAAATATCATCCATTACTAAGTTTACTTGCTGAAAATCAACTAAAGCATAAAAGCCAACAGAAAGAAACCGTTGCTTATTCCATAGTGTATCCTCAAAATCGTCAAAAAGTCCATTTGAGCGATTCAAGTCGCTAAAAATTTTGAATTGCTGCAAATAAATATTCTCTGCCCCTGTCCTTTGGTATAAAATTCTATTAGCAGCCTCTTTTAGATTATCTTCTTTTAAAACATAACCACCTGGAAGAGCCCAAACATTTTTATCCTTTATTCTGGTAATAAGCACTTTCAAGCTTGCTTCTTGAAAACCGAAAACTACACAATCAACTGATAAATTAGGAATATACTTTTTCCATGCCGCAGCTGACTTTTCTTCTACTATTTTTTTAAACTCCATGTATCTTAATTGGCTGCAAAAATACGAAATTGATTATACTTTTATCTTTTAAAAACTGATAATCAGAAAAATAATCTCTTTTTTTTACAAAAATAGCAGAAAAATCATTAATATTGCTTCATATTGAAGCAATGAAAAATAACTAGTAACTAAAATAACCACATGAGAAACAAATCAATTTCAAAAATCGCAAAAACATCACTGCTGTCTGCATTGCTGTTTTCAGGAATTTCTTGGGCAAACAATTCAGAAACTAACGAACCTAAACCGAATCCTATTCTAACCATAAATGGTTTTAGCTTTTCTGACCTAAACAGAAATGGAAAATTAGATAAATACGAAGATTATCGACTTTCAACTCAAGACCGAATCCAAGATTTAATCAATCAGATGACTGATGAAGAAAAAGCAAGTATGCTTATTGGAATTGGAATGCCAGGCTTTGACTGGGCTAAAATGCAGTTTAATACTGGAAAAGACACTGCAAAAGTACCTGGTTCTGCCGGCGGTACAACTGCGATTTCGCGATTAGGCATCCCTTCGATAATTGTATCTGATGGGCCTGCTGGTTTACGTATCAAACCAATAAGAGAAGAGGATTCGAATACCTATTATGCTACAGCATTTCCGGTAGGAACTGCATTAGCTTCTACTTGGAACGAAGCCCTGATCAATTCTGTTGGTAAAGCAATGGGGAATGAAGTAAGAGAATATGGAGTAGATGTTTTGTTAGGTCCAGGTATGAATATTCACAGAAATCCATTGTGTGGAAGAAACTTTGAGTACTATTCTGAAGATCCGCTATTGACAGGTAAAATTGCTGCTGCAATGGTAAACGGTATACAATCTAATGGTGTAGGAACATCGGTAAAACACTTTGCAGCTAATAACCAGGAAAGAAACAGAATGGGCGTTAATGCGCATGTCAGCGAAAGAGCTCTACGCGAAATATATTTAAGAGGATTTGAAATCACGGTTAAAGAAGCGCAACCATGGACAGTGATGTCTTCTTACAATTTTTTGAATGGTGCGTATACATCAGCACGTAAAGACCTTTTAACAACCGTACTTCGTGACGAATGGGGTTTTAAAGGATTAGTAATGACAGACTGGTTTGGAGGTTACAACGGATTTGGAGCTATCAGGGATAAAGACGCTGTTAGTGATGTTGTCAAACAACTTACAGCTGGTAATGACTTGTTAATGCCCGGTTTACCGGCTCAAAAAAAGGCAATTGTTACAAACATAAAAAACGGCACACTATCTAAAGAAGATATCAACATTAATCTAACTAGAGTGCTAGAATTGGTAATGAGATCCCCTGCCATGAGTAACTACGAATATTCAAATAAACCAAACTTAAAGGAAAATGCTCAGGTTACAAGAGACGCTGCAGCTGAGGGTGTCGTTTTATTAAAGAATGAGGGTAATGTATTACCGTTTACTTCAAAATCAGCTCCATTAGCCGTTTTTGGTATAACATCGTATGATTTTATTTCTGGTGGTACTGGAAGTGGTGATGTAAATGAAGCATATTCTATTTCATTAATTGATGGCTTGACTAACTCTGGTTTTTCTATTGATGCAGAATTAGAAGGATTATACAACCCATTTATGAAGGCTCAAAAAGAGATTGAGACTAAAAGACGTGAAAAAGAAGGTTTATTGGCAACTCCAAAAAGACTTCAGGAATTAGAGGTAAGTTCAGAAATCGTTCAACAAAAAGCTAAAAGTTCTGAATTAGCATTAATCACAATAGGTAGAAATGCTGGTGAAGGTGATGATCGTAAAGTTGATGAAGACTTTAACTTGGCACAAGATGAAGTTAACCTAATCAATACCGTTTCGACTGCTTTTCATGCTCAAGGCAAAAAGGTAGTTGTTGTTTTAAACATCGGTGGTGTGATCGAAACGGCAAGTTGGAAAGATAAAGTAGATGCTATTCTTTTACCATGGCAACCAGGTCAAGAAGGCGGAAACTCTGTTGCAGACGTTTTTTCTGGAAAAGTAACTCCATCAGGAAAATTAACGATGACTTTTCCTGTAAAATATGAGGATGCTGCTGCAACTAAAAACTGGATAGGTACACCTGCTGAAAACCCTACAGACGTAACTTATGAAGAAGGTGTTTATGTTGGATACCGCTATTTCAACACATTCAATGTAAAACCATCTTATGAATTTGGTTACGGATTATCATATACTACTTTTGATGTTTCAGCAATAAAATTAAGTTCTACTACATTTACAAACAAAATAGAGGTTACGGTAACTGTAAAAAATACAGGTAAAGTAGCTGGTAAAGAAGTAGTGCAATTGTATCTGTCCTCACCTGCAAAAAACATTGACAAACCAAGTTCTGAATTAAAGGCTTTTGCAAAAACGAATTTATTGCAAGCAGGCGAAAGTCAAACACTTACTTTAACATTGAATCCTAAAGATTTAGCTTCGTTTATCACCAATAAAAATGCTTGGATTGCTGAAGCTGGTTCGTATAAAGTAGCTGTAGGAACATCATCATTCGATATTAAACAAACGGCTCAGTTTTCTTTAGCAAAAGAATTAGTCGTTGAAAAAACGCATTCGTCTTTTGCTGCAGATGTTAAATTTGAAGATTTGAAACACTAATTAATACATTCAATTACTAATACAGCTTCTAGAAAGGAGTACAACTTAATAAGCCTGACAGAAATGTTGGGCTTTTATAACTAAAATTAATTGCGATTTTAGTCGTTAAAATTAGTTTTGACTACTAAAAGCAGTCCTTTTTTACAGCTTGAAAATATATTTTTTGTCTTCGAAATAGCATAACGAACATTTTAATAAATAACAACTGAAACATATGAATACTAAGGCTTCAAAACCTCATTATCCTATTTTGGATGGATTGCGCGGTATAGCAGCACTTATGGTAGTTGCTTTTCACATTTTTGAAGCACATGCTACAAGTCATCTCGACCAAATTATAAATCACGGCTACCTTGCCGTTGATTTTTTCTTTTTACTATCTGGTTTTGTTGTTGGCTATGCTTATGATGATCGATGGGATAAAATGTCCATTGGTAATTTTTTCAAACGCCGATTGATTCGACTACAACCCATGGTAATTATGGGAATGATTATCGGAGCTTTGTTATTTTATTTTCAAGATTCAGCAGCACTCTGGCCTACTATAAATGAAGTTCCTGTCTGGAAAATGCTTTTAGTAATGGTTATTGGATTTACACTTATTCCAGTTCCCACATCTTTGGATATTCGTGGCTGGGCAGAAATGCATCCTCTCAATGGACCCGGCTGGTCATTGTTTTATGAATATATTGCCAATATTCTCTATGCCCTTTTTGTTAGAAAACTTTCAAAAACGGCCCTTAGCATACTTGTAGTTCTTGCTGGATGTGCATTAGTCCATCTTGCGGTTACAAGTCCTAATGGAGATATTATTGGAGGCTGGTCACTAAATACTGAACAAATACATATTGGTTTTGCTAGAATGATGTATCCGTTTTTTGCAGGAGTGTTGCTTTTCCGTTTGGGGAACTTAATTCAAGTTAAAAATGCGTTTTTTTGGTGCAGCTTACTAGTTATAATTGCATTGGCTATGCCAAGAGTTGGAGGAAGCGCACATTTATGGCTGAATGGTGTTTATGATTCAGCGGTTGTTATTTTGTTTTTCCCTATCGTTATTTTCTTGGCAGCAAGCGGAGAAATTAAAAGCAAGTTCGCCGGACGAGTATGTACCTTTTTTGGTGACATATCCTACCCTATATACATTACTCACTATCCGATCATATACATATATACAGCATGGGCCGTAGATAATAAAATGAAGATTAGCGAAGCATATCCTGTGAGTATATTAGTTTTATTGTCATGTGTTGCGCTTGCTTACACTTGCTTAAAATTATATGACCTGCCTGTAAGACGATGGATTAACCAAAAAGTACTCCAAAAACAGCAGGACAAATAGATTCTAAAATTGTCCTTTTATCGTGTTTTTGTTATAAAAGATAATAATTATTTTTAATAAAAACCTATTTGATTATAGCAAAAAAACTTAGTGTAACATTGCTTTTCTTCCACAGTTATTGAGTGTTTTTCCTTTCTGGAATTATGTCCTTTTATACCTTAAGTGATGTAGTGTTTAGAGATTCTGATTTTTTGAAACAGAAAAAACAAGTTATCAAAACGATTAAACCAGATGCTAGCGGAGAGAAATAAGTAGGACGTAAGAGACACGAGGCTTGAAAGCACTTCGCAAAAAAGTAAATAGCATTTGTTTTAAGGATGCAATCTACAAAAACCGGTTTAGTTGATTAAAAAACATAACATCTTCCTTCAGTAACTGAAGAAATACTATATCTCCATAAAGAAAAATGAGGAGCTCTATTGTTCCTATATAAATATCTTTTTTGAAATGACTCTTTTATATTTTGTGCGGTCCTCTTTTCAAATGTTCATGACGAAAAAATCGATATTCAAAAAAGGAAAATACTTTACGGCAGCTAGCATCATATTAACCTTGATCGTGTTGTTTGTACAGCGATAAGCAGAGGTAAAGAAGGTCTTAAATAGCTAATCTGATCTCTATTTATAAGAAGTAAATAATTGAATACCTGAATAGAAACTGGACGAATCTACTTTTAACAATTATCCAGCGTAGAACTTAAATAAAATGGGGCAATTTATTCGGCCCCTTTTTTTTGTTTCTAAAGAATTTGTTTCACTACTTTTACAGTATATAATCCGACACCTAAGTTGTGCCAAAAATAGCAATCCCATGTCAGCAGCAAAAAAAGACTACAAAAGAGTTACTACCAAGTCACTAATTGAAATGAAGAATAATGGAGAAAAAATCTCCATGCTCACCGCTTACGATTTTACAATGGCAAAAATTGTGGATTCGGCAGGTATTGATGTTATCCTAGTTGGAGATTCTGCTTCAAATGTTATGGCCGGGCACGAAACGACCCTACCTATCACTTTAGACCAGATGATCTATCATGCCTCCTCAGTTGTACGAGCCATCGAAAGATCCTTAGTTGTTGTGGATTTACCTTTTGGAAGTTACCAATCAGACCCTAAAGAAGCGTTGCGCTCGTCCATCAGAATCATGAAGGAAAGTGGCGGACATGCAGTAAAACTGGAAGGTGGAAAAGAAATTAAAGAATCAATTAAAAAAATATTAAATGCCGGAATTCCTGTCATGGGACATTTGGGTCTTACTCCACAATCTATCTATAAATTTGGAACTTATACTGTACGCGCCAAAGAAGACGAAGAAGCAGATAAATTAATGGAAGATGCAAAATTATTAGAAAAACTAGGTTGTTTTGCGTTAGTATTGGAAAAAATACCTGCACACTTGGCTGAAAAAGTGGCCAAAAGCATTTCGATCCCAGTAATAGGAATAGGTGCTGGTGGCGGTGTTGACGGACAAGTTCTTGTAATCCATGACATGTTGGGAATGAATAATGAATTTAGCCCTAGGTTTTTACGTCGCTATATGAATTTGTATGACGGAATGACAACAGCAATAAGTCAGTATGTTGCTGATGTAAAATCGAGTGACTTCCCTAATGAGAAAGAGCAGTATTAACCTATTATTGATGTTAACTTAACAAACAACGTAGTACATTTACTCAATAAAAACACACCCTAATGAGAGAAATACCTTCTTCTTTTATTGTTATACCTTGTTACAATGAAGAAAAAGGTATTTCTTTTTTAGAATACTCCCGATTTCTTGATAATTTTCAAGACAGCATGATTTGCTTTGTTAATGATGGTTCAACAGACAATACTCTTGAGGTACTTAACACTCTTAGAAAAAAACATCCAACTCAGGTCCATATTGTTTCCCTGATAAAAAATTCTGGAAAGGCAGAAGCAGTCAGAACGGGAATCAATTATTGTAATCAAAATTTTAATCATCGCTATATAGGATATTTAGATGCCGATTTGGCAACAACCCTCGAGGAATTCATGGATATTAGTCATTATCTAAAAGAGGAAGTTGTTTTTTGTTTTGGCTCACGAATTAGAAAAATTGGCTCTGTAATCGAACGTCAAAATAGCCGTTTTTTAATCGGGCGCATAGTCGCCACTTCCATTTCCAAAGTACTTGATCTAAAAGTATATGATACCCAATGCGGTTGTAAGGTTTTTACAAAAGAAGTTTCGGAGCTTTTATTTAAGAAAAAATTCATTTCAAAATGGCTTTTTGACGTTGAAATATTTTTTAGGATGATGATTCTTTTCGGGAAAGAAAAAGCTATTCAAAAAATGCATGAAGCCCCTTTAAAATCATGGATTGAAAAAGGGAATTCAAAAGTAAAAACAACTTACTTTTTTAAACTGTGGATTGATTTATATCAAATTAGTAAAAATTACAAAAATAATGGGAAAGAATATGTTTAATTTAAAAACAGCTGGAAAATGAATGTAGAGAAATTTAAAAGCAATTCTTATGTTCTGTATATCTCCGTAATTCTTATCGCGCTGTTTAGATTATTGTTGACTGCAACGATTCCCCTATTAGACAAAACAGAGGCAAGATATGCTGAAATAGCCAGAATTATGCAGGAAACAAATCAATGGGTGGTCCCTCAAATTGATTATGGCATTCCTTTTTGGGCAAAACCTCCTATATCTACATGGTTGTCTGCCGGTAGTTTTATTGTTTTTGGTGTTAATGAATTTGCCGCTAGATTTCCTTCTTTTCTTCTTAGTATCCTCTTATTGGTTATAGCGGGGAAAATGGCAAAAAAAAGCGGTGTTTCTTTTTATTTACCAGGCTTTATTTTATTGACGACTCCTGAATTTCTAGTTCACACAGGGGTAGTTTCTACAGATACTGCTTTAGAATTTTGTATAGCCATAATGATGATTTCGTTTTGGAAAACCATGAAGAGTGAGCAGAAAACCTACTGGAATTATCTGTTTTTTATCGCCTTGGGATTGGGACTATTGGCAAAAGGCCCACTTATTATGGTGCTGACTTTTCCTCCGTTATTTTTATGGTGCTGCTTGGACATACGCAGATTTCGTGAATTATTTTCTAAGTTTTCAATCATCACTGGAATTCTAATCACATTAATAATAGGACTGCCTTGGTATTATTTTGCAGAACAGCAATCACCTGGTTTTCTGGACTATTTTATAGTTGGAGAACACTACAAACGATTCGTCGAACCGGGTTGGAAAGGTGATTTATATGGTAGTGGTCACTCACAGCCAAAAGGAATGATTTGGGTTTTCATGCTCGTTTTTGGACTTCCTTGGATCCAAATCGTTTTGTATAAATTATGGAAAATACGAAAAACAATTTTAAAAAATGATTGGGTTTCTTTCTTGGTTTTATGGTTGTTTTGGACTCCCCTATTTTTTACGCTTTCTAAAAATATATTGCATACCTACACCCTTCCAGTAATGATGCCTATCATGTTTTTGATGGTATATTGGTGGGAAGATTTCACAAGAAAAAAAGTACTGATTCGCATTGCATTAATTTTTCCAATAATTGCTTTTGTAGCCTATACTGTAATTGCAACTGGACTATTTGATGACAAAATGAATACTGATAAGTATATACTAGAGCAACTTATGGAAAAAAACGAAAACAAGGATATTCCTTTGTATTATTGGAAAGAGAAAAATTATTCTGGACAGTTTTACAGTAATGGCAAAGCCCAACTAATAACAACTGAAAACCAATTTGACTCCATTTTTAAAATCAACAAAAAAATAATTTTAATCACGTTGAAAAAAAGGGAGAAAGAAATTCCAAAAAAATATATTGAACAGATGGTTTTAGCCGAAAGCAATTATAAAACTTCTATTTTTGTATCAAAATAAAAGAGTAGCATTAAGTAATGAAAGAGATATCGAATAAGAATAACCTTCAGGTATTGCATGAAGACAACCATATCATAGTGGTCAATAAACGTGTGGGTGATATTGTACAGGGAGACAAAACGGGAGACAAGCCACTATCTGAAGTTGTAAAAGAATACATAAAAGACAAATACAACAAGCCGGGAGAAGTATTCCTTGGAGTTGTTCACCGTTTGGACAGACCCACTACTGGAATTGTGGTTTTTGCTAGAACCAGTAAGGCACTGACGCGATTGAATGAGTTATTTAAGAATAGAGAAACTCAAAAAACATATTGGGCAATTGTAAAAAACAAACCTGAAAAATCAGCGGATAAATTAGTTCATTTCATCAAAAGAAATGAAAAGAATAACACTTCAAAGGCGCATATTAAAGAAGTGCCAGACAGCAAATTAGCGAGTTTAGACTATACTATTTTCAAAGAACTTAACAACTATTTTGCACTCGAAATAAATTTGCATACGGGAAGACATCACCAAATCAGGGCGCAACTTTCAGCCATTGGCTCTGCCATAAAAGGCGACCTAAAGTATGGTTTTGACAGAAGTAACCCTGACGGAGGCATTCACTTGCATGCCAGGAAGTTAGTCTTTATTCATCCTGTCACTAAAGAAGCTGTATCCGTTACTGCACCAGTCCCTAATGAAGTTATATGGAATGCATTATAATTTTATTTAAAGAAAAAATCATAATTGAAATTTAAAAATTAACTTGCATAATAATTAAAGAGATAATTTTAAAATGAATTATAAAACAAATATCGACTACAGAAAAGAAACTTTAATAAAGCTTCTTAACAACGTTATTATTCACGAAAACGAAATAATTCAGGCATTATATGATGATTTCAAAAAACCTGCTTTTGAGGCTGTCTTAACTGAAACCAATTATGTTATTTCGGAATTAAAAGATACTATTAAAAATATACATAGATGGGCTAAGCCAAAAAAGGTCTTTCCATCTATTCTCAACTTCCCTTCAACTGATTATCTCTATAAAGAACCTTACGGAAAGGTATTAGTTATTGCTCCCTGGAACTACCCTTACCAGTTGGCTCTTTGTCCGTTAGTTTCCGCAGTGGCAGCGGGAAATCAAGTGGTCCTTAAACCCTCTGAATTAACGCCTAAAACGTCAGCAATACTTGCTAAAATTATTGCAAAGACATTTCATATCAATCATGTGGAGGTTATCGAAGGTGGCGTAGACGTTTCCCAAAATTTACTTTCACAACGCTGGGACTATATTTTCTTTACCGGCAGTGTGCCCGTTGGTAAGATTGTTGCAAAATCCGCTGCTGTGAACCTGACTCCTATTACACTCGAACTGGGTGGAAAGAACCCTTGTATAGTTGATGAAACTGCTCACTTAAAGCTAGCCGCGAAAAGGATTGTTTGGGGAAAATTTATTAATGCAGGCCAAACCTGTATTGCCCCTGATTATATCTTGGTAAAAAAAGAGATAAAAGACCAGTTCGTGCACTACTTGAAGAATGAAATAACGGCAGCTTATGGCAATAAGCCTCAAGATTCTCCTGATTTTGCAAGAATTGTGAACAGTAAAAACTGGAATCGGCTAGCGAGTATGATAGAACCGGAAAAAGTAATTTTTGGAGGAGATACTGATGAGGCAAATTGTTATATAGCACCCACATTGATTGACGAGTCTAATCTCGATAGTCTTATTATGAAGGACGAAATATTTGGACCTTTGCTACCCATACTTTCTTATGAAAGTGAAGCCGATATTCATGTTATCGTTTCTAAATATGAAAAACCATTGTCCTTGTATGTTTTCACTACAAATAATTCATTTGCGAAAAACATAATCCAAACCTATTCATTTGGAGGAGGATGTATTAATGACACTATAGTTCATTTCTCTAACAAAAGACTGCCTTTTGGTGGTGTAGGCCATAGCGGAATTGGGGCCTACCACGGAAGCTTGAGTTTTGATGTTTTCTCCCATAAAAAAGGAATTGTTAAAAAAGCAAACTGGTTGGATCTGACAATGCGATATGCACCCTACAATAATAAATTAGTAACTATAAAAAAGTTATTAAAATGGATGTAACCCCTGAAAAATCAGTATGCGCAGCCATTCATTACCGTCGCTCTGTACGTGTTTTTACGAAGGAATCACTTGATGATGAAAAAGT
The DNA here is from genome assembly GCF_000252125.1 of Flavobacterium frigoris PS1. Classification (GTDB taxonomy): domain Bacteria; phylum Bacteroidota; class Bacteroidia; order Flavobacteriales; family Flavobacteriaceae; genus Flavobacterium; species Flavobacterium frigoris_A. The sequence goes on along the minus strand of NZ_AHKF01000018.1, from coordinate 723,170 downwards.
AAAAGAATGCATCCATTTGGCTTCTCTTGCTCCTACTAGTAGTAATATGCAACTTTGGGAATTTTACCATATCACTTCAACTGAAGTACTAGGCCAACTTAGCGGAGCTTGCTTTAATCAGAGTGCTGCTAAAACGGCCCAGCAAATGGTAGTCGTGGTAGCTAGAAAAGATTTATGGAAGAAAAGAGTACGATCAAACATTGCTTTTTTAAAATCGCAATATGGAGACAAACTACATTCTGAATACTCGAAAAGAGAAAAATTTGCCCTGAATTATTACCAAAAAATAGTTCCAACCCTATACTTTGATTTTATTGGAATTCTAGGAGCATTAAAATATATTTCTTTCCAAGCGATTGGGATATTCAAGCCTATTTACCGTGAAGCGAGACGAAGTGACATGCGTATTGTAGCGCAAAAAAGTGCCGCACTTGCTGCCCAAAATTTTATGATTAGTATGGCTGCCATCAATTATGATAGCTGCCCAATGGAAGGCTTTGACTCTTTGAGAGTAAAAAAGATACTTAATCTTCCCAACTCTTCAGAAATAAACATGATCATAGCTTGCGGAATCAGAGATGAAACAGGAGTCTATGGAGAACGTTTTAGAGTACCATTAGAAGAGGTTTATTTTAAACTTTAACCCCCAAATCAACCAATTATAACCCAACAAAAAATGAATTCACAAAAAAACAGAATTGAAGAAATAAAAGCCAATGGATATCAATTAGATTTCGCCAACGTTTTTAATATTGCATTCGAAAATTATAAAAAAATAGCCCTTTATGCGGGTTCCTTGATATTGATATTCTCCGTTATCATTTTCGCTATAGTTGCAGTGGTTATAATTTCATTTTTTGGAATCGCAGCATTAGCTAAGATGATGAATCCCGAAAATATAACAACTCAATTGGAATCAGGAAATTTTAAATTAATTTATATGTCAATGGGAGTATTATTTTCATGTTTAATAAGTCCTTTAGCAGCAGGCCTAATAAAAATGGCTTATTGTGCGGAGAGGGATGAGGAATTCCATGTTTCCACCATCTTTGAATATTATAAAGCCCCATATTTTAAAGAACTCTTTATCGCCGTTCTCCTTATTTCCAGCGTTACTTCTGGTTTAGCTATAGTACTAGAATACGCTGGAGTACCACTAATTGGCTCATTAATAAATCTTGTTATATCATTTTTTACCTTATTGACCATTCCTCTAATTATTTTTGCTGACCTGAAAGCGGTCGATGCTATCAGTTCCAGTTTTACTCTTGTTTTAAAACAACCATTGGTACTTTTGGGACTTATAGTTGTTGCTGGGATAGCATCTATGGTAGGATTCATTGGATGTTGCATAGGAATCTTTTTTACGATTCCTTTTACATATTCTATGTATTATGCTTTGTACAGCGAAATTGTTGGATTTGACTCTCAAAATGAATTTCTGGAAGTGAAAGACCCAAAGTACTAATTCTATTAAAATAAACAAGTGTTTCAAAGAATCACTAAACTCTAACTTGAACTGTTTTTTCACAATCTTAAATCCCAAATTTTTATTATTATTAATTTGGGGTTTAACAATAATTTTCGTTATATTTCTTAAAAAAATATAAAAATCTATCTATGGCATTTTGCTATACCCTTGTTTTTTCTTTCATTTCAAATATCATTTTCGTTTTATGGAAATCTTTTCCACTTAAAACGAGACTTTCATTTATAACGTACTCTGCTGTGAAGGACGACATTAATTTAAAGTGGGTACTAATACCTATTTTAATTATTTGTTATGGTTTGTTAATCTTTAATTTTTTTAAAATTAAATCAACTTTAACAAATAAATTTATAGAAGTTAACAATGAAGAATATATTAGAAAGAAGGAATATCAGACTTATTTATTATTTCTAGGAATTATAAATCCAATAACAGAAATTAATTTTGAAATTTTTTCTGTTAGACCTAAAAGTTTATTGGCTTCAAACTTAACTATTGGCGCTGTCTTATTATTACTCTATTTTATAAGTACAAAAAAAACAATTATTTTTCGATATATAAAACAGATTTTTATTACTGTTTACATCCTTTATTTTCTTTTAATATGTAAAAGTATTCTTTTCCTAAGTTTTGATATTATTCCTATCATATCCTTTGTAGTTGCCTTTTTCTTTTCATATGTAGTCCTTAAGCCTATAAAACTCTACTCCTATTTTGTGGCGTTTATATTTTTATTTATTGGATCCAGCAGTTTTTTTGAGCTGGTACCCATTAAAACTACTGTAATCTTATTAAATTTTTCGATTTTAGTGTTTATCATAAATTATATTAGTCATGTAACGTCCTTAAATATTAAGGATAGATTTAAGTTTTCAAATGAGATTGTAAACAAAGGAAATTCTCTAGTTCTCGCAACAAATAAAAAAGGAGAGATTGTATTTTGCAGTGAAACTATCACCCCAATTTTAGGATATTCAATAGCTGATGTAATGGGAATGGGATATTGGAAAGTTACTGAAGATCCCGAGTTTTTTGGGGAGAAGTATCATGATGGTTTTAAAGAGGATGTGATTTTTACTAGGAAACTTAAATGCAAAAATGGTGAATATAAATACATTCAATGGAAAGATAAAAAATTCTCAGACGATTTATATATTGGAATTGGACAAGACGTTACAGATCAAATAAATATTCAAAAATCATACAAGAACCTTGTGGAATCTGCAACTGATATAATTTTTGAGTTGGACAAATATGGGCAATATATATTAATAAACAAAAACTCTGAAAAGCTGATTGGCTACAATTTACAAGAGTTAAAGGAAATAAAATTTCGCGATATCATAAGCGCTTCCCATTCTCAAAATGTACAGTATTTTTATTTGAATCCAACTTGGGAGATGAATAGCTTCCCAATGTTAGAATTTCCTATCATTAACAAAAGTGGGGAAGAGATATGGATTTCGCAAAAAGTATCCATTAATAGGGATGAGAAACGTGTGATAACGGGCTATTCTGTTATTGCAAGAGACATTACTTTTGTAAAAAATATTGAGAAAGAAAGAACGGAGCGACAGGAAAAAATAATTAAATACAACGAAGCATTAAGGAACTTAACGGTAAAAAGCTATTCCAATAATGCCGACTTTGAAACGATCTTAAAAAACATATTAGAGATTACTACCAAAACAATAGGTGCTAATCGAGCCAGTTATTGGAAGTGTTTTCCTGAAGAGCTTAAATGTCTAAATCTATATCAATTAAACACTGGTCAGTTTGAAAGTGGCCTTATAATGAGCAAAGAGGACTACCCAAACTATTTTGCCACTATTCAAGAAAAAATCCAAATTGTGGCTTCAGACGTATATGCCGCAGATGCGACCAAAGAATTATGTGCTAAATATGCTCCGCAAAATAAAATATCTTCACTATTAGATACTCCAGTGATCATAAATGGAAGACTGAAGGGAGTAATTTGCATTGAAACAACAGACTACGTTAAGCTTTGGAATCATGAAGATATCAATTTTGCCCGATCCGTATCAGACTTGCTGGCTATGGCAATCGAATCTAAAATGAGGCTAAAAACCGAAAAAACATTAGCTTACAAAAGCGAATTATTATCCGCAATGGCCTTGTGTACCGAAAAATTCTTAAACAGTAAGGATATCGATGCCATTTTTACTGAAGTACTGGTTATAATGGGAAATGCGACAAAATCACATCGCGCCTACTATTATAAAAATAATGCGGATCAGAAATCAATCAGCCAAAAATACCGATGGATTTTTGACAACACTAGTTTAACAGATAATAATCCTCAACTTCAAAATCTACCGTACGAATATTTTGAGGACCTTCTACTACCGCTCTTAGATAATAAAATATATCAAGCTTCTGTTCCAAAAATTAAGAACATCTCTTTAAAAAACAAATTACTCAATGTAGATGTAATTTCACTAATCCTTTTTCCTGTCTTTATAAAAAACAAATTTCATGGATTTCTTGGATTTGACAATACAGACAAAGAACGAATCTGGTCAGAAGATGAAGTCAAAATTCTACAGACTCTAGCACGAAATATAGCCTCCTCAATTGACAGTATCGCTAACGAAACGGCCATATTTGAAAGCGAAGAAAAATTTAGACTATTAGCAAATAATATACCTGGGACGGTTTATTTATCTGAAAATGATAGCGACCATACAAAACTATATCTCAATGATGAAATTGAAAAGTTAACGGGATATACGAAAGCTGACTTTTTAGAAAAGCGCATAATTTATACAGATTTGATTCATCCAGAAGATATTAAAAAGACTGTTCACGAATCTATGGAAAGTCTATCTAAATCTGAACCATTCCACTTAACCTACCGAATCATAAATAAAGTTGGTGACATAGTATGGGTAGAAGAGTTTGGTGACGCCGTAATTAAAAATGGAAAAATCATTTATATTGAAGGCATCATGCTGGATATCACTAAAAGGAAAGAGGCAGAAAAAGCGATACAAGGACGTGAATATGCTGAGGCGGCTAATAAGGCAAAGTCTGAATTCCTAGCTAATATGAGCCATGAGATCAGAACGCCGCTCAATGGTATAATAGGTTTTACTGATTTATTGATGAAAACCGAGCTGGGGGAAATTCAGCAAAAACATATGATCACCGTCAATCAATCTGCCAATTCGTTATTGGGAATTGTGAATGACATTCTTGATTTTTCGAAAATCGAAGCTGGAAAACTTGAACTACATATTGAAAAATATAATGTAAAAGAGTTATTGGATCAAATAATAGATTTGATATTTTATGAATCCAATCAAAAAAAGCTGCAATTAGACCTAAATATTGCTGCAGATATTCCAAAATATTTTTGGGTAGATATTGTACGGCTCAAACAAATTCTAATTAATCTTTTAGCAAATGCCGTAAAATTTACTGAAAATGGGTTTGTAAAATTAGAAGTTACACTCCTTGAAGAAATTAATAGTTCCACTAATAGAATCCGTTTTGCAGTGATTGATTCAGGCATAGGAATTATGGAAATAAATAAGAAAAAAATATTTAAAGCTTTCTCACAGGAGGATAGCTCAACTACCAAAAAATTTGGGGGGACAGGCCTAGGGTTGACAATCTCAAACAAATTGTTGGGACTTATGGGCAGTCATCTAAAACTTAAAAGCCAAATAGGTGTTGGAAGTTCTTTTTATTTCGATCTAGATTTAAAAAGTACGAATGCATCAAAAAAATTTACATCGCTAATTACTAACCCAGATTATGTTAGTAATGATATTATTTTAAAGACAGACGCCAAATTTGAAAATTTAAAAATAATGCTTGTTGAAGACAACAAAATCAATATGTTATTACTAAAAACTATAATCAAAAACATACTCCCGCGAGCAAGTGTTTTTGAAATTCCCAATGGGCAAGAAGCCTCAATTAAATTTGAATCCTTGGCTCCTGACATCATTTTCATGGACATTCAAATGCCAGTCATGAATGGATACGAGGCTACAAAAGCGATACGAAGTTTAAAAATGGGCAAACACATTCCTATAATAGCCGTTACCGCCGGAACAGAAAAAGAAGAAAAAGATAAATGTATAAAAACCGGAATGAACGATTACATTTCAAAACCTATCGCAAAAGGAGTTATTGAGGAAACTCTTATTAAATGGGTGACCTAATTTGTTAAATTAAAGTGAATACCTAAAATATTTATTTAAATTTGGAAAACAATTACAGGTAAATATCAATTAAAAAGTAATATTTATGAAATGGCAAGGCAGACGAAAAAGTGATAATGTTGAGGATAGAAGAGGTATGTCTTCTAGCGGAAAAACAATTGTAGGTGGTGGAATTATTGGAATTATAATTTTACTCTTAAATATTTTTGGAGGTGAAAATGCGCAAATGCTTACACCAATATTGGAACAGATGAATCAAGGTCAAAGCGCTCCTACTGAACAAAGAGACCTAACTACTCAAGAACTAGAAGAACAAGCTTTTATAGAAACAATTCTTGCTGATAATGAAGATGTGTGGACTAAAATTTTCAAGGAAAACAACCTCAATTATAAAAAACCAAATTTAGTCTTATTTACAGGTGGAGTTGAAACTGAGTGTGGTAATGCAACCTCAGATTCTGGTCCTTTCTATTGCCCTGCAGACCAAAAAGTATACATGGACTTAACGTTCTTTGAAGAATTGAAAACAAGATTTGGTGCTCAAGGAGGAGATTTTGCGACTGCCTATGTAATTGCTCACGAGATTGGGCATCATGTTCAAACATTATTAGGTACATCAGCAAAGATGCGTGAAATGCAACAAGGCAAAACTAAGGCTGAAGCCAATAAATTATCTGTAGCATTAGAGCTACAGGCTGATTTTTATGCTGGTGTTTGGACCCATTATAACCAAAAAATGAATAATATATTAGAGGATGGTGACATTGACGAAGCTTTGAGTGCAGCTCATGCTGTTGGCGATGATGCCATTCAATCAAAAATGCAAGGTCATATCGTTCCTGAATCTTTTACACATGGAACATCCGAACAAAGGAAATACTGGTTTATGAAAGGCTATAAATCGGGCGATATCGAACAAGGAAATACGTTTGATGAATTAAGATAAATTACAGTTTCAATTGAACTCAAAAAATCGGGATATACTCCCGATTTTTTTGTTTATGTAGAACTTCTGAAACAGAACTAATTCAACTTTAAAACAATAAAAAGGATACTTTAAATACCATTCCCCGATACTTATCGTCTAATCACCTTCGTAAAAATACTCCCTGACTTATATCAATCAGTCTACTACTTTATATTGATAAATTTATACCCAATAAATGAGTGAACATGACTAAGAACGCAAATCAACTAGGTATATGGATGGATCACTCTGTTGCCTATCTAATAGAATTTAGCACAAAGCCTTTCGAAATTCAAACAATTGTGGGTGAGTTTGTGCTGGAAAACGATACCCTCAGTACTACTAAAAAATCTATTTTAAACAACCATTACAATAAAATTGGAAAGACTATACTAAAATATAAAAAAATCGTACTTTTTGGTCCCTCTGACGCAAAGCTAGATTTTTTTGATTTTTTAAGTGAGGATGAACGCTTTCTGAAATTGAAAATAGAAATTAAGAATCCTGATAAGATGAACGTTAACCAACAGCATGACTTTATAAAAGAATACTTTGGACAAGATTAATAAGGCAATACCTTACTATAAAACCTCTCACTTAGCATTTCTAATATTTTAAGCTTTAACATGATGTGTCTTATAGAATTGGCATCTAAATTCTGAATTCTGCAGATTTCTACCTTTACAAAATTTCAGTATAAACCGATTTAGAACAATAGAAGCGTTCAGAGAATAAGCATCATAATCCTAGTGATATTTGATTTTTTAAATAGTAATTATACTTTTATTGCTTCAATTTTAATTTAGTTTACCACTAGCCTTCTTTACGTTTTTTAAATATGATTAAATTGAAATGCCATATTATATTGAAACAAAGTCAACCAATCAAAAGCAGATAGGAAAAATTAGCAGTATCTTCGCGCCAAATTAAAGGAGTAAGCTTAATAATAGTGTTTACTTCATAAACACAATTTATGTCATTCAACTCATTAGGCTTATCTGATGCTTTACTAAAAGCTATCAGCAAAAAAGGATACACAACACCTTCTCCAATACAACAAAAAGCAATTCCACCTATTTTAGAAGGTAAAGATGTTTTGGCATCTGCACAAACAGGAACCGGAAAAACGGCTGGTTTCACACTACCGATATTACAAATATTAGCAGAAGGGAAACACTTAAGTCACAGACCCATTCGTGCGTTAATATTAACACCTACAAGAGAATTAGCAGCTCAAATACTTGCTAATATAAAAGAATACAGTGAATTTTTAGATTTACGTAGCACAGTGATTTTTGGAGGGGTTAATCAAAAACCACAAGTTGCTCAATTGCGTCAAGGTATCGATATCTTAGTAGCAACTCCTGGCCGATTAATCGATTTGCAAAATCAAGGTTTAATAACGCTTTCTAAAGTTGAAATACTAGTTTTAGATGAAGCAGATCGTATGTTAGACATGGGTTTTTTAAGAGATATTGAGCGTATTATGAAAGTATTACCTGTAAAAAGGCAAAACTTGATGTTTTCGGCAACCTTTTCAAAAGACATTAAAAAATTAGCAATGGGTATTTTGCATAAACCAGTTCAGGTTGAAGCTACACCCGAAAATACTACAGTTGACGCTATCACTCAAAAAGTGTATCCTGTTGCAAAAGAGAAAAAAACAGAATTAATTATCAAATTAATTACGGAAGGAAACTGGAAACAGATTTTAGTTTTTACACGTACCAAGCAAGGTGCAAATAAATTAACTGAAAGTATGATTAGCGCTGGTATTCAAGCAGCGGCTATTCACGGTAATAAAGGACAAGGCGCAAGAACTAAAGCTTTAGCTGGTTTTAAAAACGGAAGCCTAACCGCTTTAGTTGCGACAGATATTGCAGCGCGGGGCTTAGATATTCCATTATTACCACATGTTGTGAATTTTGAATTGCCTAATATTCCTGAAGATTACGTGCACCGTATTGGTAGAACAGGAAGAGCTGGGGCAAACGGAGAAGCTATTTCTTTATTCAGTCCAGACGAAACTGTATTTTTACGCGATATCGAGAAATTGATTGGCATGAAACTACCTAAAGAAAACATAAAAGGTTTTGAGCCAGACCCGAAAGCATCAACCGAACCTATTAAACAAGGGCAAGGTAGACAACAACGTAATTCAGCACCAAGAAAACCAAAAGCGGAAAATACAACCCGAAGTAGCAGTAATAGCTTTGGTCCGAGACGTCCTAGTCAAAATAATGACAGACGTTCTAATTAAATTACAAACGGGAATATTAAACACACAAATCAAGAATCCTTTACTTTAAGTAAGGGATTTTTGTGTTTTATAGCTGTTCCAATTTCAACCCAACCATCCATCACGATCCAAACTTCTATACTGAATAGCTTCCGCAATATGAGAAGAAACTACCGTCGGAGCAGCATCCAAGTCAGCAATAGTTCTAGCTACTTTCAAAATACGATCGTAGGCACGAGCAGAAAGGTTCAGTCGCTCCATTGCGGTTTTTAATAATTGTTTAGAAACATCATCAAGAGCACAATATTCTCGGATGTGTTTGGTATTCATTTGTGCATTATAATGTATGTTTTCCATTTGTTCAAAACGTTCCGATTGGATTTCGCGTGCCGCTGTAACCCTTTTTCTAATATCAACACTAGATTCTGCTTTTCTATCATCAGATAACTTTTCGAAAGGAACTGGAGTTACTTCGATATGAATATCAATCCGATCCAATAATGGTCCAGAAATTTTACTCAAATAGCGTTGCATTTCGTGTGGCGAAGAAGTTTGCGGAGAATCTGGGTCGTTAAAAAAACCACTCGGACTCGGGTTCATGCTGGCTACCAGCATAAAAGACGATGGATAGGTCACTGTAAACTTCGCTCTGGATATCGTCACTTCCCGATCTTCTAATGGCTGACGCATGACTTCTAGAACATCCCTTTTGAATTCAGGCAATTCATCCAAGAACAAAACTCCATTATGTGCCATAGAAATTTCCCCCGGTTGAGGGTAACTGCCTCCTCCAACAAGGGCAACATTAGAAATAGTATGATGTGGGCTCCTAAAGGGCCGCTGATTCATTAAACCAACTTCCTTCAGCTTCCCGGCCACGCTATGAATTTTAGTCGTTTCTAAAGCTTCTCTCAAGGTCATAGGAGGTAAAATACTTGGTAAACGTTTGGCCAACATCGTTTTTCCAGCACCTGGCGGTCCAATGAGAATGATATTGTGTCCCCCTGCTGCCGCAATTTCCATACATCTCTTGATAGATTCTTGACCTTTTACATCACTGAAATCAAATTCAGGAAAATCAAGATCTTTATAAAATTCAGCTCTGGTATCTATTGTTGTTGGTTCTAGATTTCCCTTTCCTTCAAAGAAATCAATTACTTCCTGCACATTTTCGACCCCATAAACATCTAGACCGGCCACTATTGCAGCTTCTTTTACATTTTGTTTTGGAAGGAAGAATCCTTTGAAACCCTCCTCTTTCGCCTTAACTGCAATGGGCAAAGCTCCTCGAATGGGTTGCAAACTGCCATCGAGAGAAAGCTCTCCCATTATTATATACTTGTCTACGTCTTTAGCTTCAATTTGTTGGGAAGCTACCAGAATCCCAATGGTTAAGGTTAAATCATAGGCAGAACCTTCTTTCCGCAAATCGGCAGGAGCCATATTGATAGTTATCTTTTTTCCTGGCATAGAATAACCATTATTTTTAAGAGCAGAGGCAATTCTATAGCTACTTTCTTTAATGGCATTATCAGGCAAACCTACTAAATGGTAGCCAATTCCCTTATCAATATTCACTTCAACGGTGATTGTGGTGGCTTCCACCCCAAACACTGCGCTTCCAAAAACTTTAACTAGCATGGGCAATTATTTTTACTAAAAATAGACAATTTTAACATACCAAACTAGACAATAATTTAACCTAAAAAAAGAATGATTAATAGACGCTAAACAAGGAATTAATAGCAATAAAAATACTTTTACATACACCTCTTAATTATTCGGGTTAGCGGTTTCTATGGGTTTTTCGATATATTTTCTTATATTTGCCGATATTTATTGGTTTTTGGGGCCAAAAAAGCGTTTTATTGTCAATAATTCGTATACCCCTCGCTACGATCTCATATTCCTGAAATCATCCTGAAAAATCATCTTTTAATGCAGTTTACTGTATCCGTTGCCATTTGGAAAAATTCCATTCACAGGCATTAAAATAATCAGAATATAATATGCACACAATAGATTATATTATCTTTGTTATTTACATGGCTGCCATGTTAGGTGTTGGTCTTTATTTCTTTAATAAAAATAAAACAGCCGAAGATTTTTACGTAAGTGGACGTAATATGAGCAGTTGGCATATTGGTTTATCCGTTGTTGCCACTGATGTCGGCGGTGGATTTTCAATTGGATTGGGCGGGCTCGGTTTTACCATGGGAATTTCTGGTTCATGGATGTTATTTACCGGACTACTTGGTGCTTGGTTGAGTGCTGTTTACCTTATTCCAAAGGTCAGCCATTTAGGACACAAGCATAAATTTTTTACTTTTCCTCAAATATTTGACCATTTTTACAATAGCAAAGTCGCGCTGTTAGCTGGAATTATTTCTGCTATAGGATACATTGGGTTTACGAGCTCGCAGGTTTTGGCTGGAGCCAAACTAGCTTCTGCTACCATAGAAGGATTAGATATACAAATGGCATTGATTGTTATGGGCGCCATTGCAGTAATCTATACAGCAATTGGTGGGTTAAAGGCTGTGATATACACTGACACGATACAATGGTTGATACTGATTGGTGGATTGGTTTTCATCGGAATACCAATTGCATATAATGCTGTAGGAGGCTATGATGTGATTAAAGCAACATTAGCTCCTGAATATTTATCGTTAACCAACGTCACATGGTACCAAATTTTAAATTGGTCCGTAACCATCATTCCAATTTGGTTTGTGGGAATGACTCTATACCAGAGAATCTATGCCAGTAAGGGTGAAAAAGAAGCAAAAAAAGCTTGGTTAATTGCCGGTATCTTCGAATGGCCTATAATGGCTTTCATGGGCGTCATCTTGGGAATGCTTGCCAAAGTTGCCGCTACAAACGGTATGTTTGAAGGAATTACCGATGCTGCATCAATGGATAGCGAAATGGGATTGCCTATTTTATTAGCGACTATTCTTCCCGTTGGATTAATGGGTTTGATGCTTTCATCTTATTTTTCGGCTATACTATCCACCGCTGACAGCTGCTTAATGGCCGCATCTGGAAATATTGTCACTGATATTCTTGCCAAATTTTCTAAGAAGGAGTTAACACATAAAAAAGAACTCCGTCTTTCTCAAATAGTAACACTATTGATTGGTGTTTTTGCCATATTACTGGCGTCACAAATGCAAAATGTACTGGAACTGATGCTCTACTCCTACGCATTCATGGTATCTGGATTATTCATTCCTGTACTTGGTGCTTTATTTTGGAAGAAAAGTCATCCCATTGCTGCTTTTTGGAGTATGCTTTTAGGAGGAGGTACCACGATTTTCCTAATTATTACAGAAAATAAATTACCTTTAGGAATAAAATTACCCGAGCATTTGGATGCAAATATTTACGGGATAAGTATTTCACTCCTTTTATTCGTTACCATATCGATTTATCATAATAACAAAAAAGAAAAACAAAATGGAATTCAAAATAATTAATGCAACTTCAGGAGAAGACAAAGCATATACCAATCAAATAATTGCTCAGTTTCTGTATACTCATTTAGAAGAATATGGAGATAAAATTGAAGATATTCTAAAATGTATTGATTATGTCATGCATCCAGACAAAGGAGGAAATATAGTAGTTGGTTTAGAGGAAAATAAAATTGTAGGTGTTACAATTTTAAACAATACCAATATGAAAGACTTTATCCCAGAAAATATTTTGGTATATATTGCAGTTGACAATAGCCAACGAGGCAAAGGATTTGGAAAACAATTAATGCAAAAAGCCATCTCAATTGCAGAGGGAAATATTGCACTACATGTTGAACCAGACAATCCTGCAAAAAAACTATATGAAAAACTAGGATTTACTAACAAATATCTGGAAATGCGTCTCATCAAATAGTCCAAAATGGAAAATTTACACCAACGTATCGAATCTTTAATTCAGTTGCGTAAGGAATTACATCAACATCCTGAGGTTTCTGGAAACGAGTTGGAAACCTCTAAAAAAATAATTGCTTTTCTCGAAAAGTACACTCCTGATGAAATCATTACAGAAATAGGAGAAACTGGAATAGTTGCTATTTACAATGCGACACAAGCAGGAAAAACGATCCTGTTTAGATGCGAACTAGATGCACTGCCAATTGAAGAAATAAACACATTTGACCATCGCTCGCAAACCAATGGAGTTTCCCATAAATGCGGGCATGATGGACATATGGCTATACTATGCGGTCTAGCAGCTGAACTTTCGCAGAATAAACCAGAAACAGGAACGGTCATTTTATTGTTTCAACCAGCAGAAGAAGATGGTAGCGGAGCTCAAAAAGTATTTTCGAATCCAAAATTTGCCTTGCTTCAACCTGATTTCGTTTTTGCTTTACACAACTTACCAGGATTTCCAAAAAGTCAAATTGTTATAAAAAACGACACCTTCACTTGCGCCGTTAACAGCATCATTATAAAGCTTAACGGAGTCACTTCACATGCAGGAGAACCTGAGAAAGGGATTAATCCAGCATTAGCAATTGCTTCAATTATTAAAGAATTTGATACTATTATTCAATCTGATATTTCAAAGGACAATTATTGTCTTATAACCCCCATTTATACTGAAATGGGTAAAAAAGCCTATGGCGTTTCTGCTGGGGCTGGAGAAGTTCATTTTACAGTTAGAAGTGATAGTAATTCGCAAATGAAAAAAGTGGAAAACACTCTAGAAAAATTGGCTTTATCAATAGCAAAAGAATATAAATTAGAATGCAACATTACTTGGACACAAGGTTTTCAAGCAAATGAAAATAATAAGGAAGCAGCAGATCACATCAGAAATGCAGTAAAAACCAATAATTTTGAATTATTCGAAAAGGAAACTCCTTTTACTTGGGGTGAAGACTTTGGTCTGTTTACCCAGCAGTACCCGGGCGCTATGTTTGGCCTTGGATCTGGAATAAACACCCCTGCCCTTCACAATCCAGATTACGATTTTCCTGATGAAATCATCAGTACAGGAATTTCCGTTTTTCATCAAATCAGCAAACAAATTACGAATGCACACTAATTCAATAATAGAACTCAATCGTACGGCTTACCAAAAAAACATTGCTTTTCTAAAGACCACCTTTGGAAAAAAAGTTAGAATTTCATCTGTAGTGAAAGGCAATGCCTACGGACATGGAATAAAAGAAATTGTCAGCATGGCCTATGAAAATGGAATAACACATTTTTCTGTTTTTGACATGGAAGAAGCTAAAGCAGTAAAAGCGGAATTATTAGATAAAGTCACCATTATGGTTATGGGACTCGTTCAGGATGAGGATCTGGAATGGGCCATCACTAACGATGTCGAATTCTTTGTTTTTGAAACAGCAAGATTGACTAAGGCAGTCAAAACTGCCAAAAAATTAAACAAAAAAGCAATAGTACATATTGAAGTAGAAACTGGAATGAACCGAACGGGTTTTGAAAAAAATGAAATGAACAAGGTTATTGCTTTATTAAAAAAAGAAAAAGAATATATTTTTTTTAAAGGACTTTGCACTCACTACGCCGGAGCCGAAAGCATAGCCAACTATTACAGGGTCGATAAGCAAATAAAACGATTCGATGATATTTATCAGTACCTTTGTAAGAATGACCTGAAACCTGAAATAAAACATTCCGCCTGTTCGGCAGCATCGATCATGTTTCCTGAAACAAGAATGGATATGGTGCGTATAGGAATCATGCAATATGGCTTGTGGCCAAGTCCCGAAGTATTTGTCAACTATTTGAATACTAAAAAAAGTAAAATAGATCCTTTACATCGCGTAATCACTTGGAAAAGTAAGATTATGAGTGTGAAAAAAGTCGCCATTGGAGATTTTATAGGATACGGAACCAGTTTTCTAGCAGAACGAAAAATGAAAATTGCCGTAATACCTATTGGTTACTCTCATGGCTATAGTCGTTCCTTAAGTAATCAAGGAAGGGTCTTAATAAATGGGCATCGCTGTATCGTTGTCGGATCTGTGAATATGAATATGATGACTGTAGATGTTACAGACATTGAAATCGTAAAAAAAGACGATGAAGTAGTGCTCATAGGCTCACAAAATGAGCTTTCTGTTTCTGTTGCATCCTTTAGTGATTTTAGTAATCAACTAAATTATGAATTATTAACCCGAATATCTAAAACGATTCCACATAAAATCATTGATTAATGGCATTTATAAAATTATATAGGAAGAAACTCCAAGAGAACTATGCTTTTCTAGACCGTACTTTTAAGTCTCGTAATATTAAATGGGGGGTGGTTTCTAAATTGTTGTGTGGAAACGAAATATACTTGAAAGAAATTATAGCACTGGGAGTCAAGGAAATTCATGACTCTAGAGTAAGTAATTTAAGAAAAATAAAAGAATTAGATCCAGACAGTATTACAGTATACATAAAGCCGCCTGCAAAGCGCAGCATTCCGGATA
The DNA here is from genome assembly GCF_000252125.1 of Flavobacterium frigoris PS1. GTDB lineage: Bacteria > Bacteroidota > Bacteroidia > Flavobacteriales > Flavobacteriaceae > Flavobacterium > Flavobacterium frigoris_A. Next base: position 707,822 of record NZ_AHKF01000018.1, on the reverse strand, counting down.
TTGTACAGTATGCTGACATCAGCTTTAACACCGAAATTTATACCATTAAAATGCTTTCCAAAGAAGCTATCAAACAAAATAAAACTCATAAAATCATCATTATGATTGAAATGGGCGACTTACGTGAAGGTGTAATGGGCGAAGAGTTGGTTGATTTTTACGGTGATATTTTGAAGTTACCTAATATTGAAATTATTGGTATTGGAACCAATCTAAATTGTTTAAGTGGTATCATGCCAACCCAAGATAAATTGATCCAATTGAGTTTATACAAACAATTGATCGAGGCCAAATTTAACATTGAAATACCATTGGTTTCCGGAGGAACTTCCGTTGCTATCCCTTTGATTTTGAAAAATGCTCGTCCAATGGCAGTCAACCATTTTAGAATAGGTGAAGCTTTATTCTTTGGCAAAGATCTCTTTACTGGAGAAACTATGGAAGGCATGCACAATGATGTATTTAAATTGTATTCAGAAATTATCGAGATTACTGAAAAGCCAGACACACCCGTTGGGGAGTTGGGAGAAAGCGGTGTTGGAACCTCATACGTACCAAGCGATTCAGATGATTTAGGAATAACATCCTTAAGGGCAATCTTAGATATTGGTCTATTGGACATGCAGCCCCAATATATAGAAGCTGAGGACAGTGATATCACTATTATTGACGCAAGTTCAGACATGCTAGTGATTGATATTTCAAGCTCGAAAAAACCTTATAAAGTAGGAGATTTAGTCTCTTTTAAAATACAGTATATGGGAGCGCTCTACCTTTTAAATTCTGATTATATAGAGAAAACGATTGGATAACATAAATTTAATTTATAGCCTAAAAGGGAAAATGAAGTCAAATTCATTCTCCCTTTTTTTATGTCTTTTTGAGACCTATAAATGTTACCAATGCACAAATGTTAAATAGCTATCTTTTTAACAATTAACTACAATGATTATCTATATTTAGCAAAAATTAACATAAACTATATGAAAAGAATCGTTACCCTCCTATTCCTATTAATTTTAATCCCAAAAATTAATGCACAAGAATATTTTCCAAATAATGAAAGTATCCAAAACAAAAACAGCAATTACACAGCTTTTATCAATGCAAAAATCATTGTAACTCCCCAACAAATTATTGATAAAGGTGTTTTACTAATCCAAAATGGAAGAGTAATTGCCGTTGGGAAAACGATAACAATTCCAAAGAATGCTGTGACAATAGACTTGGATGGAAAGTCTATATACCCCTCATTTATTGACATGTACAGTAGTTTTGGAATAGAAAAAACAAAAAAAATTGAAAGTGCGCGTCAATCGCAGGTATACGACACAAAAAAAGAAGGCTATTACTGGAACGAGCATATTAAACCAGAAGCAGATGCCTATCAAGTTTTCAGATATGACAATTCGAAAGCCGAAGAACTACTAAAGGCAGGCTTTGGAGTTGTAAATACACATATAGCAGATGGTATAGCACAAGGTACTGGAGCCTTAATTGCCTTAAACAATGAAGACCAAGGATTTCGTTTAATAGCCGATAAAGTCAGTAATCATTTTAGTTTTTTAAGAAGCGCTGCTTCAACTCAAGCCTATCCTAGTTCACTAATGGGAATGATGGCTCTGCTCCGCCAAATGTATTACGACCTTGATTGGTATAAAAAAGGGAATTCAAAAACTCTAGATTTATCATTGGAGGCCTTAAATAAAAACGAGAAATTAGTTCAAATATTTGCGTCTGAAGATAAACTGAACAGTTTGAGAGCAGCAAAAATAGCAAAGGAATTTGGTTTGAAATATATTTTAAAAGGTGCAGGAAACGAGTACCAAAGAATTGAGGAAATCAAAAAAACTGATGCCAAATTCATAATCCCAGTAAATTTTCAGGAAGCCTTTGACGTTACAAACCCATATCAAGCAAGCCAATTGGATTTTTCTGATTTATTACAATGGAATCAAGCTCCAACAAATTTAAAAGTATTGTCAGACAATGGAATAACATTTGCCTTAACTACAGATAAATTAAAGAAGACCGAAGATTTTCGAACTAATCTTTTAAAAGCGATTCAATATGGTTTTGACAAAACCAAAGCATTAGAATCTCTAACTACCATTCCAGCTTCATTATTAGGAAAAAGCAATGAAATAGGGAGTTTGAAAGAAGGTAACTATGCCAATTTTCTTATTACTTCAGGTGAAATTTTTGATAAAGAAACTACTGTTTATGAAAATTGGGTTCAGGGATCAAAATATGTAATTAATGATCGCCTTGTAAAAGACATTCGTGGAGAATATGACTTGACTTTTGCTTCGAAAACCTATAAGTGGACCATAAAAGGTGAAATAAGCGCTCCAAAATCAGAGATTAAAACAACTGATGCTACGAAATTAGATTCAAAAATTTCCATTGCAAACAATTGGCTTTCTGTAATAGTACAAACAAAAGACACTACAAAAACTAATTTTAATCGCCTGACGGCTTATATCGATAACAGTAAAAACATAACTGGAAAAGCGATTTCATTTGACGGAAGCGAATCAACCTTTACAGCGGTAAAGACCGCTGCATTCCTAAAAGAAATCGATTCGTCTAAAATAGAAAAAAATATTAAGATCCTTGCGACTACTTTTCCTGACATTGCTTTTGGTGATTTAGAAAAACCGAAACAAGAAACGTTGCTATTTAAGAATGCTACGGTCTGGACAAACGAAAAAGAAGGTGTTTTAAAGCAGACTGATGTATTAATAAAAAATGGAAAAATTGTAGCAATTGGAAATGCAATCTCTGATCCGTCAGCAACGCTAATTGATGCAAAAGGTAAACATTTAACAAGTGGTATCATTGACGAACATTCGCATATTGCGATATCTAAAGGAGTGAATGAAAGCGGTCATAATTCAAGTGCCGAAGTTACGGTCGAAGACGTGGTTAACTCAGATGATGTTAATATATACAGAGAGCTAGCTGGAGGCGTTACAACATCGCAGTTGCTTCATGGTTCTGCAAACCCAATAGGCGGGCGCTCAGCAATTGTAAAATGGAAATGGGGAGCAAGTCCAGAAGAAATGCTTTATAAAGAACAGCCCAAATTCATCAAGTTTGCATTAGGAGAAAATGTAAAACAAGCGAATTGGGGAAATATAAACCCTACTCGTTTCCCACAAACAAGAATGGGTGTAGAACAAGTTTATATCGATTACTTTCAACGTGCAAAGGAATATGATGCAGCATGGAAAACATACAACTCAGGATCAAAAAAGGATAAAACAAAAGCGCCAAGAGTTGATTTGGAACTACAAACTCTAGCTGAAATACTAAATAAGGAACGTTTTATTAGCTGTCACTCCTATGTGCAATCAGAAATTTTGATGCTAATGAACGTGGCTGAAAAATTTGGCTTTAAAGTGAATACTTTTACTCACATTCTCGAGGGATACAAAGTCGCCGACAAAATGAAAGAACACGGTGCTGGCGCCTCCACATTTTCTGATTGGTGGGCGTATAAATTTGAAGTGAACGATGCCATTCCTTACAACGGTCCAATTATGCATAATGCAGGAGTTGTGGTTGCCTACAATTCTGATGATGCAGAAATGTCAAGAAGATTGAATCAAGAAGCTGCAAAAGCGGTTAAATACGGGAATATCTCTGAAGAAGAAGCTTGGAAGTTTGTCACTTTAAATCCTGCGAAACTTTTACATATTGATGATAAAGTGGGCAGCATAAAAGTAGGGAAAGATGCTGATATTGTACTTTGGAATGACAATCCATTGTCAATCTATGCCAAAGTCGAAAAAACAATAATCGAAGGTGTTGTATATTATGACATCCAAAAAGATGAAGCCAAAAGAATAAGGATTACAAATGAGAGAAGTCAGTTAATTAGTCAAATGCTAGACGAAAAGAACAAAGGAATCAAGACTCAAGAACCAAAGAAAAAGGAAAAAACAGAATACCATTGTGATACTTTAGAACAATAATAGACCAAAAATGAAGAATCAAAATCATAAAAACATAATTCTAAATACAATGAGCAAAAACATATATATCCTATCATTGCTATTCAGCATGACATTAATTGCCCAACATGCACCCGCCAAGAAGCAATCTAAATCTATCTTGATTCTTAATGGTAGAGCACATCTAGGAAATGGGCAAGTAATCAACAATAGCGCAATTGGGTTCAAAGACGGTAAGCTAACATTAGTGGCCGATGCCACATTAATTCGATTAGCAAAAGATGCTTATGAGGAAACCATAGACGCAAGCGGAAAACAAATATATCCCGGTTTCATTGCCCCGAACTCAACATTGGGTCTCGTTGAAATTGATGCCATCAAATCATCTGATGATGAAAGTGAAATTGGAAATATGAATCCAAATGTACGCAGTATCATAGCTTATAATGCCGAGTCTAAAGTTATTGAAACTGTCAGGCCCAACGGAATACTGATGGCACAAATTACTCCTCGTGGTGGCACAATATCAGGTACATCATCAATTGTTCAGCTTGATGCTTGGAGTTGGCAAGAGGCATTAGTGAAAGAAAATGACGGTATTCATCTGAATTTTCCTTCGCCTTTTAAGAAAACAGGATGGTGGGCCGAACCTGGAGACCTGACTTTAAACAAAGACTATTCGAAACAACTCAATGAAATAACTAACTTTTTATCGAACGCGCAAGCCTATCAACTGGCTACATCAAAAGAAAGAAATGTTGTTTTAGAATCGACCAAAGGCTTATTTGATGGTTCACAGACCTTATTTATTGTTGCAAACGATGAATTGCAAATCTTTGACGCCATTAAATTAGCAAAGGGAAGTGGAATCAAAAAGATTGTAATAGTTGGCGGATTTGAAGCCTATAAAACATCCGATTTATTGAAAGCGAACAACATTGGGGTTTTATTAAGACGTGTTCATGATATGCCGCAATATGACGACCAAGATGTAGACCTCCCATACAAAATGGCCAAGATTCTGACTGACAAAGGAATAGTAGTAGGACTTGAAAATAGCGGCAGCATGGAGCGAATGAACACTCGTAACCTCCCTTTCCTTGCGGGTACCTGTGCTGCTTATGGATTAGATAAGGAGCAAGCCCTAAAATTGATTACCTCAAATACAGCCCAATTATTAGGGATTGACAGTTTTTGCGGGACACTAGAGGAAGGAAAGGATGCTACGCTTTTTATATCGGATGGAGATGCTCTAGACATGAGAACAAATAAACTCTCAAAAGCATACATACAAGGAAGGCTACTAAATTTAGAAAATCATCAGTCAAACCTAAATCAAATTTATAAGGAGAAATACAATCAAAAGTAGTACTTGAATAATTGATTAAAATGAATTGAGAAATAGACAATTTACCTTCTGGTATATTGTCTATTTTTTTTTTCGGATTGTATACAGTTTTTTTCGTTTGTAAATAATTTGTCATGCCAGAATTAGCGAATCCTTAATTTAGAATGAAAAATAAAACATACCCGTAATAAAATAGGGGTGAAAATACAAAAACAATAAAAATAGACAGCCTTACCTATATTTACACAAGGTACTTTGTATTTTTTTATATTTTTGACCGATATTAAATCTAACTACAATGAGAAAAATTATTTTAAGCGTGATACTTGTCACCCTTTTGGTCTTAACTATCTGCACAAATTTTATGTTTCCAGAAACTCCAATTCCATTGGAAGAGGTGAAATTTGATACAGGAGATACAGCATGGATGATTGTCGCTACTGCCCTAGTTCTAATAATGACACCTGGATTAGGTTTCTTTTATGGGGGAATGGTAGGAAAAAAAAATGTTATTAGTACTATGTTACAAAGTTTTATGGCAATGATTATTGTTACTATACTTTGGGTAATTATTGGATTTAGTCTGTCATTTGGAACTTCAATCGGAGGTGTGATTGGTGATCCAAGAGATTATTTCATGTTCAAAAATGTTGGGATCACAAGTGCTTGGGGCACAATTCCATTTATGCTATTTGCTTTATTTCAAGCAAAATTTGCAATAATTACTCCTGCGCTAATTACGGGTGCATTTGCCGAAAGAATCCGTTTTTGGGCATATATGTTATTTATGGTATTATTTATCCTTTTCGTTTATACCCCTCTATGTCATATGACTTGGCACGAAGATGGCATATTCTATAAAATGGGAGTATTGGATTTTGCAGGAGGAACAGTAGTTCACATGAGTGCAGGATGGGCAGCCTTAGCTGGCGCAATGTTTCTAGGAAAAAGAAAAGGTCAAAAATCAAGTCCTGCTCGTATTACATATGTATTGTTAGGAACTGGATTATTATGGTTCGGTTGGTTTGGATTTAATGCAGGTTCTGCGCTAGCTGCAAATGGTTTAGCTGCACAAGCATTAGGTACAACTACCGTAGCTGCTGCTGCTGCAGGAATGGCATGGGTTTTCTTCGATAAAATATTAGGACATAAGGTTTCGGCTATGGGAGCTTGTATTGGTACAGTTGTAGGTCTGGTTGCTATCACTCCTGCAGCAGGATTTGTAAGTATCCCTAATGCTCTTTTCATTGGTATATTCAGTAGCATTGTAAGTAATATTGTAGTAAGCAAATTTCATAAAGGAAAAATTGATGACGCTTTGGACGTCTTTGCTTGTCACGGTGTTGGTGGTATGACTGGAATGTTATTAACTGGCGTTTTCGCATCGAAAGCAATAAATCCAGCAGTTACGGACCAAGGGCTTATTTTTGGTGAAACTACTTTATTTATTAACCAACTAACTGCATTAGTAATCGTATCCGTTTTCGCATTTACAATGTCCTATTTCCTTTTCTTTATCGTGAATAAAATCACTCCACTTAGAGTAAGTGAAGACAGAGAAGAACTAGGTCTAGATATTTCTCAACACGGTGAGTTTTTATAACCATCTATTGAATCTGTTAAAAAAAAAGAGACTATCAGTGATAGCCTCTTTTTTTTTAAATCCAAATCTTATTTATTTCTTGTAATTAGCAATTCCTGCCTTTAACCAAGTCTCATATTCTTCTAATGAAACATAGCTAATCGTTGGAGCCGCTATATTTAGATTATTACCCTCTAGGTCTGTTAAAACATATAAAGGCTGCGTATTCGTTTTATATTTAGATATCATAAAGTCTGTCCACTTATCCCCTACTGTTTCAATCTCTGAACCAGTTGTTTTTGAAATAAATTGTTCGTTTTCAGGCAAATCCCGTTTATCATCTACGTACAAGGAAATAAGTACCACTTCATTGTTTAGAATAGGTAATATCTTTGGATCAGACCAAACATTATTCTCCATTTTTCTGCAATTCACACACGCATAACCTGTAAAGTCAAGCATAATGGGTTTATTGACTGATTTGGCGTAAGCCAAACCCTTCTCATAATCATCGAAAACAACTATTCCGTGTGGGCCACTTTTAGCACCGTCGGGTAATACGGCTGTTGGAGCATTTCCCCCAGAACCACCTACGCCAGAAGGACTTTCGCTATACTCAACAGAAGGTGGAAAAGCGTTAATTAATTTTAAAGGCGCTCCCCAAAGTCCCGGGATTAAATAAATGGTAAAACTTAATACAAGCAGTCCCATAAGCAATCTTCCAACCGAAAGATGAGTCAGCGGACTATCATGAGGTAGAGTTATTTTGCCAAATAAATAAAAGGCTAATGTTCCAAAAATAGCAATCCAAATTGCTAAGAAAACTTCTCTTTCCAGTAAATGTAGCTGCAAAACTAAATCAGCATTCGATAAGAATTTGAATGCCAAGGCCAATTCAAGGAAACCTAGTACCACCTTAACTGTATTCAACCATCCACCTGATTTTGGTAAAGAATGTAACCATCCCGGAAACATGGCAAAAAGCATAAATGGTAAGGCTAATGCCAATGAAAAACCAAACATCCCTATAATAGGCGCTATTCCTCCTTTTGAAGCTGCTTCAACTAATAAAGTTCCTACAATAGGTCCTGTACAAGAAAAGGATACAATCGCCAAAGCCAAAGCCATGAACAATATTCCAATCATACCTCCTCTATCTGCCTGATTGTCCACTTTATTTGCCCAAGAATTCGGAAGCATAATTTCGAAAGCTCCTAAAAAAGAAGCTGCAAAAACAACTAATAAAACAAAAAATATTAAATTAAACCAAACATTAGTAGACAAGGCATTCAATGCATCAGCACCAAAAACCCAGGTTACCACAAAGCCTAACATTACATAAATAACGATAATGGCTATACCATAAATAACAGCATTTCTAATTCCCTTCGCTCTACTTTTACTTTGTTTGGTAAAAAAACTTACGGTCATAGGAATCATAGGGAAAACGCAAGGTGTCAATAATGCCGCAAATCCAGAAAGAAAAGCGATAAAAAAGATGGACCATAAACCTCTTTTCGAATTAGACTTTGCAGCTTCAACTGTTGCTTTTTCAGGGGCAGCTTCCATAATATTACTCCCCCCAAGGCTTGGAGCTAGCGAATCTACTGTTGTTGAACCTACCGTTTCGACTATTTCAACGTTTGTTTTTTGTATGTCAACAACGCTACTTACGATTGCATCAGCAGGAATTGAAAAAGTGAATTTTTTCTCTAAATTGATACAAACCTCCTTACAAACTTGATAGTTTAATTCGGCTTCAATTTTTGCCGTTGTCGCGTTTGTCACATGAACTATCTGCTGAATTTGAACTTTCCTTTCAAAAAAAGTTTCATAGACTTCAAAAATATCATTGTAAGCCGTTTTTGTTTTACTCTCTTTAGCTTTGCCAATAAGATTAAAATTGCCTTTTTGATTTTTAAATAAAACTTCCAGTGCTAAAGGCCCGCCATCAGGAGTAAATTGGGAATACATATGCCAATCTTTTTCGATATCTCCGTTAAATGTCAGAATGTAAGTGTTGTCAGATTTCTTTTCAATTTTAGTGGTCCATTTTACAGGATCCAATATTTGAGAATTTACATTGGCAAAAGCCAAGAATGCAAGTAGTCCAAAAATAATTTTCTTCATTATTCCAATTGTATTTTTAATATGTTTTGTGTGCTTTCTCTTATTCTAAATCGTTCGTCTTGTCTGATTCCCACAACCCAAACAATGGTTTCGCCAGACCATAAAATCCAAACATTTTCTTTTTCGATCAATGATAATTTTTCGTCTTTAAAAAGCTTACTCACTTTCTTAGATTTACCTTCCATTCCAAAAGGCTGAAAATAATCCCCTTCTCTCCAACGACTTAATACCAAAGGAAATTCCAGTTTATTTTCATCAACAAATATAGCGGTATTTGAAGCAACGGAAATGTCAGATACCTTACAAAACGAAAGATTTAAGGGAATATTAACTTTCTTTGTGTCCTCAGTAATAAAATAGTCACGTACCTCTATTTCAGTATTTATTGGACATAATATTAAGAAATCCCTGTCTTTCAACAATCGAAAGTTAGGCGAAAAAACTTGCTTTCCACTTTGACTATTAACTAAATCATATACATCATCCCAGGCTGAAAACCCAAACTCATTCAGCCACTGGTATAAATACGACCTATAATTAGGTAGTTTTTTCAATTGATTTAAATCGAAACGTATTTCGTCTTGCTCCTGCTTTGCCACCTGCTGATATACCATAATCGAGGCGTCTTCGACCATTTGCTGCGATTCCTGCAGGAAAGACTGCGTCTTTTGAAAAGAAGAAATGAATTGTGGATTAAGCTCTTTCAATAACGGAACCAAATCGTGACGAATTTTATTTCGAAGATATTTATCTGATGCATTGCTGCTGTCTTCCCTCCACTTAATACCATTCTCATTGGCATAGTTTGCAATTTCCTCGCGAGAAAAAGGCAATAGCGGCCGGATTATCTTATCATTTTGCTCTGGAATTCCAACTAAGCCCTCTAGTCCAGTACCTCTACTTAAATTAATTAAAAAAGTTTCTATGTTATCATCAGCATGATGGCCAGTGAGAATATAGTCATAATTTTCAGTTTCTAAAAGTTCGTAAAACCAGTTATAGCGCAAATCACGAGCCGCTACTTGAGTAGAAAGCTTATAATCTTTAGCAAAAGCATCCGTGTCAAATTGCGTTACAAAAATTGGTATCTCATTTGCTTCAGCGTAATCCTGAACAAAATTCTGATCGCCAAAACTTTCCATTCCTCTTAACTGAAAATTACAATGAACAAGTGCGACATCATATTTCAGTTTGTAAAATAAATGAGCCATAATCATACTATCCAGGCCACCACTTGTTGCCAGCAATAGCTTTTTGTTTTCTAAAAAAGGGAAGTTATGTGCAATATGATTCTTGAGTTTATCTAGCATTCTTCAAAAATAAAGATTAAAATCTGAAATAGATTTATGAATTTCACTTATTCCAAAACTTCTCGCATCGCTTTTGCTTTAAGCAAACATTCCTCATATTCTTTTTCGGGAAATGATAGCGATGTTATGGCGCTACCCACAGAAAACGACAGATAGTTTCTTTCCTGATTGTACAAAATACTTCGGATAACTACATTAAAATCGAAGTCGCCATCTGGAGTAAAGTAACCAACTGCACCGCTGTACAAACCTCGTTTACTCTCTTCAAGTTCTTCAATGATTTTCATCGCTGAAATCTTAGGTGCACCCGTCATACTTCCCATCGGGAAAGTGGTCTTGATTGCATCTATAACTGCATATTGAGGGTCTAATTTTGACGTAATCGTTGAAATCATCTGATGCACCTGCATAAAGGAGTAAATACCACACAACTCTGGTACTTGAACAGAACCTTTTTGTGCCGTATGAGACAAGTCGTTTCGAACCAAGTCGGTAATCATAATATTTTCTGCACGTTCTTTTGGGTCTGATACCAATTGATTTTTTGACTTTTCATCCTCAACTGGATCAGAAAACCGTTTTGCTGTTCCTTTAATAGGTTGCGAGAGAAGTATATCTCCTTGCTTTTTTAAATAACGCTCAGGGGATGCACAAAGCAAAAAATGATTGTTATTTTTAAAAAAAACTGAAAATGGAGGTTGTGAAATTTTATTAAGCCTCTGAAATTTATCAAATGGGTCTATTTTCACATTTTCGGCATAAAATTCCATGCAAAAATTAGCCTCATACAAATCACCCTGCTGTATGTGGCTAAGCATTTTTGACACTTTTTCGAGATAGCTACTTTCGGAAATGCGTTGACGTATCGTTATACTATCTACTATTTCCAATTTCGATTCTTGTTTTTTTGTAATCTCATCAAAGTCATCTTCAAGTTCATCGTCACACATATTGAGATATTTAATTTCAAGTTGATCTCCTTTCAACAAAAATATCTTCTTGGGCTGAAAGAAAAATAAATCCGGAAAATCCAAACCATCAAAATTGCCGGATTGCAGTAACTCAACATCATTTTTTAAATCATACGATAAGTAACCAAAAATCCAATCTTTAGTAGTTTGTTGGTATTGTTTTAAATCTTCAAAAGCATTGTGGGAATCTGTTTTTATAGAAGTAAATGCATCTACCGCCATCATACAATCATAATTTGAATAGTGCTGAGGATAATCATTACTGTCCAAAAAAATAATTTCACGGAATTGTTTTGACCAGCCCAAAAGTTGCTTTTTTAACAATTTAGGGTCTGAAATGTGCTTGTGAATTGAAGTTCTCAAAAAGGATCTGTTTTTAAAATCCAAAATTACGATAAAAAAACACCTTTAATATCTCCTTATAAGAAAAATCAGCCGATATTTTTCGTAAATTTACAATAACATGCTGTCTCTAAAGCATTTCAATAGATTAAAGCAAAGACATAGTGTTTCTAATAAAAGGGGTAGCATTGGGAACTATTTAATAGGAATGAAAGTGAATTTCCAGAATATTACATTTTAGTCGTGTAACCCATAAAACCTATATACTATGAAAATCGCAACCATTATTGTTCGAACACTCCTAGGTCTTTTGTTTCTTTATACCTCTATCAGTTACTTTTTACATCTTAATCCAGAAGCAGCCTCTACTGGTGAATTTAAAGCTTTCCAACTTGGGCTAGTAGCCTCTACTTATTTATTTCCTTTGGCAAAATCGGTAGAATTTTTATGCGGATTATCATTTGTCACTGGGAAATTTACAACATTAGCAAACCTTGTCATTTTCCCTGTAACCTTAAATATTCTATTAATCAACTATTTCTTGACACCTGACAACTTGCCGTTGGCCATATTTGTATTTATAGGGAATCTATTTTTAATATTTACCCACTGGGAAAACTATAAAGGATTATTTAAAATGGATTAAGTCCTTTTAAAAAAGCATATCAAAAAAGAAATCCGCTACAGGAGCGGGTTTCTTTTTTGGTGTGAAAAATCGGGTTTATTTAAAAATCGATTTTCAATTCCAATCCTTATTTTGAATTATTTATTATGTTCTACCCAGATTAAGTCGGCAGTATTGTACCCAATATCTTGTGCTTTTTTCAAATAATCATCTTTAATTTCTTCTGGAATTGATGCTTCTCGAGATAAAATCCATAAATATTCAAGGCTTGCTCCCGCAATCAAAGCATATTTATAATCTTTATCAATAGCAATAACATTATAACCACTATAAAAAGGGCCAAAGAAAGACACTTTTAACATGGCTACCTTTTCATCACCTACAAACTTGGCTTTACCAATACTTTGCTTCCATTCCTTCTTTTTATAATCATAACCTTTGTTATCCACTTTAATCATCCCATTGTCTTTGATGGAATATTGTGCAGTAGTATTATTTAAATCTCTTTCATATTTAAAATCTAACCTAGCAATTTCATACCATTTACCTAAATATTTTTCTTTATCGAAATGATCAACTGCTTTTGCTTTTTCTGGAATGGTTTTGCTTGAGCAAGAATTAAGAAGAACACCTACTAAAACTAACCCACCTAATAAATATCTCTTTTTCATCCTTTTTGTTTTTAACAAAGATAATAACGAATCGCAACTAATTATTTATATAATTCAAGTTGAAGATTACAAAATTAATTTTTTGTCCCAAAAAAAAACCGTCAAATAAATTTGACGGTTTTTTTAGTATAAATTATGTAACACTAAACGTGTATTGCTCTGTTTTCAGTAGCTGCTAATGCGGCTTCTTTTATTGCTTCTGCGAATGTAGGGTGTGCGTGTGACATTCTTGCGATGTCTTCAGCAGAAGATTTGAATTCCATTGCAACAACTGCTTCAGCAATTAAATCAGCTGTTCTAGCTCCAATCATGTGAACTCCAAGAACCTCATCCGTTTTTGCGTCAGCAAGGATTTTTACAAAACCATCTAAATCCCCACTCGCTCTAGCGCGACCTAATGCTTTGAAAGGAAAGCTTCCAACTTTATACTCTACTCCAGAAGCTTTTAACTGCTCTTCAGTTTGTCCTACTGCAGCCACTTCTGGCCAAGTATAAACAACACCTGGAATCAAGTTATAATCAATATGTGGTTTTTGTCCAGCTAAGATTTCCGCAACCATAGTTCCTTCTTCTTCCGCTTTGTGAGCTAACATAGCTCCACGAACTACATCACCAATTGCGTAGATATTTGGAATATTAGTTTGTAAATGATCATTTACTTCTACTTGTCCTCTATCTGATATTTTTACGCCTGCTTTGTCTGCATTTAATCCATCAGTATAAGGACGACGTCCTACAGATACAAGAGAATAGTCTCCTTCTAGCGTTATAGTTTCTCCTTTTGCATTATCTGCCTGAACAACTATACCTTCACCATTTCTTTCAACGGACTTCACCTTATGAGAAACGTAGAACTTCATTCCTTGTTTCTTTAAAACTTTTGTCAATTCTTTAGATAAAGAAGCGTCCATTCCTGGGATAATTCTGTCCATATATTCCACCACAGAAACCTGAGCTCCCAGACGTAAATACACTTGACCTAATTCAATTCCAATCACACCACCACCAATAATAACGAGGTGCTTAGGTACTTCTTTTAATTTTAACGCTTCAGTAGAAGTGATAATTCTTTCTTTATCAATTTTGATAAAAGGCAAAGAAGATGGTTTAGAACCTGTTGCAATAATGATGTTTTTTGCTTCTACAGTTTCAGATGTTCCGTCTGCTTTTGCAACAGCAACATGAGTCGCATCAACAAAAGATCCCAAACCTTCCAGAACTGTAATTTTATTTTTATCCATCAAATACTTAACTCCACCTGATGTTTGGTCAACAACTGCTTGTTTACGAGCAACCATTTTCTCCAAATTTACTTTTACTTCACCTGAAACTTCAATTCCATGATCTGCAAAATGAGCTATTTCAGCATAATGATGCGAAGATGCTAACATGGCTTTTGAAGGAATACATCCTACATTAAGACAAGTTCCACCTAGAGTTGAATATTTTTCGATAATTGCTGTTTTGAGACCTAGTTGCGCACAACGAATTGCTGCTACATATCCTCCTGGACCAGAACCAATAATGACTACGTCAAATGAACTCATAGTATATTTTATTTTGTGTTTATAGTTTGTTGTTGCTGATCTGTTAAAAATCAAGAACAAAGATTTTCTGATGCAAAAATAATAATTTAAAATGCGAATCCGATGTATATTGGTTAATTAATACTTATTATTTAGGCTTTTTTGTATGATTTCTCGAAGAATGAAAAACAGAATGAACAATTACCTCATCTTTAAAAATTTCGAAGATAATGACAAATAGAAATTTAATTAGTGCTAATTATCCGAAGTATGGCTTTTCTTTATTGCAAATAATTCGGGGTTTGTAATGCCGCAGCAACTAATATATTATAAAGGAACAACTGTTGTGTTTTTAACTTCGCTAATCATAAAGGTGCTTTGAGTACTACCTATGTGTTGCAGTGTGGTCAGCTTACTTACCAAAAACTGCCTGTAGGCTTCCATGTCCTTTACTACTATTTTCAGGATGTAATCATAATCACCACTTACGTGAAAGCATTCTAACACCTCAGTAAGTTTGACGACTTCACTTTCAAACTTGGTCAGAAATTCCTGAGAGTGCTGTATGAGCTTCAAATGACAAAATACGACAAAGCCCTTCTCCACTTTCGACTTGTTTAGTAAGGCTACATATTGATCTATAACTCCCTCTCGTTCCAGTTTCTTTACGCGTTCATAGACCGCAGTGACCGAAAGGTTCAGTTTTAACGAAAGTTCCTTCGTTGTCTTTTTACTATCTGTTTGCAGTAACAACAGCAATTTTTTATCTATTGAGTCCAATGTCATTTTGTGATTTTTTTGGTAAAAGCCATAAAGTTTAAATAAAAATAGATAAAAAATCTACAACAACCCAATTTTTAAGATTTAAAATCTATTTTTTGACCGTAATATTGATAATAAAAACTATATAATCGAACTTTACTTTATAAACCAATAGGTCTCAATTGATGCCCGATTGTATTTAAGCTTTTTAGTGATTGAATTAGTTTTAATTGACTTAAAGCCAATTATGCATAAATAGATCCTATAAGTAAAATAATTATTAGCTAACAATAAACCAAAAACCAATATTAAAATGAAATTTAATCCTGCAGACAACATTCAAGATTTACAATACTTTGGTGAGTTTGGTGGTGTAAACCCATCAATATCCGACTCTTCTACCTATACTTTCTTATCAGCAAAAACCATGTTTGATACTTTTGAAGGAAACATGGAAGGTTGTTACTTATACTCTCGTCATTCTTCGCCAAGTAATTTGTATTTAGACAAAGCAATGGCAGCAATGGAAGGAACAGAAACGGCAAACGTCTCCGCATCTGGAATGGGAGCCATTACACCTACTTTATTGCAATTGTGCGGGGCAGGTGATCATATTGTCTCTAGTAGAACTATATACGGTGGGACTTATGCGTTCTTAAAAAATTTCACTCCACGATTTGGCATAAAAACCGCGTTTGTAGATATCACTAAGTTGGAAGTTGTTGAAGCAGCTATTACGCCAGAAACTAAAGTTCTCTATTGTGAAACGGTGAGTAACCCTTTACTAGAAGTAGCTGATATTGCTGGTTTGTCAAAAATTGCAAAAAAACACAATTTGACTTTGGTAGTTGACAATACCTTTTCTCCATTATCTGTTTCTCCTGTAAAATTTGGCGCTGATATTGTGATTCATTCTTTAACCAAATATATTAACGGAAGCAGCGATACAGTTGGTGGAGTTACTTGCGCTTCACAAGAGTTCATCAATCAACTGAAAGACGTTAACAGTGGCGCTAGTATGTTGCTAGGACCTACAATGGATAGTATGCGTTCAGCCAGTGTGATGAAAAACCTTCGTACACTACATCTTAGAATAAAACAACACAGCCTTAATGCAGCTTACCTTGCAGAACGTTTTGAGAAAGATGGTCTAAAGACTGTTTATCCAGGATTAGCAAGTCACCCAAGTCACAAATTATACGCTTCGATGATTAATCCAGAGTATGGTTTTGGCGGAATGATGACAGTTGATGTGGGTTCTTTGGCGAAAGCCAATGAATTGATGGAACTAATGCAGTCTCGTAATTTAGGATACTTAGCAGTAAGTCTAGGGTTTTTTAAAACATTGTTTAGCGCTCCGGGGTCTTCAACCTCAAGTGAAATTCCACTGGAGGAACAAGTAGAAATGGGCTTGACAGACGGTTTAATTCGTTTCTCGATAGGACTAGACAATGACATAAAGAGAACGTATGAAATGATGAAAGCCTGCATGCAAGAGCTTTCTATTCTATAATTTTTTTTTAGTTTTTAATGTGGTTAAAATCCGTTTGAGAGTAATCTTGAACGGATTTTTAATTTTGCTAACTACTACTATTGCCTATTTTTTAATTTCTTTTTTTCAACGTAAAAAGATTTAACGGCAACATATATTGTTTTCCTAACTTCGCAATAAATCACGGTACGGTCTTCATTTGTGAGTGTGGTAATTTTAGTGATTTCAATTTCGTTTTCAGTTTCCACTCTGCTTTTGATTTCCTCTACCTCTATAGCTGTGTAATTGAATTCAGCATACAAATTTTCTTTAGCAGGTTTCTTAAAATAGATTTCTGCTGATTTGTCCCAAACCACAAAGTCATCGCCTAAAAGATTCATTAATTGAACCATCGGTATAGGATCAACCGCTGAAAACATACTACCTCCAAAAATTGAATTTACATAATTCTTGTTTTTATAACTGATAGGAAGTTTAACTGTTACATTTAATAAATCCTCTGATATATCGATTATCTTGGCTGTGCTCCTTCGATACATGGGAGAATAGTTAAAACCATGTTTAAAGAGTTTGCTTTTCCCAACAAACTTAGATCCTATATCTGCAATTTTTTTATATACTGACATTGATTATTTCTTTTTTGTAAATCATTATTAATTCTGATGAGCCCACCCTTGGATAGTATTAATTAGTCCTGTTCTAAAAATGACAACTTAGACTATCGCCCTATTTTTTTTTTTAAATAGATAAAAAACAAAAAACACCTTGTAATCAACAAGGCGTTTTTATAATTTGGATAAAGCCTATTGTTTAGACTTGTGCCATATTCAACTTACTGTTTTTACGGCTGAAGCCAAAGTAAATTACTAAACCTATAAGTAACCAGGCCGTAAAATAAATCCAGTTCCATACACTGAGTTCCGCCATCATATACAAACAGCTCACTAATCCTAATAATGGAATTAAAGATAAATTTTCTTTGAAAGACCAAATAGTCAAAGCAATCAATGAGATTAGAAAGATCCACATCGGTATTTTGTGTTTGAACAAACTAAAACCGCTTTCGTATTTCAACTCATTACTTATTGGTAAACCGGCCACAACTTGCGAATATTTAGCATCATCCTTTTGGTATTGGCTCAATAAATTCTCCAAATCCGGAGTCTCTTTAGTATTTTTTTCCACATCGATACTTACTAAATAATCAAAAACTTTCTTTGAATCTTCTTTATTTAACGAGGTAATAATATCGGTCCCATTATTTATCTGAGTGGCATTAGTGATAAATTCCATTGATGCTTTATTGTTATAGTTATAAGCATAAAACAAACCTGCTGCCAACATAAACGGAACAACATATTTTGAGTTTACATAAGGGGTTTTGAATTTACCTCTTGGAATATCTTTCTTGTTTTGTAATACCAATACTCCGGCGCAAACCAACACAAAGGCAAATAAAGTACCTATACTACACAAATCAGTCACCATGGTTAGGTTTAAAAACAATGCAGGAATAGCTACCACAAAACCGGTAACTACAGTTGCATAGGATGGTGTTTTGTATTTTGGATGTACTCTAGAGAATTTCTTAGGTAACAAACCGTCACGACTCATACTCATCCAAATGCGTGGCTGTCCCATTTGGAAAACTAACAATACACTTGCCATAGCTATCACGGCACTTACTCCAATAATAGCTGACATAATTTTCAAATCTAATTTTTCAAATACATAAAGTAATGGATCACCAACATTCAAATCTGAATAATTAACCATTCCGGTAAGAACCAACGCTATTATGATGTACAAAACGGTACAAATAATAATGGCCCACATCATACCCCTTGGCAAATCCCTTTGCGGGTTTTCGCATTCTTCTGCTGTCGTAGAAATGGCATCAAAACCAATATAAGCAAAGAACACTGCAGAGACTCCTTTTAATACTCCGCTTACTCCGTTAGGTGCGAAAGGTGTCCAATTATCAATATCTATATAGAAAACACCTACTGCGATAACTAAAAGAATAATACATAGTTTCACTAATACCATTATATTACTAGCATTACGGGATTCTTTCATACCACGATATACCAAGGCGGTAATCAAAACAATGATAAACAAAGCCGGTAAATCAGCAACAAAATGAAACGAACCAATTGTAGGGGCGGTTGTCCAAGCAGTATACGCTGACTGTAAACCGACATTTAAATTCTCAAAGGACTTTCCTCCCTGCATCAATGCTGTGGCATCTTTAAAGCCGTTTGAAGCAGTTAAATAATCCATTTGAACCCAATCAGCCAATACTTCCAAATGCCAATGATAGGTATGATTTAGACTAACAATGATATTATCCATCAGACTAGTAAAGTAATCGCTCCAGGATATGGCAACCGTAATATTCCCTATGGCATATTCCATTATCAATGCCCAACCAATAATCCAAGCTATCAATTCCCCGAACGCGACATAAGAATAAGTATATGCACTCCCAGATACGGGAACCATAGATGCAAATTCAGCATAAGCAAAAGCGGCAAAACTACAGGCAATGGCAGTAAACAAGAAAAGGAATATTACTGCCGGACCGCCGTCAAAACTGGCTTTTCCAATGGTACTAAAAATACCAGCACCAATTATGGCGGCAATACCAAAAGCAGCCAAATCTCTTGCTTTAAGATGTTTTCCTAATGAGTTGTGCCCGTCGGCATTATTCTTTTCAACCTGTGCTAGGATATCTTGCACCGTTTTTTTTCTAAATAAACTTGAAAATGCCATACTTTATAATTTCGTATTAAAAATTAATATACTGTAAATAATATGCCATTATCTTAGAAATAACGCAAGCTTTATTTAAAAACCAAATGTATAAAACAATTTCAATTTTTAGATATTCGGTACTAAATTTTTATTATTTTATAAATAAAAGTCAAATTAGCATTTTTAAGTCTTTTAAAAAGTAAATATTGAAATTTAAAAAGGCATGCAAAACTAATAAATCACAATTAAAGCGAGGACGTCAAAATACCTCCTAATTAATTCTCTATTTACAGTTACAAACAGCCCTCAAAATCCTCTTATTTCAGACAATTTCTCAAAATAGTTACCGGATGTTGTGCTTTTCTATTGGTGCCGTCAAAAATTTGGTGGCGACAACTAGTTCCTGCAGCAGCAATGGAGACATTAGGCTCAGTAGCTCTAATTTTGGGGAATAAAGTATCCTCCCCCATTTGCATGCTGATATCATAATGTTCCGCTTCATAACCAAAAGAACCCGCCATTCCGCAACAACCTGAATTATAAATAGTCACTTTATTGTTTTTTGGAAGATTGAGCATTGCAAAAGTCGCTTGGATAGTGCTCAATGATTTTTGATGGCAATGACCATGAATTTTTATTTGTTTTCCTTCATTCGAAAACTGATCTGAATTTATTTTTAAGCTTTCAATTTCTCTTTTAAAAAATTCTTCAATCGTCATACAGTTTTTAGATAATTTTTCCGCTGCTGTCTTATCATCTGCTAATCGTAGGTATTCATCTCTAAAAGTAAGTATGGCCGATGGTTCGATTCCGATTAATGGAATATCAGTAGATACGATTGATGCAAAAATAGAAACGTTTTTATTAGCGATTACTTTAGCTTCCTCTAGAAAACCTTTAGAAATATAAGCTCTACCACTTTCTTCGTGATCAACTACTAAAACTTCGTAACCCAATTTTGTCAATAAATCAAAAGCATCAATTCCTACCTGAACATCATAATAATCAGTAAATTCATCACAAAACAAATAAAGCTTTCCGTTAGGAAATAAAGCAGTTGATTTTTTTGAATTAGTGTTTTCTAACCATTTTCTAAAAGATTTCGGAGCCAGTAAAGGCACTTCTCTTTTAGGTGCTACGCCCATTCCTTTTTTGACCAAAGGCTGATTGACTATAAAATTAGTCAAGGACGGAAAAATACTCCCTAGCTTATTCAGTTTGGCATTATTGGCAAAAATCTTATTTCGAATCGAGTACCCGTTTGTTTTTTGGTATTGGTACAAAAACTCTGCTTTTAGGGCTGCTACATCCACATTGCTGGGGCATTCACTAGCACAAGCTTTACAGCTCACACAAAGTTCAAATACTTCGTATAATTCTTTATGATTGAATTTATTGTCTTTTTCAGAATTCGTTAAATATTCTCGTAATGCGTTAGCACGAGCACGAGTAGTATCTTTTTCGTTTTTCGTCGCACGATAACTCGGACATAAAGTACCTCCTGCCGATGCTGGTTTTCTACAATCACCAGAGCCATTGCATTTTTCAGCCAGCCTCAATATTCCCATACTATCAGAGAAATCCTGAATCGTTTGAATCTCTGGTTCTTCTCTTCCTGGTTCAAAACGTAAATTTTCATCCATTTTTAAGGCATTGACAATTTTTCCTATATTCAAAACTGAATACGGATCGAAAGCCAATTTAATACGTTTTAGCAATTCATAATTTTTATCTCCAATCATAAATGGAAGAAACTCTCCTCGCACTATTCCGTCACCATGTTCCCCGCTTAACGAACCTCTATATTTTTTTACTAAAACAGCCACCTCGGTAGCAATATTTCTAAATTGATAAACACCTTCCTTCGTTTTTAAATTCAGCACTGGGCGCAAATGAATTTCACCAGCACCAGCATGAGCATAATAAATTGCTTCTTGCCCATGACGTTTCATCATTGCTGAAAAGTCGGCAATATAATTAGGTAAATCGCTCAGTTCAACCGCTGTATCCTCAATAGAATCCGCTGCTTTGTCATCGCCTACGATACTTCCTAAAAGCCCCAAACCTGCTTTACGCAGTTCATTTATTTTATCGATATCCGTACCATAAATTTTAGGCAATGCATATCCAAAATTATGCAACTCCAAATCAGCTATCAAAGCACTGGCCTGCTCTTCAGCATCTTCCATACTCAGGTAAGACCCCACTTCCATCATGATCACTGCTTTGGGATCACCTTCAATAAAAAATCGGTTTTTAGCTTGTTCTCTATTGGTTTTCGTACAATTCAAAATGGTATCATCCATCATTTCGCAGGTGTACAAATGATGTTTCATTGCGGTAACTACCGCTTCTAAACTTTCTTGAATAGTATGAAAATGAGCTACAACCATCACATTATTTGTTGGAGGCAAAACATCTACCTTCAAAGTAACTTCAGTGGTAAAAGCTAAAGTACCTTCACTTCCACAAAGTAATTTCCCTACGTTGATTGTGGGTTCATTTCCTGAGAACAAATCTGATTTCAATAAAATATCTACAGCATAACCTGTGTTTCGACGATGTATTTCAGGTTTTGGAAATTCGTTTTTAATTTCATCTTGTGTTGCAACCACAGATAACTCTTCGTATAGTTTTCTATAAATAGCACTTTCTAAAGAATCTCCTTTTGTCTTCTCCATAAATTCAGCAGAAGTCAATTCGCCAAAAACCACTTGCGAACCATCACTTAAAATAGCCTTTATCTCTATAATTTTATCTCTGGTAACCCCGTATCGGATGGAGGTCGTTCCAGATGAATTATTTCCTACCATCCCTCCTATCATGCAACGACTCGAAGTAGAAGTATTCGGGCCAAAAAATAATCCGTAGGGTTTCAAATACAAATTCAGCTCATCGCGGATTACTCCAGGCTGTACTGTTATTGTTTTCTTCTCCTTATCAAAAGAGACAATCTTAGTAAAGTATTTAGAAACATCAACGATAATTCCGCTACCCACAGTTTGCCCTGCTAAGGAAGTACCCGCCGTTCTGGGCGTTAACGAAATACCATTGGCTTTGGCAAAATGAATTAACTTAACAATGTCTTTTTCAGTTTTGGGTAATGCAGCTGCTACAGGTCTTAATTTATAGGCCGAAGCATCTGTAGAATATAAAATTTTATGCAGTTCATCATATAAGAGTGTTCCTTCTAATGATGTAGCTAATTGCTTTAGTTGAAGTGAAGTTGGCATTGAATAAAGTGTATTGCTTTTGTTTTCACAAATATAAAAGATAGTGCCTTATAAATAATGGAACGTACTCACTAAAATGCAATTAAAAAGAGGCTTTTGCATTTTAGTGATTTCATTCCTATCTTTAATTAGTTTTTAATAATCAAAACGTTTGAAAGCTTCAATTGCTTCGTATTCTGCAAGTCCTAAATCGTCGTAGATTTTAGCTGTATTCTTATTTCGGTCTTCGGCTCTAACCCAAAACTCTCGAGAATCACTTCCTTGAAACATTACCCTATCTTTTTGAGATTGGTGGTACAAAATAGCATTTCTTTTTAGTAGTACTTCATCAGGACTTAAGGGAACTGCCATATCAATTTCGTCAATATCCCATTCATGCCAAGCTCCTCTATATAACCATAACCAGCAATCAGCTAAAAACAGCTTTGTTTTCAAAACTGCCATAGCCGCAAAAACAGCATTCAAACAAACCTCATGCGTTCCATGAGGATCAGCTAAATCTCCGGCAGCAAATACTTGGTGTGGTTTTATTTTTTCGATAATATCCATTACAATAGTTATATCTTCAGGCCCTAATGGGTTTTTCTTAATTTGCCCCGTTTCATAAAAAGGAAGATCTAAAAAATGAATATTCTCATCTTTTAACCCAATGTATCGTGTTGCTCCATACGATTCTCGTCTTCTTATCAATCCTTTCAATTTCCGAACTTCGACAGAGTCTATTTGGTTTTCTTTTTTATTATTTAAAAAATGGATTATCTCTTTAAAATCTATTTTAGATGTGTCTTCGCCAATAAAGTCATTACAAACCTCAGCAAACTTTAAAGCCTCATCATCAGTAACAGCTATATTTCCCGAAGTTTGATATACCACATGAACATTATGTCCTTGTTTAATCAATTTAGAAAATGTTCCTCCCATTGAAATTACATCATCATCAGGGTGCGGACTAAATAGAATCACATTCTTTTTTGCAGGCTCAGCTCTCTCCGGTCTGTTACTATCATCTGTATTTGGTTTTCCACCGGGCCATCCTGTAATGGTATGTTGTAACTTATTGAACATATTAATATTCATGTCATAGGCAGAACCTTCCTGAGCTAACAAATCTGACATTCCATTATTGTTATAATCTCTATCAGTAAGTTTTAATATAGACTGCTTTGTTTTTTTACAGAGCCATACGATTGCTTTACTTTTTAATTCTTCTGTCCATACGCATTCCTCAACTAGCCAAGGAGTCTTAAGTCGGGTTAACTCAGAAGCAGCTGATTGATCTAAAACAAAGGTGGTGTTGTCGTGATTTTGCAAAAAAGTAGCTGGGATTTCGGCACTGATATCACCTTGGATTGTTCTTTTGATAATATCCGCTTTGTTTTGGCCCCAAGCCAATAAAACAATTCGCTTGGATCTCAAAATAGTAGAAACTCCCATTGTGATAGCTCTTTTAGGAACATTGCTAATTCCGTTAAAGTCAGATGACGCATCTACTTTTGTAATATGGTCTAATGTGATTAAACGAGTTCCTGAATTAACGTGAGAACCTGGTTCATTAAAACCAACATGTCCTGTGCGCCCAATCCCTAATAACTGAAAATCTAGACCGCCAGCATTTTTTATTTTCAATTCATAATCAACACAATATTGATTTAAGTCTTCAATTGCTACGGTGCCATCAGGAATATTAATGTTTTCTGGTTTTATATCAATATGATTAAAGAGATGCTGATGCATGAAGTAATGATAGCTCTGATTATTTTCTTTAGTCATTGGATAGTATTCATCCAAATTAAAAGTAACCACATTGTTAAAACTTAACCCTTCATCTTTATGCAAACGGACCAATTCATCGTACACTCTAATAGGCGACGAACCCGTCGCCAAACCTAAAATACATTTTTTGTTTTCGGCTTGTTTAGATTGTATGAGCGTTTTTATTTCCTGAGCAACTATTTTTGAAGCTTCTATTGAATTCTTAAAAATTTCGCTGTGAATTTTTTCAAATCGTGTTGTTTCGTACTTTCCGGGTGCTACGTAGTTTAAGTTGCGAGTTGCAGTCATATTTATTGCGTATTTTAAGATAGTTAATATAACAAATGTAAAAAATTACAAAACAAAATCGCAGTTAAATGCGTTATTTAACATAAATATAATAAGATAATGCAACATAATGCAATTATAGTACAATAACTCCAGCCGAGTGATACTCTTTTAAAAGCTCATCATCTGGATTTAAATCAGTTATGATAGTATTTAAACGATCAATACCGCAAACTACATGAGGTGTTTTACTATTTAATTTATCAGCAGTAAACATAGAAACCACCTTATCAGATGCTTCTAACATTGCTTTTTTAACGATAGAAACTTCATAACCCACTTCTGTTAAACCTTGCTTAATATTAATACTACTAGCACCCATAAAACAGATATCAGCCTTAATTTTTGATAAGACCTGCAATACATCCATTCCAATAGTAACCATAGCATTCTTCTGCATTTTACCTCCAATAAATATCAAATCAATATTTTGATATTGAGATAATTGCATTGCAATGGGCAAACTATAAGTATATATTGTTGCTTTTAATAAAGGTGGAATAAGCTTAGAGAAAACCAAATTTGTCGTTCCTCCACTCATAATAATCACTTGACCATCATGGAGCAACGAAAGAGCTTTAAGACCAATTTCTCTTTTCTTTTTTTCATTCGAAATAACGATATCAAAAACGTTTTCTTCCTTATTACTAACTGGTATCGCGCCTCCATATACTTTCTCCAGAAGTCCTTTTACATGTAACTTATTCAAATCTCTGCGTATAGTATCTTCGGAAAGACCTAAAACCTCAGCTAATTCAATAGTGTTAACACGTTGTTCTTTAACCAGCTTGGTCATTATAAAATTGCGCCTTTCTGCTTTTAACATATTGAATAAATAAATTGATAGGTTACAAATGTATTAAAATTAATGATTCAAAAAGAAGCAATATAGTCAATACTACATTCCAACTCAGTATCAAAAATTGCGTTATGTTGCGTTTTTTAACAAAAAATGAAAAATAATTCGTAAAACATTGCAATTATTTGCAGTAAATAAATATATTTGTGTACTAACCTTAAAATAAACCAAATAATTATGAAAAAATTATTCCTGATTTCATTATTGTTTTTGTTGGTCCAAAGTGCTTTTGCACAAACAAAAACAATTACTGGAACTGTAAAAAACAAAGCGGATGGCATTCCTATTCCCGGAGTTACAGTTCTTATTAAAGGAACTACAAAAAGTAGTATTACGGATTTTGATGGTAAATACTCCATCGGTGCAGAACCAACAGATCTACTTGTTTTTAGTTACATTGGTTTTGAAACCAAAGAAATTAAAGCAACTTCGCCTTCTATCAATCTTACTTTAAGTGAAGGCGCAGAGAGTTTAAAAGAAGTTACTGTTACAGGAGCTTTTGGTATTAACCGCCCAAAAGCATCATTGGGTTACGCTACACAAGGTGTAAAAGGAACAGATATAGCAGATACACAAAGAGAAAACTTTGTTAATGCTTTACAAGGTAGGATTGCTGGTTTAACAGTGACAAGTACGTCAGGTTCCCCCGGAGCTTCAGCAGCTATTCAACTTAGAGGGGTAAACTCAATGAGTGGGAATAATTCCCCATTATTTATTGTAGATGGTTTGCCAATTAGTAACTCCACTTTAGACCAAGGGTTATTAATTTCAAACGGACCAAATAGAGATACGGATTACACTAACCGTGGTGCTGATATAAATCCAGATGACATTGAATCAGTTACTGTTTTAAAAGGGCCTGAAGCAGCTGCATTGTATGGGATTGAAGCTGGAAATGGAGCTATAGTAATTACAACTAAAAAAGGAAAAAACGGTAAAGGAACACTTACCTACTCAACAGATATTCGTTTAGATAATGTGTATCGCTTCCCTGAAACGCAACAAGTATATCAAAGAGGTTATAATGGGATAAGCGATGCTAATTACCGCAGACACTTTGGTGAAAAATATGCAGCAGACGCCGTATTATATGATAACATCAATAACTTTTTTGAAACTGGTGTAAAAAAGACTAATTCCCTAACATTTGATGCTGGTAATGATTTAATGACATACCGTTTATCCATGTCTAATATTGATCAAACAGGAGTTGTACCTAATTCAGCTTATAATAGACTAAACCTTTCCTTAAGCGGAACTGCAAAATTATCAAGTAAATTAAAATCAGAAGCCTCATTCTCTTACATCAAGTCAGAGACAGATAAAACATCTAAAGGTTCTGGTGGATTTTTATTAAACCTCTTAAGCTTCCCTGCTAATGAAGATGTAACTAATTATTTAAATCCAGATGGAACCCGTCGTAAAATAACGGATGGAACTAATGATACTGAAGTAGACAATCCTTTATTTGAAGTAAACAAAAACAAAGGAAATGACAAAAATAATCGTATTTTAACTAACGTTTCTTTGACTTACGATCCGTTATCATGGTTGAGTTTTACTGGCCGTTTTGGTATTGATGCGAATGCAACACAAGGATTCAAATCAGTTCATCCTGAGTCTTCCAGAAGCGCAATAGGAATTGGTAGTGGTACTGGAATTTCTACTGGTGGTTATTTTGAACAGTACACTGACCAATCAAATAATTACAACTATTTGGCTTTTGGAACTGCCAAAAGATCTATTGGAAAATTTAATGGATTGCTTCGTATTGGAGTTGCGCGATTAGAAAATAATTATAAAATATTATCTACTAAAGGAGAGAAATTTTACGAAACTGATGTAATGACAATTAATAACACTGATCCCGTTACACAAAGGTCACAAGAAAGAATTATTAAAAGACGTGTAGATGGTATTTTTGGCGAATTCACTTTAGATTATGACAAAACTCTATTTTTAACATTAACAGGAAGAAATGACGTTTCTTCAACTTTACCTAGAGCTAACAACTCTTTCTTTTATCCTTCTTCTTCATTAAGTTTTGTCTTTACTGAGTTAGATGGACTAAACAATGGAGATGTTATTTCATATGGAAAATTAAGAGCTTCTTATGCAAGAGTAGCAAATGATGCTAGACCTTACTCTATATCACCAACTTATGAAACTAAATCTACAACAGGTGGTGGTTTTGGATATTCAGTAACGGGAGCAAATCCAAATCTTCAGGCTGAAATGAATACCTCTACTGAGCTAGGAACTGAAATGCGTTTCTTCAAAGATAGAATTGGTTTAGACGTAGCAGTATATCAAAGAAAAACTGATAATTCAATCATCAATAACATGCGATTGAGTTATGGTACTGGATTTGTATTAACTGCATATAATTTTGGTTCTTTAAAGAACAGAGGACTGGAAATTACTTTGACGGCTACACCTGTAATAGCAAATAACTTCACCTGGGATGTATTAGCGAATTTTACAAAAACAGATAGTGAATTACTTAGTTTACCTCCTACTTTAACGGAGTATTATACCTCAGACACTTGGTTATTTGGTAATGTAAGGGGTGGAACAAAAGTGGGTTCACCATTAACAACATTTACAGGATATACTAATGTACGAAATGACAACGGAGATATCTTAATTAACCCTTCAAACGGTCAAGCTGTGAGAGACCAAACTTTCCCTATAGTTGGAGATAGAAATCCTGACTTCGTAATTGGACTTCAAAATAGCTTTGCTTATAAGAATTTTAAACTTTCCTTTTTATTAGATATACGTAAAGGTGGTGATATCTATAATGGTACTGCTGCTTATCTATACACCCAAGGATTGAGTACAAAAACCTTAGATCGTGAGCAGCCATTAGTACTTAATGGTGTTTTACAAGATGGTTTAGAAAACACAGCCAATCCTACCAAAAATAACATTCAAGTATCTCCTTATTATCAAAACGAATTTTACAATCTTAATTACGTTGATTCAGATTTCATTGAAAAAGATATTAATTGGCTAAGAATGCGTGATATTACTTTAAGTTACAGAATGCCAGCAGAAATTTTAAAAAGAACTAAAGTTTTCAGTAGTATATCTATGTATCTTACCGTAACCGATGCCTTTATGATTACAAATTATACAGGTGCTGACCCTGCAGTAAATGGTTTGAATGCCAGCTCCGGAGGTGCAGGAGGAACAGGATTTGATTATGGAGTACTTTCTACTCCAAGAGGTTTTAATCTAGGATTTAAATTTGGACTTTAATAAATTATAAAATGAAAAACATAACAAAATATATAGCTGTATCAGTAGCAACCCTATTACTTGCAGCTTGTAATCGTG
Source organism: Flavobacterium frigoris PS1 (assembly GCF_000252125.1). Lineage (GTDB taxonomy): Bacteria > Bacteroidota > Bacteroidia > Flavobacteriales > Flavobacteriaceae > Flavobacterium > Flavobacterium frigoris_A. Next base: position 678,813 of record NZ_AHKF01000018.1, on the reverse strand, counting down.
ATGAAATAGCAGATGTAAATATTAATCCAAGCTTCCCTACTATCACAGAGCCTATTTATCTGTTACCTAACATACAGGCTTCTATGGCTTTGGGAGTTCAATATGATGCTCGATACATAGGGAAATATATCCAAAACTTCTCTCATAGTACGGCAAATTATATTTGGGATCAATACGGCTACAGCGCTAATAGTGATGCTGGTGGAGAAATATGGAAAATGGCTTATTACTCGATTGGTTTAAACCTTACACAGGCAATCGATGTTGCACAAAAAAACGAGCGTTACGATATCGTAGGATTATCAAAAGCAATTAGAGCTTGGACTTGGCAGGTGTCTACTGATTATCACTCTGATCTTATCAAGTTTGATCAGGTATTTACTTCTAGATTAACATTTGATTATGGTACACAAGAAGATGCCTATAAAGAAGTAGCTCGATTGGCTAAAGAAGGAATTGTTGATTTAGAGCGTACTGATGGGAAATCACAACCTAGCTATACCGCTAAAGGAGATTTAATCTACAATGGTGATAAATCAAAATGGATAAAATTTGCATACGGGATATTGGCTAGAAACGCTAATAACTTAAGTAATAAAGCGAGTTATAACCCTGACCTAGTAATAGAATATGTAAATAAATCATTAGCTAGTATTAATGACGATTGCTATGTAAAGTTTTCAGGTATTGCCAATTCTGATACTAACTTTTTTGGACCAAGTCGCAACAACTTATCCAGTTTTCGTCAAACAGACTTTATAGTTCGCGCAATGGATGGTACTGTTTTTACTGGAGCAGTTGATCCACGTATGGCTAATGTACTTTCACCTTCTGCAGACGGTATTTTCAGAGGAAACCCTTTAAGTACATCTGCTGGAACAGTTGCTGCTACTCGTATTCCTAATTTATGGGGAACTATTGTATCAGGTAATTCTACTACTCCTGGAAGATATTTGTTTAGAAACACAGCCGATTTTCCTATCATGACTTATGCTGAATTACAATTTATCAAAGCTGAGGCCGCTTTTATAAAGGGTGATAAAGCGACAGCATTAGATGCTTACAAAAAAGGAATTGCTGGAAGCATAGATATGGTAAATAGAAATACAGTAGTGTCTACAACTGCTGCCTTAATAACAGCTGCCCAAAAAACTGCATTCTTAGGCAATCCAAATGTTGTACCTACAGCAGCTAGCCTTACTTTGAAACATATTATGATGCAAAAATATGTTGCTCTTTTTGGACACGCATATGTTGAAACATGGACAGATATGAGAAAATACCATTATGACCCTTTGGTTTATGAGACTCTTGCAATTCCTGCACTATCAACTGATAATAATGGAAAACTAGCTTATAGAGTACGTCCTAGGTATAACTCTGAGTACGTTTGGAACTTTGCTGCACTAGAAGCTATTGGAGCTGATAAAGCCGATTATCACACTCAAGAAATGTGGTTTTCTAAACCGTAATTATTTTAATTTTAAATAAATTTCAAATGAAAAATATAAAAATAACAATTACTAAATACGTAGGTATTGCTATACTTTCAATTGGCTTACTTTCTTCTTGCGGTGATGAAACTAATTTTTCACCTTATAATGAAAGTGTTTCTGAAACTGCTGCTTTAGTAAAATTTCAACACACTGCTGTAGGCCCTAATGGAACTAACTTTAGTGTTAACTGGTATCTAGATGATGTGAAAACGACTGGCGTAACTGTTTCATCAGGCTTGCCATTAGGAACTAGTTACGGAAATAGCTATCCGGCAGCTATAAATTATTCGCTTGTACCTTCTGGTACTAAAAACCTAAAGGTCGAAATTCCTGCAACACAAACTGCTGCTGCAGCAACCTTATTTAATGCCCCAATAGCAGTTGAAGCTAAAAAGAACTATACCACTTTTATTGTTGGTATAGCTCCTAATTATTCTGCTTATACAGTAAGTGATGATCTTTCAGTTGTTAATCAGGATGCCACTAAAGCGTACATTCGTTTTATCAACGTGATTCCAAATTCACCGGCAGTTGGATATGATTTGTCTATTAAGGAACTGAATTCTAATGCTGTTATTTACTCAGGTGTGAAATATTTGCAAGGAAACGAAGTATTCATTCCTATTACTCCTATTATTGACTCTGAATCTGCGACTTATGAAGTGCAGTTAAGAACTATAGGGACAACAACTGTAGTTGCTAAATCAACTATTACTCCAAGAAAAGGCAGAATCTACACCTATTTTAGTAGAGGATATGTAGGAGGATTATCAAACGGTTTGCCTAGTGCGACCGCTAATATTCCTGTATTAACATATTATACTAACAAATAATTCAAATTAAATTTAAGTAGGATTAAACCACTCTAGTTATGCTAGAGCGGTTTACTCTACCTTAATTTCAAGTTCTAATTGTCTCTAATTACTTCAACCTAAACTTTAATCGCCATGGATGTATTTTTAAGAAAAGTTGTTTTTATTCTGTTTTTTATTGCTCCCATAGCCTTAGTTGCGGTGCCTTTGAAAAACAAAATAGATTCCAAATGGATCAATCCAAATAATTCGATTAAAACAGGAGCTGACAATTATGAGAAATACCTTCCGATACTTAAAAACAAAAAGACAGCTATTGTTACAAACCAAACTGGAATTTTAAGTAATAAGATTCATTTAGTGGATTTTTTATTGGAGAAAAATGTAACAATACAAACCATATTTGCACCAGAACATGGCTTTAGAGGCACTGCCGATGCAGGAGAACATGTTGTAGACTCCAAAGACAAGAAAACAGGACTTCCTATTGTCTCGCTTTATGGCGACAATAAAAAACCAAACGCAGAACAGTTAAAGGGAATTGAAATAATGATTTTTGATCTACAAGATGTAGGAGTTCGTTTTTACACTTACATTTCTACTTTGCACTATGTTATGGAAGCTTGCGCTGAGAATAACATTCAGCTACTCATATTAGACCGACCAAATCCTAACGGAAATATCGTCGATGGCCCGCTACTCGAAACTGAATTTTCAAGCTTTGTTGGAATGCATCCAATTCCTATGTTACATGGTATGACTATAGGCGAATATGCCCAAATGATAAATGGACAAAAATGGTTAAAGAATAAAACACAATGCAAACTAACTGTAATTCCATGCAGCAATTATAATAGAAATATGGCATATAGTTTACTCGTTAAACCATCTCCAAATTTACCAAACGATCAGTCGATAAACTTATATGCCAGTTTATGTTTATTTGAAGGTACTAATGTGAGTGTGGGACGTGGAACTGAGAAACAATTTCAAATATATGGCTCTCCATATATGCAAAAAGGAAAATTTAGCTTTATCCCAAAACCGAATTTTGGTGCTAAGAATCCTTTACACAATGGCAAGACCTGCTATGGAAAAGATCTATCCCAAATAAAAAAAATAAAACAACTAGAAATCAAATGGTTGCTTAACGCTTATCAAGAAACAACAGATAAAACAACTTTTTTTAATGCCTTTTTTACAAAACTTGCAGGCACCAAAAAACTCCAACAACAAATTGAAAATGGAGTTTCAGAAAATAATATCAGAAAAACCTGGGCAAATGATTTGACTGAATTTAGAGAAATGAGAAAACAATACCTACTCTATCGTTAAATACCATTAATGCCAACTTATAATATATTCCCTTTTTAAATCCTGACCCCCTATTTTAATACAATATAACAAAAATGAAAAAAAATAATCTCGACACAGAACAAGAATCACTATATGCGAACTTAGATCAGATGAGTACTCAAGAATTACTCATTAACATCAATGCCGAAGATAAAAAAGTAGCCCAGCTCGTAGAGCAACAGATTCCTAATATTGAAAAATTAGTTGATGCTATTGTAACTAAGATGAAACTAGGAGGTCGTTTATTTTACATCGGAGCAGGAACTTCTGGACGAATAGGTGTTCTAGATGCTTCTGAATGCCCTCCTACCTTTGGAGTACCACATGATTGGATCATTGGTATTATTGCTGGTGGCGATACCGCTATTCGAAAAGCAGTAGAGAATGCAGAGGATGATATTGATCAGGCATGGAAGGATTTATCAGAATTTTCAATTTCTGATTTAGATGTGGTAATTGGTATTGCTGCTTCTGGAAACACACCTTATGTTATAGGAGGACTACAAAAAGCGAAGGAACACAAAATTATTACCGGAAGTATTTCTTGTAACAGTCAGAGTAAAATATCTAAAATTGCTGATTTCCCAATTGAATTAATTATGGGACCAGAATTCCTAACAGGAAGTACTAGAATGAAAGCAGGTACCTCTCAAAAACTAGCCTTGAATATGATTTCTACTTCGGTGATGATTAAGTTGGGGCGAATTCGCGGGAACAAAATGATTGATATGCAATTATCTAATAAAAAACTCGTAAAAAGAGGAATTAAGATGATTGTAGAAGAGTTAAACATAAGTACAGAAAAAGCAGCAGAACTACTCGAAGTACATAAAAGTGTTCGAGCAGTACTCATGGCTATAAAAACAGAATAAGAAACTAGTGTAATTCAAAATAGTTTCAAAAAGCACTAAGTTGGTTTGGTTTGGTCATGTTAAACACTGTCTACAAAATTATAATAAAGCTAATTCCTTTTTATAATCTGACAGTGTTTGATTTGACTTTTAATTCCTGAACCTCAAATAAAGTAACCTCGTTTCAAAAAGACTTTCCTGATGACCCCAAGTGCAATCCTAATTCTTATTATTATCTATTTTGGTGTTCTGTTTTTTATCTCACATTATGTCAGTAGAAATGACAGCGGTAATGAAGCCTTTTTCAAAGCCAATAAAAATTCAAAGTGGTATTTAGTTGCTTTTGGAATGATTGGTACCGCGCTGTCAGGCGTAACTTTCATCTCTGTCCCCGGAGAAGTAGGCGCCCCGAGCGGTGAACAATTTAAATACTTTCAATTTGTCCTAGGAAACGCAATAGGTTTTATTATTATCACCAAATTGCTATTGCCTCTATATTACCGAATGAATTTGACCTCCATTTACAGTTATATAGAAAAAAGAATGGGGAACTTTAGCTATAAAACTGCCGCAAGTATTTTTTTAATAAGTAGGACCGTTAGTTCTGCCTTTAGACTATACTTAGTTGTTATCGTTTTACAGCGTTTTGTATTTGATTTTTATAAAATCCCATTTGCAGCAACAGTATTAATTTCGCTACTATTAATTTATTCTTATACCTATAGAGGCGGACTCAAAACAATTATAATAACAGATACACTCCAAACCTTCTTTCTTGTTACTTCCGTTTTTCTAACTATTTATTTTATATGTGATAGTCTTAATTTAAGTGCCAGTGAAGCTTTCACAGCAGTGAAGGACAGTTCCTATTCAAAAGTGTTTTTCTTCGATGATTTTATGACAAGCAAATATCACTTTGCAAAGCAAATATTAGGTGGAATGTTTGTAACGATTGCTATGGTAGGATTAGATCAAGATTTAATGCAAAAAAATCTGAGTTGCAAAAACATCAAAGAGGCACAGAAAAACATGTTGAGTTTTACCGCTATTTTTGTGATCATAAATATCTTTTTCCTAAGTGTAGGTGCGTTGTTATATATTTATGCAAACAAAAACGGTATTGCAATTCCTATTGATGCTGTAACTAACAAACCAAGAACTGATTTATTATTTCCGGAAATTGCTTTAAATCATTTGTCCATTGTCCCATCAATAGTATTTTTATTAGGTCTAATCGCTGCCACTTTTGCAACTACGGATTCTGCTTTGACTGCTTTAACAACCTCTTTTTGTGTAGATTTTTTAGGAATGGATAAAGAAGAGAATATGGCGAATAAAAACAATATCCGTAACAGGCATATAGTGCACCTCGCTTTTTCAGCGATTCTCTTTATTGTCATTCTAGTATTTAACAGCATCAATGATAGCTCCGTAGTAGGTATGATCTTTAAAGTAGCCAGTTATACTTATGGTCCATTATTGGGTTTATATGCTTTTGGACTCTTTCAAAAATCTAAAATCGTAAAGGATAAATTAGTCCCAATAATCTGTTTATTGGCGCCATTCTTCACCTATTTAATCAACGAAAATTCAAAAGTCATATTCAACGGTTATGTTTTTGACAACGAATTAATTATAATAAACGGGATGCTAACCTACATTGGATTGTATCTAACAAGTTCTAAAGCAACTCAAAAACAATATTATTAAGGCAACTTCTCCTAAGTAGCAAGAACAAGTGAAAATTAAATTAAGATGAAAAATCAGTTATTAAAAATTGGAAGCACTATTGTAGTATTATTTATAATGATCAATTGTGCCAATTATAAAAAAACAAATATTTCAGAAAAAGTAGGGATTGCTGAAAACAATAAAAAGTACATTCGCAAGAATAAAAACATACAAAAGCCATTTTTGACTGATTCTGAAACAGAAAAAGAATGGGTTGATCGTTTATATCGTTCTATGACTATTGACGAAAAAATAGGCCAATTATTCATGATTGCTGCTTATTCTAACAAGGATGAAGCACATCAAAAAGCCACAGAAAAATTAGTAACCGATTATAAAGTAGGAGGAATAATTTTCTTTCAAGGAGGTCCTGTTCGTCAGGCTGTTTTAACTAATCGCTATCAGGCGAGCTCTAAAACCCCTTTATTCATAGCTATTGATGGCGAATGGGGATTAAGTATGCGTATTGACTCTACCTATCGGTATCCTTGGAATATGACCTTAGGAGCAATCCAAGACGTAGATTTAATTGAAAAAGTAGGTCAAAATATGGGGGAAGAAAATAAACGAATGGGAATACACTTTAATTTTGCTCCAGTAATTGATATCAATACCAACCCAAATAACCCAATTATCGGAAATAGATCCTTTGGCGAAAGCAAAATAAATGTTGCTAACAAAGCTTCGGCATTAATGAAAGGACAGCAAAGTCAAGGAATATTTAGTACCGGAAAACACTTCCCAGGACATGGCGATACTTCAACGGACTCGCATAAAACCTTACCTACCGTTAATTTTTCTAAAAAAAGGATTAATCTAGTTGAATTGTATCCCTACAAACAACTCTTTGACGAAGGCCTTGCCTCTGTGATGGTTGGTCATCTTAATATTCCTAGTTTAGAGCCAACAGAAAACCATCCAACCTCCCTGTCTTATAAGGTAGTAACAAAACTCCTTCAACGAAAACTAGGCTTTAAAGGGTTGATTTTCACTGATGCACTAGGAATGAAGGGAGCAAGTAATTTTAAAGGGCCAGGCGAAGTTGATTTAGCTGCTTTTTTAGCTGGAAATGACATCTTACTTTGTCCTGAAAATGTGCCTTTAGCCATTGAAAAAATAAAAAATGCATACAACGAAAATACTATAACAGAAAAGCGACTTGCTCGTTCTGTAAAAAAAATACTACATTATAAATTTAAAGCAGGTTTAAACAAGTATTCGCCAATAGATACTAAAAATCTATATTCGGATTTGAATGCTTCTAAAAAAGATGCGCTTCAATATAGACTGTATGAAAACGCAGTGACAGTACTGCAAAACAAACAGGACCTCCTTCCCATTAAAAACCTGAATCAAAAAATAGCATATGTAAAATTAGGTGATTCAGATAACAGTTCGTTTTTGACAACTTTAAAAAAATACACTGATGTAACAGAAGTCGCCGATGCTAATATCGAGCAACTAAATATCAAACTAAAAGAGTTCAACACTGTTATTATTGGCTTTCATAAAAAAGACAAAGCATGGGAAAACCATGAATTTTCTCCAACAGAATTAACATGGTTACAAGAAATTGCAAAGCACAATAACGTAATCTTAGACCTATTTACAAAGCCATACTCCCTATTATCAATCCCTACATTTGAAAATATCGAAAGTGTAATTGTTTCTTATCAAAACTCAGATATTGCACAAATCGTTTCTGCTGAATTAATTTTTGGAGCCATTGAAGCCAGAGGAAAATTGCCCGTATCAATCCATTCTATTTTTCCTGCCAATACGGGAATCACAACTGCCAAATTAGATCGCCTAGGATTCACTGCTCCAGAAAACCAAGATATGGACCCAACAGTTTTATCCAAAATTGACGCGATTGCCCAAAAAGCAATTGATGGAAAAATGACTCCTGGCATGCAAGTTCTTGTAGCAAGAAAAGGACAAGTTGTTTTTCAAAAATCATATGGACATCATACTTATGACAATGCGATTAAAGTATCCAATAGCGATTTATATGACGTTGCCTCAATATCAAAAATGATATCCACTTTACCAAACGTAATGCAATTGTATGATCAAAAGAAAGTTGACTTGGACACTCGCTTAGAAACCATGCTACCCTATTTTAGTAACACCAATAAAAAGGACATCATTTTTAAGGATTTATTATCCCATTATGCTGGACTTAAAGCGTGGATTCCGTTTTATAAAGCAACATTAGACAGTAATAATAAGCCTTTAGAAAAGTACTATCGAAAAAATGCTAGTTCTGAATTTTCCCTAAAAGTAGCTGACAATTTATTTTTGAGAACGGATTATCAAGATACTATTATGAAGATCATTGCAGATACTCCTTTGGCAGCAAAAAAAGAATACCGATACAGTGATTTTACATTCATTATCTTAAAGGAATACCTAGAACAAGTAACGAACAAGAAATTAGAGGTTCTAAGTCAGGAAAATTTCTTCAACTCCCTTGGAATGAATAATACGTTATATAACCCTTTACAGAAATTTGATATAACCGTTATCGCGCCTTCAGAAGTTGATAATTATTTTAGACATCAAGTTGTGCAAGGCTATGTTCATGATATGGCGGCAGCCATGCAAGGCGGTGTCGCAGGTCATGCCGGAATTTTTTCTAATGCAATGGATGTGGCTAAAATGATGCAATTGTATTTGCAAAAAGGATCTTATGGTAACCAACGCTATTTTTCTGCGGCGACCTTTGACACTTTTAACACTTGCCATTTTTGTTCCGAAGGCGTTGAAAGAGGTTTAGGTTTTGATAAAAGACTTGGTCCTGACGGTTCTACATGTCAATGCACTTCTCCTTCGAGTTTTGGTCATACTGGATTTACAGGAGATATGGCTTGGGCTGATCCTGAAAATGGACTTGTTTATATCTTTTTATCGAATAGAACCTATCCTGAGGTTAGCGAATTAGGGAACACACTAGCCAAAGAAAAGATCAGAGAAGACATTCAAAAAATAATTCAGCAATCAATTATAAAGTAAAGTTCTTGTTTAAATTAAAAAAAACTATTCGATGATTCCTTAGGTTTAGATGGACAAAATTTCATTTCCTAATTAAAAATGATAATCCAATAAAAAATCAATTCTCCTTTTTAACAAAATTAAAACAATGACAAAGCAACGTATAATTTCACTGGATGTATTGCGAGGAATTACCATTATGATGATGGTTTTGGTCAATAACCCAGGTAGTTGGGATAATGTTTTTGCTCCTCTTGAACACGCCAACTGGAATGGTTGTACTCCAACTGATTTAGTATTCCCTTTTTTTATTTTCGTTTTAGGCGCAGCAATCCCACTTGCTATTCTTACTAAAGAGTTGAATCAACAAAGCTTTTTAAAAATACTAACACGATCCTTGCGAATTATTTCTCTTGGACTGTTTTTAGGATTTTATGGAAAAATAGAAATATTTAATTTAGTGGGCTATCCCCTACTCATCTCAAAACTGATTATTACGGGAATTGTAGCCTATATATTGCTTGGGAATTTCAAACAAAAAATAAAATTCTCCTTAGTTTTGACCTTATTTTTTGTTTTTGTTTTTCTTGCTTTTAGTGGTATAACTGCATACAACGAAGTCCGTTTGCCTGGGGTTTTACAACGAATTGGTATTGTCTATTTTTTCACTTCATTAGTTTATTTAAAAACGGAAATTAAAGGTCAAATAATTATTATTGGACTATTATTAGTTGGGTATTGGGCCACCATGACATTAATCCCAGTACCCGATTTCGGTCCTGCAAATTTAAACAAAGGCACAAATTTAGCTGGTTGGATAGACAATTTATTATTAAAAAATCATCTGTGGTCGTTTTCCAAAACCTGGGACCCAGAAGGTATTCTTAGCACAATTCCTGCCATTGCAAGCGGCATTATAGGCTTGTTAGTCGGTCAATTATTAAATAGTAGTTTGGCTAAAAAGGAAAAAGGTTTAAAAATGTTTGGTGCCGGCCTAGCTTTGGTTATTTCAGGTTTAATTTGGAATGAATTTTTTCCGTTAAATAAATCATTGTGGACAAGTTCCTTTGTGCTTTACACCGCTGGTTTTGCCACATTGTTTTTAGCTGCTTTTTATTATGCGATAGATATCAAAGGCTACAAAAACTGGACAAAACCTATATTAGTTTGGGGGGTAAACCCAATGATTGTTTTCTTTCTTTCGGGAATATTGCCGCGGGTCTTATCATCTATTAAAATCACTAATCCAGTGTATACTACTGGGAATCTTAACGAAATTCCAGAACAAATAGGTCTACAGGAGTATTTAAATAGATTTTGGATTCTGCCTTATTTTGATGAGCCAAAACTTGCCTCTCTAATATGGGCTTTGCTTAATATCCTTTTTTGGTCTGGTGTTTTATGGTATTTTTATAAAAAAAATCTTTTTTTTAAAGTTTGAATTAAAATAATCAAAACTACTTATCTCCAATCTATTGCTTTTTCACAATTTTGAAAAGAAATTACATTTAAAAATATAGTTGAATTTTATACCACATTTATAGAATAAATTTCACTAAAAAAACTACTTTTGATTTACCCTAAAATTAGATTTATAATGAATAAATTCAAGCACTTATTAGTAGTCCTTCCTCTTTTTTTACTTTACTTTTCGAACGGGAATGCCCAAGAAAGCGTTACACATCCCAAAAGTGAATTCAGAGCGGTGTGGATTGCCACTGTTGTAAATATTGACTGGCCAAAAGCAGGTACTGACCCTATTGAAAAGCAAAAAGCAGACTTCATTGAAATTTTAGATACTTACAAAAAACTAAATTATAATGCCGTGATTGTTCAAATCAGAAGTGTGGGTGATGCTTTTTACCCCTCTAAATTGGCTCCATGGTCTAAATATTTAACAGGAAAAGAAGGAAAAGCACCAGCTGATAATTTTGATCCCCTAGAATGGATGATAACTGAAACTCACAATAGAGGTTTTGAATTTCATGCCTGGCTAAACCCTTATCGTGCTACTATGGATCTAAATACTTCAGTTTTAAGTCCAACGCACGATTTCTTCAAACATCCCGAATGGATGATTAAATATGGTGGAAAATATTACTATAATCCTGCTTTGCCTGATGTTCAAACTCATTTGATTGCAGTTGTTGACGAGGTAGTAAAAAACTATGATATTGATGCCATCCATTTTGATGATTATTTCTATCCATACAAAATACAGGGACAAGAATTTGATGATTCTGCATCCTTTAAGAAATACGGAGCTGGAATGAGCCTCCCTGATTGGCGACGTTACAATGTCAATAATTTCGTAAAATATTGCTCCTACTCAATAAAAACGATCAAGCCATGGGTACAATTTGGTATTAGTCCGTTTGGAGTTTGGCGAAACAAATCAGTGGATCCTAAAGGTTCCGACACACAGTCTGGCCAAACGAACTACGATGATTTATTTGCTGATCCAATGGCGTGGATGGAACACAGCTGGGTCGATTATATTCTGCCACAATTATATTGGAGCATGGATCACCGTACGGCTTCTTATACAAAACTTTTAAAATGGTGGGCTGAAAACTCAAAAAATACCGCAGTTTACATTGGAAATGGGAGTTACAAGATCAACACTGATTCAGACAAAAGATGGAATGTTCCTTCTGAAATACCAAATCAGATTGATGTAACCAGATCTTATAAAAACATTAATGGAAACGCTTTCTTTAGTGCCAAATCATTTGTCAACAGAAACAAAGCTGTTACCGAATTACTAATCAACAACCAATACAAATATCCTGCACTTCCTTATGTGGTTCCTAATTCGAGGAAAACGGTTGTGGACGTCCCAACAGTTTGTAATGCAACCAAAGACAATGATTTTTACACTTACACCATCAACTATCCAGCAAAAAGTAAAGTGCGCTACGTTTTGGTTTATGCCGCTAAGAACTTGGAAAAAATTGACGTGACCGATCCGAGTCAAATTATTGACAAAATTGCCATAAAGGAAAAAAAGGACAGCATTTCTATCGTTATTAAAAAAAATAAATTCGAAAAAAACAATAGCTACGCCCTTTCATTTATCGATTTCTATGGTAATGAAAGCGCAGCAACTTTACTGAAAAATACAGCAGAAACCAAAACACTCCAAAGTCCCTTAAATAATGAAAATAGACAATAGACCTTGGTACTGGATACCTATTTTAAACTTTGCCTCGGGCCTGCCTTATGCTATTATTATTTCGGTTTCGGTAATCATGTATAAAAATCTGGGAATCAGCAATGAAGATATCGGTATTTACACCAGTCTTTTATATCTTCCTTGGGTAATAAAACCATTATGGAGCCCTTTTATTGATTTATACTCCACTAAAAGAAAGTGGTTTTTAAGCATGCAATTACTTATCTCGATTGCCTTTTTAATTGTGGGTTTTTCTATTCCCATGAATCATTTCTTTGTAATCAGTTTAGCCGTTTTCTGGGTTGCTGCTTTTGCCTCGGCTTCTAATGATGTGGCCAGTGATGGTTTTTACATGTTGGCTTTAGAAAAGGATCAACAATCCTTTTTTCTTGGAATCCGAAGTACTTTTTACAGACTTTCCATGCTTACCGGAAATGGTTTGATTGTAATTATTGGAGGTTATTTAGAACAAGAATATGGTGACAAACAAAAAGCTTGGTCTTACACCATGATTATCGTTGGCCTATTGATGACTTTAATTACTATCTATAATTATTTTGCTACGCCAAAAACAGAAAAAGCAATCGTTAAAAACTCGATAGAAGCTGAAAAATCAAGTTTTGCAACAGTATTTTCGAGCTTTTTTCAAAAGAAACAAATTGCAATCGTTCTTGCTTTTATTTTGTTGTTTCGATTAGGCGAATCGCAATTATTAAAAATGTTAACTCCCTTTCTAATAGATGATATTGCTGTTGGAGGAATGGGTTTAACTACGCAAGACGTCGGGATTATTTACGGTACATTTGGCGTTATTTCACTAACCATTGGAGGAATCATAGGGGGAATTGTTATCTCTAGAGATGGTCTTGGTAAATGGATGTTACCAATGATATTAGCGATGCATTTACCTATTATTGGTTTTGTACTTCTCGCACATTTTCACCCTTCCTCCGTTTATTATATTTATGCTACAGTTATAGCGGAACAATTTGGCTACGGTTTTGGTTTCGCAGCATTTATGATGTACTTGATATATGTTGCTGATGGCGAATCAAAAACCTCCCACTACTCTATTGCGACTGGATTTATGGCACTAGGAATGATGTTGCCCGGAATGCTTAGCGGATTTATTCAAGAATATTTAGGCTACGGAAACTTCTTTATCTGGGTTTTCCTCGCTACAGTCCCTGGATTAATTCTGTCAAGGTTTTTAATTTACCCGAAAGAATTTGGAAAAAAGGTAGGTCAAGAAAAGTCATAAACATAAAAGTCATTTAAGCTAATGAAGATAGAATAAAAAATGAGCAAAGAAGTAAAAAACAATCCTTGCTAACTTAGTGCATTCTTTGTGTACTTTGTGGTTAAATAAACAGATATGACATTAGAACAAAAAGTAGGACAATTCTTTTTCCCAGCCGTTTTTATAAACGATTCTGAAGAAAATATTCAGGCAACTGAACAATTAATCAGAGAACATAATATAGGTGGATTAACTTTTTTTCATAGTAGAGCCAGTGCAGCTACGAATTATGAAACCAAGAAAAAAATAGTCTTTAATGATGATAGTTACAAGCGTTTACAAGATCTTATTTTACGTTATCAAAAATGCGCTTCTATTCCCCTTTTAATGAGTATTGATGCCGAATGGGGTTTAGCCATGCGTGTCGAAAAAACACCTCAATACCCGTATGCCATTACACTAGGTGCTTTGCCTGACAGTGAATCTCATTTAGTTTACGAATTGGGAAAGCAAATTGGCTTGGACTTAAAATCTGCAGGGATTCATTACAATTTAGCTCCATTGGCTGACATTAATAACAACCCCAATAATCCCGTAATTGGATACCGTTCTTTTGGTGAAAACAAGGAAAAAGTAGCCACTTTTGCATTAGAATATTTAAGAGGAATGAGTGATGTAGGGGTTTTAGGATGCCTAAAACATTTCCCTGGTCACGGAAACACTAATGTAGATTCGCATTTAGGTTTGCCTATTTTAGAAGAAAATCTGGAACAATTATTAGAAAATGAATTGTATCCATTCATCAAAGGAATTGAAAATGATGTCGACTCCATCATGATTGGCCACCTTGCAGTTCCTGCTTTAAATGAAGGAAAAGACACTTCGGCCACTTTATCAAAACCCGTAATTGAAGATCTTTTGCGAAAGCAATTGGAATATGATGGATTAGTAATTTCGGACGCATTGAATATGCATAGCGTTTCTAAACTGTACGACAAAAAAGGCCAATTAGAATGGGAAGCTTTCCATGCTGGAAATGATGTATTGTGTTTTGCCGAAAATGTCTCTGAAGGCATTCAGGAGATCCTTAAAAATGCAACAACAGAACGCATTGATGAAAGCTATGTCCGTTTGATGAAATGCAAACAGAAAGCAGGACTTTTAGATAATATTCAGACTATTGCTGCAAAATTAGATTTTGAAACAACATCTCTATTGAACCGTAAAATAGCGCAAAACAGCATTACTAAAATTAAAGACAATAACAACACTGCAATGGTATTGGAGACATCCAAAAAAGGAACATTAGCCTTACTAAGTCTTCATAAAGAAATTGACAATGCCTTTTTTAATGCCCTGAATCCAACTCTGAAAGCACCATTATTCTCAGCTAACGAAAAAGAGGGACAAACCGTTACGTCTTTGGACAAAGACCTTAGTCTTTTTGATACTGTTGTTATTGCCTTATATGTTCCGAAAGCAAAACCAATGAATAATTTCGATATAGCACCTGAAGTTTTATCAATATTAGAGCAGCTACTACACTCAAAAAACTGCGTGCTGTATGTATTTGGCAACCCTTATGCGTTACAAGTTATTCCTAATTTACAATCCGCTACTGGAATTGTACAGGTTTATCAAGATTTTATAGAGTTTCAAGAGAATGCCGCTCTGCAATTACTAAATGACACCTGCTGTAAAGGAATTTTACCCGTTTATATTAATGGGATATAGAAGAATTTAAAAAAAATATTTTCAACAATCCCCGTAATTCAATTGTTTTATCAGAGTGTATACAAATATAACCCAAATCACATCTGACTAAAAGTCAATACCTAAGCTTAAAAATGGGTGTTAAATAAAGTAGTACTCTTTTTAAAACCGCTATTTTAAATCAAGTTGTTTATTAAATATCAGTTTAGGCTTTTACATAGTTTTTTATCTATATTGCAATCTCAAACGTAATAGTATGGATACCAAAATTAACAGAAACAAAGAATTATCGATAACCGAAGCCTTAATTCCAGTAGTGGCACTTATAGCAATGTTAGGCTATAATGTTGCAGTTTACGGAGATGATGCTTTGAGTGGAAGTAATCAATTTGTTCTATTATTAGGCGCTGCTGTTGCCGCCATTGTCGGATTTTTCAATAAAGTCACTTTCGAGAAAATGATGGAGGAGGTTGCTGAAAATATTAAATCAACCGTGGGTGCTATTCTTATATTACTTATGGTTGGTGCGCTGGCCGGAACTTGGCTAATTAGTGGGATAATCCCATCAATGATTTATTACGGATTACAAATTTTAAGTCCTGCTATATTTTTACCTGCCACTTTGATTATCTGTTCGATAATTTCTATAGCCACAGGGAGTTCCTGGACAACAAGTGCCACCGTTGGTATTGCGTTGATAGGCGTGGGTGGCGCATTGGGTTTCGATTTAGGAATGGTCGCTGGAGCAGTAATTTCTGGAGCCTATTT
Source organism: Flavobacterium frigoris PS1 (assembly GCF_000252125.1). Taxonomy (GTDB): domain Bacteria; phylum Bacteroidota; class Bacteroidia; order Flavobacteriales; family Flavobacteriaceae; genus Flavobacterium; species Flavobacterium frigoris_A. The sequence continues at coordinate 662,677 of NZ_AHKF01000018.1, read as the reverse complement.
TGGAGATAAATTATCTCCAATGTCAGATACTACTAACCTTGCTCCTGCTATGGCTGGTACTGATTTGTTTACACATATCAGATATATGACCTTAACCACGATACCAACCTATGCAATCACCCTTATACTATTCATTATTTTGGGCTTATCTGTTGAGATCAAAGGGAATGTCGATATCGCAAGCCTTTTAGCTGATATTGAAACTTCCTTTACAATTTCGCCATGGCTATTCCTAGTACCTTTAATAGTAATAGGCTTAATTATTAAAAAAACGGAACCATTAGTTGCGCTTTTAGTGGGAACTCTATTGGCGGCTGTTTTTGCGATTATCTTTCAACCGCATATCGTCAACCAAATTGCAGGTGTTGATCATATGACTTTCAAATCTGGATACAAGGGAGTAATGGATGCCATTACTGGTAAAATAGTAATACCAACCGACAACAAAACCCTTGCCGATCTATTCACATCTGGAGGGATGCAAAAAATGCTGGGTACTATTTGGCTAATTCTTTGCGCGATGGTCTTTGGTGGTATTATGGATGCCATTGGCGCTTTATCAAGAATAAGTCAAACCCTTCTAAAAATGGCGCACACTACTTTTGGATTGTTTGCTTCAACCGTAGGAAGTTGTTTGGCTTTAAACATAACTGCTTCTGATCAATATTTAGCTATTGTCGTTCCTGGAAAAATGTTTGCTAAAGCCTACAAAGAGAAAGGCCTGGCTCCTGAAAATTTAAGTAGAACATTAGAAGATTCTGGAACAGTAACCTCTGTATTGATTCCATGGAATACCTGTGGTGCCTATCAGTCCGGAACATTGGGAGTGTCAACCCTGGATTACCTACCCTATGCCTTTTTTAATATCTTGAGCCCGTTTATGACATTAATTTTTGCAGCATTTAATATTAAAATTAGACAATTGGCTTATAAAAAATAACAAAAAAAGCCACTTTCTATTCAGTTTAAAAGATAAAGCCATGACTTAATGTAAGTTATGGCTTTATCTTTTAAACCGATAAGCAAAAACTATAATTCGATAAAAATATATAATTGAAATCGATAATGAACAGCGTTTCTTAATGCCTACTTTTGCACAATATTAAACAAACACTAAACAATATAATTATGTCATTAGTAGGAAAAAAATTCCCAAGTATTGCAGTTGATGCTATCTCAGAAATGGGAGACAACATGAAAATAAACATTTTTGAAGAAGCTACAAATAACAACAAAAAAGTACTTTTGTTTTGGTACCCGAAAGATTTTACTTTTGTTTGCCCAACAGAACTACATGCTTTTCAAGCGGCATTACCTGAATTTGAAAAAAGAAATACAATCGTAATTGGTGCTTCTTGCGATACTAACGAAGTACACTTTGCTTGGTTAAACACTCCAAAAAATAATGGTGGAATCGAAGGTGTTACTTACCCAATCCTTGCTGACACTAACAGAAACTTATCTAACATTTTAGGGATTCTAGATATTGATTCTACTGAATATAGCGAAGAAACAGACTCAGTTATAATCGAAGGATCTAATGTAACTTTTAGAGCTACTTATTTAATTGATGAAACAGGAAAAATCTTCCACGAAAGTGTTAACGATATGCCATTAGGTCGTAACGTAAATGAATACTTACGCATGGTTGATGCTTATACTCATATCCAAGAAAAAGGAGAAGTTTGTCCTGCAAACTGGGAAGCTGGTAAAGAAGCAATGAGTGCTGACAGAAAAAGTACTGCTGAATACTTAAGCTTAAACTAATAAAAGCAACTGAGGTTCAGAGGAATCAAGCGGCAAAGTTTTTTTGCTGTGGCGATTTTCAAAGTTTCAACAAACTTTGTGCCTCTGAACCTTTGCTACTTTCTGCTTTAAAAATAAACCTGCGCAACTTAGTTCCTTTGAACCTTTGCAACTAAAAAAAACAACTATGTTAATCGATTTAAACGAAGATACTTTAGCTGATTTGGTCAACCAAAACAATAAAGTTGTAGTACAATTTTCTGCTTCATGGTGCGGTAATTGCCGAATCATGAAACCTAAATTCAAAAAGTTAGCCACAGAAAATGAATCAATCACTTTTGTACTTGTAGATGCTGAAAATTCTCCAGAATCAAGGAAACTCGCTAATGTAAGTAACCTTCCTACTTTTGCCACTTTCGTGAATGGTAAACTGGTAAACGAAACGCAAACAAATAAACAAGAAGTGCTAATTGAATTAGTGAACGAAATTGTTTAATGATTTATTGGTTTAAAGTTTAATGTTACCTGACTTTATAACTAATTTTAAACTTTTGGAGTAAATTAATAGTAGCTCAAAACCTTAAACTTTAAACTAAAAAAAACATGAAATTACCTGTAATAAAGCATCTAACACAATTTATAGAAGATAACGATCAAGATTATATTATAGAAACTATTGAAGTTCTAGAAGCAATGACTGAAATTCCTTCATTGAAAGACGAAGAACTTGATGTTATAGGAGAACTAATTTCTAATATGTATGGCGCCATTGAGGTACATAAAATGGTGAAAAACGGAACCGATAAAAAAGAAGCTCTCAATACTTTTATGAAAAGAGTTTTAGGTTCTATTGATAAATAAAATCAATTCTTTAGAAAAACAGTATAAAAACGCACTTAGAAATGAGTACGTTTTTTTCATTTAAAACAGATTCGTAAAAAAACGAATTGGTTTACAATAGTTTGACGATACTTCTAAAATGGCCAACTTTATCCCGAAGTTTCAGGACTAATTCTTAAATAATTTTCATACTTTTGAACCTTAACAAAAAACACAAAAAATGGCTTCAATAACATTAGGAGGAAATCCGATACACACATCAGGTGAATTACCAAAAGTAGGTTCACAACTAGCTGATTTTAAAATGATACAAAATGACCTTTCAGTTGCTTCGTTAAGTAATTTTTCAGGTAAAAAATTGATTCTAAATATATTTCCAAGTGTTGACACAGGAACTTGTGCTGCATCTGTTAGAAAATTTAACGAAACTGCTGGGAATTTAGAAAACACCACCGTATTATGTATTTCTAGAGATTTACCTTTTGCACAAAAACGTTTTTGTGGTGCTGAAGGGCTAGAAAACGTGATCAACTTATCTGATTTTCAAGAAGGAAGCTTCGGTAAAACAAATGGTTTAGAAATCCTTGACGGGCCGCTTGCTAGTTTGCATTCAAGAGTAATTATTGTAACTGATGCTAACGGAACTATCATCCATACTGAACAAGTATCAGAAATTGCAGACGAACCTAATTACGAAGCTGCTCTAGCAGTACTATAATTAGGGATCAATGGAATTTCAAAAAGACAACACTTTCATTACAGGAAGGTTAAAAAGTGTTTCCTACGCTTTTAAAGGTGCGGCGAAGTTAATCACTACGGAACACAGTATAATGGTACAATTTTCAATTGGAATTTTGTTGACCGTTGCTGGATTCTATTTTGGTATTACTCCTACAGAGTGGCTTTTTCAAACCATGGCCATAGGCTTAGTGATGAGCATTGAAGGTCTTAATACTGCTGTCGAAAAAGTAGCCGATTTTATCCACCCCAACTATCATGAAAGAATTGGTTTTATAAAAGACATTGCGGCTGGAGCTGTTTTTTTTGCAGCTATAACTGCAATAATTATCGGTTTCATTATTTATATTCCAAGAATTACATAGGCATTAAGCACCAATAAGAATGACAAAAACAACAAAAAGAGAACCTTTAGACAAGAAAACAAATTCTAAAACTAAAGCAGATAAACCATGGGAATTAACAAAACAGCACAAAATCGTTTTGGGAAGTCTTCTTATATTGTTTTCTGTCGCTTTATTGGTTGCCTTTACATCCTTTTACATCCACGGACAAGAAGACCAAAGTGCTGTTTCTGAATTGACAGATAGAACCGAAACCGTTCAGAACTGGTTAGGTAAATTTGGAGCCTTTCTGGCTGACATTATTGTTTACAAAGGTTTTGGACTTGCTTCTTTCTTATTTGTAAGATTGTTTTTCCTGACAGGACTCTTCATGATTCTTGGTATGCCAACAAAAAAGCTAAAAGGGATCTGGTTTTGGGATTTATTTGCCTTAATTATCATATCCGTTTTATTAGGTTTTTTCGCAACCTCATTACCTGAATTAGGCGGTACGGTAGGTTATGAATTAAATTTATTTCTGCAGGATTATATTGGAAAAACCGGAACTCTACTGATTCTAATTTTTGGACTTATCATTTATGTGATATTTAAAATAAAACTATCTCCGGAAAAGATTCAGTCCTTTTTCGAAAACACTAAAAAAGAAATCAAATCAGATTTAGGGACAGCAGCTGCTCCAAAAGGTGACGGCGCTTACAATTTGGAAGAATTTGCGGTAACTGAAGAAAAAGAACGGGAAGACATTGTTATAAAACCAAAACCTTCCCAGTTTGAAGTGGATAAAGAAGCATTGAAACCCACAATTTCAAATTCCTCAGAAATCAAACTCACTCCTAGTCCTAAACCAACAGCCGCCGAAGTTGCCGCAGCGGATAACAGCTCGACTCTTGATGATACTTTCGTTGTTGAAACTGCTCCGGAAGAAGAAATTATTGAGGAGAATCTGGCATCTAGACTCGTTTCTGATTTTGGTCTATTCGATCCAACTTTGGATTTATCCAATTACAAATACCCAACAATTGATCTACTAAAAGAATATTCTACTGGAGGTATTACGATTAACCAAGAAGAATTAGAAGAAAATAAAAATAGGATTGTTGATACCCTTCGTAACTATAAAATTGAAATTGCTCAAATTAAAGCGACTGTTGGTCCATCAGTAACCTTATATGAAATTGTTCCTGAAGCGGGAATCCGTATATCAAAAATCAAGAATCTTGAGGATGATATCGCACTATCGCTTTCAGCATTAGGGATTCGTATCATTGCCCCTATTCCTGGGAAAGGAACTATTGGAATCGAGGTTCCAAACAAGAATCCTACCATGGTTTCGATGAAGAGCGTAATAGGCTCAGCGAAGTTTCAGGAAGCTGAAATGGAATTACCAATTGCCCTTGGCAAAACAATTTCAAATGAAACTTTTGTTGTCGATTTAGCAAAAATGCCCCATTTATTGATGGCTGGAGCTACTGGACAAGGAAAATCTGTTGGTTTAAATGCCGTTTTAACTTCTTTATTATACAAGAAACACCCTGCTGAAGTGAAGTTTGTTTTGGTTGACCCAAAAAAGGTTGAATTAACGCTTTTTAACAAAATTGAAAGACATTATTTAGCTAAACTTCCCGATTCAGAAGATGCAATTCTTACTGATAATGCTAAAGTGGTTAATACTTTAAACTCCTTATGCGTAGAAATGGACAATCGTTACTCGCTGTTGAAAGACGCGATGGTACGAAATATTAAAGAATACAATGAAAAATTTAAAGCACGAAAATTAAATCCAGACAATGGACACCGATTTTTACCTTATATAATATTAGTAGTTGATGAGTTTGCCGATTTGATAATGACTGCCGGTAAGGAGGTTGAAGTTCCCATTGCCCGTTTGGCCCAATTAGCCCGTGCCATAGGAATCCATTTAATTATTGCAACCCAAAGACCTTCGGTAAACGTGATAACTGGTTTGATAAAAGCGAATTTCCCAGCGCGAATAGCATTTAGAGTGACTTCAAAAATTGATTCCCGAACTATATTAGACACCGCAGGAGCTGACCAATTAATAGGACGTGGAGATATGCTTTACACTAATGGAAATGATATAGTACGTGTACAGTGTGCCTTTATAGACACTCCAGAGGTAGAAAAAATCACTGATTTCATTGGCTCACAGAAAGCATATGCTACCGCTTATTTGCTTCCTGAATTTGTAGGAGAAGATAGTGGCATTAATCTTGATGTGGATATATCCGAAAGAGATACTTTGTTTAGAGAAGCCGCCGAGATTATTGTGAATGCACAACAAGGTTCGGCATCATTGTTGCAAAGAAAACTAAAATTGGGCTACAATAGAGCCGGTCGATTAATAGACCAACTTGAAGCAGCCGGAATTGTAGGACCGTTTGAAGGAAGTAAAGCACGTGGTGTAAATATCCTGGACATGAGTTCTCTTGACCAATTTTTTAACAATGAACAAAATAATTAATACTATGAAAAAATTTATTCTAATTACCTTTATTCTTCTTTTTAGCTTTTCGACACAAGCCCAAGACAAAAAGGCAAAAGCCCTTTTAGATCAGGTAACCTCAAAAGTAAGAAGTTATAATAATATCGTAATTGATTTTAAATACTCTTTAAATAACGCTAAGGAAAATATTAATCAAGACAGTAAAGGAAACGTTACCATGAAAAACGACCAATATGTTTTGAATTTTATGGGGATCACAAAAATCTTTGACGGAAAGAAAACATACACTATTGTGCCAGAAGATGAAGAAATCACAATATCAAATCTAAACGAAAAAGACGACAGTGCTATTACGCCATCAAAAATGTTGACTTTTTTCAATAGTGGTTACCGATATTCAATGGATATCCTACAAGATGTAAGAGGTAGAAAGATACAATACATCAAGTTAGTTCCCACAAATGCCAAAGATCAAAGAAAAGAAATCCTTTTGGGTATTGATGTGCAAACAAAACACATCTATAATTTAATTGAAGTGGGGAAAAAAGGAACAAAAACAACTTTAACCGTTAATTCTTTTAAAACCAATCAACCTTTGTCAAAAAATCAATTTACCTTTGCCGAAAGTAAATATCCAAATTACTACATCAATAAATTAGATTAAATTATTAGGTGAAAATTCTCGACAAATACTTATTAAAAACATTCCTGATTACATTTACTACGGTATTTGTAATCTTGTTTTTTATATTCATACTTCAAACGGTTTGGCTATTTATAGCCGAGTTAGCCGGTAAAGATTTGGATATATCTTTAATTATTAAGTTTCTACTTTTTTCGATGCCTCGAATAATTCCCTTGGTATTACCTCTGTCCATTTTATTGGCTTCCATAATGACTTTTGGTAACCTGGCTGAAAATTATGAATTTGCGGCGATGAAATCTTCTGGTATCTCTTTACAAAGAGCTATGAGAAGCTTAACCGTATTCATACTACTACTAAGTGTTGTGGCATTCTTTTTTGCCAATAATGTCATCCCCTTTGCCGAATATAAGTTTATCAATTTCAGGAAAAACATTGCGCAAGTAAAACCCGCAATGGCTATAACGGAAGGCCAGTTTAGTGATGTGGGCTTATACAACATCAAAGTCAACAAAAAATCAGGAGAAAACGGTAATGTATTGACCGGTATCACTATTCATAAAAAATCGAACATTGGTGATGGAAGCAAAACCGTAATAAAAGCCAAAGACGGAATATTGATTAGTAGCGAAGAATCAAGCATACTGCAGTTAGTCTTGAATGATGGTAATTACTACGAAGACCTTGTTCCTAAAAAATATGAAGACCGCAGTAAATTACCTTTTGCTAAAAGTTCTTTCAAGAAATACACCATTAATATCGATTTATCCCAACTAAACCAAGTAGATGTTGACGACGAGAACATTGCCAACACTAATACCATGTTAACGGTAAATGAATTGCGATACACCCTCGATTCATTGGATAAAAACTTCAAAACAGATATCATTTCCTTTTCGGAAAATATTAATTTGAGAACCGGAATACCACAAAATAGCGCTAGTACAATTATTCTTGAAAAGACTGGTATGAAAGTAAATAAAAAGCTTCCTGACAACATTTTGTCATTATACACTAATGAGCAAAAATCAGAAATCTTAAAAATGGCTAGCAGCAATGTAACTAGCACGGGCTATTCTATCGATGCGACTCAAGTCAACTTAGCCAACAAACAGAAAAACATCAACAATCATTTACTAGCATTCTACGATAAATTCGTGATCGCATTTGCTTGTGTTATGATGTTTTTTATCGGTGCTCCGCTGGGTGCCATCATCAGGAAAGGTGGACTAGGGCTACCCATCATTTTTGCAGTTCTTATATTCATCTCATTTCATTTTATAAACACTTTTGGAAAAAGAATAGCACAAGAAAACGGCATGTCTCCTTTTATGGGTGCTTGGATGTCCTCTTTTATTTTGACGCCACTGGCCATACTGCTGACCTACAGAGCAACAAATGACATTGGCTTAATAAATATGGACGTTATTTTAGCTCCGCTCCAAAAATTATTTCAAAAATTATTTCCATCCAAAAAAAAATAAATCCTTATCATGGTTACAAGTAAAATAAAACTTAACACAATTGAAGAAGCAATAGAAGACATTCGACAAGGAAAAATCATTATTGTCGTTGATGATGAGGGGCGTGAAAACGAAGGTGACTTCTTGGCGGCAGCCGAAATGGTCACTCCAGAAATGATTAACTTCATGGCTACACACGGCCGCGGATTAATCTGCGCACCATTAACTGAAAGCCGTTGTAAAGAATTGGGCCTGCATGTAATGGTTACTAACAATACTGATCCAATGGAGACAGCCTTTACGGTTTCTGTTGATTTAAGAGGAAACGGAGTAACTACAGGAATATCTGCTGGTGATAGAGCTAAAACTGTATTAGCCTTGGCATCTGGAGATACTAAGCCGCATGATTTAGCCAGACCTGGACATATATTTCCATTGATTGCAAAACAAGGTGGTGTTCTTAGAAGAACTGGGCATACGGAAGCAGCAATTGATTTTGCAAGACTTGCCGGATTTAAATCGGCCGGGGTTATTGTAGAAGTCATGAATGACGACGGTACCATGGCTCGTTTACCACAATTAGTAAAAGTGGCCAAAAAATTTGATTTGAAATTGGTTTCTATCGAAGACCTTGTAGCATACAGAATGCAACACGACAGCCTAATCATAAAAAAAGAAGATTTTGATATCCAAACCCGTTTTGGAGCGTTCCGTCTAAGAGCATACGAACAAACAACTAATAAACAAATTCATATTGCTTTAACAAAAGGCACTTGGAATTTAGGCGATGCCGTTTTAACACGAATCCACTCTTCACAAGTAAATAATGACTTGTTAGGAACCCTGACTAATAATGAAGACCAACAATTAGACGACATGTTTAAGGTGATTAATGAGCAAGGAAAGGGAGCTGTGATTTTTATAAACCAAGACATGCAATCGGTAAATTTATTGAACCGCTTATCTGAGCTAAAAGTAATACAAGCAGCTGGAGAAATCAAAGCGCCAAAAATCAAAATTGACAGCAAAGATTTTGGTATTGGAGCACAAATTTTGCACGATATAGACATTTCAAAAATTCGATTGGTATCTAATACTCAACAAGAAAAACGTGTTGGAATGATAGGTTACGGCCTTGAAATAACGGAATACGTAAACTATTAGAACTATTCTTAATTGTTTTTAATTTTATTTCAATCGCTAATAGAAAGAGAATGAAACAATTAAAAAGTAAATTTAAAAATAGTCCGTTTTTTTACCCAAATAGGCTGTGAAAACCAAAAAAGCACCTTATATTTGCACTCGCAATCAGCAAATGATTGTCGCTCACTGGAGAAATGGCAGAGCGGTCGAATGCGGCAGTCTTGAAAACTGTTGACTGTTACAGGTCCGGGGGTTCGAATCCCTCTTTCTCCGCGAGAGAATTCTCAAAATGAACTAAAACCCTTTAAACATCACTGTTTAAGGGGTTTTTTCTTTTCACCGAATAACCAAATTATTCATTATTTCTCGAAAAATCGGTGCACAATCGGTGCACTTGGGATATAGAGGAAAAAAAGTGCACCGAATTTTGGCTCAACCCTAGTAAAACAAGCCGTTCACAGAATGAACATCTTGACTTTTATTGACATTTAAACTAATTTAATTATCAATTTAAAGGTTGCCACTATGAAAACAAAAATCACAGTACTTTATTATTTAAGAAAATCTAAAGTCAACGCACAGGCACAAATGCCAATTTACCAACGTATCACTATCAATGGCCAACGCTTTGACGTGAGCACTGGATTGTTTGTCGAAGAACAAAAATGGTCCTCTGAAGCATCTAAAATGAAAGGTAACACCGAAGAAGCTCGTATGTTTAATGGTCGGCTTGACATGATGAGAGCCATCGTTTACGAAACGGAGAAAAAACTTTTCATGAACCAGATCGAAATTACCTTTGAGAGTTTCAAAAATGAGTTTCAGGGCAAAAAAGAACGGGCGCGAATGTTAATCCCGATCTTCCAAGAACACAACCGCAAGATCAAGGAATTAGTGGGTCAAGAATATGCTCCTGGAACATTGGAACGCTATGAAACTTCGTTAAAGCACACCAAAAATTTTCTCTTCTGGAAATACAATCTGACGGACATCAATATCGAAAAAATTGATCATGCATTTATCATGGAATATGAATTCTACCTGCGCAGCGAGAGAAAATGTGCCAATAACACCGCCGTTAAATACATCAAGAACTTCCACAAGATAATTAACCAATGTTTGTCCAACGGATGGCTAAACAAGGATCCTTTCTCCAATTACAAAGCGAAAGTCAAAGAAGTCGTTCGCGATTTCCTTTCTGAAGCCGAAATAGAGCAAATGATCAACAAAAAATTTGTTTCTGAGCGATTGGAACTCGTTCGCGACATATTCGTTTTTAGCTGCTTTACGGGCTTGGCTTACATTGACGTAAAACAATTAACGCTAGACAATATTGCCTTGGGTATAGATGGCGATAAGTGGATATTCAAGAACCGACAAAAAACAGATACCGCTTCCAAAATTCCATTATTACCAATGGCGCAAGAAATTATCGACAAATATGCGGAGCATCCGGTTTGCCAAAATGAGAATCGCCTCCTCCCTATTTTGACCAACCAAAAAATGAATGCTTATCTTAAGGAAATCGCAGATGTTTGCGAAATCAAAAAAGAATTGACCTTCCATATTGCCCGACATACCTTTGCAACAACTGTGACACTTTCTAACGGTGTTCCACTGGAAACGGTCAGCAAAATGTTGGGGCATACCAGCCTAAAAACCACCCAACATTATGCTAAAATTTTGGACAAGAAAATTAGCGAGGATATGATGATTTTAAAAACCAAATTCGCTTCGAAACCACTTAAAGAGAAAAAGTTAAGTAATCTCTAGGCTGAGGTGCTGTTCATAACTTTTTAGCAAAAAACTGACAAATTATCAATACAAAATGGTTTATTTTGATATTCTCAATTTAAACCATTTTGTATTTTATGGAGGTCAATTATATCAGCTATTTTAACGAATTTGAAAGAGAATATGAAGTAATAAAAAATGCTTCGGATGATGTTTTGACCATTTATTTAGATATTTTACACTTCATTGAAAAGAAATTAAAAGAGATATACAAATGGCTAAAAAAATATGTGTTTCTATCGATCCAGGAAGAAATATATTTTTTCAAAGAGTTGAAACCAAGAATGGTTTCAAAACTCCTCTTTTATAAAGAGCTTTTAAAATTAGAAGCTTCTTTACCACCAAGCAAAAAGAATAAAAAAAAGCATTACGAACAGCTGCTAACTACAATTCATCAATATGTTAAAGCCAATAGAGAGTTTTATGAATACTATCGTTCGAGGACATCTTTCAGGGATGAAGACCTTTTTGTACGTCGTTGCTACAAAGACATAATTAAATACGATTGTTGTCTTATTAATTTTGACTCGAAACTAAGTACTTCACACGATTTTAACGTGGCTACAATTATTGCAAACGATATGTTGACAAATCATCTAGAAAACAAATTAGATGAACTCAATGGCAAGAGTAAATCTAATAGTACACAGATAGATCACAAATTCAATTGGACCGGTACAAAAGTAGATATGACAGAACTCGTATATGCATTTCAAGCTACTGGTTGTATCAATAATGGGAATTTTGATTTAAAAGAATTGGCCATTTTTTTAGGCACAATGTTAAATGTAGAAATTGATTCCAATCTATACGGAAACTACTCGGATATAAAATCTAGAAAAGTTTCAAAAACAAGATTCATAAACACGATGTCAGATAAACTCATTGAGAAAATGGACAACGAGGATTCAAAAAAGAAGAATCAATAAAACACCCCATTGGGTTCAACTTGGGTTCCAGCTGGCAAGCCTCTGTTTTACGTTGGATAACCCCAAAATCCAAATGGGAAAAATCAGCGCTCAAATGTTAAAATTTAAAAACAGAATCCAACAATCATAAGGGTTCTGTTTTTTTTTGATGAATAATTACACCCTACTTGGGTTGCCCTTGGGAAGTAAAAACAACCAAATGAAAGTAATTTGTCTCATAACAAATCAAACACTTTCATTATGAACTTACATCCAAAAAAACTCTTCCCGGAAATCGACAACTATGAGTTGTTAAATCACCAAATGGTAACCAAAAGAGATCTCCTCAACTTTGGCAACGCGCTACTCCACGAAATCCAATGTGGCAAACCAACGGTGGAACAACCTGCCCAATGGCTCAAATCTTCCGAAGTTCGCAAACTCCTCAAAATTTCTCCAGGCACTTTACAAAATCTTCGCATCAAAGGAACCATAAACTACAACCGAATCGGCGGCACCATTTACTATAAATACGACGACATCTTAAAAATGCTCAACAAATAACAGCTCGCTCTTAACTTTTTTTCACTTCTCACTTCTCACTATTCACTAATTATGAACTACATCAAACACCTCACCGGCTTTTTCGAAAAAGTATCAACCGACTTCGATCTCAACCCAACACACATCAGCCTCTATATGGCCATATTCCAATTATGGAACCTGAACCGTTTCCAAAATCCGATTGGCATTTCCAGAGACGAATTAATGCGTATCAGCAAAATCGCTTCCTATGCAACCTATCACAAGTGTATCCGGGAATTGGATGAAAGAAATTTTGTAAAATACAAGCCGTCGTACAATCCGTTCAAAGGATCCACGCTCGAAGTAATCAACTTGGATTTCTACACCAAACCAATTCAGAAAAAGGAAATAAAAAAACTCAAAACCCAGCAAAAAAACAAACAAGTCAATGAACAAGCTATTGCACAAGTTGATGAACAGGATATTGAACAAGTGCTAAACAAGCACTGTACAAGCACTGAACTTCTACCTTATATAAACAATACAAACAGTTTAAACATGGTAAACGGGCAAGCACAAAAAAATAAAGAGAATAAAGCCGATTTTTTATTAGAGAATGAACAAAACATCCAAAAAAAGTTGCGCGAAAAAAAAGGCATAGAACCTAGCGAAAAAATCCCTCCCGTTTGGGAAGAGGTACTCCCCTTTTTTAAGGAGAAAAACAATTCCGAAATCGAAGCTCAAAAATTTTACAACCATTTCCAAAGCAATGGCTGGCTCGTGGGCGGAAAATCAAAAATGAAAGACTGGAAAGCAGCTGCTAGGAACTGGATGCTGAATGCCAATAAATTCCAGCCAAAATCAAACCTGCCCCAGCCCAACCATTTACAAATCTCAAATAATAAAAATTATGCCGAACCATTGTAAATTAATTACTGACACTTTCGAAATTCAAAACGGCCAAAAAATCTATGATTTCAACAAATGTCTATCCTTTATTGAATCCCAGGGAAAAGAACATTACGGTCAATCCTTTAAAATAAACATCCTCGATATCCCGACCATTTACAAATTGGTCATCTATATGATCAAAGATCAAAACACGGCCTTAAAATTGCAAATTGACCTCTCCAAAGGCATTTTATTGTCGGGTCCAATTGGATGCGGAAAAACCTCAATAATGCACCTCATAAGGCCATTTGCAAATCCTTTGTCCGATTATAAAATCAAAACCTGCCGTGAAATATCTTTCGAATTCGCCAAAAAAGGTTTTGATGCCATCAACAAATACACCCTAAAACAAAATTTTCAATCCCGCCTTTCCGGCTATTGCTTTGATGATTTGGGTGCCGAACAACAAATAAAACATTTTGGAAACGATTGCAATGTAATGGCTGAGGTACTCATAAGCCGATACGAGCAGTTTATAGAGAACAATTCCATTACTCACCTTACCTCTAACCTATCCGCTTCCGAAATTGAAATGCTATACGGCAACCGGCTGCGATCCAGAATGCGACAAATGTTCAATTTAATAACATTCAATAAAGAAACTACTGATAAGCGCTAAATTGAATCAAACCGTTAATAATTGTTTAACGGCATCACCTTTAATGCAAGTACCACAAACAAAAGAGACACTCTTTTCAGAGTGTCTCTCAGTCTATGATTTTGATTCATTATCCAATTCTATTGTTAGTAAAATTGACAGTTGAAGTTACACAATCTGTCTTGAAACAATTAAGCCAAGTTCAAAACCTGTAATCCATTAACCAATCGAAATCAATACTCAAATATACAATAATCATCTGATTTACACAACTATACACATCCAAAACATATAACATATATAGAACTTTAACAAAACTACGAGCTTATGGGTCTGCTCCAGCCTCCGGTAAAAGCTCAACCGGATCGACTTCGACAAAAACACCCTCGACAAACGATGATGTCATTACAACGCACTAAGCAAAATACGGCATCACTTCGAGCAATTTTTATGCTTTCACTTAAAATTCTATCGAGAAGCAACCTTAAACTTTAAACTTTTTAAACAATAACAAATGAAAAACTTCTGGAACTGGTTCCTCGACAACCAACACAGCTTCAAAAACTTAATCAATGAAACCTCTCAAAACCAATCATATATAATATATTGGATAAAGCAAAACCTCAACTACTATTGCAGAGAACTGGATTTTATGATTGTTTTCCCAAAAACCTCAACAGACCGTTTCGAATTAATAATTACCGCCAATGGCAACCCTGAATACTTCAAACAAGTTATTGACCTGATGGACAATGCTCCAGTATTAAAAACATGGAAATTCACAGCTTCTATTGACTCAAAAGAAACCATTGAAAAAAGGATAAACAAACTAGAACATCCCCTTATAATTCAGGATATTAATCTCAAACAAGACTAGGTAAAATTCATTCCAATTAATCTGGTGGAACACGGTAAAAAACAGACCATTCACATCCATCTAAAAAACCACACTATTCACTGCAGCAGCAAAACACTCTACCACGCAATATTCATTATTTTGGAAAAACTTACATTAAATCCAATTTTGTTTAAAGACATCCATTTGGTACAGCTTTCACAAAGCAATAGTCAGAAAATAGAAATAGTTTATTTGCATGAATTCCAAGAATACTTAAACTATTTTAACTATAATCAAATCCAAACATCTAATTTTTAAATAATTAATAAAATAAAACCTCAATTAATGATTATAAAAAAAATATTAAATATCACTAAAAGTGGGTATTGTGAAATCATTTAAAACCACCTTAATTTACATTTTAACAATCAAAAGACTATAATTTGATATAAAAACAAATGGAAATAAAGATCAAATTAGATATTTATTTTCTTCAAATGTGGAAAACCGTAAAGAATAGTTTTTTATTGGGTGTAGGTTTGGTCTGATAAAAAATATTGACCAGAAATGATATTCGATAAGAAAATCAACAATAATCAAGGACATACATGACAATTTTATATAGTCATCAAGCAGAAAGTAAAAATTTAAAATAAAATATAATTAATATGGCAATCAATCTACAGAAAGGACAGAAAATAGATATTGGTTTATCAAAAATAACAGTTGGTTTAGGTTGGGATCCTAATGAAGGCACAGGTCACGATTTTGATTTGGATGCTTCAGCTATTATGATTAATTCACAAAGAAAACTTTTAAGTGAAAATCATTTTATATTTTATAATAATTTATGTGGTACTGGTCACAATGACCCCAAGCAATGTGTCAGTAATAATTGTTTGCCAGGGGTTTATGGTTTGCTTCATACTGGAGATGATCCTACTGGAGGTAAAAGTGATGGAGATGATGACGAAGAAATTAAAATTGATTTGACTAAAGTGCCTCTAGATGTAAATGAAATTTTATTTGTTGTTACAATTGAAGATTTTGAAGCTCGACGACAAAACTTTGGACAAGTTAGAAATTCATACATAAGGATTATAGATAATTCTAATGGTCAAGAAATTGCAAAGTATGAATTAGATGAAGATTTCTCAGTTGTAACAGGCGTGGAATTCGGACGCCTTTACAGACGAAACGGTGAATGGAAGTTTGAAGCTTCAGGAATTGGTTATAAAGCAGACTTAGGATTCTTTTTAGAAAAATATTACTCAGGACAAATTATAAAATAAAATGGCAATAAATCTTCAAAAAGGTCAAACAATTGACTTACGTAAAAATGATAAAGGAGAAACTTTTGATTTATCAACTGTTACTATAGGACTGGGATGGGATGTTAAACAAAAGGACAGTGGTTTCTTTGGTAAACTTTTCGGTGGTGTTAAAGAAGAAGAATATGATTTGGACGCAATTGCCTTTCTACTGGATAGCAATGGTAAAGTTGCAAACATCGGAAGAACCGCAAATGTAAATGGTAGACAAGTAGGACTATACGAGGGTGACATTATATTTTTTAATTCTTTAAACCATCCTTCTGGAAAAATCTGGTTAACCGGAGATAATAGAACTGGAGAAGGTGATGGTGATGACGAACAAATTATAGTGAAATTAGACTCATTAGACGAAAAATATAAAAAAATAATATTTCTAGTTACCATTTACCAAGGAAAGCAAAATAATCAACATTTTGGATTAGTAGAAAATGCATTTATTAGAGCAGTCGATGCAAAGGGGAAAGAAATTGCAAAATTTAATTTATCTGGTGACTCATCTTTAAATGGAATGTGTGCTATGGTTTTTGCTGAAGCTTATCGAAAAGATAATGAATGGAAATTTAGAGCAATTGGAGAACCTAAACACACGGATAATTTTGTAGACATTTTAAAATCTTACACTTGAAAATAGATTATAAAAAATACAGTCATGTTTCATTTGATTTATGGCTAACCTTAATAAAATCAAATCCAGAATTTAAAAGCAAAAGAAATCAATTATTTAAAGATTTTTTTAAAGTTGAAGCTTCCATTGAAAAAATCACTGAAGTAGTAAGATACTATGATGTCTTATGCAACAATACTAATGAGAAAACAGGATTAAACATTGACACATTTGAAATCTATTATTTAATTCTAAATGCTCTAAAAGTAAGTGTGAATGAAATTAATACAGAGCAATTAAATCAATTTTATAAAGAAACTGAAATGTTATTCATGGACTACAAACCGCAATTAATTAATCCACAAACAGATTCATTGTTTAAGGAAATTATATCGCAAAATAAGACCATTAACATTTTAAGCAATACTGGATTTATAAAAGGATATACATTAAGAAAATTAATTACTCACTATGGATTGAATGAATATTTTAAGTTTCAAATATATTCTGATGAAGTTGGCTATTCTAAACCAAATCCCAAAATGTTTCAACTAGTACATGACGAAATAAATAGCTTTAAAAACGTTCAAAAAAATGAAGTTATACACATAGGAGATAATCAAACAGCTGATTACAATGGAGCGATTAGCTTTGGATTTGATGCTTACCTTTTAAAAAATTAAAAAGTGAATAAAAGTTACAGTTTACATAAAATTATTGAAGAAGAAAAGTACCCGTTTCCAGCGGAAGAATACAGCTGGTTTAAATTTGGGGATAAATATTACGCTGAAAAATTTGCAATTGAATTATTCAATGGATTTGTTAATGAATATAGAGAATTACTTTTATCTGACAAAGAAATAATCATTTTACCAAGCCCGTATTTATCAATACCAACAGCTTCTAATTTCTTGTGCTATTACTTCAAAAAACAACTAAACAGTTTTTTATTTAAAAACAATAAAAAAGCATGTATTGAATCTAAAATTTATAGAAATCAAACATATGTTACAGACTACGGAAATTTAGATTTTGAAGAAAGAGTGAAATTAATTTCAAATGACACTTATTATATAGATAGAAATTTTATTGATGGTAAGCTTTGCATTTTTGTTGATGACATTAAGATAACTGGAAGTCATGAGCATACGGTAAATAAGATATTAAATCAGTATAGCATAAATGGCGATTTTGTTTTTGTTTATTACGCTGAATTAGCTAATAAAGAAATTCACCCAAAAATTGAAAATCATTATAATTATTACGCAGTAAAAGATGTTGACGATATTATAAAAATAATAAATGGAAAACATTTCCAATATAATACTAGAATTGTAAAATTCATTTTAAGTCTTGATAAAAAAAAATTCAGTTACCTCATAAATAATATCTCTAATGAAAAGTGTAACGAATTGTTCCATTTGGCAATTAGTAATAATTATCATCAAATAATTGACTATCAAAACAATCTTGTTTCAATAAAAATTGATTAAACAATTATAAAGGATGAAAAACAACAAAAAAATAGTACTGATTTTCTTCATAATATTCATTAACATTTCTTATTCACAAACATATTCAATTGATGTTAAAAAGCTAAATGTTCGAGAAAAACCGGATCAAAATTCTAGGGTAATAGGTAGTTTTTCAAAAAACGATACCGTAAATACAATTTCAGAAGAAGGAGATTGGTTGAAAGTGGAAAACAATAATAAAATAGGATACATCAGTAAAAAATATGTATCTGCACAAAAAAATGAAAAGAGCAAAATTGAAAATGGCTTCATACCTGGATTTAAAAAAGTGTTTTTAAACTCATTCCTTTTAATATGTTTAGTTCTATTTACGTACCAAACCTATAAAAGAAGAATCGCAGATTCAAGATATAAGACTGGCTATAGAAATGGGAAATTTTCAATTCGTGAATATATTACATATGGAACCTACTCATTGATTTTCAGTTTGATAATAGGAATTATAAGTGGAGTCACCTCATGGATAGCAACATTTTAAAATGGATCTAATAAAATCAAAATCTTCTTATACGGCATTATTCCTAAATGGATATTTAGCACATATTATTAACCCATGGATAATGGTAATTGATTTCGATAGTGAAATAATAACAGTCGAAAAAAGGAATTGGTATTTTATTGGGGTTAATAAAAACATCATCGCTTTCAGATTCATTAGGAATGTAAAAATTGACGAACATCTTTTTGGTGCAAACATTAGTATAAAAGCTACCGGAGGTTGGGTGTCGGCAAACTATCTATCAAAAGTAGATATCGGAAATATAAAAGATTTACTATTTGCATACAATAAGACTAAAAGGAATTCTATTATTTTTTCATAAAGCAACAAATATTAACTAATTAATAAAATTTTAATAATGGCAATTAACTTACAAAAAGGACAACGTGAAAACATTAACGCTCCACAATTCACAATTGGCTTGGGATGGGATACAAACAGTAGTTCTACAGGGTCAGGTTTTGATTTAGATGCGTCAGTTTTTATTTTAGGAGAAAACAAAAAAGTTATTTCAGACTCACATTTTATTTTCTATAATAATTTAAAATCACCAGATGAAGCGGTAATCCATCTTGGGGACAATACAGACGGTGAAGGTGACGGTGATGACGAACAAATCAAAATTGATTTGAGCAAAATTAATCCAGCAGTTATGGAAATATGCATCGTTGTTACTATCCACGATGCTGAAACAAGAAAACAAAATTTTGGTCAAGTAAGAAATTCATTTATCAGAATTGTGGATGATAGTAACAATACTGAATTGGTAAAATATGAATTAGACGAAGATTTTTCAATCGAAACAGCAGTTGAATTTGGAAGAGTCTACAACAAAGATGGGCAATGGAAATTCGAAGCAATCGGCATGGGACAACAGGGTGGTTTACAAGACTTTTTAAACAAGTATAACTAATAATTTTTAAAATAATGGCAATAAATCTTCAAAAAGGACAAAGAATAAATCTTGAAAAAAGTAACGGTAGTAAGCTCCAGAACGTATGTGTTGGAATTAACTGGGGGGCTATAGAAAAGAAAGGATGGTTAGGAGGTATAACCAAAGAGGCAGTAGATTTAGATGCATCGTGCGCCTTGTATGATGACAATAAAAATTTATTGGAAATCATTTATTTTGGAAATCTTCGTTCTAAAGATGGTTCCATAGTACACAGTGGTGATGATTTAACTGGAGATATGGGTGGCGATGATGGACTAGATAATGAAATCATCACGCTTGATTTTTCAAAGCTAAATCCTGCTGCTAGTTCTGTCGCATTTGTTTTAAATAGTTTTCAAGGACACGATTTTGGAACAATTCCATTTGCGTCAATTCGTATTTATGAAGGAACTCCAAAAAGAGTAAACGAAGTTTTTGCAAAATTTGATATTGCTAATGGTTCTGGTTTTGCAGGACATGTTTCTATGGTCATGGGTGTATTCTATAAGAAAAATGGCGAATGGAAATTTAATGCTATTGGCGAACCTACCAAAGATAAAAAACTAGAACAAACAGTAAGTACAGTAACAAATCAATATCTATAAAATGAGAAGACTACCCGTATATTTATTATTGGATACTTCAGGTTCAATGTCTGGAGAGCCAATTGAAGCAGTAAAAAATGGTGTACAAATAATGATTAGTTCATTACGCCAAAACCCACAAGCTATTGAAACCGCTTTTTTAAGTGTAATAACTTTTGATAGTACAGCGCAACAAATCATTCCTTTGACCGATCTAGCATCTTTTCAAATGGTAGACATTAGAGCTACCGGTGTAACAGCTCTTGGGGAAGCTTTAAAATTAGTTGCTAATAAGATTGAATCCGAAGTACAAAAAACGACTACAGAACAAAAGGGAGATTGGAAACCGTTAGTATTTATCATGACCGATGGAATCCCTACGGATGATTGGCAGAGTGGATTGAATGAATTTAAAAAGAGTAAGATTGCGTTTACTGTTGCTTGTGCAGCAGGTAGCGGAGCTGATACTGATATTTTAAAACAAATTACTGAAAATGTAGTGAGTTTAGATACTGCAGATAGCGCCAGTATTGGTAAATTCTTTCAATGGGTAACAGCCTCTATTGGTGTTAGTTCAACCAAAGTAGAAGATTCTGGAAAAGAGGTTACAGGCTTAAATGAGCTTCCACCTCCTCCATCTGAATTAAATATTGTTGTATAAATTTTAATACCATGAGCAAATTTGGATTTTCATTTTCATGGAAAAGGCTTTTAGGAATTTCTGGTGCCAAGCAAAGTTTTGCAAGGCGCACAGGAGTTCCTACTTCTAGAGGAGGAATAGAAAGAAAATTGGGTAATATGATAATTAAATCATTGTTCGGAAAAAAGTAAAATTATGGAAAATAATTTTGATGATGTGATGTCTAAAAGGACAAATCAAGAATTAATCGTAATTGTTTCGACAGACAGATCTAAATATCAACAATCTGCTATTATTTCTGCTGAAAGAGAAATTAAAAAAAGGAATATCAATAAAAGTATAATCGATGATGCGAAAATTACAGCAGATGAGCAAAAAATAAAAAATGCTTTTTTTGAAAATTTAAAAGCTACTGAACAAATAAGATTTTTGAGTGTCGTAATTGATGTATTGGTAATTTGTTTAGTCGTATTTATAATCAATTACGGAGCTTCTTTCTTATTATCTTTTTTTGATTCACCTCTAAATGATTTTGCTGATTTATCTACTTCTATTTCTATCATGGTTTATTTTACATATTTTATTTTTATGGAAAACAAATTTCAGCAAACTTTTGGAAATATGATTGCCAAAACAAAGGTGGTTGATAATAATGGTTCAAAACCTAGTTTAAAGGCGATATTAATAAGGAATTTAAGTAGACCAATTACAATCGGAAGATATGCTACAGGATTTGCATTTGAAGGAACACCTTTTTTAGATAGATTTTCAAATACAACTATAATAAATATAGTTTAAAAATTTAATCAAAATACAATTATAGTAAAACTATAAATCCATTTTTCTGAACAAAATAATATGAGAAGACTACCAGTATATTTTTTATTAGATACATCAGGTTCAATGTATGGAGAACCAATACAAGCATTAAATAATGCTTTAAGTGGTATGGTAAACACATTGCGTTCAGATGCACAAGCATTGGATTCACTTTGGATCAGTATTATAACCTTCGACAGGGAAGTAAAAGAAATTGTCCCTTTAACAGAGCTGGTTAGTTTTCAGCTTCCAGAAATAACGTGTCCTCAATCTGGGCCCACAAACACTGGAGCAGGCTTAGATTTTGTGATTCAAAAAGTAAAAAAAGATGTTTTAAAAGGATCACCAACTCAAAAAGGAGATTGGAAACCATTACTTTTTGTTTTTACAGACGGAAAACCATCGGACATACAACTGTATAGAGAAAAAACACCTGAAATTAAAAATTTAAATTTTGGTGCTGTGGTTGGTTGTGCGGCGGGTCATATGGCTAATGATGAAATACTTAAAGAACTAACAGATAATGTAGTTCATTTAGATTCCGCGGATAGTTCAACCCTTAAACAATTTTTCAAATGGGTTTCGGAAACTATAGAACAAGGGAATAAAAGTCAAGGAACAGGTGAAGGTGTAACATTACCGCCACCTCCTAGTGAAATAACAGTTGTTATATGATAAAATTGATTCCTATCTTAATAAGCCTTTTGATTATAGGATTGTTTTTATATTCAAAATTATTACCATATAGAGACAAGTTAAACCCGCAATACAAAAAAACATTTGATTTTTTCAATAGTCTTTTCTCTCCCGTTTTTAATTTTTTAAAAAAAAGAATAAAGCCTTTTCAAGTAGGTTTAGGATTGTCAATAGATATGTCACAAATTGTTCTTTTAATTATTTTTTTAATGCTACTAAATTTATTTTAATATGAGAAGATTACCTATTTATTTCCTGATAGACATTTCAGAATCAATGGTTGGCGAACCGATTCAACAAGTTGAGGAAGGATTAGCTACTATTATTCAAGCTTTAAAAACCGACCCACACGCACTAGAAACTGTTTTTGTTTCTATTATAGTATTTGCCGGACAAGCAAGAACATTAGTTCCTTTGCAAGAAATAGTTAGCTTCTATCCGCCAAAATTTCCAATTGGAAGCGGCACCTCTTTAAGTAAAGGTTTGGGACATTTAATGCACGAATTAAGAACGAACATAGTTAAGACGACTTACGAAGTTAAAGGCGACTGGAAACCTATTGTCTTTTTATTTACCGATGGTGTACCTACAGACGATAGCAAAGCGGCCATTAATGAATGGAAACAAAACTGGCAAAAAACAGCCAATATGATTGCGGTCTCTTTTGGTAATGAAACGGATACTAAACTTTTAGGAGAATTAACGGATAATGTTTTACAATTTAAAAATACCAATGTACAGTCCTATAAAGAGTTCTTCAAATGGGTTACAGACTCTATTAAAACAAGTAGCATCAGTGTTGAAAATAATGCAACCGGATTTGAATTGGCAAAATTAGATGGTGAAACTTTATCGAAAATAGATTTAACCAAGTCAGAGCCAAACAGACAATTTGTAGATGATAATTTTGTGGTCCTCAACGGGAAATGCCAAAATACAAAAAGACCCTATTTAATGAAATACCGAAAATCAATTGCACCATCAAGTTTCGCAGGTATTGAATTAGCTACTAAAAGCTACAGATTAGTTGGGGCCTATCAGGTAGACAACTCTTACTTTGAGTTGGCAGATAACGCTAATTTCAACAATAAAGTAAATACCGATGAATTAATTGGTGGGCCAACCTGTCCATGTTGTGGCAATCAAATTGCATTTGCAGTTTGTACTTGTGGAAAAATTCATTGCATAGGAGAAGAAGAATTGAGCACCTGTCCGTGGTGTGAAAGCCAGTCAACATATGGAAGCGGCGATGGTGGTTTTGAAGTAAACAGAACACAAGGGTAAATTATGGAAGAAACTAAAAAATATATTCAGGCTTTTTTATCACAAAATAAAATTGAAGTTGCAACAAGTAAATTGTCTCTTTTTGATGATTTTATTTCTAATGAAACGAATATTAATTCCGTAAAAATAATTCAAGAAAATCAAAAAATGATTATGGCAAATTGGACGTTAAAAACACGAATTGACGATATTATTATACAATCAGTATCATTACCAAACGGTACAGTAGATAAAAAATATGAAGCGAAATTTGACTTTATGAACTTAGGTTGGAAAGATGTTATTTATTCAGAAATTATAGACTTGGAAGAAACCGGCCTTGAATTTAATAATGACGAGGAGTTACTTTTTGGAAATCCATTAATAAGTGGAGATTTAAAAATAAAATTCCTTTTCAGAGTAGAAGGCGAAGCCGAAGATTCTATTTTGAATGAAAAAATAATAACCATTATAATCAATCCAGATCCTAAATCTTTATGGAAAAATATTGAAAGTGACAAAAAAGCACCTTTTTGGAAAGAGGACAATGTTGCAGTTTCAAGTGATTTCTTGGACAAAAAGATAGTTGTAGCTTCCAAAAGAGGGAGAAGCCACGCAAATGTTGGTTCTTTCAGAGATGATGATTTTGCTTTCAAAAAAATTAACGATACAGGGTGGAGTATTTTAGCAGTTTCCGATGGAGCTGGTTCAGCCAGTTTATCAAGAGAAGGTTCAAAAATGTCTTGTGATTTAGCGATTAGTTATTTTGAAGAAAACTTCACCTCTGATTTTTTAAAGGAATTTGACGAAACATTATTGCAACACAATAATCAAACAGATGAAGACTCTTCAAAGAAAATAAGCCGTTTTGTCTATGATAACCTTTCAAAAGCAGCATGGTTTGTTCATAAAGAATTAGAGAAATTCGCAATAAATTTAGAAAAACCATTAAAAGATTTTCATTCCACATTGATTTTTGCGTTAATAAAAAAATATGATTTTGGTTATGCCATTTTAACCTTTGGAGTTGGTGACTGTCCAATAGGATTATTAAATACAGATTTAACTGAAATTAAATTAATGAATTGGTTAGATGTTGGAGAATTTGGCGGGGGCACTCGTTTTATTACCATGCCTGAAATATTTAAAAGCGATAAACTTCAAACACGTTTTGGATTCAAATTAGTAGATGATTTCTCCTATTTAATGCTAATGACAGATGGAATCTACGATCCAAAATTTGTCGTTGAAGCAAATTTAGAAAAAATAGAAAAATGGAAGGAATTCCTGGAAGATTTACAAGGTAAAAACGAGGATGGGTTATCGGTAGATCTTAACAGAGATAATGACAATATAGCGAATCAACTTTCTAATTGGATGGACTTTTGGAATCCAGGAAATCATGATGACAGAACACTTGCAATAATCTATTAGACTATGAAAACAATTACTGTAAAATCGATTAATGATTCTTCGAAATCCTACCAATATGTAGATAATGGCGAACCGATGCGTGGTGGTGTGAAAGATGTTTTTTTTAGCCCTGATAAAAAATACGTTGTAGCCATTTTTAGAGATAAATTAGATTTTAATCAAAAAGAAAGGTTACAAAGAATAACAAATCATTATTTGCCACAAATTCAAAACAAAGAAGCTGGCGACTACTATTTAAATGAAGTGTTTCGATGGCCAACAGATGTGATCGAGCATAATGGATTTATTGGTGTCATTGTTCCCATATATAATTCTAAATTTTTCTTTAAAAAAGGATATGAAACAAGTGATTTAATTCAAGGAAAAGAAAAAAACGGAAAGTGGTTTGCTGGTGCAAAATTTAGAAATCCTCAATTCCCACTGAAAGTTGCAAAATCAGAGTTGGGAGATTGGCTGAGCTACTTTCAGGTATGTGTAAATTTAACTCGTGGAGTTAAAAAAATGCACGCCATGGGATTAGCACATTCTGATTTGTCCTATAACAATGTACTAATTGATCCAGTTGAAAAATCGGCTTGTATAATTGATCTAGATGGATTGGTTGTTCCAGGAATGTTTGCCGCTGAAGTAATTGGAACAGCCGAATTTATTGCTCCAGAAGTACTTTCTAGTAAACATTTAAACAAGACAGATTCAAATAGGAAATTACCTAATAGGCTGACTGATTTACATGCGTTACCTGTCCTGATTTATATGTTTTTATTACACAGACATCCCTTAAAAGGAGGTAAAGTTCATGATCTGGATACTGAAAAAGATGATTTGTTATCAATGGGAGAAAAAGCAATGTTTATAGAGCACCCAACGGATAAGACAAACAGACCTAAACTTGCTCAAGGCTCAAAATGGGATTTGCCATGGGCAGATATAGTTAAACTTCCTTATTCCGTTACCGGCCCCTATTTAAAGACCTTATTCGATAAAGTTTTTATAGACGGATTACACAATCCAATGCAAAGACCAACTGCTGAGGAGTGGGAAATTGCTTTGTTAAAAACAACCGATTTAATGCAGAAATGCCATAATATTTCTTGTGAACAAAAATGGTATGTATTTGATAATACAAATACACCTAAATGTCCATTTTGTGGAACTGCTCACAAAGGGACATTACCTGTATTAGATTTGTATTATCAATTTAAGCCTACGGTTTGGAAACCTGAAAATCATAGATTAATGGTTTATAAAGATCAGTACCTTTTTCAATGGCACGTAAATCGAAATATTACACGAAATGAAAAAATCACTGCTGAACAAAAAGTACCTATGGGATATTTCACCTTTCATAATAACAAATGGGTCTTAGTAAATCAAAAATTAACATCATTAAAAGACGTAACCGAAGATAGAGAAATCCCAATCGGATCCATGGTAGAATTAACCGATGGAAAAAAATTATTATTGTCTAAAGAAGACGGTGGCCGTGTAGTAGTAATAACAATGGCTAATAAATAAACATCTAAAAATTATAATTAACTTAATAAATAAACCAATGAATCAACATTCAATTTTCACAGAACATCCGTTTATAATAGGCACTTTTGCTGTAGTAATTTTAGTGATGTTATTATTAGACTTAGGTATTTTTAATAAAAAAAGTCATGTCATAAGTAATAAAGAAGCAATAACCTGGTCTGTAATTTGGATAAGTCTATCAATGCTTTTTAGTGGATTGGTATACTATTTGGCGGGGCCAACAAAGTTTTTTGAATTTCAATCTGCTTATTGGATTGAAAAGGCATTATCCGTTGATAATCTTTTTGTTTTTATCTTAGTTTTTAAATTTTTCGATGTCGCAAATCAAAACAAACATAAAGTTTTATTTTGGGGAATTATAGGCGCTTTATTTCTTAGAGCAATCTTTATTTTTTCAGGTGCATTTTTAATTGAACTTACCTATTTAAATAAGCTTTTAAGTTTAGTTGGCATACAAGGATTTATATATGATGTAAACATAATTATGACCGCTTTTGGACTGTTTTTAGTGTACGCAGGTATTAAATCTTGGTCAGCTGGTGGTGATGATGATGATGAAGATTACAATGACACAAGAGGTGCAAAATTAATTCGAAGATTTTTTAATGTTAGTGACAAATATGTGGGAGATAAATTTTTCACGATTGAAAACGGAAAAAAAATGGCAACTCCCTTGTTAGTTGTTGTAGCTGTAATTGAATTCACTGATTTACTTTTTGCTGTCGATTCTATACCAGCAATTTTTGCCATTTCAAACGATCCATTTATTCTATACACATCTAATATTTTTGCGATTTTGGGCTTAAGGGCATTGTTTTTCCTATTGGATAATTTCATTCATCTATTCGGTAAATTACAATATGGTTTAGCGCTAATACTATCATTTATAGGAATTAAAATGGTTATCTCTCCTTTTTATCATATCGACTCTGTTTACTCATTGATTGTTATTGGAAGTGTTTTATCAATTTCAGTATTGGCATCAATTATGTTTCCAGAACCTATTGAAGCGTAAATAATAAATTTAAAAATGACCTTTAAAAATTAGAGGTCATTTTTGTTTTCTAATTATGGAAAAAACAATAAAAATAGTCTTAGCTGCTCTCCTCCTACTCTGTCTTCTCGATATGCCATACGGTTACTACCAATTTGTTCGTTTTACAGCAATGGTCAGTTTTGCCTATTTGGGATATTCAGCAAAGGAACAGAATCACAAAAATGAGATGTTTATTTATATTGCTTTAGCCCTTTTTTTTCAACCCTTTATCAAGATCGCCTTGGGCAGAACTATATGGAATATAGTAGATGCAATTACTGGAATTGGATTAGTAATTTCTTTATTCTTTAAAAGAGAGAACAGTAAATAAAGTCATACATGATAAAAGATAATACATATAAAATAGGCTTTGTTTCCTTGCAAAGAACTTGACAAAATTATTTAGGACTCTTTATAGATTACAACACACGAATTGAACACAAATTATCTAAAAAAACATATATGTCAAATTTTTATTGTGAATACTGCGGTACAAAAAGCGCAAGCATTTCGGGTCTAACAGCAAACTCATGCCATCGTCATCCTCTAGGTAGCGGAAAAGGAAAACACAAGTTATATGAAGGGAGTGAAAAGTCTAAATACAGTTGCAAATATTGTGGAACTTCTGCTTCAACTATTTCTGGATTAACGGCTAATTCTTGCCATAGACATCCTATTGGCACTGGAAAAGGAAAACATGTGGCTGCATTATAGTCACTAATTAATAAAATATAGAAATGAATAACGACGCAAATAAAGATGCCGACATATTAATTGAATATTCGGATAAAATTACAATTATACAAGAAAAGCAACTCCAAATTGTCCAATACAATAATGAACGATTTGACAAGGTTATTGATTTTGCCGGAAAACTTGTAACTGTAGGTGAATTAGTTAATGAAAATAAAAGATTAGATAACGAAAGGATAAATCTTCAAAATCAAACCAATCAAATTCTTTGTAAGCATCAAAGAAACATGACAATAATCGAAAAAAGATTTGAAGAAAGAGGCCTGGTTTTTTCAAAATA
Source organism: Flavobacterium frigoris PS1 (assembly GCF_000252125.1). Lineage (GTDB taxonomy): Bacteria > Bacteroidota > Bacteroidia > Flavobacteriales > Flavobacteriaceae > Flavobacterium > Flavobacterium frigoris_A. Next base: position 633,735 of record NZ_AHKF01000018.1, on the reverse strand, counting down.
TTTTGAAGTCATTGATAAAGGACTTGAAACAGGGAATGATAACTTGGTTTTAATGGGATTGTCAGCAGTTAATAATTTAGTGATTTCAGATCCTTTACAAGACATCCAAAACACCTTAAGAGCCTTAGATAGTAACGATACACTTGAATTAGATTTTTAAAAGATGAAAAAAATATTCTGCTTATTCATATATATTCTGTCCATTTCTTGTACAACAAATTCAAGCAAATTTCAGCAAATTTCAGATTCAAAAATCATAGAAAACATAACTACGCTCAATGTTAAGGTAGCAGAACCTAACAAATTTGAATTAGAGTTAAAAGAAGTTGAATTAGCCAATTGGAATTCGAACGGTTTTTTTAACAAGTACAAATATTGGTTCTTAATTTTAGTAGTTTACATTATTGTTGGATTTATACTAGATTCAACAATAAAGGATGATCTATTTGATAATCGGAAAATTAAAAAAGCTTACTTATTCTATATTTTTTCATCATTACTTGGCGGTCATTTTATATATCTAGGGAAAGGTTGGAAATATTTATTTTATTCTATTTTATTACTAACATTTCTATTTATAAACACATTTATTATTTCACATTTCTATAATAACCCCACTGTTTTAATTTATACAATAAGTGAAAATTTAACCAGCAAGATTATCTTATGCTTAATTCTAATCATGCTAACAATTGATTTTTTAACTCTTTCAATTCAAGTTTTTAAAGTAAACAAATCCTTTAGAGATACTATTTCTCCAAAAAATTCTAAGGAAAGGCAACTCTGCTTTATAGATATCAAAACAACATTAGAAAAAAACAATAATTTGATGTTACAAAAATATAACCAATGGAAAAAATAAAGATATGTTAGAAAGTATATTTGAAAGTATAGTAGATGCGGGAAAAAACATAATTACATTGGGTGGTTATGGTAAATTAGAAGATGAAAAAAAAGAGTTTGAAATATTAAAAAACACCTATACTCATATAAGCTCTTCTTTTTTCGACCTCTATAAAGATCGTTTAGAAGCCTACACAAATCTTGAATACGAAAGACTTGAAGCCCATAGAAATTTTGCAATAGCAAAAAATTTATTAAAAAAATTCAAGAATGTTGGTAACAATCAAAATTTAAAAACCAATGATAATCTAACAAGTGTTGAAATAAAGAAATTTCAACAGGAAAAATTCAATTACGAAGTTAGTTTCAATAAAAACTTAGAAGAAATCACAAATACGTTTTCCAGTTCTATCGAAAAATCATTGAAAAGAAATAAAGGGAAAAATATAAAAGATTTTTCAAAAGATCAATTTTTATTAGAAGCAGGAGTGGTCGCTATAGAAACGCTATTTGAAAGTTTTTCTCAAGCGATAAACTATAACGGAGAAATACAAAAACAGCGAAAACAAATTCAACGAGAAAAACAACATGTGATTAATACCATAGATAAATTGTTTGCTAACGCAGAAATTGTTTATGCCGAAACACTACGAATAATTGAAGTGGGGAAAGTCCTCAACATAAATAATCAAGTCTTTACAAAAAAATATTCCGAAATAAATAAATTTGTCATAAGCCAATCCATTTTTAAACAATTTTGGAATGAAATAGCTTCAAAAAAAATCACACCAACAGCTGATGTAAATTTAAAAATCGCCCAACTTATGAATATCTGTGCAGGGTATAATAAAACGGATAAAGGTACTTCAATTTAAAAACCTTTACTTTTTATCTATTTTACAACTAATACAATATCACTAAATGTGGGTATAGTAAAACCCTACAAAATGTTGTTTATTTACAAATGCAATCAAAACGAGTGAAACGGTAAGAAATTTATGCGAAAAAACATCGGCTTTACGGTTTTCTACATTCATTCTAATTAAATATTCGATACTTTAGCATCTTACTATTGGTAGTTTTGAAATAATATAATTTAGCTTTTTGAAAAACGAAAAACATACTCGCAAAGAAATCATAGATAAACGACTGCAAACTGCAGGATGGAATGTTAATGACGCAACCCAAGTAATTGAAGAGTTTGACATTGCTGTACCTTTACCCGATGGAGTCAATGAACCTCGTACACAATATGAAGGACATCAGTTTAGTGATTATGTTTTATTGGGCAAAGATGGAAAACCACTTGCTGTAGTTGAAGCAAAAAAATCATTAGTCGATGCCAATATTGGAAAAGAACAAGCCAAACAATACTGCCATAATATTCAAAACGAAAAAGGAGGCGAATTGCCTTTTTGTTTTTTCACCAACGGTCATGATATTTACTTTTGGGATTTAGGGAACTATCCCCCTAGGAAAGTACATGGGTTCCCAACTCTTGATGATTTAGAAAGATACCAATACATTCGAAAAACCAGAAAAGCATTAGCAAGTGAGTTAATCAATACCGCAATTGCAGGTCGTGATTATCAAATTGCTGCTATTCGTGCAGTGATGGAATCGATTGAAAAACGCAAAAAGAAATTTCTACTGGTAATGGCTACTGGTACTGGTAAAACTAGAACCTGTATTGCTTTAGTAGATGCCTTAATGCGTGCAGGCTGGGCTGAACGCGTTTTGTTTTTAGTGGATAGAATTGCTTTGCGAGACCAAACTTTAGATGCTTTTAAAGAACATTTAACCAATGAGCCACGATGGCCTAAAGAAGGGGAGAAATCCATCGCAAAAGATAGAAGAATCTACGTTTCTACTTATCCGACAATGTTGAATGTGATTCGGGATGAAGAGAATTCTCTTAGTCCGCATTTCTTTGATTTGATTGTAGTAGATGAAAGTCACCGAAGCATTTACAATACCTATGGTGAAATATTAGATTATTTCAATACTATAACTCTAGGTTTAACGGCTACACCCACAGATGTTATAGACCATAATACTTTTAAACTCTTTGAATGTGAAGAAGGGGTTCCAACCTTTGCTTATTCTTACGAAGAAGCCGTAAATAATATTCCGCCTTATTTGAGCAATTTTCAGGTAATGAAAATTAAAACTAAATTTCAGGAAGAAGGTATTAGCAAAAGAAGTATTTCTTTGGAAGATCAAAAAAACTTGATTCTGGAAGGAAAAGAAGTAGCAGAAATCAACTATGAAGGAACCGATTTAGAAAAATCAGTGACCAACAAAGGGACAAATGCTTTGATTGTTCGGGAGTTTATGGAAGAATGCATCAAAGATCCCAATGGTGTTTTGCCTGGTAAAACTATTTTCTTTTGTACGACTATAAAACATGCTCGTCGAATGGAAGAATTGTTCGATGCCTTTTATCCAGAATATCATGGAGAACTAGCTAAAGTTTTAGTTAGTGATGACCCGCGGGTTTATGGAAAAAGTGGATTATTAAGTCAATTCACCCACAATGATATGCCGCGCATCGCAATAAGTGTGGGCATGCTGGATACGGGTGTGGATGTAAGAGAATTGGTCAATCTAGTTTTTGCTAAACCTGTCTATTCTTATACTCGTTTTTGGCAAATGATAGGTCGAGGAACTAGATTGTTAGAACCAACAAAAATGAAACCCTGGTGTGCCAAGAAAGATAATTTCTTGATTCTAGATTGTTGGGATAATTTTGAATATTTCAAAATTAATCCACGTGGCAAAGAAATAAGTTCCTCCATCCCCTTACCCGTTCGTTTGTTTGGCATTCGATTGGATAAAATAGAAAAAGCACAGGAACTTCAAAACGATACAATTATAATTAATGAAATTATAAAACTGCGCAAACAAATCGCTGCATTGCCTAAAAATTCTATTGTGATTTTGGATGCACAATCCGAATTGCAACGTTTGGAGGATGACAATTTTTGGAATAAACTGACTGATGACAAACTAGAATTCCTTCGTATGGTGGTTAAACCATTAATGAGAACTATTTCTGATGTTGATTTTAAAGCCATGCGTTTTGAAAAAGACATTCTCGAAGTATCATTGGCACAACTAAATCAAGAAGCCGAAAAATTTGATGCATTAAAAGAAAGTATCGTCGAAGAAATTAGTGAATTACCCTTAACGGTCAGTCTAATTGCCAAAGAAGCAAGCTTAATTCGAAAAGCGCAAACCAATAATTTTTGGGCAACCGTAACCGAAGAACAATTTGATCAATTAATTCTAAAAGTAGCGCCCTTAATGAAGTTTAGAGAAGCCGTAATGCCTCTTGGAACCGCCAAATACAATTTTAAAGACGAAGTCTATGCTAAAGAATATGTGGAGTTTGGACCACAACACGAAGCATTGAGCATTGCCAAATACCGTGAACTGGTAGAACAAACCGTGAATCAATTAGTATCTGAAAATCCAATCTTGCAAAAACTAAAACAAGGTCAAGAAATTACTGCCGATGAAGCAGCTTCTCTTGCCGAAGTCTTGCATGACGAACACCCACACATTACGGTTGATTTGTTGCGAAGAGTGTATTCGCATCGAAAAGCACAATTAGTCCAATTTATCAAACACATTCTAGGCATTCAACAATTAGAATCGTTTCCTGAGACTGTTTCTAATGCTTTTTCAGACTTTGTTAAAGCACATAGCTATCTTACTGCACGACAATTGCAATTTTTAGATTTACTTAAAAAATTCATTATCGAAAAACAAGAACTCAACAAACGCAATTTGATTGAATCTCCCTTTACGATGTTGCATCCCGAAGGCATTCGTGGGGTATTTAAACCCAATGAAATTGAAGAAATCTTGAAGTTGACTGAAAAATTATTAGCGGCCTAAAAAAGGGATCTTTATAAATAAAACAGAAATGGCGAAAAGTAAAACAATCAATGTAAAAGGAGCTTCGATAACTATTTTACAAAATAAAACTGGTGAATTTATATCGCTTACTGATATGCTTAAAGCCAAAGATGGTGAATTTTTTATTTCAGATTGGTTAAGAAACAGAAATACTATTGAATATTTAGGAATTTGGGAAAGTGTTTATAATCCCGATTTTAATTATGGCGAATTCGCCATAATTAAAAGTCAAGCCGGTTTGAATAGCTATAAGTTGAGTGTAAAAGATTGGGTCGCCAAAACAAATGCAATTGGACTTAAAGCCACCACAGGAAGATACGGAGGTACTTATGCGCATTCTGATATTGCCTTTGAATTTGGAATGTGGATTAGTCCAGAATTTAAGATTTATTTAATCAAAGAGTTTCAACGCCTCAAAGCGGTTGAAAACGACCACTTACAACTCGAATGGAATTTACAACGCACCTTATCCAAAATAAATTACAAAATTCATACGGATGCCATTAAAGAAAATTTAATTCCGAAGGAACTTCAAAAAAACCAAATTACCTTTGTCTACGCCAATGAAGCCGATTTGCTCAACGTTGCCTTGTTTGGTATTACTGCAAAAGAATGGCGCGAAACCAACCCAGATGCAGATGGAAACATTAGAGATCTAGCCACTATCGAACAACTGGTTGTGCTCTCAAATATGGAAAGCATCAATTCGGTTTTAATTCATCAGGGATTAGACCAAAAAGAACGCTTGATGCAATTGAACAAAATGGCGATTACCCAAATGAATTCATTGGTGGGAAATAAAAATATTAAAAAACTTAAATAATACCATGTTACAAAATAACTCCGCATTAAAATCGCTTATTGACCGCCTTTGGAATAACTTCTGGAGTGGTGGTATCAGCAACCCACTGACGGCCATCGAGCAAATTACCTATTTGCTTTTTATGAAACAAATGGACGATCTAGAAGCCAAACGCGAACGCGATGCCGAATTTACAGGAGAACCCTACACCTCAAAATTTGTAGGTATGTACAAAGTACCGGGCAGTATTGAAGAAATAGACAAACAAGATTTGCGTTGGCGCAACTTCAAGCGCATGCCTGCCGAAGCCATGTTGCTACACGTGCAAACCAAAGTTTTTCCTTTTTTGAAAGCTTTTGAAGGCGGTTCTAAGTTTACCCACGCCATGGCTAATGCGGTTTTTATTATGCCAAAGCCTTCACTATTGGTAGAAGCCATAAAAATTATTGAAGAGATTTTTGTAGAAATAGAAAAAGATGCCGTTGATGGTGGCCATGCTTTTCAAGACATACAAGGTGATGTGTACGAAATGCTGTTGGGTGCTATTGCCAGTGCGGGTAAAAACGGACAGTTTAGAACGCCTCGCCACATTATAAAATTGATGAATGATTTGGTGCAACCGCAATTAGGACAAAGAATTGCCGACCCCGCTTGTGGTACTGCAGGTTTCTTGCTTGGTGCTTATCAATACATTTTAACCGACTTGGTTAAAAGAGAAAACCCAGCCGCTTTGCAAGCCGACGAAGATGGTTTTATGCGTGCCACAGTCTCTGCAACTTTAAACGAAGATTTAAAACACATTGTAGAAGACTCACTATTTGGTTATGATATTGATACCACCATGGTGCGTTTGGGATTGATGAACCTGATGATGCACGGCATAGACCAACCCAATATTGATTACAAAGACACCCTGAGCAAGTCGTATAACGAAGACGCACAATTTGATATTATCCTTGCTAACCCACCCTTTACGGGCAATATTGACAAAGGCGACATAAACGAAAGTTTACAACTAGGCACGACTAAAACCGAATTACTTTTTATAGAACGCATCTACACCATGCTCAAAATGGGAGGAACAGCCGCCGTTGTTGTACCTCAAGGCGTATTGTTTGGGAGCGGAAAAGCCTTTGTAGAAGCCCGAAAAATAATGGTAGAAAAAAGCGAACTAAAAGCCGTAATTACCATGCCAAGTGGTGTTTTTAAACCTTATGCAGGCGTAAGTACCGCTATATTGTTGTTTACCAAAGGAAGCGAAACCGAAAATGTATGGTTTTATGAAATGCAAAACGACGGCTACACCCTAGACGACAAACGCAACAAAATTGACAAAAGCGATTTGCAAGATATTATTGCACAATACCATAACAGACCCACAAAAGCTAGTACCGAAGCCGAAAGAGAAGGCTTTCACTTTGCTATACCCAAACAAGAAATTATAGAAAATGGCTATGATTTGAGCTTAAGCAAATACAAAAAAGAAGTGTACGAAGAAGTAAGCTACGAAAATCCCAAAGTTATTTTTGAGAAATTAGAATATATGGAAGCTACTATTTTGAAAGGGATTAGTGAACTTAAAGAATTAGTGTAATGAAAGAATACAAATTAACTGAAGTTTGTGACTTTCAAGGAGGAACCCAACCACCAAAAAGTGAATGGATAAACGAGCCAAAAAATGGCTATGTAAGAATGTTACAAATTAGAGATTTTACTCAAGGAAAAGCTCAACACATTGAATATGTAAAAGATAGTAAAAAAGTTAATAAATGTCAAGAAGATGATATCTTGATAGCTAGATATGGTGCTTCTATTGGTAAAATAGTAACAGGATTAGAAGGAGCTTACAATGTGGCTTTAATAAAAACTATTCCTAATGAAAATTTACTGACTAAAAAATTCTTGCAATCTGTTCTAAAAAGTCCTGTTTTTCAAAATTTCATATTATCTATAGGTGCTCGAGCAGCACAAGCTGGATTTAATAAAGACGACCTTTCGAGATTTAGAATATCACTTCCTTCTTTAGATGACCAAATCCGTATTGCAGAAATACTAAGCCAAGCCGAAAACTTAATCACACAACGCAAAGAAAGTATTTTGCTTTTGGATGAATTGTTGAAGAGTACTTTTTTGGAAATGTTTGGGGATCCTGTTAGGAATGAGAAGGGATGGAAACAAGATTATTTACAAAATTATTCAATTAAGATTAGTAGTGGATCAACGCCTTTAGGTGGAAAAGAAGTATACCAAAGAAAAGGTAAATTCTTTATTAGAAGTCAAAATGTAAGAATGAATTTTTTAGATTATTCTGATATCTATTGTATTTCGGATGAAATACATAATAAAATGAAAAGAACTTGGATTAAAAACGAAGATGTTCTTCTTAATATTACTGGGGCTTCAATTGGAAGAATAGCAACATATTATGGAGAAGATGATAATGCTAATGTAAATCAACATGTTTGTATTATTAGAACAATAAAAGAAAAATTAAATCCTAGATTTTTAGAATATCAAATCGCTGAGAATCATTTTCAAAAAGTTTGCATTGGTGCTTCAACTGGAGGAACTAGAGAATCATTTACATTTGAGATGATAAAAAAATTCAATATTATACTTCCTCCTCTCGAACTCCAAACCCGATTTGCTATTATAGTTAAAAAAGTAGAAACTTTAAAAGGCGAATACCAAGCTAGTTTGAAAGAATTAGAGAATATGTATGCAGTTTTGAGTCAGAAAGCGTTTAAGGGGGAATTGAAGGTTGAGGAATACACCAATAATGAGGTGTTAGGAATGGTGGCGGAAACAAAGGGTGAGTATTAAACAATAAAAAAACATTATGGATATTGAATTACAAAGATCCTACCAAGTAAAGAAATACTTAGAAAAATTAGGCTATCCTCCAGAAAGTATATATTTTGAATATTCTATTTCATCAGGTAAAAGAATAGATGTTGTTGTTAAAAAAGAAAAAAGTGTTTTTATTGCAATAGAAGTTAAAAACCCGCAAATTTTTAATTTTGAGACAATTGTCGATATTGAATATCATCCACTAACAAGGAAAATTCAAAGGGAAGCTCAAGAAGTTGATGCAGAATATTTTATTTTAACTAATGGCACTAATTATTTATGGATGAAAACGGGCTTTGGCGGAAGACCTGAAAAAATAGAAGAAGTAAAGTTTAGTGATTTTAATATAATTAAAAATACTGAAAATGAATTCCTTAACATTGTACTCAACCATATTTTTGAGTTTCTTCGTAATTTCCCTATAACAGGAAATCATTTGTATGACACATCTTTAGTAATATATACTAAGTTAAAAAAAGAAACTGATGTGGATTTTGATATAAGAAGAATTTATCAATCCCTTTTTAGCCAGAGTCAAATAAATCAACAATATACAAGGAAACATTCATCCGAAGAAATCTTAAATCAAGCAATTGAAAGATTAGATACTATTAATTTGTCCAATAATAAATTAACCGTTATTGAATATATAGACAATCTTTTTTTACGTAATTCAAATGACTTAAGTGTTCCTAGGTGGTTAAGTGATTTTATGATGAAAATTTTAAATCCACTACCAGAAGATAATATTATTGATTTGTTTGCAAGAAATGGCACAATTACTTCATCTGTTTATCTTAACAATAATGAGAAAGTAGTATCATACTATACAAACCAAAATGACTACTATTGGATTAAAATTCAACAATTACTATTTTTAGGAAAAGAAGTTGAAATTATATTTGAACCCCTATTAATAAATGGAAGAACCGATTTTTTAATTGAAAATTTAGCAAATGACATTTTAATTGTACCTCCCTTCAATCAAAAAATTTCTAATGCATTTGATAGTGAATTATTTCATAATGGAATAAAAGATAGTACTTCCATTTTTATCGAAACAGCATTGAAAGCTGTTAGAGAAAATGGTAAAATAATGGTAATTGTAGCCGATAATTTTTTATCATCTAATCAATTGTTAAAAGTCCGAAAATACTTCCTTAGAGAAAGTATTATTGAATCAATTATTAGCCTACCACAAGACACATTTAAACCTTATTCCTTAGTTAAAACAAGCTTAATAACATTTGTTAAAACATCAAGTAGAGTAAATCAAAACACTTTTTTTGCAGCAATTGAAGAAAGTCCAAAAGAGTATTTACTAGATTCTAAAAAATCAAAACAACTTAATGAAATTTTAGCAAATCACAACAAATTCAAATTAAATGAAGATTTTACAAAATCTAAATCTGGTTTTGTAGTTAAAGAATTAGATGTCGAGAATTTACATTTTTCAAAATATTTATTTAGAGATAATATTTATCATAATAATTTAAGTAAGGGGTATCTTTATATACCAATAAAAGAATTGACTTTAGATATTTATAGAGGAAGTGCATTGGTATCTGATGATGAAAAAGGTGATATACCATATATAGGACCAGCTTCAATAAGAAAAATGAGAATTATAAAAGATTCTTTTTCTTATACTTCAAAAAATATAATACCAAACAAAAATATAAAAATTGAAACCCAGGACATTTTAGTTAATGCAATTGGTCCTAATAGAGGGAAAGCAGCAATAGTATCCACTGAATTTAATGGTATGTCAATTAATCGGCATATAATAGGTATTAAGGTAAATAATAACTTGGTGCTTCCTGAATATTTAGCTATAATCTTAAATAGTAAAATAGTTCAAGAACAATTTTATGATCAAAGTAGTGGATCAGTTATTCCTTCCTTAAATTTAAAAAGTTTTGAACAATTAATTATACCCATTCCAAATTTTGATATTCAAGAAAAAACAATTCAAGAATTTAATTATATTACATCAGAATACAATAATACTTTAAATAAGCTAGCCGAAATTGAAAGTAAATTGAATAATGCTTTTAACTATTTAGGAAAGGAGGAAGATAGCATATGAAATCATTTCCAATAATAAATAATGAAGAGTTGTTAAACTGTTTTAATAGATTAAATGAATTATATATAAATGATAAAAGAAAAATATTAGAAGCAGCAGAAATAGCTACAATTGGTCAAATAAATCAACTTACAATTTCAGCTGATTCTATTGAAAATCAAATAACAATAATTAAAAATCGAATTAAGAGGACAGCAGATAGAAGTGGTCAAAATTTATTAATTAGAATAATTGAAGAATTATTTACTGCTTTGCTTGCAAATGGAGCAATTGGTGTTTCAAGTATTAATTTTATCGATAATTCTTTTTTTAGTTTAGCTGACAATAGTAAAATACAATATAATCAAAGTAATAAATGGTTTTGGATATGGCAAATTTCAGTTGAGGGCAATGAATTAGAAATAAATATTGGCTTAAGGGATAAAACATATACTCCTTCTGTAATTGTCCCTGATTATGTATTACAATATATACAGCAAGGAATAATAGCATTTAATTATAATAGAAATGCCGCAGCATTAGCTTTAATGTCAATTGCATTGGAAGGAACATTAAAAGATATTTTAGACAGTCCAGCTTATTTTAATCGATATGGCACTCCAACACAAGCTAATTACGAGATTAAAAATATGAATATATTTCCTGAAACTAATGGTTTTAGAATAGAGTTTCCTCAACCAATGCCAACATTACATAGTTTATACTTGCCAAATAATGGTGGTCCAACTCATCATACTGTCAGAGTTAAAAGATTAATTAAAAGAGGTATCCCATTTATAGAAATCCGTGATGTGAATGAAATACTTGATTTCTGGTCATCAGATACAGTTGTAAATCCCAGCGTAATGAGAATAAATGGTCTCGGCACTGCAATTGATATAGCAAGAAATCATGCACGCATACTATCTCCTGTAGATTTACCTTTAGATCTTGATGAAATTATTCAATCTATACGTAATAAATTGATACATCTTTCAGGAGTTAATTTAGCTCAACAAGTGACAACAGACGCAGGATTAATTACTTTAGAGGATTTTATAAAAGACAAAAATAAAGTCTCTGACACCGTTTTCTCCATTGGGGAAACTATAAATAATTTATATACTAAACTAATGAATGGAACTTTATAAATATGGAATTTAAAGACTTTGACGAATTAATACATTCAATTAATAAATCTCTTGGAGGTTTCTGTAATACTTTTATTTACAAAAGAAAAGAATTATCCAAAAAAGGAAGAAGTGCTAAAAAAGGTTTTTTGTTTGTGTATGACAGTGACTCCAATCGAAATTGGTCAATAAATGAAGGAGGTGGTACCGAGATTCAATACCATATTGCATTCAATATAGAAAATCTAAAATTAAATTATGGATTAGGGTTTAATACTCAGTATGTGCCTCATGCAAACGAGTTTTCCTCGATAGATTATATGCGTCCTTTCATGAATGCTTTTTTAAATAACGAAACCAAAATTCAATCAATCTTACCAAATTATAGTTTTGTTTATGGGGAAAAAAAAATGTTAATACAACCTGTAGAGAATGAATATGTGCTTTTTGGAAGAACACAAATAATCCAAATAAGAGAAGACAAATATTTTATTGAAGATCAATTATATAATGAGATATTAGAAGATTTAAAAAAACAATTTGAGGTTTATATTATCATTTTTGAAGAAAAAAATAAATTAAAAACTATGTTGTCCAAAATTGAAAAAAATATAGAATTACTCGAATATAAAAAGCAAATCATTTTACAAGGTCCTCCAGGAACTGGGAAAACAAAAACAGCTAAAGATATAGCTGTTGAAATGCTAGGTTTAGGTAATGTAAAAGATTTAAATAATAACGAGCAATTTAAACTAATTCAATTTCATCCATCATACACCTACGAAGATTTTGTCAGAGGTATTATTTCCGTACCAAATGAAAATGGTGAAGGAGTTTTGTTTAAAAACGAAAACAAAATACTGGCAGAGATTGCTGAAAAAGCATTAAAAAATAAAATAGACAGTCAAAAAGGATCTACTGAATTATCAAAAGAAAAATGGTTAAACGAACAATTTGACAAATTTATATATTCAGTATCTGAAATATTGGAGGTTGAGGAAAAAATTGAGTTAACAGAATCTGTAGTTATTATTGAAATCGATGATGATGCCTTTAGATATAAAGGGGTAAAAGGCTGGACAAAAAGAGGCAATCGCATGCTTTTTAAAGATATAAAACAAGCTTATTTGGATGAAAATTTTGAAAGACAGGATTTAACACATAATCATAATTTGTCAGGTTTAGCAAAGTGGCATGCGAGCTATTATGTAAGAGTCCTCGATATGTTTAAAGGTTTTTTAAAGGAAAACAAAATAGACTTTATAGCGAATACAACTCAAAAAGAAGAACTAAAAAATTATGTTTTAATTATTGACGAAATCAACAGAGCCAATCTTCCTTCTGTTTTAGGAGAATTAATTTATGCTTTAGAGTATAGAGATGAGCAAGTAGAAAGTATGTATGAGTATGAAGGAAAAAGAGAAATCATTTTACCATCCAATCTTTACATTATTGGAACCATGAACACAGCCGACAGGAGTGTTGGCCATATTGATTATGCGATTAAACGACGTTTTGCATTTGTAGACATTTTACCATCAGACCAAGCTATAGATGATGTGGTTACTGATCCTGATTTGAATGCTAAAGCAAAAGGTTTATATAATAAAGTAGCCGTGTTATTCAACGAAGATAGAGACAAAACAGTTTACATACAATCTGATTTTAAAGCCAAAGATGTTCAATTAGGTCATAGTTATTTTTTAGTAGAAACAGAAAAGCAACTGGAATTAAAATTGGAATTCGAAATAAAACCATTGCTTAATGAATATGTAAAAGATGGTATTTTAAGCGAAGATGCTTTATTAGAAATTGGCAAGTTATGATTTCAGTAATTCAAGAACACTACAATGGTCTTGCTTCTAAGAGGGATTTTAATTTTGAAGACAAATTGTCTTTTGAACAAGATTACTTTTATCAGTTTACAAGAAAGTATAGAAACGAAAAAGTAGATTGTTTTAGGATTCATTCTGATGCAGTAAATAAAAAACATGCTATTTCGAACAGTTACTTTATTGGTGTAGACTGGATTATTGAAAAAGAAAAAGCCATTTACATAGAGCCAAAACTCAATAAGAATTCTAAAGAACAAACGGATTATCTCAAAATGTTGTTTTCGGCATTAAAACACCCTGAAGTTGCTAAACATACTGATGATCTATTCGAAATTAAATGGGATAAATCACCTATACCCATATCGCAAGAACAAGATTTATTGAGTCCGTTATTAGTTGTTCAATATTTGCGTCTAGTTAAAGAAATCGTTCGCAAAGGAGTTAAAAAATCCTACTACAAAGTAGAAAATAATTTGTATGCAAAAGTAAAAGGCAAAGTATTGGTCAGTCAAACCATCAAGCAAAACCTAGTCAAAAACAAACCACTCCACACCTATTGCAGCTATGATGAATTTGGTTTAAACAGTTTAGAAAACAGATTGCTAAAAAAAGCCTTGGTTTTTGTTCAGCGGTATTTGCCTACTATTAAAAACCTTCAGAACGAAAAATACAATACAGAAATATTCAATTATATCAATCCTGCTTTTGAATTTGTCACAGATGAAGTAAATCTTCATGATGTGAAACATACCAAAACAAATGTTTTTTATAAAGAATATGAGGAGGCCATAAAATTAGCTAAACTTATTCTGAAACGATTTGGCTACAACATTAGCAATACCCAACAAAAAACAATCCAAACACCACCCTTTTGGATTGATATGAGTAAATTGTTTGAACTGTATGTTTTGGGTTTATTAAAAGACACCTATGGTAGTCATACACTTTATGGCGGAACAGAAGCCAAGCTTAGCTATGGTTTGCCAGATTATCTCATTACAAAAGAGGGTGTAAAATGTATTGCCGATGCAAAATACAAAACCTTATACAATGAAAAAGGTCAATACGACATTGATAACATTAGACAATTGAGTGCCTATGCCAGAGATAAAAAGGTATTTAGTAAACTAGATATAGACGAAAAAGAAATCATTGATTGTCTTATTATTTATCCTTTAAATGACCAAAGCTCAATTTTAGATTTGAAAATTGACTTTGAATGTTTCGAAGAGGTAGGTTCTTTCGTTGGCTTTAAAAAAATAGGCGTTCCAATCCCAATAATAAATAAAACATGAGATACGTTTTAGCTTTTTTTCTACCATGGTTATCCTTGATATTACAAGGTAAAATAGGTTCTGGCATTATTTGTCTGATATTACAAATTACTATAATCGGTTGGATCCCTGCTTGCATTTGGGCTTTTACATCCCTTAACAGTATGTATGCAGATCGAAGAACAACTAAGATAATTAAGGAAATGAAAAAATAATTTAAACCATTTTGAATTCCAAACTACAAAAACAAACGTCACAGTTTATGAAAAAATTTTTAATACTTACCTCCTTTTTCCTGATCTCTAACTTGAGCAGTGCTCAAACCCAATTAGAAATAAATGCCACTGCCAATACTGATTTTCAAAAAGCAGATAAGGAGCTCAATTCGACCTATAAAAAGATTTTAAAAGAATACAGCACTGACTTATTATTTATTAAAAACCTTAAAATCGCGCAAAATATTTGGATCAAATTTCGTGATGCCGAAATGAATATGAAATATCCTCAAAAAGAACCTGGGTATTATGGCAGTATTTTTCCAACATGCTGGAATACGTATATGGCCGAATTAACCCAAAAAAGAAGCAAAGAATTAAAAATATGGTTAACTGGAATTCCGGAAGGAGACACATGTAGTGGATCAGTTAAAATGATAAATTAATACAATACTTTATATTAGCAATTTAAACCCCTTACCTACTAAACAAACATTACATTTTATGAAGAAATATTACCTACACAATGGTACAGAAAACATCGGCCCTTTTGATACAGACGAATTAAAAACAAAAGCAATAACAAAAAACACAGAAGTATGGTGTGAAGGCATGGAAGACTGGAGAAAAGCGGGAGAAGTGGATGAATTAAAAAACAGTTTAACAGTGCTTCCACCACCCATTAAATCATTTACCACACCTCCACCAATTCAATCAAAACCAATTCAAGAAACACAACAAGAAATAATCCCTCAAACAAAAAAAACAAGTTGGGGAAAAGTAATTGCAAAATCAATTGTGGTTACCTTTTTAATCATTGTAGCAATCGTTGCTATTACAGATTATATAACAGAATATAATACTCCCCCTTATAATGGAGAAAGTGAGCTTACTATTGCAGAAATCGAAGCAATAGAACCGGCTACTTATTTGAATGCAACGGGTACATACAAACCAAACTTTTTAGGAGACCAATTAAAAATTAATGGTATTATTGAGAATAAAGCCACGGTAACTAATTATAAAGATGTGATTGTTGAGGTAGTTTTTTATAGCAAAACTCAGTCAGAGATTGCAAGAGAAAGTTATACAATTTATGATTTTTTTGGACCTAATTCAAAAAAGGAATTCAAATTGAAAGTTAAAAATTATAGTAATGTTGCAACCATTGGTTGGGATGTGGCAAGTGCAACTGTAAACTGATGTCAAGATTCTTAATTTAGCCCAACTTTAAACCCCATAACTCTCCGAAGTGTCCTCACTTCGGAGTTTTTATTTATACTAATTCCCACATACTACCCTACCTCTTTACTTTAAATTTATTTTGTTTATCAAAAGCACTTTTATTAATTTAATTGTAAAAATGGAAAATCCTTTTGAAATAATTTTAGAGAGACTGGAAAAAATTGAAATTGCAATTCAAAAACTAAAACTTCCAACAATAAAAGATGATAAAGAAGTCTTGTTGTCTAGGATAGAAACTGCTACATTATTAAAATTTAGCTTAACTACACTATGGAAACATACAAAAAGTGGCAAACTAAAAAGTTATGGTATTGGCAATAGAGTTTTTTATAAAAAAGATGAGGTACTGAAAAGTTTAACTCGTATAAATTAAAATTTAAAAAAAGGAATTCATAACTTCAATTGTCTTTTTATTAATTTTAAAATCATACTTAATGGCTAAGCAAATTTTACTACACTGTATTTCACCAGATGAACTAAAGCAATTGATCAAAGAAGTTATTATAGAAGAATTCTTAGATTTCAAAAAGAACCTCGCCATACATGAATCAGATGCCTTACTAACTAGATCCGAAACCTGTGAATTCTTAAAAATTGACAGCAGTACACTTTGGAGTTGGACTAAGAAGGGAAAAATTTCTTGTTATGGTATTGGTGCTAGACGGTATTATAAAAAGGGGGATCTTCTAAAGAGTTTGGTTATTTTAAAATAATTCCAACAAATCAACCCTCTGGTGCTCATCTACGCCGACTACCTCCCTGCTTACCTTTGGAAACATATCATGCGTTTTAAGCGCGGACAACAACTAGCAGAGACAATTACATTGTCGGCATGCCAGATGCTGTTTCATATTCTTTGGCTTACATACTAACCAGCTGTTTATTGTTTCTTTTAAGTTTAAATTTGAGTAGTTACACCTCATTTTTAACTTAAAACACTGGAAAAATGCACAACGAAAAAATCACAATACTGTATATAATAAATACAGCCAAAACCAATCAAAGAGGCTTATGTGCATTAAATTGTAGAATAACATTAAACAAAAAACGAAAGCAATTTAATACTGGGCTTCTTGTAAACCCAAAATATTGGGAAAGCAAACTTCAAAAAGTAACGATACTAGAGCCAAACCACAAATATATAAATGCTCAATTAGAACGAATTGAAGTGAAAATTTACAATATCGCTTTAGTATTTCAACTTCAGGGGATACCATGTAAACTAGATAATATCTTTAATGAATACAAAGGGATACCAATTAGAAAGGAAGAATATATATTGTCTTGCTACAGGAAATACGTTTCACGAATACAGAAACTAGTTGGTATAGAAATAAAACAAAATACCTATGAAAAATTCGTTTATGTTGGATACCATTTAGAAGCATTCATAAAGTGGCAATTTAAAAAATCAGATTATCCTTTAAAGGAATTAAGCTTGAGGTTTCTAGATGATTTTGACTACTATTTAAAGACAGAGAAAAGCATAAAGCAAATCACTATCAACAAAATTATTCAAAGGCTTAGAACACCTATCAAACAAGCCATTTCAGAAGGTTATTTAGACAGAGACCCATTTATACTTTATAAATCTAAAAAGTTCCACAAAGAGGTAATTTTCCTTACCACAGAAGAACTCAAAATTATTGAAGAATCTACGTTTACTCCACAAAGATTAGGGATTATCCAAGACTTATTCATTTTCTGCTGCTACACAGGATTAGCCTATAATGAAATGGCGCATCTTAAAATAAAAAATATCCAAATTGGCTTTGATAACATGAATTGGATCCAGATGAAACGAGAAAAAACCCAACGTCAAATCTCCATTCCAATACTGCCAAAAGCACAAAAAATCATCGATAAATATTTAATAGAAGATAATTACGTATTCCCTGCTTTAAGCAATCAAAAATTCAATGCCTATCTGAAAGAGATTGCAACAATAACAAAAATTGATAAAAGGATTACACACCACACGGCTAGGAAAACATTTGCTTCAACAGTTTTACTTTACAATGATGTACCAATGGAAATCGTTTCAGAATTACTAGGTCATTCCAATATGACAATAACACAAGAAAGTTATGGGAAAGTGGTCCAAAAGAAGGTTAGTGAGGAAATGCAAAAATTGAAATTAAGAATAGGCCGCATTTAAAAAAACGCTCCCTTTACTAACGTTACGGGCAATACAATAAGAAAATTAATGAAATCACTATGTAACAAATAACAAGTAAAGTTTTACATTTTATTAATATTATTAAGAATAATTATATACATTTGAAATAGTTTTCTAATTATCCGAATTTATAACCTAACCACAAATATCAAACTTATGGCACATAAATGTTTCATTTCATTTAAAACTCAAGACCATGATTATAAAAAACATATTCATGATAAACTTGATGTTGATATGATCGATAAATCATTACACGAACCAATTAACTCGGATGACGAAGATTATATAATGAGAAAAATACGTGAAAATTATTTATCTGATTCAACAGTAACTATTTTTCTAATTGGAACACAGTCAGCTGAAAATTCATTTTCTCAAAATCAAACATTTATAAAAAGAGAATTACAAGCATCATTATATCATGGGGCAAACAACACAAAAAATGGTATTTTAGGAATAGTGCTTCCTGATATGTCAAACTCTGTATACTTAGGAACAAATAATTGTTTGACTTGTGGTGGTTCACATACTATTGTTAAAATTGATGATCTTACAGTTGTGAAAGAGTTTTCATATAACTATTACATCCCTAAGGATAAATGCTCGTGGAGTGAAGATGATAGGTACTGTGTTTTAACAACATGGGAAGACTTTTGCACCAATCCCAACTACTATATTGATCAAGCATTTGATAAAAGAGGTCATGCGATTTCAGGATCTACAAAAGTTAAACCGTGATGAAAGATAAAGATTTTCCAAATTATTTTCGCGCTGGTGACAAAGCTTCACTTGTGGCTCAATCAACATATGTGAATTTCGTAAAATGGGATTTAATATTAATGGTTTTTGCTGCTGCTCTATCCATTTTTAATTTTAGCGAAGAAAATAGTAAAACAATAATTTATGTAATATCAGGGATATTACTTTTGGTTGCCACAATTTTTTCTCTTGTTATAAAAAACAAGCAGTACGAGGATGTTTGGTATCGCGGCCGAGCATTAGCAGAATCCTGCAAAACGCTAACTTGGCGATATATAACTTGTTCAGAATATTTTGAACACAATTTAACTCCTTTAGAGGCAAAAAAAAGATTCACCGAAAGAATCACAGATATTAAAAATGAATTCTTAGATTTAAACAAAGAATTAAGCGCTAACCTATTGGCTCTTCCCATTATCACTGATGAGATGAAACTAATTAGAAATTATTCACTTGAGAATCGTAAACAATATTATTTACTGCATCGTATTGAAAATCAAATTAATTGGTATAAAGATAAAGCAGAAATAAACAAAAGTAATTATGAAAGATGGTTTTGGGCTGTAATAATAGCCCAAATTTTAGCTCTACTTTCTATCGGTTTTTTAATAAAA
This sequence comes from Flavobacterium frigoris PS1, assembly GCF_000252125.1. GTDB lineage: Bacteria > Bacteroidota > Bacteroidia > Flavobacteriales > Flavobacteriaceae > Flavobacterium > Flavobacterium frigoris_A. The sequence goes on along the minus strand of NZ_AHKF01000018.1, from coordinate 613,994 downwards.
TTCCCTGATTGCAATTTTAATTTTGTAGGACTTTTTTCGACATTATCCGCGTGCTTTTTCAGCTGGTTGCAATTAAAAAAATATCAAGAAAATAAAGAAGCTTACACGACTGCTACTTCTGAGCTGAACATAATTAAACTAGAAGCAGAAGAATTAAATACGGAAGAAGCATTTTCTAAATTTGTTTTAGATTCTGAAAATGCTATGTCTAGGGAACACACAATGTGGTTAGCACAAAAACGAAAATAACTCCTACCTAAAACTGATTATTTTTTCCAGCTTCGGGTTTTAGTCTTTAATTTGATATTAGTTTAATATTTGAATTAACATTAAATTACTTCAATAAAAATCTTAACTCACTTCCACAACCCATAAAAAGGCTGTAGGAACGTAACTGGTAATTATGGAAAAGTGAGTGCGGGGCGTTCAATAACATCTTAAATTTCAATAAATATGAAATATTATAATTATGACACTGTTTTGACATTTGGTAAACACAAGGGACAAACGTTAATAGAAGCTGTAGAATACGATGCAGATTATATTGATTGGTGCGCCATAAACCTTGATCATTTTTATGTCACTCCTGAAGTTATAAAATTTATCAAGAAAAAATTTCCTTATATTGCAGTAGGCCCCGAGGCAATAGACTATCTACAAGAAAAGCTTCAGAATTGGGAAAATCAAAAAAAGGAAAAGAATTATGATTTAGGCGAAAAGGATTATAATAGAAGTGAATATTATAATGACAGCTTAGATATGGACCAACAGAGTTCTGAATTTTGGGATAGCCTATAAGAAAGGCAGCAGTAAAATCTACCATCCTTCGAGAAAAAACCATTAAATAATACCCTTAAAGCATTGCAATTAACGAAGCTTGAAGGAGGGCTTTTTGCTTACATTATATTTAGTCAACCTGCTACCGCGAAATTCTAGTTAGCGCCTCTCGTATACAGGATTATTTGTGGCAAAGAATAACAAGTAGTGTGGTATTTCTAATTAAAAATTTTACAATAAAAAGTCGGTACAAATAAAACTAGCAATCAATCGGTCTCACTTCGGTCGTTCCCTTTGTTCCGTTCGGCTGCTGCAGTCGGTCGTACCTTCCTCCGTTCTGCAGACACGATTCAGCCACAAAAAAAACAGCAGCTTGAAAATAAGCAGCTATTTTTTTGCGCTGCCTCGTTCCTCATCTCCACACGCTCTCTTCCTGTGTTCGCTGGGGCTAGTACATCCATAATACAGCTTCATTCCGTTACACTCCGCAAGCTACGTTCCACTGCATTCCAGCCGTATTTTGTCTGTCGCCCCATGTTTTTTCAGCGGTTGCTCCTTCGCACAGCCATCGGGGTTGGCGCCGTTCACAGAAATTTAGTGGAATCTCTTTTTCAATAGTAGATTATCCATGGTCCATTATATATTGTTAGGTTCACTTCGCCCTAAATCAAGGAACGCCAAAGGCTGCCGAATATTTAATCCCCGCCGTTTCACGCTCTCAGTACTGCACTCCACTTCGCAAGCTACGCTTCGTTCCCGTCCTGAGGTGGCTGTTCGATTGCCGCAACCCCGCCACTGCGCTCCTCACAATAAATAATCTCCACTACCGCTACGATTATTTTTTGCTCCGGTGCTTGGGGGTGTTTGATTGCCTACTATATAAAGACGTTTTCAAAAAGAACTGCACACAAGAGCTATAGTGCCCCTGAAAAAATAAAAAAAAGGAAGAATAAGCAAAATTCAATAGCTACGATAATAAGGCCACCATAAAAAACCTGAACTAAAGCCAATTTTTGATAAATTCTGAAAACAGTTACTATATTTTGAGTTTTTTTTAGTTGTTAGCAGTAAAATAGCCTGTCTTTTAAGGACTGATAATCAACCAGTTAAAAAATAGTTAAAGTGTTAGATATCTTATAGTTACGGAAATGATAATTGTATCTTTGAGTATGATTTTGATTAAGCATTTGTATATGTCCATCTTCACAGAGTAGAGTATGCAATAATCAATGATATCGTAAGATAAAAGTTGAGAATGGTAAATCAGAATCTAGAATTGGAGGCCTTTAATTAGGCCTCCTTTTTTTATGGGATAATTGGGTTAGAACAAAGCCTGTCATAAACAGAATAGCAAAAAGGTTAACATTATAAAAAGGTAAAACAGCAATGATTATCAAATAAACTTCCCAGCAACGAGGAATAAGAAAACATACTGCTGTCTACAAAAAAATTAAAAAAAAGAAAATAAAATTAAGCTCCGGTTTCAAAAAGTAAAGTTCAGGCCCTCCGGGTTTTTGAAAAAATCTCCACCTTCACTTTTCACAATTCCCTTTTGATTATACTATGAAGCTTTCCTTCCAGAAGAACAGTTAGGTAGTATTTTTCCAAAAAAACTTGACTCCATTTGAAACCTCCTCTTCCCGACGACTTTCTTTTTTTTCTTTTTTTCTTTGGAAAATAATCAGAAGGGAAAAAGAATGGATAAATAGTATTACTGAAAATAAATAGCCTGATTCAAATAAGCGGTAGACAATTATGATTATCTGAAAAAACAATGTTTTTATAATCCTCTTTCCGTCCACTATTTCTGTATATTTGATTTATCTGATAAAAAAATATGTCTACCAAATTTCAAATTAATGATCCTTCTTTAGAATCCCAATGGAGGGCTATTATATTATTTGGTAAAAACTCGGCCACTTATAAATTTGCTTTTGCAAAGTCTTTATTGGAAATAATCGAAAAAGAAAAGACAACTATTTCTCTTGATGAATTGGCAATTCCATTTTCTAAAAATATTGTAAATCATTTAAGAATCAGTGACAAACAGGGTAATAGTCAATCCAGCCAATTCCTTAATTCTTGCAGACAGTTTATTAAAGATGAAGTAACGGAATCAAGCTTGATTGAAACGACAATCAAATTGGGTTTTGTAAACGTAGTTGATGCATTTCAAAATGTAAATGGAGATGTGATTCCAAATCCTTTTTACGAGAAAAATTATGTAGGAGGCAAAAAAGAAATAATTATTACTGACAATCTTCTAAAACTAAAAGAGATGTTTCAATACCAAAACTTTGAACAAGAAGTCGAAGCTCGCTGGAACCTTGTAGAAACAGCTTGGAATTTAAAAATAAACCCGAATCTTCTGGAAGTAAAATATGATGAGGATAAATCCTTATTCTTTATCGAAAATGATTTTATGCGACGATATGACATTACATCGGTACGAGATTCCTTAAATGGGTATCAAAAAGGAAAATGCTTCTATTCATCACAAGATATTTCAATTTTAAAAAAGGATTCTAATATCTGCCAAGTAGATCATTTTTTGCCGCATATCAACAAATTAGCACACTCCAAAAATGATGCAAATATAAACGGAGTATGGAATTTAGTTTTAGCCGATAGATCTGTAAATTCTATCAAAAGTGCTCGCATTCCAGAAAGAAGATTTTTGGAGCGACTTTTCAATAGAAATGAATTTTATATTGAAAGCAAACATCCTCTTGCAGAAACAATAATCAATCAAACAGGGAGAAATAAAGAACAACGTCGATTATTTCTGGAAAAACAATATAATATCGCACTTTCCAATTCTATTCATACCTGGAAGCCTGAAAACGAATTAATAGGTAACTTCTAATGAAAAACTTTTTAGAAATCGAACAAGAAAGAATCCTCTATAAAGGGGAACACTTTTTTATAATAAAAGATGCATTTCCTGTTTCGCCAGGTCATTCTCTAATAATAAGCAATAGTCCAAAATCGGATTACTTTGACCTAACTTCTGAAGAACGTAAAAATTTAGATGAACTAATTTTAATAGCAAAGGATTTAATAGAAAAAGAACTTAAACCTCATGGCTATAATATTGGGATGAACTGCGGAGAAACTGCTGGACAAACAGTGTTTCACTTTCACTGTCATCTTATCCCCAGATATCAAGGAGACATGGAAAACCCAAGAGGGGGAGTTCGTCATTGTATCAAGGGAAAAGGAGATTATTAATAGTCTATATTATTTTAAAGCTTCACATTTTTGATAAACAAAAAAGCCTGATCCACACGGACCAGGCTTTCCTACTTAATCCGGAAAAGGTTACCAATCATAACCGGAATACTTATTTTTTGATTTTGAGCAACCATTTCAAAAGAAGCGAAATCGTAAAACTGACCATGGCTCCTATACCTGCTAAGATAATAGTTTTTATGATATCTTCGGAAACGATATTGGGCACAATACTCAACAAGGTTCCGGATGCAGTTCCAAGGTGCAATGTGTTATTTGATTCCATCTCTTGCTAAATTTTCATTGTCTCTCCTCATTCTCTTTACTATATCCTCCTCCGATTTCGCCTCCTCATCAACCGTCATTTGACTAACTGCAGAAAGCACACCTCCTGCAACTGCTAGATAGCCCGCAACACTCACAACAACCGCAGGCAAAACCACCGGTGCCGCAATCACACTTCCACTTAGGCCCAACAATGCCAAACCGATACTTCTCAATACCCTGAAAAACTTCGGAGTGGGCGATTTTGTTCTTTCTACTATATTCATAATACTAACTTTTTATATTGGATCCTTATTTTCACTTCTTCGTTGCGTCCCATGGCAGCATAAACCAATGTTGTGAGCTTTTCTAACGCTATTCGCGAGGCACTGCCCTTCCCTATTCCTGTGTGTATTGTTACGGGAGCGATACAGCCCAATAGTTCTTTTTTGGCATCGTTGGCGGGATGAATTAATATAAAATCTCGTCCTGGAACATTTTGTAAATGTAAATGCCATTTGAATTTTGGGCTAAACCGCTTCTGTAAAACATATTCTCCTTCGGGAATACAAGAAATTCGCCTTTGGTTTTCCAACCAGGGCAACTCGATGGCATAACAAACTAAAGTGCCGTTCCATTCTAAAGCTCCTTGTGTTCCCTCGGGAAAATAGGTCCTATTTAATACCAAAACCATTTTACAGACCGCTTACCTGAACCAATGCCAATGGATTGTATGCTCCGTTTTTCAAAGGATACATTCTTCCATTTACCTCTTGATAAAATTCAATTCCCAAAGCCAAAAACAATGGTTTTGTACTACCAGGAGTAACTGAATTGATATGATTGATATCGACGGTTTGATTCGAATCCCACGCTAGAATATCCGTTTCCGAAGTGGCAACCACAAAGGTTTCGGCTTCAAAATCTATTTCCGCACCTGCAGATATGATTTTGAAATGTGTGGTTCCGCTTGCAGCCGCAATCATGTTCGCAGGAACAAACGGTAGCAAATCAACCATGATGTCTCCCGAAGCGCGGTCGATTGTCCCCACAAAAGGAGCAAATAAAGAAGTGCCCAGTTTGCCTCTAATGTTGAATTCGAAACCGGCAAGCAATTCTGCCTCACCATCAATCACATTACGCAATCCGCGTTCACTTACCATGTCCGCCTGAATGACTTTAATCATAGATTGAGTCAATCGGCTTACCATTCTGCCATCAGCAGAGTTAATGAGCAAAGTTCGCATTGCCGTTCTCAAAACTTTGCCTGCCTTTCCTGCTCTTCCAAATTCGGCTCCATTCTCACGCGTTCTCTGGAAGGCTGGATCGCTCGCAATTCTGCTCGCATCGACACCGCCTTTTTCTCTGGCCAAATGCCCGTCTTTCGTTTTGTAAAAAGTAATATCCCCAATAGTACCTTTCAATTTAATTATGCCTTTCTGTCTTGCCATAATTCCTAAAAATTTAAATTAATTATTTACTAAAAACTCCTTCAATCATCATCCCGTTGCAACGCTTTCGATTGATTTCGAAAACAAAGATTACACTTAAACTAATGATATAGAACAAGGCATTGTTCCATATGTCTTACAGTGGTATAAATGACATTTTTAAACATAAATGTCACCCTGTATCGGTAAACCTACCAAAAAAAACAATTATATGCTTTTACATATAAAATACTATATTTGCTTAAAATCAATGCAAATGCATATAACGATGAAGACATTAGCCACTTTTGTAAAAGAGAAAAGAAATGAAGTGAATCTAACCCAAGAAGCTTTTGCGGAACGTGCTGGAGTGGCACTAACTGTCGTTCGCAAAATAGAACAAGGCAAAGAGAACCTAAATCTCGGAAAGGTAAACCAGGTCCTTAAAATGTTTGGACATACATTGGCACCGGTCAGTGCAAGGGAATTATTAAAAACCGACAATATTATAGCATAAAATAAAATTCCACGCCTTGTTTCAGCGAGAATAAATGCATCCTTTTTTTGATTAATTTTACTCCACGAAAGTTTGGCAGCTAGTACTTTACGGTATATCAAAGCCTACTCAAAACTATAGATAGTGTATGAAAATCGAAAACAAGAGGTTGTGTATCTACCCGAAGGACATACAACGCATTACAGGGAAGAGTTACCGGCAAAGCGTTAGAATGTTGCAAACCATCCGCAAAGAGCTTAACAAGCTCCAAAACGAATTGGTTAGCATAGAAGAATTCTGCCAATACACCAGCCTGAAACAGGAACAGGTAATGACCTTGATCGTTGACTAAAATCATTAATAGAAATTGAAAACCGCAAAGCAACCCGTTCATTTTTTGGTTGTCTTTATGAGATTAATTGGACTTAAATCCGTAAATTTGATTCATGCAATTTAAGTGCTAAATTGAGTCAAAAAAAAGGGTGCATAATTCGGTGCACTCATTCTGAGAATTGGCTTTAAAGTCAATGAATACAAGGGGTTCATAATTTCACTTAGTCCCTCTTTCTCCGCCAGTAGAAATACAAAACGAAGCAAACCCCTCTAAATCTTATGATTTAGGGGGGTTTTTTCATTTACGGAAGTTCAGATTATTCATTAAATCTCAAAACTTAGGTGTCTTTCGAGCTGTCACTGAAATTATATTTTTTAAGTGACACCTCGGTAAAAGAAACCGATCAAACGACATGTTCAATAGCCTATTCACTATATAAACATCTTGTTTGAAATTATTATAAAGTTTAAATTTAATAATAACTAAAAAGGTTACCAATTATGAATACTACTGTATCCGTTCTCTTTTACCTTAAGAGATCAAAAGCCCATAATGAGGGCACCTGCCCTATTTATGTACGAGTAACAATTCTTACCAAACGATTTGACTTTAGCAGCAACAAACACATCAACCCTGAAAGGTGGTCAAGCGAAGGATCTAAAGTTAAGGGTACCGGTGAAGAGACTAGAACAATTAATAGTCATCTTGATAACATCGAACAAAAGATTGTAGAAGCAGAAAAGATGATTTTCAAGAATGATATGATCCTTACCTCTGAAAGTTTAAAGAATCAGCTGTTCGGATTAAATGTGAATCAGCGTATGTTAATTCCAATATTCAAGGATCACAACAACAAAATCAAGGAACTAGTAGGAAAAGAATATGCCTCTAGAACATTGGAGCTCTGCACTACATCATTCAAGCATACGGTGGAGTTTCTGGAATGAAAACACAAAGTTTCAGATATCGACATCAAGAAAATAGACCATGCCTTTATAATGGAGTATGAATTCTTTTTGAAAAGCGTGCGTAATTGCGATAACAATACCGCAGTTAAATACATTAAGTACTTCAGCAAAATAATAAAAATCTGTTTGGCCAATCATTGGATAGACAGAAATCCATTTGCCAACTACAAAGCGAAAGTCAAAGAAGTGGAACGTGTGTACCTATCGGAAGGCGAAACAGAAAAATTATCATTAGTTCGCAATATATTCCTTTTCAGCTGCTTTACTGGCTTGGCGTACATTGACGTCAAAAACTTGACGAAATCACATATAAGCCAAGGTATTGATGGTGAGAAATAGATCTTCACCCACAGACAGAAAACAGAAACGGCTTCCAAAATCCATTGATCTAATTTAGATGGTATTGTATTACAAAATGTAATACTTAACAACCAAAACCTAAATTCTTTTATGGTTAAAATCAGTCACGCCATTCTGTTTGATCACGAAGAAGAACTAAGTAAAATATCATTTGATTATGATAATCCTATCCCTATCTGTGACAAATCTATCGAATGCATTGCTATACATTTAAAAGTACTCAAAGAACATGTTTTGCAGCATCAATTCCAGAGCATTGAAGATGAAGTTAAGTTCTTCAAAATCATTAAACCCAAATTCAGCTCAAAACTGATCTCATTTAAAAAATTAGAAACGTGCAACCCAATGGGTGGAAAAAAAATGCGACGGACATACTATGACAATGAAATAAACAAGTTAAATAATTATTTAAGTGAGAGTCTAGAGTTCTACAATTACTAACGCTTGGGAAGTATTTTTTTGGATAATAAATTATTTACCAGATGTAATACCGAAATCAACTATAATCTCGAACCCTATTATTCCGAATTGCACGATCGTTTCTCGACTACACATAACTTTATGTTAGCCATTTTTATGAATTAAATTGAAAATAAGATCAGCAAACTGTCAAACAATAAGCCAACGGCCAAGGAAAGTCCTTTACAGATGAAAACAATAAAATGGAACAAAAGTAAAACGGCCCTAATTGAACTCATTTATGCATTGCACGCGCAGAAGACTTTTAATAATGGTAAAATAGACATCGCTGAAATGGCAAACTATTTCGAAAAAATATTCGATATCACCTATGAGAAATTATTTAAATTAATTAATATTTGCTACCAAAATTAATACCGATAACGATATAGAAGGAGCAGCAATAGCATACACCCTCAAGAATCCAAGGAAATACTGAAGAATTATTATACACAACGACATTTCCATTACAAACAAATATTCGCAGAAACACTGTTTCTTTGCAAGGCTCCAAAGTGTTTTAAACCATAAATTAAGAATTCATATTCTATTTGCTTTACCACTTATTATTCATAAGACTACACTTATTTACATAGGACTGCAATTAATAACTTACTAGATTCAACTTAGTTGTAAAAGTAAAATACTACTAAATTTGTAATTTAAATTAAGGTTTATTTCACATGATTTCTACTTCCTCCATTATGTTTTAATGTAGATAATAACAGTCACGTTATTTTTCACATCTGCTTCAAAAAAAGCTAAGTGACATTCCTAATTTAGATATTAAATTCTTGATATAGAATTACAATATTCTCACCATTAAATATATAGTTATTGTAACAAATAGTTTTGTTATCAGCTGCTGATACATATTCAAAAATGATTGGTTATAGACGATTTTAAAGTATATAATCCACCACAAAGTGGAATGCAAAATTTTTTTAAACTTAAATAAAATGGAAGATAAATTAATCAAAGAAACTAAATACTTTTTTTTTGAAATTAAACTGCCTGTTAAAAATGCATCTAGTTTTAATCGTAAAATTAAATCTGTTAATGGTATACTGCGAGTAGTTAAAATAAATCAAAGTTTCTGAAACTACAAAATTTTCTATAACAAACACTTAGCTCTAGAAGAAAGCTTCTAAAAAGTTTAAAAGATATAATATTTAAATAACAACTATTGTACAAAATTACTCAAACAAATAAAAAAAATTTAGCACAAATACTACTCTTAAAAAACAATAAATTGAACTTTGAACTGAAAGAAAATTCTGTTTTATTAAACTTTAACTTTGATGCTTTAAACAATAAAGAAATTCTATTTTTAGATATAAAAAGAGTACATTTAGAGACTGTACGATTGGCTCCTTTATATAGGACAATATTGATATTATCTTTTTTTTGTATTACAGTATTTGGCTTCCTTTTAATACATACGGATTGGTTTCTTACATTATGCTTTTCATTAATAGGCATAGTAACAATTATTAAAGAAGACTTTATGATTTATAGTCTAGAAATACAACTAGTAAACGGAGAAACCTTAATAAATAAAATTCCTAATAAATTAAGAAGGCAAGTCATTAATTCGATATTTGAAATTAGAAAGCAGATTTTTATTAGTCGAATTAAAAGTGATATTAGTTTTAAGGCGATTTAAAGCATTATGAATAAGAAAACAGTTTAAATGTGAGTAACAACCTTTGCTCTTTAATTTGGCAACCTTAGCCAGCAATTTTTTTCAAATGGAACCAATAATAGCAATATTAATTAGCGATGAAGAAGAGACCACTCAATTATTAAAGTCGTTCGCAGAGGATAACCTGATGATTATAAATATGGTCGGCACCGAAAGCGATGTCGATAAAAGCATGACTCTAATTAATTCTCATAAACCACAGCTCGTATTCATAGATATTTCAAAAAGAAATGAAAGTCTTATTGATCTAATTAATGAATTAGACTTTAATCGACCAAAAGTTATTTTTATTTCTTCGGATCAATCATATGCAGTAAAAGCATTCAGATTAAATGTTATCGATTTTCTTTTAAAACCTTTAAATTTTAATGATGTACTAATCTCCGTTTATAAAGCCATTAAAAGAATCGAAATGGAGGATTGTTTTCAAGAGAAAAGGGTAAATGATATAAATATCTTAAGTTCCAAACATCATAATAATGGGTACATGGCTGTTTCGTCTATCGATAAAATTGAACTTATCAATATGGATCATATTATTTATTGTAAAGCTGAAGGCAAATACACTGAATTCTTTTTAGACAAGGAAAAAAAAATATTATCATCTAAAAACTTAGGGGAATATAGCACTATCCTTGATCCAAATTATTTTTTTAGGATTCATCACTCTTATGTAATTAATATCAGACAAATAATCAATATCTCAAAAAAAGATGGCTATACCTGCAAATTGACAAATGGTGTAATCCTCCCTATTGCAAAACGAAGACAAGAAGAATTTACTAAATTTATTAAATTATAGCTAACATTTAAATCTTCTTAGATTATTATTAACTCAAAAAATATTTTTTTATGGAAAAGCAGTCACAACCACACTTTGAAACAGTAATGATAATTGATGATAACGTACTAGATGTATATATTGCTTCTAAAATAATTAAGAACTGTAATTTTGCCGTAACAATTTTAGAGTATAATAATATCACTGATGCTCTGGAGTATTTGAAAGAAAATCAGAATACCATAACGGCATTACCTCAAATTATTTTTGTCGATATTTATATGCCACTGTTGGGAGGTTTTGAATTCTTAGATGAATTTCAAACACTTTCGCCATCCGTTATTGCCAATTGTGAAATAGTCATGATTTCATCGACCATTGATGATCGTGATATCTCTAAAGCTAAACTTGATAAAAGAATTTCAAGATTTGCAGTGAAACCAGTTACCAGTGATTTTTTCATGAAATTTTGAAGTACTTTTTTTTTAAATGATACATTTAGAGCTATTTTTTTTTAACTACTGATCTACTAAATTTCAATAGTAGACATTCTTGTCTAATCCTACATTTAATTTTTCTTTTCTTAATTATTTAGATGCTACAGTTTTTTGAGCCAGTAATAATTACAATTGGCCAATAGTAACCCCATGCTTACTTAAAAACACTTCTTACAGTAGATTGCCATCTATAATCCTTTAATAACACTTATTACTTGAGCGCTTTTTTATATGAAAACAATCTTAATTTTGTGAAAAAAGTACGAATAATTAAAGTCCAAAGTTTTAAAACTCCCCTTTTTTTTAAATTCTAAAAATCATTTTTATTATTAATTTAAATCATTATTTAAATCAATGAATAGCAAATTAACTAAAATAGTACTAGTTGAATCATTTTTATACAATGTAGAACTGATAGAGCTTATCCTGGAAAAAGAATTTAATAATTATCATATAGAGGTAGCAACCACAAATAAGGGATTTAAAAATTTGGTACAATGGTATAAACCCGATATTATTCTTTCCAATACTATTTTTTCTGATTTTGACGGGAAAACAATATTTACGACCGCAAAAAAACTGGTGCCTACGACTCCTTTTATTTTTGTATCCTATCCAGCAACTAAAGAAAACATGAATTTTTTTTTCACAAATGGTCTAACCGACTTTGTTTTCAAGGACAATCTAAGTAGACTGACAACCAAAATAAAAAAAGTATTAAACAACACGGAAATGATTAATGACAAAAGAGGGTTTAATGATTCATCAGACTCTTCAGTAGAAGAATTAAAAAAAAACGAATATTTATATAGAGCACTAGTAGAAAATACTGAAGCAATATTCTCAGTAGTTGATGAAAATTTAAATCCCATTTATAGAAGTCCGTTATTGCAAAAAATTACAGGCTGGACAGATGAAGAAATACATGGAAATTATATTTTCGAAATAATTCATCCTGAAGATAGGGACCTAGCTTACGATTTTTTAGAAAAACTAAAGAACAATCCTGGACAAATTATTGAGATTTCCTTTAGATTGAAATTTAAAAATGGGAACTATTACTGGTTTGAAGGGACTGGTAATAACCAGTTGCTCGATCCAAAATTGAAAGGTATCATATTTAAATTTACAGATATAAGCAAGCGCAAACAAATGGAAATGGAGCTGATTTCAAATGAGGCAAGATACAGAGCCATTTTCGAAAATAGTATGGACGCAATTTTGCTTTGTCAATCAGATGGTCCTATCCTTACAGCCAACCGCGCGGCCTGTAAAATGTTTAAAATGACTGTAGACGAAATTATTAGTCTAAATAAGGAAGAACTCATTTATAAAAAAGATGAAAAAGCTAAATCATTAGTACGAGAACGCATTAATACAGGATCCGCTGCAGGAGAAGTAACTTTTATTAGGAAGGATGGTATTAAATTTGATGCATATACTTCCACTACTAAATATGTGGATTCTATTGATAGAGAAAGAATCTGCCTATTTATTCATGATATTTCTGACCGTTTAAAATCTAAAGTAAAGTTAGATAATACAACGCATCTACTAAAGGAAACCATAAAACGCCTGAACAAAACTTTAGATGCTTCAACGGACGTTATTTGTACCATTGATTCCGAAGGGAAATTTGTTGATGTCAATGCAGCCTCATTGAAAATTTGGGGATATACTCCAGATGAATTAAAAGGTACTAAATTTTTAGATTTAGTTTTTAACGAGGATCTGGAAAAAACTTATACGGAGGATTCACGGGTCAAAAACGGTTATGAATTAGAGTTTTTTGAAAATCGATATATACACAAGAATGGTAAAATCGTCCCGAATATTTGGTCAGCAACTTGGGATCCTGAAGATGATTTAATTTTTTGTATAGCGAAAGACATAACTGATAAAAAAACATTAGAATATGGTCTTCAACTTGAAAAAAAACGATATCAAGATCTCTTTGAGCAAGCACCATTTGCAATGGGAATTTTAAAAGGACCAAATCATATCTTTGAATTGGCCAACCCCCCTTATATGCAATTATTATCAAACATTGGTAAAAATGACGTTATCGGAAAATCGGTTAAAGAAATACTACCAGAACTAGAAAGTCAGGGAATCTTTAAACTTTTAGACAATGTATACCAAACTGGCGAATCCTTTTCAGCAAGTGAGATGCTTTTCCAGTTCGATCCGCATGGCAACGGAGCAATAGTCGATATGTATATTGATGTTGTGTATCAGGCGCACCATGATGACAAAGGGAATATTGATGGTGTATTTTTCTTTACGAATGATGTTACGCCGCAGGTCGCGTCCCGAAAAAAAGTAGAAGAAAGTGAAAATAAATTTAAGAATTTGATACAAAACCTCCCAGTTGGCATACAGTCCTGTGATGCTGCTGGTCGAATTTTACTTTTCAATAAAGCGGCTGTGGCAATATGGGGACGTGAACCTGAAATAGGTATAGATCGTTATTGTGGTGCATTTAAATTATATTCGATAGATAATCAGTTAATACCATTAGAATCCTCTCCAATGGTTTCATTATTGAAAGACGGAATTCCACAAACCGGTACTGTAATAGTTGAAGAACCTAATGGTAATAGAAAAACGATAATTGCAGATCTTGTTCCTTTTTTTGATACAAATAAAAATGTAACTGGCGCTGTTAATGTAATGACCGATATTACTGGAAAAATAGCTATTGAAAAAGCCTTAAAACAAAGTGAAAAAAAATTTAGACAGATTTTTGAAACTGCTCAGGAAGGTATATGGTTATGGGATAAAAACACCAATATTTCCCTTGTAAACAACAAAATGCGTGACTTACTTGAATATGAAGCAGAGGACATATCGAATAAAACGATATATCATTTCTTGGCGGAAGAAGACAAGGAAACTACAGTCAACAAACTATCTCGTATTATAGAAGGACATGCAGTGTCCATCGAAGCGAAATTTATTTCTAAAACAGGACGTGAGGTTTGGACCCATATCTCCGCCAATCCTTTATTCGACGACGATAATGAATTAAAAGGGACACTAGCAATGTTTACAGATATTTCCGAAAGTAAACGAGTAGCCTTAGAATTAGAAAGATTCAATAATGAACTAAGTATTCAAATTGATTTAACTCAGAATAGACAGGCAGAATTAATAAATGTTAATAAGGAATTATCTGACTTTAAATTCGCAATTGATGAGTCATGTATAGTAGCAATTACTGACCAAAAAGGACTTATTACACATGCGAATGACAATTTTTGTAAAATATCCAAATTTACAAATGAAGAATTGATGGGACAGGATCATCGTTTATGTAGTTCAGGTTATCACTCTAAAGAATATATGAAGGACATGTGGAAAACTATTGCCAAAGGCAATATTTGGAAAGGCGAGCTTAAAAATAAAGCCAAGGATGGAACCGAATATTGGGTAGCTAGTACCATAATACCATTTTTGGATAAAAAGGGAAAACCATATCAGTACGTAGCTACTCGATTTGATATTACAGAACGGAAAAAAGCGGAAATTAATCTTGAATTACAATACAAAGAACTAGTAAAAACCAATACTGAATTAGATCGATTTGTTTATAGTGTATCCCATGACCTTAGGTCTCCATTAACATCTATACTTGGATTAATTAACTTTATTGAATCCGAAACTAGCGAGCCTGATACGATAAAGCATGTTGTAATGATTCGGGAAAGCGTTAATCGTTTGGATAATTTCATTAAGAACATTCTTAACTATTCTAGAAACAATCGCATGTCATTGAAAGTGGAGCAAACAGATTTACAAAAAACAATTACTGACGTTATCAACTCTTTTGTAGGAAATCCACAGACAACTAATATTAATTTTATTATTGATATCGAGGAACAACAATCTTTTTATACGGATCAAATACGATTAAATATAATTATTGAAAATTTATTGTCTAATGCCATAAAATACCACAGAGAGCAAGGAACAAACAACTATATTAAAATCAGTTGCTTTTCCAATTCAGAATCCCTAGAACTAAGTATTTCGGATAATGGTATAGGTATAGATCATATGCACCATAATAAAATTTTCGAAATGTTTTATCGCCTTTCTAGCAAAACTATAGGCTCTGGTATTGGTTTATATATCGTTAAAGATACTGTCCAAATGTTGGATGGTCGAATTTCTATAAATTCTGAATTGAACGTAGGTAGCACTTTTAATATTATGTTAAAAAATTTAAAGCCATGACAAACATCATATATTCCAAATTCAAAAATGCAATGATTATTGATGACAATGAAATCGATATTTTCATTGCTTCTCACGTAATGTTAAAACATTCATTCGCTGAAAATATAATTAAATATACTGATCCAAAGGAAGCCTTAAACTATTTAATAATAAATCAAGACGATACGACAGCGTTGCCTGAGGTTATTCTTTTAGATATAATGATGCCATTGATGAACGGTTTTGAATTTATGGAAAATTATGAGCAATTGAATAACAAAATCAAGAAACATTGTAAAGTATTTATCGTTTCCTCAACTATTGACAAAGAGGATTTACAACGTGCAGAAGATGATATAAATGTAGTCGGTTTTCAGGTAAAACCTATAGATCATAAGTTTATAAACTCAATTTCTTAAAATTCGGAAATTTGAATGGATACCATTCATAAAAGCAAGATGACGGAAATAACACCCAGCTCTCCGCAGTCTCCTGACTTCGGAGTTTGATTATATTATAGACCCAAATGCAATAGCAATGTAATTATTTACTGCAAAATTATTCGAACATTCACATAAGTTATTTAAATCTTAATATAAAATAGATTGGTAAAAAGAAATAGAGTTGAGAGATTTATTTAAAATAGCGGCTTGAGTAAATTAGTCACAAATTTTGTAGTTCTTCCAATTCTGCTTCGCCATCAATTACATTACGTAATCCTCTGTCGTTCACTAAATCTGCTTGGATCACTTTGACCATGGATTGGGTCAATCGGCTCACCGTTCTACTGTATGTAGAATTGATAAGCAAGGTTCTAGATGCTGTTCTCAACATTTTTCCAGCCTTTCCTGCTCTACCAAATTAGGCTCCGTTTTCACGCGTTCTCTGGAACGCAGGATCTGTTGCAATTCCTTTCGCATCGATGCCTCCTTTTTCACGAGCCAAATGTCCATCTTTGGTTTTGTAAAAGGTAATATCCCCGATAGTACCTTTCAATTTGATTATGCCGTTCTGTCTTGCCATAATTCCTAACTTTTTACATGAATAACTTTTTAAAATCCTATCAATCATTATCCTGTTGCAACGCTTTTTGATTGATTATATACAAAGATGAAGTGAATTTCAATGTGAAATTATAACTGCTGTTCCATATGGCAGAAATCGATCTAAATGTCAGTTTGTAACTTCGAATAATTAAATCCGGAATCTATATGCATTTACATATAGATTTGCATTTTTGTAATATATTATATGCTTTTACATATAATTAACTATATTTGTTCAGAATCGTTGCAAAAGCATATAACCATGAAGACAATAGCAGATTTTGTAAAAGAGAAAAGGAATGAGGTAAACCTAACGCAGGAAGCCTTTGCGGAACGTGCTGGTGTAGCATTGACTGTTATTCGAAAAATAGAACAGGGTAAAGAAAACCTGAATTTGGAAAAAGTAAACCAAGTACTCAAAATGTTTGGCCATACTTTGGCTCCAGTAAGTGCAAGAGAATTATCCCAAAATGACGAAAAGCAACTATGAGAAAAGCAGCCATATATTATAAAGACTTCCTAGCGGGAATACTCACGGAAACGGATGATGGAGATTATACTTTTCAATACGATGAAAATTTTATTGCAGAGCATCCAAAAGAAAGCATCAGTTTGACCATGCCAGTACAATCAAAAGCCTACACCGAAAAACGGTTGTTTCCTTTTTTTGAAGGATTGATTCCGGAGGGATGGTTGCTAGATATAGCCTCCAAAAACTGGAAAATTAATCCAAACGATCGCATGGGCTTACTCCTCGCCTGTTGCCAGAATTGTATCGGAGCAGTAAGTGTTCAACCAATACCAAACGAAGATGTTTAAGAAATGCCTCTATTGTTACAAACCATTAGCCGACGATTCTGCCGGGGATTTTCACGAGCAGTGCAGCTTAGAGTTCTTCGGCAGCAAACAACAACCGGTATTCGAGCATTCGCTAAAGCAAATGGTAGATCTGGCCAAAAATGTAGTTGAACGTAGCGTAGCAGTTCCTGGAGTACAACCCAAATTGTCCCTGTCTATTGTAAACGATACCATCCATGACGGAAACAAAGGCCGCCTTACTGTGGTGGGTGCTTTGGGAGGAAACTATATTTTCAAACCACCATCCGCACAATTTCCAGAAATGCCCGAAAATGAGCACGTCACTATTCGGATAGCGGAAGCTTTTGGCATCAATACAGTGATGTCAAGCTTAATCCGCCTGCAGTCGGGTGAACTGTCCTACATCACCAAACGCATCGACAGAACAGAAACTGGAGAAAAAATTCATATGCTGGACATGTTCCAAATCACGGAAGCTTTCGACAAGTACAAAAGCTCTATGGAAAAAATAGGCAAGGCCTTAGATGAATTTTCGGACAACACCTTGCTCGACAAAGTGTACTTTCTGGAACTGGCCATTTTCAGTTTCTTAACTGGAAATAATGACATGCATCTCAAAAATTTTTCGATGATCCACTCTGGTGAAACCTGGACATTGGCGCCCGCCTATGATCTATTAAACGTGGCAATCGTAAATCCAGACGACACCGAGGAACTAGCCCTGACATTAGAAGGTAAAAAGAAAAAACTGAAATGGGAACATTTCAAGAGACTGGGTATTACCCTTGGCTTGAATGAAAAACAAATAAAGGGAATGGCAAAGCGGTTCCATAAAAACAAACCTATCGCCATCGAGTGGATCAACAATTCATTCCTGTCGCATGCATTCAAAGAAAAATACAAAACACTATTAGAAGACCGATACCAAAGATTATTTGAAACCGACTAATTAATCTCTTTTTTTCATAAATTTATGCTAGCTAAAGTCTTATAAATAGCACTTTAGAGTACATCAAAGCCTGATCAAAGTAATAGATAGAGTATGAGAACAGAACCCAAGAGATTATGCATCTACCCGAAAGACATACAGCGCATAACTGGCAAGAGTTACCGTCAAAGCATTAGACTATTGCAAAACATAATAAAGGAGCTTAATAAGCTTCAAAACGAATTTGTGTCTGTAGAAGAATTCTGCCAATACACCATTTTGAAAATGTAACAGGCTGAACATCTTATAATTGGATAAAGTTTCTAAAAAAAGGCATTCATTAAATGAACCAATAGAAACGCTTAACCTATTTATTAACATGTTTGTTATTTAAACTTTAATGACACCAAAAAAGCTAAGTAAACCCTATCTTTATCTGGTTTTAATTTAGAATAATTTATTAATCATAAAGCGGTGTCACTTAAAACCAGAACTCCCTCCTCATCAATTTAAATTTGATTTAGCACAAACCAACAATTATGTGGATTTAATTTCTTTTTACAACTCTCCCTTCTAGAATAAGTAACCGATCTAAATCTATCCGGATGGAAACACAAAAAAAAAGTCACTGACTTTAATTTTTAAAATGCTTGTAAAATGCTGCTTTTGAGAGCAAGCTTAAAAAAAAGTAAAAAAAACTAATTTTCTATTTTCTAAATCAAAAAAAAGGTTAAATTTGCACTCGCAATCAGCAAATGATTGCCGCTCACTGGAGAAATGGCAGAGCGGTCGAATGCGGCAGTCTTGAAAACTGTTGACTGTAACAGGTCCGGGGGTTCGAATCCCTCTTTCTCCGCCAGTACAAAAACAAATGGTATCAAAACCCCGTAAATCTTATGATTTACGGGGTTTTTGCTTTTATGACATATTCAAATTATTCATCTAATCTCATCCTTAACGAGATATAATCGAGACCCTAGAATTTTTCAAAAATTAGGGTCTCGCTAAATCAACTTAAACCTTTCAAACAACCAGTTCAATCTATGTTCCTTGACGGGTTCATCATTTGGACATCTTGTTTGATATTCTTTACAAATCTAAATTGAATACTAATTAAAAGGTTACCACTATGAAAACTAAAATCACATTGCACTTCTATGCGAAGAGCACAAAAGCTAATGCTGCAGGTCTACTTCCTATCTACGTAAGATTAACTGTCGATGGAAATAGAATGGAGTTCAGTACCAAAAAGTTTATAGATTCCGCTAAATGGTCACCTGAGATGTCAAAAATGAAAGGCAATACAGAGAACGCTCGTTCATTAAATGAATACCTTGATTTAATGAAATCAAAAATATTCGACATCCAAATGGAATTAATTCACCGGAATGAACCTCTCACAATTGAAGTTTTCAAAAATAGACTTCTCGGCATCCATGAACGTGAACGTATGCTCATCCCTATTTTCGAAGAACACAATCGAAAAGTAGAAGAGCTAATAGGGCTCGAATACGCACTTGGAACACTAGAGCGATACAAAACCTCACTCAAGCACACCAAAGACTTCCTGCAGTGGAAATACAACATATACGATATCGAAATCAACAAAATAGATCATTCTTTCATCACAGAATATGAGTTCTATTTGAGAAGTGTACGCAAATGCGCCAACAACACGGCAGTAAAATACATTAAGAATTTTAAGAAAATAATCAAAATCTGTATTTCAAATGGGTGGTTGGACAAAGATCCGTTTGCAAACTATAAATCAAAAATTAGGGAAGTCGAAAGAGATTATCTAACGCAAGAAGAAGTTCAAGATATCTATTCCAAAGTATTAGTAACTGAGAGACTAAACCTAGTCAAAGATATTTTCGTTTTCAGCTGCTTTACCGGTCTGGCTTACATCGATGTGAAAAACTTAACAATATCAAATATAAGTATGGGTATTGATGGCGGGAAGTGGATATTCACCCATCGACAAAAAACAGAAACAGCTTCAAGAATCCCCCTCCTCCCTATACCGGAAGAATTAATTCTAAAATATGCCAATCATCCACAATGCATAAATGAAAATAAACTGCTACCCATTTTAAGCAATCAGAAAATGAATAGCTATCTAAAGGAAATTGCGGACGTTTGCGGTATTAAAAAAGATTTAACCTTCCACATAGCCCGACACACTTTTGCGACAACTGTAACGCTCACAAATGGTGTTCCCATAGAAAGCGTGAGCAAAATGTTAGGGCATAAAAGTTTAAGAACCACACAACACTATGCAAAAATATTAGATAAAAAAGTGAGTGAGGATATGATGATTTTACGAAACAAAATGTCAAACCAAAACAATGTAGAAATTATAAAAAAAACCAATTAAATTTTTTACATGTCACTAGCAAACAATGAAAGTAGACTTCGTTAATAGCTAGAGTTTAAATGAAATTTGAAACGAAACAGAGTATTTTATAATTTGTACTATATTTATCTAGGTTTATATTTTTTTTAAAAGAACAATTTAAAAATGGTACACTATGGCATCAAAAACAATTGAAACACTTAAACTACTATGGCCTGATGGCTTTTATCTCTTCATTCAGGCATTGTTATTGGCGCTCTTTATTTATAGTTACAATGAGACATTGATTTTAGAAAAAAGAATTAATGAATTAAACGAAGAACGTCTTCAGCAACAAGTCATGTTCGACAGAAGACAAAAGGAATTTCATGAGCAAAGTAACCTACAACAAGCAAAAATCGAACGCATCATAAAAGAGCTAAAATCAGAGAAATAGAACTATAAATCTGCTGGATGATTTAACGTTTTCTAGTTGTATTTTATCATAGAATGCGGCTTCAGGGGAATTTTGTCATTAATTTACAATTATATCATCATCATAAATTGTTTGATTATCATCTGTTTTTGCAAAAACGTGGTATTTCCCTATTGGCAATTCAAAACTAATTTTTTTCTTTTTAGGGATTATTATATAGCTTTGAATTGGAATAGCTAAGTTGTTCATTAAATTATATTCTTTAAAATCAATTATTTCAACCAAAATTTCCTTCTTTTTATAGTTGGAAAATTTTCTGTCTTTAATAATTACTTTTTTGAATAACATGTTCGGGTATATAAATTTTAAACTTGGCTTCAAATTGTTAACCAAAAAATAATCTGCAGACGATGTTATCTTTGTTGTATCGGTAAGATATTTGCGAGGAATTAAAATTAAGTCTTCTTTAGTGTCTGCACAAATGACTGTTTGGTTGATTGTAATTGGGTTAATTCCGGATAATTCTTTAAAATACTCTGCCATCCATTTATCCTTATCATCGTTCTTTTCAATATGAGAATGCCCCACATATACAAAAATTTTAGCATTAGGATCTTTCTCTAAAATCTTCATAATATTTTTTGCCTGACCAATTTCTCTTCCAGTCCCTTTATCAACGTTTTCATGTCCTGAAACAGTAAACCCCAATGCTATTGCCTTCCTAATGAAATGGGCAAAATAAGGTTCGCTTGTATAAAGTCCATTACGATAGTTAGGAGTCAACTCCTTTTCTGTACTTACATTAAACCCTTCTAATGACAAATAATTATATCCTTTGTCCTTTAGAGTTGCTAGTAATTCCATCGCAAACATTCTATGTTTTGGATAGTAATGATCCTCATTAAGCATTATTACCTTGTTCACTTTTGCTATTTCTCCAATTTTCACAAAAATTGAATTGTCTTTAAAAACGTCATCTTCGCTAGATAAATCGGCAATCAAAGAGTTAAATTTTTCTTTGCGCAGTTTTTCGTAACTCGTAATTAAAGAATCATACAGTTTATTATTTGACATAAAAGAATTAACAGTAGATAGCAATTGGAATTTAGTATTATTTTCTCCTTCAGCTTTTAAAGGGGCTGTCGCTAATTTTTTGCTTGCATAAAATGGGTTGGGATGAACATTCGGAAAATTATAAATAAATATCGCTGGGAAAGACATCTTTCTAGTATTCAATGAATCAATATTGATTTTATTCAACAAATCAGTGCCGTATATTGAAGAATTATTGCCCTTAATTGAAATGTCTTTTATTAATCCAAAAACTTTTCTCTTCCCTTTTTGTTTTTCAAAAAACAAAAGTTTACTTATAGTGTCATTGATAACAATTTTAGAACTACTTAAATTGTCATCCGATGCTTTTATTTCCTGGTAGAAAAAACACATTTCATTACCATTTTCTTTTGATTCTGCAACTAAAAAAAGATCTTTTGACGATAAATTATTTTTCTTTAATAATTGCCTGTATTCCATTGCTTTAGAAAGAGAAACTTCTTTGAATTGAATATTTTTATCAAAATCAATTCCTACTTTTAGAGAATCGTTATAAAAATAATTTTTATTAAAATAATTGCTCTCAGACAATCTACTTTTTTTTGAGCTACAAGAAATGAATAAGAATAACAGTAATAAATTAAAATATCTAGGCATTATTCCAAAGGTTTTTATAAGGGTCATAATTACATTTTGTTTTAGTATAATAGAATGTATCTGTTTCTTTAAAGGGACTACTACCATCCTATCGCGCAGTATTGCCAAAACGACAATCGTTAGCGCAGGTGTTCAACTGTGCCCTAAAAGATTGTCAAAACAAATCTAACAAAATCACTTCCAAGTCGCTATCTAAACTGGCATAATTTCTAGCAGACCTAAAATAATAATAATAATCTTCTGGTAAAGTAACAATTCTATCTTTTACAGGATTGTTTTGCATGTAATCTAGTTTTTGACGTGTGAATTTGTTACTATAAATATGCTCTGCATGATAGCCGTTTTACCATACTTTATAATTTTGTTCTTTTTTCAAATGTTGGTATGCTTTGCTAAAATATTCCAGTATACACTATCTTCTACTCTCTGGCTCATCTAGAGTTGTTCAATAGCACCATCGCTCTTAACCCAACCCGAAAAGATATACAATGTATCAAAATTATTGTCGATTTGTATTAATTTCTCTTAGTTTGTAAATAAAAACTTAAAAAGTTGTATACACAATACCCACTTTTAGTGATATTACGAAAATTGTAGGAAGTAAAAGTATTCCATAATAATTTTAATTCTTAACGGGCTTTCACTAAAACAAAACGCATAAAAAAAGACACCGCATCCATTTTTCACTCCTTACCCATACTATTCCCTCTACCATAAATCAGTATCTCTTCCTAACTCTTAAAACGGCCATCTACGATAAACACCTAAAAACCAAACTACAATAAATCCAATTATTCCACACCTCAACTATAGATCGTCTCAAGAATTACACATTGATTATGAAATTTAAAATCGTTTCACCATTCACTTCTCACTATTCCCTGTCATCCTGAGCTTGTCGAAGGACACCACTCACTTTTTTCTAAAAAATACCTATTCAATTCCCGAATTGAACACTATACTTTTAGCTTCAAATAATTTATTTTGATAGGTTTGCAAAGGTTATTCCATTTCTTCCACCAGCAAATCACTTCAAATTATATAATATGTCAGACCAATTTAATCAGGTCCGGATTAAACGTATTTACCAAATGCTGTTCGAAATGGCAACTGGAAATATGACCTTCCGCATCCAGGATAATAGTAATGATGAATTAAAAAATATTGCTGTCGCATTAAATAAAATTGCAGAAGATCTCCAAAAAATAAGTCTGGCATCAGGACATAACAGTGCTTACTATCCGTACCAAAATCTAATTCAATTAACATTTGTATTGGATAATGATTTTGTTTTATTGAGTTTTAATAATGAGGTGCCACACACTCTTAAATATAAACCGGATACAATTATCAATACCGACTTTGGAAAATTGATCGCTCAGCAATCGAAAGATCTTTGGAAAGGTATTCTTGATGAATTAGATAAAAACTCCAATTACAACACTACTTTGCAATTAATTTTAATTACCGGTGACAATCACCTGCTGCCATCATTTTGCACAGTATCACGATTACTATATAGCGATGAAATAATTGTAAGTTCAGTATCAACCATACTTGAAGAGATGCGTGACATTAATGACCGTCTCTCTGGTTCAAAAATTCGCAAACACAATGAAGTTACTGCGGTGCAAAATCTGCATGATTATATTTTAAGTCATCTGGATGAACCATTACCCACTTTACATTCCTTGGCTCAAATGTTTGCTATTGAAGAACACATATTAAAAAATGGTTTTAGAACTTTTTTCAAAACAAGTGTCTATAACTTTTATCAAGAGGAACGCTTGAAAAGAGCAAATCTAATGATCCGGCAAACAGCTGTTTCTTTAAAAGAAATTGCATATCTGAACGGCTTTAAGGGCTATCTTAACTTCTATAAAGCCTTCAAAAAAAGATTTGGCTACAAACCAAGTGATCTATCAAGACCCGAAGAAGATCTTCTACCCTAATACTTTTGCACTGTTTTATTTTTTGAATAACGAAATGCCTGATTTGCATAATGTTATATGTTTTTTATTTACAATTTTACAGTACTAAAAAAAAACAATACAATGAAAGTAACTGCTACATTCAAAGAGAAATTCACGATCAGTATTAGTTACTTATTCATACTGCTTTTCGTCTATTCAGCAGTCAGTAAACTAATGGATTTTCACAACTTTCAGATACAGCTTGCTCAATCTCCTTTACTTACTGCCTTTGCTACATATATTTCTTATGCAGTACTAACAGTAGAATTTGCAATAGCTATTTTGCTATCAATACCAAAAACCAGAATAATCGGAATGTTCTCGGCATTTGGACTGATGCTACTATTTACAATTTATATCTACATAATACTCAATTACAGCTCATTTGTACCCTGCTCTTGCGGAGGCATCCTTGAAAACATGAACTGGACAGAGCATCTTATCTTCAATATTGCAATGGTAATACTTGCAGCGACAGCTTTGTATCTTTCCAATGATTGGCAGAATAAACCGCGATTTTATATCAGCATACGTCTTGTAGCAATATCGCTACTAAGTGTAGTTTTAATGGCTGGGCTGTTTCTTATTTCTGAAGACATGGTGCAACATCGCAATAACTTTGTGAGAAGGTTTCCTCCCTTTCCTGCCAAACGAATTACTGTAGAAAACCTGAAATTCAATTCCTTTTACTTTGCTGGCGAAAGCAATGGTAAGCTATTTCTGGGAAATACTTCGGCACCAGCATTGATAACTACATTGGATACAGCACTTCAAGTGATCACAACTCAGCACATCAAGATTACGGATACGTTGTTCAAATTCCATAATATTCAATTACGAGTACTTCCACCCCACTTTTATTTATTCGACGGTACAGTTCCCATAATTTTTAAAGGAAATTTAAGTGATGGAAAAGCCGTTTTACAATCCAGAAAAATCCCCGGTTTCACAAAAGCAGTACTCATTGATTCCGCAACCATCATAATTCGAACGCTCAGCAATACTCGAGAAAATCTTTTAGCAACTGTAAACCTCAACCATGGCCAAATTAAAAAATCGGCTCATGAACTTCTTCAGAAACAAATTGATGGATTATTCGATACAGATGGAACAATGCAGTACAGTCAACAGCAAAGAAAATTTGTTTACTTATACTACTACCGCAATCAATATACGGTTACAGATCAATATCTTAACCTTGTGCATCGCGGAAACACAATTGATACCACTTCTAAAGCTAAAATCAAAATTGCATATGTAAAGGCGAAGAAGCAGAGGGTATTTTCAGCACCCCCATTATTGGTAAACAGAGTTAGCGCAATCCATAATAACCTGTTGTTCGTAAACTCAACATTACCTGGGAGATATGATGAAATAAAAATGTGGAAAAATGCAAATGTTATCGATGTATACGACATTCTAACGAAATCCTATTTAATGAGCTTTTACATCTACAAAATTGACGGTGAAAAAATTGATGATTTTATAGTAACCAATACCCATTTTTTTGCAATAATAGGGTCCAACATTGTTTCTTACAAACTAGCTGCAGCATTGAAAAATAAATACAATAATTAAATGAAAGACATACCGGCCAGTATCAGGGGTCAGATCGAAAACCTGTAAAAAAGAGTAGATCACATTAGTTAATTTTTAAATTTTAATATTATGAAATCTTTAGCAATTAAAATGATGTTTCCCGTTGTCGCCTTTGTGTTGGCATCGGCAGGGGCGGTAAGCACTAGTGATTCGACAACTAACTCTGAAAGCGCTGGCGTGCAAGGGTTTAAACGTACGGCGCCATTCAATTGTCAGCCACAAAAAATCTGTAATAACATCGGAACTGTGCTTTGTGTTGACGGAACAGATCAAATGTATGCGAAACCTTCGCCAACATCGGACTGTACAGAGATATTGACCCACAAACCTTAAAAAATATTTAAGGTAAAATTAATGCAGGTCATAATTTCTTATGACCTGCATTTCTTATTGTACTCCTTCAGCAATCCATTTTTTGGGTGATTCTCCTTTTAAATAATAGCCAAACCAATCTTCTATTCGATGAGCAAAGTTCTGTTGATTCTCTTTTTTTACCAATGCATGACCATCTCCGCGATACACTAGTAAGACGGCGCTTTTTTTCAATCGTTGCATCGCAAGATAAAAAGCAATACTTTGATAATAATGGATTTGCCTGTCTTCTTCTCCTGTCCAAATGAGTACAGGCGTTTCTATTTTATCGACAAAGTTGAGCGGCGAATTACGCTCGTATCCTTTCCTATCTTCAAACAAAGATTTTCCCATACGCCACTGCTGGCTCTCAAATCGCCACATCTCTGGTCTTCCAAAAGTCCAACCGATAGAAAGATACCATCCAGCAAGATCAAAAACAGAAGCCCCTGATATAGCACTTGCAAACAAATTGGTCTGCCCCAGTATAAAATTGGTTTCATATCCTCCAAAAGAGTGTCCAATTAAGCCAATTTTAGAATTGTCGACTACGTCTTTATTTACAACCGCTTTGGTGGCAGCAATGACACAATCTGCAGCTGATACCCCTGGATTTCCCAACTCATATTCAATATCAGGGAGCAGCACAAAATAACCTTGAGCAGTTAGGTTAGAGGTATTAAATCCTGCCATATTATGGAGCGATGGATTGATGTAATAATGAAGTAAATAGGATTGCTTTTCATAAATATGTACAATCATTGGATACTTCTTTTCTGGACTATAAGCTGCAGGGTAATACAAGATCCCAGTTAAAAGAGAGTTTTTTGAATCCCGATAATAGATCTTTTCCTGCTTTGCCCACGCATATTTATAATGCTGTAAATTACTCTGATAGAGTTTTGTATTCGTCTCTTCCTTGCCCATGCTTATGCTTAATTCTGGCGGACTATTATATTTTTGTGATTCATAAACATACACATTCGCTTTGCTGGCTTTTAGTATTTTTGTAGTAAGAAAATCACCAAAAAAAATCGGTTCTACGTTCTTTTTTGGACCAAGAATAAAATAACCACTTTCATTATTCCTTTTCGCACTTAACATTATTTTATTTTTAGTATTGATCGCTGCATCAATATGTCCCGTAAAATAGGGTACAAAAAATTCCCTATCAACTGGCGGAGCTATCCGAAATGTAATTCCCGACTCCTTCCCTCTAGTAAGTCGAACAGCTTTATTTCCTTTAAAATCTATTTGCCAAATATCAAACTGATCATAAAGTAGAATATATTCGTCATGAACACCCCAGCCTACAATCCGGTAGTTAATTGGCCAAATTTTATCTTCCCAGTCCGCTAATTGAAGCTCGTGCCTTCCTGTAATATTAGAATGGGTACGAGTCACAAAATTATACACCCACCAATCGTTATCTTTAAAATAAGCAAAATATTTTCCGCCAGGTGACAAACTTAATGTTTCTAGTTGTGTAGACTGGTTTTCTAAAAGTAAATTTCTCTGTCCCGTTTCTAGATCAGTAACAAAGAAGTTTACATTCCGCTCCATTATATATTGCGGTCCTAAATCGTTTTTATTATAAGTAATAGCAAAATCTTCACTGGCATTCAGAAAACCAAAGGGTTTACTTTGATCGGTAATTAGCATAAAACGATCTTGCTCCGGCCACCATGCAGCGATTCTGGTATTAAATTCGAGATCTTCCACAGTCTGCCTTTCAGAATAAACAACCGCATCATTGCCATTCCATACCTGTGCCCCATCAAATTTTTCTGCTATGGCAACCTCCTTTCTAATAGTAAAAAATACCCTTTTACCATCAGGAGAAAGCGTCAAACCACTCGCGAATTCGCTTTCCACATAGAAACTATCTGGAATTTTATTGGGCTCCATTTGAAATAATGTAGTATTCTTTACAGAAAAACAGAAAACAGCCGGACGATTAATTCCACTGATACTATCTTTACTTTCTCTTAGAAAAGCAACAGATTGACCATCAGC
The DNA here is from genome assembly GCF_000252125.1 of Flavobacterium frigoris PS1. Classification (GTDB taxonomy): domain Bacteria; phylum Bacteroidota; class Bacteroidia; order Flavobacteriales; family Flavobacteriaceae; genus Flavobacterium; species Flavobacterium frigoris_A. Next base: position 585,258 of record NZ_AHKF01000018.1, on the reverse strand, counting down.
ATTCCATATCAGTTGCGAAAATTTCCCACTACCACTTTCAGCTACTACTGATTTCCCTATAGTTGACCCAAAGGTCACCATCAGTACTTGGTAAACGCCACCGTTTTCAATGGTACAGACAAGCGCATCCTTGGAACTACTCATACGGAATTGATCAATCCCAGCAATACTTTGCAATAGCTCTCCTCCACTATTCCTGAGCTGTAATACCCGCTGCTTCGCTTTTCTTTCCACAGAAATCAAATAGTCTCCATTTCCCGAAAAGGAATACGATTCCACTTCTTCAATTACACTGATTTTTCCCTTTTCCAAATCAAGAAGAGATAGTCTTCCATCAATATCAAGGCAGACAAATTGACGATCCCCGCTAAATGCGCCCGCATTCGATTTTGCAAAAGTATACACCTTTTTTCCATCACTTCGCTTCACAAAAAGCGTATCAGGGCTTTCGTCATAGCGCATTGCATAGCTTACCCAGTTCCCTTTATCAGATATTTTGTCAGTATAAAGCGTTCCCCACAAATGATAATCGCTTTCTGTAACTGCTTTTTTTGGTAGTACCTGCCCGTAATTCGGGCAAGCAACTAACAAAAAAATTAAAAAATTAACCCATCGGCAAATAGTGCCACAAAGTGTCGTATTGGTCTTTCTATCGATTAACCGTAGAGTACCGTTGTTATAATTGATCATATTAATATCCAGTATTTTGAGGTTTTAGAAATGGATTTACTAGTAATTCAGACTGTGGCAAAGGCCATAATTGGTCGGTTGCATTCCATCCAGGTTTCGTACCCAAGACAGCATCCAGCTTCCCGAAACGCTTCAGATCAAAAAAACGATGCCCGTACTCGGTAAATAATTCAACCTTGCGTTCTTGTAAGATGGCTTCGAGTAAGGTTGTTTGAGTAGTAGCATCCGTATTGGGTAGGCCCGCCGTATGTCTTATCTTGTTTAAATCTTCTTTGGCACCTATCATGTCTCCTTGCCTAGCACGTGCTTCTGACCGAATCAGGTACTGCTCTGCTAGTCTGAAAATAATGGAGTATTCTAATGAGGAACCGCTAGCAATGTCTTGCTTGTATTTATAAGGATGATACCAAAGGCCACCTCCTTCCGTCACTGTCTTTATCCAATGACTCTTTCTCAAATCGTTGGTCTCAAATTGGGATACAAAATTGTCCGACAAGGCAACCAGCTCTGGCGGACCGGAAAAGAAAATAAAGGCGCTGCCTTCATCTGTATTCGCACCTTCACTTCCAGAAGCAAGTTGCCATATAGTGCTAGTACTTTCTTTTAGAAATACGGAGTCAAGATTACCATCCCATATATAAAGCGAAGTATCATTCAATACTGCTGAGGCCATATTCGCTGCTTCTGCAAAATCACCATGGTACAAGTACACGCGTGCAAGCAATGCCTGTGCTGTCGCCTTATTGGGGCGAGTTCGATCTGCTTTACTATAGTCTGAAGGTAGTAAGGTAATAGCGGTTTCAAGATCGCTTATGATGTTTTTATAAACGACTTCGATCGCCATTCGTGGCACAGTCCTGTTGTAAACATAATCGGTTGTACTTACATAAGGCACATCCCCAAAAAGATTTACGAGGTAAAAGTGCGTTATGGCTCTTGCAAAAAGTGCCTCACCCTGCAATTGATTTTTATCACTTGGCGCTAATGAAGCCGAATTACCTACTCCTTCAAAAATAGCATTGGCAGCATAAATCTGATTATAGGAACTGTTCCATAATAGGGAAACAAAAGCATCTGAAGCTAGTAAAGAATTATTATAAAAATCGGCTGTCGTGTAAGCACCATTTTCATAAGAAACTAGTTCATCAGCATACGTACCCAACAGGCAAGAAATCCCAAAAGACTTTCCGGTTAACAGTCCGTTCTCTCTCATTTGTGCATAAACATCAACCATAGCTGCAGTTGCCGTGGTCGCGTTCTCAAAAACCGCGTCCGTAGTCAACTGCGAATTAGGTCGGTCGACTGCAACAAAATCATCACAGCTTACAATGAAAAGAAAACTAGACAGAGCCAGTAGTTTTATAGAATAGTTCCGAATTCTTATTTGATTTTTCATGTGTTTGGATTTTAAATATTAAAAAGTAAGTTGCACTCCAGCTGAAATAACACGTAAAGGAGGTAAAGTACCGCCTTGGGTAAACTCAGGATCAGCCCCCTTGTAAGAAGTGATAGTTAGGAGATTTTGTGCCTGTAGTGACAAACGACACCCCAACTGTGGCAACAATTCACGTGGAAAATCGTAAGAGAGCGAAATGTTTTTAAGCCGTATATAAGAGGCATCACTTACAGCACCGTCACTCAAACCAAAATATTCACTAGCCTGCATAACTTGTTGGTCAGTGCCAGTAGTATACCTCTGATATGGAGCCAAATCCCCAGCCTGATGCCAGCTGTTGACATAAGCTGATGGTTGATTACTCAATAATCCAGCAAAGCGCTGCGTATTGGCAAAATTGAAATTCTCTTGTTTAACAAACTGGAATAGAAAATCCAATTGTAAGCTTTTGAAAACAAATAGGTTTTGCAGTCCACCATAGTATTTTGGGTTAAAATCCCTAACTGTTTCACGGTCATTTTCATACGATATAGCACCATCGCCATTCACATCTTTAAATTGATACAGTCCAGTTTGTGGATCGACTCCAGTAAAATGAAATAGTTTTCTTATTGTCGTAGGTTGTCCTATTACATAATCGCTTCTGTAGCCAGAAGATTCTAAATCAGGAAAAGAAACCAATCTATTGGTCGCGCTGGTTATATTAAAATTAGTCGTCCACGAAAAATTATTAGTTTTAATCGGTACTAAGCGCAGCGTAGCTTCAAAACCAGTATTTTCAACAGTCGCGTCTAAATTGGCTTGGATGCTACTAAAACCTGTGGTTCCTGCTAAAGGTAAACCAACCAGCTGGTTGGAGGAACGATTTTGATACCAAGCGGTTGTCAAAAAAATACGATCATTAAAAAATCCAAGCTCTAGCGCAGCTTCAAATTTTTTATTAGTTTCCCAACCGAAATCAGCATTATAAAGTCGCGCAGGCTGCAAACCATTGGTACCTCCATATTGATATCCAGAGGAACTGTAGGTGTTTAGAAATTGGTAATCCCCTATTTGATCATTTCCAGTGGTACCATAACTAGATCGTAGTTTTCCAAAACTGAGCCATGAACTATTTTCAGCTAGCAGTGGCTCTTTAAAAAACAACCAAGCCCCGCCTATGGCTCCAAAAGTAGCAAACTGCTTTCCTGGTCCAAAACGACTGGAACCATCCCTCCTACCGGTGAAATTTACAATATACTTGTCGACAAAGGTGTAATTAGCTCGTCCAAAAAAAGCTTGATATTTATAAAGTATCGCATCATTATTCAAAATCAGTGTTACCGATGCCGACGCCAAGTCAGATAGCAAGCTATTACTTGTAAATCCACTGGCGAGGCTAAGTAGCTTTTTGCTATCTTGGTTTTGATAGCTGGCTCCTACCAATACATCAATTTTTGATTTCCCAAAATCCCCCCTCCAGTTCAATTGTGGCTCAATAATCCAAGACCGCCTGCTCAACGTATTGCTATAAATGGAGGAATACTGACTGCCTAAATTATAAGCAGGATTATACACAGCAGAGGGTATAGAACGATTGTCCTCATTATGAAGGTCGGTAAAACCAAGACTCGTCTTAAATTCCAAGTTTTTGGCCACCGTATAAGAAAGTAAACTATTCACTATAAGGTCAGTGGTTTGAGCGATATTTTTGCTTTCTAAATTGGCCAATGGGTTTTCCCAAGTACTGTTCTCCCAGTTCAGCTTGTTCTCCGCATCATAAAGTGCGGGAGCATTCGGTGCAAGTTGCCTCGATAAGGTTACAAAGTCAATCCATGGTAAGTCGTTGTGCTGCGCGGTATAGCTTCCCGAAAAAGTAAAGCGAAACTTTTTGTCCTCGGAAGCATGGTCAAAACTAAGTCGAGCACCTCCTCTTTTATATAAAAAATCTCCGGGGAATACGCTGCTTTCCGTTCGATAATTACCACTAAAGAGATATTTAGTTTGTTCAGAACCACCACTAACCGAAGCCTGCAATCCCGTGACTTCCGATGTCCCTCCTATCAGTTTTTTTTGCCAGTCTGTATATCGGCTCGGATCCCAAGTACCGTTCACATCATAGGCGTTTGCGGGATAGCTAACAAAACCGTCATTGCCAAAAGCTTCCTGTCGCATCGCTAAATACTGCGAGGTATTCATTAGAGGCATCATCTTGCTGACCGTTCCACTACTATGATTGCTGTTAATCGTAAAGGTGGTCTTACCCGCTTTACCTTTTTTAGTGGTAATCAGCACTACGCCATTGGCACCACGAGAACCATAAATAGCTGTGGCATCAGCATCCTTTAATATCTCAAGACTTTCAATATCGCCAGGATTAATACTTGCTAAGGGGTTTCCATCCCCAGGAATAGATGTCGAAGTTTGGCGATCGCTAATAGGATCTGTAGAATAGGGCACCCCATCAATAATAAAGAGTGGAGCATTCGCTCCCTCACGAAGACTGTTTAACCCACGAATGTTGATACTGAATCCACCACCTGCAACCCCACTTTCCTGCACAATATTCACTCCTGCCATCCTTCCCTGCATAGTAGCAAGCACATTCGTTACCGGTTGGTTTTCAATATCCTTTGCCGTTATTCTAGCAATACTACCCGTACGCTCACTTTCCTTCACGCTGTAATACCCAGCATTAATTTTCACTTCCTGCAATTGGGTAGCATCCTCTTGTAGTTGTACAGGAACTACAGTGCGTCCCGCTATTGGAATAGTTAAAGTGTTATACCCTACAAAAGAAAAAACAAGAATATCAGCGGCAGTAGCCGCTATACTATATTTACCTTGATGATCAGTAATGGTGGCAGTAGATTTGCCTTCTACAGATACAGTAACACCAGGCAATAAACCTTGACTATCTCTTACGGTTCCTGTAATCGTTTGTTGTTGAAATAAATTACTTTTTGCCAACTCAAGCACATTATCTGGAGAAGAGGAAAGCCTGTGACTGTCAGGCATTCCTCTCTTTTCTCCTGCGAATGATTGAGTTGTAAAAAAGAGACAGCAAATTCCTAAAAGTAAAGGAATAGCCAGCCAACCCTTGTAAAATGAAGATTTATTCATAATTTTGGTTTAGTTAATTAAAATAGTAAGTTTTGTTAGCGTTGGTCCTCTACAGTTGTCCAGACGGTCAGAGGGCCTTTTTTTTTAAAGGTGTAAAGCCACAAAGTGGCAATTACCCTAAGTATTTTTTAGTTTTTATATTGTCATAGGCTTGTTTTTATTTTTATTATTAGGTTTCTGTGTTCAATATTCTCTGTTCTCCATTTAAAATTCAAAATAAGAAATTCGATGTCTGCATCTTTCTTCTATACTCTTTGTTCCCCATTTAAAATTCAACATTTAAAATAAAAAAACACTTACTGCATCATTGCTCTTGCATCTTCAACCATAAACCCAAAGGCATATCACTACTATTAATGCCACAATCAATGCAGCTTGTATATATCTGTAATATTTCATTTTATCAATTTTAATATATTATAAAACAAGTAGTATACCCAGTGAAATCTGGCATAATGGAGGTATATAAAAGGAAGATTGATTTTCACTACTAGCCTCCAACCCTTTGTTTAATGATTTTTTTTTCATATTTTTATAATTATTGGTTTTTATTGGTCATTTGTAATTAACTCCCATTTTATAGAATGGGTGGAGTCGATAGCGAACATTCGAAGTAATTCAACATTTAAAATAAAAAAACAGTTACTACTTCTTGCTTCTTTGCTCTTGCTTCTTTGTTCTATACTCTTTTCTCTATGTTCTTTATTCTATGCTCTTTTCGCCATGTTCTTTTCGCCATGCTCTTTTCGCTCCAATCAACATTAAAAAAAAAAACAACCTGCACCTATTATTAACAAATTCAAATTAAATTAAATAGGCGATTATTCAATGGACCTTGGCGGTGCAGGCGTTTTTAGAAGGAGTACCGGTTTATTCAATCATAGACATACGAGTTTTAGCGATTTAAACGGCTGCGAGACTATAAAAATGAAGATGTAGCGCTAAGAATGAAGTTGAGTTTTGCCTAACTATTGGCCAAAAAAATGGCATGGAACTCAGCTTAAACGCTTCAGAGGTACTGGTATACCCTACACACGAATAAGTGAGCCCACGCCATGGGACGTGAGCATCGTACTTATCTTCTCGTGTGTTAAAATTACCAGTTTTCTGAAACGAGATTCAAAGCGAATGCTTCAATATTGTATTTGAAGAATCGCAAAAATAATACTAATTCTAATAGAATTAGGGTATAAAGATAAAAAATAAAATGACAAATACGTCATTGTGTGAAAATGTTTTTCTGATTCAATTTGAAATACTATGGAACAGATAAAAAACGAAAGATTATTAAGTGCAATAAAGCTAGTTTTAAAAGAACTTCGTGCTAAAAGCGGCTTGACTCAAGAGCAGGTGGCAAACAATATAAAAGCGAATAAAGATTTATCAATTCATATTGGACGTAATGAAACAGGAAATCAAAATATGAGTGTCAGTACTCTCTATGAATTATGTGAATATTATAAAGTGCCAATATCTGAATTTTTAAAACGAGTTGAAGAAATTGATAAAGGATTAAAAATTAAATAAATAAACAGATGCTAAACTAGCATCTGTTTTATTTTTAGAAAGGTTCCTAAATTGCATATTGAATTTTCCATAATGCATATTATATAAAAATTTAAACCCCTATTTTGACCTTACTTAAAGATTCAAAATATGGAATGGTATGAAATCATTGGGTTTGCTGTGGTATGGGTTTTAGGTCTATATCTGAGAGGAAAGTTTTATATATGCTTGAGGAATAGGCATTATAATGATAGCTGGAGAACTGGGCGGAAGAAATGAAAAATATCCCACATTAGAATTAGCTTACTATTATACTCTTTAATTAAAGTCAAAATATCACTAAATGTGGGTATTGTAACAATAGTTATAAAAGACTTTATTTACGAACTAGAATATATAGCTTGAGATATTGTAAAACTTAAAAAAAAGTGTTACTCGTAGATGTTATATGCAAGTTAGTGACAGGTTTAACCAAAATTGTAAAGAAACATTATGTATAAAGAAATAAATAGAAGATTTTCGGGAGGAGTTTTTATGCTCGCAAAAAAGAATACTCAAAATGTAGAATTTATAGGAACTGGTTTTTTAGTTTCTGATTTAGGATATCTTTTAACTTGTTCGCATATTATTAATCCTTTGGATTCAATAGTTGCTATATCAATTGAAAACACTAATACTTTTAATCCAATGACTTTAAGTAAAGTCAATTTTTTTGAATTACAATTGGTTCAAAATGACGCAATAAATGATGTTGCTTTATTAAAATTCAAAAATGATATTCAACCCATTGTCTCAAAAAATATTTTCGGAAATAGTGAAAATGTAGAATGTGGTTCAAGCATTGCTATTATTGGTTTTCCATTTGGAAATTCAGGATTGCATATTCAGTCATTAACTCATGGAATAATAAGCTCTAAAATAAAAACTTCGTCAAATGTTAAGTTATTACAATTTGACAGTATGATACATGAAGGAAATAGTGGTAGCCCATTAATTGAATTACAAACAAATAAAATAATTGGAATTGTTACAAATAGATTTAATCCTTCAGCAGGTGGGGCAACAATTATGATGGGAAATCGTCAAGTAGGCGTTGAAACGAATATTTCTTATGCAACAGCAATAGAATATGGTCACGAATTATTAACGAATCAACTTAAATAGAATGATAGAATTCGAAAATAGCGAAATATTAAATTTCATCAATTCTGATGTACCAAGTTATCAGAGAGAAACTTTACTAAAATCTCTGAATAGCAATTCTGATTCTATTGATTTTTATAATGAAATAGGAAAGGAATTAACTGGTGAACTAAATAGCAATAATTTACTACTCCAAACTGGTCCCGTAATAAACAAAACAAGTTTTTGGGAAAAAGTAAAAGATGAAGTCTATCTATTTATATGTACTGATGTAGAGAAATACTCCACAGAAAGAAATTTAATGGGTAAAAATTTTAAAGAAGTTACAACTATTGTAGCTACTGCTATTGCAGGTACATTTTCTCTTGGAACTGGAGTAATAGTTGGAATAGTAACCAATGTTCTTATTTCTGTAGTTAAAGTTAACAAAAATGCTTGGTGTGAATTACAAAAGCCAAATAATTCAGACAACTCATGAAAACCAGCCACTAACAGCCATTGATATAGCTGGAATTTAGTGGAATTACCTTTTCGCATCAAGTTTCGTTAAGCCGAAATTTGGGCGGTTACGAACTTCCAGCCATCTCAAAGTGGCAAAATGTTAGCAGAAATATCACCACAAAATCGGAGAATACAATAACTCAATTCTAACAAATGAAAATACATTCCTTAAATATTTCAGGATTTAAAAGACTGAAAAATGTTAAAATTTTATTCGCTGATGCAACGTTTTTAATTGGTCAAAATAATTGTGGAAAAAGTTCGACAATTAAAGCAATCGAGACACTTTTATCAGGAAAAAAACAATTGAGTTCAAGTGATTATCATTCAATTCTTGATCAAGAAACTAACGAAGTCAAAGTTGACACTAATACAATTATTTTAGAAGCCGAATTTAGAAATTTACCTATTGAGGCGCAAACTTGGAGAGGATTTAAAGGAAGAATTTTTAATTATGTAGTTCCTGCAGATATTGAAGAAACAGGTCTTTCAGTAACTTATCGTAAAACTTATGAATTAGGAAAAGATGTAATTATTGAATTTAAATCTAAAATTAGAAGTATAAAAGAAGAGTTTGTAGAATGTAAAAAACCTCAAGACTATATCAATAATGGATTACCTCAAGAAATAATTGAAGAATTTTTCCCTGAGTTAGAAAGTAACATTGGAAAAAGCAAAAGTTCTTTAGAAAAACTAGACCTAATTGATGAAATTTGGGAAATTTCAGAAGAAGAGAATTGGTTTCAAAATCCAGGTGGTATACCTGGAAATGTTTTAAAAATGCTTCCTAGATTTTTACTTATTCCAATTGATGTAGGAATTCATGAAATTCAAGGAGCAGGAAGTGGAGTTTTAAGTACAACCTTAAGTGAACTTTTTCAAACAGTTCGTGAACATTCAGAACATTTTAAAAATGCACAAATTCATCTAGATAATTTAGCAAAGGAACTTGACCCTAAAGATAATAATTCTGAATTTGGTAAAATGATGACTGAGTTAAATAATGTGCTTTCATCCATTTTTCCAGATTCAAAACTTCATGCAACTACAAGCTTAAGTGATCCCTCAAGTTTAAAACCAAGTTTCAATGTTGAAATGTCTAGTAATATAAAAACTTCTGTAGATAATCAAGGTACAGGAATGGTTAGGGCAGCTGTATTTGGCATGTTAAGATATAGACAACTTTGGCTTTCAAAAAAAGAAGATGAACATGCAAGGTCAATAATAATATGCTTTGAAGAACCTGAAACATATCTTCATCCTAGTGCAGCTAATCAAATGAGAGATGCAATTTATGAGTTGAGTTCTCAATCTGCACAAATAATTTCTTCTACTCATTCGCCTTATCTGATAGATATATCTAGGAAACCTAAGCAAGTTTTGAATAGAATGTTTGATTGCGGTAATCACGTTGATTGTAATAGTTTCAGTGTTTCTGAAAAATTTTTAGAACTGCAAGAAAATCAAAAAGATTATGTAAAAATGCTTTTAAAAATTGACAATTATATCTCTAGAATATTTTTTACTAAACATGTAGTAATAATTGAGGGCGATACTGAAGATATTTTGATAAAAGAAACATTAAAAAGATTAGACAAATTAAAATATCTAAGAATATTATCTGATTTTGAAATTATTAAAGCACGTGGAAAAGCTTCAATTATTGGGTTAGTAAAGTATCTTACTTCTATGGGAATAAATCCAATTGTTGTTCACGATAAAGACTCCGCAGTGCCTAATGCTGAAAAATTTAATCAACCAATAATTGATGCTCTTAATGGTAATGGCAGAATTGTATACATGGTAAATAATGTTGAGGAAGAGCTAAATTATAATGCAACTTATGAAAAACCATATAAAGCTTATAAAAAAACTTTAGAATGGGGAGAAAATTGGGATGATTTACCCGAAAATTGGAAAGTTAAAATGGTTGAAATTTTCGGAGATTACATATAAGATACTTCTGCTAACCGCCATTGAGCTAGCTGGAATTTAGTGGAATTATCGTTATCATAGTGTCATTCAATACCTTTTTTTGGGCGTTCCACTTTGTGAAATAAACTCAAACTGTCGTTTTTAACCAAAAAAAATCCCCAACTACACTTTGTAATTGGGGATTTAGTATATGATGATAATCTGTTATCCTTATTATGAATAAGAAGAGGACGAATATTATCTTATATCGAAACGATCTGCATTCATAACTTTGGCCCAAGCTCTTACAAAGTCGTTTACAAATTTTTCTTTACTGTCGTCTTGTGCATAAACTTCGGAGTAAGAACGTAAAATAGAATTAGACCCAAATACCAGATCCATGCCTGTTGCAGTCCATTTTACCACTCCGGTCTTACGGTCGCAAATTTCGTAAAGGCCTTTTTCTGTTGGTTTCCATGTATTGCCCATATCTGTTAGGTTGACAAAGAAATCGTTAGTTAAAGCGCCTATTGTATTAGTGAAAACACCATGTTTTGTATTGCCATAATTGGTTCCCAACACTCTCATTCCACCAACAAGAACTGTCATTTCTGGTGCCGTTAATCCCATTAATTGTGTGCGGTCCAGCATTATTTCTTCAGAGCTTACTGCGAAATGTTTTTTACTATAGTTACGGTAGCCATCAGCTAATGGTTCTAAAGGCTCAAAAGATTCAGCATCTGTCATTTCATCAGTTGCATCTCCACGACCTGCTGAAAACGGAACTGTAATAGCTACGCCAGCCGCTTTAGCCGCTTGTTCTATTCCTAAATTACCTGCTAAGACAATAGTGTCAGCGATACTAATACCAAACTCAGCTGCAATAGGTTCAAGAACAGATAAAACATATGCTAAACGTTGTGGTTCATTTCCTTCCCAATCTTTTTGTGGTGCTAATCGAATGCGTGCACCATTAGCACCACCTCGCATATCTGAACCCCGGAATGTACGTGCGCTATCCCAAGCTGTATTCACCATTTCTGGAATAGATAATCCTGATACAGCAATTTTATTTTTTACAGCAGTTCTGTCGTAATCTGTAGTTCCAGCAGGAATAGGATCTTGCCATATTAAATCTTCTTGTGGAACATCGGTACCAAAGTAATTTACTTTTGGCCCCATATCTCTGTGCGTAAGCTTAAACCAAGCACGAGCGAAAGTGTCTGAAAAATATTCTTGGTCGTTCATGAACTTCAAAGAGATTTCTCTATAAATAGGATCTACCTTCAAGGCCATATCAGCGTCAGTCATCATTGGGTTTTGGCGAATACTTGGATCTTCGACATCTACAGGTCTGTCTTCGTCTTTAATACTGATCGGTTCCCATTGCAATGCACCGGCAGGGCTTTTGCGAGATTCCCATTCGTGATTGAACAACATTTGGAAAAATCCATTGTCCCACTTCGTTGGGTGTGTAGTCCATGCGCCTTCAAGTCCACTTGTTACAGTATGACGGCCTTTGCCCGAATTAGTTGGATTTTTCCAACCTAGTCCTTGTTCTTCAGCTCCTGCTGTTTCAGGATCATCACCTAAGAGACTAGCATCACCATTCCCATGGGTTTTACCTACTGTATGTCCACCTGCAGTTAATGCAACCGTTTCTTCATCATTCATTGCCATACGAGCAAATGTTTCACGCATTTGTCCAGCAGTTTTCAAAGGGTTTTGCTTTCCGTTTACTCCTTCTGGATTTACATAAATTAGCCCCATTTGAACAGCAGCTAATGGATTTTCCATCGTCGAAGGATTCTCTACATCAGCATAACGTTCGTCACTTGGTGCTAACCATTCTTTTTCAGATCCCCAATAGGTGTCTTTTTCTGGGCTCCAAATATCTTCACGTCCGAAAGCAAATCCAAAGGTTTTTAATCCCATGTCTTCATAAGCAATTGTACCGGCCAAAACAAGTAAATCGGCCCAACTCACTTTATTACCGTACTTTTTCTTGATAGGCCATAGTAATCTTCTTGCTTTGTCTAAACTAACATTATCAGGCCACGAATTTAAAGGTGCAAAACGTTGATTACCTGAGCCACCACCGCCACGACCATCAGAAATACGGTAAGATCCAGCAGAATGCCAAGAAAGACGTATCATTAATCCACCGTAATGACCCCAATCTGCAGGCCACCAGTCTTGGCTATCCGTCATTAAGGCATGCATGTCTTTCTTTAAGGCTTCAATATCGAGTTTCTTAAGTTCTTCTTGATAATTAAACTCATGTCCTAAAGGATTTGTTTTAGTATCATTTTGGCTCAATATGTCAAGGTTAAGTGCATTGGGCCACCAACCCATAACATTCGCTTTAGTTGAAGTATTTCCACCATGCATTACTGGGCATTTTCCTGCTGATGCATCGTGGTTGCCTTCAACTATAGTCGCGCCTTCGTTTAGTGGAAGTTGTTCATGATTAACTGGGCATTTACCTTGACCGTTGGATAGATCTGTATTGTTATTATTTTCCATATTTATTTTTATAAATTTACTGTGTTTATTATTTAGTAAAATTAACGATAGTGTATCTTATAAATCTATAGCACTCATCTTCATGTTTTATTTCGTTATAGATATTATTTATCACAATGAAAATTAAAATAGATTATGAGTATAATTATTAGCGAATTAAAGAAAAAGAATTTAATAGGTAGAATGTGAAAATCAACTTTTTTTTTGGACTAATTTTTAACGTTAACCTAAGAAAAAACTATGCTTTTGTTTCTCAAAAATAACGAAAATAGTTGGATAAAAGGTAAAAGAGTTCGGTTTTTATTAATGCAATCTAGCAATGAAGTACTTTTAATCTATTGTTTTTCAATGCTTTAGAAGATACTGCTTGATCCATAAAATTGTAGTAGAATTTTGGATTTCCTTATAAATTAGCTCTCCTTTCAAGAGCCTTATTTTAGGATAAAAGCTATTTTGCTCAGTCTATATTGATTGGCTTATCAGATAGGATTTCTAAGAAAAATTTCAATTGCCATTTTTGTGCTTTCTGTGCTTGTTTGTTCGTTGGTTCGCCCCCGCTCACGCACGAATCCTTTCGTGTGGCTTGTTATAGCAAATTACATACATAATTATGCAGGTTGATGCCACCGAGGACTACTTATATTTAAAAGATAAAACAGGCGTTTTTAAAGAAGGATGATTCAAAAGCCATAGCAGAAATTGCATTCCTTGACATTGTTCAACGAGGTCTTCGCCATCAAACAACTACCTTTGATCAGTAACTGCAAATAAAAATATGTCGATATTAATTCCATTTATCACCGCATTTTTGCGGTACAAATAAAACAGAATTACCGCATTACCACAAAAAACACACTATGCAATTCGGGAATTTCACTATTCAATTCGGGAATCGCACACCACTCCATTTGCAACAATAGCAATCATCAAATAGATTTACAGCCCAATTCAATTATCAAAAAAGTCAATTTGTAAATCTTAAACCGCTTCAATGAAATTATTTTCTGAATCCTTGATGTCCGAATTACAGCAGCAATTAAAAATGATCCATCTGCAAACAGAAAACCCAATACAATCAGCCGAACTGGCCGTTAAAAGTAGCGTTGCTGCCTTAGAGAGACTAAAATCCTTTTTCATAAAATATAAAGGACTAAACAAAAAAGAAGAAATAGAATTCTTCCGCGACATAAAGCCAAAGTTTGCCAGCAAACTGATTTACTATAACGAAATCTATACTATCGAAACCAACAAGCCATTGGGCTCCCATAAAACAATAGCTAAATATTATAACTCAGAACTTTTTAAATTAAAAGTTTTCTTCAAACAGAACCAGGAATTTTACCGCTACTGCCGCACCGCTAACAACTGTCTTGATAGCAAATATTATGTACGCGAAAAATACGACCTTAAATTAATGATGGACAGTGTTTATTTTCAAATAGACCATCGCTTCGCAACCTCTCACGACTATAAGATGGCTCGCATAATAGCGAACGATGAAATAAAAATTTTTCTGCTGGAGCAAATGGAAAAACTAGAAAGAAAGGCAATAACAGCACAATCGCCTTACCCACTCTCTAAAAGTCTAAAATGGACAGGATCAAAAGTAGATTTGATAGAATTAATTTATGCACTGCATGCAGAAGGCGTTTTTAATAATGGAGCCACAGGGCTCAAAGAAGTCATAACCTTTTTCGAGTCTTCTTTAGAAATCGAATTGGGCCAATTCAACAGGGTTTTTCTGGAAATCCGTAACAGGAAATCCGATAGGACAAAATTTATGAATACACTCAAAAACAAACTCATAATCCGCATGGATGATGCAGATGAAAATTAAAAAAAAAGCTGCTCACACTAAAATGAACAGCCTTCTAGTTTTGATTGTAATAACTCCTATCTTAAATCTGGATTCAACTACTCGTTGCTCCCTGTAGTTCCTGTAAAATGGGTGATAAGCTTTTTCCAGTCTGGATCAACGGTTTCATCTGCCTGCATTGTAACTGTATTAGTCGATAAACCTTCCGTAGCGAGCACTGTATCCCCCTTCTTGGTAGTATAATAAGGATTTTCGTTCTTCATATCTGACTTGCCTACAGTATCGCCCGCTACAAGAGGACTATCGGTTGTACAGGAAGCAAGTGCAAAAAGGACGGCCAAACAAATTAATGTACTAAAACCTGAATAGAATTTTTTCATTTTTGATAATGTTTTAAATGTTACTGATTACTTTTTAATCAGTTCATTTCTCCCGGGATAATCTGAACAATTTTGATGGTGGTTTTGCTCATAACAAAACCGTTTGAATTCAGGGCAAAACTAATAGGACCTTTCCCCTCCCACAAGCCAACAACTGTTCAATTCGGGAATCTATGATATGCAATTCCCGAATTGAACACACTACATTTTACTCTAAAATCCAAATAAACAGTAAGTTAAACTCAAGGAAACGAAAGAATCCTTTATAAGGGTAATTCTTGTAATCAATTACATTATTTTAGCTACATTTATTTTACAAAATACAGTCTCAAAGACATTAATCTTATGTTTTCTAATCAGTAAGCCCCCAATCTTTTAGAAATATGACGAAAAAATACTTACTTATAATATGGTTATGTCTGTATTATAATGCTTACCCACAACAAAATAATTTTGTTATTCCGGATAGTCTTTCAACTAAAGACTATGAATATTTTAGTAAAAACATACTTTATGAGGAAAAGGACAGTATCAAAGAAAGTTTGTATGCACAATCATGGTTAGCTAAGGCAAAACGGGAGAAAAATTACGGACAAATGGCCCAATCCTATAAAGCCTTAATTTATACAAGTGACAAAAAACTACAACTTATATATGCCGATCGTATGCTGATAGCGGCAAAAAAAACAGCTGATTTCGCATTAATCGGATCTGGCTACATGACAAAAGGGGTTATACTATATGATAGTAAACAGCACATGAAAGCACTCGACAACTACCTGATAGCGGATGAATACATTTCGAAAACAAACAATCAATACCAAATCTTCAAAGTAAAATATGGTATTGCTCAGATCAAATATTACCTTGGGTTTTACGATGAGGCAATAGCATTATTTAAAGAATGTCTTGGGTATTTCAAGGAAGAAAATAGCCGCGCGTATCTGAATACACTTCATTCTTTAGGGCTTTCTTACAACCGCACAGGTAAATATAAGTTATGCAGCCA
This sequence comes from Flavobacterium frigoris PS1, assembly GCF_000252125.1. Taxonomy (GTDB): domain Bacteria; phylum Bacteroidota; class Bacteroidia; order Flavobacteriales; family Flavobacteriaceae; genus Flavobacterium; species Flavobacterium frigoris_A. The sequence goes on along the minus strand of NZ_AHKF01000018.1, from coordinate 569,275 downwards.
GATGAATCAGCTGGGGCTCAGTGAGGGCTTACGTTTTAAAAACCTAGAAATGCAATCCTACTTTATCCATTCCGAAGGTGTAAATCAGTATTTTAAACACAATTATCCTGACGCAATAAAGAAGTTGACAAAGGCGCTGCCTCCTTTGAAAGAAACTAAAGATCTAACAAACGAAACGACGGCCTATTTTTACATCGGTAAAAGCTACTGGGCACTAAAATTGCAGGAAAAGGCAGTACCATACTTAAAAAAGATAGATGAAGCATTCCAAAAACAAAAATACATACGCCCTGATTTAAGGGAAGCTTATGAACTATTAATTCATTATTATCAGGAACAAAACGACAAAGAATTAGAGTTATATTATGTCACGGCCCTTTTAAAAGTAGATGAAGTTTTAATTAAGGATTATAAATACCTTTCAGGGAAGATACACAAAGAATACGACACAAAAAAATTAATTCAAACTCAAAAAAACATTGAACAATACTGGACCTTTTTGTTCTCCATTATAATAATTATAATGTTAACAATTATTGTATTTTTGGTACACAGACACTATAAAAACAAAAGATTATTTGAAGAATTAATGAATCGCAAACCCGACACGGCCCAATCATTAGTATTAGACAATACCAGTAAAGAACTCGATATCAATCCTGAACTAATTACTGCAGTTCTAAAAAATCTAGAAAAATTTGAGCGCAATAAAAAGTACCTCGAAAAAGACATGACATTGGCAAAAATGGCTTCATTACTAAACACCAATACAAAATACGCTTCAAAAATTATTTCACGCTACCGTGATAAGGGAACAATTGAATATATCAGTGATTTAAAGATTGATCATATCATAGAAATACTCAAGCGTGAAAACAAATACCGCAATTACACAAACAAGGCACTGAGTGACGAAGCCGGTTTCGGTTCTACCCAAAACTTTACCCGAGCGTTCAAAAATCAAACAGGCCTCTCTCCCACCTACTTCATCAGTGAATTAAAAAACCAACAACATTCATAAATAATAACAAGACATCCAAAATCGACTGCGCAACACCAGTAATATCAAAAACAATCTTGTAATTACATCCTGCTCTCCCCGCCCTTAAATAAAAAGCATAGGAAAACCACGAGGAAGTGAAGTGGCAGCAGTCCGCGAGTTGAGGACGAAGGACGAACGGATCGGGCTGCGGAACGGAACTTCGCGGTAGTTTTCAAGCTTTTGATTTTCAGGCTTGATCTTTTGTTTCTTTTGCATCAAGGCAAAAGAAAAAGAATCTCTTAATAAACAAAAACAGTAATATCAAAAACAAACTTGTAATTACAACCTCATCACACCGCCCTTAAATAAAAAGCATAAGAAAACAACGAGGAAGTGAAGTGGCAGCAGTCCGCAAGTTGAGGACGAAGGACGAACGGCTCGGGTTTCCGATAGCGAAATCTATCCGCTGATTTTTAGGATAAAACATCCTCATCAACTTCCTCTCCCCGCCCTTATATTTTTAGACTAGAAAATCACGGTAAGAATTTCAGCGCCGGCCGCAGGGAGTGACCCCGGAGTCGAGTGTGAAACACGAGCGGCTGGGGTCGCGATAGGAAAACCGACACGAAGTGAGGTTCATCGAACTCCAATAACAATAAGGGAATTGTGAAATAAATTTGACCGATAATTTTTGGTTAAAAATTATTCAGGCTTGATTTTTTGTTTCTTTTGAAATCATAGATTCACGAACTCAAATAAAATATTAACTCGTGAGTAATCAAGACAAAAGAAAAATCATTCTCATAATCCATAAAGATACAGTGATAGCAGGAGAAGCACAATTTTTTGCTACTTTTCTAATCCAGGAAAAAAGTAAAGATTTAATATCCAGAAGTCAATAACCACAACCATTTCAAAATAAAAACTCCTTTTTTCTTTCACAACTTGTGAACCACTTGTGAAATAAAATCAACTAATACCAACACTTTTGTACCATAACAACCTAAAACATAAGTTATGGCACTTGAAAGCAACAGCTCCACAAACACTACTAAAAACAGAATGTACCGCGAGCAATTAATTACAATGGAAGACTTAAACGAATTTCGAAGTCTTCTTCTGAACGATTTAAAAAGAATCATACAATCCAAACCACTCCAGCAGAAACAATGGCTCAAATCCAATGAAGTCCGGAAACTGCTGAATATTTCACCAGGTACTTTACAAAACCTTCGCATTAACGGCACACTGACCTATACCAAAATCGGTGGAATTATGTATTACGACCAAACTGATATCGAAAAACTTTTAAACGGAAATAAAGTAAATGCCCTCCCTACACTTTTCAAGTAAAGTCACTGCAAGTAACCAAACAATCTCTCTAACCTCGACAAAGGAGGACAAGAGGACTTTATTCGAATTAGAGGTGTAATCTCATTAACTCCTTACAACTTGTGGTTAATCAAACTGAACACTAAAAACTGAACACTATCTTATGAACTACATCAAACACCTCACTGGATTTTTCAATAAAATCAATTACGAAACTAACCTCAACCCGACCCACATTTCACTCTATTTAGCACTTTTCCAATGTTGGAACGTAAACCGCTTCAAAAATCCAACAGGCATTTCAAGGGAAGAAATCATGAAAGCAAGTAAGATCAATTCTAAAGCTACATACCATAAGTGCATGAGAGAGTTAGAACTTTTAGGATTTATGATATACAACCCAACATTTAATCCCCACTCCTCCTCCAACATAATTATGACAAATTTCTCTGAAGAAGTAAACGGAATTTCAAAAATACCACAACCAACCCATTCAAAAAATGAACCCGTTCACAATTTGACCCAAACAAAAAATGAACAACTCATTGAACAGGTAAATGAACCGCTCTATATATATAATAAAAAACAAACAGTTAAAAACAATTCAAACAATACAAAAATAGATATAGAAAAAAATTCAAGAAATCAACCAGTTCAAAATTTGAATCCTTTAATAATTCCAAAAGAAAAAGAAATAAAAACGGAGAGCGGACAGCAAAAAGAAAAAAGTTGCGCTAAAAAAGAAAAACCAATTGAGCTGGATTTAGTTTTTGAAACAACACCACCAACAATCGAAATGATACTGGAATACTTCTCCTTCAAACAAAGTTCACAAACAGAAGCCAATAAGTTTTTCAATTACTACTCCAGCATCGGTTGGCTCATTGGTGGGAAAACAAAAATGAAAGATTGGAAAGCAGCAGCACGAAACTGGATGCTCAACACAGCTAAGTTTGCTGTAAATACTCCAAAATCCGATTACAATTCCCAACCAAAACCGATGCATCTGCACACGGCAACCCACAAAAACTATGACGAACCATTGTAAATCCATCCGTGAAACCTTCGTCATTCACAAAGGTTTCAAAATATATAATTTCCAAAAATGTCTGGAATACCTAGAAAACCAAGGAAGAACCACCTACGGAAGTTCGTTTCATATCAGCGAAATGGACCACCCTACCATTTACAAATTATTGATTTATATGATAAAAGATGAGAAATCAGCCGTGAATCTAAAGATAGACTTGTCAAAAGGTATATTAGTCTCAGGTGCTATTGGTTGCGGAAAAACGTCGCTAATGCATCTAATACGACCTTTTGCCTATCAAAACTCCGACTATAAAATTAAAACATGTAGAGAAGTTTCGTTTGAATTTGCAAAAAACGGATTTGAAGCAATTAACTGCTACACACTAAAGCAAGCTAATCAATCGCGACTAACCGGCTATTGCTTTGACGATTTGGGCGCCGAACAGCAAATCAAGCATTTTGGAAATGATTGCAACGTGATGGCCGAGATACTCATTAGCCGCTACGAACAGTTTATCGAAAACAAATCCGTCACTCACATCACCACCAACCTTTCTGCCTCTGAAATCGAAAACAACTATGGCAACCGCCTCCGCTCCAGAATGAGAGCCATGTTTAACCTCATCACCTTCGATAAAGAAACAAAGGATAAACGTTAATGCAAACAAATACATCTGACAATCGCAGTTCAACCCGCCCTTTGACTGTGGCAGCCGGGCACCCGTTTTTCGAAAATTCTGAAAAAATCCAACGCTGTTTGACCCCGAAAACTTTCGGGGGAGTTCGTTGGATTTCAGAATTGAAAAAATAGCGGGTCGGCGAACAGTCCAGGGCTAGCGTTTTTTGTTTCTTTTTTGGGCAATAGGATCGAGCGTAAAAAAACAGTCCTGTGGACTGTTTTAGCGAAGGAGCCAGCCTGCAGCAAGGACTTAGAAAAAATAGAAATCAAAAACCTGAAATTTTAAACCTTAAACTTTTAAACTTTCCTCACCATGAGAAAAATCAACACCTTTTGGAACTGGTTCCAAGACAACAACCAAACCATCAAAAGCCTCATCTATGAAACCCCTAAAAACCAAATTCATATCATCTATTGGTTATCAAAAAACCTCAGCTACTACTGCGAAGAGCTCGACTTTATAATTCTATTCCCTAAAAACAATGCCGATAAAACGGAACTCATCATAACCGCAAACGGTAATGTAGAATATTTCGGTCAAGTAATTAATTTAGTCGATAATGCGCCACTATTAAGAAAATGGAAATTCACAGCATTCTTACAGTCAACCGAAAAAATTAATAGAATAATCAACGGATTGGACCAACCCTACATCATTCAGGAACTTAATTTACAATCTAATGAATCTAAATTTCTACCCATAGATTATAATCCAATAACAGCAAAAATCGATATTATCATTTTCCTGAAAGACTACAATTTGTACTGTGATACAAAGACTTTAAAGCAAGCCATTTTTATTATACTGCATAACATTGCAGGAAAAAATATACTATCCCAAAATATTAGTTTAATTCAACTGCCCTACTCAAGCAATGGCAAACCTCCTAATAAATTTTCTGATAACGAGGAGTTGATTCATTTATTCGAATTAGAATACTATCTGGATAAATACAATCAAAGTTCTAATAAATATCCCTAAGACTTCAAATTTACATCAATAAAAAAAGAGTCAAAAATCACTAAAAGTGGGTATAGTAAAATCCTACAAAATGTCGTTTATTTACACAAATGCAATCAAAACAAACTAAACAGTATGGAATTAATCTGAAATAGGTAGACTCTTTATGATTTTTTCAATACTCATAAATAAATCTTAGTTATGGTAACTGACATTTAGAACAGTAATAACCATAATTGGAATATTAACCTTATTACTATATGCAAATTAAAATAAGAAAAAAATGCCCCTACAAAACACGACCTATTCAGATTCCAATATAAAAGTAAAAAATGAAAAATAAAAAAACAGCTTCTTTCTTGGCATTATTTTTAGGTGGTATTGGAATTCATAGATTTTATTTAGGACAAGCAGCAAAAGGTATATTCTCTCTAATTTTTTTCTGGACCTATATTCCTTTAATTATAGGTATAATCGATTTTGTAATCTTTATAACTATGTCAGAAGAAAAGTTTAATCTTAAATACAATCCAATAATAAGCAATGTAAATTCTAATTATAAAAAAGAAAAGGTAATGACACAAAAATTAGTGCAAAAACCTGCTAGCAATATCAAAGTAACCGTGACAACCTCAGATTATTCAAACAACTATAATGACGACTCAATCATTGATATTTCGGATCAATCTTACACTATACCAGCTACAAGTAAACTTACATACAATACTGGAGTACCTTTTTGGGCTCATCATTATGTTTACTCTTATTCCGAAATCAATAGTGCATCAACTGAACAAAAAAAATTTTATGGGCTTTTTAAAGAAAATTTTTTAAGCGATCAGTTCATTGATTTAGAAGGGAATTCAAATTATGCGTTCATTCTTTTATTTGACCTACTAGGAGACTTTGACAATCATAAAAATATATCTAAAATTGAAAGCCAAATTAAAACTTTGGGGCAATGCTACCCTAAAACAAAGTCATACGGAGTATCATTCCTAATTCAAAAAATGGAAGTAAATAGCGATGATGATGGTCTTTCAAGGCTAAAAGCAGAGGACAAATACAGCCACCAGAATTATAATGACTATGAATATTGGAGACTAGGAAGTAGATATGAGGTTCAGCTAAAACTGAATAAAGAAGAGGTAATATTACTTAACAATATTTATAATCCAGGTAATGTTTTTTTCGATATCGAATATTGTAGCCTTGAAATTCTTAAACTTTATATTTCTTTAATTTCAGCATTAAAAAGAAATTTTATACAGGAAGGGACAACTATTGAAGCTGAATTCCTAACTGTCGCAGATCTAGTGGCAAGGAAACATTACAATTACAGAAAAGGCAGTCAGAATTATAAATATTGCATAGAATCTACAACTAATGAAATTTACTCAAATATTTTCAAGCATTGCGAAAATGCAGTTCGTAAATTTTATGATCATAAACGTAAACTAAATACGGATACTTATTACGCCCATGAAGAAATTAAAATAGAGTTTGATTCAAAAATAATTTTTAAAGTAACTGAATTACTCCCGCTATTAATCTCTAAAGTTGCCTTACCAGATGAAGCTACAGAGATTGAACTATACTCACAAAATACAAATCGTTGGAAGATTAAGTTTGAAGAATTAATTGCAAACTATACTGAAAATTCAAAAGAGTTTATTGATTCGATTCACTCTCTTGCATTACTAAACGAAAAGAATCCGTCAATTGAGAACATTTTTTTTGAAGCTTCAAAGTTTATCTCTAAATATGATAAGGAATCTGCACTCACTTTTTATGTGTCTTATTTATACTGCGATTTGGAATCCACTACTTTCAACAATAAACAACTTACCAAAACCATCCAGAAAAACTTGTTCAAAACAAATGAACAATTGCACTCTTTTGAAAAAATTATTGGTGAACTAATTAAAAATAAGGATATAGATAAAGCGCTGGAAGGCATCTCTAATATATATAAGGTTAAACGTAAAAAAATACAGCTTAACACGGCATCAATTAAAGAAGTTCAAAAACAACACTCTGGAACTGTTGAACTACTTAATGAGTATTTGAAGGATGAATTCGAAGATGAGAAAATCATTGTAAAATCACAAGAAATAAGCAATGAAGAAATCCAACTCGAAATAACTAAAAAAGACGAAAAGGTTCTTCAGTCCGCTTTTGTCAGCGAATTAACTTTTACAACAATACATGCAGCTGCATTACAACTATTTGCTAAAAGCAATTTTTTAGTATCTCAAGATGAGTTTGAAGTATTTGCCAAATCAAAAGGAGTCTTTAAAAACTCATTGATAGAAAGCATTAACGATACTTGTTATGAGTTTCTGGATGATATATTGATTGAAGAAGAAGAAGATTATTATACCATTAACACAAACTATTTTCAAAAAATTTCTATAAAATGATAAACAATCTTAAGCCTAAAGAAGCCACATCAATTATTAATTCCTTAATTGGGGGCGTAGTTCCAAAAATTGGCGTTCAACATATTGCCGTTGGACGATCGGAAGAAATAAATGCAGTAGTTTCTGCATTAGAAGATGTAAAGAATGGACATAGCATGGTGAAATTCTGGATTGGTGACTTTGGGTCAGGCAAATCCTTTATGCTTCATTTGCTTAATACTGTTGCTTTAAAACAGAAATTTGTCGTAGCAAATGCCGACTTCACTCCAGACAATCGTCTATATTCCAATGACGGAAAAGGTGTTGCATTATACGCTGCCATTATGGATAATGTATCTATTCAGACCAAACCTGAAGGTGGAGCTTTACCTACTTTATTGGAAAAATGGATTGAACAAGTGATTTCTAAAACTGCAGAAGACAATAATATTTCCTTAATAGATATTCGTAACGAACAATATTTGAAACTTATACAAAGCAATATTATGAAAACCATTAATGACATCACAGATGTCGGTGGTTTCGATTTTGGAGTGGTTGTAATGAAATATTACGAAGGATATATAACTGATGATGAGCAATTAAGAAGAAATGCCTTGAAGTGGCTCAAAGGAGAATACAAAACGAAAACCGAAGCGAGACAGGATTTAGGAGTAAGAGAAGTCATTAATGATTTGAATTACTATGATATGCTCAAAAATTTCTGTAAATTATTTGTAAGTATGGGCTATAGCGGCTTTATGGTGAACTTAGATGAAGCTATTAATCTTTACAAAATTTCAAATTCTGCTGTTAGAGAGAAGAATTACGAAAAAATCTTGACGATTTATAACGATTGTTTTCAAGGAAAAGTCACTAATTTATTTTTCAACTTTGCGGGTACAAAAGAAGTTTTAGAAAATCAACGCAGAGGCTTTTTTAGTTATGACGCTCTAAAAACAAGATTAATAACTAATAAATATGAAACAGCCGAAATAAGAGATTTTGCGCAACCGGTGATTCGACTACTTCCTCTTGACCATAATGAAATATTTGTATTGCTTAAAAAGTTGAAAGCTATATTTGATTACAATTACAAAACGGAAATATCAATCAATGATGAAGATATTCAACAGTTTATGGAAGAGTTATTTAACAAACCTGGAGCATCAGAATTTTTAACGCCAAGAGAAGTTATTCGAGATTTTCTCAACATACTCAATATTCTTCGACAAAATCCAGAAATAGACAAAAAGAAACTTTTTGGAGATTTAGAAATTTCAGATGAAAGACCTGCTGAATTTTCATTAGATAGCATTGAAGAATTATAATGTCGTTTAATTTACTTTCAGAGCCAATACGAAAATATGTTCGTGATATGCATTGGGAACAATTGCGCCCTATTCAAAATGCTGCTATTACTAAAATTATTTCTTCTGACGACAATTTTATTTTAGTGTCAAGAACGGCATCAGGAAAAACAGAGGCTGCTTTTTTACCAATCCTTTCAAAAGTTGACTTCAACGAATCGGGTGTTCAAGTACTCTACATTTCGCCTTTAATTGCTTTAATAAACGACCAGTTTTTTCGCATTGAAGAACTTTGCAAAAATCTCGATGTAACTGTCACAAAGTGGCATGGCGAGGCCAACAAAACATTGAAAGAAAAACTAATAAAACAACCAAACGGAATAATATTAATTACGCCTGAATCATTGGAAGCAATGTTTGTGAACAAGCCTTTCAATGTAAAACAGTTATTTTCAAATCTCAAATATGTAGTTATAGATGAAATACATTCATTTATCGGTACAGACAGAGGAATTCAATTAAAATCTATTTTATCAAGACTACAACAGCTGAATTCTAAAGCGTATAGCATTGTTGGTCTATCAGCTACAATGAGTGAAGAAAATAAATTTTCAGAAGTAAAAGAATTTACTGGTAATGCTGAAAAGACTAAAATATTAATTGACAGAACCTCCAAAGAAATTAATGCTCAATTTTGCTATTTCAAAAATGAAACCGAAGAGTTACCTTTAGAACTTTTGAAAGATTTATACCTAGAAACAAAAGATAACAAGGTTTTAATCTTTCCCAACAGTAGAGGACGAGCTGAAGAAGTAGCGGTAAAACTTAAAAAGATTTCAGGCCGGGTGAATGGGCATTCTAATTATTTTTCACATCATTCATCAGTGGACAGAGAAGTAAGAGAGTACGTTGAATATTTTGCAAAGAACAACAATAGACAAAACTTTTGCATTTCTTGCACATCAACACTTGAATTGGGAATTGACATTGGAACAGTTGATGAAGTAGTTCAAATTGACGCAACTCATAGCATTGCTTCGTTAATTCAAAGAGTTGGACGAAGTGGACGAAAAGAAGGAGAAAGCAGTAATTTGTTTCTGTATGCTACAAATAAATGGAGCTTACTTCAATCTATTGCTTGTTGGTTATTATACAAAGAAGGTTTTATTGAACCACCTCAAAAAGACGAAAAGCCCTATGATATTCTAGTCCATCAGGCCTTATCAATAACAAAAGGACATTCAGGAATTAAATTAAAGGATTTAATAAATCAACTAAAAGAAAATGCTGCGTTTAAACAAATTGAATTATCTGATATAGAACAAATCCTTAATCATTTAATTGAAATTGATTTCCTTGAAAAATTACAATACGAAGTTATAATCGGCGTTGAAGGAGAAAAAGTCGTAAATAGTCGTGATTTTTATAGCGTATTTAAAACTGAAGAAAATTTTAAAGTAGTAAATGCAGGTAATAAAATTGGAGAAATACCCTTTTCATTACAAATAATTGAAGATGAAAATATTTTGCTATCCGCTAAAGTTTGGAAAATAAAATTCATTGACCACAAGGCTAAAAAGATAGAAGTAGTGCCTACAAATGATGGAAAACCACCTAAATTTTCGAGTAATGGAGCAACATTACATCTAAGAATTAGAGAAAAAATGCTCGAAATTCTTTACTCAAATACAAACTACGATTTTCTTGACCAACCAAGTTGTGACGAAATAGAAATTCTTCGTAAAGATTTTTCTGTTTTCGAAATACTTGATTTGCATACTGACCGTCCTTTATTTTCAACAGAAAGAAACTTGCAACTATTCACTTTTGCAGGGACACGAATAAACAGGACTATACAATTACTCTTAAATATTGCAGGAATAAAAAATTCCCTTGATGAGAGAGAATCAAAGTGTGTATTTTATATAGAGATTCCTAAAGAAGAATTAATCTCAAAATGGAGTTCTATAGCTCTCCCATTAACCGATATTGATAGCCATATTACTATCCTTTTAGGCGTCAATCCGGCATTATTAGATTTTTCTAAATGGGGTATTTATTTACCTGTGAACTATAAAGTAAAGCTTATAAAAGACAAATACTTTGACATCGAAAAAACACAACAACTTTTAACAACAATGAAGTTAATAGTAAATAAGTAAATCTCTCTTGTGCAAGTCTTCGCTGAGTACCCACCTAATTACTTATGAAAGCGAATCATCGCGTACTCAACTCGAATACCTCCTGGCAGAGACAAATCAGTCACCCAAAATAACAAACAATGCCAATTACATAGCCCGGAAGAAGAATTGCTGCTAATCTCTTTTAAACCGTGCGAAAGAGACAAAGCAAATGCCTAAATAAAAACAGGAAAGCTCACAGAAAAAGAAAAAATTAATATCTCAAATTCGAAACCCGATTGATCCCTCGACCCTCAGTGGAAATGAAACAAGAAAAACTCTCCCCCTCCTTAACCACAAAAATCAAGAAAATTATCACCTTCCAATTATAAAATTGTAATAAAAGTTCTATATATTTGAAAAAACGTAAACCGTTAGAAAAATCCGTCAATCTCCCTCTTTTTAGCTGTATAAACGAAGTTTTGTTCCGCCTATAAATAAGTTACCAGATATTTTAAGAAAAACCGCAGAAATATGGAAGAAAATGAAAAAATAGAAATTAACGACAATAGTATTAATACATTTTCAGAAATCTTTTTAGAGAAAAGTAAACCAAATCAATTTTATGATAAAAATGTATTTTTTTTCGCAAAAGCTTCGTGGTTCAAAATATAACCAATTTCAAGTTATTGGAAATTTAGGTGGACTACCAACTGATGCTGAATTTTCAGGTGATACAGATTTTTTTATAATTTCTGATTTCATTATTGAAGAACTAAAACGTGGAATTAAAGATGAACAACTAATTGAACTTGAAAAAAAAATAAATTCAAAAGGAAAAAAGCATACTAAATTAAAAGTACTAACAGAAAAAGTCTTTTTAGAACATATTCACGAAAGATGCTTGAACATAAATGACCAATCTACTTTACATTTAATTCGGGAAATCATATGAATTTTATAGCAATTGACGTTGAAACTGCAAATGCTGATTATTCAAGTATTTGTCAAATTGGAATTGCAATTTTTAATAATGGTGTAGTCATTGAGAAATTAAAAATATTTGTAAATCCAGAGGATTATTTTAACCCTTTTAATATATCTATTCACGGAATAAGTCCAGAAGATGTTGAAAATGCACCAACATTTAATGAGTTTTATAGTGAATTAAAATTCTTTTTAGAAGATAAAATTGTTATTCATCATATGCCTTTTGATAGGATTGCAATAAACAGAGCTTGTGACTGTTATGGTTTAGAACATATAAAACCAAAATGGCTTGATAATGCTAAAATTGTGAGAAGAACTTGGACAGATTTTGCACATAGTGGATATGGATTGTCAAATATTGCAAAATATTTAAATTTGAAATTTGAACATCACGACGCTTTAGAGGACGCAATCGTTGCAGGATTAGTTGTTGTGAAAGCAAGTGAAATTACAAATTTGACAATTGAAGAATGGTTTAAAAGAGTTGGACAACCAATATTTACTTATAAGGGATCATCTGCAATAAATCTGGATGGAAATCCCGAAGGTCAACTTTATGGAGAAAGTTTAGTGTTTACTGGTGCGTTATCAATTCCAAGAAGTGAAGCAGGATTAATTGCTTCTCAAATCGGCTGTAAAGTTACAAATTCAGTTACAAAAAACACGACAATGTTAGTTGTTGGAATACAAGATAATACAAAACTAGCTGGTTATGGAAAAAGTTCTAAACATAGAAAAGCAGAGGAACTAATTGAAAGCGGAATAGCTATTAGAATCTTATCCGAAAATGATTTTGTGGCAATCTGTAACTTAGTGGACGATAGCAATGAATAGAGAAAACATCTGGTAACCGCCATTTTGAGCTAGCTGGAGTTTAGTGGAATTTTCGTATCGCATTAAGTTTTCGTTAAACCGAAAATTGAGCGGTTACGAACTTCCAGCCATCTCAAAGTGGCATAACGTTACCGGTCAGTTGTTTGCAGAAATAGATAAAATAATTACAGAAAATTTTTAAATTACAAAATGAAAATAAATGAAAAAGTTCATACTTATGGCGCAAAAGATTTTCGTGATAATTTTCTTGAACAAAATCATTCTATTGGAGAACTATTTAAATCAAATTCAGAACAATTTTTCTGTTTGAGAATTGAAGATATAAACGTACTAAAATATCCTGTTCCACCATCTAAACATTTTTGTCATACTTTATTATATATTACTTCTGGATTTTGGACATACTAACTTAGCCATAACAGAAAGTTAAGAAATAATCTTAATTTTAGCCTATGAAAGAAGTCCGCAAAATTTATGACAAAGCTTTTAAAGATAAAGCCGTTCAATTGAGTTATGATAGAAAAAATGTATCAGAACTCGCCAGAGAGTTGGGAGTCACAGCACCACAGTTGTATAAATGGCGTAAAGAGTTCGAGGAATTTGGAGAAGGAATTTTTCCTGGGAAAGGAAATTTAAAACTAACTCCCGAGCAAGAAAAAATCTACGAACTGGAGAAAAGACTCAAAGACGCCGAGTTAGAACGTGATATACTAAAAAAAGCAATCGGCATTTTTTCCAAGAGCGGTCGATGATTTATAGTTTCATAAAAAGCAATGAACAACTATTCCCGATTGAAAAAATGTGCAAAGTTCTACAAGTGAGTAGCGGAAGTTATTACCGATGGAAAAAACAAGCAATCACAACAAGACAACAACTAAAAATCACCATTAAAGAACAGATAACATTGATTTATTTTGCAGCCAAACAAAGATATGGAAGTCCTAGAATAACATTGGAATTACAGTATTTAGGCTATAAAGTTTCACGAATCACAGTTGCAAAATATATGAAAGAACTTGGCTTACGAAGCAAATTAAGCAAGAAGTTCAAAGTTACAACCAACTCAAATCATAATTATTTAGTTGCCGAAAATGTATTAAACAGAGAGTTTGTTGTAAAAATGCCTTCAAAAGTTTGGGTTTCGGATATTACATATATCCAAACTAAAGAGGGATTTGTATACTTGACCACTATTATGGAATTACACGACCGAAAAATTATAGGTTGGAGTTTGAGCGACGGAATGAGTACAGAAGAAACTACGCTTGGGGCTTGGAAAATGGCTGTTAAAAACCGAAATATTGAGGAAGGTTTGATTTTTCATTCTGACGGAGGTGTCCAATATGCCAGTAAAAAGTTTGTAAATGTTCTTGATTCCTATAAAAAAATAACCCGCAGTATGAGTCGTAAAGGAAATTGCTGGGATAACGCTGTAGCGGAAAGCTTCTTCAAATCTTTGAAAACGGAATTGATTTATGGGAGCAAACTGATTTCTAAAGAACAAATGAAACTGGAAATCTTTGAATACATTGAAATTTGGTACAACAGAAAAAGGAGACATTCTGCTTTGAATTATGCAACTATTGAAGAATTTAACAATCAAATTAATTACAAAAATGTAGCTTAACTTATACTGCAGGTTTTATTTGCATATCCATGTTCCCCCAGGCAAGTTCGAGAGGAAGTAGGAATCGAAATTAAAAACCTGTGCTTTGGAACCATTACCAGCGAAATTTTTGAAAATGAGCACAAAAATTACATCAAATTAGCATGATCTCCGATTTTGAGCCCAACGAAGTGAAACTAATGGAACCTGATAAATGCAAATAAAAGGAATGGTTTGAATGGGAGAATTTACCTTTTTTATTGCCTACAATCAACCGACGAAAAAACGGCTTTAATCAAATTTAATATCATACTACAAAAAACAATTCCTTATGGCAAATCAAAAATAAAAGGGCTTGCTTCTTTCAAAACAAACCCTTTTAAACAAAAACCAAACTGTAAGTTGAAATCCAAAACTAAGAGGAAGTTATATTTTTTGAAGTCCTTTCATTGCCCTAAAACTTCCCTCTTTTATACTAATAGCAAAACCACCTCCTGGTGCTATATATTGTTTCAATACGGTTTTTGAAGTGACAATAACTTTAGTAACCGTATAATTTTGAGGTTTCTCATTCCAATTCGCATCTTTGGCATCGGCATAAATGGTAGCGATGTATTTCGTGCCTTTTGGTAAATACTCAAAAGTTACCTTTGCCGTCCTCGAATTCTCATCGCTAATACCACCAACGAACCATTCTTTCTTTCCTTTCGCTCTTCGGGCAATCGTGATATAATCTCCTGGTTCCGCCTCAAGAATATAAGTATTGTCCCAATCTACAGCCACATCTTTTATAAATTGAAAAGCATCCGGAAAGCGATTGTAATTATCCGGAATATCAGCGGCCATTTGAATCGGACTGTACATGGTTACATAATAAGCCAATTGTTTGGCCAAAGTAGTATTCACGCGTTGCTTCCCTCCTGTATTATAATAGCTAAGATCCGTTTGAAAAATACCTGGCGTAAAATCCATTGGACCGCCCATCAAACGAGTAAAAGGTAAAATAGTCGTGTGTTCAGGAGCTAATCCTCCCATTGCTTCAAACTCAGTTCCTCTAGCAGATTCCTGTGCAACCCAGTTGGGATACGTTCGATTTAGACCAGTAGGACGAACAGCTTCATGACTGTTTACCATTATTTTATAATCAGCAGCGCGCTGGGCTACATGTATGTAATGATTCACCATCCACTGCCCATCATGATGTTCACCTCGCGGAATAATTTGTCCTACATAACCTGTTTTTACAGCATCGTATCCATTTTCATTCATAAATTCAAAAGCCCGATCTAAACGACGTTCGTAGTTGGTAGCGGATCCCGATGTTTCATGATGCATCATAATTTTCACTCCTTTAGATGCCGCAAATTCATGCACTGCTTTCACATCAAAATCAGGATAAGCTGTTACAAAATCAAAAACGTCTTCTTTCCAATTCCCAATCCAATCTTCCCAACCTACATTCCATCCTTCGATTAAAACAGCATCAAAACCATTTTTTGCAGCAAAGGCGATGTATTCTTTTGCGCGTTCGGTGGTAGCTCCATGTTTGCCATTTGGTGTAAGTTTTGTAAAATCCTGTCCTAGTTTGACATTATTCTCCTTGCCGTACGCCCAAGTGCTTTTTCCAGCAACGAAATATTCCCACCAAATACCAATGTACTTCATAGGTTTTATCCAGGAAACATCTTTGTAACTTGTAGGTTCATTTAGGTTTAAAATTAATTTAGAAGCTAAAATTTCAGTTGCTTTATCACTCACCACAATAGTTCTCCAAGGCGTTTGAGTATCCGTTTGCATATACCCTTTAGATCCAACAGCATCCGGAGTCAAATGAGAACTCATTTTAAAATTTTCAGCATCTACATTCAAGGACATTGCAGGATAGTTAATCAGCGCAGCTTCATGAATATTAATGTATAATCCATCCTCAGATTTCATCATCGAAGGAGTTTGCACCGCTAATTCTTGGATGGGTTGTTGCGCATTTATAGGGATTGTCGCTTTTTTCATTAGCGATGGAATCTCCGAAATTTTAGAAGTTGTATAAGCATATTCGTTGGTATCATAATCTCCTGGAATCCAAAATATTTTATGATTTCCTGCCAATTGAAACTCCGTATGTTCTTCTTTTATGACAAAATAATTTAAATCATTTTGCTTTGGAAATTCATAGCGAAAACCCAATCCATCATCAAACAAACGGAAACGAATTCGGATGTACCGATTATTGTTTTGGACTTGTGCCAAAGTAACAACCAGTTCATTATAATGATTCCGAATTGTTTTTTCCTCACCCATTACGGGATTCCAAGAATTATCTACTGAATTCTGTGCGCTATTAGTGATACTAAAACCATCCATAAACGAGGGCGAATCTTTAATTTCCAAACCCAAACTACTCGGTTTGATAACCGCTTTATTCTTGTAACTTAATTGATAAGTAGGAACTCCGTTTGCCGAGAGCTCAAATTGCAGGGAGAGATTCTTGTCAGGTGAACTGATTACTTGGGCCTGACCTAAAAAAGAACTCAGACAAACAAGAAACAATCCTACTAAATGTATTATATAACGAAAAGGAATCAGCATTTTTTTTGGTTTAAAATTCATATTTTTTTATTTCTTAAAACATATCAAGGGCGAAAAAAAGAAAGTCTTTCAAATTTAAAATCAACCTGATGACTTTAATCTTTTCGGCCTTTAGAAAATAATAGTGTTGAGTTTGCCAAACAGGCAATTGAGTCACTATCGGCACTAATTTTTCAATACGATATATTGATAAGGCTGCAAACTTATGGATGTTCCAACTGTAGCTGCTGTACCACTAAAAGCATCTTTCCAAGCTATGCTGGCTAAGGAAGCAGGAACAAGGAATGGAACTGCTGCATTGGTTAAATTAGATAGAACCAAAACTTTTTCAGTATCCGTTTCCATGGTAAATACGCTTACGGCATCACTACTAAAACCAGTATAACTACCTTTTTTAATCGCATTACTCGTTTTTCTAAAGGCAATAATCTTTTTATATTCAGCTAACATACTGGCATCTGCAGTTGTCCAATCTATTGGAGTACGTGTAAAAAATTTGATACTTTTATCATATCCTATTTCTTGTCCATTATAAATCATCGGTACCGATTTCATATATGCCGCAACTATAAAAGTAGCAAGGGATCCTTGTTTTCCTCCAAATAATTCCAAAGGAGTTCCTTCAGTATCATTAACATCATGATTACTAGTATAGCGAACTACCCGTTGGGAGTTGTCATAATTGTTTGTGTATTCTATAGCATTCGAATCTTGCAAACTTGTTGCTGGCTTGCTTTCACTAAATACTTTCTCCATAGCCGAGAAAAAGTTAAATCCAAAAGTATAGTCAAATCCTGCGGCAAAATGACTCACTTTTGTTCCTTCGGCAAGCATTAATATAGGTTGCTTTTTTATTTTTCTCAAACTTGAAATGGCCTCAGTCCAAAAATTTTGGGGAACATAATCTGCATAATCACATCTAAAACCATCAATATTAGCAGAATAAACCCAATATGACATCGCATCAATCATAGCGGCGCGCATCTCCGTATTATTAAAATCCAACTGAGCTACATCATTATAATTGGTTCCGGGAGGAATAATTATTGCTCCGTTAGCATCTTTTTGGTACCAATTGGAATGTTCCGTAATCCAAGCATTGTCCCACGCGGTATGATTGGCAACCCAATCCAGTACAACTGCCATATTCATTTTGTGGGCTTCCTCCACTAAAACACGCAGATCTTCTAAAGATCCGAAATCAGTATTGACAGCCTTATAATCCTTTACCGCATAAGGAGATCCTAAACCTCCTGCAGATCGCACGGTTCCAACAGGATGAATGGGCATTAAATAAACTACATTAGCTCCCAATTCCTGAATAGCACTCAATCTGTTTTGAACTCCCTTTAATGTGCCTTCTGCACTAAAAGAACGTATGTTAACTTGATAAATGATAGCATCTTCCTTAGTGGGCATGTTTTCAAATGGCGTCCCATATTGTTGATAAACTGAAGATGGCTTGGAATCATTATCCGAGGCACTACAAGAGGCCAAAACGGAAGAAAAGACGAGTACAAAAATAATGTTGATATATAATTTCATGTTTTTTTATTTTAATAATAAACGTTTTTATTAAATGGATACAGCCCTCTTCTGTTTAAAACAAAAAAGGAATGTATCTTAGTTTTCAACGATTACTTTTAGATTAGATTTTTGTAACAGTATAAGTTCCAGTTGGCGGATAGCCATTATTAGCCGGATCGATATCATTTATAGTAAATGTTATTTCATAAGTACCCGCTTCACCTATATAATGAGCTCCTGCATTGTCCAGATACATTATCCCTTCATCATTATTTTTAGCGCCGTAATTTATGGTCCATGAATCATTAAGCCTAAATTTTAAATTTCCGGCTCTCAAAACACCAGTAAATTTCCAGGTTTTTAATTGATGGTTATAAGTCATTTTAGAAGAATGATTCCATCCATAATTAGCATCATCTCTTGTTGGTTCATGCGTAGCATCACCAACAATTCCCCACGAATATGGGCTTGCAGTCCATTTTAAGGTGTTTAGATTTACAGTCATTTGGTAGGAACCTGCTGTGGCTATTTGAAAATCAGTATCACTCATTTTTTGCAAATTACCGTTGGCATCTGCTCCGTAAAATTGATTCCAGTTTCTTTCTGTATTGAATTTGAAACCCAAACCTTTTGAATCAGGAAAACTAACATACCCTTGATAAATTCCCGAAGAAATAGCATCTAAAGCAGCAGCAGTATCGATATTAAAATCTTGATAACTACCAGGCATATAAATCGCTCCAAAGACTACTGTCTTTACGTAAGGAGTAACCGTTAATGTGATTGGTTCCGAATAGATTCTACGATCTAAATTAGATTCAACACGAACCACTATCTCCCCAGCTATATCAGACTGAAGTCCCAGGGCCAGAGCTATTTTATTAAGATCGGTCCCTAATAATGATTTGCTTAAGGCATCTTCACCTACTTCAACTCGTATCGCATTATTCCATGCTGTCGTACCTAAAATAGCCGATGGGATATCAAATTGCAAGGCATAGGTCACAGGAGCTTGTACAGGATAAACTACCTCTGGCCATGAAAAGACAACAACCGGATCATTTGTGGAATCCGCAGTAAGGACAATCGTACTCGATGATGCTTCAACTTTACCACTAAAAGACACTTCTTGTAATGTAGTAAGTACGGCATCATTGGTACAGGATGCACCTAAGAATAGTATGGTGCATAGTAAGGCTAACTTTTTTATATATTTTTTCATAATAGTGCTATATTTAGTAACCTGTATTTTGTTGTAATCCCTTATTAGCGTCTAAAGCGGCTGTAGGTATTGGAAATAATTTTCGATATTCACTTGAAGTACCTCTGAATAAATTGGGTAATAAAAATTTATCAAAACGAATCATATCTTGTCGTCTGTGCCCTTCCCAACTTAATTCAAAACCTCTTTCATTGTAAACATCGTCCAATGTTGGATTTGCTGTTAAGGCTCCAAGTCCGGCTCGCACTCTAATGGCGTCTACAAAGGGTTTTGCAGCTCCTGAATTACCCAATCTAATATTACATTCTGCTTTCATTAGTTGAACATCACCATAGCGATAGATTGGAAAATCATTCGAAGCGCCACCTCCATCCATAGGAGTTACAGGATAAAATTTAGTATTCCGGACACCCGCTTGAGGAGCAGCTCCTGGATTGTCCAAAGAACTTACATCAACCGTATAATTAATACCACCACCTTGATCTCCATACAAAAATTGTTTTTTTCGAATGTCGGTATCGCTAAATTTCACGAAGAAATCTTTAGGAACTATAGTTCCATTCCATCCGCTATACCCAAATAAAGTTTGCGCATGTGGTCCATATAAACTACGAACCGTTAAAATATTTCTGGAAACTATATTTGCAGTGGCAAACATGGCTAAAATAGTTTCGTCCTCAGGAAGAACATCACCAAATAATTCATAGTATTTATACCCTAAAGGACTTGAAGCATTAGCTTCACCAGCATGAAGTGCAAATCCGCCTTCACTTACTTTTTCGCAAGCAGCTAAACATTTTGTCCATTCTGCAGTTCCTGTATACACTTCGGCATTCAAATACACTTTTGCCAATAAAGTATAACCAGCCCATTTGTTGAATCTACCGTAATAATTCCCTCCTTTGGTAGCCGATAAAGTTTCTACATTCTCCGTTAGTTCTTTTACAATAAAATCATAAACTTCTTTTCGGCTTGATTGTGGAATTTGATCTACAGTGATATTGTTATCCGTGTAGAAGGGAACATTTCCAAAATCATCAATGAGCAAGTAATAGAAAAAAGCTCTCAAGACTTTAGCTTCGGCAATTTTAGAAGCTTCGGCATTTGCTTTTTCCAATTGATTTACTGCTAAATTGGCATTAAAAATAGATTTGTACAGCCAATTCCAGGTGTTATTAATCATTAAATCCGTTGGCAACCATTCGTGCTTGTACAAACGAGCGAAATCCAATTGCCAGTCACCGGTGTTTCTATGCGGTATAACTTGTTCATCAGAACTCATAGAATTGAGATCATACCAGCCATTATCTGCTCCGGCATACCCAACTCCGTTCCAATTTCCGCCAATTTGTGCATATACACCGGCAAGAGCTACATCGGCTCCTTGAGCAGATCCATAAAACTCATTTGCAGTATATTTATCATAGACTCTTTCGTCTATATTGGTACAACCAACCATTAATAAGAAACTAGCGCTTATTAATAATACTATATTTTTGATTTTCATTTTCTTGTACTATTTAAATTTTACATTCAAACCTATGGCGAAACTTCGAGTACGAGGATAAATACCATTGTCTCCTCCAAAGTTCTCTCCGCCTCCACTTACATTCAACTCAGGATCTATACCAGAATAAGAAGTAATTAGCAGTAAATTATTTCCCGTAATAGAAAGTCGAAGTGACTCGATATATTTAACGTTTTGGAAATTGAAACTATAACCAGCAGTTACATTCTCTAATCGTAAAAAAGAACCGTCTTCAAGCCATAAATCAGATCCATATTGTGAAGTATATAAACCTAGTGGAATAGCACTTTCTAACACATTTGATTTCCCTATATTTTCTAAATAACTTAGATTAGATCTCAAACCATTGTAAATTTTATTTCCTCCAGATCCTCTCCATAACATCGAAATATCAAAACTTTTATGTTGGAGCGTTGGGTTAAAGGCATACGTATAAGTGGGTAATGCTGAGCCTTGAATCGTACGATCCGGACTAGTATTTCCTTGATCTATTATACCATTGCCATCAACGTCGAGTACCGTTTCCCAATTTTCATTATTTTTTCCGGTATGATGCAACATATTATAGGTTCCAATAGGTTGTCCTGCGATCAGATAGGCTCCAGTTCCCCAAGGAACATAATTGGTATTTAAGGGCACTCCATTAATACTTCCGTTTAGATTTAAAACTTTATTTCTTAATAAGGAAACATTTCCAGCTAGGGTAAGTGTGGTATTTTCTGTTTTGATTAAATCATAACCAAGTGAAACTTCTAATCCTTCATTTAATAAACTTCCAACATTTGCCTTAATACTATTAAATGGAAAAGGAGGTTGCGGAACGGTATAATCAAATAAAAGATTTTCAGTTGTTGCTGTGTAAACATCTACAGAACCTCTTAATCTATTCTTTAAAAGGGCAAAATCTAATCCAATATTCGTTTGTTTTTTGGTTTCCCAACGCAAATCAGCATTGGCATTTTGAGTTACATTAAAATTGGTAATTTGTTCTCCTCCAAAATAAGTGACTCCTGATCCTCCTACCAATGAAATCGAATTTTGTGGATATAATCCTTGTTGATTCCCAGTTATACCATATCCTCCACGCAATTTCAATTCACTAAAAATAGTTTGCTGTGCCATAAAAGGTTCTTTGTCTATTTGCCAAGCCACTGAAGCCGAAGGAAAATCACCCCATTTATTATTAACTCCAAAAACGGAGGAACCATCTCTTCTCATACTAGCCGTAAACAAATAGCGGTTTAAAAAGGAGTAATTTACGCGACCTAAATACGAAACTAGGGTTCTGTCGTTTTTATAAGATTGCAAATCTCCAGGTTGTACCCGAGATAAATCCCCTAATTGTAATGCATTATAAGTGGCTATATCATTAATAAAACCTCTGGCTTGTGCATAATTACCTTGATACGTTTGATTTTGCCATTCATATAAAACCAAGGCATTGATGCTATGATCTCCAAATGTTTTTTTGTAGTTCAGACTTACATTGGTTAATCTTTCGTTTTGCTTATTATTACTAATATTCGCTATTCCTTTTTGATCAATAGCATAAGCACTTGTGGAGGCTGCGGGAAGATAGTACCCATTTACATCATTGGTTTTTCTCCAACTTCCAAACCATCCTGCTGTTACTCCTTCAAACAAATCTAAATCAGCTTTAAGACTTCCAAACAAATTATCCGTCTGTCTTTCATTGGTAACCGTTTGTGAAGCCGCATAAGGATTAAGATATTGAAAAATAGTAGGATCAGTATAATAACTTCCATCGGTATCATAAACAGGATCTGTAGGACGCATTAAATAAGCGTTTGTAATTAAATTAGAAGTAAATGCTGCTCTTCCGATACTTCCAATACTATTGGTTGCATTAGTAATTCCGCTATTAAGATTAAAACTTAATTTCAATTTATCATCCATTGCCGATTGAGTGGCTTGAATTCTTCCAATGTATTTTTGATTACTGGAATTGATAACAACCCCATCTTGTAAAATAGCACTAATAGAAGCTCTATAACTAAACTTTTCTGCTCCTCCTCCAAAAGACAAAGTATGAGTTTGGGTAGCTCCATTTTTGGTAAGAATGCCATACCAATCTGTATCAGACCCATGATTGGCTGAAGCCGGAACACCATTTAACTGAGCTTGTTCCCACCATTGATTAGCGCTTAACATGTTCAATTTTTTTGGAATATAATCCATGGCTGTAGAAGCCGCATATTCAACAGAGGTTCTTCCCACTTTATTTTTCTTAGTACTTACTATAACAACACCAGGAGCTCCTCTAGAACCGTAAATTGCGGTAGCTGAAGCATCTTTTAAGATATCGATTGAGGCGATTTCACTTGGCGGAATTTGGTTTAATAAATCCATATTTCCTTGAATTCCGTCTACAACAACTAAAGGATCATTTCCGCCAATTAAAGATGATATTCCTCGGATGCGTATACTAGGCGCTGAACCAGGTTCACTACCTGTTTGGGAAATATTGACACCTGCAGCCTTACCTGAGATTAATTGTAATGGATTCACCACTGCCCCTTGATTCATGTCTTTTGCAACTATCGAAGAAACGGCACCTGTAACATCTTTTCTTGATGAGGTTCCATAACCTATTACAACAATTTCCTCTAAAGTAGTTGTATCTGGAAATAGTTTAATAATTACGTTATCTTGGTTGGCAGAAACTCTTTTTTCTTTATACCCTATATAACTTATGAGTAATGTTGCATCACTATTTTCGACAACTATTTCAAAATTTCCGTCGGCATCTGTAGCAACGGCTTTGTTTGTCTTTTCTTCAACGACCGAGGCACCTGGCAAAGGCATACCATTTTCATCAGAAACTTTTCCCCTAATGATTTTTTGGAGATAGAAATCCGTATTCGTTTTTTCAAATAGTGGTTTTATCAATATAACCTGAGTATCACGAACCTTAAAATCAGTTGTAGTTCCTTTGAATATTTTATTTAAAACTACATCAATCGTTTGATTTTTAACACTAATCGATATCGTACGATTTAAATCAACATCAGTCATTTTATAAATAAATCTAAAGTCGGTTTTTTGTTCAATTGTCTCTAGAACTGTCTCCACAGTTGTATTTTTTAACTCTAAGTCTACTTTTGTTCTTTGGGCATAAGTATTGGCTCGAATATTAAACATGACAACCAAAAGAAGTAAGCTAGTTAGTTTCAATTTCAGGTTTTTTTGGAATAATGGAAAATGCATCCCATCATTCTTTGGTTTTTTTTTCATATTTTTGTTAATTGATTGTATTTAATTTGTTAGGTTCAATCTATTCTTCAATCGGAAATTGTTCGTAGCTCTTTCCGATTTTTTTATTCTGGCTGTTTTAGCGCTCCATTATTCATTGGTTTTAAGGTTATTTAATTAGTACTTCATTATTTTTTAAGGTGTATTTAATACCATGAATATCATTAAAGTAACTCAATACTTTTTCTATTGGTTCATCTCCAAAAGTGGCATTAAATTTCTCGTTTGACAATTTCTTGTTTTGATTCACAATAGTAACATTATAGTGTCTTTCCAATTTTTTTGATATCTCTCCAAAACTCATATTTCTAAAAGTCAATCGACCTTGCATCCAAGAGGTATAAACAGAGGTATAGACTGATTGGGTCTCAATTTTCCCTTCTTTTTTATTGAAACTTCCTTTATACCCGGGTTTTAAAACAGTATTTTTTGTAACGTCAAATTGCTCTTTTTGGGTATATAATCCAACAGAACCTTCAACCAATACAACATCAGTCAAAGCATCTTCGGGATAACTGCAAACATTAAAATGAGTTCCTAAAACCCGAATATTTAAATTATTGGCTTGGACCACAAAAGGATGTGTTTTGTCTTTGCTTACATCAAAAAAGGCTTCCCCTTCAAGGAAAACTTGCCTATTTTCACCTGCGATAAATTTCACCGGATATTTTAAAGTACTCCCTGAATTAAGATGTACGAGAGTTCCATCTGACAATTCTAGCTCAAAACGCTTTCCATACGGGATTTTTAGAGTATTATAAACAATATTTTCAATTGTGGTTTTGGTGTCGTAGACAATTTTATTTCCATTATGATTCGCGACAACATTTCCTTTAGAATCTATTACCGAAGATTTACTAGTGTTTGATATGACTTGGATTTCGCCATTTCCAAGTTGCAAAATGATTTCATTACTGCTTAAGATCAAATCACTTTTAGGTTCAAAAAAATCGCGCTGATAAAACAACCCAATCGACAACAAAACAAAAAGTGAAGCTGCAATTGCAATATAGGTACGAAAGGTGACTTTTTTAGCTTTCGTAGCAGTCTGTTCAATCTCTTTAGTACTGCTCAAGATTTTAGAGAATAGGGCGTTTGCAGTTGATTCATCCATTTTAGGACTAGCCTCTAGCAATGACGAGACATCTTCCACTGTCGGAAAATCGGTAGTGAGTTTGTTCTTTCTATAGTAGTCAATAACTGCATTAGTTTCTTCTGGGGTGCATTGGCCTAAAACAAACTTATGGAGTAAGCTTTTTATTTCTGAATTTTCATCCATTTTGATGGTTTTTGTGTTCCTGTTCTATATTATACAGTTGAGAAAGACTTGACTACTACTCAAACGTTATATATTTTTCGATTTTAACAAAATAAAAAACAGTCAACATTAGAAAAAAAAATTTAATTAACTCATTTACATAGTTTTAATAACTAGTGTTGAAAATTATATTTTCATAAAAAAATCACCCTTAAAGAGTGATTATGTTGAAAAAGCAAGACGTTATTTATAGAATTCCATCATGTGCCTTAAAAAAGAGTCGTAAAGATTCAAGTGCTTTACTCATTTGGCTTTTTACCGTATTTACAGAAATACCTAATTCTTGACTGATTTCTTCATAACTTTTACCTTGTTTGCGGGACATTTTAAAAATAAGTTTCCGTTTTGGAGGTAATTGTCTGATTGCTTGTTTTTTTAATTTTTTACAATCTGCTTCTCGAATGGAGTAATCTCCTTGCTCGTGCGATTTTTGGCTTTTATAGAAAATTTCTTCTTTCAGCAAAACCTCATTAGCCGCTTTATTTAGAAAGTTAAAAGCTTGATTTCTGGCAATTGTAAATAAATAAGATTTAAAGGATTGTTCTAAATTCAAATTTTCCCGATGCAACCAAACCTTCAAAAATACTTCTTGAACATTCTCTTCTGCAAAATCTTTTGATTTTAAAAGGCTTATACTATAGCCATAAATGTCTTGATAATACAAATCAAAAAGAGTACGAAACGCCTTTTCGTTGTGATTTTTAAGTTCACTAACCAATAATTGTTCGCTAAAATTTTTTGCTTCTGACATTAATTAAATTGCACTTTTTTCTGAAGGAGTATTAGTAGGGCATTCACAAATTTAGTTTTGTTATGACCTTATCAATTAGCAAATATAGAAAAATATTATTCCTATTATTTTGATAATGTAAAAAAAATAATAAATACTTCTAAATTTAACAGAATAAAACATAAAAGGTAATTAAAGCTTAATTTCTCCAAGAAACCTAACTTTTAACATCACGTGCAATCAAGCGGTCTCTCTTCGGTCGTTCCCTTTGTTCCGTTCGGCTGTTCCAGTCGGTCAACCATACATTTCCATAAGAACATTTTAGATGATTTGATAATTTATTGTTTCAATTCAATAGTTAGGTTTCCCTCCGTTCCACAGTCACTTTACAGCACTAAAAATACAGCAGCTTGAAAATAAGCAGCTGCTTTTTTGCACTGTTTCATTCCTCATCTTCACACGGTCTCTTCCTGCGTTCGGTCGGGCTTATGCATCCACAATACCGCTTCATTTCGTTACACTCCGCAGGCTACGTTTCACTGCATTCCAGCCATATTGTGTCTGCAGCCCTCCGTTTTTCCAGCGGTTGCTCCTTCGCACAGCCATCGGGCTTGGCTCCGCTTACCTCACTTACGTTATCTTAGAAGCATCCATTTCCAATTATCAATTATGCACTATCTTATTATCAGTTGGTTCGGTCGCTTTGCCCTAAATCAAGGTACACCGCCAAAAAGGCGGTTGCCTTATATTTTTTACCCGCCGTTTCACGCTCATAGTCGCTACGTTTCGCTTTGTACCTCCGCTCAACTCTCGCGTCTATGGTGGCTGTTCGATTGCCGCAACCCCGCCACGGCGCTCCTCATACGCAAAAAAAGTTCCTTGCCCTGAAAACGGGCACCACTTTTTTTGCTGCTTGCGGTGCTTGGGGGGTTTAATTGCCGTTTCCAAAAAAACTTCCCTGAGAAACTACAACAAGTACGATAGTGCATTTTTCTGAAAAGAAAAAGAAAAAAATCTAGCAAGAATAGCATTCATTCCTCACTTCCAGTCGGTCATTCTTCCCTCCATTTTCGTTCGTCATTTCTGCTGTTATAACGGCTTTCTTTTTTTCTCTTTTTTCTTTTCCAAAAAATTAAGGTCGAATCTTTAACACCAAAGCGCTATGCCGAATTTCATCATCAAAACACACCAAAAAAATGCTGTTTACAGAGCAAACCAAATCTTTATTCTGAACAAAGGAATGAACAGTGGCAAGCCTCAAAGAGAACCATTTACCAATAGCTTTGTAATCCTATTTCAAAACGATGAAGATGCCGAAACAGTGTATTGGTTAGCTTATAGTTTATGGAAAGCAAAATTCTGGCACCACTCATTATTGGGGTCCGTAATTCCATTTTTAAGAATTGCTGATTTTAAAAAGGATTTTATGTCAAAAGTTAACGAAATGCTACAAGAACACGAGCTGCATAAAAAACAAATCCAGGCGTTGAGGTTATTGGAACAAAAAGAGGACCAATTAAAGAAGAATATTGAACTCATTAATGAAATGAGAAGATCGATTCTAAACTACTACTCCAAAAGATAAATAATATGATCTTATCCGCTAGTTATAAGCAAGCTGAAAAACTAACATACAAGATCAAAGTGTATTATTCCAAACATAGTCCTTACTAACCTAACCTGTTCTTATAAGCGCTTGGCGTAACACCCAATACTTTTTTTACATACCGAGTAAAAAATGACCGGCTAGAAAATTCCAGTTTTTCAGCAATTTCAGCGATGTTTAAATTCTTATTCTGTAATAACAGAACGATGCGTTCTTTAGTATAGCGTTGAATCCATTCTGACGCGCTAACCCCTGAATTTTGCTTGCACACATAATTCAGATACTTAGCAGATATAGAAAGTTGATTAGCATAATATTGTACCTCGCGTTCTTTCATGCAATGCGCTTGCACCAAAAGCAAAAATTGCTCGTATAAGGTGCCACTTTGTAAGCTCCGCTTTCTACTTTCATATTCAGTAGCAAACATGTGCCACATGTCTAGAAGGAACATTTGCATTTGTAGTTTTAAAGCTTCTGTATAGAAACGATGCCCTTTATCTCCAAATTTATAGTATAATAGCTGAAATGTAGACAATACTTTTTCTTTAGTATCATTCAATTGTAACACAGGATGTTCTTTGGAATGTAACATCGCGTCAATACTCCAATTTTGGTTGGGAATATTGTCATTCAAAAAATCTTTCTGTATCAGTAATGCAGTCGCTTTATAATTTTTGGAGAACGTTAAATTGGATAATTGGCTTTCCGCAAACCAAAAAACAAACTCCCCTCCTCTACATGTAAACTGTTTCCCATTAAATAGAAATGCTGCGCTACCGCGATGGCAAAACATATGGGTATGATAATCCTGTAAAATATCATTGGGGAATTGGTAGTGCCCTATGACCTCAAACAGCATAATTATTTTCTTTTCATTCGTTTTTAGTTCCAAGCTCATCCGTTTTTTATACACAAGTGATATGTGACACTATGTGCGAATTTAGTATAACAAATGTAACAAATCTACAACGTATCTTTACATTATAAATTTTAAAGTAAAATGGAAAATCAATATAGAACTATATTTCAAAGACTGTTAAATGGTGAAAGTGTTCCGTTTAATGCTTCAGAGTATTATAAAATTGGAAATGCTTGCAACGACACACGAAAATTGCTTGTACAATTAAACAATGAAACAGACTTGGACTTAATCAGAAAACTGTTAAGCGACATTACCGCATCTAACATCGATACTTCCACCTCTCTTTTTCCACCTTTTCAAATCAATTACGGAAAGAACACCAAAATCGGTAAAAATGTATTTATCAATTTCGATTGTACGTTTTTAGATTTGGGCGGTATTACGATTGAAGATGATGTCATGATCGCACCAAAAGTTAGTTTGCTTTCCGAAGGACATCCCATTGACATAAAGTACCGAAAAACACTTACCGCTGGTAAAATTCATATCAAAAAAAATGTATGGATTGGTGCAAATGCTACCATTTTACAAGGCGTAACTATTGGAGAAAATTCAGTTGTGGCTGCGGGATCTGTAGTTTCAAAAGATGTTCCTGATAATGTAGTTGTAGGTGGTATTCCCGCCAAAATAATTAAATCAATCATTTAAATTCTTAAATATGAATAAGGCATTCATCTTATTTATCTCTGCAATCTCACTTATAAACAGTACGGCTTGCAAAAGCAACATCGAAGAAGAAACAAGCAGTCAAAATATTATGGAAATACCAAAAGATATGCGACAAATCACCATTACGGTAGGTTCAAAAATATTCAAGGCAACAGTAATAGATTCGCCAACAACTGAAGCATTTATTGCACTTTTACCGATTACCATCAATATGAAAGATCTTAATGGAAATGAAAAATACTTCGATTTACCACAAGAATTACCTACCAATGCATTCAATTCCAAAACCATTCAAAACGGGGATTTATTAGTGTATGGCTCCACTACTTTGGTGTTATTTTATAAAAGTTTTACTACTTCATATTCCTACACCAGAATTGCCAGTGTCGATAACCCTGCAGGACTCGCAAAAGCAGTAGGCTCTGGAAATGTAACGGTCATTTTTAGTGCTGATTAGCTTTAGAATATAAATATCATATTTATGAAATAAACAAAATTATGACTCGAAATATCCTTCAAAAAGTAACACTATTATTAATTCTAACAGTAAGCATAACAACAATGAATGCACAAACAAACCTTAACGAAAACCAACATTTAAACAAGCAACAGAAAAGCATTGTAAGCATTGCATCCTTAACTGCTGTTGGTGACATAGCGGAACTAAAAATAGAATTAAATTCTGCCCTTGAGACAGGACTAACGATAAACGAAATTAAAGAAGTATTAGTACAAATGTATGCCTACTGTGGTTTCCCACGAAGTCTGAACGGTATCAACACGTTTATGGAAGTTGTCGAAGAGAGAAAAGAAAAAGGTATAATAGATGTAGTTGGAAAAAAGGCATCAGCTATCAACGATACTGAAAGCAAATATGAAGTAGGGAAGAAAACCTTGCAAACACTTACTGGCCGAGAAGAAAAAGGACCTAAAACCGGAGCAAGTGCCTTCACGCCAATTATTGATACATTCTTAAAAGAACATCTTTTTGCAGATATTTTCAGTCGTGATGTTCTTAGCCACCAGCAGCGTGAACTGGCATCCATTTCTGTACTTTCTACTTTAGAGGGTTTGGCGTCACAATTGGAATTTCACCTGTCAGTTGGCTTGAATATTGGCTTTACTGAAAGTCAGTTTCAAGACCTTTTTTCGGTAATTGAAACGCATGTAGGAAAGCAACAAGCAGATATCGCTACCGGTGTTTTGTCAAAAATTGTTAACTAAAATACTGGCTGTATTTTGAATAATTTAATCAAAAATAAGTATTCATATGAAAAAACAAAATGATAGTAAATCCAGAAGAAGATTCATTCAGCAATCTACTCTTTTTGGTGCTGGTGTTTTTCTCAGCAATCCAATCCAGCTTTTTTCACAAACTAATAAAATAAACAACAAAACTAATATGAGCAAAAGGATAGAATCAAAAGGGTACGCAGGCAAAGATGAAAAAGGAATATTGGTTTCTTGGAACTTCGAACGTAGACCGGTTGGCGACAATGACATTTTAATTGACATTAAATTTTCAGGTATTTGCCATTCCGATATTCATACCATCAAAGGGCATTGGGGACCACAAAAATATCCACAAGTTCCAGGACATGAAATTGCAGGATTTGTAGGAGCAGTAGGAAAAAATGTCACCAAGTTCAAAGTGGGTGATAAAGCAGGTGTTGGTTGTATGGTAAATAGCTGCATGAAATGTGATAGCTGTAAAAATGGCGAAGAACATCATTGTGAAACCACAGGAATGGTGGGGACTTATGGATCTCCAGAGGAATCATCACCATCAGGAATTACCCAAGGAGGCTATTCAAATAATATCGTAGTTACCGAACATTTCGCTATTAAAATTCCGGAAAGTATCGATTTAAAATATGCAGCGCCACTACTTTGTGCAGGGATTACGACCTACTCACCAATGATGAGAATGAAATTCAAAGAAGGTGATAAAATTGGGGTTATAGGCATTGGAGGTTTAGGACATATGGCGGTAAAATTGGCTGTTTCGAAAGGAGCAGAAGTATATGCCTTTACAACCTCTGCTTCGAAAGTGGAAGATATCAAAGGCTTTGGTGCTAAAGAAGTAATTGTTGTTAATTCTGCCGAGGATTTAAAACCAATGAAAGGCAAACTCGATTATATGATTTCTACTGTTCCGTATGCCTATGAAATGTCTCCATATATCGATTGTGTGAAACCTTATGGTTCCTTTACTCAAGTAGGTCAACCCATTAATGGTGAATTGATCATCAATAATTTCAATATGATATTTAATCGTGTAAACTTTAACGGTTCACTCATTGGAGGTATTCCTGAAACGCAGGAGGTAATGAACTATTGTGCAGCAAATAAAATTTATCCTCAAATAGAAATCATTAAGGCAGAAGAAATTAACGATGCCTGGAATAAAGTAGTAAATAAGGAAGCGCGTTACCGTTATGTAATTGACGCTGCAACTATTTAAGAAACAATGCTGTAATAACGTTCATTGAAAGATAATACTGTTGCAATTAGTAGACTAAAGAATGACGATAACTAAAAATAATCCAGAACAAAACAAAGAACCTGCGTGGAATGCAGTATATGCAGTAGCTCTTGGTGTGGCTGGATTAATCATATCAGAGTTTTTGCCTGTGAGTTTATTAACTCCAATGGCGGAAGATTTATCAGTGACGGAAGGTGTTGCGGGACAGGCAATATCTGTCACGGCGATGATTGCGATGCTAACAAGTTTAATGATTGCCACCTTCACTAAACGGCTAAACAGGCGTTGGCTTTTACTATCGTTTTGTCTTTTACAAATTCTATCAAATCTCTTAGTTGCCTTTGCGCCAAACTTTGCAATACTCTTGATTGGTCGCGTGTTATTAGGCATTGGTATTGGTGGCTTTTGGACCATGGCGGCTGCCACAGCAATGCGTTTAATGCCTAAAAAACTGGTGCCTAAAGCGCTTTCGGTTATTTTTGGTGCGGTATCTATAGCAACAGTCGTCGCCGCACCGGTGGGTAGTTATCTGGGCACTCGCATAGGTTGGCGCAATGTATTTCTACTTTCAGGGGGCATAGGTGTAATCGCTTTGATATGGCAAACAGTATCATTGCCATCAATGCCGGTAGATAGGCCCGCAAAATTTAGCACCTTGATAAAAGTTTTAAAACGACCCAATGTGAAATCGGGAATGTTTGCTGTCTTAGTATTATACATTGGTTATTCTACATTTTTCACTTACCTGCGTCCTTTTTTAGAGACCGTGACTGGAGTAAATGTGAATATGTTATCAACCATTTTATTAGGCTTCGGAATTGCAAATTTAATAGGTTCTATATTGGCAAGATATCTTTTAGAATGGAATTTATATAAGTCATTATCTATCGCACCCTTATTTATGGGAGTTATAGTGGCACTGTTGGTGTTGTTTGGTGGTTACACAATTATCGCAGCCACGTTAATTGCACTTTGGGGTTTGTTGTTTGGCGTGTTACAAGTAGGCTGGGTAGCCTGGCTTACCAACACCATCCCTGATGAGACAGAAAGCGGAGGCGGAATTCAGGTTGCCACCATACAATTGGCTATTAGTTTAGGAGCCGTAATTGGAGGTGTTTTCTTTGATTACACAGGGGCAATTGGCGTATTCATAAGTAGTAGTCTATTTACATTAATAGCTTCGGTTGTAGCTATAGTAGCCTTTAAAAAACAGCAAAAATTTAATAAAGCAGAACATTGAAAAAAATAATAAATCTAACGATTCTAATAATCACGAGTTTACTAATCGTGGCTTGTTATAAATCTAAAAAATCAGAAACAATGACAACAGAAAGCAATACATCAATTTTTCCAAAAGGAGAAAAATTACCAAACGACTGGTTTACAGGAAATGCATTTTTAACAAAGTTTATATCAAAAGATAAAAATAACGAATTTTCGGCAGGTAATGTTACGTTTGAACCTGGTGCAAGAACAAAATGGCATACACATCCAAAAGGGCAAGTATTAATCGTTCTTGAAGGTGAAGGGTTTTATCAAGAAGAAGGCAAACCGGCACAATCTATTAAAAAAGGAGATGTTGTAAATATCCCCGAAGAAGTAAAACATTGGCACGGCGCTTCCGCAATTAGCAAAATGGCCCATATTGCTATCACAAATTACAAAGGCGATGTGCAGGTAACTTGGTTGGAACCTGTGAATGACGCAACTTACAACGAGATTAATAATCAATAAAATGAAAATACTAAAAATAACTGCAGTACTTATTATGGCAGTAGTAATAGTGTCTTGCAACGAAAAAAAGGAAAATAAGATAGAAACACAAACTGAGCCAACAAGTACAGCATCAAAACCTGAACTAGAAGAATTGGCAGCGAGTGATTTCACCACCTTCAAGGTAAGTCACAATGTGAAATTTTACCGTGTTTCCTTTAAAAATCAATATAAAATGACTGTTGTTGGGCATCTTTTTATACCAAATAAATTCGATAGAAATGATAAACATCCTGCAATTATAGTTGGTCATCCAATGGGTGCCGTAAAAGAACAAAGTGCTGATGTCTATGCGTCCACAATGGCAGAGAGGGGTTTTATCACTTTAGCCATAGATCTCTCATTTTGGGGTGAAAGTGAAGGTGAACCTCGCAATGCTGTGTTACCAGATATTTATGCCGAAGATTTCAGCGCTGCGGTTGATTATTTAGGAACACGTAAGTTTGTAGATCGAAATAACATCGGAATTATTGGTGTTTGTGGAAGTGGGAGTTTTGTGATTAGTGCAGCTAAAATAGATCCCAGAATGAAAGCAGTTGCCACCGTGAGTATGTACAATATGGGTGATGCCAATCGGAATGCACTCAATCATTCCCAAACCTTGGAACAAAGAAAACAACTGATAGCCGAGGCAGCCGAACAGCGTTATGTGGAATTTAGTGGTGGAAATATCCAATATACAGGCGGCACGGTACACAAATTAAACGAAGATACCCACCCTATTCAGAGAGAGTTTTTTGATTTTTATAGAACACCACGAGGAGAGTTTACACCTAAAGGCACAACGAAGGAAACAACGACACACCCAACGTTGAGCACTAATACTAAGTTTATGAATTTCTATCCATTCAATGATATAGAAACCATTTCACCTCGTCCAATGTTATTTATAACAGGTGACAAAGCCCACTCAAAAGAGTTTAGTGAAGATGCCTACAAACGTTCAGCAGAACCCAAAGAACTTTACTATATTCAAAACGCAGGCCACGTTGATTTGTATGACAGAGTCGACTTGATCCCTTTCGATAAATTAGAAACGTACTTTAAAAAGTATTTAAAATAAAATCTAAACTTAAATACCAAATTTCAATACTCGCAGCTTTTTATTAAAAGAACTGTAGATCCAAAGAACGAAGAATTAAAAGGAAAACGGTTTAAGCCAAACTTGAATAACTGTTTTCTTTTAATACCAATCAAACATTGCGGACAATTTATTATTTAATCTGCTGCTGCGCTTACAAGTAGCCGTTATATCAAGAAAGCCTGATCTCTCGATCAGGCTCTCATATAAATTCGGGAAAAGGTTACCAATCCAAACCCAAACTATTTTTTTCTAAATTTTGTTAATCCTTTTAAAAGGAGCGACACAATAAAACTAATAATCGCTCCTACAATTGCTAAGATAACTGTTTTTACAATGTCTTCAGAAACGATGTTAGGGACTACACTCAGTAAAGTTCCAGATGCGGTTCCAATTTGCAGGGTGTTATTTGATTCCATCACGTGGTAAATTTTGATTGTCTTTTCTCATTCTATTTATGAGTTCCTCTTCTTCTTTCGCAGCATCATCAACTGTCATTTGACTCACTGCAGAAAGGACTCCTCCAGCAACTGCCAAATATCCCGCAACACTAACAACAACTGTTGGCAAAACTACTGGTGCCGCAATCACGCTTCCACTAAGTGCTAACAAGGCCAAACCAATACTTCGCAATACCCTGAAAAACTTCGGAGTGGGCGATTTTGTTCTTTCTACTACATTCATAATACTATTTTTTTAGATTGAATCCTTATTTTCACTTCTTCGTTGTTTGCCAAAGCTTTATAAACAATAGCTTTCAACTTCTCCAATGCTTTTCTAGAGCCACTCCCTTTCCCGATTCCGGTTTGTATCGTTAGAGGAGCGATACAGCCCAACAGTTCTTTTGTAGCATCATTAGCAGGATGGATTAATATAAAATCTCGACCTGGAACATTTTGTAAATGCAAATGCCATTTGAATTTTGGGCTAAACCGCTTCTGTAAAACGTATTCTCCTTCAGGAATACAAGAAATGCGCCTTTGGTTTTCCAACCAGGGCAACTCGATGGTATAACAAACTAGAATGCCGTTCCATTCCAAAAATCCTTGTGTTCCCTCGGGAAAATAGCTTCTATTTAATACTACAACCATCTTACAGACCGCTTACCTGTACCAATGCTAGTGGATTGTAAGCCCCATTTTTCAAAGGATACATTCTACCATTTACTTCCTGATAAAACTCCACTCCCAAAGCCAAAAACAACGGACTTACACTGTTGGGAGTCACTGCATTCAATTGATTAATGGCTAAAACTGGAGTGGAATCCCACGGTTGTATGGCTGTTTCAGAACTGGAAACCACAAAAGTTTCCGCCTCAAAATTAATTTCGGCTCCCGCAGAAATCATTTTATAATGAGTAGTTCCACCAGGCGCAGCAATCATATTTGCAGGAACAAAAGGATCTATAGCAATTGAAATTTCGCCTGCAACTCTATCAATAGTTCCTACAAAAGGAACAAACAAAGTCGTACCTAATTTACCATTAATATTGAAGTCAAAACCAACAAGCAATTCCGCTTCGCCATCAATTACATTACGCAATCCCCTTTCGTTCACTAAATCCGCTTGGATCACTTTAATCATAGATTGAGTCAAACGGCTCACCATTCTACTATCCGCAGAATTGATCAATAATGTTCTAAATGCTGTTCTCAGCGTTTTTCCAGCTTTACCTGCTCTCCCAAACTCAGCACCGTTTTCACGAGTTCTTTGGAATGCTGGATCGCTTTTGATTCGGCTGGCATCAACACCGCCCTTTTCACGAGCCAAATGCCCGTCCTTGGTTTTGTAAAAGGTAATATCTCCGATAGTACCTTTCAATTTAATTATGCCTTTCTGTCTTGCCATAATTCCTAAAATTTAGATTAATTATTCAATTAAAACTCTTTCAATCATCATCCTGTTGCAACACTTTTCGATTGATTATGAAACAAATTTTAGCCAATTAAATCACATAAAAAAGACTCCCCCATCCCATATGTCACTTTGTGACACAAATGGCATAAAATGACCTAAATACCTATTTACAACCAACATTGACGGGAGTAGATTTCCGCTTCTAAACCAAAGGAATTATTTACTATTTTTATGGAATGCCTGAACTTGAACCAAATAGGTTTCAAGCTAGGCACAGCCAAATCAAAGTCATAGATAGAGTATGAGAGCCAAAAACAA
This sequence comes from Flavobacterium frigoris PS1, assembly GCF_000252125.1. GTDB lineage: Bacteria > Bacteroidota > Bacteroidia > Flavobacteriales > Flavobacteriaceae > Flavobacterium > Flavobacterium frigoris_A. The sequence continues at coordinate 532,132 of NZ_AHKF01000018.1, read as the reverse complement.
GAGATTATGTATCTACCCTAAGGACATACAACGCATAACCGGAAAGAGTTATCGTCAAAGTATTAGACTACTTCAAAAAATGAGGATTAAGTTAAACAAACTAGAAGATGAGTTTGTGTCTATTGAAGAATTTTGCCAATTTACGAGCCTTAAAATTGAACAGGTTGAACCTTTAATAATTGGATAGATTTTATGTTTTAGGCAACTAAATTTTGAACCGATTCCAGTTCAAAAATAGTACTCAACTAGTTCAAAGTTTAAACAATGAAAGGACTTTTTTTACTTTGATAAACCTTTAATTATCACTATATTTACAGTGATAAGATTACATGATTTTTTACCTATAAATCGTAGGAGTAAAATCGAGACCCTTGTTTTAAAATAGTTTGCGAGACATCGTAAACACTAGCATAAAAAGAGGATTACAAATCCCTCTTTCTCCGCGGAATTAAAACCCTAACTCTTATAAAAAAAGGCGTTAGGGTTTTTTATTTACAATATATCCCCACAATTCACTCTTTTCAGTTTTATTAACTTGAGAATAAAAATGGAATCACATAAATTATCCGTAAAAGGGTCCTTATCGATTTACTTTGAATTAACGATCAATTGAAAATGTTTTTCAATAACAACACTGAATATGCAACCCTCATAAATTTCCTTACCGAAAAAAAATATTATAATGATGACGATATCCCTTTACCAACTTTAAAAGAGATTAAATCTAAAACTGGATTAAAAACCAAACAACTTTTAAATATCTATCAAGAATTATTTGAATACCATTCAAATAAAACATTAGAATTTAATAATAAAGAATATTTCTTCTTTATAGATTTTAATAACCTGTTTGTTATTTTAACTCACCAATACAAAAATATTTGGAAAGACATAAAAAAATCAAATAATTAGTATGACAAGTTCACGTATGCTTTTGGCCCTTCTGGTTGGAGCCATGATAGAAGTACCATTACCATAAAGCAAATAAGGAGCGAAATGGCAGAAGCCTAAGCACTGTCACAACCTAAATCTATAGGCTCTAGATCTGAGCCATTTTTGGAAAAAGAAATGGAACTTAATTTAACTCGGTAGTTTACTACAAATAAAAACAGCATCTAAAATTACTTTAGATGCTGTTTTTTTATGCGCTGTAAAAAAATTATTTTTATTTAAGCGATTTCATATCAATTACAAATCTGTATTTAACATCATTGCTTGTAACACGATCATAAGCTGTGTTAATATCTTGCATATTGATAAGCTCAATATCACTAGTGATATTATGTTCGCCGCAGAAATCTAACATCTCTTGTGTTTCTTTAATACCTCCGATTAAAGAACCGGCAATACGCTTACGTCCCATAATGATATTTCCACCATGAAAAGGCTTCAAAGGTTCTACTGCACCAACTAAAACCATTGTTGAATCAATTTTAAGTAATCCTAAATAGGGATCCATTTCATGACCTACAGGAATGGTATTTAAAATAAAATCGAAACTATTTTGGTGTTTTTTCATGTCGGCTTCATCTTTCGACACTAAAACTTCATGAGCACCTAAACGTGTAGCGTCTTTTCCTTTTTCTGGCGATGTTGTAATCATAACCACATGTGCACCTAATGCATTGGCAAATTTAACGCCCATATGACCTAATCCTCCTAAACCTACTACTCCTACTTTATCTCCTTTTTTTACGTTCCAATGACGTAATGGTGACCATGTAGTAACTCCTGCACATAATAGCGGTGCAGTTGCTGCTTCGTCTAAATTTTCTGGAATGCGTAGTACAAATTTTTCATCAACAACTACTGAAGTTGAATAACCTCCGTAAGTTTGTTTCCCTTCAAGATGTTTATCTGGGCTGTTGTAAGTAAATGTTGCTCCATTTTCGCAAAATTGTTCTAAATCTTTCTGACAAGAAGAACAAGTCTGGCAAGAGTCTACCATACAACCTACTCCTACTAAATCACCTACTTTATAGCTACTAACACCATTTCCTACCTCTACCACTCGACCAATGATCTCATGTCCAGGTACCACAGGATAGGTTGATCCATTCCATTCATTTCTTGCTGTATGTATATCACTGTGACAAACACCACTATAAGTGATATCAATTTTTATGTCATCTGTTCCTACAGCTCTTCTTTCAATATCTAAAGGTTTTAAATCTTCTGTTGGTGCTGTTGTACCATACGCTTTTACTGTTGTAGTCGCCATTGTTATGTTGTTTTTAAAGTTACTATTAATTCGATTTCTGTATTACTATTTATTTAGAAGCTTCTGGATAATCTGTATATCCTTCTGCTCCTCCTGCGTAGAACGTACTTTGATCCCACTCTGCTAAATCTAAGTTGTTTTCAAAACGTTCTACTAAATCTGGATTAGAAACGTATGGCTTACCGTAAGCTACTAAATCTGCATACCCTTCTTCAATTACTTTATTTCCTTTTTCTTGATCAAATTCCGAGTTAATCATCAATGTTCCATTATACAAAGGACGGAAATGTTTAGCTATTTGTGTCACAGCATATGGTATTTCTGAAACATCTGTAAAAGGTTCAGAAAGATGCACGTATGCTAAATTATAATCATTCAATTTTTTAATGATGTATTCAAACGTTGGGATTGTTTCTTCATCCATAGTCGTTCCGAATGGACCGTTTAATGATGGATTAAAACGGGCTCCAATTTTTTCCTGCGGAATAACTTCTTTGATCGCGTCTAGAACTTCAAAAAATATACGGGCTTTGTTTTCAATACTTCCACCATACTCATCTGTTCTGTGATTAGACGTTCCGTTAAAGAACTGCTGAAACAAATAGCCATTAGAGGAATGTATTTCTACTCCATCAAAACCAGCTTTTACTGCATTTGCAGCTGAATTTTTAAAATCTTGTACCGTAGTTTTAATATCTTCAATGGTCATTTCCTTAGGCGTAACAGTATCTTTAAAACCTTCTGGAGTAAATGATTTATCGTTAGGATTGATAGCTGAAGCGGATAATGGTAATGCTCCATGATGAAAATCGGGATGAGACATACGTCCTACATGCCACAATTGAATAAAGATTTTCCCTCCTTTATCATGTACACGTTTGGTTACTTTTTTCCAACCTTCTACTTGCTCATCTGTATAGATACCAGCTGTATTGATATAACCTACAGCATCACGAGACACTTGCGAGCCTTCTGTAATAATTAAACCTGCTGATGCACGTTGCTCGTAATACAAGCCATGTAGCTCATCCGTTGCAACGTTGCCTTCATTATCTGCTCTACCACGTGTCATGGGCGCCATGACAACTCTGTTATTGAGGTTAATATTTTTGTTATATGGTGTTAATAAATGTTGCTTGCTCATATTGTTTTTAATAAAATTATTAATAACCACAAAATTACATAACCGTCACGCAAATATCATTGACCTATATCAATTAAGATAGATTTAACTGTTTTCCTATGTCTACTTAAGTTTTCTGGAGTGACTCTTAAATAGTTTGTACCGATTCCTACTTAAAATTAACAGGTCGTTCCAGGACAAAGGGCACTATTTCTAAAAGTGTTTTTAATCCAGTTGCTCCAGTGCATAGAACAATCGATTTTGTGCCACTTCTTGAGATCCAAATATGGAGCGAGATACTATTCCGTCTTTTGTAATTAAAAGCTATTGCGGAGTTCCTTCTGAATCAAATTGGTTATAGACCAAATATCCTTCATCCAGGAAAATAGGAAAAGGAGGTTGTTGGGATAATGCTGTAGCTGAAAGTTTTTTTAAAACAATAAAATATGAATGTTTATATAGGTATAAATTTAATACATATCAGCAATTATATAATTGTAAATCTGATTATATACAGTGGTACAATACACAAAGATTACATTCTAGTTTAGGTTATAAAACACCCTTGCAAAAAGAAATAGAGTTGAGAGGTTTATTTAAAATAGCTGCTTAAGTAAATTAGTCACAAATTTTGTAGTTATTCCAGCTGCAAGTGTATAATTTGAAACAAACGATTCTTTTAAAACAGATTTCTATTCTAAAAGAATCGTTTCTCTTTGTTTTATTTTTTGGTAAACAACATCGATGCGCCCTTATTGGCTAATGAAAATTTTTGTTATGGAAAAAATATCTAAATTCTTCCCTGCTCTTTCAATTTCCAATATCGTAATAAGCCATTAACAGACATCCAGCTTGGATTGGCCAGTTCATAGGTTTGTATTTCTTCCGAATGCAATCCTTCTGCTAAAAACTGACTTCTGGTGTAGGCCATAAATTGGGGTACAATTTCCTCAGGAGGGGTTTGGTTATCATAAAAAGGTTTGATAAAATTAGCCCAGTCATCGATCTTAATTTCTAAATTGGTTAATAATTCCTGGGGATTGTATTGTAAAGAAAAGTGGGTAAGATACAAGGCTTGCGGCTTAAGATTCTTTAGCTTATGAATCGATTTTTTCCATAATTCTACATTAATATCTGGTGGCGGACAAGGTGGTGCGACCGGACCATCTCCAATTCTTACTCCAGCTACATCGCCTGTAAAAATGATATCATCAATCTGATAGGCATTATGATGTACTGCATGACCGGGCGTGTACCAAACTTTGATTTGTGCATCTCCAAAATCGATAGTATCACCCTCATCTACAGGAATTAATTGTTCTTCCGGAATAGATTCCATGGTACCCCAAAGCATCTCCATTTTATTTGTATAAATCATTTTTGCAGAATTCCACAATTTCTCCGGATTGGCTAAATGGGGAATTCCAATGGGATGCACATATATTTTAGCGCCGTTTTTAGCAAACTTCCAGGCAGCACCGGCATGATCAAAATGAATGTGGGTGAGTAATACGTGTTGGATGTCTTCGACCTGGTAGCCTAAATCCTGAATTCCTTTTTCTAGACATTCCCAAGTTGATTCCGGACCCGTTTCGATAAGAATCGGACCCTTTTCGGTTTCGATTAAAAAGGCACCTATAGAGTGCTTTTCAGATTGAAAATATAAATCGATAGTATGAATTTTATACATAATTTGATTTCTTTAATTTGCTCCAATTTAGCCTTTATTTACTCGTCATCCTCAACAATATTTATTTCTAGGGTTATATTTAACGTTTACATCTCTATTCCTATTTTGTTTATTTAAGCATTTGAGAAATTTAATTGTACTTCAAACTGATTTATAAATGCCATTTGGATAAAAAAAGATAAACCGGTTTGCATGATAGTAGCTCTAATTACTTTTAGAAAAGCAAAGCATTACAAAAAAATGAGTTGAAATATTGGCAAACAATATCCTAACTCATTTTAATTCATTTAATTGTCCTGTCCTGAAATAACGATAGACAAATAGTATCCTTATGGAAAAACACGAAGAAATACTTTATTTTAAGCAAAACCAAAATTTTATCTACTAAAAATATCTTACAATTCTGGTTGTGCGAATGGATCAGGATGACAGCTATTTTTCACCTTTAAAACTATCAAATTATTTGCTTTAGCCACTCATAATAAAAAGTGAGAATTTTAACATTAAATTATTTCTCTCTAAGTTCCAAAATTCTATTTTTGCGTCCTAATTTAATAAAGCATTACCATGAAAGATTTAATTGAAAAAATCAACGCTGAATTCGAAACATTTAAAACAGAATCTGAATCACTAATTGAGAAAGGTGTAAAAGCAGCAGGAGCTAGATCTCGTAAATCAACTTTGGAACTAGAAAAACTTTTAAAAGAGTTTAGAAAAGTTTCTGTAGAAGAATCAAAAAAATAAATTTAATTTATCATTATAAAGCCTATTAGTCTGACTAATGGGCTTTTTTTATTTCCTGTTCTTTATTTACTTTCAATATTTAAAATACTTAACTAAGGCTCTTGAAAATAAAATCATCTTTAAAGTTTATTGTTTTTTATAATTATCCGTTATTCAATTTCAATTGTACTATATCCAGCGCCTGTTCTAACCAGTTTTATTTTGGTACCAATACGATCTTTTAATTCTCCCACATGTGATATGATACCAATAGATTTATTGCTTTCATTTTGCATGTTCTCGAGGATGCTTATCGCCTGATCTAATGATTCTGGGTCTAAAGAACCAAAACCTTCATCAATAAACAAGGACTCAATTTCAACATTTCGGGCTGCCAAATCAGATAACCCAAAAGCCAATGCCAGACTTAACTTAAAGGTCTCTCCACCTGACAAGGAAGATACGGAACGTTTGGTATTTCCCATATAGGTATCGATTACTTTTAAACCATCAGAATCATTGGCAACATCCAATAAATAGCGGTCTGAAAACCCTCTAAGACGCTGATTTCCATACTCCAGTAATTGCCTCAATGTTAAGTCCTGCACGAAATTGGAGAATTTTTTACCCATAGCGTCTCCAATAAGCATATTCATTTTACTCCAAAGAGACAAATCCTTATTTAAAGCATCCAGCAGTTCCTGGCTACTCTTTTGCTTTACTTTGTTTTGATTATCAATTTCAATTCGCTTTTCTTGGTCCCAAATGTGTTTTTGAAGTTCAGTCAATTCTTGTAAAACTTTGGGAAGTACTATTTTTAGTTCATCCATCGTAACCGAAGTATCATTTAAACGTTCTTCTTCGGCCAAAGCTTCATCAATTGCCTTAAGACTAGTCTGAAGTCGGATCTCGTTGTCCTTCAAATTTTGTAACTTTTTACGAATTTGGTTTGCAGTAGATTCCTCCAGTATTTTTGATTTCAACATTACCAATGAATCGATCTCCTTTTTTTGAAGTTCAGGCATAAGGACAGCTAATAATTGCTCTTTTAAAGCTACCGTTTTTGCTCTACTAGATTTAAATTCAATTAGCTGTACCGTAAGTCCATTAAGTTCTGAACGACTTACGCTGAATTTTCTAGTCAAATCACTGACATCGGTATTGATATCTTTTTTATTGTAAACCGACAACAGCGTTTCTTTTGCTTTTATATATGCTGCTTTCAAAACCGAATAACTATTGTTTAGTTTTTCCATTTCGTTCAAAACTACTTTGGCCTTTATGTATTTCTCTAATTGGTCTAATTCGGTTTGCTCTTGCTGAAAGTTACTAAACTCGGATTCCCATTTTTCGAGGGTCTCTGTCTTATTCCACTTCAATTGCAAACACAATGTCACAATATCATTTTCTAAAACTTGAAAAGCGGCTGCTCTTTTTTCTAAATCTGATTCATCCTTTGAATTGCTTGTTTTCAAACTCGCTTTTTTTGCTTCCGATAGCAATATATTTTTCTTTACCTCTTCTAATTTTTTTGTCAATTCATCAAATTTGTCCTGTAGTGTGCTAACCAAAACTTCTTCGATACTTTCAACGTATGGATGACTTTCAGATCCGCATAACGGGCAAGGTTCGCCAGGTTCCAGCTCAGCACGATGTTCATCCAGACTTTTACGTTGCTTCCAGTTTTCCAGCTCCAGCTTTGCTTTCTCAACTATTGGAAGTAGTTTGTCCAATTCTGCTTTTTGCTCCTTTTCTGTTTCAATAAAACCATTGATTTCACTGAACTGCCTTTTGATTTTAATTTTTAACTCTGCTATTCCTCTGTTCTTTTCGTCATATAATTTCCGATTACCAATCAACTGGTTCGCAGGCAAAACTAGTTTTGACAACTCCTCTTTTTTTGTACGAACTTCGTCAATAGTAGAAAGTCCTTTACGTGTTATTTCAGCTTCAATAGTTTTTAACTCCTGTGCAATTTGCAGTGACAGATTTTCATTTTCTTTCAAAAATATTTCAAACGTTTTAAGATCCTGTAATTTGTCCTTTATACGCTGCGCTTCCTGCTTGGCTTCATTTAATTTTTCTTTTTCTGCTTCCTGCAGAGAAAGTACCTTTATCCTGAATTCATCCAGTAAAACCTCGAGTTTATCTTCTGTTACCTCTTTTCCAATCAATTCGGAAGCGGATTGAATCAACTCCTTTTTAGTTTTTTCAAAATCGAAGACACGCTGCTTCCCTTTTTCAATTGCAACAGAAAGTCCTGATATCTCTTTATCTGCCAGTTCAATCTGAAGCATTTGCTCTTTAAAAACTACGACACTATCATGAACTTCTAACTGCTTTTCTTGACTTGAAACTTCTTTTTTATTTATCAAAAAAGCATTCCATTCCGTTTGGTTTATCTCTCTTCTTTGGATGTTTTTAAGAATACTTTCTTTCAGTGCTTTTTTACTTTCGAGTTCCTTTAGTTTTGCCTCATTAGCAATAAACAATGGCTTTTTCTCTACTATATCATCTTGGATCTCTTTTAAAACTTCAGCAGTCAACAAAACCGTTTCCCCCATTTTAATTTGTTGGGTTTTTACGGACTCTTCCACTCCTCTATATCTTTGGAATACTGCCCTACCTATCTTTCTATAAATAGAAGAACCCGTAATCTCTTCTAAAAGTGCATTTCGATCGTCCTTTTTAGCCAAAAGTAATTTAGAAAACTGGCCTTGGGCAAGAATCATCGATTGTACAAACTGATTGTAATTTAGCCCAATAATTCGTTCGTTTTCACTAACCACTTCGTTGACGCTTGAAACTAAAATGATACCAGTTGCAACCTCTGTTAATTCTTGTTTTCTGCTAGCTAATGTACCCGTTCTGGTTCTACGAATTGACCAGGATGACAAGTATCGCTTCCCTTTAACCTCATATTCTACTTCTGCATAACAATCCAAGGCGTTTTTAGTTAGCACAACTCCTTCCTCTTCAATTATTTTTTCGCTGATTGCTTTCTCTATTCTAGGAATTTTATTGTACAAGGCCAAAGTAATCACATCCAGAATGGTTGATTTACCTGTTCCTGTTGCACCTGTTATTACAAAAAGCCCCGCTTCGCCAAGGACACCATTTTCAAAATCGATGGTATGTTCCCCTTTAAGAGCGTGTATGTTTTTAAATTTTATTTTACAAATTTTCATATTACCGTTTTGTTGGAGTATTAATCGATTGAATCTGAAGAATGCAAAGACTCCATAATTTCCTTAAAAGCATTTACAAAATCCTGTGTGTTTTCTATAGAAGTATCCTGTTCTAATCGCTTTTCGAACAATTGTACTGGTGAAAAATCATTGATGTCTTCTCCATTTGTCAGTAGCTTTGAAGTACCTGCGACCTCATTCTTGAATTTAATACTGCCTTTTAAAATCTGTAATCCGTTTTCTGGTTCGGTGGTCAATAATTCTTCTAATATTCTGATATGTTCAATATTCTCATTTTCCTCTTCAATCATGACCTCGGCCAAATCGATTAACGGGGATTCTGATTTATAATCGGATATTACTTTTAGTACTTCTTCAACGGTGCCTTTAATGGATAGCAATTTTCTGAATTTTGGTATTGCAAGCGAAGAAATATTAAAGTTATTTCCTTCCAATTCTAAAATAGTAACTTCTTTACCGTCTTTTTTTTCACTAAAGCTCAATGCAATTGGCGAACCGCTATATCTGATATGTGATTTCCCGACAATTTGAGGTCGGTGGATATGTCCTAACGCGACATAATTTGGTTCTTCTCCAAAAATTGCAGATTCAACACCCGCTTGATTTCCAATTTGAATTTCACGTTCACTTTCTGAAACAGAAGCACCCTGAGCATACAAATGTGCCATTACAATAAAAGGAATACCATTGTACTTATCCTTGTAATATTCATTTACTTCGCTAAAATAAGTAGCTATTCCGTTTCTGATCAGTTCGATTTTGTCATCATATGATTCTCCTGCAGCGACATTCCGAATATCTTTATCCCTTAAAAAAGGAACAGCAGCAACAACCACTTTTTGGTCCTCTACTTCAATTTCGACAAATAATTCAGAAATAGATTCAGGAACTCCACCCACAACCTTTATATCTAGGATTTCCAAAAGTTCTTTAGGAGCATTTATGACATGGGGAGAGTCGTGATTCCCACCAGTTAAAATAACCTTACATTTTAAGGGCAGCAGTTGTTTTAAAAAATAATAGTACTGCTTCATTGCCTGCTGTGATGGATTTGCCTGATCAAATAAATCCCCCGACATCAATAGTACATTTATGTTATTCTCCTCAATGCATTTGATTAACCAATCAAAAAAGAGATTCATATCCTCTGCAAAATCAATTTTCAGTAACTGTTTACCAATGTGCCAATCAGCGGTATGTAAAATCCTAATACTCATATCTTAATTGTTCTATTTATGCAATTAGTGACATAATTGCTTTCTTATACGAATTGTATGTTTTTTAATATTCAACTAATCTACAGCTGTTTTATTTAAAAGATTCCTGTTTATTAATGGGGTTTTAATTTTCAACTTAAAATTCAAAGTAAACATAAACTTTAAAAAGAAAAAAACGTTATGGAATCCCACAAAAGCGTGTTTTTTCCAATATCCAAATTTAAGTGATAAATTACCGTTTCAGTCTTCTGTTTTGGGTAGAAATTCAGAGAGGCATTTTATTTAGATTTACAATACACTGTGCAGCTAAGTATTTTACTCAACAGATTGACAATTCCTTCCTATTGGATACTTTCGAAGAAAAAGACAAAAATAGATGATACATGTACTGAACAAATACAACACCTACTAGGAAAGAGTTTCCTACAAAACAAACCAAAGATTGTTATAGAAACTAAAAAATTCGCTGAATTTGAAGGCTAAGTAACTTATTCCCAATATTTAAGAGACTTATTTTTTCTTTAATCCCAAGTTAAACGGCTACGTTCATCCCAATAAGACTTTGGGTTCCTGCGTAATAATTTTAATTGGTTGAGTTCAACAGCAGTAAATGACAAATCTTTGTTTAGTGCTTTTAGGTTTTGCTCTAATTGTTTGGTGTTTGAAGCACCACTTAGTACAAAATCAGGTTCTATACTTTCTATTACAAATCGAATTGCAATAGCATCTATACCTACATTGTATTTTTTTGAAAGAGTATCTAATAAGGAATAAACTGCTTTATTTTCTTGATTAAAAATTCTACCGTTTGCTAAAGCTTCTTTAATAATAATAGTTTTATTTTTTGACTTCAGAGTATTAAGAACTTCTAAACTTGATTGTTCCAGAATATTGTAAGTCACTTGAAAACTATCAAATAAATATTCATTTTCAACTTTTACATTTAAAGCTTCAAGCATAATTTCCTTTTGATTGACGCCACTACTTGAAATCCCTATTTGAACATTAGTTTGTTTTTTAATTTGGTGTAATTGATTTAAAACGGCTTCATTTTGTAGAACCCCACTTTCTAAAGTCGCCGAATGAATTTGGTATATTTTGAGTTCAGGAAGCAAAAGTTGAGACACTTCCCACTGTTCTAGTAATTTGTCAAGAGAATGCTCTTTTACCTCATGTTTGCCTTTATAACCCAGTTCCCAATTGGCAACATAAGTATACCCCCATTTGGTACTTAAAATAATATCTGAATGCTTTCTCTCCGTTTTCCAATCGATTAAATAACGTTCGCCTTTACCATAAGATGGTGCTGTATCAAAATAACGAACGCCACTTTCGTAAGCAAAGTCCAATACCTTAAATGCATTTTCTCGAAATGCTTTTTCAGATTTATCTATACTTTTATTTTCTCGAATATTGATATACTCTGGTCTCCCCAAGGCTGCTAGTCCGATTCCTATTTTAGTTTTAATCAACTTAAGTTACTTTTAAATGATTTTTAAAGAACAAAAATAGTCAAATTTAAAGATAATGAGCCCGATAAAATATCGAGCTCATTAATATCAAAATTAATTAAAAATTCTTATAATTTTTTGATTGCAAGGTAGTTTTTCGACTTCGCTTCTCATCTTAGAAAAAAGGATCTGAAGTTATTAATGATTACACTATCCTATTCAATCAATGCTTTACTCCGTTTTAGAAATCCACTGATTTTCAATTCCCCATTTTTTATTCGGTATTGCTGCAGTTTCAATTATTAGGTTTCCACCGTTACTAATTTCTTCCTGAGTCAACCAATTTCTTAATAAAGACTCACCGTTTAAACTAGCTGATTGAACATAGAAGTGCTCTTTATTATAATTAGACACTTGTATGTGAAATGTTTTTCCGTTTTCCCAATTTAATTTTACGGACTCAAAGATAGGAGCCGTCAAATAGTAAATTGGGTTTCCTATGTTTGCAGGCGAAAGTCCTATACTCCGCATCACAAACCAAGATGACATTGTTCCTGCATCATCATCCATAGTGCGGATATAAGCTTGGGTTTCGTTCTTATAGATTCTTCCAATATAGGAATCGATCCCTTTACTATTGTCATTAAAATAAGCTTGAACTACTGTATCCAACATAATATTGCGAAACAATTTTTGTGATTTCCAAGGTTGTGAACTCGCATTATACAGACCTGGAACTTGTAAGTCTGGTTGATTCGCATGATTGTAATTGTCCTCCCCAAAAAATTGATCCAATTGCTTTAAAAATGAAGCTTCTCCTCCAATTAATTTTTTTAGACCCAACACATCAAAAGGAACAAACCAGCGATACTGCCAAACGGTCCCTTGATACATTCCACGAGCAGGCATTTTGTCGAGATCTCCCTTGGATAAATCGGCAAAATCTTTTTCCCAATACCTTTTATATTCTAAAGCTTTATTCAGATACTGAGTACTCAGTAAAGAATCTTTGGTGATTTTTAGTATTTCAGAAAGTGCCCAAGAATCATACGAGGATTCCAAGGCCTTATCTGGCGAGTTGTATTCCAAGCGATCTACTTCCGCGATTAAGGAATCTTTAATCGTATTAAAATCTACAGGATACCCTTTTTTATAGCCATCCAATAAAACCACAATTGCATGTTCTGTTCGGACTGTAGGCGAGGATTCGTGTTTCGTTGCCCAATTATTCTTCCCATAGGGATACAAATTAGCAATTGACTTTACAATGGGGCCAAAACGTTCTGGATAAGCCAGCGAAAGCATGGGTAATTGCTCGCGATAATTATCCCAAATGGCCCAACCGTTGTATATCGGACTACTTGATTTTTGAATCGAACCGTCAATGGCTTTGTAGCTTCCATCCGGTTCCGAAACTAAAAATGGCGCTTGTAACCCTCGGTATAAAAGCGAATAGAATAAATCTTCTCTTTCTTTTTCGCCAGTTACTTCTATTCTGTTCAGAAGATGGTTCCAGTCTGTTTTTGTTTGTGCAGCTAGCTCTTCTAAGGGTATCACTTCTATTTTAGCTTTGGCGTAAGCCGTACTCACTGAGGAAAAACCAACACTGACTTCCATTTCCGTAGCGTCTGCAAGAGCTGTAATTATGTACTTATGTTCTGCAGTTGGCGTTATTGTTGCCAAATTAGAGAACTCCAAAACATAATAAATACGATATATTCCCTTATCGCAAGTAGTTTGGGTATCAATCCAACCGCTGATCGTATTGCTATCAATTTGATGCTCTTCGGCAACAAATCGATTGACAAATGCATGCGATAAGTCAATATAAAGCCCTGCTCCTTTTCTCGGAAATTCGTAATGATGCATTCCAAAATTATGTTTTACACTCATTTGGGCTTTAATCCCATTCTCAAATGCTACCCCATAAAAACCAGGGGAAGCAGATTCTTCTTTTTTGATTAACGATGTCGCTTTATCACCATTTAAAATGGGTTTGATAAGGAGATTCCCTCCAGTTCCCATACAGCCCACTCCTTCAATTCGGCTGTGGGTAAATCCCAAAAATTCCTTGGCCAAATGTTCATATCCGGCATGAATATGAGGGTAGGTTTGCGGTCCAATACTCATCATATTGAAAGGAGAAGAAGCCGAAGGCGACATTTGCCCGTGATCACCAGATGTGCCTAAAAATACGTTTACCTTTTCTACTGGTGATGCTAATTTGGCGTCATTCCTTTGTAAGGATTGGCAAGCTACTGCAAAGATTGCAAGTCCTAAAACTAGTATTTTTTTCATAATCTCAATTTACGGATCTAAAGGATCGATTGGGTTTTGATGCAAAGATTCTATTTTTGGTGAAAACTCTATTGCAGTCGAATTAAGTCTCTTTAGAATAATGGCAGGTAAATAGCCTAATTCTTCTATACAACGCGTATTAAAATTGGGGCTTCCTACATAATCACTATGACTTACATTCGTAATTACAATACTTTTTTTATCAGTTGGTATTTGATAAGCATACATCATTCTACTAGCATTACGTAAATTAGTTGTGGTATGCCTTGCAAAAGGATCAATAAGGATGTTTTCTTCGGGAATATGATACACATCCATCAATTCTTTTTTCATTTCAATAGCCTCACAATAAGGAGCTCTAAAAGGATGGGCATGACCTCCTGAAACAATAATTAAAGGGGCTTTCTTAGCTTCATATTCTAATACTCCTAATTGGATGTTTAGTTTTCCAACAGCGGACAATCGGTCTTGATAATTCTCCGGTCCATTTCCCAAAATTAAAATAGAAGCATAATCAAAAGCATTAAAATTTATTTGCTTTAAATGGTCAAGTGCTTTTTTGTTTTCCTTTTCCTCTAGCGGTTCGTAGCGCGCCACCTCATCTCGATGGTTCATGTACAAGAGAGACAAACTGAAATCCAGACTTTCTTGAAAAAATAAAGTATTCACTTTAGGTTTTTTATTGTGAATCATATCAGACCACATAAAAACAGATCCTTTATAAAATTTAGACTTTACATCATAAGAAACGGAATCTATTGCAGCATACTGAGGTGCTTCTCCAATACCATAAACCTTCATAATCCGATTCATTCCTTGAGCGCAAACTTGCCACGCTTTTAGCAGTAATTCAGTATCCGTATAACTTTTAAAATTTTCGTATTTTCCTGAAGGACGCAAATTATTTTTTACAAAATCTTGTAGTTCCTTTTTACTTTTCATCAAAAGTTGAAGTTCATTTTCAATACTTTTGAGTTCTTTTTCTTTGAATTGATAGCCACTAATCAAGCAGGAAAGGCTGTCTTTGCAAGAGTTCAGTTTGGAACCGATCTCTTGTTGCTTTTTAATAAAAATCGTTTTTAAAACACTATTATTTTCTAAAAGTTGACTAACTGCTTTATCCTTTTGAATGGCTGTCAGCAAATAAAAATTTTTATCCTGAATCAACGAAGAAGTTTTGGAGGATTTATAATCTAAATCAAATCCTTTTCCTTCTTGGCTATAACCTGAAATACAAACAAGCGTAATTAATATGTAAATTATTTTTCTCATATTTTTCGTATAAAAATTAGGCAATCTTATCGATTGCCTAATTTCATTTAATTTTTAATAACCATTATTCTGAGTAACCATTCCTATAGGTAATCCATCAATATACCTTTGTGGTATTGGAAAATATTCATTTTTACCTTTGATAAACACCGCATTAGTTAGATGTGTTCTTCTGGCTTTTTCAATCAAAAGGTAAGCATTTAAAACGGTATCTGCCTCACCCCAGCGAACTAGGTTAAAGAAGCGATGCCCTTCCATTGCTGTTTCCAAACGAGTTTCTAAATGTACTGCAGTTTTAGCCACAACTTTACTTGTCCAGACAGTAGTGTACGGCGCTATAGTATAGTTAGCAGCATTGGCACTTCCGTCTAAAGTTTTTACAAAAGCAGTATTAGCTGCACGATTTCGAATTTGATTTACTAATATTCTAGCCTCTTCTAATTTCCCTATTTCAACGGCTGCCTCTGCTCTCCATAAAACGACCTCCGCATAACGAATAATGTAATAATTTAAAGCATTTACGTATGGCCAAACCTTTACATAGTAAGCTGACTTTGCTGAAACGATACGCTTCTTTGGGGAAAATTCACCATAAGTAGCCAAATCTCTAGCCCAAGTATCCTGATATAAAATACCCAAATCTTTGTATGGTATTCCTGGGCGACCAACGGTAATATCCAAACGTGGATCTACATTATCACTAGCAACAACGTTTATATTATTTTCTACGGGTAAACCTGAAGCATCTGTTTTAAAGGCATTAACAAGGTTCTGAGAAGGACGGTGAAAACCATATTGAGAATAAAACGGCCCTCCTGGAGCAGTCAATCTATCGCCGATACTCCCATTATAATTACTGGGTTGTCCGTCATTTACCGAATGTTGAACCGCAAAAATAATTTCCTTATTATTATCATTTTCAGGCAAAAATACTTGTTGAAAATCTGTCAATAAACCATAATTACTACTCATTATTTCAGTAGTAGCGTCATAAGCTAGTTGCCATTTACTTTCAAATAAATAACATTTTGCCAAATAAGCTTTAGCAGCTATTTTAGTTGGTCGTCCCAGTTCACTTTGCGTCTCTGGAAGATTGGCATAAGCTTCTTGAAAATCTGTTTCAATTTTAGTCCAAATCTCATCTGAAGAAAAGGTCGTATTTGATTTTGCATAATCAGCAACGGTTGTAGCCGTTTCATCGATATAAGGAATGTGATTGTATATCTTTTTTAATTCAAAATAAAAGTGGCCTCTCAGAAAACGTAATTCAGCCATTCTCTTCACTTTTAAAGATGCTTCAAAATCAGGTGATGCGTTTAACAAGCGCATGGCCTCATTAGAGCGCTTTACTCCTTCATAAAGTGCCATCCATTTACGTTCAATATCTACGGTAGTTGCATTTTCATTGTAAATCTCCATTTGGTGAATGTTATTCTGATCCCCTGTTCCACCACCACCTTTATAACTATCATCAGACGTTATGTCTCCAAAACTAAAATTAGAGTCGGGAGAATTATAAGCATTACTGGCCCCATCTATTTGACCATTCAGAACACTATAGACTGATATTATGGCACGTTCTACATTTGCAGGTTTTGTCATTTCAGAAGGATCAACTTCACCGTAGGTAACTTCCTCTAAAAAATCATTGGAACATGAACTAATCTGTAGGCTGAAAGCCAATAGGAAAACTATTTTTATTGTGTTTTTTATTCGCATCATTTTTAAATTTAAAAGTTTAAATTACAACCAAAAGTAAATGTTCTTGAAGGTGGATAAATCCCTCTATCAATACCTATATCAAGGTTCCTATTACTTGAAGAATAACTTTGCAGACCTATTTGAGGGGTCATTCCACTATATTTTGTTATAGTAAAAACATTACTAGCCTGTCCATATAAACGCAATTTCATTCCAGCTAAAGCTTGTGAAGGAAAAGTATAGCCTAATTGTAAATTGTTTAATTTGAAATAAGAACCGTCTTCAACATAATAGGAAGAAGCACGAATGTTGTTGTTTCTATCGTCCAGTGACAATCTTGGGATAGTAGAATTTGGATTATCAACCGTCCAAGCATCTAATAAAGCAACATCTTTATTGTAAGCTGCTTGATTGAAAAAATGGGTTTTGTACTTGGTTAGATTATAGATATCGTTTCCAAAACTTCCGTTAAAAAACATTCCTAAATCAAACTGTTTGTATTTAAGGTTGATATTGAAACCAAGCATCAAATCAGGATGTGGAGAACCAATAAAAGTCCTGTCTTTACTATCAATTACTCCATCACCGTTGACATCTTTAAACTTAAGGTCTCCAGCTTGTGCATTAGGTTGCAAACCATAATCTGAAACTTCTTGTTGACTTTGAAATAAACCTTCAGAAACATAGCCATAAAAAGATCCAATAGGTTCTCCAACTGCACTTCTAGATATTTCCTGATCAAAATTAACCGTATGTAAAGAAGAACTAGGAATCCCTAAATAAGCTACGCTATTTAAAGCCGTTAATTCATTTTTGTAACCCGTCAAATTCAAAGCAAGGTCATAGGTGAAATCACTTATTTTATCTGCATAATTTAAATCCAGTTCAAAACCATGATTTTTCATTTGCCCGTCATTAATCCATTGTCCATCATTAGTACCTCCATAGGTTAGTGGAACCACATTATAAACCAAAATGTCATTTGTTTCCTTATTGTAATATTCTGCCGTAACATTTAATTTATCATTAAAAAAACCTAGATCAACTCCAATTGTTCTCTGAGTAGTTGTTTCCCAGGATAAATCAGCGTTAGAAACTCGTGTTTGCGTTAATCCTGTAGCTGTCACATTTTGACCACCACCAATAGCATAATCAGAATAATTATTGTTGTTGGAATAACTATCTACTGTGGAATAAGAGGGTAGCTGTTGATTTCCTGTTTGTCCCCAACTGGCACGCAGTAAAAACGAACTGAATTTATCTCCAAAATCAAAGAAATCTTCCTTGTCTATTCTCCATCCACCAGAAACTGCTGGAAAAGTTCCCCAATTGTTATTGGCCAATCTTGAAGTCCCATCCCTCCTAACAGTGGCACTTAATAGATATTTTTGATTAAAATTATAATTTACTCTACCAAAATAGGAGTTCAAAGCCCATTCGTTTGCAGTCCCCGTGTTTAATTGATTTTCAGTACCATAACTTAAATATCTAAAATTAGGATCTTCATAAAGGAAGTTTTGACGAGAAGCTCCAAACCCTTCGTAGTAGTACTTAATAGCTTCTTGTCCCAAAAGAACGTCTAGATTATGACTACCAATCTGTTTCTTATAATTTAAGGTGTTTGATATCGTTAACTGATAATTAAAACTGTTGTTAGTAGTTAACGAATTTTTTACATTTTGGGAAAGAATTTCATTATAAACAGGTGAAAAACCTCTGTAATTATAATTCTGAAAATCCAATCCTAGAGAGGTTTTAACAACAAAATCACTGATCTTAGCACTGACAAATACATTCCCTAAAGCTTGAATTCGCTTTTGCTTATTGTCTTTAGCACGAGTTAAATTCCCCAGTGGATTTGCAATATCATTGATTGGATTTCCAGCAAAATCGCCGTTAGTATCATAAACGGGAACAATAGAAGGGAATTGCAATGCATCATAAACGATACTTCCCAAAGCGCTATTCGTTCCTGTTGCTACTTGCTCAGTATACGAAGACGTAAAGTTTTCACCAATAGTCAAAAAGTCTTTAATGGTATAACTGGAATTAAATCGAGCCGAAAAACGTTCAAAACCGGTATGCTTTATAATTCCTTCCTGATTAAAATAGCCAAGAGAGAAAGCGTGTTGGCCTTTTTCATCCCCTTTTGACAGCGATAAATTATATGAATGAACAGCGGCGGGCTGCATAATTTCATTAATCCATTTTACATCATCACTTGGAATGGTTTTACTAGAATTAAGATACTCAGGAATTGTTGGTGAATTAGGATTGCTACCATAGATCCCACTTGCTGGCACTTTTCCATCATTTTTAGTGGCTTGCCAAAGCAAATCACCGTATTGTTGTGCATTCAGCATTGTAGGTAAATTAAAGGCCGATTGAACACCGGAATACCCATCAAATTGTATTTCAGTTTTACCATTTTTCCCACCTTTTTTTGTTGTTATAACGACAACTCCGTTAGCAGCACGAGAACCATAAATAGAAGAAGATGCAGCATCCTTTAATACTTGAAGAGTTTCAATGTCTGTTGGATTAATACCATTTAATCCATTTGAAGCTGGAACCCCATCTATAATTACTAATGGATCATTATTGTTAATGGTACTAAAGCCTCGTACACGAATAGAAGAACCTCCTCCTGGGCTGTTATCACTCATGATTTGAACACCAGGTAGACGACCTTCAAGCATTTCAACAACATTAGCCTTTGGTTGTGATTTAATATCTTTCATTTTTACAGAAGAAATAGAAGCGGTAACATTTCTTCTTTGTTCTGTACCATATCCCACAACTACAACCTCGTCTAACTGAGAAGTTGATTCAGAAAGAATTACTTTAATTTCTGTCTTATTCTCAATATTGATTATTTTAGTTTCAAATCCCATATAACTAATAGATAAACTGCTCGTGTTTTCAGGGACATTAATCATAAATTTACCATCAAAATCAGTAGTGGTTGCTATTGCAGTTCCTGCTACAAAAACAGATGCTCCGGGAATAGGCAAATTAGAATTATCTAAAACTACTCCTGTAATTTTTCTATTTTCTTGAGTCTTATTTTGATTTGAATTACCAAGTTCTTTTACTAAAATTCCGTTTTTAGTTATCTTAAAATCAAGACTCAACTTGGTTTTTAAAACAGCGAGTACTTGATTTAAATCTTGGTTATTTGTCGTAATAGAAATTTTTTCCTGAAGAAATTTCTGGTCTGACATATAAATGAACTTTTTGTCAATTTGCTGTTCTATGAGAGAAAATATTTGTTTTACGGAAACGTCTTTTAGATTTAAATTAATTTTCTCGCTTTCAGCTACATTTTCTACGGCTTCAATTTTCATTGGAGTATTAGAATAAATCGTTCCAATACCCAACTGAAGGCATAATGATAAGGTTAGAATAAATTTTTGTTTCATTTTATCTGTGATTATTATTTTTATTTTTTTAACAACTTAAACTGATTTTAAAAAAGTTAGTTTTTCTACTAATAAGTAGAAAGAGTTAAATAACGCTCTCTTTTTTATGAGATTCTAAAGCTCTACTAATATATTTGAGTGCAATAGCTATATGATTTTCAACCGTTTTAGGAGTGACGTTTAGAATTACTGAAATTTCTTTGTATTTTAATCCGTCTATTCTACTGAGTTCAAAAGCTTGACGTGATTTTTTAGGAATAACATCTAATATTTCACGTATTAAATTGGTATTAAATTCCTTTTGCTCGTCTTCAATAATCTCCTGCTCTCTACTAGGCGAAAACATTGAATTAATAGTTTTCGTTTCATCGATCTGTTGATGAAACGGCTCTGACTTTCGTACTGTTTTTAAACTGTTTTTTACTACTACATAGATATAAGATTTAGGATTTTTAATTTTATCAAGAATATTTCTATTGTTCCACAACTGAATAAAAATATCAGCTACTTTTTCTTCCACAAGACAAGCATTCGATTCATAACTCAATCCAAAACGACACAAAGGGGTATAATATCGATTGAAGAAAAGTTCCATTGCTTCGTATTGACCATTTCTAATTTGCTGAAACAGATAATCATCCGAAAAGCAATCACTATTGCCCATTTTTATTTGGTTAATTTTCATGGTATTTTGCTATTTCGAAGTTGTTTTGAATAGTTTCTGTTATACTCACATCTAAAATAAACTCTAGAGAAGTTATAAATTCATCAATTGACTGATTCTTGAAAGCCCCTTTGATATGCTTCTTTGAAATTGTAGCATCTTTAATTACAAAATTTACCCCATAGAATTGATTAATTTCAGGAAGAGCATCTTCAATTTTCACATCGTCGAGTAGAAGTATATTATCTTTCCAAGCTAAAATTTTATTGACATCAAAATTTCTTTTGATGACACACTTTGTTTTAGCATTCCAAACCAATTCTTCATTTGGCATTAGGTTAATTTCATCCTTACTTTCTTTCATTAATACATTTACCTTCCCCTTTGCTAATGAAATTGTTTGGTTAATTGTACTGCTATTAACATTAAATTCTGTTCCTAAAACTTTTACATCAAAATCATTCGTATGGACAATAAAAGGGGAATTAATATTCTTTGTAACTTTGAAGTAAGCTTCTCCTTTTAGCCAAATATTTCTTTGTTTTCTAAAATCACTAGAGTATTTAACTTCACTTCCCGAGTTTAAAACTACAGTACTGCTATCAGGGAGCGTAAAAGTGAGTCGCTCTCCTTTAGAAGCAATTTTATGGTTGGTATATTCTGAATTTGGTATTGCAACAAAATAAAAGATCGTGCAAAAGACCAAAATCAAAGCAGTAGAAATAAGTACCTTATTCTTTAATGAACCCCTTAGAGGTTTTTCCTTTTCTGGTTTGTTGTGTTTTTGAATGATTTGTCCAAAAGAAGTAGTCGCTTTGGATAATTCACTATTGGGATAACTAATCCAAATTGTTTTAAAATCTTCAAAATTAGCAAGTAGATCATCATCTAAAGACAATTCAATTTCAAATACAGATCGCTCTGCTTTTGACATTTCATTGGTAAGATACCTCACACATTTTTTTTCTTTCTGACTAACATTCAACATAAATAGTTCTCTTTACTAATAGGAGTCAAAATAAGAGAAATACCCCTAGTTTTCAATACCATCAAATCGAGACGAAATAGTTAATGAATTGTTAATAGGTTCTAGTTGCGGCAAACAAGTACGGCTTCACCAGATTTATGTATTGAAAAAAAACAAAAAAAACGGCATAGAATAGAAATTTTAGCAAGACAAGCCGAGCTTAATTTATATCAGTGTTGCCTCGGCAAAAAAACTAATTAGCTGCCATTTGGCATGAACATACATACATAGTATAGCTTCATTCCGTCATCATATTTACAACCTAAGGCTTCTGCCAAAAAACACTTAAATTAATTGTATCAAAGTACCGAACACTCTTATAGAATAACCAACAAAAGGAATCAGAGAAAACATTTCCAAGAAAATCACTTAATACTTTAAAAGTGAGTTTGCTTTTAGTAAACCACATTAGTATTGCGATAAACGATGTCAATTGTAGGTTACAAAAACGACTGTAAAAGTGTAATAATTATAAAAATTGTTTTACTGAGAACCTCCCAAATAGAAATGATAAAGTTTTTGTAATTATTCTTATAGTAAATTTTCAAATAGAATATCTTTTCTAAACTGAATCCGCTCCTATTATAATTAATACATTCCTTTTTAAGCATAAAAATACCCCCAACTAGTCTAAGACTTTTTGGGGGTAGTTCAATTCTTTCCTTTTGGTTTTGCAATAATTCTTGAAATCCTAAATGTTTAATTTACTGCACCTGTTTTCATCTTGTTACAGACGACAGTAGCCACTAGAGATTTTGATTTAATCAACGCAGTCCACCTTTGTCAATTTATATTTCACACTGTCAAAATCTATTGGCTCGCCTTTAGCAAAATAAGAAGCACCCATAGCCATCTCAATTTTCCCATTACCTAAAATAAGTTGATCCCCTTTTTTTAGAAATGCCATTGGGTTTTTATATGTTTTTTTCTCATATCCACCTTGAATAAAGGTGTAACTGGCAAATAAGGTGTCACCACGGAATTCTCCCGCTATTTCCCCCACTTTTTCTGGCATATCGATAATTTTCATCACCATATCTCCAGTAATTTTGCCGTTTTTTAGAGTATTAATTTTTAAGTTAACAGTGTCATTTTCATACAGCGCTCTATAACACTCAGTGCTTATCGTTGCTTCTGCCTCTGCTTTGGCAGCTTCAACAACTTTTTCGCTTTGATCTTTTTTACAACTTTCGAGTCCAATGCAAGCTAACAGTAAACAAAAAAGGCCTAATTTTTTCATAATAATAAGTATTAGTTAATAATTGTGGCAATGGCCATTGCTAATTTACGCATAAATAGCGAAATACCCATAGTATTATATTTAGCATTTTAATATGGTAACCAAATTATCTAAATAATCGCTTATCAGCAACCAACTCAGTTCCCTTTGGCGAAAGCCAAGTTACAATCGTATTTAAATTTTAGAATGGAACAAAAGGAATGAAAGTCTGGACACTGTCGTCCCTCCTAATCGACACCACAAAATTTAAATCATCAAAGTTTTATACAAAAAGAGCCAACAATACATGCTGGCTCTTTCGGTTTATTATTTGGTAGACGTTTATTTCCAACCGCCACCAAGTGCTTTATAAACTTGAACAAAAGCATTCAGTTGGTCTTTTTTTGTTTCAACTAATTCTAATTTGGCATCAAGTGCATCACGTTGTGTCATTAAAACTTCAAAATAATCAGCTCTAGCCGATTTAAATAAATCATTAGCCACACTAATTGAAGTGTTCAATGACTTTACTTGTTGTGCTTTAAGCGCATAACTTTTTTCTAAATTATTAATGTTAGCCAGTTGATTAGCAACTTCTAAATAGGCATTCAAAATCGTACGGTCATAGTTATACAACGCTTGTAACTGACGTGCATTTGCATTAGCAAACTCGGCTTTAATTGCGTTTCTATTAATCAAAGGAGCTGCAACATCTCCTACTAAATTGTACAACAACGACTCAGGAAACTTTGTTAAATAAGACGTTTTGAAAGCTTGTAAACCAAAAGCTGCTGAAATATCAAGTGAGGGATAAAACTCAGCACGAGCTACTTTAACATCTAGTTTAGCGGCTTTTAAATCCAACTCAGCTTGTTTTATATCCGGTCTATTAGCCAATAATTGAGAAGGTACACCTGATTGAATGGAAGCCGGTAACAAGTTCAAGAAACTAGCACTATCTCTAGTAATTTTCTCAGGATAACGACCTAGCAAGAAATTGATCGTATTTTCGGTTTCAACAATTTTTTGGTTTATTTGAAACTCCATACTTTTTGAAGCCAAAACTTCAGCTTGGAATTTTTGCACTGCCAATTCTGTTGCTCTAGCCGCTTCTTTTTGGATTTTAACAATTTCAAGTGCATTCTGTTGCAATTGGATATTCTTTTTTACAATTTCCAATTGACTATCTAGTGCTAGCAATTCATAATAAGAATCGGCAACTTCAGAAATAAGATTTGTGATTACGAAATTCTTCCCTTCTACCGTAGCTAAATATCTAGTAACAGCCGCTTTCTTAGAATTGCGTAGCTTTTTCCAAATATCAACTTCCCAATTCGCATAAGCGCCAACATTAAAATCGGTTAACGGATCGGGAAACTCTTTGCCTGGAGCAATTTCAGTAGTTGCATCACCAGCACCTTGACTTGTATATCGTCCTACTTTTTCTACTCCAGATCCTGCTCTTAAGCCAACAGATGGTAATAATGCGCCTTTTCTAACACGGATATCGTTCTTAGCCATTTCAATTTCTTGCATGGTAATCAACAACTCCTGATTGTTTTGCAAAGCCACCGTAATCAAACTTTTTAGATTGGGATCTTTAAAATAATCATTCCAACTAAGATTTGAACTGTTTGTACTATCCTTTGAAATCCCAAAAGTTGCTGGAACCACTTTGCTATCTGGCATATTCACTGCCATGGGTGCCTTGCAGCTTATTACTGCAAGACCCAGACTTAGTACTATACTATATCTATATAACTTCATCTTATTCATTATCATTTAAATATTCAGTGAATGGATTTTCATCTTCGTCTTTAGAGAGCTTGTGTTTTTCTGATATTTTAGCAAAAATCAAATACAATCCTGGTATTAATATAACACCACATATTGTACCTATAAACATTCCTCCCGCTGCGGCTGTACCTAAAGTTCTATTTCCAATTTTACCTGGGTCTGAGGCTAATGAAAGCGGAATCAAACCAGCAATAAAAGCAAAAGAAGTCATTAATATAGGTCTGAAACGTACCATAGCACCTTCCATGGCCGCATCAATTACGGAAACACCCTGACTGTGCTTCTGTGCCGCAAACTCTACAATTAACA
Source organism: Flavobacterium frigoris PS1 (assembly GCF_000252125.1). GTDB lineage: Bacteria > Bacteroidota > Bacteroidia > Flavobacteriales > Flavobacteriaceae > Flavobacterium > Flavobacterium frigoris_A. The sequence continues at coordinate 506,789 of NZ_AHKF01000018.1, read as the reverse complement.
CTGCATTTTTACCTAACAGACCAATGAGCATTATTAAAGAAACCTGAGCGTAGATATTGTTTTCTAAACCAAATAATTTCAAGAATAAAAAGGCTCCAAAAATACCTGCTGGCAGTGAGAAAATAACAATAAGTGGTAGAACAAAACTCTCGTATTGAGCTGCAAGAACTAAGTATACAAAGCCAAGACAGATTAAAAAGATATAAATAGCTTCATTTCCTCTGGCAACCTCATCAGCAGAAATACCTGCCCAGTCAATACCAAATCCTCTAGGAAGTGTTTTTGCAGCGACTTCATTTACAACTTGAATTGCGGTTCCACTACTGTAACCAATAGCTGGCGCACCACTAATTTCAGCTGCATTGTACATATTATGTCTCGTAATTTCAGATAATCCATACACTTTTTTCATTTTCATGAAAGCAGAAAACGGTACCATCTCATCTCTATTGTTTTTTACATACAATTTCAAAATGTCTTCAGGTAGCGCTCTATATTCAGGTGAAGCTTGTACAATTACTTTGTATTGACGGTCGTATTTTATAAAATTGGTTTCATAATTACTACCTACAAGTGTTGACAAGGTATTCATTGCATTCTCGATGCTCACTCCTTTTTGTTGTGCAATATCATTATCGATATCCAGCATGTATTGCGGGAAACTGGCACTATAAAAGGTAAACACTGACGTTAGTTCAGGACGTTTTTTCAACTCGGCCACAAACTCTCTACTTACCGTTTCCATCTTTTTATAATCACCTGATCCTGCTTTGTCAAGTAAACGCAGCTCAAATCCACCGGCGGCTCCATATCCAGGTACCGCTGGAGGTTGGAAATATTCAATAGTAGCACCCGAAATATTCTTAGTTTCTTCCTCTAACTTTTTAATAATTTCCTCCACATTTTCATGACGATCTTCCCAACTTTTTAAGTTGATCAAACAAGTTCCTGTGTTTGCACCTGTTCCCTCAGTTAAAATTTCGTAACCTGCTAAGGCAGAAACCGACTTCACTCCATCAATTTTTTCGGCTACTTTCTGCAGTTTTTCCGCAATTTGATTGGTTCTTTCTAATGATGAACCTGGAGGAGTTTGAATAATAGCATAGAACATTCCTTGATCCTCATTTGGAATAAAACCAGAAGGCAAACTATTGTTTATAAAAAATATACCCACACAAAAAGCAAGTAAAACTCCTATTGAAACCGATCTTCGGTTGATGAACATCGTTAGTACTTTTCTGTACCCTTCTGACAAATGATCAAACTTTTTATTAAAACCATCTAAAAACCGATTGATTAAATTTTTAGGACGTGGTTTTCCGTGGTTATTTTTCAACATCAATGCACATAATGCTGGTGTCAATGTCAACGCCACAATTCCCGAAAGAATAATTGCTGTAGCCATTGTGATTGAAAACTGACGGTAGAAAATCCCTACCGGGCCAGACATAAATGCAACTGGAATAAATACGGCAGCCATTAAAAAGGTAATTGCTATAATTGCTCCACCTATCTCTGACATCGCTTTTTTAGTCGCTTTTCTGGCAGAGAGATGCTCTTCTTCCATTTTAGCGTGGACCGCTTCAATTACAACAATGGCATCATCGACTACGACACCAATTGCTAATACCAAAGCAAATAGCGTAATTAAGTTGATGGTTATTCCAAAAAGTTGCATGAAAGCAAACGTACCAATCAATGAAACTGGAACTGCAATTGCAGGAATAACCGTAGAACGCCAATCTCCAAGGAATAAGAACACCACTAATCCTACTAAGATAAAAGCTTCAACAAGAGTATGAATTACTTTTTCGATAGAAGCGTCTAAGAATTTAGACACATCATAACTGATTTCATAATCCATTCCTTTAGGAAATGACTTTTTTAACTCTTCTAGTTTTGCTTTTACATCTTTAATAACCTGACTCGCATTACTACCATACGATTGTTTAATGGTAATTGCTGCAGAAGGTTTTCCGTCAATACTGGAATAAATATCATACATCGAACTACCAAATTCTACTTCGGCAACATCTTTTAATCGAAGTAATTCTCCATTAGCACTTGAGCGTACTACAATATTTTCATAACCTTCTTTTGTAGTGTACCTTCCTTTGTATTTTAATACATATTCAAAAGCTTGTGATCTTTTACCAGAACTTTCCCCCGTTTTTCCAGGCGAAGCTTCTAAACTTTGGTTGCTTAATGATTCCATTACCTCATCAGCAGAAATTTTATACGCTAACATTCTGTCTGGTTTCAACCAAATACGCATCGCATAATCACGATTTCCTAAAATATCGGCAACCCCTACTCCGTTTACACGTTTTAAATCCGACAGAATATTGATATCAGCATAATTATAAAGGAATTTTTGATTCGTTTTTGGGTCTTTACTGAACAAGTTGACATACAAAAGCATGTTTGGCTCTTCACGAGTAATTTTTAAACCCTCTCTCACTACTAACGGTGGTAATTTATTAATTACAGAAGCAACACGGTTTTGAATATTAATTGCCGCTTGGTTAGGATCAGTTCCAAGATTAAAAACAACTTGAACAGAAGCTTCACCATCATTTCCTGCATCTGAGGTGATGTATTTCATTCCGGGAACTCCGTTAATAGCTCTTTCTAAAGGAATAACTACCGCTTTCACCATCAATTCACCATTAGCTCCAGGATAATCAGCGGTGATATTCACCTTTGGAGGCGAAATAGCAGGAAATTGTGTCACTGGCAATCCGGTCATAGCCAATATTCCCAGGAAGACAATTACTAGCGATATTACTATCGATAATACAGGTCTTTGTATAAATTTATCAAACATTTTATATTTTTTTAAAAGTTAAAACAACTATTCAGCTCTCAATTTCAAGCTTGATAATACTTTGCTTGGATTTAAATAGTCGAATTTAATTTTATCATTATCATTCGCTTTTTGAATTCCGTCAAAAACTATTTTGTCATTTGCAGTTATACCTGACTCAATAACATATAAATCCGGCATTTCTCCTTTTATGGTAATTTCTCTGGATTTAATTACATTGTTTTTATCCACTACAAAAACATATTTTTTATCTTGAATTTCATAAGTAGTCTTTTGAGGAATGACTAAAGCTTTATGCAAAGGAACCGTCATCATAACTGAACCTGTTTCTCCGTTTCTTAATAGTTTTTCAGGATTTGGAAAACGTGCTCTAAAGGCTATATTTCCGGTTTCATTATCAAATTCTCCTTCTACAAGCTCCACTTTACCTTTGTATTTTAATACATCATTATTAGCAAGAAGTAAGTTTACATGATTATCTGCACGGTTTTTAATATCAGTTTCATAATTCAAATATTCTGGTTCCGAAACATTAAAATAGGCAAACATCTCACTGTTGTCAGAAAGGCTAGTTAGCAATTCTCCTTCATCAATAAGACTCCCCAGTTTTTTAGGGATTCTATCAATTGTCCCTGAAAAAGGAGCTCTGATTTCAGTAAATGACAAATTTAGTTTAGCCAAAGAAACTTCGGCTTTGGCCTGTTGTAGTTTGGCCATAGCAACTGCCTGCTCGTTCTTAGAAACAATATTTTTATCGGCTAGCGTTTTTGCATTTTGTAATTCAATTTCAGCTGCTTTTTCCTCAGCTTGCGCTTTTAGTAATTCAGCTTCATACATTTTTGGCATAATTCGAAACAAGAGTTGTCCCGCTTTTACATACTGTCCTTCATCGACATAAATATTTTGTAGGAATCCTTTTTCCTGAGCCCGAATTTCAATATTTCGAACCGACTTAATTTGAGATACATATTGTTTTGTAAATGAAGTATCAATTACCACTGGATTAGTAACAGTAAACTTAGTTGATTCTTCTTTTTCTTCCTTTTTTGAATTACAGCTAACAAGGAACATCGTGGCCATTAAGCCCGTAATCATGACAATTTTTTTCATGTTGTAAAATAAAATTTAAGCAATTGATTGAGTGAGATTTAAGTATCTCGTTTGGTAGTAAAAAATAACTATTGCTTAAAATAATACTATACAAACAGCTAACGTATAGTACGTTATCAATGTAAAAAGAATAGAATTTAGCAACAGTGTATTATATTGCTCAAATCCTTAGCACTCTTTGTCTAATATAAATAGGAGATGAATAACCGCAAAAAGGCGGGAAAAGTTTTAAACGCTTGAAGTACGTTTTTTCAACAATAAGTCCTGAAAATTCTTGATACCAGATTTTAGGCAGTAAATAACTACTGACAACGTACTTTTTAGCATAATTGTCATTGTTATCAGTACCAAAATGATAATCTTCTTCTAAATCAGTATCAGCATCTTCGATTAAGTTGCTGTCTTGATCTTTATGGAAAAATTTAATTTGGTGATTTTTAGAAAGTGTCGATGTAGCAGTATAACCAATGTGGTTATCCGCTGTAGCAGCATGAAGATTATTACCTCCGCCTAGCAGAAGAATACACAGATGTAAAAAAATTAAAGCTACTCTCATTTGGTGCTCAAAAATATTGAGATAAAAAATAATATTGCAATTCAAAAAAACTTGAAATTTACGAAAACGTTTTCTTAGGTATCGTTGAAAAACAGTGCGAAATTAGGATGAAATTTTAAATAAATTATGAATTTTAATACTATTTTAAGAATAATATTTATTGTAATATTAAAAGCTATTCTTAGCAAAGTCACAGAGCTTAAAGAGTTCATTTTGTACAATTGTTTTTCCCTTAAAATTTATTCATAAACGAATCGTTTACTGATTCACCATAATTTTTATAAATCAAAAAGTATTGTTAAATAACGCTGTTTTTCATATCGTATCACTGGCGATCATTGTAACCGTAGCCGTTATTTGTACCTTTGCAACTTAAATTATTATACCCTATATATAAAATGGATTTTATAAACGCAATGCAAAACCGTTATACTACTAAAAAGTACGACGAGACAAAAAAAATAGACCCTACAAAAATAGAAGAACTTAAAGAGATCCTGCTATTAAGTCCTTCTTCTATAAACAGCCAACCTTGGCAATTCCATTTTGTCTCTGATAAAAAAGTAAAAGAACAATTAGCGGCAGCTTCATTATTTAATGCTGAAAAAGTAATCAATTGCGACACAGTAGTAGTTTTTAATGCTATTGATAACGTTGCTTTATTTGAGCAACAAGTAAAAGAAAACTTGCCAGAATCAGCTGTAAACTATTTTAATATGCACTTAAAGCATCTCGCTGATGCCGATCTTAAAATATGGTTTGACAAACAAGTGTATCTGGCTTTAGGTATTTTTTTAGGTGCTTGCGCCCAAATGCAAATTGATGCTACCCCGATGGAAGGAATTGAATCAGATAAATATGAGGCAATTTTAGGATTAGAGGGATACCGCAGCTTAGTTGCTGTTGCCATAGGATACCGAGATGCTGATGACAGCAATCAACCCAGTCAAAAAACTAAATCTAGGTTAGAGAAATCAGCCATAATTAAAATCATTTAAATGAAAAAAACAGCATTATTATTACTTTCTATATTAAGCTTAAGCAGCTGTAAAAAAGAAAACAAAAACCCTAAAAATACAGACGAAAAAACGGAAACAGCGTCATCTATTCAAGAAGTTGCTACGTTTAAAGCACAACAAGTTACAGGGGTTACTGTAACGCAAGAAGGTCGTATTATCGTGAACTTTCCTCGCTGGAGAGAGGGTGTGATTGCTTCGGTAACAGAAGTAGTTGACGGCAAATCAATTGCATATCCCAATACAAAATGGAATGATTGGAAAATAGGCCAAGAGATGCATGATTCTGTTTTTGTAGCTGTACAATCAGTCGTGGCTTTTGAAAATGATTTATATGTGTTAGACACAAGAAATCCGCTTTTTAAAGGGGTGATTGGTGCTCCGAAATTGTTTGTTTTTGATCTAAAAACAAACGTGCTAAAAAGAACCTATACTTTCCCTAAAGAGAGCTTTCACAAAGATTCTTATATCAATGATTTGAGAGTGGATAAAGAAAATGGAAGTATTTATCTAACTGATTCTGGTCACGCAGGATTAATCATTCTAAACATCGAAACGGGAAAAGCGAAACGCGTTTTAGACAATCATTTTTCAACAAAAGCAGAGGTTGACCATTTGACAATTAATGGAAAAGAATGGAAAAACACAATTCACTCTGATGGTATTGCATTAAACCCTGCCAATAAAAAGCTATATTTTCATGCTTTAACTGGCTATACCTTATATGCTATTGATGTACAAACTTTATTGAAAGGAACAGAAGCTGAAATTGAAAAAGCAGTAGAGAAAGTGGCTAAAACATCTGCTCCTGACGGGATGATATTTGATGCCAATGGAAACTTATATTATGCCGATTTAGAGCAAAATGCCATTATGAAAATGGATGCTGCAGGAACAATCACTACCTTAGTTAAAGGAGATAAAGTACGTTGGGCAGATACATTTAGCATCTATAATAACGCATTGTATTATACTAATTCCAGAATTAACGAAATCACTGGTCCCATTGAAAATATGACTTTTAGCTTGAATACAGTCAAATTGTAATGCTTACATAAACTCATTCGAGCAATACAATTCAACTAAAAACCCAACATTACTAAAATAGTATTGTTGGGTTTTTAGTTTTTATAGGATTTAAAAAATTAGGAGCACTGAGAATACTTGTAAACTTGACACTTTTGCAGTAGCAAGATTAGTTTTAAGCAAGCTTCTCCCTTACTTCTCTAACCTCTCTTCTTAATTCCATCAGCACATCTTTCAAACTTTCTGGACTCAAATCATCAGGTCCAAATTCTTCAGTAGCAAAACTGCAGGCAAATTCCCAAATTTCAAGGATTTCTGAGGCCTTAACCTCATAGGATTTATAATAGGTATTATCCGAATGGAGCACCAATGCATTTTTCCCGTTTTTGTTTAGTCTCTTGTAAACAATACCTTCGTTTTTGGTCAATAATATATACGTCTTGCCATCCATGACATCACCCAATTTTTCCACATAACGACCCACAATAAAGAAACCGCTTTTATGGGGCGGCATAGAATCACCATCTACGGGAAAAGCTCTAAATTTTCCATTGCGCAGCCAGGGCAACGAAATGTGCTGTAGGTTTTCGATAAATTCAGGATCAGAATAACCACTCAGGTAACCAGCCCTGGCTTTATGAGGAATGATTTCAATAAAACTGTCTCCTTCCCTATCCACCGTAATGGGTAGTAGGATCCTGTTATCCTCCAGTTTCATGAGATTATCCATCGGTATTTTTCGCACATCAACTGAAAGTAGTAAATCAATGCTAATATGATAATAATGGGATATTTTTTTCAAAATTTCATAAGGCGCTTCCGAAGTTCCGTCTTCATACTTGACGTACCTCCCTCTGGTTATTGCCAGCGACTCGGCCAGTTTCTCCTGTGAAATTTTCTGTTTGACCCTAAGGTTCCTGATATTATCGGAAAATAAAGACATATTTATTTTGTTACAATTTGGAACAACAAATATAATCTATTTTGTTACAATCCGTACTAATTTTGTTGTGTATAAAATGAGAAGATTATGGGAAGGGCAATTGTACATATGGATTTGGACACTTTTTTTGTGTCCTGCGAAAGATTGGGGAATTCAAAACTAGAAGGAATTCCTTTGATTATTGGCGGTGGCGACCGCGGTGTGGTTGCATCTTGTTCTTATGAGGCGCGGACTTTTGGGGTACGTTCCGCAATGCCCATTAAGATGGCACTCCGACTTTGCCCGCAAGCAAAAGTAATGAAAGGCGATATGGAACTGTATTCCAAATTATCCCATGAAGTGACTGAGGTAATTCAAGTGAATGCTCCAATTGTAGAAAAAGCCAGCATCGATGAATTCTATCTCGATATTACCGGAATGGATAAGTTTTATGGCAGCTATAAATGGACTGATGAACTGGCGCACTCTGTTACCAGAGAAACTGGTTTGCCCATAAGTTTTGCCCTATCAGTAAACAAAACAGTTTCTAAAATCGCCACCGGCGAAGGGAAACCGTTGGGAAATCTAGAAATACCTGAAAATAAGGTAAAGCAATTTTTGAACCCACTGTCTATCCAAAAAATACCCATGGTAGGTGACGTAACTTTTCAACTACTGTCCCGAATCGGCATCCGCACCATTCAGACGCTTTCAGAAATGCCTGCAGAAGTATTGCAACGCATGATAGGCAAGAACGGAATCGATATATGGAAAAAAGCAAACGGCATCGATAATAATCCCGTGGAACCCTATACGGAAAGGAAATCAATTTCGACCGAACATACCTTTGACCAAGACACCATCGATATTCAAAAACTGAAATCGGTGCTTGTGGGCATGGTCGAAAAGCTGGCTTTCCAGCTGCGATCAGAAGAATGGCTGACCTCGACCGTGGTGATAAAAATTCGCTACGCCAATTTTGACACTGAAACCAAGCAATGCAAAGTAGCTTATACCTCAGCCGATCATACCCTCACAAAAAACGTCAATGACTTATTTGATAAGCTTTACCAGCGCCGCATGCGACTCCGCCTGATCGGGATTCGCTTCAGCGGACTCGTGCGAGGTACCTACCAAATAAACATGTTTGAGGATACCGAGGAAATGCTGTCATTATACCAAGCTATGGACAAAATGAAAAGCAGGTATGGCTTTGATGCTGTCATGCGTTGTGCAGGAGCAACATTCAAACCCAATAACAAATCCGAAATTTTGAAACGCAAATAGTAACCCAATGTACCTCAACTGTCATTCTTTTCACTCGCTGCGCTACGGAACCATTCCGCTGGCTGATCTAATACAGCAGGCCGCTACTTGTAATCTTAAGGCAATTGCATTAACGGATATTAATACGGTAACGGGAATTTATGATTTTATAAAAGGCTGTAAAGAATTCAACATCAAGCCAGTAGTGGGAATAGAATTTCGCTGTAACAATCAATTGCGTTATATTGGTCTAGCCAAAAATGCAAATGGGCTGGCAGAAATGAATCGCTTTCTAACCAAACATAATTTCGAAAACACTGCTTTGCCATTAGCTGCCCCTGGGTTTAATGATGTATGCATTATATATCCTTTCGAAAATTTACCAGCGATTTTGAAAGAATATGAATTTACAGGAATCTCTCCAGAGCAGCTTCCAAAATTATTCCTCCCAGAATGGCGTGCTCGGCTTGATAAAATGGTCGTCTTGCAATCGGTCACATTTCGTACAAAAAGAGAATTCAATTTGCATAAAATACTCCGTGCTATTGACACCAATGTTATTTTATCAAAACTCACTGAAAACGACTATTGCAAAACGTCTGAAGTGATGATCCCTTTAGAGGAATTGTTGGCAAAGTTTGAGGAGCATCCGAAAATTATTAAAAATACGGGAAAACTCATTGATGAATGCAATTTTGAATTTGACTTCAAAACGCCCAAAAATAAAAAGTACTATTCTGGAAGCCGGGAAAGTGACATGAAACTTCTGACGGATCTTGCCTGGGAAGGATTGTCAAAAAAGTACGGAGATGATAATATACAAGCGAAAGCAAGAGTGGAAAAGGAATTGAAAGTTATTGACCAACTGGAATTCAGCGGCTATTTTCTAATCACCTGGGATATCATACAATACAGCATTAGTCAAGGCTTTCTGCACATCGGTCGCGGCAGCGGCGCCAACAGTATCGTAAGCTACTGCCTTGGTATCACTGCAATCTGCCCTATTGAACTGGATTTATACTTTGAACGCTTCCTGAATATCAACCGCAAGAGTCCGCCTGATTTTGACATTGACTGGTCTTGGAAAGAACGCGATACCATTCTGACGTACATTTTTGACAAATATGGTGCTGAGTATGTCGCTTTTTGCGGAACCAACGTGGAGTTTAAATACCGTTCCATATTCAGAGAAGTCGGTAAAGTTTTTGGTTTACCCAAAGAAGAATTAGATCTGTTGGCAAAAAACCCAATGCAGTTACACGATAAAAACCCAATCGTAAAACTAGTCCAGGAATATGGGATGCTGCTCGAGAAATATCCTAATCAAAGAAGCATGCATTCCTGTGGTATAATCATTTCGGAAGAACCTATTACTAATTATACCCCTTTGGAAATGCCCCCAAAAGGTTTTCCAATCGTCTTATTCGACATGCACGTTGCAGAAGACATTGGCTTCGAAAAGTTTGACATTCTGAGCCAGCGCGGCATTGGTCATATTGATGATAGCGTGAAGCTAATAGAGAAAAATCGAGGAATAAAAGTCGATATCCGTGATATTGCTTTATCAAAAAATGAGACAAAATCTAATGCCTTTCTAAGTCATGGAAAAACCATTGGCTGTTTCTATATCGAAAGCCCAGCTATGCGGGGACTCTTACGCCGCCTTAAATGTGACAACTACAAAACCCTTGTTGCAGCCTCGTCGATTATCCGCCCGGGGGTTGCCCAGTCCGGTATGATGAAAGAATACATCTTCCGCCACAACCATCCGAACCGCTTCGAATATTTTCATGATGTTTTTAAAGAACAACTCGGCGAAACCTACGGTGTTATGGTCTATCAGGAAGATGTAATTAAGATTGCCTTACATTACGCAGGGCTTCCCGCTGCCGATGGGGATATTTTGCGTCGGGCGATGAGCGGCAAAGGCCGTTCGAAGGCCGCTTTACAAAAAGTGAAAGACAATTACTTCGCCTGCTGTGCGCAAAAAGGGCATTCCGTAAAGTTGAGCGAAGAAATATACCGACAGATAGAATCCTTTGCGGGGTATTCATTTTGTAAAGCACATTCCGCTTCTTATGCAGTCGAAAGTTACCAAAGCCTCTATCTCAAAGTGTACTACCCTATTGAATTTATGGTCGCAGTCATCAATAATCATGGCGGATTTTACCGTACCGAAGTCTATGTGCACGAAGCCAAGATGTCTGGGGCGACCATACACAACCCCTGTGTGAATAAAAGTGAATACGAAACTGCATTATACGGCATTGACGTTTATTTGGGTTTCATGCAGCTCGAAGGTTTAGAAACCAAAATAGCACATTTTATAGTTAAGGATAGGGAGGCAAATGGCGAATTCAAATCACTGGAGGATTTTATCAACCGCATTCCAATAGGGATTGAAGGCATACAAATTCTGATTTTTATTGGGGCATTCCGCTTTACGGGCAAAACAAAAAATCAATTGCTGGTCATTGCCAGACTGATTCTGGTCAACTTCAAACCCGAGAACAAAACCCTGATGCTCCTTCAGGAACCGATAAAAGAATACACCCTGCCCGTACTCGAACGCTCCGCTTTTGAAGATGCTTTTGACGAAATCGAGCTTTTGAGTTTTCCGGTTTCCTGCACCCCATTCGATCTGTTACAGACAAAATACCGCGGACAGCTAATGGCAAAAGACTTATTAAGCCATCATAAAAAGACCGTAAAAATGCTGGCTTATCTTATTTCAAGAAAGCACGTGCCTACTAAAATTGGAACTATGTATTTTGGAACCTGGGTCGATAATGAAGGAGAATATTTCGACACCGCACATTTCACGGACAGCCTCAAAAAATATCCCTTTCAGGGCGGAGGATGTTATCTGCTTCTTGGAACAGTTGAAGTCGATTATCATTTCCCAACAGTTACCGTAAGCAAAATGGCCAAAATGCCGTTTGTGCCCGATCCTCGTTATTCTAACACAAACGATAGGCAATATAAAGTTCATGAACAAATTAAAGAAGATGTGAGCATGACACATCGAGCGCCCTATCCACAGCAACATGAAATTAATCTGCCGAGGCATAAAATGGGTTGACATCAACTATTAGTTAAAAAGATCTTGTCAATAAGTAAAGATTAGTCCTATCATAAACAAGTATTTATAGAGCTTGCTTTTGTTTATTAGTAACGTAAATATTCATTAAAAATAGCCGTTATTTCTATTCGTAACTACATACTTATCAAAATCTAAATGTTTTGTCAGTAAATAAGTTTTATTACGTCTAACTATTTAAATACCTTTATAAAAAAAATCATATGCGCTTCTACTTAATTACTATTATTTGTTTTTTTTCTATGATGGTTTCTGCGCAAAGCAGTATTCCACAAGCGCTGAAAAAGCTGAACAAACAGAGCGTTCCTTATATCAAAGTCGAGGAGTTAAAAAATAAAAATAACCTTATTTTTCTTGATGCACGCGAACCAAAAGAGTTCAACGTAAGCCATATTAAGAGCGCAATTCCAGTTGGTTTTGACGATTTTAAAATCCAAAATATCACTTCTAACGTAAAAGATAAAAATGCAACAATCGTTGTTTATTGTTCTATTGGTGTTCGCAGTGAAAAAATTGGAGAGAAACTATTAAAATCGGGCTACAAAAATGTTTATAATTTATACGGTGGTATTTTTGAATATAAAAATAACGGAGGTAAAGTCGTTAACAACCAAAATAAGCAAACCGACAGCGTTCATGCTTTCAATAAAGAATGGAGTGTTTATCTAACTAAGGGAGTCAAAGTGTATGAAAAATAATGCTTTACTTATTTTTACCCGAAATCCTGAATTAGGAAAAGTAAAAACACGATTGGCAAAAACTATCGGTGAAGCTGATGCATTGCAGGTATACAAAGACCTACTGCAGCATACGATGGAACAATCGCAAAGTGTAGACTGTGATAAATTTGTATTTTATGACACTGCAGTAGTTGATCATGACATTTGGAAAGAAGAGTTTTATCAAAAAAGAATCCAATCCAAAGGCGATTTAGGACATAAGATGCAGGATGCATTTGAGCTTCTTTTTAGTCAAGGCTATAAAAACTGCATTATTATTGGCAGTGATTTATTCGATTTAAAAACAGAAATCATTGAAACTGCTTTTACCGAATTAGAAAAAAGCGATGTGGTGCTAGGTCCCGCAGAAGATGGTGGCTATTATTTGTTAGGCTTAAAAAAAATAATACCTTCAGTTTTTAAGAATAAGGATTGGGGAACTTCTACGGTTTTCACCGATACAGTGAAAGATTTAGAAACTCAGAAAATACATTTATTACCGACCTTAAATGACATTGACACTTTTGAAGATTTAATGAACAGTAATTATAACTATCTTCAAAACAACATAAAATAAGAAATGGAAAAATACATCGACATCTTTATCAATTCATATAGCGGTTATTTCAATTATCTAATAAATGAAATACTATACTGGAATTGGGATAATTATTTCTACGGTTTAGTCGCGATTTCACTTGTCGTTTGGTTGCTGGAAATATTATTTCCTTGGCGAAAAAACCAAGCTATTTTTCGAAAGGATTTTTGGTTGGATTTATTTTACTTGATTTTCAATTTTTTCCTGTTGAATCTCATCCTTCTCATCGCTGTATCGAATATATCAGAACAACTGATCAATGATTTCTTGTCCCTTTTTGGGCTCCAACTCACTTCGATTCAGCTTTTCTCTATCTCTGAATTACCCAAACCCATCGCTTTATTGTTATTTTTTCTGATCAGCGATTTTTTGCAATGGAACATTCATCGATTGCTACATATGGTTCCCTTTTTCTGGAAAATTCATAAGACTCACCACAGCGTCAAAGAAATGGGCTTTGCAGCACATTTTAGATACAACTGGATGGAACCCATAGTGTATAAATCGATACTTTATATCCCTATCATTTTGATTGGCGGAGTAAACCTGCAAGATGTATTTATTGTACACTTTATTTCGATTGCGATTGGGCATTTGAACCATGCTAATTTAGGTTGGGACTATGGTTTCTTGAAATATATTTTTAACAATCCCAAAATGCATATCTGGCATCACAGTAAAGAACTTCCTAACAAATATGGAGTCAATTTTGGAATTTCGTTAAGCATATGGGACTATCTATTCAAAACCAATTACATACCAAGTGACGGAAGAGATATTGAACTGGGTTTTAATGGTGAAAATCAGTTTCCCAAAGATTTTATAGCACAAGAGTTTTATCCGTTAAAAAAATAACACCCCGTTATTTGTCAGGAATAAACCTTATTACTGTCTATTATTGATATAACTAAATAATACTACTGATGAGAACTTTTTTTATAAGCCTACTCCTATTACCTCTTCTTTCCTGTGGGAAGAGCACAAGCACTACTGAAATTCCTGATTTAGCCTATCAAACAACTAATATGGAAACAGCACAAAGTATGGATCACTCTAAGTGGAATGTCTTGCTACAGAAAAATGTCTCTAAAAATGGGATTGTAGATTACAAAGGATTTCAAAAAGACAGTAAGCAATTGCAGTCGTATTTAGATCTACTGGCAGCAAATGTTCCCTCAAAATCATCATCAAAAAAGGCAGTACTTGCCTATTGGATTAATGCTTATAATGCATATACCGTTAAATTAATCCTTGATAATTATCCCGTTAAAAGCATCAAAGACATCAAAGACCCTTGGGGAAAAAAGTTTTTTACTTTAGGTACCAATAAATACAGTTTAGAACAAATAGAACATGAAATTCTGCGAAAAATGGGGGAACCTCGAATCCATTTCGCCATCAATTGCGCGTCCTTCTCTTGTCCAAACTTATTGAATGAAGCTTATACCGAGGCTAAGATTGAAAAACAGTTAGAAAATAGCGCAAAATCATTTGTAAACGACAAAGCAAAAAACACAATCACTGCTGATAAAATTGAAGTCTCGGAAATATTCAATTGGTTTTCAGGTGATTTTAAAACAAAAGGAACTTTGATTGATTTTTTAAATCAGTATAGTAGCCTAAAAATTAATAAAAATGCAAAAGTAAAATTCAAAGATTACAACTGGAGTTTAAATGAATAAAATATCCATCATAATTCCTGTATTCAATGAAGTCAATACTATAAATCGACTTTTGTTCCATTTAGAAAATTCAATTTCACAAACAGTTGAATTTGAAATTATTGTAGTTGATGGCGGCAGTAATGATGGTTCTCAAAAAGTGATACAAAACCATCAAAAGGTAGCACTGCTTCATACCAAAAAAGGAAGAGCACAACAGTTAAATGCAGGCGCCAAAATTGCCACTGCCGAAGTGCTCTATTTTTTACATTGTGACAGCTTTCCGCCTAAGGACTTTGACCGTTTAATTATGGATCAGGTTCAAAAAGGCAATAAAGCGGGTTGTTTCCGAATGAAATTTGATTACCAACATCCTGTTTTAGCAATCTCGCAATGGTTTACCAGAATAAATCATATTTCCTGTCGTGGTGGTGATCAGTCTCTATTTGTCACTAAAGCCCTTTTTAATGAAATAAATGGCTTTAACGAAGACTTTATTATTTATGAAGACAACGAGATCATTTCAAGATTGTACAATAAAAAACAGTTTATCGTGATTCCTGAAAATTTGATTACTTCGGCCAGAAGGTATCGCGAAAATGGTGTTTGGCGATTGCAATACCATTTTGCTGTTATTCACTTAAAGCGAAGACTAGGACATTCATCAGAAAGCATGTTGGAATATTATAAGAAAACAATAAAATAGAAGGCTAAAAGAATTTATCCACTGTACCGAAAATAAAGAACAATCAATTATTAAATATTAAAATTAGACCCAAATGAAGAAAATTGTTGCCACTGTCCTGTTATCCACACTTCTATTTGTAGGATGTAAATCAAATGAAGAAAAAGAAAACTTTACACAAAAAATAGAAAAAACTCATCAAAAAGAAAAGTTTGCAACTAAGCAAGCTATTCAATATGATTTGAAGTTAGAATTTGGAGGCAAAGAAAGAATAGATGCTAAATTTACTATTCTTACCAACTCAACAGAAGGAGTGATTGAGTATAAAAATGGTGCTAAAATAATTTTTGATAAAGATAAAGTTTTCTATTCCCCTACTATCCCAAGCGAAGAAACAGTACGATTTGATGCTTTTACTTGGGGTTATTTTTTCCTTTTTCCTTATAAACTAAGTGATCCCGGAACGATATGGAATACATATGACAACAAAGAAGCCAATCACGAAGAGTACCTAACTGAAAAACTAACTTTTAAATCAGGTACAGGAGAAGCTCCAGATGACTGGTACGTGGTCTATGCTGATAAAAAGACTAATTTAATCGAAAAAGCGGCTTATATCGTTACTGCAAATGGAACCAAAGAGGAAGCAGAGAAAAACCCACATGCGATTCAATATTTAGAATATAAAGAAATTGATGGAATTCCTATTGCTACAAAATGGGTTTTCTGGGAATGGAAAGAAGGTGAAGGACTTACGAATAACATTGGAAACGCCAGCTTAACGAACATTAAGTTTGTTACTGTTACTGAAGATACGTTCAAAAAAGACAAAAGCTTTAAAACAAAATAAAAACAGTCTCTTTTCATTCTAATATCATAACTTTATGAATGAATAAACATCCCTGTTTCCTATAATTATTTAACGAATGCCTTTTTCTATGGAACATATTGTCATCATCGGTAACGGAATTTCGGGAGTGACACTCGCACGCCACATCCGAAAACAATCCGATTCAAAAATTACGATCATCTCTTCGGAAACAGAATTTTTCTTTTCCCGAACGGCTCTGATGTATGTTTTTATGGGCCATATGAAATTCGAACATATGCAACCTTATGAAAATGATTTTTGGAAAAAGAACAGCATCAATCTGGTCCATAAGCGGGTAACGGAAGTGTTGCCAAAGGAAAAATCTCTTGTATTGGAGGATAACTCTAAAATTTCGTTTGATAAATTAGTAATTGCTACAGGATCTATCCCCAACAAATTTGGCTGGCCTGGTCAGGATCTGAACGGAGTAACAGGTTTGTATGACAAACAGGATTTAGAAGCATTAGAAAAATGGGCTCCCACAACAAAGCGCGCTGTAATTGTAGGTGGAGGTTTAATAGGTATCGAATTGGCAGAAATGCTACGATCCCGTAATATCCCCGTTACTTTTTTGGTTCGGGAAAAAAGTTTCTGGAGCGGTGTTCTGCCTTTGGGCGAAAGCCAAATGATCAATCGCCATATTCTGGAGCACCATATCGATTTGCGTTTAGGAACAAATCTAGTTGAAATTCTTTCTGATAAAAATGGACACGCTAGAGCTGTCGTTACTGACAAAGGTGAAACAATTGACTGTGAAATTGTAGGCCTAACTGCTGGTGTTTCGCCTAATGTTGCTTTTTTGAAAGATTCTGGAATTGATTTAGGTCGCGGCGTGAAAGTGAATCGTTTTTTAGAAACTAATATCAAGGATATCTTTGCCATTGGCGATTGTGCCGAACAGCACGAAGGTATCGATTTGCGTCGTCCAATAGAAGCCGTCTGGTACACGGGCAGAATGATGGGAGAAGCACTCGCTCAAACATTAACAGGCAATCCTACACAATACAAACCGGGACACTGGTTCAACTCCGCTAAGTTTCTGGATATCGAATACCAGACCTACGGCTGGGTATTTGCAAAACCAATGGAACATGAGGAGCAATTTTATTGGGAACATAAAGACGGTAAAAAAGCAATACGAATTTCATTTGACAAAGAAAGTCGCACGTTTCTAGGGATTAATACTTTTGGAATACGCTTGCGTCATGAGTTCTTTGACAAGGTGCTTACTGATGAAAAAACGGTCGATTATGTTATGCATCATTTGGCGGAAGCCAACTTTGATCCTGAATTTTTCACCAACTATAACAAAGAGATACAACAACAGTTTACGACCGAATTCATTGGATTAAAAACAGAATAAAATGAGCAAATCACCAAAAAACATATCCATTGCATCGCATCAGGACAATGAGCTAAGCACCGTTCAAAAACTAGGATTAACACTCGGTTTTATTGGGCTTTTCATTATGATATTGGCTTTATTTAATGTCAATTTTCCAAATAAAACAATATGGTTTACTGTTTCCATTTCCTCCATTTTAATTGGAATTATAATCTATGCAAGAAGCAGCTATCTGCATAAACCGGAAGGTATTAATAATAACGGGATTTTTCATAAATCACTTACTAACCGCGGTATTTTTGCTTATATGCTTGGTATTTTACTAACTTCCTTCTATGTTGTGCTCTATTGGTATCCTAGCTATTTAGGTTTAGGAGAAGATGGAGTCGCAAATTCTGGAATTGTGGGTTTCTTTGATCCTTTCAGTTATTTTTTAAATGGACATGCAGCCAGTCAGTGGTTCGTATACGGAACTTTTTATACCCTAGCTATTTTAGGTTTAGGTTACAAATTCATTTTAAAATACAGAAACAATAAATACCAATTAGTCCGCACTATTTCTGTAATGTTTTTCCAATTGGGTTTTGCTTTTTTAATCCCTGAAATCCTATCTAAATTAAATCCTGACCTTCCCTATTTTGCCAAGGATTTAAAGAATATGTGGCCCTTAAACTATTATTTCTTTGAAGATTGGCACTTGACCAATATGGTACAAGGTGGTAACCTTGGCATGTTTATGCTGATTTTTGGTGTTGCTATGATATTTATTATTTCGCCTATTCTGACCTATTTCTATGGAAAAAGATGGTATTGCTCTTGGGTTTGTGGTTGCGGAGGCTTAGCAGAAACAGCTGGAGATCCTTTTAGACACTTATCAAATTCTACCGAAACAGTATGGAAAGTTGAGCGTTGGATGATCCATTCGGTTTTAGTCTTCTCGTTTGTGACTACTATTGCGGTTATCTTTACTTTCTTGTCTAATAATCCAGAGTTAAGTTTTATAACAAGAAACCAATTTATATACGGTATTGTGGGCTTTTTAGTTGTTTTTACTGGAGCTTTATTCTATTTCAAACGCAGCGATTTAGATGCCGATGCTAAATACACAATGCTGTCATTAGTTGCCATAATTATTATTTCAATAGCAATTAATTTCTTTTCGGGCAATCAAAATATTCTTTTTATAGATAGCTACGCCTTAAGAAAATGGTATGGTTTTGCTATTGGTGCTGCATTTAGTGGTGTTATTGGAGTTGGTTTTTATCCTCTTTTAGGTAATCGTGTTTGGTGTCGTTTTGGATGCCCAATGGCTGCCATTTTAGGATTGCAACAACGGTTATTTTCAAAATTTAGAATTACAACTAATGGTGGACAATGCATATCTTGCGGAAATTGTACAACACATTGCGAAATGGGAATAGACGTAAGAAGCTATGCTCAAAAAGGCGAAAATATTGTTCGCTCTTCCTGTGTAGGATGTGGTATTTGTGCAGCGGTATGTCCTAGAGGAGTTTTAAAGCTAGAAAATGGTTCTGAAGAAGGAAGAATAAATTCGAATGAAATCCTATTAGGAAATGATGTAAATTTAATGGATTTGCTCAACAACAAATAGAATGAAAAAAGGATTTTATATATTGCTTTTATTCACTTTTTTCCAAGTATCTGGTCAAAAAACTTATTTAAAAGAGCATTATGATAACGGCAAATTAAAATCGGAAGGATGGTTAAACCAAACTCAGAAAGTAGATTACTGGCTTTACTATTTCGAAAACGGAAATAAAAAAGAAGAAGGTCATTTTATAAATAACAAAAAATGCAAATGGTGGATTTTCTATAATTCAAAAGAGGCAATAAGCAAAAAATGTGAGTTTGAAAACGACCAATTAAATGGCTTTTCTGTTTTTTATAAAAACAATCAAATTATTCGAGTCGAAAAATATTTTATGGGTACAAAAAGCAATGAATGGAATTCATTAAAGGAATTCAAAAAAGACAATAAATTGAACTTTTTATGAGTAAAATAAAAGTAATTATTCCGGCTTATAATGAAGAAAAAGCTATTGCCAATGTAATTCAGGAAATCCCTTCAATTGTTGATGAAATAATTGTAATTAGTAATAACTCGACCGATAATACCGAGCTGGCAGCGAAAAATGCTGGCGCCACTGTACTTTCTGAAAACAGAAAAGGTTATGGATATGCCTGCTTAAAAGGAATGGAATACATTTCGAACCAAGAAATAAAACCAGAAATAGTGGTTTTTCTGGACGGTGACTATTCTGATTATCCTGAAGAGCTAATCAAGCTTATAGCCCCTATCTTAAAGGACAATATTGATTTTGTAATTGGTTCCAGAGTTCCCAGTCTCAGAGAGAAAGGGTCTATGACTCCACAGCAAATTTTTGGAAACTGGCTGGCCACTTTCCTAATGAAATTGTTTTTTAATGCAAAATTTACCGATTTAGGTCCCTTTAGAGCCATTAAGTACGAAAAGTTATTGGCTTTAAACATGGAAGATAAAACATATGGATGGACTGTTGAAATGCAACTAAAAGCCTTAAAACAAAAAATATCTTATGTTGAGATTCCCGTTCGATACAAAAATCGAATTGGCGTTTCTAAAGTGTCTGGAACAGTTAAAGGATCAGTAATGGCTGGAATAAAAATAATTGGCTGGATTTTTAAATATACTTTTAAATAACATCCTAAAAAGGTTAAACAATAACATGCTACAGCTTTCTTACATCATCGTAATCCTTTACGCAATTTCCATTTTACTCGTTTTCTTTTATAGTTTGGCACAATTTAATTTGCTGCTTAACTACCTTAAAAGCAAAAAAACAAAAGATGAATCTCCACAATTTGACTTTTCAAATGCTGAGGAAATCCCTTATGTCACCATACAATTGCCTATTTTTAATGAGAAATATGTGATAGAGCGATTATTAACAACTATTGCACAACTCGACTACCCAAAAGAAAAATTAGAAATTCAAGTTTTAGATGACAGCACTGATGAAAGTGTAATTGACACAGCAACTTTGATTCAACAAATTGCTGCTACCGGAATCGATATCAAACAAATAAAAAGAACAAACAGATCCGGTTTTAAAGCTGGCGCGCTAAAAGAAGGTTTAGTTTATGCTAAGGGAGAATTTATTGCGATTTTTGATGCCGACTTTGTCCCTCAAAAAGACTGGCTTTATAGAACCGTTCCGTATTTTAAAGATCCACAAATTGGCGTTGTACAAACACGTTGGGGACATCTAAATCGCAATTATTCACTACTCACAAAAATTCAAGCTTTTGCTTTAGATGCTCATTTTACATTAGAACAAGTAGGCCGGAATTCTAAATCACACTTTATCAATTTTAACGGTACAGCTGGTGTATGGAGAAAAGAATGCATTCTTGACGCTGGAAACTGGGAAAGTGACACACTAACTGAAGATCTTGATTTGAGCTATCGCGCACAATTAAAAAACTGGAAGTTTAAATACTTAGAACAAGTAGAAACACCTGCCGAATTACCTGCTATTATCAGTGCAGCCCGTTCGCAGCAATTTAGATGGAATAAAGGAGGTGCAGAAAATTTCAGTAAAAATGCAATTCGATTAGTATTATCAAAAACAACCGGATTCAAAACAAAGGTTCATGGTATTCTACATTTATTAAACAGCACCATGTTCCTTGCCGTTTTTGTCATGGCAATATTGAGTGTACCTGTTTTATATATAAAAAACAAATACCTACAATTTGATGCCATATTTGATATTTTAATCTTTTTTGTCATTAGTTCCTTATTGTTTTTTATTAGCTATTGGGTTACTTTTAAAAGTCTTCATGGCGGTGGATATAAAAACTTCTTGAAATACACCAGTATGTTTTTTACTTTTTACACCATTGTGATGGGCTTTTCTTTTCACAATACAATAGCTGTATTAGAAGGTTTAATAGGTAAAAAAAGTGAGTTTATTAGAACTCCAAAATTGAATATTGAAGGACTAAAAGACAAGTGGAAACAAAATAGCTACCTCTCTAAAAAAATATCTAAAAACATAATTATCGAAGGTGGTTTAATCTTTTATTTTCTTTTTGGAATCTACAGTGCTGTCTTATTAAACGATTACAGTATAATTGCACTTCACTTTATGCTTTTAACAGGCTTTAGCTTTGTTTTCATAAAATCAATAACAGATAATCACTAATGATTTCTTTAAGTTCAAATACTGTAAAGTCTTATTTATATCTCCTACTAAGTATCCTTATTTATGGCTACGTAGGTTATGTATTAGAACGCTCAGCATTTATTAATCTACTAATTGGTTATGGCTTTTTATTTGTTTTTTTTTTCCAAATTATCAAATTACAAAAAGACAACATCCCTTTTTTGATAGGTGCTGCCCTACTCTTTCGATTCGTATTCATCGCCGTTTCGCCTAATTTATCACAAGATTATTATCGTTTTATTTGGGATGGGCGTTTGCTTCTTCAAGGAATAAATCCCTACTTATCCTTGCCAAATGATTTAATAGATCAGGCTAATTTTAATTTGGCTAATGCCAAAGAGCTCTTCGACGGAATGGGCAGTTTAAGTGCAAGTCATTTTTCTAATTACCCGCCAATAAATCAGTTTTTATTTGCACTTGCTGCCTTATTTAGTGCAAATTCTGTGATTGGAGCAGTAGTTACAATGCGACTTATTATCATCGCAGCTGATCTGGGTACCCTATATTTCGGAAGTAAACTATTAGAGAAATTAGGAATCGAAAAACACCGTATTTTCTGGTATTTATTAAACCCATTAGTTATTATTGAACTGACTTCAAATCTTCATTTTGAAGGAGTAATGCTGTTCTTTTTTGTTTGGAGTATGTATTTGTTACATCAAAAAAAATGGAAAGCTGCCGCTGTAATATTAGCCTTGTCTATTTCAACAAAATTACTTCCCTTATTACTATTGCCTTTATTTTTGCAAAAATTAGGATACAAAAAAGCATTCTTTTTTTATAGCATAGTTATTACAGTTAATATCATGCTCTTTTTGCCTTTTCTTTCTGCTGAACTTATTCAGAACTACAGTGAAACTATAGGTCTATGGTTTACCAATTTTGAATTTAATGCTAGTATTTATTATCTTATTCGTGAAGTTGGCTTTTGGGTCAAAGGCTACAATATTATCCATACTACAGGTAAAATAATTCCCGTTTTGATGATTCTATTTATTATTTATAAAGCCTTCAAAGGAAAAAACGGGACAACAGAACAATTGTTTGAAACTATGTTATTGGTTTTAACCGTTTATTTTTTTACTACTACAACAGTACACCCTTGGTATGTTATCAATCTTATATTGATTGGTGTTTTTACAAAATACAACTACCCTATTGTATGGAGTTTAACGGTAATATTAAGCTATAGTGCCTATTCCAATCTAGATTTTCAGGAGAATTTTTGGTTAATTGGAATCGAATATCTCGTGGTTGTTGCCTATATAATTTATGAAAACACTAACTTTCTGCGCAACAAAAAAATAGTACATTTGGCATAATTAAAATAATGAAGCCTACAGATATATATGGATGTTACAAACGAAAACCCAAAAACGCTATTAGAAAATTGGGTCAATCAATTTAGCGATGAACTTTATTGTTGGGCATTCTACAAAACATCTTCAAAAGAGACTGCCGAAGATTTAGTCCAAGAAACTTTTTTATCGGCATTTCATAAAATAGATACTTTTCAAGGGAAAAGCCAACCCAAAACCTGGCTATTTTCTATTCTAAATAACAAAGTAATTGACTATTACCGCAAGAGTGCCAAAACGACTAAACAAACCTTTAGTTTGACTGAAAACAGTGGTTTTGAGTTATCAGAAGGCATGTTTAACACCTATGGATGCTGGAAAAGTAATGATGTAAAAGCAATTTGGGACCAGGAAGAAGAGTTGCTGGACAATCCCGAATTTAATGAAGTAATGCAGGAATGTATGGAAGACTTACCCCAGAAATGGAAATTAGCTGTTACATCCAAGTATTTATCAGATAAAGACACCACCGACATTTGTCAGGAATTAGAAATCAGCTCGTCTAATTATTGGCAGATAGTACATAGATCAAAACTACTTTTGAGGAAATGTCTTGAAATTAAATGGGTTTAATAACACTTTAACTTTAGAGAAAATGCATATAGCACTGAGAATAATGTTGAGGACTTGCAAAAAATCAACAGAGCTGATAGATAAACAAATGTTTACTTCTTTGACGCTAAAAGAAAAAATACAATTACAGGCCCATAAAGCCATGTGCGAAACCTGTAATGCATATGAAAATCAGTCGAAATTGATGGACAAACTAATTGGCCAATGGTTTGCTCCAAACAAATCCAATGGAAGTATGAAAATGGCCGAAGCAAAAAAGCTGACTATTATTGAGAAATTAAAGAAAGCATAATTAGCATTTTTTAATGCGCGAATATTAAAATACCACCGCACTAAAATAAATAATTAACTGCGACGTAATACTTTCATATTAGAAATTCAGTTAGCAGTTTTTATAAGTTAACTTTAGCATTATGAAAAAACAATTCCTTGTCCTTTTACTCCTTTTTATCCTAATTATTAGTGGATATGCCTTTTATAACAATAAAGACAAAGATAAATTTGCTGAAAAACGTTTAAAACCAACAGTAAAAATTGTAGCAATGGAATACAAGGGGATGAATCTTGTAGCGCCCATAAAAGAATTAAAAAATAGTACGCTAGAGAATTTAAAAGAGAATCATGTCAACGCAATCTCTTTGATTCCTTATGCGTTTGCAAATATTGACAATGCCTCCGTAAATTATAACAATGATCGTCAATGGTGGGGCGAAAAAACAGAAGGTATAATTGCGAGCAATAAAATGGCACATGATTATAAAATGACTGTGATGTTAAAACCACACCTTTGGATAAACCATAATTTTTATACCGGGCATTTAGATTTTGCTACCGAAAAAGAGTGGCAACATTGGGAAGCCGATTATGAAAAATACATTCTTGATTTCGCACAATTAGCCCAAAAAGAAAAAATTGAACTCTTTTGTTTTGGAACAGAATTAGGAAATTCAGTTGCAAAAAGGCCTGAATATTGGAATCAATTAATCCAGAAAATTAAAAAAATCTATACCGGTAAATTGACCTATGCCGCTAACTGGGATGATTTTGATAAAGTTCCTTTTTGGAACCAATTAGATTACATTGGTATTGATGGTTATTTCCCACTATCTAATGCAGAAAATCCTTCTGTTGAAGAGCTGAATGAGGGATGGATAAAACACATCCAGAAAATGGATCTAGTTCAAAAAAAGTTCAACAAAAAGATTCTCTTTACCGAGTTTGGATACCGCAATTCCAATCATGCGACTGAAGAACCTTGGGTAGAAACTAAAAATGAAATCAATAATTTGGCTCAAGCCAATGCCTACGAGTCCTTATTTCAATCCATGACCCAAAAAGAGTGGTTTGTAGGTGGCTTTGCATGGAAATGGTATGCTGATGATTACCATAAGCAGCCAAAAAATAGTATTGATTACACACCGCAGGAAAAACCTGCTCTTGAAACCATTAAAAGATGGTACAACTAATTTAAATTCAAATAAAATGACTATACAAAAAAGCAAACCTGTAATTGTCTTTGATGTAAACGAAACTTTACTCGACATGACTCCTCTAAAAAAATCGGTTAATGCGATGCTGAATGAAGAGCAGGGATTCCGAATATGGTTTGGCATGTTGCTGCATTACTCTACAGTATCTAATAGTATTAATGAATACCATAATTTCACCACTATAGCTGCAGCAACGCTAAAAATGGCAGCAGTATCAATGCACAAAAAAGTTACTGCAGAAGAAATCAAAGAAGCTTTATCAGTAATTAAATCTCTGCAAACCTATCCCGATGTAATCAAAGGACTCAAGCTTTTAAAAGAAAATGGTTTCCGATTGATTACTCTGACCAACTCACCTGATAGCGCATTAAAGGAACAATTAAAGAACTCTAATCTCACCGATTATTTTGAACATGCATTAAGTATTGATAGTATCAAAAAATACAAACCTGAAGCCGAAACTTATTTATGGGCAGCTAAAAAACTAGCTGTAAAACCAAACGAAATGATTATGATTGCAGCACATGGTTGGGATTTGGCAGGTGCTGCCCATGCGGGCCTAGCAACTGGATTTATTGCTCGTGAAGGTCAATCGCTTTATAGCTTATCAAGTAAACCTGATTTTGAAGCCAAAGATATAATAGCGATGGCTGAGCAATTAGTTGCTGCTTATAGCGAATAGCCTAACATTATAAAACTCAAAAGGGCGTTTGTTTCAAATGAAACAAACGCCCTTTCTTTGAACAAAATAATTAACCACTATTTATTTAGACTCTTGGAATAACATCGCTGCTGAATTCATACAATAACGCAAACCTGTTGGTCTAGGTCCATCATCAAAAAGATGTCCTAAATGACCATCACAACGTGCACATACAATTTCTCCGCGTACCATTCCCATACTTTTGTCAACAACCTCTTTTACTCTGTTTTTATTTATTGGAGCATAAAAACTTGGCCATCCCGTACCGGACTCAAACTTTGCTTCAGAGGAGAACAAAGGCAACTTACAGGCAGCACAAAAATAATGTCCTTTTTTATGGTTGCCATTGAATTCATTTTGAAAAGGACGCTCTGTTCCTTTTTCGCGCAATACAGAATACTCATTAGCAGTCAATACCTTTTTCCATTCAGCATCTGTTTTTATGACTTTCTTCAACGAGGTATCTGTCAATGACAGAACCGGTTGTTCCTGCATAGTTGATTTTGCTTCTGTTATTACTTTTTCACTTTTATTCGCTTGCATACATGCAATAAAGCTAAATGCTATCGCGGGAAGCACTAATAGTTGTTTATATAATTTCATGACTTTAAGATTTAGGTTTTAGTTTTCCTTTATATGTTTTTTTAAACTTGTTGTATCGCGGTATTGAAACCCCTTTTACATAAGGCTGATTGGGATTATTTTTTACATAATCTTGGTGGTAGGATTCTGCTTCATAAAACTCAGAAACTGGTTTTACCTCCGTAACGATAGGATTGGCGAATACTTTATTAGCAGTAAGTTCCTTAATTTTGTCTTCAATAATTTTCTTCTCTACTACATTTTTGTAAAAGGCAATAGAACGATAGGAAGATCCCTTATCTGGACCTTGCTGATTAGGCGTTGTAGGATCCTGCGAGGCAAAAAACACATCTACTAGTTCCTTGAAAGAAACTACTTTAGGATCATAGAAAACCGCCACAGCTTCTGCATGACCAGTTCTATTAGAACCCACCATTTCATAGCTAGGATTCTTTACGTTGCCTCCAGAATATCCAGATACCGCCTCGTCTACTCCTACAACTGCTTCAAATACATGCTCACTGCACCAGAAACAACCTTCGGCAAAAACAGCTATGGCCTTCCCTTTTTTAGGTTCTAAAGACATTTTTTTTGTCTGTGCGTTACAACTTAAAATTGTAAACAACACTACTACCAAACTTGCTAATTTAATTTTCATCTGTTGTTATTTTTGTTTTTATAAATACTGTTGCCTTCAAATATATCTAATGGTTACTACAAACACTCTAAGATATAATTGACTATAAGGTAATATACGATTGATTTCTAGATTTGGTTTTCAAACAAACCCTAAAGTTTTGTTAGTTTTTTACACTTAAAGTCTCCAATATCTTTTCTTCAAAACCTTGCAGGGCTCTTATGGCGTAATCTACTTTCTTTTTGGTTTTATACTTATAGGAAACTTCTAAGAAATTTTTATAAGGAACATTTGGTTGCACTTGAAGCGCATCATTCTTTTTATAATTTACTTGAATGGGAATATCCTTGTGGTAGGTAAAATATTCAGGATGCGTAATCACTCCTAAAGTAGAACAGTCAAAAGGAATAAATCCTCTAACTCCAAAATACTTCTCGTTCTTATCCATCCAAGGTTGAACAATATCAAACAACCACTTATCAGCTTCTTCATTCGTATCTAAACTAGCCAAATCAATATTCCCAATGTGCGTATAAGAACTGGGCTCATAGCCTGCAAAAACAAGTGGTATAGAAGAGTTAAGAAGCACATCCATTGACTTATTGTCTAACTCATAGTTGTAATCAAACACATTCAATTTTCCGTTTCCTGGATTAAAAAGTAAACCTGGAGTTCTTGCAGCGCAAATTGAAATTTTCTCTATTTGCGGAATAATATCAGGATGATTTTGGATCAAAGTAGCAATATTAGTCATGGGTCCTAAGGCTAAAATAGTCAGCTTCTCTTTCCTTAAAGCTTCATATAATGCTCTAGTTCCATCATTTTCAACACCTAAATCATCTGCTTTTGGAGACCCTTTATACACTGGAATTGCCGCACCCTTATTGTGCCATCCCAAAATTTTATTGATAACATCATAGCTATAATCTACATAAGTGATCGAGCTAATTCCTACTATCTCTATTTGAGGTTGCTTCAACGCCATAATCAAGGTGATTCCATCATCTACCTCCCGGGCAGTTTTATCAGGCATTCCAATCATGATATCAGTGTCAAACCAAACTTTTGTTTGCGCTTGCAATGATGCCGAAAGCAACAATGCTAATGCGAATATTTTAATTTTCATAATCTTTCTTTTATTTTAAAATCAAATTTTCAGCAAACTGTAATAAGGTTGCTTTGGTTTTTAAATCCATTTTTAATGGTAATTGTGCCAGCCCTATCAATCTACGCATGATTTCACAACCTATAAAACCATTCAAAATTGTAGTGTTTAATTCGGCAAAAGAATAGTAATTTTCCTTTACAAAATCGATAGCTGATTCCTCCTGCTGTGTTAAATACAGATGGGCTAATAGTACGCCTAAATCGAATTCGCGCAAGCCATAAAAACAAAATTCTGGATCTATAACTTTAATACCTTGATTCGTTTTCAACCAGCTCCCTGGATAAAAATCACCTTGTAATAAATACTTTCCTTTTGACAAATACAAAGAGCCCAACCGTTCAATTTTTTGTTTTAAATCCGAGTTCTTTTTGTACGACAAAGCCAATTTTTGAAGCCCCTCTTGAACTGAATCTAAATTGAAACCATTTTCTTCTCTAAATGGATATTCAAAAATATGTTCATAGTTCAAACTCCTCATTTCAGTATTTGTCAGTTCGTCATCAACAACGGTTTTCTGAAAACTTTGGTGCAAACCATTCAAATAATTCACTAATTGCTGCAACTCTCCGACTTCTAATTTTTGTTGCAAATCATACAAAACAGTATAATCATTTGTTTTCCCTAAGTCTTCTAAAGCAATCAAATTATTCACCGCATCAATTCCTAAAAGTTTAGGCATTGCACGCTGCACTTTTTCAGAACTGGATATTTTTTTATAAAAAGCCCCTTCGGTAAGAACACGAGCTTCGGGCGCTAAAACCTGTGGATATTTTTCGACATACCCACGAGATTGTTTGACAATAAAAGAGCGACTTTCCGTCTCTATCCGCAATACGCAATTCATATTCCCCTCGCCAGGTTTAGACAGTGAAACAATAGTTTCGTTAGCTGCGAACCACTGTTGATGCTGTAAATAAGTAGCCAATTCTTCTGGCTCATTTGCATTTAGTATAAACATATTTTACTTTTATTTTATTTGGGCGTTCCCGCCAAAAAAAGGCGGTCGGGCTATCCGTTCTATCTTTTGTTTCGTAAACTCCACAAAAGGATGTCACTCCTATCCCTAACGCAAATTAAAAACATCAAGACACAAATTCTGTTTAGAATAAATAACGTACTCCAAATTGAAACTGTCTTGGTGGAGAGGCGTTTCGTTGTGTAAACAAGCCGCTAGCACTAGATCCTCCTTGAATTTGGTTACTTTGAGTAGCATTGTTACTGTATCCACTTAAGTTTTCGGCATTGAAAACATTAAAGATATCGGCACGCAATTCAATTTTATTGTTTCCTGCAATTGTGATTTGGTGTTGCACTCCTAAATCAAAAGTGGTACTCCATGGTAAACGATCATTGTTTCTACTTTCTCCCGGAAAACGGTCACTATTTCCTTGATAGGCGTCAGAAAAACTAGCGCCATCACCATTCAAATCCGTCGTGCCAAAACCAAGAGGAATACGATTTATAGGTTGGCCACTTTGTAATAAACCAGCCAGTGTAACTGTAGTTCCTTTAAATGGATAGTAACTGTAAATTCCATTAATATTATGTGTTCTGTCATTTACTGACGGCCCCCATTCATTCGCATAATTATTCCCATCCGAAGCTCTAAAGTTAATTCCGTCAGTATCATTTTTACTAGAAGACAAGGTATAATTCAAACGATACGTATAGTTATCAGTTCCTTTTGTTTTTTGGTAATTGAAACTCATCGCATAATATCTTGACTTCCCTTCATTCTCACTAACGATAACACTTCTCGCAATTCCTGTAACTGTTTGTCCGTTAATGGTAGCACTTCCATTAATAATCGGAATTGGTCGGGTCGCATCAGCTTCAGCGGGAGTCCTAATTACAACATTATTAGGGTCAATTGAATATTCGGCCGCTGCATTCAAGTTGCGTAATCGTGATAAGTTTTCACCTCTATTGTGAACCAAATCCACAAAGAATAATCTTTCATCCGACAATTGCAATTGGTATCCTAAAGCAAACTCATGAGAATACGAATTCTTATACCCATTTGGATTCAAAATACGGCGCTCATTAGAGAATATATTTTCTCGCTGCCCTTGTAAATCAGTTGCCGACGGTCCTAGCAAAAAATCTACTCCAGAAACCGAAGCGGCTAAATTACCATTGTACGTAATTCTATCAATATTCGTATCGGCGGGTAAAATCCCCAATCTTTTCAGTTCTTGTAATTCTAATTTATAACTTGACGAAGTTGTATTTTGCTGCAAAGCATCACTGTACAAAGCATAGTTTACCTTATCGTATGAAATTCCGTATCCACCACGCAAACTACTTGAATTGTCTAGTTTATAATTGAAATTAAATCGAGGTGCTAAATTGTTAAAATCCCCTTTATCGCTTCCTCCTTTTGACAAATTATCATAATCATAACGCAATCCTAAAACAAGATTTAATCTATTAGAAACTGACCATAAATCCTCTACATAAGCCGAGTAAATATCTTGATTTGTTCCAAAAGAAGCCGGACGTAATTCTACATTATAGTTCAAAACGGTTGCATCAAGTGGAATATCCTTTACATTCAATGCTCCTCCTACGTCACTATTTTTAATAACATCGATCTGGTTTTGATTCAGCTTTACACGGTAATTACCTACTGGATTTCCTCCACCAAATAATTGATGATCTCCTCTAATAAAATTCACACCAGCTTTAAAAGTATGATTCTCTGTATAATATTTTACTTTTTGTTGAATTTGAATTGTATTTTCAATAGCATCAAAAACGTAACCCGGATTTCCTATCACTCCTAATGTTTCATCATTGACACCTAAAATAGTTACTTGCGAACTGTTAGGATTGAACGGTTTTGCATAATTCCATCTAAAACGACTGTATTGTACATTCGTTTCTCCCGAAAAATTTCCGAATTTATAGCTGTTTTTTAAAGCTAATAAAATACTGTTCCGCTGTTGTGTATTTCCTGCTGAAGCAAATGTAGAACCACCATCAAGTCCGCCACCTTGTCGTTCCACATCTACTATACCCACATTTGCTCGTAATGAGGAGTTGAAATTAGGATTCCAAATCTGGTCAATTTTTGTAGAAAAATAATCAAATGTGTTAGTTCCTCTAACCGTTTCAGTGACGCCAAGTTGAGGAACATTTAATAAATTATCCTTAACATCAGTCGTGTGTTCAAAGTTAAAGTAATAGAAGGTTTTATCTTTTACTAAAGCACCACCTATTCCGACACCTGTTTGATAGCGTGCGAAACCATTTTTCACTTGGTTTCCAGATAAATCTCTTTGCGCAAAACTAGATTTCCCATCAATTGAAGGGCCCGGTCTTGTAATAAAGAAAACTTCACCAGTGGTTTCATTAGATCCAGAACGAGGCGTAATATTGATTATTCCGCTTCCTGTCAAGCCATATTCCGCGGAGAAATTATTGGTTAAGACTGTAATATCTTTTACAAATCCAGACGGAATAGCAAACTTTTGTCCACCTAAAAATCGTTCGTTATTGTCTAAACCATCAATCAGGTAAGAAGTATATCCTGAACTGGCTCCATTGATACTCACATTAGGTGCTTCGGCATAAAAACCTGTTGCTTGTGACACATTAGGCAACCGAAATAAAACTCTTGTTATATCGCGTCCTTCTACAGGAATTTCCTGGATTTCCGCTGCTTTCATCTCAAAAGAGACCTCCGCATCCCGACGATTAATTTTTGCAGTGGCGCCTTGGGTAATCACAACTTCATTCAACTCATTTGAATCTTTTGCTGCTAAAACCAAAGTCACATTGGCAGCTTGATTTGACCGTACACTTATTAAATCTGATTTTTGAGCTGCGTATACAGCCGTTCCTTCAAAAATCACTTGGTAACCATCTAAGGCAGGAATACCTCTAAATGTAACTTTACCTTGACTATTTGAAATTTGTTGCATACTACTATTACGAGAACTATTAATTAATAGAACTTCGACATTTGCAATAGCTTGTTGCGTCTTAAAATCTATGATGGTGACAGACAGATCTTCTTGAGCGACCGCAAATGTGGTGACACTCAGTAATAAAAACAGGAAAAATTGTTTCATTCAAGTATAATTTTGGATAATAATTTTAAAATAAAGTGTTGACAAATTACTCCATGATGGGAGATCCTTTATTAAAATTAAATCCAACAATCTCAAAACAATAGCGCTTCTTTAAAACTCGGTTTATGGGATGTTGATACGACAACATCGAAAGCATGTAGTTTTTAAAAGTACTGTAGAAAGAAAATCCTTTGAGTATGTTTTTAAAATCAGCTATCGTATTTAAATCAGCTAAAGGAGACAATATGGTTGACTCCTTAAAAGAAAGTGCTTTCAGTTGCGCTGCAACTTGATTCGTACACCAACTTATTTTTGCAAATAAAGCTGCATTAAAAACTGATTTTGAAACTCCTATTAAATAGGTTCCCCCTTTCCGGTCTGGACCAAAAACCCATTTTTTATTTTCAAGACCTAACTGTGCATTTTTGAAATGCGTCACAGTAAGTCCGGGGCTATCGTTTCCTACAACTATAACTTTTTCAAATCCTTTGTCAAAAACTAATTGTATTGCGTGACTTAATTTATCACCAAAAGATTGCCCAACTTGTGTCTTTTCATCTGAAATAAAGTATGGCAAATTTGTTTTATGAATCGTTTGTATCACTTTCTGATTCATTTTTTGCCATAGTAAATCATTCTGCTTTTTTTGATAGGCAATAGGTTTCACAGCACTTTCCACCTGATCGCTTTGCGCAAAAAGGAGGATCGCTGTTGATAAAGAATGTTTACAGTCCAAATTCATATGTTATATGACGAATAGAAATGCCAATCCTGACGATAGCATCTGTTTTTTTTTAGCTATTTTATTTTCCTTTTAAGAATGAAGGGCGTTTTATCTTCCAAAAATACACTTTTGAAAATAAAGTAAATCTGTAAGTTTTAATAAATTATTTCAATATTTGATTCAACGTAATTATTAACGGGAGCAATTTATACCCAAGAAAAATCAAAACAAGAACTGGCTGCATGTAACTTCAATCACAATTTATCTTACTAAAAAATGAAGGCAAAAGTAACCGAAAGCTCATTTAAGAAATCACGTATAAACCATCACAAAAACACTTAAAAAAAGAGCCATTTCAAGCAAAATAGGTTACTAGCAATAATTATGTACCTTTGCAGAACGAAAATTAGGATTATACGACAACTCATGAAAAGTGAATTGTAAGACGTTTTATCGTTATTTTGTTGCTAGCCTGGGAAGCAAGTTTCATCTCAAAAAATCATTTTTTTCTCGTATTCCTTCAATTTTTCACTTTTTTTAATTCCCAAAAAACACTTTATGTTTTCAAAAATTACTTTGATAATTGGCTTAATGCTATTATCAACTGGAGCTATTTATGCCCAAGACAAACCAGAACTAGAAATAGGCGGTGCTTTACGATTCAATTACAATTTATCTTCATGGAAAGATGGACAAAAGAAACGCGGAGGAGATTTTGGATATGATGTATTCCGCGTTAATGCTAAGGCCAAATACAAAGGAATCAAACTGAATGCTGAATATCGCCTTTATTCAGAAGGTTTTGGTGGAGGAATGTTAAAACAGGGTTGGGTAGCCTATGATTTTGATCCAAAGAATGAAATTCAAGTTGGACTAACACAAGTTCCTTTTGGAATTACAACTTATAATTCTCACAACTGGTTTTTTAGTATGAACTATTACATCGGTTTAGAAGACGATCATGACATGGGAATTAAGTTTACCCATACGGACAAAAAATGGAACTATGCCTTAGCATTTTTCAAAAATGCCGAAGAGCAAAGATTTGGTAGTAACTCTGACGTTTCAGACGCTAGATATTCCTATGATGTGGCTTCGATAGATATAGATGGTGATGGAATTTTAGACTTCCGTAATAAGGAAGTGAATCAAGTCAATGGTCAACTTAATTACGTGATCGGAAATGATAGTATTAGTCATACGATAGGAGGTTCTGGACAATTTGGTGGACTTTACAATTTAGACACTGAGGAAATGGGATCCCATTACGCTGCAGCTTTGCATTATCAATTGAAATACAAACGTTTTGGTGTTAAAGCACAAGTGACAAAATACAAAAAAACTACTAAAGGTCCAGCAGGAGAAAGTAAACAAGTTGTTGCAATGACTGCTTATGGTGCACCTTACCTTACTGCGGCAGCAGGCCAAACCTACACTTTAGGCGTTCAATATACGCTCCCTGTAAATTGGGGTCCAGTCTCTTCACTACAATTCTATAATGATTATGGTTACTTAGAAAAAGTAAATTCTGATTTTGCAGACTCAATTATGAATGTAACTGGAGTTTTAGTTACTGCAGGAAATGTTTATACTTACTTTGATGCAGCAGCAGGTAAAAATCAGCCTTGGCTAGGTCCACAATGGACAAATGGCTTGGCAGACGGAGCTACAGATGCAAATTGGGAAGTGCGTTTCAATATGAATATTGGATACTATTTTTAGAACCTGACAATTCTATTTCATGAGTAATGAAGATTTACTTATGAAAGTTATCTAAAACTAATAAAACAGCCTTTAAACCCTAGTGGATTACAGGCTGTTTTATTTTATGCCACTAAAGTAAATGGCGAGCGGATGATTTTACCAGATATCCCTTAACTATTTTCAGGGCTATTCTTTATTTTTCTTCAATATAAAATCGATTCCATCCACGATATCACCTTCTTCAGATGCCTTTATCGTGAAATATCTGCAGGATGGTTCCGCAATAAAATTAAGATTACTCAACTGTTCTAGATCAACGCAGGCCCTATACTCTCCGGGTTTAAGCCCCAGTTTATATATGTATCCATCATATTCTGAAAGTGTTTCTGCTACGACTTTATCACTGTTTTTCTCATATATTTTTATCAATATCCGGCCTATCCCTTTGAGCTCGTTTTCCTTTTCCATATAAGCCATACCGCTTATTTCACCCATAGAGAGAATGGGAACGTCAATTCGCTTGAACTGGTTAGGGTCTACTAAAACTTTATAGGTTTTATGTTTAAAACGCCATGCTATATTATCTAAATCATTGTCATTAAACTCAATTAAATAACTGGTAAATGAGTTCAGATTAGGAATCCTCACAATGGAGTCTTTTTCATTAAAAATGGCTCTTCCCCCACTTATTCTAGCCGTAGTTAATTTCACCATATGTTCTCCTTTATCAAGAATACCGTTATTATTTAAGTCCAAAAAAGGATATAGTAAAATACCACCTTTACCCACTGAAGAATTATTATTTGAATGAATGTAGCCATTCCCACCTCCAAAAGCCAGACTGCCTCGTGCACTAATTGAAGTACCGCTATTAAGCTTACTTTGCGATCCTGAAACTGTAGCTCTTGCAAAAGAAAAATCATATTTGCAGCCCACATTTAGATAAAAATCATTTGACTGTAAGTTTCTTTGCAAGGAAGCCGAAAAATAACCTTTTGCAATCCTTTTTTCTAACTCTGTACTGAAAGATATTAATGCAGAATCAGTGGCATTATATCGTGCTGATGATCGTATAACATAATTATTCCTAAATCTATAACCCAATACTAAGTCGTTTGTAATGAAAGGATCTTTTTCACTAACCCAATTGATTTGCGTTGATGCATTTGCATTAAATTGTTTATAGGAGGCAGAAAACATCAAATTGGAATAATTATAATTAAACGTATCATAAACCAATTGGGAGTAGTCCAATCTAAAATAACCGTTTACTTTTTTGTAGTGAAATGGCATTGACAGCTTCGCTTCCCTTTCTTCAGAAGCATTAAACAGTGTTACTTTTTGTCCTTCGGCATATTTGGCATAATCAAGCTCTAATAAAATATCCTTCGTTATATAATAATTTAACAATCCCTTAGTTCTGACGCCATGGGCATACTCACCATTAAGGATTAACTTGCTAAAAGGTTGCACGGTTGCTTTTGCAAAAGGAATTAGACCATTATTGGCTAAAGAGGAAAGGTATTCTACACCTCCACCCACAGTTAATATGCGGTTAACACCGTAGTTAAAATCCCATTTTCCGAACAGACTTCCATCACCATCCTGCACTACACCAGCGGATAAACCATATTCAAACTCATTTGGCGCAACAACTGTATAAGGTACATTCATTTCCCGTTCTTCTGTACGTTCTTCGCCCGTGGGACCGTAATACCTTAATTTCACGGTGGTGAAACCATAAACGATTGGAACCTTAAATGTAAATGAACCGGATGCATCGGCCGTTGTAAAATCAACTAAAACATTATTGATGTATAGCTCCACTGTCCAGTTAGCTTC
This sequence comes from Flavobacterium frigoris PS1, assembly GCF_000252125.1. Classification (GTDB taxonomy): domain Bacteria; phylum Bacteroidota; class Bacteroidia; order Flavobacteriales; family Flavobacteriaceae; genus Flavobacterium; species Flavobacterium frigoris_A. The sequence goes on along the minus strand of NZ_AHKF01000018.1, from coordinate 470,001 downwards.
TGTAATTTCATCGATGACATAGCTTCCTTGTGCTTTTCGTACCGTAGTAGGTGAATTTCGAATGCTAGCTCCCACTAAAGGAGCATTAATAAAGGAAATCGTTGAAACGCTTATTTTACCCACTTGGGCTTGCTTGATGAAAGTCTTATCATTGTCTATCCACCTCCATTGGTACTGCAGCTGCCTATTGTCAAATTTGTATCGATCGAAATAATTCACTGAGATATTGGCTTCTCCATATAGCAGTTCTGTTCCTAAACTCAAGCCAAATGCATTATTTGTGCCACCTTTCCAATTTTGAAACGAGGAAGCGGACCAATCTAAGGTACCAAACTTGAATAAATGATAGTCACGACTAATAAGCGTATCTGCGACAATTTCTCCTTTTACTTTTGAAATATTTGATCGAATTTTTTCTAGGCGAATTTGTTTTACTATAGGCAACTCAAAATCCGCTTTTAATTTTATTGTCAGCGATCTGTAGTTAAAATCCAGTGTAATTCCAAAAGCTTTTGCAAAATATGAAGACTCCATATATAAGCTCCCTGATTCCTTTAATAGTTTATTTGGGGCACTAAATGTTCTTTCTCCTACTTTTACTAACCCTTTTGCAAAGTCGATGGAATAAGATTGTTGTTCGTTTCCAATAAATCCATCGAGATCTATTCCTTTCAATCCCGTTGTACAAGGAATTTTTAGAGCTCTGAACAAATCTTCTATATTAATATATAATAAGTTACTATCTGTATATAAAACGTCCAAATCAAAACTACCTACCCCATCAATAATTACATTTACTGGAAATAAATCATAAGAGACTGGATCTGGATCAGTTGATTTATCTATTACAAAGTTACTCTCCGATTTTTTCTCATAAGGCGTAAATGAACTCAAAAACACAAGTAAAAACAAGATTTTAGCTACAAATGAGAATGAAGACATCACTATTAGCCTCATAAATCTAGAGTAAACTACACAATATTTATCTTTCAACATTCCTTATTCTTGATTAAAGGTAATGAAAAACGTACCAGTATACGTACCCGGAATTGCATTACCTGGTATGTCAAGCGTGCCTCCGACCCTTAGAAGCGTTGTGAACTCCCTATTATTATTGGTGGAAAAAAACGCACCGTTAGTTCCCTTCTCAGTAGGGCCAATGTGTAGTATAAGTGAACCTCCATCACTCCCCTGTAAAGTAGTGGTCGGGGAAAAATCAAGATGAACATTCCTTCCTTGAAGTAGTTTTACTTCAAAAATAGCAGGTTGCGCATAAGGTGAAATACCCAAAATTGCAATACTTCCAGTAGCAGCCCTACTACCATCATATCCCACCACAACACTTCCACCCGCAGCGCCAGTAAGAGCAAAAGTTCCAAACTGTAGTGCCTGGGTTGCAGTTACTTCTATTGATCTTGTCGGCAAGCTAGGTTGTCCATACGAATAACTTGCACCAAATAAAAGTGCAGCTATAAATATCTTTAATGTATGAAATGGTCTTTTTGAGTTTACTATTTTCAATGTCAATCGCTATTTTCAATCTTTACTAAATAGATAATATTACCGTTTCCTTATTCAATTACCAAGTCACTTGCAGCATACACGAAAGCCTTAGAATCTCCACTACTACTGTAAGTCACCTTTAATGTTCCTTTGGCCAACGGCTTTCCTCTTTCGGTGTCTAATCGTAGAATTATTTTTCGCTTGTTTATGCTGGTGTATACTCCCACTCCATTTATGGCAGCAACATCATACGGTTTCCCTTTTTCAGGAATAAACTGTACTAGAATGTCACCGTATAATGAAATATTCCCTAATCGATTAATGGTAAAACTAAGGTTTTGTACCGTTTGATCCTGTCCTTGCAGTTTTAAATCACTCAAGGTGCTATTTACATCCGTTACGCCTGTACGGATGATTACAGGAATACTCATTCCGTAAATAGGAATAAGCTGTACACTTAAACTTTTAGCACCTTTGGCTGCGCTACTATCTCCAAGAGCCGTATAGTTTTTTTCAGATCTGAAATACAAATGGGAACGGTATTCACCTGACGCCATATCCGATTTACGTCGGTATTGTAGCACGATGGTTTGCCCTTCATTGGGCGCTAACGTAATCTGTCTTGGAAAAATACGCAGATAAGAATCAGCAAAATTTTGCCCCGATTCAGTTTCAATAATATCTACAAAACTTCCATCTTCTTTCATGCTTTTTTGAACAAAAGAAACCGAATAGGTGGTCGTCTCATTACCAACGTTTACCAGAGTAAGCACTTCTTTCTGCTTATTACCTTCAAATACAACCCGCTTGGGTGTAACTAGTAAATCGCCTTGACCCTTTGCTCCTAAACTGAAAACAATTATAGTCATGAATAGTAGTAACTTTTTCATTGTGCTCTTTTTTTTAATTTGAGGTATGAAACAAAAATAAAACTTTATACCCATAAAAAAAGGGAAAAGACCATAAGTTGTCCTTTCCCTTTTCATTATATCAAATTAAATCCTAGTTATAATCAACACTTATCGTGAAAGTTCCTGCATAAAGACCATCACCTTGATCTGCACCAATATTCAATGTTCCTCCAAGCTTAAATGTATCGTCTCCTTTTTTATCAAGTTTTCCAGCGGTATCAATCTTTGAAGTACTAGAAAAATATAACTTTAAGTTATCTATAGTCATTTCATCAATATTAGCACTTCCAGTACTATTAACAGTAATAGTAGACGGCAATGTAACAGCATATCCTGAATGTTTAGAACCTTTCACCGTATAAAGTCCAACTTTGGCTTTATGCCCTCCTACTGATGCTGCTGAGTTTCCTCCTTCAGTTACAGTCAAGACTCCATCATCACTTGCATCCGGAGTTAACAGGAATTTACCGGCTAATTTATCAGTTAAAAGAATTGTTCCAAAGTCCAATCCGTTCGTTTCTTCTAATATCATTGGCTGAACCAAGTGTGCACTTGCAGTTGCATTTGTTAGTTCACTTTTAGTTGTAGATTGTGCAACAGTGCTGTTTGTGAAAAATCCAATTGTAAGAATAGTTGCTAATGTAAGTAAGTTTTTTTTCATGTTTTTTGTTTTAGTAGATTTGGGTAAATCGGTTTTTAAATCTGCTGCAAACATATGGTGTAACAACACCTCACTCCTAAAAAAGTCTGTAACTAACTTAAAAAAACGTTAAAGTGCAACTTCTACTCAATTATAACATTATTCGTAAAAATTCTGATCTCAATTTCGCTACAAGGAGATAGAAAAAGATAGTTCAACCAAAATCAAAATATGACAAAATTGGATTCAGTTAAATCATAATAATCAAATCGTTAATTTTACGTTAAATCCTGAACTGTAGAAACCTTCTTAATTGTAATACTTAGGACCAAATATCACTTTCCGATTGAAGTACATTTATTGATTTAAAAGTACCAAATAAAAAGAGAAAAAAAATAAGTGGTTTGACCGAACCAGACTGTAGTATGATGATCATAATAAAACTAAGAATACGCAAAGGAGTAAAATACTAGTCCACTATAAAGGGATTAATTTTAATTACGATTAAAAGCAAAAAGGCCATCCCAAAGGACAGCCATCATTTACTTTTGATTATTTTACTATTCAGTCAATTATAGTCCACAGTAACAGAATAGGTTCCAGAATAGGAGCCTGCCAGCTGTTCCGACCCTATATTTAACTTTCCTCCCAATCTGAAACTATCATTTCCACTAGCATTAAGCATCTTGCTAACACTATTACTACCTTCATTAATTGCAATGTCTTGAGCAGCACCACTAAATCTGATTTTTAGCTCATTAATCGTCATTGTCATAGAACCTGGCTCCATAACAGTGATTGAGCTAGGTAATGTTATTGCATAGCTACTGTCATTCGCTCCAGTTATATTAAAAACAGCGTTTGTAGCTGGATCACCAAACGACGATCCAGAAACTCCTCCGTTAAAATCTCGAGATGCATCTGCTGTGGAAAGAACAACTGATCCCGCAACACCTAATTTTTTGTTAGTGCTTCCAAAATTTAATGAATTTTGTTCTGTTAATGTCATTGGAACAATTATCGTTGCTCCTGCTGAAGCATTTGCAGTAGATAAAGTTTGTGCTTTACTATTTGCTGTAAAACCTAGTGCTACAGTGACTAATATTAGTTTTAAAAGATTTTTCATGACAAGACCATTTAGGTTGACAACTCTGTGTTTTGAATGTTTTAAATGAATTTTAAGCAATCATTACGGCACTTTTATCACATATAAAACTTCCACACCTAAAGTTACGGAAACTAATCGATTAAACGCGTATAATACCGATTAAATGCACTAACCAAATTCAAATCTACTAGGTTTCTTACATATAAAACTAGATTTCCTATAAATGCGAAGATCTCTGAAGAAAAACAGAATAAATTTTGCCTCACCTCAGACTTAAACATAATGCTTCTTTTATGACTTAAACTCACCAAGGGTAATGGATCAAATTCAAAATATATACTCAAATATCTACCTTGTATAATTTAAATAGTTAATCTTAACAGAGAAGAATTAAACTGTTTTTTTTGTGTAATTTAAATTCTAAAAAACGACAAGATTTACCGTTTTGTTTAAAAAAAATATAGCGAGTACAATCAACGATTACTATTAATGACGGAAATGGGAATTCCTGATATAAAAAAAACCAGTCAAGACTAATCCACTGGTTTTTATTCTTTAATTGTAGCTAAAAACTACGCTTGTCATACAAATGACTAAAACTAGTTATTTTAAAGAGTCATATAAAACTTTTGTATTGAATGTACCTTTTTCATTACTAAGGCTTACTAATAGTACTTGTGTCGTTAAATTCAAATCTAACTTATGCACTGTTGAGCCATCCAAATCTTTTTGCAATAATAACTTACCTGTAATATCAAAGATTAAAAGTTCAGTCTGAATATTTACTGCTTTTAAGTCGACAACCAGACGACTTCCATCCATATAAACTAATGCGGTTAATTCATTTTCTACTGCAGTATCCAAATCTGTAAAATGCAGCACGAAACGATTAACATCATCTTTTTTCGATGATTTGAATCTATAAAAAGTAGCCGGTTTTATAGTAGCATATTTTTTCAAAATACGATCTTCTAATTTTACAAAGTCAAATTCTTTAGAATCAAAATTGAATGCCAAATTATAAAACCCGTCCTTTCCTGCTTTAAATTTCAATGGCACAGATGTATTTTCAGCTGTGTTGGTCATATAACGCACTGAGTAGTCCACACTATTTGACCTCATATATAGGCTAGGAGCCGTAACTACATGACTGAACAGTTTTGAAGCTCCCTGCTTACTGTCTGAATAACCAAACTGAATAAGCACTTCATCAGCGTCGCTGTTATCCTCTGATTGAACATCAATGCGGATCACGCCATTTTTAATTCCTGAATTTTTAAACCAATTTCCTGCTCCTGTGTGTGTGCGAACAGAATTATCAAACCCTATGGCACCATTACTAGCCGCTTTTACAAAATAACCTTGCATAGGTGCTAAATACCTGCTAATTGAGTTGGTTCCAACTCCTGATACCGAATTAAAAACTCCATAATTATTCGCCGTAGGATTCCAAACCCACATATCTTTACCACCAGCACTACTTTCTAAAATAGTTCGATCCCAGCCAGAAGTGGCCTGCCAATCGACTGAAGAAGGATATGGATTACCAACAAGGTTGAAACCTTTAAGTTCTATTAAAATTGGATCGGCTGTCGCAGTTGTGGTAATTGGATAATTTATAGTACCGTTATTCAAATTTCCTTGAAATTCTTTGGTAGGATTAGCTGCTTGTACTGAATACAGATAGCCACGTCCAACAGAAAAATTACTTCCTGGATGTACCGAGTTCCATCCTATTGAACTAGCATCTTGTTTGTACTTAAAACTGAACGATGGTTCATCCCATAAATACAAATCATAACCTGTACCTGTAGCAACATTTCCGGTTCCATAACTACCCACAGGTAGCCACGAACCACTAATAGATTGGTTGGACACCGGCGAAGAAAGAAAATGCCAGCCTTCTACAGGTCCACTTATATAACGTTGTACTGTAGCAGGTACATTATTCGAATTATGTAATAAAGAGGCGGTTCCAGTTGCATCTGATTTCAACACAAGCCCAGAGGCACCAGCATTATTGTTAATCGTTCCCATTGCCGTAAGCTGATATAAAGGGGAAACTGAAACTATTTTATTTGCGTTAATTAATAATGTATTTGCGATGGTAAAATTAGTATTCAGATTAACCCCAATTGCATTGTCTACTGTAAGGTTATATACTTTTTCACCTAGAAATTGATTGCTTCCAATTGTTTGTATTGTACTTCCGCCATAAATCATTACTGGTGAATTAGTGAAAGCATCTATTAATCCTGTTGTAGTAGTTAACTTATTTAACAATCGTAGGCTTCCGCTAAGAAGTAGATTATTCGAATTATTAATATTCAAATTATAAACTTCATTGTTTTTAAACTCACTACTGTTTATTGTCTGAACTTTCGATCCAGATAATTGAATTGTAGAGTTTGCCGCAGAAGCATCTATTGAAGCACCATTAGTGAATAACAACTCTCCTTTTAACGTAAGTTTATTACCATTAAGAACAACTCCATAAAGAGATTGTGTATTAGTAATATTAGTTACGGAACGGTCTTGATACATGAAGCAATGGTTCACAGGAGCCTCATCAAAAATAATATTATCATCGGCGGCAGGAACAATATTTCGTGTCCAGTTTCCTGGTATATTCCAAACAGTACTAACTGTTCCCTTCCATTTGTTTATTGGCGCATTAAAGCATAGTGTATTGTTATAGATCACACCAGTACTAATGCCAATAGCCCCAGCAGTAGAGAGCATTCTTCCTTCAAGGTTTCCATTAGCTCCCATATTATTGGCACCATTATTAGCAATAAGCGTCCCTTTCATATTACTAAATGCCCCCATTGAAATTGCACCGTCGGCTACCCAAAAAACATTACAACGACGTACTCCATTTGTCAAAATCACCTTAGATTGTGCCGCAGTCGCAAATGCACCAGTAAATCTTAAAATGAATAATGCATCTGGGTCACCTTGGCCATCTAGGGTAAGTGTTCCTGCTAAAGATCCCGCTCCGCCAATAGAATAAACTCCCGCAGTTAGTGTCTCTCCACCCCCAAATGCAGGAGTGTGAGTTGTATTTGTTGATGAAACACCAATAAGCTGTGTATAAGCCGCTTGCAAATCTATTTTAGCTTGAGCCGTTACGGCATCAACATTATAAAAAGAGCCTTCAATTGTTGAACTTTCAAAACCACTTATAGCACCCTCATTAGATCCAATGTCACCAACTATACCAGAAGGTCCATTATTTGCAACAGCACCAGCACTTGTAAAAAGTACAAAATTGGCAACTGTCCCTAAGATGTTATTATTACAGGTATTATCGCATTTAATAGGAATAGTAATGGGTCCTTCTGGTACCGAAAGTGCTCCAGGACCAAAATTTATTGCCCCACTTGAAGAAAGCATTCTTCCTTCGAGATTACTACCAGTAGGAACGGTAATAGCACCCGGGTATGCAATAAGAGTTCCCTTTAAATCACTTGAAGCACCAGCCGAAATTGCACCTTGAGCTATCCAAAAAACGTTGCAAGCACGAGCGCCGTTAGCTAAAATGATTTTAGAATTTGCTGCTACTGTAAAAGCTCCTTCGAATTTAATAATAAATATAGCATTAGCATTTCCTTGACCGTCTAATGTTATTGGTCCTGTTAACGAGCCTGCACCTGCAATCGAATATACACCAGCTGTAAGAGTTTCCCCTCCAAAACCGGCGGCATGAGTTGTATTTGTTACAAATACGTCATTAAGATGAATATAAACTCTAAGTAGATCAATTTTAGCTTGAGCAGTTGTAGCATCAGCATTGTAGATTGTACCTGCTGTTGTAGGTGCTCCAAAACCTGTAATAATTCCATTATTTGAACCTATATCGCCACTCAACGTTGAAGTTCCTGAGTTAGTAACTGCACCAGCAACCGTATAGGCAGCAAAATTGGTAAGAATCCCTAAATCAAGTAACGGACCACTAACTTCAATAGTCACACTTGCAACCACTTCAGTTCTAGATAATGTGGTGCAAACACCGTTAGTTACCTCAGCATAATAACTGGTGGTCGATGAAATGGTTGGTGTATCAAAACTTTCTCCCGATCCCAGAGATACTCCTCCGCTTGCTGCAGCATACCAATTGATGACACCAACAGAAGCGGTAGCGCCTAAAGTTACCGTTCCGGTTCCAACTCTTGAACCAGCTATCGTGTTTGTAATTGTGGGTACGGCATTTACAGCTGCTACTACTGCTGTTCGTGTTGCTGTAGTACAGCCATTATTTATAGCTTCAACATAATAGGTTGCTGTTGCAGAAATGGAAACCGTAGTAAAACTGATTCCGGTTCCAAGAGAAGCCCCTCCAGTTAAATCTGCATACCAATTGATTGTACCTGCAGATGCAGTGGCTTCCAAGGTTACCGTTCCTGTACCGCATCTTGAACCTGGTTTAGTACTAGTAATTGCTGGAGGAGTCTCCCAGGTAATAGTTCGTGTAGATATTGGGTTAGTGCCCGAACACGATCCGGAGCCAGCAACAGTTAATATAGCAGTGAAACTACCTGATGAGGTTGTTGGTGTAAATGTAGCCAAAGCAGGGTTGGCATTTTGTGACCACGCGCCTGAACCAACGCCACCACTCCAAGTGTTACCACTATAGGTTCCTCCAGCTGTAGCTCCTGTCATTGTAATAGCATTTAATCCAGTACAAGTTGAAATAGCATTTCCTGCAGTCGAAGTAGGTGTTGTTCCCCAGGTAATAGTTCGTGTAGATGTTGGGTTGGTACCCGTACACGATCCAGAGCCTTCAACCGTTAATAAAGCAGTAAAACTACCTGATGAGGTTGTTGGTGTAAATGTTGCCAAAGCAGGGTTGGCATTTTGTGACCATGCGCCTGAACCACCGCCACCACTCCAAGTGTTGCCATTATTGATTCCTCCAGCCGTAGCCCCTGTCATAGCAATAGAAGTTAATCCAGTACAAGTTGAAATAGCACTTCCTGCAGTCGAAGTAGGTACAGCATTTACAGCTGCTACTACTGCTGTTCGTGTTGCTGTAGTACAGCCATTATTTGTAGCATCAACATAATAAGTTGTGGTAGCTGAAATAGAAGGTGTCATATAACTGTTTCCTGTTGCAAGCGAAGCCCCTCCTGTTAAATCTGCATACCAATTAATTATTCCTGCAGAAGCAGTTGCACCAAGCGTTACCATTCCTGTACCGCACCTTGTTGCAGCCGTAATTCCTGTAATCGTGGGTACGGTATTTACAGTGGCGATAACTACCGTTCTAGAGCTGGTAGTAAAACCTTTATAAGTAGCATCTACCCAATAAGAAGTTGTATTAGTCAAATAACCGGTTTTAAAGGAAGTCCCAGAAGCGAGCGAAGTGTCTCCGTATGGAGCTGAATACCAATTAGTTAAGCTATTTAATGTACCCGCTGCACCAAGAGTAACTTGACCAGTTCCACAACGGGAATTAGAAGTAACTCCTGTAATTATTGGTACAACATTCAATGTGTAATCTTCCGCTTCTCCATATGGAGTAGTACCACAGGGAGTAAGAGTCGATGTATAAATAATCTTGATTCTCATTCGCGCAGAACCCAAACTAGCGCCCACGGGAGCAACTATGTTCGCCGAAAACTTATCGGCTACCCTGGTAGTCGTAAAATTTTCTCCACTATCGGTAAAATTTCCATTTTGATTCCAATCAACCCAAACACCTACCTGACTATCTACATCCGTGATTCCATTCGTCACAATTATTGGGTAAGAATTTCCTATGTCGACATTGGTAGATAAATTTGAATAGTCGCCATATCCTCCTGAACTAACTCCTGAACTATTATTTATAGCTCCAATTTGAACGTTAATGATTCGTTCATACCTAGTATCACTCGACGCAGAAACACAACTCACGGCGGCAATTACAGCTATTCTTGTACTTGAGTCACAACCATTAGATGTTGCCTCTGCATAGTAGGTAGTTGTTGAAGAAATAGATGGAGTTATAAAACTTGTTCCTGTTCCAATTATAGTTCCACCAATAGAGCTTGTGTACCAGTTAATTGTTCCTGCAGATGCAGAAGCACCTAAATTGACAGTTCCTGAACCTACCCTGGATCCAGGAGTTGTTTCAATAATAGTTGGAATTTCTTTAATTGTTGCTAGCACGGCGGTTCTGGATGCAGAGGTGCATCCATTATTTGTCGCATCAACATAATAAGTTGTAGTTGTTGAAATAATAGGAGTAGTAAAACTTGCTCCAGTTCCCAACGGCAGTCCATCAGTTGCTGTAGCATACCATTTAATAGTACCAGCAGATGCTTTAGCGTTAAGCACTAAAGTGCCTGATCCACATCTTGACGAAGGAGTTGTTTTAATAATATATGGGCATTTTGACAATCCTATAAAATCAATTATTTGTATTTCATGAAGCATGGTGTTTCCACTTCTGTGGGACCAGTGAGCCGCCTGATTAAGAGAATTAAAATAATAATTCCTCCACCCTCTACCATATGCAGTTCCTCCACCAGTTGAGGTCGAACTTCCCAAAATAAGAGATTGTCCCAGATCAGTTAAGTCTGCAGTAGATATATCTATAACCGATTCATTTTCTGAATTCTGCGAATCTAAAAACCGAGTTACATTCATGTTGGAATTTACTAATACATGGACAAAATGTCGTTCCGATGCACCAGCGTGGCCATTAGCAAAACTCCAATTAACTTTAGTGGTTCCATTGGGTGTATACACTGGGTAGTTATCAACTATAGACTCATTGCTCCCGCTGCCACTATCACCTTTATAGGTATGCCAAATGAACGCATTGCTATAGGAACCTACGTCAAATATATTTCCCCCTGTTCCTGTGGCCGAGCTGTTCAGAGTAATTGTTCCTGAATCACTTCCACCAGTTCCAGAGTCTCCATGACCCACAGACCAATTACTACCGGTAAATTCTACAACTTCAACTCTAGCACTTACAGTATTAGTAGCTCCGCCCCTATGATAGTTGAGTGTATTCGTTCCTGAACAATACAACATCAGACTATTGGCTGCTCCTCCATTTTGGGTATCTGTTGTTTGAACAGAATAAAAAGGAATACATTTATTAATATTACCCGGTATCGTACTCATTATTAGTGACTGAACGGCTGTTCCAGCAACCGGAGTAACAGCATTTCTGTATCTTACAATAATTTCATTGGGTCCTCCAACAGAACCAAGATATTCAACAATCATAATATTAACTCTTGTTATAATATTCGCACCGGTACCTCTAGAAAATACAATGGTGTTTGCGTTTGAAAAATAAACAGAACAGGACATTCCACGAGCTTCAATACTGGCACTTGATCCAATAGGACCAGCCCCATTACGCCTATTGTTGCTAACTATTATAAAACTTTTGCTAAGATCATTTACAGCTGAAAAGTTTTTAGGAGCTGTTATTGTAAGTCCAGAACCAGGAACATCAAATTGTAAATGTTGTATCTTAAAATCAGGAGTTTGTGAATAAGAATAACCTGTTATTAAATAAGTTACTATAAAGAACAGTAATTTTTTTACCATAAGGATCGGAGCTTGATTACATCGCGTTCTAGAGAATAACGAATTAAAAGGTTTTGTTTTTAATAAATTAAGGAAGTGCTTTTAACAGTCGTAAGTATTTCAACTCCTTTTTAAAAGTGTTTAATCTGATAAAACCAATTGATTAATTCAAGCTAAACATTCTAAAACCCTAATAAATTAATACTACCAGAATAGACTCTTAAATAAGACTAAAAATAATTTTCATTATTTTAAGAATTTTTATACAAATATATAAATAAAAGCCTATTATGCTTGACTTTACAACGAGAATTGCTTTAGGATGTTGATTTTGCGCTTTTAAACCACTATTCACCTCAACTTTATTTTGAACTATCATGCCCAAGCGGTATATAACTAAAATTGCAACTGTAGCCTTCTTCAAACAAATACAAGCCCCTCCCTTAAAAAAAATAAAGCCACTCCGATTAATTTATAAATGCAAAAGCATTTAAAAACCAGAATGACTTTATGTGATTTCAATTAAGAATAACGCGAGGCTATAGACCTTCTAGATTATTTATTTCTACTATTAATTCTTCTGGAACAGGAATTTTATTTTGGGTTTTGTAATCAAAAGGAATTACCTCCTGTGTTTTTATGGCTACCAACTTTCCCTTATTCTCACTATAATAAAAGGATTTCAGTACTAATCTATCATCCTTAATTTCTTCCATTTTAGTACCAATGTGAATCGTATCTGGATAGACTACAGGAACAATATATTTAACCGACTGAAATCCCAAAATGGGAGCAAATGTACTTTGCTTTTTTTCAAGTGAAAATACACCAAGCCTTGTAAAATAGTCAATCCGAGCCATTTCACCCCATTTGACATAGACCACATTATTCACATGTTGCATCGCATCCATATCTCCCCATTGTACTTTAGCAGTTGATATGACTTTATATTCTTTCAGTTGTTCTTTCAATAAATCTTTCATTATTTTAAAATGTCTTTAAAAAGTCCGCGTGCTATTAGTATTTTCATGATTTCATTGGTTCCGGCGTAGATTCGCGCCACACGATTATCGGCATACATACGAGCAATTGGGTAATCCCACATATAGCCATAACCACCAAATAGTTGTAAGCATTCATCTACCACACTTCCGCACATATCAGTTGCCGAGTATTTAATCATCGAAGCACTTTCAGATGTTAGTTTATGATCCACTAACAATTCGATGCAGCGATCCAGAAAAGTCTGGTGTATTTGCATTTGCGTGCTACACTCTGCCAATTTAAATTGTGTATTTTGAAATTCGGCGATAGGGGTATTAAAAGCAGTACGTTGCGTTGTATATTGAACAGTACTTTCAATGGCACCCTCTGCAGTTGCTACTGCAAAAATACCGACTGTCAATCGTTCTCGGGCCAACTCCTTCATCATGATTTTAAATCCCATTTTTTCGTCACCAAGTCGACTTTCCTTAGGTACTTTTACATTGTCAAAAAACAATTCACAAGTATCTTGAGCTTTCATTCCGATTTTTTTAAATGGAATTCCTTTAGTAAATCCTTCCATTGAAGATTCCATAATAAGTAATGTCACTCCTTCCTCTTCAGTATTTGGATTTGTTTTTACCGCCACAATCGCCATATCACACATAAACCCGTTGGTGATAAAGGTTTTTTGACCATTTACTAAATAATGATCCCCTTTATCAACTGCAGTTGTACGAAGTGCTTTCAAATCACTACCGCAATTAGGCTCAGTCATTCCAATCGCAGTAATAAATTCCCCTTTGGCCATTAATGGTAGGTACTTTTGTTTTTGGGCTTCGGTTCCATAATTCAATAAATAAGGAGCTACAATGTCAGAATGTAATGAAAAACCAGGACCACTTATTCCTTTTTTTGCAAATTCTTCAATGAATAAAGCATTGAATGTAAAGTCCAAGCCTCCACCTCCATAAATTTCCGGCATATCCATACACAACAAGCCCAATTCTCCGGCACGCTTCCATATTTCCCGGCTTACCATACCCTTTTTCTCCCATTCATCTACTTGATCCAAAACTTCATTTGCAATGAATTCCTGAATCATGGCTTTCATCATTTTATGTTCTTCTGATGCATAAATTTTTCGTACTAATAATATGTTCTGTAGCATGTTATTTTATTTTATAAATTTATATTCATTTAATTATTGTAGAAAACGCGACCGCTGCCTACTTTTTCAATTCGTTCTTTTAAGCTCTCAGGTAAAGTAAATCGTTCTCCGTATTTAAGCTGTAATTTTTCACTGTATACAGCAAATGCCTTTGCTCCAACATAATCAATGTAAGACATTACACCTCCTGTATGAATGGGAAAACCTAGTCCTAAAATAGAGCCCACATCCGCATCTTTTGGCTCTCTGATAACACCTGAATCTAAACATTTATAAGAATCGATAACCATCGAAAATAATAATCGTTTCCCAATTTCCTCTTCGTTATAATCTGTATGAGTGGGATAAATTGTAGCCCATTCTTTCCAAATTGCTTTTCTACCGTCTTTGGGATAATCATAAAAACCTTTTCCTTCTTTTTTACCCGTTCTTCCATTAACTTCTATAATCGAAACTAATTTGCTCTTTAGTTGGATTTCATGAGACGTTAAATTTGGGTCTTCACTCATAATGTCCACTATCAATTTTAGGTTTATCTCATCCGAAACTGCCAAAGGTCCTACGGGCATCCCAATTTTTTTAGCCACATTTTCAATTACAGCCGGCGGAACCCCTTCAGTGAGCATTGTAATTCCTTCATTTATATATTTTCCGAAAACTCTTGATGTAAAAAATCCACGACCATCATTTACAATGATTGGAACTTTTCTAATAGCGATCACATAATCTATGGCTGCCGCCAAAGTTTTTTCGCTTGTTTCTTTGCCAACAATTACTTCGACTAAAGGCATTTTTTCGACGGGCGAAAAGAAATGCAAGCCTATAAATTTATCTGCTTTGATAGATGCTTTCGCAAGTTGCGATATGGGGATCGTTGAAGTATTGGACGCATAAATTACATCCTCAGGAATCACTTTTTCAGTTGCAATAGTCACTTGGTTTTTAAGTTTTTCATTTTCAAAAACAGCTTCAATAATCAAATCACAGTTGGCCAAATCAGTATCTGAATCTGAAGCCTGAATTTTCTGAACCAAAGCCTCTATTTTAACTTCAGTTGTCAATCCCCCTTCAAGTTTTTTCCGCTCTTGTGCTTTTACATAGTCTTTGCCACTTTCTGCTTTTGAGAGACTCACATCCTTCAAAACGACATCTAGTCCGGCTTTAGCATTAACATAGGCAATACCCGCCCCCATCATTCCAGCACCTATGACTCCTATTTTTTTAAAAGAGGTGGTCTCGTATCCCTTAGGCTTCGATTTGCCTTTTGACGCATCATTAATAAAGAGAAAGGAAGCCCGAATTATATTTTTGGTTTCCTTACTAAATAAGGTATCCACAAAATACCTTGCCTCTATTTCTAGCGCCCTATCAATGTGACAAGGAGCGCCATAATAAATAGCACTCAATACATTTTTAATATGCGGTAAATTCCCATGCGTTGTTTTATAAGCCGTGGCATTAGCAACACTAAAAAACTCACTTACACCTGATACTTGTCCTACTCCAAATGGAGTTCCTGTAACTTTAAATTTTTTATTATCCCAAAGCTGCTCGCATGTCCCTTTGGTTAAAATCCAATTTTTAGCTAACAAAATAATATCCTCTTCTGTTGTACAAACTGCATCTACTATCCCGTCCTTTAAGGCTTGTTGTGCAGTTAATTTTTTGGATTGCGTGATATATTCAACAGTTTTTTGGGACCCCATCATTCTTAAAAAACGCTGCGTGCCTCCAGCTCCCGGAAACAAACCCACAGAACACTCAACCAATCCTATCTGGCTTTTGGGATGATTACTCATAATCCTATAATGACAAGCTAATGCAACTTCGCAACCGCCTCCAAGTGCTAAACCATTTATAGCAGCTACAATAGGTTTTCCACAAGTTTCCATTTTCCTTAAATAATTATTGGTTTGCATCAACATCTCAAAACATTCTTCTTTGGACTTATCATAATTTAAAAACCATTTTAAATCGCCACCTGCAATGAAATCCTTTTTGGCGGAAGCAACAACAATCCCTTTTACGGCATTATCTTCTATAGCTTGATTTATAGTTAAGAAGAATTCCGCCATTGTGTTTTCATTCATGATATTTACTGGAGAATCTGCCACATTCCAAGTGACTATTGCAATACCTTCTTTATCAACGCTATATTTTATATGTTTACTTTTATTCATAATCTAAAGGATAATCAGTTTTTAAATGCGTTCAATAATTGTTGCTATTCCCATTCCACCTCCAACACATAAAGTTGCTAAAGCCGTACTTTTGTTTTGCCGTTCCAGTTCGTCTAAAGCCGTCCCCAAAATCATACAACCAGTTGCTCCTAAAGGATGTCCCATGGCAATAGCACCACCATTGACGTTTACTATAGAGTGATCTACTTTCAAATGATCCATCAAGCGTAAGGGAACCACTGCAAAAGCTTCATTTATCTCAAAAATGTCGATATCACCAACACTCATAGTGGCTTTTTGCAGCACTTTTTTGGTGGCGGGAATTGGTCCTTCAAGCATGATTAGCGGTTCGCTGCCAATGACAGCTCCCATTTTTATTACAGCTCTTGGTTTCAAGCCTAATTTTTCTCCAACTTCTTTAGAACCAATTAGCATTAATGATGCCCCATCAACAATTCCCGACGAGTTACCGGCATGATGCACATGATTAATTCTTTCAATTTCTAAATATTTATCTACAGCAGTTTGATCAAATAACATTTCGCCCATTTTTTTGAAAGCTGGAGATAAATCAGATAATATTTGTAAAGTGGTATTGGCTCGAATATATTCATCGTTAGCTAAATGAACCAAACCATTGATGTCTTTTACAGGAATTATAGATTTATCAAAAAATCCGTTTTTCTGGGCCATTGCTGCCCTTTTTTGGGAAGCTAAAGCAAAAGAATCTACATCGTTTCTAGAAAAACCATACTTAGTTGCTATCAAATCAGCTGAAATTCCTTGAGGTACAAATTTTCCAAAAGCAGCTTCTGGTTCCATCAGCCAAGCAGAACCATCAATTCCCATGGGAACGCGTGACATCGATTCAACACCACCAGCTATAATCAAATCAGACCACCCCGCCTTCACCATCGCTGCAGCTTGATTAATGGCCTCTAAACCTGATGCACAATATCTATTTAAAGTTACCGCAGATAACTGATCTCCATAATTAGAACATTGCGCAGCCACCTTGGCTATATTCCCTCCTTGTTCACCAGTTTGAGTTACACAACCTAGGATTAAATCCTCAACCAAGCTGGTATCTAAATTATTTCTTTCTTTTAAAGCATCTAGTAAAGTCGTTACTAATTGAACTGGACTAACGGACGCCAATGAACCGTTGTTTTTTCCAATTCCCCTTGGCGTTCTTACTGAATCATAGATATATGCTTCCATTTTCATGTATTAAAGTTACCGCATGGTAACATTAATTAAAAAATGTAACCGTACGGTAACAAATATAGTTTTATTTCTTTAATTTTGAAAAATTAAATCCTACTATTGCAAATAACCTTCAAGGTAACTATTTGAAAATCTATATGAAACAATACACCGACGAGACATTTCATTTCGATTTGTCAAATGAAAAAATACAGAGCGCAGTTACTTTTCTAAATAACAAAGGTCAATTAACGCACAAAGAGTTTGCTATAAAAGCCTATCTGTATGTACGAGATAACTGGCCTTATTACCCTTATCGATTTAGTTTAATCAATGAAGATTGGAAAGCATCGGAATTAATGGGACACAAAAGAGGTCACTGTATAGACAAAGTAGTAATTCTAATTGCAATTCTAAGAGCAGCCCATATTCCAGCGCGATTAGGATTAGCAAAAGTAAAAAACCACATCGCCGTCGATCAGATAGTAGAAAAATTTGGCTCAGATGTTTTGGTTCCGCACGGATATATAGAAATATATTTAGACTCCAAATGGATTAAAGCAACACCCGCTTTTAATAAAGAATTATGCAAACTACTTAATGTACACCCTCTTGAATTTGATGGAAAAACCGACTCGGTATTCCAAGAATTTGACCAAACTGGAAACCAAGTTTTCATGGAGTATCTCGAAGATTACGGAACTTTCAATGAAGTACCACTTCCACTGATGTTGGAATTAATGAGAGAACATTATCCCAAGATAAAAGAAAGCGGAATCACTTTGGGAAGTGTCATAAACTTAGCCACTTTATAATGAAGAAAGACAGAGCTGCAACAGAAGAAAAAATCTACAAAGCCTTTTTGAATATCCTCAAGGAAAAGGGACCACAAGGCGTTGGAATTAATGCGATTGCTAAAGAGGCTAGTGTATCAAAAGCTCTTATATACCGTTATTTTGGAGGTATGAAAGGTTTACTATTGACTTTTGCTCAAAAAGGAGATTTTTTTAAATCCCTCTTAGCAATTGACGAAAAAAAAGATAATCTGGAAAATTTAAAAAGTTTCATCAAAGAAGGAACCAAAGAGCTACGCGAAAACGTCTTAACACAAGAAATTTTGCGCTGGCAACTAATTGAAAATAATGAGGATACGAAAAGTCTATTTAAGTATTTCAATGCGCAAGTAGGAAAAACATTTGCAATAGACGAAAAAGATAAAACACTTAATGCCGCTTTTCAGCTGCAGTTAGGTGGTTATGTTTATTTTACATTACTATCAAAGTTCAACAAAACATTTATCGCCACTGATTTGACATCAGAAACTACTTGGGACAATTTTGACGAAGCCATTGCAAAAACAATAGAAATGTTCAGTAAACCATGAGCTGTTGATAAATTTGAAGAGAAAAGCAAACCAAGCATCAAAACATTTAATACCGGAAAATCCTTCCAAAGTCATTCACATGTGCAGTAATTAAACAAAAAAACATTCGGTGGGGATGTACATATCGCAAAAAAAAAGGATTCAACTTCAGAACTACATCTATAACAGAAAGGAATGGCCCGCTATTTGCATTTGCTTTTAAATATTCTAACTTAAAACATAGAAGATCACAAAGTAGACATAGAAAGATATGAATTGAATTCTTTTGTACTTTTGAGACTTCAAATCATGTTAAGACATAAACAACTACTCCCCTTTTATAAATGAAAACCTATTACCTACATAACGGAAACGAAAACGAAGGTCCTTTTGACCTTGAAGAGCTTAAATCCAAAAAAATAAGCAGAACAACTCCCGTTTGGTGCGCAGGCATGGACGATTGGAAAACAGCGTGGGAAGTAGAAGAATTAAAAAGTCTTTTACAAACAGTACCGCCTCCCATAAAACCTTTCATAACATTTCCTTCAAATACAGAAGAGGAAGAAAAACAAATGAGTCAAAAAATTTGGGGCCTAAGTATAACTAACTTCTTTATGGCTGCCGGAGTATTCGTTTTAGTTATTGTAATACTCATTACGAATAATTTGCAGGAAAATAGAAAAACCAACTTAGAGCAAAAAAATAATCAAACCGAAAGAAATAACCAACAATACAAGCTGCAACAAAAAGAAATTCAGGAGCAAAAGAACCGTATTGCCGAGCAAGAGAGTCTCGAATTAGAAAGGGCTGCGAAAGAGGAAAAGGAAGCTATATCTAACAGGATATTAGAAATTAAAAGTTTACTTTCTTCTAATTATTCAAAATTAAAGGAACTAAAAACTGAATTAAATGACGCTGCTGACTTTCAATTTTTAAGAACTAGCGAAAAAAGAATTGAAGATATCGATTCGGCACAAAATAATATTGATGATTTGACAAATGAAATTGCAGAACTAAAAAGAGAAATAGATCTTCTCTATTTGAAATTAGAAAAAATCCGCTAATTACTTAAGCTCTTTTTCGGTTGTAAAAAATACTTTAAAGCTTTCGTTAGCAAAATTCATAACCTAAAATTTCCGTTTTTAAAGTAAACCATAAAATTATAATACGTAAACCATCACTTTCCCGTGCTGGTTTTTTTTTGATTTTTTTTGAAAAAAAATAATTTTGGGCAAATAAAAAATAACCTTCCTTTTTTCTAAAAACTCAAACTACCCAAAACAAAATAAACCTAACATTTGCAACTTAAATAGTATTTAACCCCAATATAAATAGGGTCAATGCGTCACTATATTACTTTAAAAACACAAAAACCCTAAATTAAAAAGGGGTTATGTGTAAATACAGCATTATGAATATTGTCTTTTTTTTAAATAGAAATTACTATATCCATATTATAACTCTACATTTTTTGTTTATTGATAATTCCGCACCATTTTTGACAAAAAGTCTAATTATATTTATTTTTCTTAAATAAAAGTTAATAAATTCGCCATTATAAACAACAAAATACGATTTAAACGCAAGAATAGTGAGAATATTTTTGTTTTTCATCCTATATCAGTTTTATAGAAAAACCAATTAAAAAACCACTAAAAATGAGCGAGGACAACAACAAACTAACAACCGAAACCAATCAATTAACCAAAACTACATTAAGTATGAAAAAAGTAATATTAAGTTTAGCATTGGCGCTAACAGCCACTGCGACATTTGCACAAGACACACCATTAGAAATTTCAGGTTCTGGTGACCTTTATTACAAATATGATTTTTCTAAAACGGCGAACATCCCTACAAGTTTCGCTTCTGACCAAAATTCTGTTTCTTTAGGGATGATCGATATTGCATTGAAAAAAACTACGGGTAAAGCCTCTTTTGTAGGTGAAATTTCTTTTGGACCTAGAGGTCAATTTCAATCCATTTTAAATTCAGATGGAACTTACGATGAATTAGGAGCTAACTCATTCCACATTCAAAACCTATATGCTACTTATGCAGCAACTGAAAAATTAAGCTTTACAGCTGGTTTTATGGGAACATTTATAGGATATGAAGTGATCTCTCCGCTAGCGAATTTTCACTACTCGACTTCTTATTTATTTACCAATGGGCCATTTCAAAATGCAGGTATAAAAGCAAATTATGCTATATCTGATAAAGTAGGTTTAATGGTGGGAGCATTTAATGATACTTGGAACTCATATACAGCAGATGCATTTAAAGGTTTAAATGCCGTTGGTGCTCAATTGTCATTAACTCCAACTGAAAACATAAGTGCTTATATCAACTTTATGGATGGTTCAGTAAGCGGTACAATTATCGACTTAACAGCTACATTCCAACTTACTGACAAATTTTTATTAGGATTGAATGCTGCAGATTATTCAAACGAAGGTGATGTAGGGTACTCAGGTGTTGCCGTATACCCATCATATGCCGTAAACGATCACTTTGGTTTAGGTTTACGTGGTGAGTATTTTGATTACAAAGCAGGTTCTGGAGACAATTCAGTTACTGCATTAACATTCTCTGCGAATTTAAAATCTGGAGGTTTAACATTTATTCCTGAGTTTAGATTAGATAATGGTTCTGATGAAAATTTTGTTAACTCTAATGGAGCTCCAACTAAATCTGCGTCGCAAATGTCTTTAGCATTAGTTTACGGTTTCTAGTCCATCCAAAAATACAAGGGACTGTACTAAGTCAGTCCCTTACTTATTATCCAATTTTGAATAGGTTATTCCCCCTTTTAGTTTCTATAAAAAACCAAATCTTATTTAACCCTTAAAAATTAGGGGAGAGTAAACCCTATTCTCCTGAAATCAAGTTTAAAAAACAATTTTATTATGAAAAAAATCGAAGCTGTTATTCGAAAATCAAAATTTGATGATGTTAAAAAAGCATTACATCAAATCGAAGTGAATTTCTTTAGCTATTGGGATGTTACCGGAGTAGGAAATGAAAAAGAAGGTCATGTATACAGAGGAATAACCTACAGTACCACAGACATCCAAAGAAGATATATATCTGTAGTAGTTTCAGATCCGTTTTTAGAAAAAACCATTGATGCAATCTTAGAATCCGCTTATACCGGAATGGTAGGCGACGGTAAAATATTTGTTTCTGACATACAAGAAACTTATAGAATCAGGACTAAAGAAAAGGGAACAGATGCTGTAAGCTAATTCACTTTATAAACTAATAAATAAAAAAAATATTATGGATACGAATGCTGTATTAGACTTAATGTGGGTAGTAATCTGCGGAATTTTAGTGTTTTTCATGCAAGCTGGGTTCACGCTTGTGGAAACTGGTTTTGCTAGATCAAAAAACACTGGAAATATAATAATGAAAAACCTGATGGACTTTTGCATCGGTACCGTAGGATTTTGGGCTATTGGTTACACCATCATGTATGGAGATTCTATTGGGTCTTTTATAGGAAATCCAAGCTTGTTTTTTGATAGTGTCAAAGATATGCACAGTTTATTTTTTCAAACTGTATTTGCAGCTACTGCCGCAACAATTGTATCAGGGGCAATTGCTGAGAGAACAAAATTCTCAACATATCTTATCTTTTCTTTAATGATGACTGTTTTCATCTATCCAATATCTGGTCACTGGGTTTGGCAAGGAGATGGCTGGTTAACTAAGTTAGGATTTATTGACTTTGCAGGATCAACAGTTGTACACTCTGTAGGAGGATGGGCTTCATTAGTAGCTGCAATCATGGTTGGACCAAGAATAGGAAAATATACTGAAGGAAAATCAAATGCGATTCCAGGTCACAACCTTATGTTAGGATCCCTAGGTGTTTTCATCCTTTGGTTGGGTTGGTTTGGTTTTAATGCTGGTTCTCAACTAGCAATCTCAGGCGATAATGCTACAGCGGTTGCAGGTATAATTATCACTACAAATATTGCCGCTGCGACAGGAGCATTGGCTGCCATGTTTGTAACTTGGTCCGTATATGGAAAACCAGACATTTCAATGACATTAAACGGAGTATTAGCAGGTCTTGTAGGTGTAACAGCTGGTTGTGCCGCCGTTAGTCCAGTTGGAGCAGCTTTAATTGGACTTATTTGCGGGACTGTAGTAGTTTTTGCAATTGAGTTTATTGATAAAAAACTAAAGGTAGATGATCCTGTTGGAGCAGTTTCTGTACACGGAGTATGTGGTGCTTTAGGAACTTTATTAGTTGGTGTTTTTGCAACTGATGGTGGTTTACTTTATGGCGGTGGTTTCGAACAATTAGGAGTTCAAGCAATTGGTGTTTTTGCTATTGGTGCTTGGGCAATCGTAACTTCTTTCATCGTATTGTTTATATTAAAGAAAACAATGGGATTGAGAGTAACTAAAGAAGAAGAGATTGATGGTTTAGATATACATGAGCACGGTACAAATGTTTACAATAACTAAGCTTAAAACTTACTTAATTTTAATGACTAAAACCTGTAACATCTTATTTGTTGCGGGTTTTGGTTTTTATAACTCTACTAATTTTGCTACTTTTGATCAAACTAGATCTTCTAAAAGAAGATTTGAAATCACAGATTTATCTTGTCGCAAAATATCATTATCTATTGCAAACTGGTCATTTTTTTTGATTAGTAACCAAGCATTTTCCTGTTTTCCCTTCAATTTTAGCAACGTAAATTCACCTACCAGTTTATGCCCGCGCAGAGTAAAACCTAGATGTCCTTGAATTAACCCCTCTTTGAAACTGTCTTCAATATTTTCAGAGTCACCATCCAAAGTATAAGTCCCACTATCCCAAACAATAACTCTTCCTGCTCCATAATTTCCCTCAGGAATAATACCTTCAAAGTCTTTATAACTATAAGGATGATCCTCAACCATTATTGCTAGTCTCTTATCAGCGGGATTCATAGACGGTCCTTTGGGTATAGCCCAGCTTTTTAAGACTCCTTCCATTTCCATACGAAAATCATAATGTAAATGAGATGCTGCATGTTTTTGAACTACAAAAATCAATTCGCTAATGGATTTTTCAATCTCAGGTTGCGGCTCATTAGTGAAACTAAAATTACGCTTTTGTGTGTATTTATTCAATGACATAACTCTTTAGTTTAATGTTGAAACATTCATAAAAGTTACGGCTTTTATTTTATTCAGTATCTCCAAATTTAGTTTTAATCAGATTCAACAATCTTTAATAGTACGAGCATATAAACTTCACCAATTTTATGTTTGCTATCAAAACCTAGAGGATTGGTGCTATCTTGAGCTGATTTTAGCCTGTACAATATCGTTTTAATAGTTAATTAAAGAATAAATATCAAGCCAAAGCTCTAAAAACAGTTTTAAAGTTTAATAGATTTACAGCCTTAAACTGATTCATAATAGCCCATGTCAAAAGATAAATTACGTATAGATAAAAATTGCCTTAACTGCGATCATGTGGTCGAAGAACGGTATTGCCCTAACTGCGGGCAGGAAAATACACCTAGTCGTAAAACTTTCCACCATTTATTTATACATTTTTTTGAAGACCTAACTCACTATGACAACTCTTTTTGGAGAACAATATTTTACTTATTCTTTAAACCAGCCGCACTGACAAAAGCATATATGGCAGGGAAACGCATGTCTTATTTAGGTCCTGTAAGACTCTATATTTTTATCAGTTTTGTGACATTCTTGACCATATCACTATTTCCTGCGGAAACGATAAACAAAAAGGAATCTTCAAAGACCAACAAAAACACTAAAGAGCTTATAATCCCAACAATTGATTCATTGCATATTGAGGAGAAAAGTGTCAACGGTTTGACTAAGGTGGGGATTCTTTCTCAAAAAAATAATGACACCATAATAAAAATATTACAACAAACCACCGAAATTGACCGTGGAAAGTCCAACAATAAAGAGGTAGCTGATTTTGGTTACAAATCCGTAAATCAACTGGATTCCATCCAAAAACATGGAGACAAAAAAATAAAAGTAAGTAAAACCGAATATTGGTTTCTTAAGAAATGGCTCGCAGTAAAAGAAGAAAACACAAACGAGCAAATTATTGAAAAATTCATGTATTCATTTAGTAGTAACATTCCAAAGGTATTGTTTTTATATATGCCCTTTTTTGCATTTACACTTTGGCTATTTCATGACAAGAAAAAATGGTACTATTTTGATCACGGAATTTTTACATTACATTATTTTTCCTTTTTACTTTTATTAATCCTGACTCTTTTTCTGATTGATAAAACAACCCTCCTATTTGCCCCTACTCTGGTTATGGAATGGATTCGTTTTAGCATAAAATCAATTGGAATTTTCTGGATGATCTATTATTTTTTCCCAGCGCATCGTCGCTACTACAGGCATAATTTTTTAAAATCATTGTACAAAAGCAGTTTGATAATTCTGGTTAACTTGGCGATTCTTTTTATTCTTGTAGTTCTGTTTGCATTATACACATTTAATGAAATTCACTAGTGTGTGTTTCTTTATAAATTACTAAAAATATACCTTTCGAATAATTATGTCAGCCAAAAGCAGCTAAACGTGCATCCAACTATAGATAGCCGTTGACCAACGAAAATCAAATTATCCCAATACCTGATAAACTACCTTTACACCAGAAGTTAAGAAATAAGTAACAGTAAAAAGGACTCACTAACTATATCCCCATAAAAAGAGAATCTCATACTAGATTTTACAACGTTGATAATTTTATGTGTACACCATAAACCATCACAATGTTCTTATAAATATCGAAAAGAAACATGTTTTAAAAAAGACATAAAAAACACCTCTAATTGAATAATCCAGATTACAAGACAAACTCAATATCAGGCATTCTTTAGTTCTTCGTTTTCAGAACTAAAAAAACTTTGTATATTTGCACATACTTAAAATATACTAAGATGGTACAATTAACGGAAAAACAGAAAGAATTAATTGAAAAATTTGGTGTAATTCAAGAGCAAATGGGTTTAGCTCCTGCTCCTTCCAGAGTCAATTCATTATTAACTATATCTGATGAAAACGAACTGACCTTTGATGACATCAGAGAGACATTAAATTTAAGTAAAAGCGCTACTAGCAACGCGTTACACGTTTTAATTGCACTCGATAGAATTGGATACAAAACAAAATCAGGAGATAGAAAAAAATATTTTTATTCTAAATTAGACCAATGGAAATCTAAGTTTAAAAATGATATTTTAGCTTTGAACGGTTATATAGAAATGATGAAAGAAATTGCTATTAATAGAAATCCCGAAACGATAGAATACAATCAAAAACTGGATGAATTAACTAATTTTATGGAATATTTCATTGAAGAAACCGTTAAAATAATTGATAAATGGGGTCATAAATAACCCTTTTTTTCTATACCAGGTTCTTTTAATACAGAACAAACTAATAAAAACATAACAAAGAGAAATGAAAAAACTAATCTTAATTTTAAGCATAATGTCCTATATAACTTCTCATGGACAGAGCGTAAAGCAAAAATTTACCGTAAGGGAGGCTGTTGAATATGCTTTATTAAACAACTTAAACCTCAGTAAAACTGAGATTGAAAAGAAAATTGTTCAAGCACAAATTGCAGAGATAAAAGGGCAAGCCTTGCCTCAAATAAATTTGAATACCCGACTAACAGATAACTTTTCCCTTGCTGAACAACAATTACCTGCAGAGATTGTAGGAGGAACTCCCGGAACAACTGTTGGAGTAAAATTTGGAAACCGATATGCCCTTACTGGTGGACTAGATGTACAACAACAGCTGCTAAATTTTACACTTTTTAATAGTATAAAAAGTGTAAAAGCACTACAAGAGCTACAAGAATTACAAACTCTTCAAACAAAAGAAGATCTGATAATCAACGTTGTTCAAGTTTACACTCAAATTCAAATTAGAGAAAAAAAAATTGAATTGTTACAAGAAAATGACCACAGATCTTCCAATTTAATTGAGCTCTCAGAGTTAAAATTAAAAGAAGGAATTATGAGAAAATTAGATGTGAATCAATTAAAAGTTAGCCAATCTAATTTGAATACTGAAATTGAAGATACACAATACACGCAAAGAGAAAATATCAGAATGTTGAAAATCTTGCTAAATCTTCCTGAGGATCAAGAAATCGAGCTCTCTGAAAAATTAGAAGGTTCCAATAAAATCACGATACAGGATGAATTGACAATTGAAACAAATGTCGATTTAATGCAGACAGAAAAGCAAATTGAGCTGGCAAATATTGATGAAAAACTAGTTAAAGCAGAGTTCTATCCTAAACTAAATGCATTCTTTACTTACAATTATCAAGGAAACGCTAATGAATTTAAATTTTCAGGTCCCAATTATACGGACCAATTCAACGGAACTTGGGGGCTAGCAGCTTCAGTCCCTCTATTTGATGGTTTTCAAAAAAGAAAAAGACTTCTTCAAAAAGAATTGGCTACTGAAAAACTAATAACTGACAAAAAGCTATTAGAGAAGAACATCAAAAAAGAATATAAAGATGCTAGAGAACAAATAGCCGTCAGCGAAATTCAAGTAAAAAACCAAAAAGAAAATATGGCTTTGGCTGACGAAAACTATAACGGAGTAAAACTATCTTTTACCGAAGGAATTGCTGCAATTACTGAATTGCTAGACTCTGAATATGCTTTGCGCCAGGCACAATCGAATTATTTAAATGCCCAATTGCAATTGAGAGTTTCGGAACTACAATTAATTAAAGCTAGTGGCCAACTTTCAAAACTAATTACTCAAAACTAATATACTTAAAAATGAAAACCAAACAAATAATCACTGTCGTAATAGCGCTATTTATTGCATTTGTTGGATATAAATTGTACTCCAACAAAAAAGAAATTAACGACCAATCAAATCAAAAAGAAGCCGTTTTTAAAATGCCTGTGCAAGTGGCAAAAGTACAAACTAAATCTTTAACAACTGCATTAACTGCAACTGGAGAATTTGAAGGTTTTGAAGAGGTTTTCTTAGTTGCTGAATCGCAAGGTAGTATTACATCATTGTTCTTCAAAGAAGGGGATATTATAAAAAAGGGGCAGATTTTCGCAAAAATCGATGCTTCTTCCTTGAGTGCTCAGTTGACTTCAGCTAAATTCAATTATGCAAAAGCACAAAAAGACGTAGAACGTTACCAGAGACTTGAAAAAGCTGGTGCAGTGAGCAAAACACAATTAGAAAGCATGAAAATACAGTTAGAAAGCACTCGCTCTTCTATTGCCCAAATCAACCAACAATTAGGCTTTTCGACTGTGAAAGCAACAATTTCCGGGGTTGTAAATGAAATTATGGTGGAGCCTACAAGTTTTGTACAAGCAGGAAATAACATGGCAGAAATTGTTCAAATTGATAAACTTAAAATCATCATCAATGTTTCAGAAGTTGACTTGGTAAACATTAAAAATAACCAAAAAGTAATCATAAAAACCGATGTTTATCCTTTAGTAGATTTTGAAGGAACAGTTTCTAATATCAGTGTAAAAGCAGATGAAGCAGGAAAATTTAAAATCACGATTGTTACGACAAACTCAAAAAAAGAACAGTTACGTGCCGGAATGTTTGGTGAAGTTCATTTTGAAACCTTAAAAAATAATACTCAAGAAGCTTTGACAATTCCTCGTGAAGCTATTGTAAACAGTTTACAGGATCCAAAAGTATATGTTGTAGAAAACAATAAAGCCGTTTTAAAAAGCATCAAAATAGGCAAAGTAATCAGCAATGATGTAATAGTCTTAGAAGGTTTAAGTGTCAATGAACTTGTTATTTACCAAGGAATTATCAACCTAAAAAACAATACCCTAGTAAAGATAACTAATTCTAAATAATCAACAGATGTCAATAACAGAATTATCAGTAAAAAGACCCACACTTGCCGTCGTAGTTTTCACAATAATAGCGTTATTAGGAATTATTAGCTACAGTAGTTTAGGGTATGAATTATTACCAAAAATAACATCACCCGTTTTATCTATCAGTACAACATATCCAGGAGCTTCACCCTCAGAGGTAGAAAACTCAGTGACTAAAAAAATTGAAGATGCCGTTTCTGGATTAGAAGGAATTGACAAGTTAACTTCAGTTTCGCAAGAAGGTATTTCCATTGTAAACGTGGAATTAAACTATAATGCAGATGTGGATGCCGTTTTGCAAGACGCACAACGCAAAGTCACTAATATTGTTGGGGCGCTGCCAGACCAAGTAAACCAACCTAGTGTAGAAAAGTTTTCATTTGATGACATGCCTATTATGCGCTTGGGAGTTTCTTCTGATATGGATCCCGTTGCTTTTAATGATTTAGTTGAAAAAGACATTAAAGAAACACTTTCTCGTGTAGAAGGAGTTGCTCGTGTAAACGTAATAGGAGGTAATGAAAGAGAAATTAGGATTAACGTCGATAGAGATAAATTAAAACAATACGGGTTGAGTGTTTTACAAGTAACACAAGCCATTGCAACTGCCAACTTAGATTTTCCTACAGGTAATCTCAAAGACAATTCACAGCAAGTAACAATACGTTTATCAGGAAAGTTTCAAAATACAGCTGAAATTGAAAATCTATCTGTCAAAACAAGTGCTTCTGGTACACTAATTACAGTGAAAGATGTCGCCGAAGTTATTGATACACAAAAGGAAATCACCACAATTTCACGTATCAACGGAATTAGCAGTATTGGGTTGACCATCTCTAAACAGTCAGATGGAAATACAGTACAAGTTGCCGAAGATATTAAGAAAATTGTTTCTAAAATTGAAGCTGAATTTAAAGATAAAAACATCAAAATTGACGTTGCACAAGACAGTTCTATATTCACTTTAGAAGCTGCAGATTCAGTTATTCATGATTTATTGTTAGCGGTTGGACTAGTTGCATTAATAATGCTTTTCTTTTTACACAGTTGGAAGGACGCGGTTATTGTAATGGTATCCATTCCTGTTTCAATCATTGCAACCTTTATCGCTATGAATCTTCTAGGTTATACCTTGAATTTAATGACACTACTAGGACTTTCTTTAGTTGTTGGAATTCTAGTCGATGATAGTATTGTTGTCCTTGAAAATATTCATACACATATGGAGGAAGGAAAGTCTAGAAGAGAAGCTGCCATCGCCAGTTGGAAATCCATAGGACTTTCAGTAATGTCAATTACTTTGGTTCTGCTAGCCGTTTTCTTGCCGATAACTTTTGTAACAGGATTAATTGCCGATTTACTACGTCAATTCTCTGTAGTTGTAGCATTTGCAACAGCAATAAGTTTAGTGGTCTCTTTTACACTTACTCCACTACTAGCCTCCCGTTTTTCAGAAGTAATGGTATTACAACCTAATAAAGTTTTACATAAGCCATTAATCTGGTTCGAAAATATACTAGATAAAATTAATATGTTCTACAAAGATGTTTTGCATTATACATTAGAACGAAAAAGACTTACCGCTTTAGCATTATTCATACTGATAGCAGGCTCTTTATCTCTTTTAGGGTTTGGGTTTATTGGTTCAGAGTTCGTGAAAAATGGTGACAATGGTGAATTCTTAGTAGAGTTAGAATTAGCTAAAGAAAGTACAATTGAAGACACCAATTTAGCAGCATTAAAAGTAGAAGAGTATTTATTGAAAGACAAATTAGTCAGTTCCGTTTTTACAACTGTTGGAACCGGTTCTGGAAATAGTGGAAATTCATCAAACTTAGCCCAAATTAATGCCAAAATGATTAGTCCGGATAAAAGAACTGTTACATCAGAACAGTTTGCCATTCAAGTAAAAAAGAAATTAACCGAAAGTATTACCGCTGTTAAATTTAAAACAGCTGCCGTTGGAATGGTTGGTGGAAGTACCGCCGGACCTATTCAAGTTGTCGTAACTGGAAGTGGTCAAGATAGTAAATTGATGGAAACCGCAGAACTTATAAAAAATACTATTGACTCAATACCAGGCACGTATGAAGAAGAAGTTTCTGTAAAAGGCGGAAACCCAGAAGTAGCGATTACTGTTGATCGCAACAAGATGGCAAAGCTGAACTTATCTATGAATGAAGTGGGAAACACAATGCAAAATGCTTTTGCCGGAAACACACAATATAAATTTAGATCAGGAGAAAATGAATATGATATTAATGTTCGTTTAGACCAATTTGATAGAAGGAATCAAGATGATATTAGAAAATTATCTTTCTTAAACACAACTGGAAATTTAATTGAATTACAGCAATTTGCTTCCGTAGAAAAATCTTCAGGTCCAACTCGCTTAGAACGAAATAATAAAAAATCGTCTATATCAGTAAGTTCACAAGTATTAGGTAGACCCGTGGGAACCGTTTCAACAGAAGTTGCAGATGCCATTGCAAAACTAAAACTACCAGAAGGTGTGAGTTATGAAATGGGTGGAGATTTAGAAAGTCAAACAGAAGCTTTCACGAGTTTAGGCTTAGCATTGTTGATGTCTATTGTACTAGTATATCTAATTATGGTAGCACTTTATGAATCCTATGCTTATCCATTAGTGGTAATGTTCTCTGTGCCAACTGCTATGATTGGAGCATTTTTAATCTTGGCAATTTTCAAAGAAAGTCTTGGTGTATTTACCTTTTTAGGATTGATAATGTTAGTTGGTTTAGTAATTAAAAATGCCATACTAATTGTCGATGGAGCGAATCACTATAAAGAACAAGGATTAAAAACATTAGAAGCAATTGAAAAAGCTGGAGTATCCCGTTTACGACCAATTTTGATGACTACAATTGCAATGGTCGTTGCGATGATTCCAATTGCTTTTGCTTCTGGAGCAGGAGCCGAATGGAAAAATGGTTTGGCATTGGTTTTAGTTGGAGGACTTACAAGTTCCCTTTTATTTACCATTATTATTGTTCCAGTCATGTATGTAGTGATTGATATATGGAAAGGTGACACAACACGAAATGAGGTTAAAATAAAAAATAGATAAAATGAATGCATTTTTTTTAGACAATAAAGAATCAATAGTTTACGGGTTAATTGTTGTTATGGTTGTATCTGCATTAGTAATAATTACTAACGCAGCTCACAATTGGTTAGCTAAAAAAGCGCTAAAAAAATACCCAACTGAAGAGCCTGAAACAATTCATCTAATAAAAAAAATACTTCGTACTCTTTGGATAATATTGGGCATTAGCGCCATAAGTTTTATTTTTATTGAAAAAAGTTATTACGCTCAAGCCACTCAAAATTTCTGGCTTTTGTTCTATCTAGGTTTTGTCATAATACTCACGATCATTAGCGCTTCAATAGTTCAAACATTATTTGCAAGAACGATTAAGAGGAAACTTAAAAATCAAGAAGATCCTACTAGTCATAAATTTCTGCGCTATTTAGCCATTGTAGGCATTTATTTTTTTGGAATTGTACTGGCCATTCTCGCCTTTCCTTCCTTACGAGGTATTGCACAAACAGCCTTAGGTGGCGCTGGTGTTTTAGCTGTTATTGCTGGTGTTGCTTCTCAAGAAGCTTTTGCTAATATCGTTGGTGGTATTTTCATTATCATCTTCAAACCATTTAAAATAAATGATATTATCAAAATCTCTCAAGAACTGGTAGGTAATGTCACTGAAATAACGCTGCGACATACGATCATTAAAAATTATGAAAACAAGATGATTGTTATACCTAATGCTATCATCAATAAGGAAAAAGTGGTTAATTATGATTTAGGAGATAAAAAATGTTGCCAATGGATCGAAATTGCAATTTCATATGACAGTGACATTGATTTAGCCAAAGAAATTATGCGCTCAGAATGTGAATCACATCCTAATTTAATTGAATATAGAACCCTTTTAGAAATAAAAAATAAAGATCCAAAAGTGATTGTCAGAGTGGTAAAGCTAGCAGATTCAGCAGTCGTAATAAGAGCTTGGGCATGGGCAAAAGACTATCCGTCAGCTTTTGTGATGAAATGTGAGTTATACGAAAGTATCAAAAAGAGATTTGATCGAGAAGGAATTGAAATTCCATTCCCACATCAAACAATTGTTTTTAAAACCCCATCTATCCTTAATCCCGATAATAACAATGAATAAATTTACTACAGTAGTAGCCGTTTTCTGCTTAAGCATTTCAAATTATGCCCAAGTAAAAGAACCCTCATTTAAAGATAATGCTGAAAAAATCCTGAAAGCTGAATTTCCTAGTTTTAGAATGCTAAATGTAGAGTATATGCAAATGGGAAATAGCAGTTTTAATTCCCAATTATTAGGAGAAGATTTCCAAAAAGGGAATTTAGAAAATCAAAAATCAATTTCAGTTGGAGTAAATCTCCCAGTTTATAGAAAGAAAAAACTTACCATTACAACATCTTTAAACTATAAATTCAATGAGTTTAAATTTAATAATTTGGAAAACATTAGTACAACACAAAACTTTCAACAAAATGAAATCGTTAACTTTCAAAATTTTTCTACTGCATTAAGTACCACTTATTTCTCTTCACTATTTGCAAAACCTATAATTTATAATTCCAGTATCATTGTTGACGGAAACGACCAAGGAATACAACGTCTTAAAGGAATGCTGGGTGCTTCGTTAATTCTAAAAAAAACAGAAAGAACGACTATAACCATAGGAGCTGTTGCATTTATTGACCCAACGTCACAATTCCCTTTCTTTCCAACATTTACATACAATCATAAATTAAAAAATTCAGCTTGGGATATTGATTTCATACTACCACAACGTATTTTATTAAGACGTTATCTGCATAAGAATGGCAGAATTTCTATTGGGAGTATGTTAAACAGTAATAGTTTTTATGTAAATATTGACAATCCAAATTTCCCTACTGTTTCACAATACAGTCAACTAGAAATTAATAGCGGTGTTATATATGAACACAAGGCTTCAAACAACTTTATAGTTACTTTTAAAGGAGGTATCTCAAACTTTGTCAGCTCTAGACTAACTGAAAAAGGCCAGCCAAATAAAGACTATTTCTATAAAAACGATCAGTCCTCAAAAGGATATTTTAATGTTGGTATTTCATATAATCCAGCTTTCAAAAAACAATAGATATTAAAAGCAACCTTTTTTATGATTGGTTGCTTTTATTTTTACTAGTAGAGCGTTATCGTTCTAACCATTATCTTCCTCTAAATCATTGTGGTTGTCACCACCAATACTATAATGGTTGTTTTCTTCATCTTCACTCCCTATTGCTTCTTGAGCATCATCTAACTCTGAACCGGGAATATCTAAATCCCCTCCAGACATATCGTCCTTAAAGTTCTTTTCATTCAATTGGTTGTCGGTATTAACTTCAACTGGAATCTTCTTTTTGCTAATATCGGCAGGGTTGATATCACTTTCTTTATGAAATTTACTATAAATATCTTCACTTGGGGGATACAACAGAGAATCAGGTACTTTACTTGTATCTTTTAAATCTTCCATTTGACTTTCAGGATTCAATTTAACATCTTTCTTTTTCATCTTGTTTGTATTTTTAAATTATTAATTTACAATATACTAAGTTAGTCATTTCAAAATCAAAAAGGACGTTATTAGGAAGAGATGTCATTACTTCTCTTCCTAAAAGCTCCCTTTTCTCCTGATACTATTTTTAGACACTTTATATTAGTGCTACATTTTCTTTCTAAGTCGAAAATTCCAAAGTAGAAAAAAAGTAGTTCTTTTTCAAGGTCTACCATAATAAATGCTTAATTTTAAACAGCTTAAAAACAGAAATAATCTCAAAAAAAATTAAACTATGGGTATATTAGAAAAAAACGTAATTCCAGGAAACCATGGCAAAACATTTGGAACAAATGCCAAAGAAGATGCTGAGCTATCAGAAATAAAAACCAGTATCTCAGAAATCGACGGAATAATTGATGTTATCCTAAACACCACAATTTTTCCAAGGGAATTCACCGTTCATACAAACAAAGTTGTGGCGATTGAGGATATTGAAAATAAAGTAAAAAAAGTGGGCTTTCATGCCGTGCCAAAAGATTCGTTTCCTTTATGAGATCTCTAATCTAAAAGAATCCAAATCTACTAATTTAACATCTTCAATTCCTAAAATCGTTCCAATTGAATCAAACACCAGTCTGATTCAATTGGAACTTTTGTAAATAAAATATAAAATATTTCTGTGGCAATGATTTATATCGTAATATTGCAATATAAATATATAACGATGGGAGTCACTAAAACAGAACATTTCACGGAAGAGCAAAATGAATTGGCGGTCTTGGCAAAAGCCATAGGACATCCAGCGAGAATTGCTATAATACAACATCTTATCAAGGTGAATAGTTGTGTTTGTGGTGCTATTGTAAATGAACTTCCTCTCGCACAGCCTACTGTTTCACAACATTTGAAAGAATTAAAAAATGCTGGGCTAATAAAGGGGAATTTCGAAGGAAATGCAATCTGTTATTGCCTTAACGAAGAAGGTTTTGCCAAAATCAAAGGCTTTTTCGAAAACATAAATAGCTATTTAGAAAATAAGAATAATCAATGTTGCTAATTTTTAATACTACCAATCATGAAACTATCAGAAATTAAAAAACAATTGAGCACATTAGAAAATGTTGCTTTTGTACTACCTAACGGAACTTATGTACCAGAACACTTTCATGTTACTGAAGTGGGTTTAATTACCAAGAACTTTATTGACTGCGGTGGTAAAGTAAGAACAGAAACAGTGGTGAATTTCCAATTATGGGATGCCAATGACTTTGAACATCGTTTGAAACCAACAAAATTATTGGATATCATTGAACTATCCGAAAAAGTATTGGGTATTGAAAATAATGAAATAGAAGTAGAATATCAAGCAGGAACTATCGGGAAATACGATTTAGGTTTTAATGGTAAAGAGTTTACTTTGATAAACAAACTTACTGCCTGTCTTGCAGAGGACCAATGCGGGATTCCTCAAGAAAAACAGAAAATCAAATTATCCGAAATTCCTGGTCAAAACAATAGTTGCACTCCAGGTGGAGGTTGTTGCTAATCTAAAAATTCACTACACCTAAAATGATACCATCGAAAACTAAAATATTTTCTCTGATCGAAAAGGAAGTTCTTTCTTTTCATCCAGAAGATATTACAAAAGAGCGTAGAGCAATTTTACAACCACTTATTGATTATATCCAAATAAAAGTAGGTAATCAAGAAGAGATTAGACTCAATTTTATCTGCACACATAATTCAAGGAGAAGTCATTTGTCTCAAGTATGGGCACAAACTGCGGCATCCTATTTTAATTTCAGTAATGTGTTTTGTTATTCTGGAGGAACTGAGGCTACTGCTTTGTTCCCAATGGCTGCACAAACACTTGCTAAATCAGGGTTTAAAGTAAAAACCCTTTCTGAAGGGAACAATCCTATTTACAGTATAAAGTATACGGATAACGAACATCCTATTATTGGTTTTTCTAAAACTTATGATGACGATTTTAACCCACAAGGGGAGTTTGCAGCGATTTTAACTTGTTCTAGTGCTGACAGCGGTTGCCCATTTATTGCTGGTGCCGAAAAAAGGATTCCAATCACTTTTGAAGATCCAAAAGCTTTTGATAATACACCTCAACAAGAAGAAAAGTACCACGAAAGAAGCATGCAAATTGCTACTGAGCTCTTTTATGTATTCTCACAAATTAAAAAATAAATATGTCGGCAAACAATTGTGCTCCAGTAGCGGAAAGAAAAAAATTAGGCTTCTTAGATAGTTACTTAACTCTTTGGATCTTCCTGGCTATGGCATTGGGAATTGCTATTGGAAATTTTATTCCATCTAGTGGAAATCTCATCAACTCATTCTCAAGCGGAACAACAAATATTCCGTTGGCGATAGGATTAATATTGATGATGTATCCCCCACTCGCTAAAGTAAAATACGAGCAAATGGGAGAAGTGTTTAAAAACACAAAAGTATTAGGAGCATCTCTTTTACTGAATTGGGTTATAGGTCCGATCCTTATGTTCTTGCTGGCTTTGTTTTTCCTAAACGGCTATCCTGAATACATGATAGGAGTCATTCTTATTGGACTTGCCCGTTGCATCGCTATGGTGGTGGTTTGGAATGATCTTGCTGATGGAGACAGAGAATATGCGGCAGGCTTGATCGCGTTGAACAGTATTTTTCAAGTATTACTTTATAGTGTTTATGCCTATATTTTCATTACAGTACTTCCACCCTATTTTGGCTACAGCGGTTTTGAAGTCAACATTAGTATTGGACAAATTGCAGAGAGCGTAGGAATCTATTTAGGAATTCCTTTTGCACTAGGAATAATCAGTAGATACGCTCTTATTAATTTAAAGGGAGAAAATTGGTTTCAAAATAAATACGTTCCATTTATTTCTCCAATTACCTTAATCGCTTTACTATTTACCATTGTACTTATGTTCAGTCTAAAAGGAGAACTAATCGTACAAATTCCAATGGATGTCATTCGTATCGCAATTCCACTCGTGATTTACTTTACAATCATGTTTGTCATTAGCTTTTTCACAGGGAAATATTTTGGTGCCGATTATTCTAAAAGCACCGCCATTGCCTTTACAGCAACAGGAAATAATTTTGAATTAGCGATTGCAGTAGCCATTGGCGTTTTTGGTATCAATAGCGGACAGGCATTTGCAGGAGTTATAGGACCATTAGTAGAAGTTCCCGCTTTAATTGCCTTGGTAAACGTAGCATTTTGGTTCAGAAAAAAATACTATCCTTCAGCAACATAGTTTTTATTAGATTACTATAACGTCCTTTAACATTTAAGACCGCAAATTCGAAAATTAAGTAGTATCCCCGATTTATTTAGTTTGCGAATTTGCGGTCTTTTCCATTTAGATTATTTTCGTTTTTAAATTATCACCTCTATCTTTTAAGGTCTAAAATACAACGACAAACAAATTGCTGTTTTTAATTTCGAAAGAAAGACTGAATGGTACGCTTATCAAAATGAATGTCGCATAAAATGGAAATGGTTTTATCGAGAGGAACGACGGGATTGGTTGAAAATGCAACTAAAATTACCTGCCCTATGCACAAGAAAATATTTTCACTTGTAGACGGATCAAATTTAAATGGAGAAGAATAATCCATTGCTACTTATCTCGCAAGAGTTATTGCTGAGGAAGTATTCATAGGCTTTTTAGAATAAATATGTATCTTTGAACATACACTTTACCCCATGACAAAAACACCATTTTACATAGCTAGTGAGTTAATTGATGCCGAAAATGCACAAGACCCAAACAGCGAAACATACCAATCCAAGAGCTATCCAAAAGAGTTATTATATTCGGATAGAATGTATAAAAAATTGATGGAATTTCATCCTGATGCTTCAGAGGAAGTACAAATTGCTTCTAAAGCGCAGCACATCTGCAGATGGAAAATAGCACGAGAAAGCTATCCAATGGATCGAGTGGGTTATTTAAAATGGCGTGAAGATTTAAAAAAATTTCATGCTCAAACTACCGCTGCTATTTTAGAAAAAGCGGGTTATGAATCTGATTTTATAGCTCGAGTTTCATTTTTAATCGAGAAAAAACTCCTTAAAAAAGATGAAGGAACGCAACTTTTAGAAGATGTTATTTGTTTGGTTTTTTTAGAATTTTATTTAGATCCATTCGTGCAAAAACACGACAGGGAAAAAATGAAAAATATTATTTTAAAAACCTGGAATAAAATGTCTGACAAAGGGCATCAGCAAGCCTTAAAAATCAGCTATAGCGATTCAAATCTTCAATTGATAAAAGAAGCTATTGGATTGTAATTTGATTTTTACATAAAAAAAAGATCAAGCAATCTAACGAAAATCTTAATTTCATAAAATTAAAGCAAATGTATCTTTTTGCTTTGATAACAATTGCTATAACGGTATTGCTTATTCAATTACTGATACAATCTGAATAGTCAACTTAGTGATTCAAGATTGATCAACATTTCCGAGAACCAACGAATGTTGAGTCAGAAGATAGTAAAAGAAGTGCTAATCTTAAACTTAGTTTCTGATGCACTTAAAAAAAATCAAGAAATCCCTAACATAAAGGAAACGGTTTCACTTTGGAAATCTACGTATTATGCCTAAGAAAACGGGAATGACGGTCTTAATTTTCCAAAAGTAAAAAGTCAGGAACTAATCCAGTTATTTGCAGAAATTAAAGCTAATTCTGATAGTATTGATCGTGCAACCAACTTATTATTAAAAAACAATACTAGAGAAAATAACCAAGAAATAGTCCAAAATATTCTTGATAATGAAGGAATCTTTCTTTCAAAAACGAATAAAATAGTCAGCCAATATCAAGTAGAAGCACTAAAAAAGTAACACTGCAGCGCAATACTGAATATGCGCTTTAAGGCTTTACACTTCTTGTTTTTTTAGTAGAATTTCTCTTTATTTTTAAACCTATCAACAAAAAAATCGAACTATTGATTTCTAAACTTTTAGTTTCTGAAAAAGAACAATCTTATCTTAGCAGAGCTGGACTATGTGAAAAGTGAAACTGCTTTGAAATTCTTTTTAAATACAATACTGGCTATATCTCTATGTGGTAAAAAAACTAAGCCTATTATTACCATTTTTTCATAAAAAACAATAATGCATTAAAACAAATCGCTTTGAGAAAAGAAAGAGAAGAACATAGAAGTATAGCTTCTTTTGGGTCAATAGAATCAATTGTGAGTTCTAAAAAGTACAAAGTACAAGTCGAATTCAATTAATCAATTTCGATTTATTCCAATAAAAAAGGGTGCTATCTTTCACAACAATTATGTAAAAATAGCACCCTTTATTCTTTTAAAGCACATTGAAACATCGATTTATAAAAAAATCTGTGAGTCTACGGTAAAACCTAGAATCAAGCTTTCAAGAAATACTTACTTCAACTTTGCGGTATCCACTCTTGTTGGTGTGTCTTTTCCACTGATGATTGTAGATGAACTAATCGCTATGGCTTTAATGATTTCGGTCATGTTATTCATGTCTAAAGTCCCTATCTCATCACTTGCTTTATGATAATTGGGTTCGCTATCCATTTTAGATGTCGAAATTGTATGTGCAGGAACACCTAGTCTTGCTAATGTCGCGTTATCAGATCTATAAAACAATTGTTGCTCCGTATACGGATCAGGATAGAACTTAAATTGTGATCCTTCTAAGTTTTTCTGTAAAATTTCTCCCATACTCGATTTCTCAAAACCGGTAATGTATGCCGAGTTTTTCCCCCATTTCGATTCGGTTCCTATCATTTCAAGATTGAACATCGCCATCACTTGTGCTGGGTCTAATTGTTTCGAAAAATATTTCGCTCCATAACCACCCAATTCTTCGGCTACAAAAGCCGTAAATATGATAGAACGCTCGTTATTATTCATCTTTTTAAAATACTCCGCCAGCAGCATTACAGCAGTTGTTCCCGCAGCATCATCATTGGCACCATTATAAATAGAGTCAGTAGCATCGTGTTGTTCCCCTTCTTCTGGAGAACCAACGCCAAGATGGTCATAATGTCCTGAAAAAATTACATATTCGTTGGGTTTGCTTTTCCCTTTCAAAACCCCAACCACATTATTTAATTTTTGAGCTGTAATCGTATTCGTTGCTTCAATAGAGAAATTAGTCGCTTCCGTTGGACCAAAAACAAACACCACCGTGTTTTTCCCTGGTGTCGCCGCCATTTGCCCCATGTGTTGGATATTTGGAATTACTTTTCTAAACGAATCATCCACAAGAACAAGGAGATTTTTATCGCTTTGGTAGTACTCATAAAACTTAGGTCCAAAAGGATCTCCAGCTCTAATATTCACCACTGCCACAGGACTATTCTCCGTAAAAGAAACTTGAGGTTGGTACGAGAACGAAATCATCGATCCGGCATCAATAGCCTTACCGTCAATCGTTACTTCTAGACTTTTTCTTTTGGCCTCCGTCATCTCAAATTCCTGTTTGTAATCCTTAGCGCCGTTATACGTTTGCAAGCCTATTTTCTTGAATTGCGACTCAATATAACCCGACGCTTTGTCGATTCCTGGCGTAAAAGCGCGACGCCCCTGCATATCATCTGCTGCAAGCACTGTTTCGATTTCAGTAACTTTATCAATATTTATAATTTTATTGATAGACTGTGCCTGAACCATCAATCCAGAACAAAGGACAAGACCACTTAATACAATTCTTTTCATATCTATATTTTTTAGTAACAATAGGTTCTACTATAAGACTGTAGAATCAAAAATCTGTTACAGTAAATATACTTTATTTACGGATTTTTCCGATACAGAAAATCAATCTGCTCCTTATATCGAGTCTCTTTTTTAGTTTACTTTCACCCAAGTGTTACTAATCTGATTTTTAGTTTGCATCACAATTTTCATGTATTTAAACGCTTTGTTCGGCTTCACCTTGATGTTAAACTCCTTATCTTGAATATCCGTTTCGCCTATAAGTGTGTAGGTGTCTTTTTTACCTTCTTTTTTATAATTAGTATAGCTCACAAATATTTTTGCTTTTTCAGTTTCTTTAGCTACTGTCAACCACTTTAGTTTCAAGTATTTTTCATTAAAACAAAAACCTTCCAAATCATAAATATCTACTTTTTGGGTAAGGGAAATTCCATCGAGTTCATAAGCTGTTTCTATGGGTATCTGAATATCCATAAAATCACATATTGTAGGGAATATATCCACAATGGCCACTTTATTATTTTTAAAATAGTCATTTGTAATAGGTTTATTTAAAGCTACCCATGTACTTCTTTCACGGTAGGATTGCCATCCGTGATGCTTCCCATCTGTTGGCATTCTACCATGATCTGTAGTTACAATAACTAACCACTCCTCCCCTGTTTCTTTCTCTCTTAATTTTACCGCATCGGCAATTAAACCTATCAAGGCATCTTCGTAAGCAACCGTACTATAAAATTCCTGACTGTCACCATATAGGTGTCCCATATCGTCGCTATGTTCTAAATACACCCATGACAAATCGGGACCCGTTTCATAGATATTATTTGCCGCTTCTCTGGCCACTTCGGCATCAATTCTTTTCAAGTATTTCTTTACACTATCATGAGGGTATTTCTCTGTATCTAATTCTAATCCATCAAAATGATAGTCCATTTTAATGTTATTCGTTTGTGGCAATCCTTCTCCTACTAACTTTGTTCTGTTATCCAGCCATGATGAATAGATAGCCGTTGTTTTGTTTGGATAAGCATCCTTGAACACTCTGAAAATTGTTGGATAATTATAATTGGGAGCTCCTATAGCATTGTCGAGCACATTGTGTTTGTTAGACCAAGTTCCTGTTAACATACTATTGTACCCCACAGCAGATATGGTTGGTGTTTCTGAGTAGCCGCCTTTAATTCCGCCAACATAGGCTTCCGAAAAAGCACCTGTTTTTGTCATCGCATCTATAGAACTTGTATTTGCTTTGTAGAATTGGTCTGTCGCAATACCATCTACTAAAATCATCACTACTTTTTTTACCCCTTGCTTTTTTACCATTTCTTGCGCATGCAAAGCGATGGAAATAAATACAACCGAAACCACTATTACTTTTTTCATTATTCTATATTATTACATTTTACAGCCTACTAAAAACCCACAATTAGCGGCCAATCATTAAGTCGTAAAAGTATTATCAAAAGAAAATAATCGAACATTCATTCAATTACTAAAAGTTTATTGAATGGTAAAGGAATTGTAAATCTGTTAGCGAAGCTATTAGGTGGAAATATTTGCAAACTGCGCTCTTTATTTTTAGGAGCAGAACGATTTCGCTATTGAGGAGCTAATCTTCCTGCTCTCCCCTTTATCTCTACGCTGCGCTACGAGGATATCGGCTTGATCAGGGCTAAAATAAAAATGTGTTTTTATAACTTCTAAAAAGTAACTTATTCTGGAAACTAAGAGGTTTTAAAGCTTTTTATTAATTTCAATAATGTACTAATTTCAAATGGTTTGGTAACACAATCATTCATTCCGGAATTCAAGCATTCAGCCAATTCTTTTTCACCAACATTAGCTGTCAAAGCAATAATTGGAATACTTTTTTTGGTATCGTCCGTTAGGTTTCTAACTAGTTTTGTCGCCTCAATTCCGCCCATTACTGGCATTATCACATCCATTAGCACGATGTCATATTCATGCTCTTTTATCAAGTTCAATGCTTCTAGTCCATTATAAGCAATCGTTATTTGGCTATTTTTCAAATGGTTCTTTAATTGCTTTTCTAAAACGAGTAAATTAATTTTATTATCATCCACCAAAAGTATTTTTATAATGCTATCACAGAAACTACTATCCATAGCATCCAGGTTTGCTGTAGTGTTATGTACTACAGGCAACGGAATGCTAATAAAAAAGATGGTCCCCTCATTAGGTGTCGATTGAAATGAAATTGTTCCGTGCATTAAATCAATCAGCCCTTTTGAAATTGTTAATCCTAATCCTACACTGTTTGTTGAGGTGTTTGTCGTAGCATATTTTTGAAAAAGCTTTTTCGCTAATTCTTTATCAATTCCTTTACCGGTGTCAGAAATGGTTATTTGAAGTAGAAATTCATCCTTAGAATCTGAACTATATTCGCCGTTTACCTGCATTTTAACTGTTCCTGCATTGGTGTACTCAATTGCGTTGTTTAGTAGATTTAAAACAATTTGATTGATTCTATTTTTATCTCCATAAACATAATTGGGAATATCGGTAGCCGTTTCTATTTCAAATCGCAACCCCTTTTCTAATGCTAATCTTTCATTCATTTTAAACAATGAATTTAAAGCATTAGTCAAACTGAACTCTGAGTATTGTAACGTAAAAGCGCCATCGTTTAATTTAGTAAAATCTAAAATATTGTTTACTAAAGCTAATAGATGATTAGACGAATAGTCCATTAGTTCTAACAGATATTGGTCTTCCTCACTCAGTTTATGGTTTTTTAAAATATCCGAAATTCCTTTTATAGCATTCAAGGGAGTTCTGATTTCATGACTCATTATAGCAAAAAAGGACTCTTTATTGATTTGTAACTTCTTCAACTCCAGTCGCGATTCTTCTAATTCATTATTTTTAGTTTTTAAATCTTCGATAATGTACTTTACTAAATTGGTTCGAGCAGTAAGTAATACAATCAAATAAATCATGATCATGACTACAATAAAATAAAAAAACATATTATAAATGTCTTTTTCATAATACATTTTATTCCCGTAATCAAATCCAAAGAAATCAAAATAGATAATTGTTCCAAAAGTTACTATGAGGAGTCCAATTAAATAAAACATGAACTGATGATACCGAATTATGATTAACAAAACAATGGGAATTATATATAACAGAACAATAAAATTGAATGTTTTTCCATAGAATATAAAAGCATAAGTAAAATAGCCCGTTAAAGCTAAAACAGCCACAATAGATTTTTGATTGAAACTGTATTTGTTTGAACGCGAAAAATACAAAAACAACAGAAATATAGGAATACTTCCCCAAGCAACATAGGTTAATTTTAAATAAAAAAGGAATGACGTAACAATCAAAAATTGTAACGTAAAAAAATTAAAATTAAAATTGGTAAGTGTACTAAATCTATAGATGCTTTTGATACTACTATTGGGCTTATTTCTTTCCATCTAAAAACAGTTAAAAAAAATAGTTTTGATAAGTTTATAAAAATTTAAATATATTTATTGACTAGTTGATGTTCAATACTAAAAAGTAAAATTTGAAATAATTTAATTGTATTTTAAATATTTTGTCAAAATATGATTGCTATTTCTGTTATTATTACAATATTAAATGTTAAATATATATAAAATTATGGATAATGCCTTTTTATTTTTTTGAATGTTTTCCCTCTTCTAACCAAAATCACTTTCTCTTAGCCTTCACTTCTCTTTCTCAATTATTAATTCCTACAAAGAATTCGCACCGCTGCGACATTCTATGACAAAAAATATATCACCTCAAGTACAATTCCGTTTTAAAATTTTCGGCTATACACCTTATTTCTTACTCTTTTTTCTTTAAAGTCAGTACTGATCTCACCATCATAACGATACACTCCACTTAAAAATCCAAACCAAATACTTCCATCGTTAGCATCCAAGATCACACAAAGCATTCCTATTTTATTTATTTTCCAATTCGTTTGCTTCTTATAAGGTTACGACAAACGCTCCCGCGACTTACGCAGTTTGCGACTTACGAAGACGAGTATTTTCGGCTAAACGAAAATACGAATTAAAACGGTAATTCCACTAAATTCGTAAATTGCGCAAGACTTGTGTTAGTGGTTGTTTATCTATTCAGCTTCATTATTTTGTTGT
This sequence comes from Flavobacterium frigoris PS1, assembly GCF_000252125.1. Lineage (GTDB taxonomy): Bacteria > Bacteroidota > Bacteroidia > Flavobacteriales > Flavobacteriaceae > Flavobacterium > Flavobacterium frigoris_A. Next base: position 425,019 of record NZ_AHKF01000018.1, on the reverse strand, counting down.
CCTAATTGTATTAATGTTTTTATAGGATCTGGCCGATCTTTGAAAAGTTTTAATGCCATCATTCCTTTTTCCATATCACTAATTGAATTATCTTTTGGCTCAATACAATGCCATAAGAAAGCGTATTCAATTCGTGCTTTTGATCTAATGTTTCTATTAGATCCTGCAACGATTGTTTTAAAAAAGAAAGTGAGTCTCCTTACGTTTTTGTTTTCTTGGCAATGGCACCAAAATATTTTATTGTAATCTTGCTATTTCATTTAAATTTTGCAAAATGAACTCATCGTTACTGCAAGCTTGCTCAGTAAACGCAGTCAACTTTGAAGGATTTCCTACCACTTCTCCTATGACAATAATGGCTGGAGAAGCCAATTCTTGTTCTTTTACCAATTCTAAAATAGAACTTATTTTTCCGCTAACCATTTTTTGTGTTGCCGTAGTTCCATTTTGAATAATAGCAATAGGCAAATCATCGGTTCTATTGCTTTGGTATAAAGTTACTATTTCATTTAGTTTATGCATCCCCATCAAGATAACAACGGTCGCAGACGATTGTGAAGCCAAGTTCACATCCTTTGACAACTTATGATCAGAAGTCGTTCCTGTAATTACCCAGAAACTCTCGGATACTTTACGTTGGGTTAAACTAATTCCATTAGAGGCCGGAACACCTAATGCCGATGAAATTCCGGGAACAATCGCGGTTTCTAAACCAAATTGTTGTGCATAGTCTATCTCTTCACTCCCACGCCCAAAAACAAATGGATCGCCACCTTTCAAACGCACTACCTGACCGTGTTTTTTAGCCATAACCACAATCAGTTCGTTTATTTGATCTTGACTGTACGCATGACAACCAAAACGCTTGCCTACAAAAATAACTTCGGCTTGCGGAGCATAGTTTAATAATTCTTCATTTACCAATGCATCATACAAAACCACAGCGGCATTTTGCAATGCTTTTACGGCTTTAATCGCTATCAAATCTACATCTCCAGGCCCCGCACCTACAACGGTTAGTTTTGGTATAATTGCATTTTTCATATTGTCTAGGGTAAATTGCATTGGTTAAATAAAATAAACTACGTAAAAATACTTAATACATCTCTTTCGCTAAAACAAAAATAAACTTTTAAAAACAACGAAATAAATTATGAGCTATTTTGCTGCTTTTAATTGTTAAAATGCCAACGTGCTCCTATTAATAAGTACAAATCCACAAAAAAAAGCCCAAGATCTATTTCTAGACCTTGGGCTTATATATGTCAATAAAAAATGATTATTCGATAGGTAAAATAATAGTAGATGTAATTTGTTCTAAAACTTGAAAAGCAGTCTCTGCCATCTTGTTTCCTTTGGTATCCAAAAGGGGATTTACTTCCACCACTTCAAAACAAACCACTTTTCTAGATTTGACAATTTGATTGATGATGTCAATTACCTCGTATTGATCAAATCCTTTAGGAACTGGTGTACCAGTACCATAAGAAATCATATCGCAATCCATAGAATCCACATCAAAGGAAATATAAATTATATCGCAATTAGATAATTTTGTCAGCGCTTCAGTAACACAATTTTGAAGTCCTCTGTAACGAACTTCATCAACCATATAGTTTCTGATTCCCAATTTTTCCATTTGATCTAATTCAGGTTTTTCGGCATCACGGACACCAAAATAAATTAGATTTTCAGGTCGAATTTTGGCACCAGGACAACCAATATTTTTCATGTCCTCCCAATGTTGAACTGTTTCCGGAGTAATTTCATTGATTTTACAATCTAAATTATCATCTGCAAGAGCTGCCGCTAAGGGCATACCATGTATATTACCCGAAGGAGACGTATAAGGTGAATGCAAATCAGCATGTGCATCAATCCAAACTACACCTAATGTTTTAGTCGGATAAACCGCTTTGATTCCACTAATTGTTCCCAATGCCGAAGAGTGATCTCCTGACAGTACAATTGGAAAATAATTAGCTTGCAAATTGTGTTTTACCGCATACGAAACCCGAGTGCATTGTTCTAATACATGTTCGATTCTTTTAGCAAACGTATTTCGGTTTTTATTGTACACCGACTCGTTATGCGTTTTTACATCTTCAAATTCAAACTGATTAAAATAATCACTATTTTGATTGATAGCGGCAATTTCAATGGCATCAACTCCCATATCAGAACCTCTTGTGCCGGCTCCGATATCAGATCGGTTTTTAATTAATTTGATAAATCGTTCCATAACAATCGGTATTATTTGAAATCGTTTAATGCCTTTTCAATAATCGCAAGACAGTCTTGGATTTGCGCTTCAGTAATAACTAAAGGCGGAGCGAAACGTATTTTATTTCCATGTGTTGGTTTTGCTAACAAGCCATAGTCTCTAAATTTTAAGCATATTTCCCAGGCTAAATCAGATTCTTCATCACAATTAATTACGATTGCGTTAAGCAAACCTTTCCCTCTTACCAGAGCAATTAATGGGTTTCTAGAAGCGATATCATTCAGGCCTTTTCTTAATATAATCCCTAAACGTTCTGCATTTTCTGATAAGTTTTCATCACGAACTACATCAAGTGCCGCAATAGCAACTGCAGCCGCAACTGGATTTCCTCCAAAAGTAGAACCGTGCTGACCTGGTTTGATTACGTTCATAATGGAATTATTAGCCAAAACAGCAGACACTGGATAAACTCCTCCAGAAATTGCTTTCCCTAAGATAAGGATATCTGGCTTCACTTCTGGTCTTTTTTCACATCCTTTTTCACATGAACAATTTCCACAAGTGGCTAAAAGTCTACCTGTACGTGCAATTCCTGTTTGCACCTCGTCCGCAATGAATAATACATTATGTGCTGCACAAAGTGCTTTGGCTTTCGCCAAATAGCCTTCTGTAGGAACATAAACTCCAGCTTCTCCTTGAATTGGTTCTACCAAGAAACCAGCTATATTTGAACTTGATTTTAAAGCTGCTTCTAACGCATCAGTATCATCATAAGGAATTTTGATAAAACCTTCTGTGAAGGGACCAAAATTCTTACGTGCATTTTCGTCATTTGAAAACGAAATGATTGTTGTCGTTCTTCCGTGGAAATTGTTTTCACAAACAATAATTTGTGCTTGATTTTCAGGAATCCCTTTTACTTCATACGACCATTTTCTACAAATTTTCAAAGCAGTTTCTACCGCTTCAGCACCTGTATTCATTGGTAATACTTTGTCAAAATCAAAATATTTTGTAACATATTCTTCAAAAACACCTAACTGGTCATTATGAAAAGCACGAGAAGTCAATGTTAAAGTCTGCGCTTGTTTAACCATCGCCCCTACTATTGTTGGGTGACAATGCCCCTGATTAACCGCTGAATAAGCTGATAGGAAATCATAATATTTTTTACCATCTACATCCCATACAAAAACACCTTCTCCTTTTTCAAGAACTACCGGTAAGGGATGATAATTATGGGCTCCATATTTATTTTCTTTTTCGATTAACGCTTCTGCTTTTAAAGAGAGTGTTGGATGTTTTTGTTCCATGATCTTATTTTATTTTTATGATTCTGAATTACAAACCTACAAATATTTTTTAATTTAGCAATCAAAAATAGCGTTTTTGACTTAATAAAATAGTTTATAAAACAAATTTAACGAATTTAAGCCTGTAAAAAAGTCATTTTTACATCGCAAAAGTTCTTTTTATAAAATATTATGATTACTTTTATACCTATAAAAATACGTTATTTTAATTTAAAATAAACTTCATGGAAACACTGGATGAATTCGACATCAACATCATAAAAGAATTAGAAAAAGATGGGCGTATGGCCTATTCAGCAATTGCTACTACATTAAAAATATCAAACACCATGGTCCACCAGCGCATTAATAGACTGATGGAGCAAGGAATTATTACTGGTATAAAGCCCATTATCAACGAGAAGAAAATAGGCTATGACTGGGGTGCATTTACAGGAATCACTCTAAATAAAGACGAAGATTCTAGTAGAGTCATTGATGAGTTAAAAAAAATTCCCGAGGTAACCGAATGTTATTTTATAACTGGCTCTTTTACCTTATACATAAAAATGATAGCTAGAGATCATGAACACATGAGAAAACTCCTTTATGAAAAAATCGATACGATTCAAGGGATTGCCAAAACAGATTCCATGATCGAATTGGGTTGTGCCTTCAAAAGAAACATTAGTCTTTAATAAATATTTTAATGTATCGCTAAACAGTTATTAAAAAAACTGTAAATTAGTACGACAAATAATATTTCTCTTTTTAATTTCGGATATTTGTGAGTAAAAACATATAGCATTATGAAAAATATAAAATACTTTATTCTGGGGCTTCTTATCTATTCAAACAGCTCTTTCGCACAGTTAAAAGCGACAACTTACAGAGACGGAAATCAGGTTTTAAATGGTTTTGAAATTACGCCAAAAAAGAAAAGCGCACAAAAACCGGGGATTTTGATTCTTCCTGCATGGCATGGAATTGACAAAGCGTCCAAAGATATTGCAGGAGATTTGGCTAAATTGGGATATTACTCCTTTATAGCGGATATTTATGGCGAAGGGAATTACCCGAAAGATAATGCGGAAGCAGGCCAAAAATCCAGTTATTACAAAACCAACTACAAGGAATATCAAACAAGAATTTCATTAGCCTTGGAACAATTGATTAAGGCTGGTGCTAATCCAGATAATATTGTAGTTATAGGGTATTGCTTTGGTGGTACAGGAGCACTTGAAGCAGCACGTGGTCATCTTAAAGTAAAAGGAGTAGTTTCATTCCATGGTGGTTTAGCCAGAAATGCAGCAAGAGCAATTGAGCCAATCACGGTTCCGGTTTTAGTATGTCATGGTGCTGACGATCCATACGAATCAAAAGAAGAAATTACCGCATTCCAACAAGAAATGCGCGATACAAAAGCCGATTGGCAAATGATTTATTATGCTAATGCAGTGCATGGGTTTACCAATCCAGAATACGGAGACGACAATTCGAAAGGGGCGGCATATAACGAAAAAGCAGCTAAACGCTCTTTCGAACATCTAAAATTATTCTTAGGTGAAGTCTTAAGAAAATAAGTAGGTTCCAAAAAACCAAATTTCTTTATCATGAGTAAAAATCCTCAAAGAAAAGATAAGACTTGCTTAAATTGCCGATATGTTGTCGAAAACAAATTCTGCTCTAACTGCGGACAGGAAAATATAGACATCAGAAAAACTTTCCATCAGCTTTTTATCCATTTCTTTGAGGATTTAACCCATTACGAAAATGCGTTCTGGAAAACCATCAAAAACCTTCTTCTCAAACCAGCTACCCTAACAAAGGAATACCTTTCCGGCAAGCGATTATCCTATCTGGCACCTATTCGCCTTTATATTTTTATCAGTTTCATTACGTTTTTTTTGATTGGTGTTTTTCCTGATAAAAGACTAGAGCTCTCCAATACAAACACAAAACAAACGAGCGACTTAAAAATCAATAAACTTATACAACCGGGCGAACTTGCAAAAGACAATTTAGACTCCATTCAGAAAACAATCAATAAATCTGTTGAACTAAACGGACAAGCCGAAAAACCTTTTAATTTTGAAATTAAAACGGTTCGAGAATTAGACTCCATTCAAGAATTTGGTAAAGTAGAAGACAAATACAGCAGTTTTGAATATTCGATTATTAAAAAGGTCTTGACAGTTACTGAGAATAACACAATAGATGAGATTATCGCAAAATTCAGAACCTCTTTTCTTCATGATTTCCCAAAAGTACTGTTTATCTATCTGCCTATTTTCGCCTTTTTTCTATGGCTTTTTCACAGTAAAAAAAAGTGGTATTATTTTGACCACGGTATCTTTACCCTTCATTATTTTTCGTTCTTGCTACTACTTATTTTAATCCTCTTTCTTACGGATAAAATCTTTTTGTTCCTTGAAAAATCTAGTAGTACAAACTTCCTAAGCGGATTAATTTATTTTACAGGCTTTGGCTGGATGCTCTACTATTTTTTTCCCGCACATCATCGCTTTTATGGAGAATCTAGATTAATTTCCTTCGTAAAAACCATATTTCTTTTTTTTATAAACTTCATCATAATAATTTTATTACTTTTATTGTTTGCCTTTTACACTTTCATAAATCTTCACTAAATCATAATGAAAAAAATAATTCCGTTAAGCTTACTACTGACTCTTTGCATCAGTTGCGCCACTACTAAGGAAGCTGTAGCTCAAGATAATTCTGACCCAACTAAATACATGGCTACTATTACGGCAAATGAATTAAAAACACATCTTTATATCGTCGCTTCAGATGGAATGGAAGGTCGCGAAACTGGTTCTGCCGGACAAAAAAGAGCTGGAGAATACCTGATCAATCAATATGTAAAAAACGGAATCTCTTTTCCAAAAGGAGCTACAAACTTTTACCAGTCCATTCCAGCCGCTTACCTCAACGCCAAACGCGATGAAGGTTTATCTGATTCAGAGAATATCTGGGCCTTTATTGAAGGTTCTGAAAAACCGGAAGAAGTAGTTGTTATATCAGCACATTATGACCATGTAGGTGTCAAAAATGGAGATGTCTACAATGGAGCTGACGATGACGGCTCAGGAACAGTTGCATTACTTGAAATTGCCCAAGCATTCGAAACAGCAAAAAAAGAAGGCCATGGTCCTAAAAGGTCTATCCTATTCCTTCACGTTACTGGTGAAGAACATGGTTTGCACGGTTCTCGCTACTATTCTGAAAACCCATTATTTCCATTAGCAAACACCATCACTGACATTAATATTGATATGATAGGTCGCCGTGATGACTTTCATCCAGACTCAAATAACTATGTATATTTAATTGGTGCTGATCGACTTTCGACTGATTTAAACAAAATTTGCTTGGCAGCAAATGAGAAATACACACATATGAATTTGGATTTCAAATACAATGACCCTATGGATCCGCAACATTTTTATGAGCGCTCTGACCATTACAATTTCGCAAAGAACGGTATTCCATCCGTCTTCATTTTTAACGGAGTCCATGCTGATTACCATAAAAAAACAGATACACCGGACAAAATTGAATACGATGCTTTGGCAAAAAGAGCACAACTAGCCTTCACCATCGCTTGGGAACTGGCTAATAGAGAAAATAGACCTGTCGTAGATAAGAAATAGTAGTGCTTTTTGGGCACATCCCGCCAAAAAAAGCGGGTCGAGCTATTCGCTACAATCTTTTTGGTCTCGCCCCAAAAAACGAGACAAAAAAGGATTTCCGCTGCTATCCCTTGTGCAAAACCCATAAAAAAAGAGCTTTGAAGTGATTCAAAGCTCTTTTTTTGTTTTGAAATTCAAGACAACATATATTGAAACAATATTATTCTTTTCCGTCTACAAAGTTTTGTAAATAACTAAATCGTGGCGTCAATTTGCCATTTTCGGTCATTTTAGCTCTTTCTAGAATTCCGTCTTTATCACCATTAAAGAACGCAGGAATCACGTGCTCCATGAACATAGTTCCAAAACCCTCGCTTGCATCTTTAGGTAGCTCACAAGGTAAATTATCAACTGCCATAACCACAATAGCGGCGGGATGAAAAACATCTACTTCCTTGTGTTCTGAAGGCAAATAGCCATACAAAGGCTCCGCAATCGTTGACGCTCTCAGTGTACATCCAATAGGACCATCAATATCGCAAGAAACGTCACCTACCACTTTTACTTTACAATCTTTGGATTGTAACATGGCTTTGGTAAGAATATCTGGCGCATCATTCCCATGAAAATGACCTGTAATGATAATATCAGCTACCTTGGTAAAACGTTCAAAGTTACCAACGTACTCTTTTGGATTAGTATAAAAATCCTTACAGTTTAATACCTGGCCATCGATACGTTTGTTATAATCCAATACGTCTATCTGGATATATACTGCTTGAGCATATTTTTTATTTAAGAAATTATCAACTGAAACTTCAGTAATTTTTATGGCATCAAGAACTTCTTTTATCCCGCTCCCTACTTTACCACTTCCAGTAACTACAAATTTAATCGGAGGAAAAATAATTCGTTTTAATTGGGAAATCAACTCTTCTCTTCCAGACAGCGTTTCTGCTTTTGGCAATTTAAACAATTCAAATTTTATCCCAAAAGCGCGAATAGTATTATATGCTCCTACAATACCTGCGTATCTCCCAAAACCAATTAATCGTCGCCCACTAGCATCAACTATAGTTTCATGATCATACATCGTAATATTTCTTTCCAGAATTGTTTGTAATAACGTTCTGTTATAGGGTTGCTTTTTTATCGTGTGTGAAAAAAAGAAATAAGATTTATTTGGAATTAAATTATATACAGGGACTTCCTTCACCCCAAATAACACATCGCAATCACTGATATCTTCGGTAACTTCAATTCCTAAATTTTTATATTGATCATCTGTGAATATTCGAATGTCAGAACTTTCCACTTTTAAAACAGCGTCAGGATAAAGCTCTTTCAATTGAACTAATGCATTTGGGGAAAAAACTACTCTTCTGTCCGGTGGACTCTTTCTTTCTTTTAAAATTCCGAATTTCATATCTTTATTGATGCTTTAGTTTTATTGTAACTTTATCTATCTGTATTGTTACAAATATAACAATTTTTATTGAATTAATTTTTCCTTCATAAAAAATATAAACTCTGGGAAATATTAAAAGCTGATGGCCAAAACGATAGAAAAATTGGTTTTTTCACTTTAATAAAATACTGTTAAGGTTTAAAAAAAAACTTAACTAAAGAGATTGATTCTATATATTTGCCCTTGATAGAACCACAAAAATGATTTTTATAAAAAAAGCAAATATACTACAAATACTCATGCTGTTATTGGTTTTGAGCTCTTGTAAGCAAAAGAATGACTCCGCCTCTAATTCCTCTGAAAAGAAAGTTATCGACTCCGTTGTTTTAATAAAAGCAAGGCCAAAACTTAGCGACCAATATATTGAGGGCAAAAATAAATCCATAGCCTCTTTTTACAGTAAAAACTGGGGGCGTCAAGGTGTAAACGGTGGTTTTCTAGTGGCACAAAATGGACAGATTATTTTCGAAAAGTACGATGGCTACGCCAACTATAAAGAAAAATCATCTATGACAAGTGCTACCCCGCTTCACATAGCATCAGTAAGCAAAGTGATTACAGCTACCGCGGTATTAAAGTTGTTAAGCGAAAAGAAACTGACTTTAGATCAAAAAGTTACCACGATTTTAAAAGACTTTCCATATCCTGATGTTACCATAAAAACATTATTGACTCATAGAACGGGGATGCGTAACTATGCCTATTTTACCGAAAAAAAGGGTGTTTGGGATAGACATAAAATTTTAACTAATCAGGACATACTGACAATTATGGCAACCAAAGGTATTGATTTGGAATTCCGCACTGATAGTCGATTTAGTTATTGTAATACTAATTATGCCATGTTGGCACTAGTTATAGAAAAAATAACGGGTATGACTTATAAAGATGCCATGGAAAAAATCATTTTCAAACCATTGGGAATGACAAACACTTATGTATTCGATTATGAGAAAGACAAGAAAACTGCAACTCCATCATATAGAGGCAATTTTTCCTTAGTTAATATGGACTACCTTGACGCGGTATATGGTGATAAAAACATCTATTCGACTCCTAGAGATTTATTGAAGTTTGACGATGGTCGTAACTCAGCAAATTTCCTTGACCCTAAGTTATTAAAGCTAGCTTATATAGGGTATAGTAATGAACATAAGGGAACAAAAAACTACGGTCTGGGAATACGCATGGTCAATTGGGACACTGGAAAAAATTTCTATTTCCATAATGGTTGGTGGCACGGCAATACATCTGCCTATATTACCATGCCTGACGAAAAAGTAACTATCATTGCATTGTCGAACAAAATGGACCGAAGAACTTACAAAGTAAAAAATTTAGCGCCGCTGTTTGGTGATTATCCATTCAAATTAGCTGACGAATAAAAAAGGAATGATTATTGAAGATAATATAAGTAATGCAAATAGGTCTATTTCTGTTAAAAAGGAATACCTTTGCACTTTCAAATTAATCCTTTGAATAGTAATAAAGGGGTCGACTGGTTTTGACAGCAAGTCGAATTGAAAAGTAAGCACGTGGAGAACTGGGACAATTCTCGTTAATAAAAGGTTCCAAAACACATACACGGCGAAGGAAACTACGCTCTTGCTGCATAATCTGAATCATAGTAAGATTAGCCTAGTTCCTATTAGATAGGAAAGCAGGATTTACCTCGAAAGCTTTGGTTTATAGCGGTCGATAAAGGTGAATCGTAAATTTAAACCTAGATTTCCATAAGCTTCGGGTGGACTTCGAAATAAAGAAGATAAGTATTGAGTGGCTGTTTCTGGCCTGGCTCACTATCGAAAATCTAATCAGGAAATAAACGTGTAGAAAGCCTTTTAGTTGCTTGTTTGGACCCGAGTTCGATTCTCGGCGACTCCACAAAAAATCTGTAATTCATTGAATTACAGATTTTTTTTTTCAACCTACACTACTTCACAACTAGCAAAATGCATAATTGGAAAATTGCAAGAATTGGCAATAAAGCAAAGTTCATTCGCTTTTGTGTGCAAGCTTAATGCTTCGTTTATTTTTTCTACTTGGGTGATAGTAACTTTAGGATAAAGCCGTACTTCAGTAAATCGACCTGAACCATTCTCTAAAACCTCAAGCGTTGCCTCAGCGGCATCAGTATAGGACACGACCTCTATTCCGTTTTGAGCACAAACATATAAATAGGACATCATATGGCAGGAAACGACACTACTTAGCAGCATGTCTTCCGGATTGTGTAATTGAGGATCTCCTTTGAAAGCTTTTGCAGCCGAAACATTTAAAATTTCTTTCCCTTCTATGGCAATCGTATGGTTTTTGGTGTAACGCCTAGTAGTTGAGACTGCCACTTTTTCATTGGAAAACCAATTCAATTTTGCTTTAAATATATGCTTGAACCCCATTTCTTTATTTTTATTTCAAAAGTAATGAAAACTGACCGTTTTGTTTCCTTATTGGTCCTTAAGCAAATCATCTAATTTTAATCTGAATGCATCACTGTTCCAATCTGCTGGGCCTATTTTTGCTATTATCACATTCTGATGCTGATCAATTACGTAAGTTGCCGGTATCGTTTCAGACTCCATATCTATAGGTGGATTAGAAACCGAATGAAATATAGGAAGCTGTAAATTTTCTTTAACCAAAAAAGTATTTGCTTTTTCGAAAGAATCAGTTGTCACGAATAAAAATACGATCTTGTCTTGATAATCTGCATATAGTTTATTCAAACTAGGCATTTCGGCAATACAAGGCGGGCACCATGTAGCCCAAAAATTAACGAAAATTATTTTTCCTTTATATTCATCTAGAGAAACCGTATTTCCATTGCTATCAAGCAATTGCCATTGGTATGTTGAAAGCTTCTTTTGTTCGCTTACTTCTATCGTTTTTGGCGAAAAAGACAATAAACGACTGACTTGTACTTTTAAAAACGTCCCTACTGGACTAAATAAAAGTAAGCCTAAAAAGATAATAAAAGCAATATTTTGTAGCGTTGATTTTTTAGGTGTTTTAAAGCGCATTTTTTATTTTTTAATAAAGTTGAATTAAAGATTCGTTGAGAAACTTATTAGATTTTTTAAGATAAATAGTATGGCTAAAAATTTAGACCCCTACATGTTTTGAACAGATGTGCTTATCAAAAAAACTATAAAAGCTTCTATTATATAGATTATCAATTGCCCTGCAAATTTAGACTTTCTATTGTTTGATATTGGTGATATATGTTACATAGTGTCGTTCTTCTTTACTATTTAATCATTTATTACAAAGCGAACTTACACTATTATAAATTATGTACTTTTGCTTACAAAATATCTGCAGAATAAAGTGAAAAATAAACTACTCAACATACCTCCAATACCAGCCGTACTTTTTGCAATAATAAGCGTTCAGTCTGGTGCGGCAATTGCAAAAAGTCTTTTCCCTGCTATTGGTGCGGCTGGAACCGCCTCCCTGAGAATTGGTATTTCAGCCATCATACTCTTTGCAGTTTACAGACCCAATTTATTCAAGATTACCCCTAAGCAATGGAAAGTTGTAATTCCCTATGGTTTGTGCCTGGGAGCTATGAATTTAATTTTTTACATGGCAATAGAGAGAATTCCAATTGGTCTGGCGGTCACACTAGAATTTATAGGCCCTCTACTGGTAGCTGTTTTTGGTTCAAAACGTTTTATCGATTATTTATGGGTACTTCTGGCAGCAGCAGGAATTGTTTTGATTGCACCTTGGACAAATAACGGAATAAACGTTTTAGGTGTTTTATTCGCTTTATTGGCAGGAGCCTTTTGGGCTTTTTATATCGTTTTGGGAGGGAAAGTTTCAAAAGTAATGAAAGATGGAGAGGCCGTTGCGACCGGAATGCTCTTTGCTTCGCTATTGATTGTCCCTTTTGGAATTATGGGAAACGGACTCAATAATCTTACACCCACATTTCTTTCTTTAGGAGTAGCACTTGCCTTGTTATCCAGTGCCATTCCATTTACATTAGAAATGAAAGCACTTGGCCAACTTCCTGCCCGTACATTTAGTATTTTAATGAGTTTAGAACCGGCAGCAGCTTCTATTTGCGCGCTGATATTCTTGCAGGAATATCTTGCTCTTAACGAGGTTGTAGCTGTTATATTTGTCGTAATCGCATCGGCTGGATCAACCTTGACTTCTAAAGCGTAGCTAAATCAATTGCATCGAAAATCATTATTGCAAATAGCCATTCTAGTTTAAATGGTAAAATTTATTTATCAAATAACGTAATAGTAGAAATAATAAACTGGCCACAACGGCAAATGAAATGGTAAAACTAATTAGATTGACAATAATATTGGGAATAAACTTCAATCTAGGGTGGCTATAATAAGGCTCCCGATGTAGTCTTTCAAATATTCCTTGCTTTGCTGATTTGAGTTTCTTTTTGATAATTCAATGATTTTAAAGTCAATCATAAATTCTTATACTCCGATTGGCTTATTGTTTCCTATTTATACCTCCCTAAATTAAGCAATTAATTTAATATACCCGAGTTATAGTACCGAAAAAGACTATTCAAGACAGAATACTTTTTATTAATTATTCTAAAACCGATTTTCATTAAACGGGATTTGCGCCATTGCTCTTTCGGCAATGGCAGTGATAGAAAGCGACGGATTGACCCCTGGATTTGCTGATATCATAGCACCATCTATAACGAACATGCTTTTATAACCAAAGACTTCGTTGTTCTTATTTATCACTCCTTCTGAACTATTCTTACCCATTACGGCTCCGCCTAATATATGAGCTGTCGAGGGAATTCCTGCGATGGATTCCAGCACAAAAGAAGTGGGTTTACCGCCAATAATTTCACTATATTTTTTAGTGAGTGCTATAGATGCAGGAATATCAGCACTGGGTTTAACACCCGAACTTACAGAGGAAGACAGTCCTCCGAAAATATTATTTTTAAACTTTAAAGTACTGTCGATGCTTTGCATGAATAACAAGACTGTAGTACTTTTTGACCAACTGTTTACAAAATAGATTTTGAAGTAACTCAAAGGAAACTTAACTAATTGCTTAGTCATATTTGCAAAACGCGCTATTATATTCTTCCCATTAGACAACGGCAAATGCAGTAACTTCCAGAAACCTGAACCTTCGCCATAACGTACCATTTCTAAATGACTATTTTCATCGGTATGCAGTAAACTACCGATTGCCACCCCTTTTGATAGATTTTTATTTTTATCCAAAGTAGAAACACTGATTAGCGTTTCATTATTTGTTCGAATATTATCTCCTAATTTATCAGATAACAAAGGCAAAGATTTCTCCTTTAGCTTTAGCAATAATTTTACGGTTCCCAATACTCCGCCAGAGAATATTACTCCTCGAGCAGTGAATTCCTTTTTATTTTTAAAAAAACTGGTGCTGGATTTTAAACTAACGCTATATCCGCTTTCACCATCAGTTTTGTTAATCGCTTTTACATCATACACTTCATTTTCGGCAAGAATTTCTGCACCCTTTTTCTGAGCTAAATAAAGGTAATTTTTGTCCAATGTATTTTTGGCATTATGTCTGCAACCTGTCATGCAAGCTCCGCAAAATGTACATCCAGCTCGGTCAGGACCATTTCCATCAAAATAGGGATCTTTTACACTTTTCCCTTCCTTACCAAAGAATACTGCTACATCAGGATGCTCAAATTGATCTTCACGTCCTAACTCTTTTGCCAATTCCTTTAATGCTATATCACTGTCAAATAATTTTGGATTTCTGGAAGCACCAAGCATTTTAAGTGCTGTTTGGTAAAATGGCTTTAGTTCCGTTTCCCAATCCTCGAGTTCGCTCCAGCTTCCTGATTTGTAAAAATTAGTTTTAGGAATGGGTAATGTATTTGCGTAGACCAAAGAACCTCCACCAACTCCAGCACCCGATATAACTACAATATGCCTAAAAACACTCATTTTCATGATTCCGAAAAAGCGCAAATAGGGCATCCATAACCATTTACTGAGGTTCCAATTGGTCTTGGCAAAATCATTTGCGTTATACCATTTCCCCTTTTCAATCACAACTACCTTGTACCCCTTTTCAGAAAGTCGTAAAGCACTTACCGAGCCACCAAAACCGCTCCCTATTATTATGTAGTCAAAATCGTGTTCCATTGGTTTAAATTCTATATGGAAAAGTAAACAATTAAATCGAATGTTGTATGCGTACATAATAAAATTTAGATCTCGCTCTCCTACTTCGAAAAAAGACCATTCTACTTCAACAAATAGGACGATCTTTTAAATTTGAAAAAAATCCTGTTTACTTATTCTCCATTTTGTAGTAGAAGATTTGCGGTGTACCTTCAACACCAGCTTCTGCCATCAATCTCTTCTGTTCTTCTGAGTTGATCAGTGTTTTCACTTTTTCCATATCCGAAATGGCAAATACTAGAGTCACTATATTAGGGTCATCTATACTTCGAGCTATTCCGCGATCAATAAGTCCCTCCTCCATTCTTTTGGTCAAGCCTTCGGCATCGTACACTTTTAGCCAGGCATCAAAATCTTTCACACGGTGGGTCACCATTAATCGGTTTTTAATATTGATTTTTGAATCATCAATCCGAATTACATCGTAATAAGCGAACTCGGGGGTACCGTTTACCCCTGCTTTTATCATCGCTTCTTTCAGACTTGGCATTGCAGTAAACTCTTTGGCTTTCATTACATCATCAATTTTATCTATAACAATAATTGTATTAGGATTATCCATGCCTCTTCCTATTACAAAATGACTTATACCATGTGCTTTTCTTACCGAATCATGCGCATCGTATTCTTTTCTCCATTTCTCATAATTAGCCACCTTGTGCTTCATCACAATTACTTTAAAAGACTCCTTTACATCAACAGTACTTGCTGTGTCAATGGACATTTCTTCTTCTGACTCAACTTTCTCAGTTTTAGTATTTTTACAAGATAAAAAAGAAATGGTAAAAATTAATATCAAAACTGGCACTAAACTCTTTTGTAAATTTTTCATACTACAATTTTTTTGAAATTATCATTAATACATAAATATACTGATTATTAGATAATTACACTTTATTTTGATCGCGAAATAATTTAAAGTGCTTGCTTATACCTCTTCAATTGCAAGCTTCCTAATTTTATAAACAACAATATGATTATATTCGCTAATTGTTACAGCGATTGACATTAATATTTGGGGTAATCAAATAATATCTAAAATGAAAAAAAAAATAATACAATTGTTATTTTTATTACTGCCTTTTTTATGTAACTCTCAAGAGTACATAGATCTGTTTTCTGTAAACTATGGAAAATCGCAAAAAACTACTTTTGAAAATTCAGCGATCGACACTAACATATCTACATTTCAAACAAACCTTACTTTACCAGTTGTTTTAAATGAAAAATACACCGCTATCACTGGAATAAATTTTAGCAGTTATAATTTACAACTATTTGCTGATTCTAATAACAATCATTTGTATTCAACAAATTTAAGAGCGGGTCTAAGAGTAGGCCATTCTGAACATTGGAGTGGAATATACCTTTTTCTTCCAAAAGTAGCTTCTGATTATATTAATCTAAGTACTGAGGATATATATTTAGGTGGACTAGCTTTATTAAAATACAAAAGAGACGAAAACTTTGGCTATAGTTTTGGACTTTACGCAAGCAGCGAAGCTTTTGGATTAAGTATGACTCCCCTTTTTGGCCTCTATTACCATAGCCCTGACCAACGTTTTGAGACGAGTTTTCTACTACCAAATGATGCTGATATAAATTATAGTTTGGCTGAAAAAACAAAAATAGGGCTTGATTTTCTAGGACACGGAAATAGCTATAAAGTGACAACTGATAACATGCGATCCAATTATGTGCAAAATAATTCGATCGATTTATCTTCTTATATCCAACAAGCTCTATTCAACAAAAAAATTCTTTTACGTTTAAAAATGGGGTATTCTTTAAACAACTTTAAAGTATATCCAATGGATCAGAAAATTGATTTACAAATTTTAGCGCTAAAATTTGGAGATAATCGCTCCATATTATTTGAAAACAAATCAAATACTATCCTTTTAAAGGTCGAAGCTATATATCGCTTTGATCTAAGTAAGGTCAAAAAGTAATTCCCCTACTATTTAGCTGACTAAATTGCTACGAAATCAAACTCAAACAATGATTCTATAACTAATTTAATCCCATAAAAAAAGCCGTCTCACAAATACGAGACGGCTTCTATTAAAACTATTCAATACTTACAAAATATAATCAGTATTGATAAAATTAGATTCTTTACTTTTCAATAAAGCTTGTAAAATTTCATTGTTATATTCGTTGTCTTTAGAAGCAACAAAAGTTCTAATGGAGAACGAGCGCAAAGCATCGTGAATACTTAAAGTTCCTACAGCCGAGTCTTTTCTTCCTGTAAATGGAAAAACGTCAGGTCCTCTCTGGCATGAGCTATTCAAATTGACTCTACACACAAGGTTCACTAATGCATCAATTAACGGAGCAATTGTTTTAATGTCTTTTCCAAATAAACTTACTTGTTGTCCGTAATTAGACTCAGCCATATCATTCAATGGTTCTTGAATATCCTTGAAAGAAAGAATTGGCACTATTGGACCAAACTGCTCCTCATGATACAAACGCATTTCTTTATTTATTGGATATAAAACAGCAGGAAAAATATAGTTATCAGAATGTTCCCCACCTTTTTCATTAATGACTTTAGCTCCATTACTAATTGCATCATCAATCAATTCTTGGATATAAGCTGGTTTGTCTTTTTCTGGCAATGGAGTCAAAAATACTGATTTGTCCCATGGATTACCAAAGGTTAGCGCATCTACTTTAGCAGCAAAACGCTTGTTGAATTCATCAGCTATTGATTCGTGTACATACAATACTTTTAAAGCAGTGCAACGCTGTCCGTTGAATGACAATGATCCTGCTATACATTCTTGGATAGCCAAATCTAAATCAGCATCGGCAAGGATTATCGCAGGGTTTTTTGCTTCTAATCCCAATACCAAACGCAATCTATTTTTGTTTGGATGTTGGTCTTGCAAAGCAATCGCCGACTTACTATTTCCAATCAAAGCTAAAATATCAACCTTTCCAGATTTCATAATTGGTGAAGCCACTTCGCGTCCTCTACCGTATACAATATTGATTACTCCAGCAGGAAAACTGCTTCTGAAAGCTTCCAATAAAGGGGAAATCAACAAAACTCCGTGTTTAGCTGGTTTAAAAATTACAGGATTCCCCATAATCAATGCTGGAATTAGCAAAGAAAAAGTCTCGTTTAATGGGTAATTGTAAGGCCCTAGACACAATACAACACCTAATGGACCTCTACGAATCATAGCATGAACACCTTGAACTTTAGAGAAATGAGCACTACGAGCATTCAGCTCTTTGTAGCTTTCAATAGTGTCGTAAATGTAATCTACTGTTCTATCAAATTCTTTTTCAGAATCTCCTAGTGATTTACCAATTTCCCACATCAAAAGTTTAACAACCTCTTGACGAGTCGCTTTCATTTGAATAACAAAATTTTCCATGCACTTGATACGATCCACCACTTTCATGGTTGGCCATAATCCTTGTCCTTTGTTGTAAGCAGCCGATGCAGCATCAACAGCTTCCATAGCTTCTGTTTCTCCCATAAAAGGAATAGAACCCAAAATAGTTGGTGCATATTTTTCTGTAGATGAAATAGTAGAGAAAACAGCTGAAGTTTGACCTTCCCACTTTTTTAATTCGCCATTCACTAAATACGTATCTTGATTTAATAACGTCTTAATCTGAAATTCTTCTGGTATTGTATTCATTTTTTGGTTGTTTTATTTTCTTGGTGTATCAGTACAAATTAAAATTATACTCTTTATTATTCTGGAGAAACGACTTCACCGTTCCAAGCCAAGATTCCTCCCGTCAAGTTATAGGCATTTTTAATCCCCAACTCATTCATAATTTCACAGGCTTTTGCACTTCTGGCTCCAGAACGGCAATACACATAGTAGTTTTTATTTTTATCCAAAGCTTCAATTGCTGAGACAAAAACTGGTCCTTGATGAATATCTATATTCACCGCACTGGCAATAATTCCATCATTATATTCGTCCTCTGTCCTTACGTCTAGTATTACTGAATCCCCATCTGCTTCAAGCTGGCTGATCCAATCTTCTTGTGTTAAATTCATAATAGTTCTTTTTGTAAAAATACGATGTTTTAATAGAACAACAAACCGTCTTTTTGTGAATTAAGGAATATTTCAAAGAAAACGATTTCGCGAATCGTTAAAAATCAGCAAACTAGATGTTAAGCTACTAAATCATTAAAATTAACCCTATTAAATCTATGGGAATTATCATTAATTAGCTTTTTTATCAATGTGTTCGCAATTAGCTAATCTGTCCTCCATCTCTTCAAATTACTTGGTATTTTAGCGTACTTTTACAATAGGTAATTTGGTAAATACAAGAAAAAAGCACCAATTTAGTGAGCTAAGAAAACATTTTCTAAAACACAACGTAATGCGAGATTTTGACGATTTAAAAAAAATATTCCCCTCTTTTTCAGACGAACTTATAAATGAAATTGAAACTAATTCCATAAGACAATCATATAAATCCGGTGATGTTATTATGCGAACCGGTCAGTATATTAACAATACATTATTGATCTTAAAAGGCCAAATTAAGATCTATCGTGAAGGAGAAAATGGTGGTGAATTTTTGATGTATTACCTGCAACCAGGTCAAGCTTGCGCTGTTTCCATGATATGTGCAACAAAGAGTCAAACAAGCCAGATTATGGCGAAAGTGGTTGAAGATGTGGATCTGATTATGATTCCACTTACTTTAATGGAAAAATGGATGATGGAGCACCGTAGCTGGTATGAATTTGTCATTTTTACTTACCGCACTAGATTTGAAGAAGTTTTAGAAGTCATTGATAATATTGCCTTCAGGGCAATGGACGAACGTTTAGAATTCTACCTAAAACGACATGCGGATGCTTGCGGATCTAAAGACCTTAAGCTTTCCCATCAAGAAATAGCAACTGAACTAAATACTTCAAGAGAAGTCATATCCCGCCTGCTAAAAAAAATGGAACAACGCGGAATGGTAAAATTACATCGCAATCATATGGAACTTTTGACTTAAAAAAAGTGCTAAGTGATAAATGTTACTGTTTGTAAATTAAATACGAGCAACCTTTGTGCTAAAATTTATTAGATGGAATATTTTGGTTATTTTGCTTCAATTATAATTGGTCTTTCCTTAGGGTTAATAGGCGGTGGTGGATCTATCCTTGCTGTTCCTATTTTAGTATATCTTTTTAAAGTACACCCAGAACAAGCAACTAGTTATTCCCTTTTTATAGTAGGAATAACTTCAATGATAGGTTCTTTTAGCCACTACAGACAGGGCAATTTAAAAATTAAATCTGCTTTAGTGTTTGCTTTTCCTTCCATCCTCTCTTTACTTTTGGTCCGAAAAGTTATTCTTCCTATAATTCCTGAGACAATATTTTCTATTGATGGTTTTGATATCACTAAGAATTTTTTGATCATGGTGGTCTTTGCCTTTCTAATGATTGCGACTTCTATATCCATGATCAAGAAATCAAAGAAAATCAAAGAACCAAAACAAATCAACTTTCCAGTACTTGCTTTGATTGGTTTTCTAGTTGGTCTAATAATCGGTTTTTTAGGTGCTGGTGGAGGATTTTTAATCATTCCTGCTTTATTATTTTTTGCTAATTTACCAATGAAAGAAGCTGTTGGAACTTCATTATTCATCATATTTATAAATTCTCTTATAGGTTTTAGCGGTGATTTGTTAGGTGGCGTTAAACTGGATTTCACACTGCTAATATCTATTACAGCAATGGCTATGGTGGGTCTGTTTATAGGAACCCAATTATCAAAAAAATTAGATGGGGCAAAATTAAAACCTGCTTTTGGTTGGTTTGTATTGGTGATGGGCATTTACATCATTACAAAAGAAATTCTATTTAAATAAATTCACATGTGACATAAGTCACTGACTTTCAATGACAAATTGAGTAATATTGTGTTAACCATAATACGTATCAATCATGAAAGAACATTTTCAAATTTTAATAATTGGCGGCGGTAACGCCGGACTTTCCGTTGCTGCTCAATTACTTCGCAAAAAAAGCAGCCTCAGCATTGGAATCATCGAACCTTCAGAAAGACATTATTACCAACCAGCTTGGACGTTAGTGGGTGCTGGTATATATGACATCCATAAGACGGTTCGACAGGAAAAAAACTATATTCCCAAAAACAGTACTTGGATTATTGATGCAGTAACTGAATTCATACCTTCCGAAAACAAAGTACTTTGCAAAAGCGGTAAAGAAATTAGCTATGAATATCTAGTTGTAAGTCCGGGCATTCAGCTGGATTGGGATAAAATAAAAGGCCTTAAGGAAACTTTAGGTAAAAACAATGTAAGTAGTAACTACTTATATGAATTTGCTCCTAAAACTTGGGAATTCATCCAAAACTTTAAAGGAGGGACAGCCATTTTTACAAATCCTTCTACACCAATAAAATGTGGTGGTGCTCCTCATAAAATCATGTATTTAGCCTGCGATTATTGGAAAACTAAAGGTATCTTAGACAAATGTGATGTACATTATGTTTCAGGTGGCGCTGGTATTTTTGGTGTACCAGAATATGCCGAAACATTAGTAGAGGTATTAAAGAAATTCAAAATCATTACACATTTTAATTCAAATGTTACTGCTATAAACGGTGATACAAAAACGGTAGAATACGAAACCAAAGCAACTGATGAGACAATTAAACAGAGTCTTTCAACATTAGACGCATCTTGCTACTCTATTGCAACGCATGATGCATCTGCTGAGACAAAAAGAGTTTCTATGCAATTTGATCTTTGTCATGCCGTTCCGCCACAATCGGCACCAGATTTCATTAAAAAAAGTCCGCTTGCAGATACTAATAGTCCTTATGGTTATGTAGAAATCAACAAATACACACTTCAACATTCACGGTTTCCTAATGTATTTGCTTTAGGTGACTGTACAAATGCACCATGTAGTAAGACAGGTGCAGCTATTCGCAAACAAGCTCCAGTAGTGGTTGCTAATTTATTATCAGTGCTAGAGCATCAAAAGCCAGCAGCTACTTATGACGGTTACAGCGCCTGCCCTATTCCTACCCAATACGGTAAACTAATGCTAGCCGAATTTGATTATGACAACAAACCAAAAATGACTTTCCCATTTGATCAGGCAAAACCGAGATGGACAATGTGGAAATTAAAAACTAAAATTTTACCTTGGTTGTATTGGAACAAAATATTAAAAGGAACTGCCTAATTCGTTCATAAGTGAGAAAAAAACTCCCTTGTAACAACATTTGTTTACGAGGGAATTTTCTATCTGCTCTATTCCTTAATTTAATGCTCTCCATATCCTACATCATCCATTTTTCCACTAAAAACTTTATATTGAATGATAAAATAAGTAATTACTAAAACTAACGCAATTGCAAACCAATATACTCCTACCGATAACCCATAATTATCTGCTGCCACATTATAAATAGTTAATGAGGGATTAACAGTATTTGTTGAAGGTAAGACGTTAGGGAAAATCGAAGCGGCTGTCGCTGCAAAACCACCCACGAGAAACAGACTCGAAAACAAAAAGCCTAAACCCTCTTTTTTAAAAGTTCTCACTCTAAATAAGCCAAAAATCCCAGTAAAGCATAATAATGGAAATATCCAAAGTAAAGGGTTTTCAATAAAGTTATGAAAAGGTTCAGGCTCAATTCTATTCCAAATCAATAATGAAATAATAACTAAACCTGATAATACAAAATTAAGTTTAAATACTAACGTTCTTAACTTTGGATTCAAATCTGAATTGGTTTTATATATAATCCAATTTGCACCATGAATCATTAAAGCTATAACACTCACTACGCCTAAAAACAAGGTAAACCAGTCAATAATTCCCAATTGATTTGCTTGTGGGCTAAAAGTGGGGTTCCATAAAGGCAAGAAGAAAAAATGTGCTTCTTGTGTAGAAACACCATTTGTTACCATCCCAAGATTTACGCCCCGAACCACATTTCCTAATGCTACGCCAAAAAATAATGCCAATAGTAAACTCGCTATCCCGAAAGCTTTATCCCAAACAGCTTCCCACATCGGATGATGTATTTGCCCACGCAATTCTAATCCAATTGCCCTAAAAATAAGCAACCATAAAATCATCATTAAAGGCAGATAAAAACCGCTAAAAGAAGAGGCATAAAGTGTGGGAAAAGCAAAAAACAAAACCCCTCCTGCGGCTATTAACCAAACTTCATTAGCATCCCAAAAAGGGCCAATCGCATTAGTTATAGCTTTTTTATCTTTTTCTGTTTTTGCAAAAAACAAATGAATAATTCCTGCTCCAAAATCATAACCGTCTAAAACAATATAAACAGCTAAAATTCCCATTAAAACAACATACCAAAAGAATTCCATACTCATTTATTTTTTTACGGTTTCAGGACCATTTTTAATTATTTTTCCAACCAAAAGCAGAAATAACAAACCTAACAATAGATATAAACCAACAAACCCCAACAAAGTAAATAAAGTATTTCCTGAAGAAACAGTTGGTGAAGCACCTTCTGATGTGCGCAATAGGTTATAAACTAACCAAGGCTGTCTTCCTAATTCTGAGGTGTACCATCCCGTTGTATTAGCTATATAAGGAAATGGCATCATAAAAAATAAGGCCCACAAAATCCATTTGGTTACAAAGAGTTTTTTTCTAAATAACTGAAAAACCGCCAAAGACATTAATCCAATAAAAAGGGTTCCTAAACCTACCATAATATGATAGGCGTAGTACAAGCCAGAAATATTAGTAGGATGTGTTTTTTCGTCAAATTGGTCCAATCCCTTTACAGTTGTATCCCAACTGCCATAAGTCAAAAAACTTAAAACATTAGGAACAGCAATTTTATTATCCAGCTTTTTATCCTTGACATCCGGTTGACCAATTAAGACAATTTCAGCTCCTTTTTCTTCAGTATGAAAAATTCCTTCCATAGCTGCAAAAGTTACAGGTTGGTGTTTAACTACATTCTTAGCTAACAAATCTCCCGTAGGAACGGCAACTATTATACTAGATATTAAACCAAAAATGACTCCTGTTTTTAAAAATAGCCTCCCATAAGATTCATTTCTTTTACTCAAAACATAAAAGGCGCCAATTCCTGCTACCACAAAGGAACTTGTAACTAATGAAGCTGCTTGATTGTGAAGATAAGAAGGCCATAACCAAGGATTGGTAAATAGAGCTCCAAAATTATTGAGAACAAACTTACCGTTAGCCATAATCTCATAGCCTACTGGATTTTGCATCCACGAGTGTGTGGCAATAATTAGGAAGCCACTAGCCCAAGATCCTAAAAAGATAAGCAAGGCGGTCACGAAATGCCATTTATGACCTATTATCTTTTCGCCAAAAAGAAACATTCCCAAAAATGATGATTCTAAAAAGAAGGAAAACATTCCTTCCATGGCCAGTGTCTGTCCAATAATACCTCCTGTCAACTCTGAAAACTTAGCCCAATTAGTTCCAAACTGAAACTCCATTGGAATTCCAGTTACTACTCCCATAGCAAAATTAAGCGCAAATATTCTCATCCAAAAATGAATCGCTTTGTTATATTGTATGTCGTCTGTTTTTAGGAATTTCCATTTAAAGTAAACAATAATTAAGGACAAGCCCATTGTCAATTGTGGAAAAAGATAGTGAAAGGTAATCGTGAATGCGAACTGCATTCTATCATAAAAAAGCATTTCTTCCATACTACTGTAATTTTTTGTAAAGCTATTCGTAAATTTAGCCTATTTAAGTAACCTAGGTCATATATAAACCATTTTATATCCTGATCAATATCATAGTTTATCACAATAATTTGTAATAGCTTTGTTCTTAGTCATTTCTGTGATGAAGCAGTATTTATGTAACAATAGTCACTGTGTAATAGAAATACAAGAATTACCTTTGTGTAAGAATAAAAAAAAACAATGCCATGCAAATAGAACAAATATATACCGGATGTTTAGCACAAGGTGCTTATTATATAACTTCAAACGGGGAGGCTGCCATAATTGACCCACTTCGCGAGACACAACCTTACTTAGATAGATTAGAACGTGATAATGTAAAATTGAAATATATTTTTGAAACCCATTTTCATGCTGATTTCGTTTCAGGTCACGTTGATTTAAGTAAAAATACGGGAGCACCGATTGTTTATGGACCAAATGCAAACCCTGAGTTTGAAGCAATAATTGCGACTGACGGTCAGGAATTTACCATTGGTAAGATTACCATTAGAGCTTTGCATACGCCAGGACATACAATGGAAAGCACCACCTATTTATTGATTGAAGAGAACGGCAAAGAGCACG
The DNA here is from genome assembly GCF_000252125.1 of Flavobacterium frigoris PS1. Lineage (GTDB taxonomy): Bacteria > Bacteroidota > Bacteroidia > Flavobacteriales > Flavobacteriaceae > Flavobacterium > Flavobacterium frigoris_A. The sequence continues at coordinate 399,881 of NZ_AHKF01000018.1, read as the reverse complement.
CTATTTTCTCTGGTGACACTTTATTCATCGGCGATGTAGGAAGACCTGATTTAGCTCAAAAAGCTGCCTCGATGACACAAGAACAATTAGCAGCAATATTATTCCATTCGTTAAGAGATAAAATAATGACTTTATCAGATGACGTCATCGTATATCCAGCTCACGGTGCCGGTAGTGCTTGTGGTAAAAACATGAGTAAGGAAACTGTAGGAACTATTGGTAACCAAAAAGAAACCAATTATGCCTTAAGAGCAAACATGACGGAAGCAGAATTCATCAAAGAAGTGACAGACGGACTATTGCCTCCGCCCGCTTACTTTGGAATGAATGTAGCTATGAATAAACAAGGATATGAAAGCTTCGAAACCGTTTTGAACAATGGTATGAGAGCCATAGATGTAAAAGCTTTTGAAACCGTTGCTGAGGACACAGGAGCTTTAATCTTGGACACTAGAAAAAACGGTGAATTTGCGAAAGGATTTATTCCCCAATCTATAAATATTGGAATAGAAGGCGATTTTGCCCCATGGGTAGGCGCATTGATTGCTGATGTAAAACAACCTATTATTCTTGTTACCGAACTAGGTCAGGAAGAAGAATCCGTTACTCGTTTAAGTCGTGTGGGATTTGATAATCTAATTGGCCATTTGGAAGGTGGATTTGAATCTTGGAAAAAAGCGGGAAAAGAAATTGATACCGTAAATAGAATAACTGCAGATGAATTTGCCACCGAAGTAAAGATTGGCGAAAGCAGAGTGATAGACATTCGCAAAGACAGTGAATATGCTGCAGAACATGTAGACGAAGCCTATAGCAGACCTTTAGCGAACATTAATGAATGGATAAAAGATATAGACCCTAAACAGCCCTTTTTTATTCATTGTGCGGGCGGATACCGAAGTATGATTGCAGCTTCTATATTACAGGCACGTGGTTTTAGAAATTTTTCAGAAATTGAAGGTGGATTTAATGCAATTGCAAAAACTGCCACACCAAAAACAAATTTTGTCTGTCAGAGTAAAACACTCTAATTTACTATAAAAACATTGATATTCAGTTATTTATAACTTAAATTTATGATTCATCAGTCCACTTATTTTTAAATTTTATATTCTTATTATGAAAAAAAACATGGGTTTATTAGATAAGTCAATTAGAGGAATTCTGGCTGCTATCGTCGCGATATTGTATTTTTCAAATGTTATTAGCGGGACTGCTGCTTTAGTATTGGGAGCACTTGCGATTATTTTTTTAATCACAAGTTTTATTAGTTTTTGTCCTTTGTATGCGCCCTTTGGGATAAGCACTCGCAATAAGAAATTAGAGGACAATTAGAAACAATTAACATATGAGTGAAATAGTAAACAAAAATTTAATTTTAAGAGAGAGTCTGGCTTTACAAAGAACCACTTTGGCAAATCAAACTACATTTTTATCTTTTCTACGTACGGCCATGTATTTTGCAGTAGCAGGATTAAGCACTCGAAATGTTTTTCAAATTGAAAATAGTTTATTGATTGAAATTTCGTTCTACACCATCTCCCTTTTTATTTTAATTTTAGGAATCGTGAACTTTTTTAAACATAAAAAGATGATCATTAAAAATAAAAAACACATTGGAGATTATAAATTAGACTATTATGAATAACGAACAATGTTGCGTGGTTTCCTGCGATAAACCATTAGACCAAGACTATTGGGATGCACAATACAAAGCCAAATCTACAGGATGGGATTTAGGACAAGTATCACCCCCAATTAAAGCCTATATTGACACATTAAATAATAAAGGCTGTTGCATACTGATTCCTGGTTGTGGGAATACTTATGAGGCAGAATACCTATTGCAAGAAGGTTTTACAAATATCACTGTTATAGACATTGCACCAACATTGGTCGAAGACATCAAGCAAAAGTTTGCCGCTAATCCAAATATAAAAATAATTCAAGGTGACTTTTTTGAGCACCAAGGAAAATACGATTTGATTATTGAACAGACTTTTTTCTGTGCTTTACCTCCTACGATGCGTCAAAAGTATGTATGGAAAATGCATCAACTTTTAGCCGAAGAAGGAGTTCTTTCAGGACTACTATTCAATAGAACCTTTGAAGTAAGCCCACCTTTTGGCGGAAACAAAGAAGAATACGAAACCCTTTTCAAAGCTGCCTTTAACTTTTTAAAAATGGATGTAGCGCCAAATTCGATAGCTCCAAGAGCGAATTCCGAATTGTTTTTTGAATTTAGGAAAAATTGCAACGTAAAAGTGAATCTATATCAATTTGAAGGCATAACATGTACTGGTTGCATGAATACTGTTTCAGCGAAGTTTGAAGCTTTAAACGATGTCCTAAATGCAAGTATGAATACGAATTTTGCCGAAGTTTTGATAGTAGCAACAAAAGAAATCCCACTAGAAGAATTACAGACTATTGTATCCTATGATGAAAAATATAAAATAAACAAAATATAAAGACAGTCCAAACATGAAAAAAGTACTTTTTACAAATTGGCATGCCATGCGCTGGATTCGTCTAATAATTGGTCTCTTTTTTATACAGCAAGCCATTCAATTTCATGAATTTCTATTAGGTTTTGTGGCTGCATTTTTCTTATTTCAAGCCCTTTTCAACACGGGTTGTGGTCTAAATGGATGTCAAATACCAACATTAAAAAAAAGTAAAAATGAATAGTAGTTTTGATAATATCATAAATTCAGAAAAACCGGTATTGGTTGATTTTTTTGCAAGCTGGTGTGGTCCATGCAAAATGCTAGGTCCCATTTTGAAAGAAGTAAAAGACAATTTGGGAGACCGAATTTCAATCATTAAAATTGATGTGGATAAAAACCAACAAGTGGCTTCTCAGTATCAAGTTCGCGGCGTACCAACCATGATTTTATTCCAAAACGGAAAACAACTATGGAGACAATCTGGCGTATTGCAAAAAGGCGATATCATAAAAGTAATTTTGGAGAAAAGCAATCAATGACAAAAAAAGCAAGAATCATCACAGGATTGGGAATAACTGTAGGCCCGTCGCAGTCTACCTCTATTATCATTTTGTAGGTTGTGCCTTTGGCAGCTGTGCCATAACATCCAAACCGCTAGATGCTACCTTGTACGGAAGTCTTATGTGCGGATTGATCTTAAATATGTTTGTGAAAAAAGTAATCTCAATTACTTTTTTTTTCATCGCATATTAACCAGATGGTTAAACTAAAAAGTTAATTGTAAATGAATACAGAAGAAAAAATATTTAATGCAGCCAGAATCGTATTCCAAAAAAAGGGATTTGCAGGGACTCGCATGCAAGAAATTGCAGACGAAGCAGGCATTAATAAAGCCATGTTGCATTATTGTTTTAAAAACAAGCAACTCCTTTTTGAAGCAGTATTTATGAATGCTTTCAGTCAATTAGCCCCACAAATTAATGCTATTTTTAATTCTGATGAAACTGTTTTTGAGAAGATAACACGATTCACACACAGTTACATTTCATTTGTACTACTCAACCCTTTTTTACCTCCATTTGTGATTCAGGAAATGAATAACAATCCTGAATTTGTAAAAACATTTTTTAAAAATAAAAATACACCCGACCCATCTCAACTTATTGATCAAATAAAAAAAGAGATTGCACTTGGAATAATTAAGCCAGTTAATCCCAAACAGTTGGTTCTGGATATATTCGCTATGACCGTTTTTCCGTTTGCTGCTCAAATGATGGTAAAAGGAATATTACACGTTTCTGATTCTGAATTTAATCAAATGATGGAAGAAAGAAAAACTACAATAGCAGAACAAATTATTAATTCTATAAAAAAATGAAAAAAATAATTCTACTGTTACTTTTAGCATCACCACTATTTTCTGTGGCACAGCAAACTTTGACTCTCGAAGAGTGCTACGCTTTGGCCAATAAGAATTACCCACTAGCCAAACAGAATGAACTATTACAACAAAAATCTAATTTGGATACCGAAGTGCTCAACAAAGCAAAACTACCTAAAATTGATTTGAATGCACAGGCTACTTATCAATCTGATGTAACGGCATTACCTATTAGCTTGCCAAACGTTACTGTCAACCCTCCCAACAAAGATCAGTACCGAGCCACTTTAGACTTCAATCAATTATTGTATAACGGAGGATTGATAGATGCCAGTGCCAAAATCAAAGAAGTACAAACCAAAACCCAACAACAACAAGTAGAAGTGAGTTTATACCAACTAAAAACTAGAATTAATCAACTGTATTTTTCTACTTTATTATTACAAGAGCATGCTAATTTACTTCTGTCCAAAGACGAGCAACTAGATTCTAAAATTAAAGAAGTGAAAGTTGGTGTCAAGTATGGTGCCATTCTTCCTGCTTCTGAAAAAGTATTGGAAGCAGAGAAATTAAAAATAAAACAACAACTTACTGAAATTCGCTTTGATAAAAAAAGAGCAGTCGAAAGTTTGTCTACACTTACCTATTCGACAATCAATGAAAAGGTGATTTTTATAAAACCAACAACAGCAACTGATTTTAATACTGAAAATAATCGTCCCGAATTGAAACTGTTTGACTTACAAAACGAACAAATTAACCTTTCAAAAAATATACTTTCAAAAAACAATTTACCGAAAGTGAATGCCTTTGGCCAAGCCGGTTATGGAAATCCCGGACTCAATATGCTTGACAATTCATTTCAACCTTTCTATGTTGTGGGAGTAAAAGCCAATTGGAATGTTTTTGATTGGAATAAAACCAAAACGGAGCAGCATGCATTATCTATCTCAGAATCGATAGTTTCGACTGAAAAAGAAACTTTTGAACTCAACACTAATTTGCAAATACAGGAAATGGCAAACGAAATCAAGAAAATGGAGGAAGTTATCACTACGGATGCGGAGATAATTGAACTAAGAGAATATGTCGTCAAATCATCTGATTCCCAACTAAAAAATGGAGTTATCACCGCGTCGGAATATTTGGTAGAACTGACAAATTTATTTGAGGCAAAAACAAATGAAAAACTACATCAAATTCAATTGGCTTTAGCCAAGGTAAATTATCAAGTTGTAAAGGGTTTATGACTTGAAAATTCTGTCCTTTTCGGGGCAAATTATCAAGTTGTAAAAGGAGTTTAATGAATTATAAATTTTGAATGTTCCAACTATTGAACTTTCTTAATTCAAATATAAAACAAACATGAAAAAAACACTCTCATTATTAATTCTCTCAAGTTTGTTCTCTTGTAACAACAACGATGACAAAGCAGACGGATATGGTAACTTTGAAGCTCCTGAAATTACGATTTCGGCGGAAGCCAATGGAAAATTAACCTCTTTCCCTATCGAAGAAGGTGCAATTTTAGAGCCAAATACACAAGTTGGATTGGTTGACACCATTCAATTGTATTTGAACAAGCAACAGCTAATCGCTTCACGAAACACGATTTTTTCAAAATCTAAAAATGTATTGTCACAAGATCAGGTTTTACAAGAACAACTGAAAACGACTTTAATTGAGAAAAAAAGAATTGAAAATATGTTTGCCGAAAATGCAGCTACGAAACGACAAGTAGATGAAGTTACTGGGAAAGTAAATGTATTAAAAGAGCAAATAAAAAGTGTAGGAACACAAAATGCCCCTATTACAAATGAGGCAAAATCAATTGATGTTCAAATCGAAAAAATTGAGGATCAAATCTCAAAAAGCAAAATTATCAATCCAATTAAAGGGACTGTGCTGGCCAAATATGCTGAACCAAATGAAATAACAGCCTTTGGAAAACCCTTATACAAAATAGCCGATATATCCGAAATGACATTGCGGGTTTATGTAAGTGAAACCCAATTACCCAAAATAAAAATAGGACAAAACGTTACTGTAAAAATTGATTCTGGAACAAAAATGACAAACTATACGGGAACTATTTCTTGGATATCATCTTCGGCTGAATTTACCCCGAAAATCATTCAAACCAAAGAAGAACGGGTAAACTTAGTTTATGCAGTAAAAGTGAAAGTAAAAAATGACGGCAGTCTTAAAATAGGAATGCCAGCAGAAATGTGGATCAATAAATAAAACAATCAAAATGAATTTAAAAAACAATCATTCAGAAAATAAAGCAGTCCAAACACAACTCCTTTTTTCTACCACAGAAGGGAAAGTAATTTCATTGCAAATCGCCGCAGGAGAACAATTGAAAGAACATCTAAGTAAAGTACCAGCATTACTTGTTTGTGTTTCAGGTAACGCCATTTATAAAGACGAAAAAGAAGCAGTTATCAATTTGAAATCAGGTGATTATGTGAATATAGAACCAGATGTAAAACATAGAATTGACGCCATTGAGGAAAGTAATTTTTTATTGATTAAATAATGAGTATCCAAGTCCAAAATATTTCAAAATCCTATCAAAACAACCTTGCAGTTGACTCCATTACTTTTGAAGTAAAGGAAGGAGAATTATTTGGACTTATAGGTCCTGATGGGGCAGGAAAAACAACATTATTCAGAATACTGACTACGCTCCTACTTGCTAATGAAGGAAACGCAACTGTAGCTGGTTTTGATGTCGTCAAAGATTATAAATCTATTAGAAAAGAAGTGGGGTACATGCCCGGAAAATTCTCCTTGTACCAAGACCTAACCATAGAAGAAAACCTAAATTTTTTCGCTACGATATTTGGCACCACTCTAGAAGAAAATTATGAACTCATCAAAGAAATTTATGTTCAAATTGAGCCTTTTAAAAATCGACGTGCAGGAAAACTTTCGGGTGGAATGAAACAAAAACTAGCATTATGTTGTGCGTTAATTCATAAACCAAAAGTATTATTTCTCGATGAACCTACTACCGGTGTAGACCCCGTTTCTAGAAAAGAATTTTGGGAAATGTTGAAACGCTTGCAACAAAAAGGAATCACCATTCTGGTTTCTACCCCATACATGGACGAAGCCGCTTTGTGCGACAGAATTGCTTTGATACAAAAAGGAAGTATCTTAAAAATTGATAGTCCACAAAAAATCATTGACGACTATGAAAAAACAATTTATGATGTTCAGGCAAAAAACACCTACCAACTTATCGAAGATTTAAAAAATTATTCGACTCAGTATAGTGTTTTTGCCTTTGGGGAATACATTCATTACATCGATAAAAAAACCGATTTTAATCCGATGGAATTAGAAAAATATTTACAAGAAAATGGTCATCAAGATATTGTAATTAAAATTTCAAAAACGACAATTGAGGACGTATTTATGGATTTAACCAACCTAAAACAATAAGTTTTGAACCAAGAAAAAATCATATCTGTAAAAAACCTCAGTAAAGTATTTGGTGATTTCACTGCCGTCAACAAGATCTCATTTGAAGTGAATAAAGGTGAAATTTTTGGTTTTTTAGGAGCCAATGGTGCAGGAAAAACAACCGCCATGAAAATGCTTATTGGGATTTCAAAACCCAGTTCGGGAGAGGCAACTGTGGCAGGTTTTGATGTAAAAACCAATTCGGAAATGGTCAAAAAAAGCATTGGTTATATGAGTCAAAAATTTTCAATGTATGACGATTTAACCATCAAGGAAAACATCACTTTTTTTGGAGGAATATACGGTTTAAGTAAAACACAAATCAAAGAGAAAACTAAGCAATTGATTCAAAAACTACAATTGGAAACAGTGGCGGATAAACTGGTTGGTTCACTGCCTTTAGGTTGGAAGCAAAAACTAGCTTTTTCAGTGGCATTATTACATGAGCCTAAAATCGTTTTTCTGGACGAACCCACCGGAGGTGTTGATCCTATAACCCGAAGACAATTCTGGGAAATGATTTATGCCGAAGCACACAAAGGAACTACATTATTTGTAACCACACATTACATGGATGAAGCTGAGTATTGCGATCGAGTTTCCATTATGGTTGAAGGACATATTGAAGCGCTGGATACACCTGCAAATTTAAAAAAACAGTATAATGTGGACTCTATGAATGAAGTGTTTTTAAAACTAGCGCGGAATATTGAATAAGAACAAAGAAGAAATATTAAAGAGAAGAGAAATAGAAAGTAAAACAAAAAAATGAAACGATTTATCGGTTTTGTAACCAAAGAATTTTACCATATTTTTAGAGATAAACGATCTATGTTTATTCTTTTCGGGATGCCTATTGCCCAAATTATGCTGTTTGGTTTTGCAATTACAAACGAAATAAACAATGTCAATATTGCCATTCTGGACCATTCCAAAGATACCGAAACACAAAAAATAATAAATAAAATCAGCGCTTCCCCCTATTTTCATATCGAACAGGAAATCAGTAGTGAAACGCAAATAGAATCCATATTCAAAAAAGGAAAAGTAAAAGCTGTGTTAGTTTTTCAAAACCATTTCATCAAAGATTTACAGACTAAAAAACAAGCAAAAGTACAAGTAATAACGGATGCTACAGATCCGAACATTGCCAATACAATAACTAACTACATTAATGCCATTTTGCAAAATCACCTACAAGAAGTCAATAGAAACAACCTGCCAACCTACCAAATACAAACTCAAACCCAATTGTATTATAATCCGGAACTAAAGAGTGTTTTTACTTTTGTACCAGGAGTAATGACGGTAATTTTAATGTTGGTTTCGGCCATGATGACTTCCATTTCCATCACACGCGAGAAAGAACTTGGCACCATGGAAGTACTACTGGTCTCTCCGCTAAATCCTTTGCAGGTCATACTAGGAAAAGTATTCCCATATATATTCCTTTCCGTTATTAATGCAATCGTTATTTTGACGTTAGGCGTTTTTGTATTCGGAATGCCTATTCAAGGCAGTCTATTTCTATTGGCATTTGAAAGTATTTTATTCATCATCACAGCATTATCATTAGGAATACTCATTTCAACGGTTTCAGATTCTCAACAAACTGCAATGATGTTGTCTTTAATGGGACTTATGTTGCCCGTTATCATTTTATCAGGGTTTATTTTTCCCATTTCTAGTATGCCCTTGCCCCTGCAAATCATCAGTAATATTATACCTGCTAAGTGGTTTATCATCATTATAAAAGCCATAATGCTTAAAGGAGCATCCATACAAATCATCTGGAAAGAAACATTAATTCTAATAGGAATGACAGTATTTTTCATTGGATTAAGCATCAAAAAATATAAAATAAGATTAGAATAATTTTTAGGAGCTATTTCCTGCTTTACGCTTCAATATTTTCTCTCGTAAAAAAACGAGAGAAAAGGATTTTTACTTCAAACGAAGTTCACTGAACTCCTATAAAAATTACGTGAAGTAATCAGGGCTAAAAAATAAAAAATGAGAACCATATTATTCATCATACAAAAAGAGTTCAGACAAATCTTTAGAAATAAAGCGATGCTGCCTATTATATTTGTTTTGCCGTTTATCCAATTATTGATTTTATCTAATGCGGCTAGCTTTGAGGTGAAAAATATAAAATTTTCCTATGTCGACAGTGACCATTCTGGAGCTTCAAGGGAACTAATTAGTAAATTTCAATCCTCAGACTATTTCGTTATTGTGGATCATTTTCTTTCAAAAAAAGAAGCCAACCTACAAATGCAGAAGGGTAAAGTAGATGTCATATTGGAAATCCCCAATCACTTTGAACGGAATTTATTAACAGACAAAAAATCGACACTTTCAGTAAGTATCAACGCCATTGATGGTGCCGCCGCCGGAATAACAAATGTCTATATCTCACAAATCATAGCTAGTTATAGTCAAAAACTACAAAGCCAATTGTATCAATACAATGAAGGTTCATTTGTACAGCCTCAAAATATCATTACGATTCCTTCTTTCTGGTTTAATAATACTTTAAATTACAAAACCCTTATGGTTCCTGGGATTTTGGTTTTATTAGTTACAATGCTTACTCTTTTCTTATCAGCAATGAATATTGTTCGTGAAAAAGAAATTGGCACCTTGGAACAAATCAATGTTACACCTATCAAGAAGCATCAATTTATCATTGGAAAATTGTTCCCATTTTGGGTTCTGGGCTTACTTATTTTGACCGTAGGATTAATCATTGCCCGATTAGTATTCCATATTCCGATAATTGGGAATATTGGTCTAATCTACTTGTTCACCTCAGTTTATCTGCTGGTCATTTTAGGTATTGGTCTATTCATTTCTAACTATACTGAAACCCAACAACAAGCGATGTTCATAGCTTGGTTTTTTACTGTTATTTTTATTTTAATGAGTGGCTTGTTTACCCCTGTAGAAAGCATGCCTAATTGGGCACAACAAATCACGCTGTTCAACCCAATACGTTATTTTGTTGAAATTATTAGGATGGTGATGCTCAAAGGGGCTGCTTTTTCAGATATTTCAACTCCCTTTTTTATTATTTGTTTTTATGCGGTTGTTATCAATGGATTTGCGGTTTGGAGTTATAAAAAAACCAACTAACAGAAATACTAAATTCCATATAACAGTTTGCTTTGTCTCCAATAATAGCGCTAAAGTAAGTGCTTAGTTTCAACCTGTTTCTTATTCCACTTATGTAAAATTCGTACTAAATCAGCAATTATAATTGGCTTTGGCATATAATCATCCATTCCCACTTCGAAACATTTTTCCTTCTCACCTGTTAATATTCCGGCTGTCATGGCGATAATAGGGATCTTTTCGGCTCCCTTTAACTTTCTAATATCAGATGCGGCATCATAGCCGTTTTTATTTGGCATCTGAATGTCCATCAACACAATGTCTGGTTGCTCCTTGGTGTATTTCTCAATGCCATCATTTCCATCAACCGCTTCTATAATATCACAGTTAGGAATAATTCTTTTTAGCAGTGTTTTGGCTAGAAACATATTAATCTTGTTGTCCTCAACCACTAAAATTTTATTATAGTTTAAAGGAGACAAAGTACTCCAGCTATCGTTATTCCCAGAGCTCCCATTCTCACTTGCTTTGGTTGCTGATTGATTCGATTTTTTGAATTGAACAGTAAAGAAAAAATTACTGCCTTCTCCAAATTTACTTTCCACATTCAGTTTACTTCCCATTAGATCCAAAAGTTGATTTGAAATGGTTAAACCCAATCCGGTGCCGCCAAACTGTCTGCATGTAGAGCTGTCACATTGCATAAAAGATTTAAATATTTTTTCATTATTTGCCTCTTCAATTCCTATACCTGTGTCTCGTACCGAAAAATTTATTGTTGAGTAATATTTATTTGATGTAGGAGTTTCAGTTACATCTAAGGTAATAGTTCCTGAGTAAGTGAATTTTACTGCGTTGCTTATTAAGTTTACCAATACTTGCTTTAACCTAGTGACATCTGCCTGAACAAACTGCGGAATTTGTGGATCTATGTTTAATATCAAATCTATCTTCTTTTCGAGTGTTTGATATTTGAAAAGATCAATTACCTGATTCGATAATTCAAAAAGATCTGTTTCAGAAATCTCTAATTCTAACTTACCTGCCTCAATCTTAGAAAAATCTAAAACTTCATTGACTATATGAATTAATGTATTAGCCGATTCATTGATAGTGGACATATATTCCTCTTGACTTTTATCCAGATTGGAGCCCATTAATAAACCCGTAAAACCAATTATCCCATTTAATGGTGTTCGAATTTCGTGACTCATGTTAGCTAAAAAATCAGTTTTAGCCTTACTTGCGGCCATCGCTTGCTCTTTAGCTTTAATTAATTCCATTTCGATCAATTTCCTTTCCGTAAAATCAACCATTATTATGTGGCATTCCTTAGGATCTTCAGAAATAATTCCCGTAAGCAGTACATAAGTAGGTCTGGTATCTTTAACATTTAGAACTACTTCGCATGATTCCTTAACCCTATCTTTAAAAATTTTATTTAAAAAAATATTGAAAACCGGTTTTGTCTCATCTGAAATAAAAAAACCGAGCCTACTATTGATTAACTTAATTCGTTGTTTACCCAATAATTGCGAACCAGATAAATTTACCGCTATTACATTTCCTTCTTTCGTAAGATTAAAATAGGCTGATGGCAAAAAATCAAACAACTCAATATATTTTTCAGTAGCCATTTCCTTTTGCTCCATGGCAGACAAAAGTTCCTCATTTTGCATTTCCAATTCAATCTGATGTACTTGCAACTCATGAATGAGCTTAACCGCTCTAACCTCAGTTATATTCAACGTCATTCCTAAAGCCTTTTCTTTAAGTCTTTCTTCTGCTTTCTCACGAAGTAGTCGAGCTGCTTTTAATTTGTCTTCTGAATTTTTCATGATTCTGACTGTTATTAAAGTACTATTTGATCATTTTGGGAACTCGATAAAAAACGAACTATTTCTTGCTTTCATCAATCATTACTTTAGCCACTTTAGGTTTATCAACCTGATGAATAAAACATTGTATAATCTTATTGTAATCTGTAAAATAGATATTACTAGTAAAATCAATATAAATTTCAGTCCCATTGGCTATTTTAATGGGAACATTTTCATAGTGAATAAATTCCCGCTGCTGTAATTCTAGGAATTTATTCTTATTAGGCACAATGGCCTTAAAAAATTCTTTATCCCAAATTCGATGTTCATGAAAGTATTCCTTTGGGTAGCCCAAGAGGTCAATCAAATACTTGTTGATGTCTATTATTTTACCAGCATCAGCATCAATAAATAACACCCCTTCATCTATCGATTCAAAAAGCTGGCGGTAGTGCGGCTCTGGAGTAGCTAATAATGCCGCTTTTGATTTTTTCTTATCAGCTATCTCTCTTACTATGCATTGAATAATCTTATTGTTATTTACGGTAAATACATTGCTTACAAACTCGACATTTACAATTTCTCCAGTCGCTGTTTCAAGTGGTAAATTTTCATAACGGATGGAATTCTCTTTCTGCAATTCTAAAAACTTAGCTTTATTAGCCTTTATATCTTTAGACATTCCGATTTCCCAAATTGTTTTTTCCATAAATTGCTCATATGAATAGCCCAGTTTCACAATCAAAAATGGATTAACATCAATAATTTTTCCGTTTTCAGCATTGAGAATAATTATTCCGTCCTTGGCTGATTCAAACAAGCGTAGGTAGCGGTTTTCATAATTAAGAGTCTCTTCTGCCTTTTTAGCTAAGGAAATGTCAATAAATGTGATCACAAGTCCATCTATGCGATCATCCAAAGTACGATAAGGCATGATTTTTACATAAAACCATTTGCCACCTTTAGTTGTAACTTTGGTTTGTATCGAGGTCAAATTCTTAATCACCTCTTGTGCATGCAATTTCAATTCAGGATATTCTAATTCAGTTACCAAATCCGTAAAAGGTCTTCCTACGTCTGAGCTTCTTAGCTTAAAAATTTTGCAAACGGGCTCTGTAAATCTACGAATATTCAAATTCATATCCAAAAACAGAGTGGCTATATCAGTGCTATTAAGCAAATTTTTCATGTCATTATTTGCCAGCTCAAAATCAATTAATTTACTTTGTAGTTCGGCATTTATCGTCTGTAATTCTTCATTTAAGCTCTGCATTTCTTCTTTGGAAGTAGTCAGTTCTTCATTGGTGGATTGCAATTCTTCATTAGTAGATTGCAACTCTTCGTTAGAGGATTTGAGTTCTTCTTGCGAAGTTTGCATTTCTTCGCGGACGATTTGAAGGTCAATATTACTTTGCTTTAGTTCTGCTTCTAATTCTTTTACTTCATCATTTCCTGATTGAATATTTGATTTAATATTTGATATATTGTTTCCAACTGTTTTGGGCAATTCATTAAAAACAATCATAATCATCCCTTTTACCTCAGCGGGGCTTTCGATACATTGAAGTGTAACGTCAACATAAGTAAAACTACCATCGCTACCAATTTTTATCTTAGATAAGACAACTGGTTCAAAAGTTTTTTTAGCTTTTCGAAAAGCACTCGGAAGAACATTCCGCAACCCTTCTCTGGCCATGGCATGAATATTCCAATTTGCCTTTCCTGCAACAGGTTCTAAGTATTTACCAGTTCGGCCCGTAATATATAAAATATCTCCGTTTTCATTGACCATAACGCTAGCAGGTGCAAAGCGTTGAAGTAAAATCTGGTCTGCAAATGTTTGTATATTTTCGGTTATCTTCGGAGTAGGCTCAGTCATAGTTGATTTTCTTTTGCCTCCTGTAAAAGAGCTAGGGAAATCTATAAATTCCCTTAATTTAGAAGTTTTCGTTTTTTTAAAAAATTTCAACCTAGAGTCAATTATCTCAAAATCAGAATTATTTTGTCCTAATGTTTCTGCAGTACCGAGCACCATAATACCACCCGGATTCAAACTATAATTAAACAAAGCCATCATTTTTTTTTGCAATGGCGGCTCCATATATATAAGCATATTACGGCAAGTCAGTATATCTAGTTTAGTAAAAGGAGGATCCTTAATCAAATCATGTGGGGCAAAAATTAACATTTCTCTTATATCAGAATTCACACGAAACCCTCCAACCTCAGATTTGAAATTCTTGTTGATGCGCTCCTCTGATACATCTGCAACAATATTACTTGAAAACAGCCCCTTACGCGCTTTCTCGATAGCGTGTACATCAAGATCAGATGCAAATATTTGTAATGATAATCCCCTGTCATTTTGCATATCGTTCATAATCTCCCTAAACAGGATTGCTAAAGAATAAGCCTCTTCTCCCGTTGAACAAGCAGTCACCCATGCTCTTAGCACATAATTGTCTGGCAATGATTTTATGTATTCAGGAAATATTTCCCCTTTAAGTTTTTGCCAAACCTCCGTGTCCCGAAAAAAACTAGTTACTCCAATCAGCAATTCATTAAAAAGCAGTTCCACCTCACTAGGGTTATTCTGTAAAAACCGAACATATTTATCTAAATCCTCAATTCCATAAATCCCTATGCGTCTCTCTATTCGACGCATTAAAGTGCTTTTTTTGTACATCGAAAAATCATGCCCTGATTGATCTCGTAGCAATATTATAATTTTATCAATGCTACTTTTACTTTTGCTTTCAATTTTTATTTTTTCGGCTGGCAAAAATTTCAAAAAATTAATAAGTTTAGCTGGTAATTCTTCAACCGTAGCGATGATGTCTGCGCTAACTGCACGGATAGCATTAGAAGGCATACTGTCAAATTTAGCTGATGAGGGATCTTGCACCATGACTAACCCATTCTGTTCCTTAATAGCCCTTATACCAAGGGAACCATCAGAGCCCATACCAGAAAGGATAATCCCAACACTATTCTCTTTACGATCTGCAGCAAGGGAACGGAAGAAAATATCTATTGGCAACCGTAGCCCTCTCGTTTCCAAGGGATCAAATAGATGTAATGTGCCATTTAATATGGACAAACTCTTATTTGGAGGAATTACATAAACATGATTTGGTTTCACTTTCAATCGATCACTTGCTTGCAATACTATCATGCCCGTTTTTCGTTGAATCAATTCAGGTAAGACACCTTCATGTGTAGGATCGAGATGCTGGATAATCACAAAAGCCATCCCAGTGTCAATGGGCAAATTTTTAAAAAACAATTCAAATGATTCCAATCCACCTGCAGAAGCTCCAATACCCACAATAGGAAATTTTTCATCTTCTAAATTGGGAACATTACTTTTTGAATGTTCTTTAGAGATCTGATCGTGTTTATTGTTTGTGCTATCTTTTGTAACTATTTTCATACTGTAACTTTGCTTTTGCCCCCTTAATTCATGTAATACGCTTGATTACTAAATGTTTATATCTTAAATGTATTAAAAAAAAAACATATAAATACAAATTTTTTAAAATTACTATAATTTATAAATTACAATATTAGCATTTTTTTATTATTAACTAAAGTACCATTACAACTTTGTAACTAATTAAACATTTCGAAATAGAAGTGATTCAAAATACGATTGCCCTATTAGCTCACGATAAAATGCGGCAGTTTATACTTAGTCTATTATTATTTAAAACTGCACTTTAATTGCATAAAAAACGCCTACTTTTCCAGCCATTTAAACAACATTTTCTCTAATTCAGATTCAATAATAGGCTTAGACAAATAGTCATTCAGTCCCGCCTTTAAACATTTTTCTTTATCATCTGCCATTATACCTGCAGTAATTGCTATAATAGGGATTTCAGCAGAATCCTTTAATTGCCTGATTTCCTGAGTCGCCTCATATCCGTTTTTGTTTGGCATCTGAATATCCATTAAAATAATATCTGGCATCTCTTTTTTATATTGTTCAATAGCCTCGTTACCATCCTTAGCTTCATAGATAATACAATCAGGAACTAGCCTTTTAAGCAGTGTTTTTGCTAAAAGCATATTTATCCTATTGTCCTCAACTATCAGCACCTTTTTATGCCCAAAAACTTGCAAAGTCGTAATCAAATCAGCTCCAAAGCTGTCTGTTTTTGACGTTAAATTTTTATTTACTCTCAGCTTCTTAAAATCAATTTCGAAGAAAAAATCACTTCCTTCACCGTATTTACTGACCAAGTTTAGCTTGCTGTTCATTAATGCCAACAGT
The DNA here is from genome assembly GCF_000252125.1 of Flavobacterium frigoris PS1. Taxonomy (GTDB): domain Bacteria; phylum Bacteroidota; class Bacteroidia; order Flavobacteriales; family Flavobacteriaceae; genus Flavobacterium; species Flavobacterium frigoris_A. The sequence goes on along the minus strand of NZ_AHKF01000018.1, from coordinate 383,363 downwards.
TGATTTGAAATGGCTAAGCCCAATCCTGTTCCTCCAAATTTTCGATTGGTTGAATTATCCTCCTGTACAAAAGATTGAAATATTTTAGTGTTGTTACTCCCTTTAATTCCAATGCCGGTATCTTTTACAGAGAATTTTATTTTTGATAATTTATTGTTTTTGTTCGGCAATGCATCGATATCCAATCGTACTATTCCAGTATTTGTAAACTTTAAAGCATTACTTAAAAGATTTACCAAAATTTGTTTTAATCTAACGGAATCCGCGAGGATGAATTGTGGAACAGCTTTATCTAGATGAAGTTCTAGGTCTAGACTTTTTTGCTCTGCTTGATATTTAAACAAATCGATAACCTGATAAGTCAATTTATATAAATCCAGCTCTTCAATATTTAACTCCAATTTACCCGATTCAATTTTTGAAAAGTCTAAAACATCATTTACAATTTCCAATAATGAAGTTGCTGATTCATTAATTGTAGACATATATTCAGATTGGTTTTTTTCTAAGTTTGATTTCATCAACAGATGGGTAAACCCAATAATACCATTAAGTGGAGTTCTAATCTCGTGGCTCATGTTAGCCAGAAAGTCTGTTTTGGCTCTATTAGCTGATTCAGCTTGTTTCCTGCCATCAATAATTTCAATTTCCATCAATTTTCTTTCAGTGATGTCAATAAAACTGATTACGATTTCGGCTAATTCACCTTTCGCATTAAAAAACGGATACCCATTGACCAAAAGCCAGGCAATATCATTGCTTATCGGACGATTTACGCCAACTACGCTATTTTTAATTGATTCCTTTGTGCTGACTATTTTATTTACTGGAAACCTTTCAAGTTCCATCGTAGCGCCATCTTCATTCAAAAACTTCCACTCTGGATCAATAGCTGTTTTGCCTAACATTTGCTCAACTTTTAACCCCAGTAAATCAGCAGCTTTTTGGTTGGTCATGATGATAGAACTATCATAAGAATGAACAACTACTCCAGCATCCAAGTTATTTAATAAACCGCGATATCGTTCTTCACTTTTAAGTAATGCTTCGTCTCCTTTTTTAGCATCGGTTATTTCCCTTGATAAGCAGATAAAATGTGTATCATGGTCCTCGCTTTCTTGCATGGGTGCTATTGATAGCTCAAACCAATGTGTACCTGTTGGTAATTCAATAGTATATTGCCTTCCGGTTGAAAACCCATTTTCTTTTGCTTCACCTATTGCTAATAGGGCCAAATTAGCTGCTTCAGCTGGTAAAATATCAAAAAACGTTTTGCCTATTATATTATTAGAATATATTTCAGGCAGATTATTAAGTCGAGAGTGAAAATTATAAATATGCCCGTCAATTCCAACTTCAAATAATAAATCCGGAATTGCATCAAGAATAGCTTCCATTTTTTCATGAATTTTTTTGAACTCTTCTTCCGCTACTTTCCTTTCTGTAAGATCTAGACCCATACCAAACACACATTTTTTACCTTCATAATCTATGGCGAGTGAATTGATAAAATATGGGGTTTTCTTTTTGTTTTTAGTGTAAAACTGAACTTCAATGCCAGGGAGTTTATTTTCGATACCCGACAATTTATTATTAAAGACACTTTTTATCCTTGTCCTAATTCTTTCTTTTTCTTCAATATCAAAAAGATCTTCGGGATGTATTTTCGCAATTTCAGAACTAGTATAACCAATCATTCGTTCGAAATTTTCATTCCATTTCACAAATTTTCCAGATCCGTCATAGAGGTAGAAAATTCCCGGTAAATTATTTATTATGGTTTCAGAGAGTTGCTTTTCCCTTATAATTTTAGTCTCGGCATTTTTACGGTCCGTAATGTCCGTTATAGTTCCAATATAACCTATTATCTCATTATCTAAATTTTTCTCAGGAATGGCTTGCCCCATTACCCAAGCTATGGTACCATCAGGCCTTATAAAACGGTATTCAGACATTGACTTTTCATTATTGACAGTTGCGTCTTTCCAACCATCGAGAATTATCTCTCTATCTTCATTATGGACCGCATCTAGCCATCCGTTGCCTAAAGCACTATCATATGAAATTCCTGAAATTTGTGTCCAACTAGGATTAACATAGGTCGTATAACCCAAAGGATCTGTGCGAAAAATACCAACAGGTGAAAATTCCGATAGCGTATGATATCTTTTTTCACTTTGAGAAACAGCCTCTTCTGCTTTTTTACTTTGAATCTCCTTTTCAAAAACTTCGAGGGCAAACCCCACATCATTAGTCGCTTCTTCGAGTAAGGCAATTTCTTGATTATCAAAAAAGTTCTTTTCACCCGAATAAAAAGTAAAAATACCGACTAACTTTCCGAACTTTTTTATCGGCAATGACATAAGAGAATGAAATCCAGACGCTAAAGCCGGATCCCTCCATGTTTTCATTAAAATATCATTTTCAATATCATTGCAAACCACATACTTTTCATCTTTGAATACTAAAGCCCCCGGACCATTACCGTTAACTACATCTTGTAAAGACATTGATCTAATAATATCAAAATATCCTGTATCCTTTCCAGCAATCATTACCGGAGTTAATTTTTTAGGATTCCCCGAAATCAAAGCGATCCAGGCCATCTTAAATTCACCTATATTGACTGCTATATTGCAAGCTTCACGATAGAGCGTTTCCTCATCGGTAGTACGAACAATCATTTGATTTATTTGGCTAATAAAAAGATAAAGTCTGTTTGCCTTCCCAATTTTTTCTTCCGCAACTACTCTTTCTGTAATATCACTTATTATACCATGGCAAATAACAGTGCCTTCTGGTTCAACTACGGGCAGTGAATTCACTTCATGCCACACTAATCCTTTAGTAGGATGAAAATAGCGATACCTTCCTTTTAAAGGCACTAAAGTTCTTTTAGTTTTTATGATTTTAGTGGTCACTTCCTCAAGATCATCGGGGTGTATCAATTTAAAAATGATAGTCGCATCTTTTTTTACATCTTCAAAACTAAGACCATAAACTTCTTTTATTGCCTCACTTGCATATGGGTAACAAAGTGATCCGTCCTTATTTTGCCTCATGGAATAAATGAGCCCTGGAGAAGTAGCAGCAATTTTAGCAAACTTGTTTCTTTCATTTATTAACAGTTCATTCGCTAATTTACTTTCTGTTACGTCTCTAAGGTTTGAAATCAAACCATTAAGGTTTTTATCATGAAACATATTTTTTACACTGCCTTCGAGCCACACATAATTACCGTTTTTACACTTCACTTGAAAAAGAAGAGGAATCAGTACTCCTGGAGAAGCAACTATTTTTTGTTTAAGCTCTCGAATATATTCGAAAAAATCTGGATGAAAAAAATCTTTTTCATCTAATTGATCAAATTCTTCGTTCGTCCACCCTGTTAATCTTTCTGACGAAGAGCTCCTAAACAAACTGTTCTTGCTTTCATCCACTAGTGAAATAATACCATCCGTATTTTCTATTAATGCATAAAACCTCTTTTCTCTTTGTTCTAATAAATCTTTTGCTACTTTGCTCTCTGTAACATCTTTTAAATTGACTATTATACCATTAACACTGCTATCATGCAGGAGATTATTCAAGACACCCTCAAGCCAAATATAATTTCCGTTTTTGTGTTTCACTTGGAACAAAATGGGTATCGGCTTGCCTGGATTATCCAATACGACTTGCCTTTTTTGTTGGATATATTCTAAATAATCAGGATGGAAATACTCATCATCCTGAATTACATCAAACTCTTCGTCTGTATATCCGGTCACGCGGAATGAAGAAGCACTGCGAAATATGGCTTTTAGTTTATCATCAACAACCGTAATAATACCATCATTATTTGCAACCAATGCACGAAAGCGCTTCTCGCTCTGTTCCAGTAATTCTTGGGCAAGTTTACTCTCGGTGACATCCCGTAGATTGGCTACTATACCATTCATATTGATATCAGTAAGCAAATTATTCAACATTCCTTTTAACCAGATATAGTTTCCGTTCTTATGTTTTATCTGAAACAAAACTGGGTTTTGGGTGCCGGGATTGTTCAATGTTTTTTGAATAATATCCTGCATGTAGCCCACATAATCCGGATGAAAATATTCTTTATCAGTAATTTTACTAAAATCGATTTCGCTATATCCAGTTATCCTTTCTGACGAGGGGCTGCGAAATAAAGTGTTCAAGTTTTCATCAAGTACTGTAATAATATCTTCGTTGTTTTCAACCAAGGCCCGAAAATATTTTTCATTATGAGTAATAGAATCAAGTACTTTTTTAGTTTCGGTTATATCTTTTACAAAGGCTACATAGTGATTCTCCAAAAGTTTTACAGCTTCAATAGAGCACCATTTCAGCTCTCCTTTTTTTGTAGTAATTTTAAGTTCTTTCTTCCCTACTCCTTTTTGTATTAGATTATAGAATTCTTTAATAGAATCTTTATCTAGCTCGCCTCCTGATAAATCGCCAAATTTCATCTTTAAAATTTCATCCTTTGAATACCCCGTCATAAAAACTGCTGCAGGATTAGCATCTAAATAGTTTCCTTCTTTATCTACAACGAATATGCCATCAGGCGCATTTTCAATATAGTTTTTAAACTTACGATTACTTTCTTCTTCAATTAATTTTAGTTTTAATTCTATTTCTGTTTGTCTTCTTAAATTAAGCTCCTCGTTAATTTGCCTTTTTTCAGTGATATCTTGCGTATTCCCTCTTAATGCAATTACAATTCCTTTTTCATTAACAATTGGATAAACGAGCGCATGAACCCATTTTAATTTATTCTTACCAATTATAGCGTATCCCTCTACCTCGAATGGCTTTTTATCATTTTTACACTCTCTAATTTTATTCAAGAATAAATCTATATCTGTTTTTGAAAACCGTTTTATATATTCTTTAAATAAGTCCTTATTATCCTTTTTCTTTACTTCATAAATCGCATACAATTCATTGGACCAAATCATTTTATGATCAGCAATATTATATTCCCAACTGCCTGTTTTTGATATTTTTTGCGCATTTTCGAGTAGTTCTTCACTTTCTAATAAATCAGCCTCTACCTTTCTAATTTTGCTAATATCTCGTCCTATTGCATAAATAATTTCTTTTGAAGGATCCGCACTTGTTGTCCATTGTATACAAACACTTTCTCCGTTTTTTTTGAGAAATCTGTTTTCAAAATGTAAAGATGAAATTCCTTGACCTAATTGTTTTAGTTCAGCATTTGATTTTGCTACATCATCAGGATGAACTAATTCTATGAAAGGCATGCCCAACAATTCTTGTTTAGTATAACCCAATATTTCTATAAAAGCAGGATTTATTTCTTTAAAAAAACCATCAGTCCCAGCTAAACAGATCAAGTCTAAAGATTCTTTGAAGTAGAAATCTAAATTTGTTGCCGATAGTTCTTTTCTACATAAACGATCGATTTCTAACTCTTGGTCTTTTACAATCTTGAGAAGTTCTTCGTAGCTAGGTTTGGCAAAATTCTTACTCATAAAAACAAACTAATTATTAATAAAATTTTTATGCAACTTAGTATGGTAATGCATAAACTTTTTTTATGATCTGACCTATATAAAGGAAATGTAAATTAAACAAAAGTGGTATTATAAACTTAGCGGTTAATTAATAAAAATGGCACATTCTAAAAATAGAATGAAAAATACAATTTAATTCCCTATTAATCCGCAGATATAAACATAATTAATGAAATTCATAGAGTAAATAAAAATCCTAACTGTTATTGCAGCGATAAATATCCGTTTAAATCAAAAATAAACGATAGACCAATATTCTGATTAAATAATTTCTCACATAAAAAAAATGCTTTCAGTGTTTAATCTCTATTTACATACTTTTAATCGATTAATTGTAAACCTTTGATTTATAATGTATTATAAATATTAAATTTAAAAGAAGAAACACATTCTTTAAGCTAAAAGAAATTTACAAATATTTTATTTACTGATAATCATAATATTTCATTATTATTTCAAATCCTAATTTTACTTTAAAATTCTTAAATAAACACGACATGAAAAAGATTATATTAACATAAGTTTCAGCAATTATAGGAAGTACAACAGGATTTGCTCAGGATCTTGAACAAGACAAAGATCAGGATTGTGACCGCGATCGTTTAATGCATGTCGACGGCGAGGTCATACAAATTAGAGACTGCAATCAAATAAGGTTCAAGAAAAAGCAAGAGGGAAATAGCTTTTAATATTTATGCCGGTTCTCAATATTTCTATCAGGAATATTACAAGTACAATCGTATAGGAAATTAAGAAGGAAAATGGTAACGGACAAAACTAAGAAATAGGTACTACCATTATAGGAATTAATGAAATGAACAAGTTCAAACAGTAGATGTAGAGTTCAGCTTACCTATCAATTACGATTATTTATTTATTTCGAACCTGACCTTCGCTCAAAGCAATTATGGTGGCGAGCATAAAAAACATCTACAGTAATAATAACAATAATAGCTTCCGCGATTTCCAGTGATAATGCATCAGCTAATTTGACGCATAAGCTTTTAAAGGAATTCAACTAATTGTAATTTATCTAAATAGAAAATGTAAAACCTCAGTAAACAATTTTATCAATATTTTAAAATAGACTTCAGAATATAAAAAATTGTTGCTATCGTGCCTGCTACTACCAAAAAGTAAAAATTCATTTCAAATTTAATTTTTATCCTTATACCTTAACTATAAGTATTTTATACAAAAATTTTAAGGTCGTTTACCGTTTGTAGCCCAAGTGTGACATTTGTTACTGTGTAGCCCTTATTGCGAAATTATCTTTGCCTAATAATTAGAAACCTATATTATGAAGAAAATAAATTTAATAGTCCTATTTGGGATAATTTTCATGTCATCAATTAGTTATGGTCAAGATACATTGGCTATTTCTAAAACTGATCTTTGGCAGAAAGTGGCCGATAAAAATTTACAAATTAAGATTGCAGATCAGGAGTTTAAATCGGCACAGGCAGATTACAGACAATCCAACTCTTTATTTTTGCCCAATATTACCGCTTCACACACGGCTATTGCTACTACTAATCCTTTGATGGCTTTTGGATCTAAATTGAATCAGGCTATTTTGACGGCCTCTGATTTTAATCCTGCACTATTAAATAATCCAGATCGAACTACAAACTTTGCCACTAAAATTGAAATTCTGCAACCCATCATCAACATAGACGGATTGTATGGAAGACAGGCAGCAAGAGCAAAGATGAATGCTTTTTCGCTACAAACGGAACGCACCAAAGAGTACTTAGAATTAGAAGTCAATAAATCTTTTATGGAATTGCAACTTGCCTATAAAGCTGTTGCCGTTTTAGAAAAAGCGAATGTAACTGCTGCCGAAAACTTGAAATTAATAGAAAACTATTTTAAACAAGGGATACTTCAAAAAACAGATTTGCTATCTGTACAGGTTCGTGTGAGTGAAATAAAAAACCAATTGCAATATGCAAAAAGTAATGTGCAAAATGCCTCTGATTACTTGGCTTTTTTATTGAATGAAGATCTTGGAGACAAAGTATACAAACCTGCGGAAGCATTAGAAAACACAATTAGCATACAAACAATTAACACTTCCCTTTCAGCAAACAGAAAAGATATTCAAGCGATGGATAAATCTACTGAAGCTTATCAAAAAATGTTGTTATCTAGCAAAATGACTTTCTTGCCTCGTTTAAATGCTTTTGGAAGTTATGAATTGTACGATGACACGCTTTTTGGGACTAACGCAAAAGGATATGTGGTAGGAGCTCAATTATCATGGAATGTATTTGACGGTTATAAATCAATTGGAAAAATGGAAAAAGCGAAAGCGGATTTCCAAAAAGCGGAGATTGAAACACAACAATACAAAGCGAAAAGCCAACTGGAATTGAATAAAGCAAATCGCCAGCTGAATGATGCCGAGAATAAGGTCAATCTTTCTAAGTTGGATTTGGAACAATCACAGGAAGCATACAGAATCAGAAGCAATCGTTTTACACAAGGTTTAGAAAAAACAACAGACTTATTACAAGCTGAAACTCAAATGTTCAAAAAAGAATTGGAATACTTACAAGCTGTTTTTGAATACAATTATACACAACAGTACTTGCAATTTTTAACGAAGTAGGAATTAAGAAGATAGAGTAAAGAATATAGATTAAAGAGCATCGAATAAAGACAAAAAATAATCAAACGAAAAACCATGAAAAAAATAATAACACTAATTTCAATTTCCCTTTTTATTTTAACATCCTGTAATGGAGAGAAAAAAGAAGCGGTTGCTGAATCTCCTGCAATTGCCGTTAAAGTAAGTGGCGTTTCTGAAAATGACAACAGCCCATTTGTAAGTGCAAGCGGAAAAATCGAAGCAGAAAACAGTGCCGATTTGAGTACTAGAATGATGGGGTATGTAACGAAAGTATATGTTCAGATAGGACAAAAAGTAAATGCAGGACAAACATTAGTAAGTATTAACAACTCTGATTTACTGGCCAAAAAAGCGCAAGCAGATGCTAATATTCTTCAAGCAACTGCAGGGTACAATAGCGCTAAAAAAGATTACGATCGTTTTGTTGCTTTGTTCAAACAACAAAGTGCTTCACAAAAAGAATTAGATGACATGACTGCTCGTTATGAAATGGCCAAAGCGGGACTTGAAGGAGCAAAACAAATGCGAAATGAAGTTTTGGCACAGTTTAATTATTCGAATATTACGGCTCCATTCTCTGGTGTTGTGACTAATACTTTTGTAAAAGAAGGTGATATGGCTAATCCTGGAATGCCATTAGTAAGTATTGAAGGTGCATCTAAATTAGAGGTAAGCGCCATGGTTTCTGAAACTGATATTACTAGTATAAAAAAGGGAATGCCTGTTAGCATTTTAGTAAAATCATCTAATGAAAAATTGACGGGTAAAGTAAGTGAAGTGAGTTTGTCTGCAAAAAACACAGGTGGACAATATCTGGTAAAAATAAATTTAGATAAAACGGACAGTTCAGTCTTGTCAGGAATGTTTGTTAATGTACAGTTTCCTGTTGAAAACAAATCGAATACTTCCAAAAGTGATGTGATTTTAGTTCCAGAAAGTGCCCTAGTAAGACAAGGTCAACTTACCGGAATATACACTATAGGAAATGGAAATGTAGCGATCTTAAGATGGTTGCGTACTGGAAAAACTTATGGTAATCAAGTGGAAGTATTGTCTGGATTATCAGCTGATGAAAACTATATTATCTCTGCTGAAGGTAAATTGTTCAACGGAGCGAAGGTAAGTGTTCAGTAAAAAAAGTTTAAAGTTTAAAAGTTCAAAAAAGCAGAACACCTAAACTGAAAATGAATAAAAAAATAGTCCTTAATTCTGCGTGAGGGATAGATGTGAAAATCCTTTATGTTTTTTCTTTAAAAACATAAAGATTGAAACGAATAGCCCGACCCTTGTGGTCACGCCCAAATAAATAAAAAATTATGCAAGAAGGAATTTCAGGTAAAATTGCCAATTTTTTCATCAATTCAAAACTAACTATTTTGATGATGATCGGTTTGATGATCATTGGTGTGTACAGTTCTTTTCTTATTCCAAGAGAAGAAGAGCCACAAATTAATGTTCCGATGGCTGACGTCATGGTGGGTTATCCGGGAGCGAGCCCTACTGAGGTAGAAAGCCGTGTGGCAAAACCGCTAGAGAAAATCATCTCAAATATCAAGGGGGTGGAACATGTGCATACAATGGCAATGAATGGTCAGGCGATGCTTATCGTTCAATTTTATGTAGGTCAGGATGTAGAACGTTCGTATGTGAAGTTATACGACGAACTGGCAAAACACGAAGATATGTTCCCAAAAGGAGTGTACAAACCAATGGTAAAAACACGTTCTATTGATGATGTTCCCATGCTTGGAATCACGCTTTGGAGCGACAAAATGGACGATTTTCAATTGCGCCAAATTGCTGAAGAAGTAACATCTGAAGTAGAAAAAGTAAAAGATGTTGCGATTACCAAAGAAATTGGTGGAAGAAGCCGAGTTTTAAAAGTGATTTTGGACAAAGATAAAATGGCAGAAAATGGCATCGACCCTATGGGTATTATGCAAATGATTCAAGCGAATAACAGCAGTTCTCAATCCGGGAGTTTTGTCAATAACGATGAGGAATATTTGATTACGACAGGGAAGTTCTTAACCTCAGCAGACGATGTAGAAAATCTGGTTGTAGGTGTGAATAAAAACATGCCTGTGTACTTAAAACAAGTGGCAACGGTTCAAGATGGCCCGTCTACCGCAAAAAGTTATGTGTCCTTTGGGTACAGTAAATCAAACGAAAAATACAAAGACGCAAAGTCTGAATATCCTGCCGTAACCATATCTGTAGGGAAGGTAAAAGGTGCAGATGCGATGAAAATATCAGAAAAAATCATTGACAAAGTAGACCATTTAAAAACTACAATGATTCCTAATGATGTACATGTTGAAGTAACCCGTAATTACGGTGAAACGGCATCAGATAAAGTGGGTGAATTATTACTTCACTTGGGTATTGCTATTTTGGCGGTAACGTTCTTAGTGATGCTTGCCATGGGTTGGAGAGGTGGACTAGTTGTTTTCTTCTCAGTTCCTTTGACTTTTGCATTGACATTATTCAGTTATTATATGCTGGATTATACATTGAACCGAATCACACTTTTCGCTTTGGTATTCGTAGTGGGAATTGTCGTCGATGATAGTATTATTATCGCAGAGAATATGCACAGGCATTTCAAGATGAAGCGACTACCATTTAAACAAGCTGCTATTTACGCTATAAATGAAGTAGGAAATCCAACGATTTTAGCAACATTTACGGTTATTGCCGCTATATTACCCATGGCGTTTGTATCTGGAATGATGGGACCTTACATGAGTCCGATGCCTATTGGTGCTTCGATTGCCATGATACTATCACTGTTTGTTGCATTGACTGTTACGCCTTATTTAGGATATCATTTATTACAAGAAAAAGATACGCAAGAACATAAAGAGCATGAAGGACTAGAAACTAGTTTCATCTATAGAATGTACAGCAAGCTAGAGCGTCCTTTACTGGAAAGCAGCATGAAGCGAAGAGTACTTGTGGGAGTGACTGTTTTATTATTGTTTGGTTCTGTTGGTATGTTTTTTACCAAATCCGTATTAGTAAAAATGTTGCCTTTTGATAATAAAAATGAATTTCAAGTAGTGATTGATATGCCTGAAGGAGCCACTCTGGAAAGAACATCAGCCGTTACTAAAGAAATTGCACAGTATTTAACCACAATTCCAGAGGTTGTTGATTATCAAAACTACATTGGAACATCGGCACCAATCACTTTTAACGGATTAGTTCGTCATTATGATTTGCGTGGTGGAAGTAATATGGCTGATATTCAAGTGAATTTATTACACAAAGAAGATCGAAAATTACAAAGTCACGACATTGCTAAAAATGTACGTCCGCAAATTCAGAAAATCGCTAAAAAATATGGTGCGAATGTTAAGATTATCGAAGTCCCGCCAGGACCTCCTGTATTATCTACACTGGTTGCTGAGGTTTACGGTCCAAATTACAAAGACCAAATTAAAGTAGCGCAACAAGTAAAAGATATTCTTCATAAAACGGATGGTATTGTAGATATCGACTGGACTGTAGAGGACAATCAAACAGAATACAAACTAGAAGTTGATAAAGAAAAAGCAATGCTGAACGGGATTGCACCACAACAAATAGTCGGGAATTTGACTTATTTATTGAAAGAATATCCTATTTCTAATTTGTATGCTGAGAATTCTAATGACAATGTAGGTATTGTTCTTTCGCTTGACGATAAAGACAAAACCAGCTTGCAAGACATTCAGAATCTAAAAATAAAAGGAAGCCAAGGGAATATGATTCCGATAAGTGATTTAGTAAAAGTAAAAACAGATACGTTACAAAAAACCATTTATAGAAAAGATCAAAAACGTGTGGTTTATGTTACCGCTGATATGGCTGGAGCATTAGAAAGTCCTGTATATGCCATTCTGGGAATGACGGAGAAATTAGACAAAATGAAAATCCCAAAAGGATACAAAGTCAATGAATTATACATGGACCAACCAACGGATGAAAGTGATTTTACTGTAAAATGGGACGGGGAATGGCAAATTACATTAGAAGTATTCCGTGACTTAGGTGTTGCCTTTCTAGTAGCTATCGTGATCATTTACATGTTGATTGTGGGGTGGTTCCAGAACTTTAAAACACCAATGGTGATGATGTTAGCAATTCCTCTTTCGTTAATCGGGATTGTGTTTGGACACTGGTTGTTAGGTGCTTATTTCACAGCAACTTCTTTCATTGGTATGATTGCCTTGGCAGGAGTTATGGTTAGAAACTCGGTTTTACTAATTGATTTTATCGAAATACGATTGAATGACGGGGTGCAGTTAAAACAAGCGATTATTGAGGCTGGAGCTGTGAGAACCTCTCCTATCCTATTGACAACTGGAGCGGTAGTTATTGGAGCTTCCATTATCTTATTTGATCCACTATTTCAAGGATTGGCGATTTCATTAGTATTTGGAGCCATCGTTTCTACTATTCTAACATTGATTGTAGTGCCGTTGATTTATTATGTGACGGAGAGAAAAAAATGGGAAAAATAAAAATTATTCAAAGTTTAAGGTTTAAAGTTACAGCACTAAAACCTTAAACTTCAAACCTTAAACAAAAAAACAAATGAAACTACTTATCATAACAGCCATCGCGGCATTTGACCAAGACATCAAAAAAATGCTAAAACAGGCAGATGTAAAAACATTTACCTATAAGGAGGTAACTGGATTTAAAGACCTTTCTGAAGAAGCTATAGAAAGTAATTGGTTTGCAACTGACATGAGTTTAAATGAATCTATTTTATATTACGCTTTTGTAAAAACAGAAAATGTCGACCCATTCTTTGCATTAGTAAATGAATTTAATGCTAAACAAGAAAGCTTATCAAATATTCATATTGCAGTATTAAACATAGAAAAATACAATTAATAAAAATCATACAAAATGAAAAATAAAGTCTTTAGAATTGTAGTAGGCTCATTTATTTTAATTAGTTTGCTATTGGCAATATATGTAAATCAAAATTGGTTGTGGTTTACTGCTTTTATAGGAGTCAATTTGATTCAATCAGGATTTACCAAATGGTGTTTATTAGAGACTATTTTAACTAAAATAGGGTTGAAAGACTAATTCCAATTTTTATATAAAATTCAAAACCCGAGCTACTTTTGCAACTCGGGTTTTTTTATGGATTGGAGTGAAGCACAAAGTACAAATTAATTACTAAAGAAAAGGATTACAATCCCTAAACCGAAAAAAGTTGTATATATTTGATTATATATACAAGTTAGCGGTCAGTTGAAACCGAACCTACGCAGAAAAAACTTCGAAAGAGATTGATTTTGTTTAACGCAGGGAAACCGAAAATGTAATCGTGAAAAATATAAACTTGAAATTCAGATTTTTAAAACTTTACAGTATTAATCTGAAATATAAATATTGGAAGTTGAGAATTGAAACTTGAAAAGCAGAAGTTTGACAAAGTTTATGAATTTGAAAATGGAAAATTGAAACTTGGAAATAGGAAAACTTGCTGAAAAAGAAAATAAATGATAAAATTCAACCAAAGAATACTTTTAATCATCTTATCAATATTAGTATGTATTTTAGAATTGACATTACTAGTAAACTTATTTCCACAAACTGGTTTAAGTCGAATTGTCTATATTCCTTTTTGGATTATTATATTTTTGTTTATTACATTATGGCTGACAAAAAACAAAAAACCGCTAAAAAAAGTAGTAATCAATTTGATAATAGTTCACTTAATATTATTTCATCTTATGATTTGGAGTTGGCCTCAATCATCCGCAATACAGAAAAACTTGGTAAAAGAGTTTTATCAAATGGTTTCTACATAAACAACCGAACCGCTAACAGCCACTACAACGGATTTGGGTATTAGAGTTAATGGAAAAATGATTTTGTATTTGGAAGATTTGGCAAATCCGAAAAAAGGGCTTAATTTAATCCCAAACCCGCTGTAGTGGCGGGACGTTAAAGCCAATTTTAAGACACGAATGAATAACTCCAGAAAATCCTTTTATAAATATTTCACAATAAACCAGAATTTATTCAATTCAATAATTAATAATGAATTATTCTTTTCAAATCCGAGAAATTTTAATGACCCTTTTTGATTCTTTACCAAGATATAAATTATGTTCTGATATAGAAAACTGGAGAATTTCTATTTGTTTATTCAAACTCATATCAATGAAAAAATAGACGTAATCACAGGTTTAAAACACTTTGAAAAGAAGAAGTTAGATTTTGAAAGTTCTAAATAAATTTGATGAAAGTTACTATAGTGAAATTGGAAATTATGAATATAAATTAATAGAAATTTATACCTTTTATAATAACTTAGAATATTTCAAAGAAGCATAGAAAATCAACAGCATTGAACTTCAGAGCAAAATGTATGCTGATTATACATTTCTTTACATTGATATAAACAAATATGGAGTTGCATGCGGTTCTATGACAGAAACCTGCCCAGTAATGTGGGGCCATTACGGAAATAATCATTCTGGAGTTTGCTTGAAATTTGACTTTTACAATTAAAAACAAGAACAAAATATTTGTTTAGCAAAAGACGAAAAATTAGAAATTGTCGAAGTCAAGTATACTGATTTACTTTTGGACTTATTCAATTATAATTATGAAGAATTGAAAGGATTAATATTCACAATTTTTAAAATAAAATGCGAAAAATGGGCTTATGAAAAAGAAATTAGATTAGTCAATAATGCTCAAGGATTGCTAAAAATTAACAATAAGTGTATAAAGCAAATAATATTCGGTTGTAAAACTACACCGAAAGACAGATATTCAATTTTTAAGCTTTTAGCTTGTCTGGGTTAAAAGGTTGAGGAATTAATGATTGCCAAAATTCAACCTGATTCATACGAGTTAAAAATAGAAAAAATGACAATGGAAAATATAGCGGGAAGCGGTGTGTTTTTGGAAGAATTAAACGTTAAAAAACCTTTTTAAAAACTGGCTATAACAGCCGTTTCATGCAATTGCGAATTTTGTGGTAAGTTCACGTTTACGTTTCGCACGAAATTCAACCTTTTTTCACCATTAAGGAACGCAAACGCTCCTCATTATCATCTCCCCAATGACCCAAAACTGAAATAACCGGAATCAGTTTTTTTTCCAAAATCAGTGACGGATCAATCTTTAAAAATAACCGTTTAATTATTTTCCTAACAAAACAGAATAGACCTTAAAATAAAGAAAAGGCTACCTTTGTTGCTAGAATTTTTAATGATTAAAAATAAAATATGGCAGCAGAATTGAAAGAGATGTTTAATAAAAAATTCTATGAGCGTTTAGCAACAGCATTTAATACAGCAGATGTAAATTTTAACAGTACCAAATTCATTGATGAAGTAACCGCTGGCTTAGAAAGCAGGTCGTTAAATGAACGATTGCGTTTTACTTCCCTAACACTTAAAAATCACCTTCCGATAGATTTTAAAGAAGCGATACAAATATTAAACAGCGTAATCCCAAACAGTGCAACTGGTTATACTGCACTTGTTTTTCCTGATTATGTTGGGCAATTTGGTATTCATGATTTTGAAACTTCTATGGAAGCATTGGCCTATTACACACAATTTGGTTCCTCTGAATTTGCCATTCGTGAATTTTTGAAACACGATTTTGATAAAACCATCAAAGTGATGAAAGTATGGGCAAATTCTCCCAATCCTCACATAAGAAGACTAGCTTCTGAAGGTTGCAGACCCCGCTTGCCATGGGCAATGGCCATCCCTGAGCTTAAAAAAAATCCTAGCCCTATTCTACCGTTATTGACCAATCTTAAAGGAGATACATCAGAATATGTTAGAAGAAGCGTAGCAAACAATCTTAACGACATTGCCAAAGACAATCCAAAAATCGTTATTGAAATTGCCGCCAACTGGAAAGGACACAGCAAAGAAACAGATGCCATTATAAAACACGGTTGTAGAACATTGTTAAAGCAAGGAAACACTGAAATTTTAAAACACTTTGGACTTGACAGTTCAAATATAGAAATCGCCAATTTTGAAATAGCTACTCTAAAAGTAGCAATTGGAAACTATTTAGAGTTTTCGTTTTCCGTCCAAAATAACAATGAAGAACAACAAACGGTACGACTTGAATATGCGGTTTATTATCTTCGACAAAACGGCCAACTTTCAAAGAAAGTATTTAAAATAAGTGAACGTATTTTTAAAGCAAATCAATCTTCTGATATTAAAAGAAAGCAAAGTTTTAAACTAATTACGACTCGAAAATTTTATGCCGGAACACAGAAACTTTCAATTATCGTAAATGGAGAAGAAAAAAATAGCGCTGAATTTCAGCTTACAGACTAAAAACTCATCTACCTCGCAACTAAATATTAATTATATACGCTACCACCAAAACTAAACCAAGATGAACTTTTTACCTTTTCCAGAAATAAAAACAGAGCGTCTCCTTTTGCGAAAAATAGAAGCATCAGATGCTCCAGTTATCTTATACTTACGATCTGATGAAACTATTAATCAGTTCATCGAAAGACCCGAAAATAGAAAAACAAAAACGCTTGAACAAGCCTTACAATTTATTGCAGCTATAAATGAAGACTTCCAAAACAATAAATCGGTGACTTGGGGAATCGCATATAATAACCAACCCCATATTATTGGCACCATTTGTTTGTGGAGTTTCTCGGAGAATAATACAATTGCTGAAGTGGGTTATGGTTTAAATCCTGAATTTCAAAATAAAGGAATCATGACGGAAGTATTAAAATGTGTTATCGATTTTGGTTTTAATAAATTAAAGCTGAATAAGATAGAAGCATTCACCCATCATAAAAACGAAAATTCTAGAAAACTATTAGAAAAATGTGGTTTGCATTTTATACAAAACCGAAAAGATCAGGATAATGATTCTAACGTTATTTACGAGCTTCTAAATAACTAGAGTTAATCCTTTATCCTTACAATAAGTGATTTAACTCGCTTTTCTAACTCCAAGCAAATCAAAAAAAGTGGAGACAAAAAGAGTTTTACCCTACTTAAATCGCCTTTTAAAACTAATCTCAAGAGTTCTATTTCATACTAATTAAAAAATAGGGCTTTTTAGACTTAAGATTTATTCATTTAAAAAAAATACACAACCACTTTAAAATTAAATATTTACATATAAAAAACTGGGGTTAAATAAAATAATAACAAATAATTAACCAAACACTTGTATATACAAATTAAAAAAGTGTTACATTTGTACCAACAAATAAGAAAAGCTTATTATGAAAATTGAAGATGAAATTAAAAGCACCGTTCCATTAAAGGTTTCAAAAAAAATCATTTTGAATATTTTATATACGCAAAATGTAATTCATGAAAAATTTAATGAAATATTAAAACCCTATGACCTATCCGGAGAGCAATATAATGTGCTGCGAATATTAAGGGGTCAAAAAGGAAATCCAGCTAATATGTGTCTGATACAAGAGCGTATGGTTGCAAAAACTAGTAATACGACTCGATTAGTAGACAAACTACTACTAAAGAACTTAGTGACAAGAAATGTGTGTCCTGAAAACCGCAGAAAAATTGAAGTAGCTATAACACAGAAGGGATTAGACATTTTAACAGAATTAGACCCTAAGATCATTGAACATGAGAATAATTTCTCCAAGAATTTGAATTTCGACGAACTAGAACAATTAAATATATTATTAGAAAAATACAGAAATCAACAAATAAATTAAAATTATGAGTACCTTTTTAGATAACCAAAACTGGCGTTATGCCACAAAGAAATTTGATTCAGCAAAAAAAATATCAGAATCAGATTTAGATTTTCTTAAAGAAGCTGTGCGCTTAAGCGCCTCTTCGTATGGTTTACAACTTTATAAAGTGTTGATCATTGAAAGTTCAGAACTTAAGGCACAATTATTGCCTTCTGCATACGGACAAACACAAATTACAGATGCTTCACATTTATTTGTATTTGCAAGTCAAACTAATGTTGGTGACGCAGAAATTGATGCTTACTTGAAAAATGCAAGCGAAATAAGAGAGCTTCCTATTGAAGCACTTGCAGGTTATGGAAACTTTATGAAAGGAGCTATTAACCCAATGCCAGAAGACCTTAAAAGCATTTGGACTGCAAAACAAACGTATTTAGCTTTAGGAAACTTATTAAATGCAGCGGCTGAGTTAAATATTGATGCAACTCCAATGGAAGGTTTTAACGCAAGCGCTTTCAATGAAATTTTAGGACTAGACAAACTGAACCTAACTGCAGTTGTAATTGCACCAGTAGGATACCGTCATACTGAAGATGACACACAACATCACAAAAAAGTTAGAAAATCAAACGAAGATTTATTTATTACACTATAATTATTAATTAGAATCAATTTTAAAAACAAAAATTAAACAAATGAAAAATTTAAAATCAATTGCATTAGCATTAGTGGTAGTATTATCTACTGTATCGGTATCTGCTCAAACAAAAAAAATAGATGCATCAGCAAGTACAATCAACTGGGTTGGTAAAAAAGTAACGGGACAACATGAAGGTACAGTAAACATTAAAGACGGAGCTCTTGTTTTTAAAGGAGCAAAATTAGTAGGTGGAACTTTTACTGTTGATATGACGTCACTAACTTCAACTGATCTTTCAGGTGAATACCAAGGAAAATTAAACGGTCACTTGAAATCAGAAGATTTCTTCGGAACTGAAAAATTCCCAACGTCTACATTAGTTTTCAAAACTATTGCAACTAAAACAAAAGACGTTTATACTGTTACTGCAGATTTAACAATCAAAGGAAAAACAAATCCAGTTACATTTGATATCGCTGTAAAAGCAAACACTGCTACTACTAAATTTAATATAGACAGAACTAAATATGACATTAAATACGGTTCAGGTAGTTTCTTCGATAACTTAGGAGACAAAGCAATCTCTGATGAATTTGAATTAGCTGTAGCTTTGAAATTCTAATATTTTATAATACCATGTTTACTAATTCACCCAACAAGAAATTGTTGGGTTTTTTATTACTTACATTCAAATAATGTAACAAAAAAGATAAAAAAATTAGATTTTTTTTTAGTTTAATATGTATGAATAACCAAATTACATTTATATCTTTGTAAAATGAAAACAACAATAAACAATACTTGGTGGTGGAACAATTTACGTCAATAGTCGTGAACTAAGCTCCTATAGTATTATCATATATAAATATAAAAGGCTTGTCATGACGACAGGCCTTTTTTTTTATGTCAACATTTTTTGCTCTTCATATCAATAAAAATCTTAAAATTTATTCATTTTGAAACTATTTACACTAAATACAAAATACAAACAAATACTCGCAGACACTATTACTCCTGTCAGTGTTTATTTGAAAATACGTGATAAATTCCCCAATAGCTTATTACTTGAAAGTAGTGACTATCATGGAAGTGATAACAGTTTTTCATATATCTGTTGTAATCCTATAGCTTCGATAAAAATTGAAAATGAAACTATTTTCAAAACCTATCCTGACGGTACCTCAGAAAAAATTATAATTGATAAAAACACGAATGTGCCTGAAGTAATTCAAGAGTTTTCACATCAATTCAAATCAGAAAAAAACGATTTCAAATTTATCAATAATGGTTTGTTTGGATACATTTCTTACGATGCCGTTCGTTATTTTGAAAAAGTGACTGTTGCCAAAAAAGACAATAGCATTTCAATTCCTGATATGTATTATGCCGTGTATCAAAACATCATTGCCATCAACCATTTTAAAAATCAGGCGTATATATTTTGTCATAGTCTCGATGGGAAAAATAACATTTCTGAAATAGAGCAACTATTACAATCCAGAAATATTGCTTCCTATAAATTTACCAAAGAAGGAGAAGGTTTCTCCAACTTGACTGATGACGAATTTAAGCACAATGTGGCTTTGGCCAAAAAACATTGTTTCCGCGGTGATGTTTTCCAATTAGTTTTATCCAGAAGGTTTACTCAAGGATTCAAAGGAGATGAGTTCAACGTTTATAGAGCATTGAGAAGCATCAACCCTTCTCCTTACCTATTCTTCTTTGATTATGGTGATTTCAAAATATTTGGTTCTTCACCAGAAGCTCAAATTATCGTAAAAGACCGCAAAGCCGAAATCCATCCTATAGCAGGAACTTTCAAACGAACTGGTGATGATGAAAAAGATGCAATCCTTGCAAAACAACTATCTGAAGACAAGAAAGAGAATAGTGAACATGTTATGTTAGTCGATTTAGCTAGAAATGATTTGAGCCGAAATGGACATGATGTAAAGGTTGAAAAATACAGAGAAGTGCAATTCTTCTCTCATGTAATTCACTTGGTTTCAAAAGTCACGGGACATTTACATGAAACAGCGACAACCATGCAGGTGGTAGCTGATACTTTTCCTGCTGGAACACTCAGTGGTGCTCCAAAACACAGAGCCATGCAACTGATCGAGGAATATGAAAAAACAAACCGCAATTTTTATGGTGGCGCTATAGGTTTCATGGATTTTGAAGGGAACTTTAACCATGCTATTATGATCAGAACGTTCCTGAGTAAAAATCACCAATTACATTCACAAGCCGGTGCCGGAATCGTAGCCAGTTCAGATGAAGAAAGTGAAATGGAGGAAGTGTATAACAAATTAAGAGCGTTGAATACAGCCTTAGATTTGGCAGAAACAATATAAAAATAATTAAAAGATTTAATAATTTAAGTATTTAAAGATTACACAAAAACTACAACTTTTCCATCTTTAAATCTTTCAATTTTTCAACAAAATAATGAAAAAAATACTAGTCATAGACAATTACGATAGCTTCACATATAATCTAGTTCACTATCTGGAAGATTTAAACTGTGAAGTAACCGTATACAGAAACGATGAATTTGATATCGAAGAAATAGCCATTTTTGATAAGATATTGCTTTCTCCTGGACCAGGAATTCCTGAAGAAGCTGGTTTATT
Source organism: Flavobacterium frigoris PS1 (assembly GCF_000252125.1). Classification (GTDB taxonomy): domain Bacteria; phylum Bacteroidota; class Bacteroidia; order Flavobacteriales; family Flavobacteriaceae; genus Flavobacterium; species Flavobacterium frigoris_A. The sequence goes on along the minus strand of NZ_AHKF01000018.1, from coordinate 362,203 downwards.
GAAAGAAGTGATTCGGAAATATGCCCCTAGCAAAAGTATCCTTGGTGTATGTCTAGGACAACAGGCCATTGGTGAAGTTTTTGGAGGTACACTTTCTAACCTAGATAAAGTCTATCACGGGGTAGCAACAATGGTAAAAACAGTGGTCGATGACGAATTGTTGTTTGAAGGATTGGGTAATGAATTTGAAGTGGGTCGTTATCATTCTTGGGTGGTAGATACTACTTTACCAGATGTCTTAGAAGCTACTTCTTTTGATGAAAATGGACAGGTGATGTCTTTGAGACACAAAACATTTGACGTTCGTGGAGTACAGTTTCATCCAGAAAGTGTATTAACACCAAACGGAAAGAAAATATTAGAGAACTGGGTTAAAAACTAGTCATAATGTCGAAACCCTTTAGGACCTTCGGCTTTAGACTTTAAGACAAATAATGAAATGAAAAATATATTAAATAGACTCATAAACCATGAAATGCTTTCGAAAGAAGAAGCAAAAAATGTATTGGTCAATATTTCAAACGGGAGCTATAATCCAAGTCAGATTTCAGCATTTTTGACTGTATACATGATGCGTAGCATTAGTATCGAAGAACTTGCCGGTTTTAGAGAAGCCTTATTGGAACTTTGTATTCGTGTCGATTTATCTGCTTACAATGCAATCGATTTATGTGGAACTGGTGGAGATGGAAAAGACACTTTCAACATATCAACTTTAGCTTCTTTTGTGGCGGCTGGAGCGGGAATAAAAGTGGCGAAGCACGGTAACTACGGTGTATCTTCTATCTCTGGTTCAAGCAATGTGATGGAAAAATTAGGGATCAAATTCAGCAATGAGAATGATTTTCTGGAAGAAAGCATTGATAAAGCGGGAATTTGCGTTTTGCATGCCCCCCTATTTCATCCAGCTATGAAAAACGTTGGCCCAATCCGAAAAGAATTAGCGGTAAAAACCTTCTTCAACATGTTAGGACCAATGGTAAATCCATCTTTTCCAAAAAATCAGTTGGTAGGTGTTTTTAATTTAGAAATGGCCAGAATGTATGCTTATTTGTACCAAAATACCGATGTGAATTTTACCATTTTACATTCGCTAGACGGTTATGATGAAATATCTCTCACTAGCCCTACAAAGATTATCACTAGCAGTGTGGAAGGAATGTTATCTCATGAAAGTTTTGATGTTCGCCTTTTATCGCAAAGTGAAATTCAAGGTGGAAAAACCATCGATGAATCGGCACAAATGTTTACTGATATCATTTCTGGAAAAGGAACCGAAGCCCAAAACAATGTGGTTTGTGCCAATGCCGCAATGGCCATCGCAACTGTGACAAAATGTTCTCCTCTAGAAGGATTCGAAAAAGCCAAAGAAAGCTTACTATCTAGAAAAGGATTGAAAGCTTTGAATAAGTTACAAGAGTTGAGCAGATAAATAGAAATTGAAAAATTAAATGATTTAAAAATTTAAAGATTATGACAAAGTCCTTTGAAGAATTTGAAGTTTATAAAAAAGGAAGTCAATTGGCTAAACTGATCTTTAAATTATTAGAGTGTAAAGCTTTTGAAAAAGAATTTGGTTTTCAAAATCAAATAAAAAGAGCTGTCATTTCAATTACAAATAACATTGCCGAAGGATCTGAATATAATAGTAACAAACAATTGATTAAATATTTAAATTCGAAGAATGTGAAATAAGCGCCATCAAAAGCCCATTTTTTAATCCTTTAATTTTTCAATCTTTTAATAAATTAACAATGAACATTTTAGACAAAATAATAGTTGACAAGAAACGAGAAGTCATTCTCAAGAAATCCATCATTCCTGTATCCCAATTGGAAGCTTCTGTTTTTTTCGGAAAAGAAAGCATTTCATTGAGCCAAAATTTAAAGAATAGCACTTCTGGAATTATTGCTGAACACAAACGCCGCTCACCTTCAAAATCTGTAATTAACCATAGTTTTACCGTCGAAGAAGTAGTGCAAGGATACGAAAGTGCCGGAGCTTGTGGCATCTCGGTTTTGACAGATGGGAAATATTTTGGCGGCTCTCTTGATGATTTACTATTGGCAAGAGCCTCAGTAAACATTCCGCTATTGCGAAAAGAGTTTATTGTTGATGAATACCAAATCCTCGAAGCCAAAGCATACGGTGCTGACTTGATTTTGCTTATTGCGGCGGTTTTAACCCGTGCAGAAATTAAATCACTTTCTGAATTTGCTAAAAATTTAGGATTAGAAGTTTTGTTAGAAGTACATAGTGCAGAGGAGCTGGAAAAATCAATTATGCCCACATTAGATATGATTGGTGTCAACAACAGAAACTTGAAAACCTTTGAGGTTAGTTTGGATTTTAGCAAGCAACTTGCGAGTCAAATACCAGACGACTTTGTGAAAATTTCCGAGAGCGGCATTAGTTCAATAGAAGCAATAACCCAATTAAAACCATACGGATACCAGGGTTTCCTTATAGGTGAAAACTTTATGAAAACCGATAATGCCGGCAAAGCGGCAACGGAATTTATTGAGCAGTTAACACATAATTAATTATAAAAAAAGTATTGCAAGCTTGGCGCTTCCGTTGGGTAGCACAAGGTAAAACCTTAAAAACATGAAATTAAAAATCTGCGGCATGAAATATCCCGACAATATAATCGAAGTAGCGGCCCTCCTACCCGATTATATGGGCTTCATCTTTTGGGAAAAATCAGCTCGATATTTTAATGGTGTTATTCCTAAATTGCCTAAATCGATTAAAAAAGTTGGAGTATTTGTAAACGAAAGCATCGACATTGTCGCCGATAAAGTGCAGCTACACGATTTGCAAGCAGTACAATTACACGGAAAAGAATCGGTTGCTTTTTGTGCAGAATTAAAAACCAGATTACCTAAAAAAGTTGAGATCATCAAAGTCTTTTCGATAATCGACAGTTTTGATTTTGAAATTTTAGAACCTTTCGAATCCCTTTGCGATTATTTCCTTTTTGATACAAAAGGAAAACTACCCGGAGGAAACGGAACCACTTTCGATTGGACCGTTTTAGAAAAGTATCCCTCTACTAAACCTTTTTTCCTGAGTGGCGGAATAGGACTAGAGGAAATGCCAGAAGTAAATGAAATTCTAAAAACTAATTTACCCATTTATGCCATTGATGTAAACAGTAAATTCGAAATAGAACCAGGATTAAAAAGCATACAATTATGTGGAGGTATGCAGCAATATATCTCTAAATCTAACAAAATAAAAAACAAATAAAATGTCATACAACGTAAACGAAAAAGGTTACTATGGCGAGTTTGGAGGCGCCTACATCCCAGAAATGTTATATCCTAATGTGGAAGAACTTCGCCAAAACTACCTAAAAATCACAGCTGAGCCTGAGTTTCAAGCTGAATTTGATGCATTGCTAAAAGACTATGTAGGTCGCCCTACTCCTCTTTATTTTGCAGAACGCCTATCAGAAAAATACAATACTAAAATCTATCTGAAAAGAGAAGATTTGTGCCATACCGGAGCGCATAAAATAAACAACACGATTGGACAAATTATATTGGCCAAACGTTTGGGTAAAACCCGTATTATAGCTGAAACGGGGGCCGGTCAACACGGTGTGGCAACAGCTACCGTCTGCGCGTTGATGGGACTGGAGTGTATCGTGTACATGGGAGAAGTGGACATTAAGCGTCAAGCACCAAATGTAGCCCGCATGAAAATGCTGGGCGCCGAGGTTCGTCCAGCGCTTTCTGGTTCGAAAACCTTAAAAGATGCTACGAACGAAGCTATTCGTGATTGGATCAATAATCCCGTGGACACCTATTATATTATTGGTTCTGTAGTAGGACCGCATCCCTATCCAGATATGGTAGCCCGTTTTCAAAGCGTTATTTCTAAGGAAATTAAAGAGCAATTATTGGAAAAAGAAGGACGTGAAAACCCAGATTACGTAATCGCTTGTGTAGGCGGTGGAAGCAATGCAGCAGGTACTTATTATCATTTTCTTGACAATGAAGATGTCAAAATTATAGCAGTGGAAGCCGCAGGAATGGGAGTTGATTCTGGTGAAAGTGCAGCGACTTCAGCCTTGGGAAAAGTGGGCGTTATTCACGGTAGTAAAACATTGTTAATGCAAACCACTGACGGTCAGATCACCGAACCGTATTCCATTTCGGCAGGATTAGATTATCCTGGTGTTGGCCCAATGCATGCTAATCTTTTCAAAACTGGAAGAGCACAATTCATCTCTATCACTGATGAACAAGCAATGAGTTGGGGACTTAAGCTTTCAAAAATGGAAGGCCTAATTCCTGCTATAGAAAGTGCCCATGCCTTTGCAGTTTTGGATGAAATGAAATTCAAACCAGAAGACATTGTAGTCATAAATCTTTCAGGACGTGGAGATAAGGATTTAAATACCTATATTGACTACTTCAAATTATAGAGGATTTTCCCTTTAATAATTTTTGAGGTTTTATCCTGAATTTATTTCAGGGCGTTCCCGATTTCCCTGAAAAAACCAGGGAAATCGGGCGGGCTGTACGCTAAATTCCCGATAAGAAAACGACGGCAAAAGCCTTGTTTTCTAAATCGGGAGATACCGCTTCCATCCCTAACGCAAGTCAAAACAAGAAATTCGGATTTTACAATAAATTTCAAAACAGAAAACATGGAAAAATTATTCGCCTACGGAAACTTAAGAGAGGAAGACATTCAAGAAACCGTTTTTGGAAGATTACTAACAGGAATTCCTGAAACTTTGATGGGATATGCAGTAAAACAGATAAAAATTGAGGAAGAATATGGAATAGAATCTTATCCAATTATTGAGTCAACCGAAAACAAACAAGACACTATCAGTGGAATGGTGTACGAGGTCAGCGTTGAAGAACTGCAACTAGCAGATCGATATGAAGGTAAGCATTACAAAAGAATACAAGTCCAATTGAAATCTAATCAAGCAGCTTGGGCTTTTACGGCAATCACATAAATCAGCAAAAATAAAACCATAAAAAGCAGATTTTAAATCTGATAAAAAATACCCTAATGAACAGAATAAATCAAAAACTTAAAGAGGGCAAAAAGATACTTTCAATCTATTTTTCTGCTGGTTACCCTAATCTTAACGACACGGTACAAATCATTCACGATCTAGAAAAAAATGGCGTTGATATGATTGAGATAGGATTGCCTTTCAGCGATCCATTAGCCGATGGACCAACTATTCAAGCTAGTTCAACTCAAGCCTTGCATAACGGAATGACAACGCAAGTTTTGTTTGACCAACTGAAAGACATTCGTAAAACAGTATCTATTCCTTTGATTATAATGGGCTACTTCAACCCGATGTTGCAATATGGAATAGAGAACTTCTGCAAGAAATGTGCAGAAATCGGTATCGACGGATTGATCATTCCTGACCTGCCAGTTGATGTATATGCCGAAGAATTCAAAGAAACTTTCGAAAAATACGGATTGAAAAACATATTCCTGATTACGCCACAAACTACTGACGAGCGTATCCATTTTATAGACAGCGTTTCTGATGGATTTATTTATATGGTTAGTTCGGCCAGTGTTACAGGCTCTCAATCTGGATTTGGAAGTATTCAGGAAGACTATTTCAAACGCATTGCTACTATGAATCTAAACAATCCACAAGTAATCGGTTTCGGAATCAACAACAAAGAAACTTTCAACCTAGCCACTCAATTTGCCAAAGGCGCCATTATAGGTAGTGCTTTCATCCAGTACTTAACCGAAAACGGAATAGGAAAAATAGAAAAGTTTGTGAAAGCGATTCGATAAACAAAAGTGTTACTGTATAAAAAAAAACGGCGTTTAAGTAATTTAAACGCCGTTTTTTTGTATCACAATTTATATAAAAAAATTAAAATATTGCTAATCATTTTTTCATACATTAGCAAGAGAAAGACAAACTATTTATCACGCAAAGTCAACGATATCAGGGTGCATCGCGGTAATTTTATCAAACGCCAAATCAACTTCCTTTTTGTAGCGAAAACCAATGTAGAATAATAAAAAAGATTGTTTTAAATGAATTATTTGAGAGACCTCATCACGGTTAACAATACAGTTAATTAATCGTTTCAACGATATATTATTTGATAAAAAAACGAAAAGCAAATAAAAATGAAAATACTAACGTCTCTCTTTCAGGCTCTCCTATCGGAGAGAACTCGTGTTAAAGTCGAAAAAACAATTCTCAATATAGCATTGTTGAGTTTTTTGATTCACTTAGTCATTATCTACCTACAGAAATTCAATATTATAGATATCGGGGGAAACTCAGAATTACTAAAAAACCCTATATCAGCAATATACACACCATTTTCCTTTATTCTTATTTATGAAGTTTACCTATTAATTTACTACTTGCCAAAGTCGTTTACAACCTACATAACTAAGCAATATGAAATTATTACCCTTATTATTATTCGAAAATTATTTAAAGATTTATCCTCTTTAGAACTTACTTCTAACTGGTTCGAAATTAAAGGTGACTTAAAGTTTACTTATGATATCGTGGCGTCTCTTTTACTTTTTTATTTAATCTTTCAATTTCAAAAGTATGGAAAGCAAAAATTTGAAGATAAAACAGAGGCAACAGATTTTATTCAACGATTTGTTAAAAAGAAAAAAATAATAGCGGTTCTTTTGTTGCCACTATTTTTCGTAATGGCTTCCTACACGCTTATAAATTGGTTAACCGGCACTCCTATTTCGTCCACCCAGCTACCTATATTAGAAAGTATTAACAATCTCTTTTTTGACCAATTTTTTACGGTATTAATTTTAGTAGATGTAGTTTTACTTTTAATTTCTTTCTTTTACACTGACGAATTTCATAAAATAATGAGGAACTCTGGGTTTATAATTTCAACAATTTTAATCCGAATGTCCTTTGGCGTCAGTGGATTAGTCAACGTAATTTTAATTGTTGCCGCAGTCCTTTTTGGACTAATGATAATTATTATCCACAATAAATATGAAAGAGATATTTTGTCTACCAATGAAAAAATGCAAAAGTTACACAACGACGAAAACGAAACTTAGTTTATAAAACTGCTGCTGCTTATATAGCTGCCAGTTACCGCGATCAATAAAGTGCTCCTCTACAAAATAAACTTGTTGTAAAAGGCCTGTATTCTATCATAAAAATAAATTATAATTATGAATTATCACTTTAGAAAAGCTCAAATGTCTGAAAAAGCTCAAATATGGGAGATTCTACAACAAGCCATACTGCGAAGAAAAGAAGATGGCAGCAATCAATGGCAAGACGGCTATCCAAATCCGGATGTCGTAGAAAATGACATTGAAAAAGGTATCGGTTTTGTTTTACTCGAAGAAAAAACGATCATCGGTTATAGTGCCGTGATCATGAATTACGAACCTGCTTATGGTGATATTGAGGGAAAATGGCTTACGAATAATGAATTTATAGTCATTCATCGTGTAGCAATTTCAGAAAAACACTTGGGTAAAGGTTTGGCAAAAATGATTATCCGTTATGTAGAAGAATTTGCATTACAAAATAACATATACAGCGTAAAAGCCGACACTAATTTCGACAATATCCCAATGATGAAAATTTTTGAAAACCTAGGATATACTTTATGTGGCGAAGTTTATTTTAGAGGAAGTCCTAGAAAAGCATACGAGAAAGTATTGGATAAGTCTTTGTAAATAGAACACGTTATAGCTTCAAAAATCCAATTTATAAAACTCTCGTCTGTCCAAAGTAATAATATGACTATTGCGGTGCAGTAATACTATTTGGTCATCTTTAGAAAAAACACTACTTTTAATTTTATAAAAAGAGAGTCCTATGAAATGGAAATTAAGCCTTTACCTACTTATTGCAATTAGTCTGACAGCGCAGAGCCAAAACAACAAGGAATCCGAATTGATAAAAAAACTGTTAGAAAAAGAATCAGCAACATGGAGAGCTCAGGACAGTAAAGGTCATAGTGAATGCTGGTACATTCAGCCGTATAGCAGGATATTAGTTTCTACACCAAAAGGCGAAACTTTTGATGTCCCCCCAACAGCAATGATTAACAGCAAACCGGAGGCGATGGGAAATGGTGGTTTTGCCATAAACACCAATTACAAAATAAGTATTAACGGAAAAAGTGCTTGGGTGAGTCATGACGAAGAATCAACGGCTACAGATGGTAAAAAAACATTCTCCTACGAAATCAGACTTTTAGAGAAAATAAAAAACAAATGGAAATTAGTAGGTCAATCCATTCATATTTACAAATCAGAATAAGAACGCAGTTTAGCGAAATTTTAAAAAATATCTCAAAAATGCTTTGTAAAACAACAGAAAAAATCTGAGGAGTATTTTCTATTCATAAAAAAAGAGGACTAAAAAGTCCTCTTTTTTATAGTATTACCATGCGTAATAATTTTATACAGTTGCCTCTTCAGCAGCAGGCTCAAATTCCATATGATCTTCAACTTCAGCAGCTACTTCAGGTTTTGAAGCTTTTAGTGCGTTGAATCTTTCCATTTGTTCTAATTCCCCTTCTTCACCAGAGAAATAAGGAAATACATCCATAATAGGTGATTCTGTTATAGCTGGAATACTATAATCTCCCATTGTTCCTTTCATCACGGTAGTTGTGTTATCAAACGCTTCTTTTACATCATTAGCTTGCAATAAGATATACATATTTGTCTTGCGTTCTTTACCACTCTCTTCATCATAAGCTAACAAAGATACTTTTGATTTAAACCAACGATCACAGTTTTCAAAAGGATGAATCTCAGCAAAATTTGCCACTTTTATGTTTGTGATTTTAAATTCTTCACTAATATATGCCGACATTTCTTCATTAATTCTGCTTTCAGCTTCTGTATAAGACAAAGCATCTACCAAATAAGGTTCTGTTGCCATCTTTTGTAGACCAGTATCATCCGTTTTTCTATATTTTATTTTGCATTCGTACCACATAGTCTAATTTGTTTTTAATTAAGGATGTCAAAGATAGATTTTAAAGAAAAAAAAATCCACTATTCATAAAATAGATATTCACAATTTCGAACTGATACCTGTATTGATTACTCATCCCCTTTTGGGGTTTATATTCCACAAACACCAAATATCTTTATCAATCAGACAACAAAGCCGTTACTTCTATTTTCAGGAAATGAAATATCCAAATTAAAAAAAACACTGAAAAAAAAAATCAAGTTATTGCTTTAATCTCTCCTCTGTCGAGATGACAATAAACACAGAAAAGTGATAAATTCAAAAGAGTACAACTTTTCCATTAGCCCTATTTTCTACTCTTTATAAAATTCACTATTTTTACAGTCTAAAATTTATCTGATGCCAAACAAGAAATATAAAATAGCAGTCATTCAATTGAATCTTAACGACGTTGCCGAAAACAACCTTAAAAAATGTATTAGTTGGGTGCGTGATGCAGCAAAACTAGGTGCAGAAGTTATTTCGCTACCTGAATTATATAGCAGTCATTATTTCTGCCAAAGTGAAGATGTTGACAATTTTGCCATTGCAGAACCATTATACAGTACCTCTTTCATTGCTTTTTCCGCCTTGGCAAAAGAACTAGGAGTGGTAATCATTGTTCCTTTCTTCGAAAAAAGGATGGCAGGAATTTATCACAACAGTGCTTACATAATTGACACAGATGGCTCAGAAGCAGGATTATACCGAAAAATGCACATTCCAGATGATCCACATTTTTACGAAAAATTCTATTTCACGCCAGGTGATTTAGGTTTTAAAACAATTCCAACCAAAAAAGGAAAAATAGGAACTTTAATCTGCTGGGATCAGTGGTATCCTGAAGCGGCACGTCTGACGGCACTTCAAGGAGCAGAAGTTTTATTTTACCCAACAGCTATTGGATGGCATCCAGGAGAAAAAGACGAATATGGTGAAAACCAACATGGCGCTTGGATGAGTGTTATGAAAGGGCACGCCGTTGCTAACGGAGTATATGTTGCTGCTGCCAATAGAATTGGACTAGAACAATACTTACCTGATACAGATGGAATTCAATTCTGGGGATCATCGTTTATCGCCGGACCACAAGGAGAAATTTTGGCGCAAGCCTCACACGACAAAGAAGAAATCCTAATTGCCGAAGTTGACTTAGATTTACAAGAAAATGTACGTCAGAACTGGCCGTTCTTTAGAGACAGAAGAATTGATGCTTTTGGTGATATTACTAAAAGAGCAATTGACTAAGTAAGCTGCATATTTAGCTTAGAATCTGTAGAAAAAGGAAAGAAGTTCACCTATATATTTAATGAAGTAGTACTGATTTTTTTTATCAGCGGACCGAATCTCCCTGTTTTAAATAAAAAATGGACTAAAGCGAATTGCTCTGGTCCATTTTTATTTTTTATTAACCCAAAGATTTTCTTAATTCAATTCGGGTTGGTATATTTTAATAGTTCCGTCTCCTTCGCTACTTACAATCACTAAACTTCTTTTCGTCGGACTCTTAGAAGCTGGAATAAATAACAGACCTTCAGGAGCATCAGCTGTCTTTATACTTTGCAAATATTGTGGTGCTGCTGGATTTGTAATATCATAAATCATAACCGTATCAGCTCTTTCAAGACCTACAAACAAAATATTTTTATTTCCCATCTTAGCAACTACAACTGATTCTGGCTCTGAACCTTTGTCATCACTACGACCATCATCATAAGTTCCAAAATCATTAGACCGTTTATCTAAATCATTTTTACTATCAAAAACTAAGCTCCCTGAATCTCCATTCCAAATCGTAAATGAACGACCTCCAAAAGCAAATAATTCTTCATACTTGCCATCATTATTTGCATCACCCATTGTAGTAATTATGTTCAATCTACCCATCTTAGCTTCGGCTTGTAATGTAGTCGCATCTGGAAAAGCAAGAGGATCTAAAGTTAATTTACTCAATCTTTTTACATCAGCATAATCACCATATTCCCTTGCGTCACCTTCGTTAGCTGTAATAAAATAATTAACCCCATTTACAGAATAATTGGCAATTGCATCTGGCATAAACAATCCTTTTACTTTCCATGGACTAAACGTAACTATAGCATCTTTGTCACTAACGTCAATGGCATTTTCAGCTTTACTATAATCTTTAAATCCTAATGGAAAAATTTTAGAAATAGTTTTTGAGACCAAATCTACTTTGGCTACCGCATTATTTTCTTGCAATGTTACCCAAGCTGTTTTTGAATCTGCTGAAATTGTAACATATTCTGGTTCAATATCGGCAGCAAAACTGGCGCCCACTTTCCCGATTCTGAATCCAGCTGTGGTTAAAGCACTTAGTTGTGAACTAAAACTAGTAAAATCTAATGTTGTAACACTATAATTATTAGCAACATCAATGATAGAAATACTTCCATTGGGATCAACAGTGTAGTCGCTATTTGGTTCCCCTTCATTAGCAGTCATAATGTACTTACCGTCAGGAGAAAAAGTGACCATATCAGGCAAAGAACCCACCGATATTTCTTTAATCACAGTATAAGTGGCGGTATCAAAAATAACTACTTTACCCAGACCTTGCTTATTTGGTGTTGCTTCTAATGCTACAGCGAGTTTCCCATTGTAGGTAGCCACACTATTTGACGCTCCATTAAAAGGAGTTAAATCAATGCTCGCAATAAGTTTTGGATTTGATGGATCTGATAGATCGATAACGTCAATTTTATTATTGTCACTATTATTTACTGTAAAAAGCTTTTTTGAAACTTCATCGTAAGCACTTATTTCAGCAGCTCCCTCACCGCCAATAGTTAAAGAGCCAATTTCTTTAAAGCTAGAAGGGTTTTCGTTACTGACTTCTTCAGCTGTTTCTTCCTTTTGCGGGTCTTCATTTGCGCAACTTGACAATAAAAAAATTGTTGCTAATAAAGTCAATCCATACTTTTTCATAATACTACTTTTTAGTTTTTTCAAAAATAATGGGATAGTATCAAAGCAACATTAAAACAGTATTATGGAATGATTAACAAAACTACTCGCGTTAAAAAAATAAAATGACTGAGATAATTTAGTATCAAGCTTTCAAAAACAATTTAAATTTAATCATGAATGTTTACCTTTGTTCTTTATAATCGAAATTAATTATGACTGAAAATAATAGAAGGTTTCCTGCAGAATGGGAAAAACAGCAAGGTATATTACTTTGTTTTCCGCATAACGGAAAAGACTGGCCGGGGAAATACGAAGCCATTCAATGGGCTTTTGTCGAATTTATAAAAAAAGTAGCGATTTATGAGACTGTATTTTTAGTTGTTGCCGATGAGAAACTAAAAGAAAAGGTTACTGAAATGCTAGAAAGAGCACGAGTAAACCTTAATAATCTTTCGTTTATCATTCAAAAAACAAATAGAAGCTGGATGCGTGACTCTGGTCCTATTGTAATTAAAAACGGTGAAATAAGAGAAGCATTAAATTTCAACTTCAATGGTTGGGCCAAATATAAAAATTACCAGCTTGATAAACATGTTCCAGATACCGTAGCTAATTTTCTAGATATACCACTCACTCAAGTGATATATAAAGGAAAACCCGTAATTGTTGAAGGTGGTGCTATTGATTCAAATGGAAAAGGAACTTTGCTTACCTCGGAAGAATGTTTGATGCATTCCGATATTCAGGTTCGTAACCCACATTTCACTAAGGCAGATTACGAAGCCGTTTTCAAGGAATACATGGGAATTACCAATGTAATTTGGTTAGGTGACGGTATTGAAGGCGATGATACGCATGGACACATCGACGATTTATGCCGTTTTATAAATGAAGACACTATCGTTACCATTGTAGAAACAGATCCAAAAGACAATAACTACGCTCCTTTGCAAGATAACTTAAAGCGTTTGCAAAATGCAAAATTGGAAAATGGTAAGTCACCCATTATTGTGGCTTTGCCAATGCCAAAACGCTTGGATTTTGAAGATTTAAGATTACCAGCAAGTTACGCTAATTTTCTTATTTTGAATAAATGTGTTTTGGTTCCCACTTTTAACGATCCTAACGATCGTAAGGCTCTAAATATTCTAGCGGAGTGTTTTCCGGATAGAGAAATTATCGGAATTAGTGCTATCGATTTGATATGGGGTTTTGGAACTTTGCATTGTTTAAGCCAACAAATTCCAGCTTAAAAAGACTAAATATTTTATATAAAAAAACACCAGTGTTGTACTGGTGTTTTTTGTTTATGGTACTGAAAGACCTATTTGTCCTTCGTAAAAGGTATTCTTTGACTATCATTGACAATCATCTCAAATCCATTTTGAACTTCATTAAATTGAAATTTAAGCCCCGCTCTTTTTGATTCGAAAAAGTCCTTACCTATTGGTTCAACACTAAATTTAGGGTAACCCGTTATTTCTACATTAAGAACGCTGTTAGTCTCGCTAAACACAATCTTTATCGGCGCTTTATCATTAGAATAGTTACCTAGATAACCGTCTAAAATAAGATCTTTTTCAATAACACCTTTCGCAGGAGTCCAAATATTATTTCCTTCATTATTATCTGGAAAAGCGTGATCTGGATCTAAGGTAATACTTTCAATTTCTTCAGTAGAGTCATGCTTAAACGACCATACCTTATTTCTTTGCCATACTTCAACCGGTAATTTTACGCGGCTTACTGTTCCACTTTTAGTTTTTACATCTAAAACTATTGGCATAGCCATTTTGTCGAAATTCTCTACAGTAATAATAACACCTTGTTTCGGATCATTTTTCACATATTTGATTGAGTTGATCCCTTGGTCCAATCTCCAGTTATTAACAAACCAACTTCTCCAAAACCAACTTAAATCCTCACCAGATACATTTTCCATTGTTCTAAAAAAGTCGTCCGGAGTAGGATGTTTAAAGGCCCATCGTTCTACATAAGTGCGAAAAGCTAAATCAAAACGATCTTCACCTAATACTTGCTCACGCAAAACAATCAGTGCTGAACTCGGTTTAAAATAACACAAAAGACCAATATTAGCCTCTTTCATATTATCTGGAGAACTCATCATAGTTTCCAATTCCGGTCTAGTGAATGCTTCCGCCATTTTATGAAAATCAACTGCTTCTGATTTGTATTCTCCATTGTTGAAGTCTACTGAACTTAATGAATTGATAAAAGTATTAAAACCTTCATCCATCCATCCAAATAAACGTTCGTTTGAACCCACAATCATAGGAAACCAGTTGTGACCAAACTCATGATCCGTAACTCCCCATAAATCTTCCCCTTTAGATTCCCATCCGCAAAAAACGATTCCCGGATATTCCATTCCGCCTTCATTTCCTGCAACATTTGTCGCAACGGGATAAGAATACTCAAACCATCTTTTTGAATAGTTCTCAATAGAAGCCTTAGTAAATTCTGTAGAACGTCCCCAAGCCCCATCACCAGCACTCTCCACTGGATACGCTGATAATGCTAAAGATTTTTTACCACTTGGTAAATTAATTTTGGCACCGTCTAAAATAAATGCTGCTGAGGAAGCCCAAGACATATCTCTGGCATTTTTTAGCTTATAATGCCACGTTTTAGTAGTAGAAACACTTGCATTTGCTGAAGCGGACACTTCGTCTGCTGTACGTATAAAAACCGTTTTATCACTTTTCTTTGATGCTGCTAATCTACTTTGCTCCAAAGTACTATAAACAACTGTTGGATTTACCAACTCTCCTGAACAAACAACAATATGATTCGATGGTGCGGTAATATTTACGTCAAAATCTCCGTATTCCAGATAAAATTCAGATGCTCCCAAGTAGGGATTAACATTCCATCCTTGTACATCGTCATAGACACACATACGTGGATACCATTGTGCAATGGTGAAAATCTTGCCGTTTTTAGTGTCAAGAACTCCTGTACGGTCTGAGCCTTCTAAAGGGGAAATATAAGAAAATTCTATTTTAATTTTTACAGAATCTCCTTTTGCCTTTAATTCTTGCGGAAGCATAACCTGCATTCTTGTATCCGTAATTACGTATTTAGCATCAACCTCAGTAATCTTACCTTTAGTTGCGCTAATAATCTTAACGGACTTTATTTTATTACCTCCGTCAAATTTTTGTCCTTGTGCTCCATTGCGACTTCCTGTCAAAGGAACGACCGCATTTCCACGTGAATCAGCTTTGAATAAATTTTGTTCTACATTCATCCACACAAAAGACATTTTATCTGGGCTATTATTAGTGTAGGTGATTATATCTGTACCAACAATCTCATTGTTTTGCACATTTAGCTTTGCGGTAAGTACATAATCAGCTCTATTCTGCCAGTATTCAGCACCTGGTTGACCGCTTGCTGACCTTGTAGTTGTACCATTTTTAGTGTAAAAGAACGGTCCAAAAGCATCATGATAATTGTATTTTGAAATTGGGATAGTTCCCGTTGTTGCTGGCGCTTGTTGCGACCAAAGGGATGAAACCCCTAATAATAAAGCCATTTGAAGAATGGCTTTGAACCTAATATTTTTCATGTGTTATTATTTTACAACCAAATTAATAAAAAATAATCGATACTAATATTAAATATGAAGCTTTTCGTTCAAATTTCAGCAAACCTTAATCTAACTCATATTTTCATATGTTTTTAACATGCCTAAACAAATTATAAAATACATTTACAGTTTTAATTTTATATTCAAAAATCATTCGTTTTGACAACAATAATAACTAACTCTCACTTAACCGCAGAAATTAATCACTCTGGAGCGGAACTATTTTCACTTAAAAGCAATAGCAATAATAAAGAATATATCTGGCAAGGAAATCCAGAATTTTGGGGTAAACACTCCCCTATTCTTTTCCCTATTGTGGGAACTTTAAAAGACAATAGCTACACATCTAATTCTATTCAATACCACTTATCCAGACATGGTTTTGCTAGAGATACAGCTTTTGAATTAATTAATAAAAATCAAAATAGTGCTACTTTTTCGATGCAATCAAATGAAGAGACTTTACAAGTATATCCCTTTCATTTTGAACTTCAAATCAGTTATATCCTTGAAAACAAAAATTTAAACATTAATTACAAAGTCATCAATAAGGCCGAATCCAAAATGCCATTTTCCATTGGAGCTCATCCCGCCTTTTCTTTGTCTAGAAATTTCGATAATTATAGTATACAGTTTGAAAAAGAGGAACCTCTTGTTTACAATCTGCTCGAAAATGATCTAATTTCTAATGAAACCAAAATTTTAGCAACGACGAATAGTGCAGTTCCATTAGACTATAAATTATTCGAAAATGATGCTTTAATATTCAAATCCTTACAATCTAATTATCTAACCATACTAGAGACTGGAAACCCACTTCTTAGAGTACGTTATAATAACTTTCCACACCTTGGTATTTGGACAAAAAAAGATGCACCATTTCTTTGTGTCGAACCCTGGTTTGGCTATTCTGATTCTGTTGAAAGTTCCGGAAACCTTATGGAAAAAGAAGGTATTCAAATATTGGACTCCTATAAAATTTTCGAATCAAAATTTAGTATCGAAATTATCTAATCTATATAAGATGTTACAGCTTAATTTTAATCCATTTCCTAATCTCGAAACGAAACGTTTGCTTTTAAGGCGTGTAACTGCTACTGATGTAAAAGAAATACTCGAATTGCGTTCGAATGCTGAAACCATGAAATATATTCCGAGGCCACTCCTAAAAACGGAGGAAGATGCTTTAGACCATATTGCAAATATTGATGCCAAAATAGAAACTCAAGAAGGGATTAATTGGGCCATTACTTTAATGGACAGTCCAAAACTAATTGGAGTAATAGGTCATTATAGAATCAGGCCAGAACATTACAGAGCCGAAGTGGGTTATATGTTACTACCGCAATTTCATGGCAAAGGTATTATTCCAGAAGCCATAAGGGAGGTGGTGAAATTTGGTTTTGAGCATATGAACCTACATTCTATCGAAGCCATTATAGAACCAGCAAATTTAGCCTCGGAAAAAGTACTATTAAAAACTGGTTTCACAAAAGAAGCTCATTTAAAAGAAAACGAGTTTTTTGAAGGCCGCTTTTTAGACACTATTATTTATTCATTATTAAATAGATCATAGCTTTTAATTATAATAAATATGATACAAATATGATACAAATATGATACAATTATAATAGCTGATACTTTATATTTGCACACAAATAAAACAAAAACAATTTTTATATCGATTCCCAATCTTATCATGAAAAAACTTTTCTTTTTACTTGCCATCTTATTTTCAATTCAATCGCAAAGCCAGACCTACATAAAAGTAAATGCTTTAACCACTCTATTGACTGTTCCCAATATAGGAATTGAAACTAGTATTGGTAAAAAATCAACATTTCAACTTGATATACTGGCATCACCATGGAAAACTATCAACGGAAAGCCTAAACAATTTTATACGTTTATACCAGAATACCGTTACCATTTTCATGAAAAAAATAATGGCTTTTATGTTGGAGCACATATTGGAGCCACCAAATTCAATTTCCAGAAATGGAATTATTTGAATACCGATAAATATGAAAAAGGTTTTGGCTATATAATGGGAGCGACGATTGGCTACCAAACTAAAATAAACGACAAGTTCATGTTAGATGTGTTTCTAGGAGGAGGAAATCAACAGGGATTTTACAAAGGGTACTATATTAGCACTGGAGAACGTTATGAAACTGCGAAAAATTATAATAAAAGCGGGGAATGGTTGCCTTATAGAGGCGGAGTTATGGTTTCTTATAAACTGAACTAATCCTAATTTTCAAACTTAGGTTCGGTATTTACATACAATTCTTCGACTTTTTTACGTGCCCATTCCGTTTTGCGTAAAAAAGTCAGACTCGATTTAACACTTGGATTTTCATTAAAACACTTGATATTTATTAATTCGCCCATGGTATCGAATCCATAATGGTTCACTAGTCTTTCCAAAATAACTTTAAGCGTAATTCCGTGAAGAGGGTTTTTTGATTTTGAGTTTTCCATTGTGCAAATATATAAAAATCGAGAAGCAACTAGTTTTTTAATTAATTAATCGAAAAAAAAGCGGATTTACATCCAAGCATATAAAATTTTAGATCGTGACAATTAATGAATAGTCCTTAAGCGATCAACGGTTGAAATTAGAGATAATAATTCGAAACCTATTTTTTCATCGTAATTTACTCTATAAAAAAAGCCATTACCTTTATGAGATAATGACTTTTCTATTTAGAATCTCAGTAATATTTTAGAATCTCATACCTAACCCCATTCCTAAAATTAATGGATTGATAGTAACATCCGCTGGAATACTTAAACCGGCAGCCAAATTAGATCCGTCTACAGTAACATCTGTTTTTAATAATAATTTTTTAGCATCAAGGTTGATGAAAAATTTATCGTTAAGCATCAAATCAAAACCTACTTGAAAAGCATATCCAATATTATTTTTATAAGACACATTTTTCACAGTCGCACCTTGGTCAACACTATAGAAAATAGTATAGTTTAATCCTGCACCAACATAAGGTTTGAAAACTTTTTCTGCAAAAGGATAAAAATGATATTGTGCTGTCAGCGTTGGAGGTAACAGCCATACACTTCCTAAATCCACATTGGCATTTGTTGGTCCACCAACAGCAGAAATATCAGATCCCATCGTATTAACATCGTGTTTCGTTGTAGCAAGAATTAATTCGGTTGCAAAATGCTTTGCAAAAAAATAAGTGAAGTCTAACTCTGGAACAAAGTTATTTGAAATAGCAACATCTCCTCCAATTGTCCCGACTTTTGCACTTTCATCAGGAATTACAGCAATTCCTCTAACACGAACTTGCCATTTTTTAAAATCTTGATTTTTAATACCTTCCTTGTTTTGCGCATTTAATGTCATAAAAGACACTGCCAAAAAGGCAAAAAGTACTTTTTTCATAATGTTTTGGATTTTTAATTATACAAACAAAAGTAGTCTGATACATCGCTTTAGAAGGTGATAAAAATCATGTTCCTAAATTATTTCAGTATAAAATAGCCTATTACTTTAAAACTTTGATTTTTGTTCCTACATTTGTAATCCTATGCTAAAAACAGTCAACATACTTAATAAAAGAGCCCGATACGATTATGAAATAATCGAAAAGTTTACTGCTGGAATTGTTTTAGCAGGAACTGAAATTAAATCAATCCGTTTAGGTAAAGCCAATATTACCGAAAGTTTTTGCGAGTTTAGCGGCACGGAACTTTTTGCTATCAATACCTATATTGAAGAATATACTTTTGGAAACCAATTCAATCATAAAGCAAGAAGCGAACGAAAACTTTTGCTGAACAAGAAAGAATTAAAGAGTTTGGCAAAAAGTGTTCAAGCCAAGGGATTAACAATTGTTCCTTTAAAGTTGTTCACCAATGAAAAAGGCTTGGCTAAGCTCGAAATTGGACTTTGTAGAGGAAAGAAAACGTACGACAAACGAGAATCACTCAAAGAACAAGACACTAAGCGAGATCTTGCTAGAATCAAAAAAGAGTTTTAAAATATAATCAAGGCCAAGATATTTGGCCTTTTTTTACGCCTAATTTAATGACTAAATTTGTCAAGACAATATAAATTCACTTATTTGAAATGAAAAGTTTACTTAAAACCGCCAGAGAAGAAAAAGGACTAAAAACAAGGGAAGTCGCTCAGCTCTTAAGCATTGATCAGGCTTTAGTAAGTAAATTTGAAAGTGGAACCAGAAAACCTACCAAAGAACAAATAACCAAGTTAGCAGCTCTCCTTGAGATTAATTTTGAAACATTAATGACCGTTTGGTTAAAAGAGAAAATAATTCATGAAATCGGTCAAGAGGAATTTGCTTTACAAGCACTCAAAGATGCCGAAGCCGAAATTATAGTGCTAAGAATCTCTTCAGCCAATAAAATTTCGCCTGAACTCCAAAAACTGTTAGATCAAATCGAAACCTTAAAGCTAAAACTGCAAAATTTAAACCCAAACAATTATTCTCAAATTACTCAAATCTTAGAATTAGAATATACATTTGAAAGTAATCGCTTAGAGGGAAATACTTTGACACTTTCAGAAACCGATTTGGTTGTCAATGAAGGCCAAACAATTTCAGGAAAAAACATGCGCGAACACATGGAAGCGCTAAATCATATTGAAGCAATCGCCTTTATCAAAAATATGATTCACAAAAACATTGTTCTTAACGAAAAAGAATTTATCGCCATTCATAGTCTTATTCTAAGAGGAATACTTCCCAAAGAAGCAGGACAATACCGAAAAATTCCATTTACTATAAAAGAAAATAGCTTTACACCCTCAGATCCTTCAATAATTCAAAAAGAAATAGAAGCTCTTTTTAACTGGTATGAAATAAATAAAAGCACTGTACACCCTATAGTTATAGCTACAGAGATGCAGCAACGTATATTAGCTATTTACCCATTCACAAATGCAAATGGCAAGGTTTCCCGATTAATTATGAATCTAGTTTTGATGCAAAATGGCTACGTAATCGCTAATATAAAAGGGGATTCTGAAAGTAGAATGCAATACTACCAAAAGCTGGAAAATGCGCTAATAGGAAAAGATAAAGAAGATATCATACTATTTATTGCCCAAATTGAGAAAGACAATATAGCACGGTATTTAACTCTCCTGTCCCAATAAAAAACCCATTCTTAAGTAGGAATGGGTTTGTATTTAATTTTTATCTTCCAATAGAGGAACGAATCGAAATTCGCCCAATTCGTGTTTCTCAAATTGTGTTTCGTTCTTCCGAATCAACAAAGTCATAATTTGTACATCATCTCCCAATGGGATCACGAGCCTACCTCCTATTTTTAATTGTGCCATCAGAGGTTTTGGTATAAAAGGGGCTCCAGCAGTTACAATAATACTATCAAAGGGAGCGTAACTTGGTAAACCTTTATATCCATCCCCAAAAGAAAGATGTTTAGGACGAATTCCCAACTTGGGCAATAATGACGAAGTCTGCTTAAATAATTCATTTTGACGCTCTACACTAAAAACTTTGGCCCCCATCAAACACAAAACAGCTGTTTGATAACCTGAACCCGTTCCTATTTCTAAAACTTTGTGTTCCTTTTTTATTTCCAATAATTGGGACTGGAAGGCAACAGTGTAGGGCTGCGAAATAGTCTGACCTGCACCAATGGGGAATGCTTTATCTTGATAAGCATAATCTTCAAAACTAGAGTTCAAAAACAAATGTCTCGGGATCTTTTTTATGGCATCTAAAACATTTACATCAGTAATTCCTTTTTGCTGTAAAACATTAACTAATTGATTACGAAGTCCTTGGTGTTTAGCTGTGTCTTTCAAAGTTTATTGTTTTATTTCCACAAAAATAGAAAACAAAATCTAATTTTGATTGTCAAATTTTAATTTTTAAATCATCAAATAATTGTCCCTTATCCTTAAGGGTTTAATCATTTAATTGCTATTTTTGTACAAAGAACATCATTATGCTAAAAATTGGAGTACTAGGTGCTGGTCATCTAGGGAAAATACATTTACGTTTATTACAACAATCTGAAAAATATGAATTAGTTGGCTTTTACGATCCCAATCAAGAGAACGCCGATAGAGTATCTAAGGAATTTGGATATAAACATTTTAGTACAATAGCTACCCTTATCCATGCAGTAGACGTCATAGATATTGTAACCCCTACACTTTCCCATTACAAATGCGCGAAAGTTGCCATCAAATCAGGCAAACATGTTTTTATAGAAAAACCTATTTCAAATACTTTGGCGGAAGCCGAGGAAATCATTGCTTTGGCTAATGAATATAATGTAAAAGGGCAAGTAGGACATGTGGAGCGCTTTAATCCAGCATTTATTGCCACCAAAAACATGATCGACAACCCCATGTTTATTGAAACACATCGTTTGGCAGAATTCAATCCTAGAGGTACGGATGTTCCTGTAGTATTAGATTTAATGATACATGATATTGACGTGATTTTAAGTGTAGTGAAATCTAAAGTAAAAAATATTAGCGCCAGTGGCGTTTCTGTTATCAGCGATACTCCGGATATTGCAAATGCCCGAATCGAATTTGAAAATGGTTGTGTAGCTAATTTAACAGCCAGCCGAATTTCGATGAAAAACATGCGCAAAACACGTTTCTTTCAAAAAGATGCCTACATATCTGTAGATTTCTTGGAAAAAAAATGTGAAGTGGTAAAAATGAAAGATGCGCCAGAAGTTCCTGGCGATTTTGACATGATTTTACAAAATGCAGAAGGTGTAAAAAAACAAATTTATTTTTCTAACCCTGATGTAGAACAAAACAATGCAATCCTTGAAGAATTAGACACTTTTGCTGATGCAATAAATACTAATTCCACTCCTATTGTGACATTGGAACAAGCAACAGAAGCCTTAAGAGTTGCCTACCAAATTATAGATTGTTTTAAAAAATAGAACAACGATTCGGATTTAAAAGTTAAACGAGAAGACTTTAAAATAAAAATACAAATTACATGAAAGTTATAGCAGTAATCGGAGCAGGAACAATGGGCAATGGAATAGCCCACACTTTTGCTCAAAGTGGTTTTACCGTAAAATTAATTGATTTATCAGAAAAGTCTTTGGACAAAGGCATGGCCACAATAGCTGCCAATCTAGATAGGATGGTAACAAAAGGAACCATTACACAAGAGGACAAAGCAAAAACAATAACAAATATTATAACCTATACTGACATCAAAGACGGTGTTGTTGGGGCTGATTTAGTCGTTGAAGCAGCTACAGAAAACATAGAGTTAAAACTTAGCATTTTCAAACAATTGAATGATGCCTGTTCGCATAACACTATTCTTGCTACAAACACTTCTTCGATTTCAATTACTCAAATTGGAGCAGTAGTTGCACATCCAGAACGGGTTATCGGGATGCACTTCATGAATCCGGTGCCTATTATGAAATTAGTAGAAATCATCCGTGGTTACAATACCAGTGACGTGGTGACAAAAACTATCATGGCGCTATCTGAAAAATTAGGAAAAACTCCTGTAGAAGTTAATGACTATCCCGGTTTTGTAGCCAATAGAATTTTGATGCCAATGATCAATGAAGCCATCGAAACTCTATACAATAAAGTAGCTGGCGTATATGAAATTGACACTGTGATGAAACTGGGTATGGGACACCCGATGGGACCTTTACAATTAGCTGATTTTATAGGACTTGATGTATGTTTAGCAATATTAAACGTGATGTATGACGGCTTTAAAAACCCAAAATACGCCCCTTGCCCGTTATTAGTAAATATGGTTCGCGCAGGTAAATTAGGTGTCAAATCTGGTGAAGGTTTCTATGATTATTCAGAAAGCAAAAAAGCAGAAAAGATTTCTAAACAATTTATATAAAAGAGATAGTATTTCGGTTGCAGTTTACGGCTAAAACAGCAACCGAATTCTGAATAATAAATAGTACTAAAATAGATGAATTCAATAATTAAATAAAGAATTTGATCGCTATAAAAAGTGAGTAACTCATCAATAATTAAAAAAGCTCTATCTTGAACAAAAAATTATTGTAAGCTTCAGAAAACATAAATTCAGAATATAACTTCGTAATGATTTTTATTTTTTAACCATAAGAAAACAATAACCACATTTTAAAACTCCTTTACAAAGTCTGACAGAGAGATTTTATATAAAACGGATACTATTATCTCTTTTAGCAACTGTAGATTTAAGTAATATTGAGTACCGTTTGTCTTTCTAGAAAGCATGCCTTTTTGAAACGGAAACAAATTATAGTTAAAGGCAAATTTAAAATAGGTATTATTCTTTTCTCACCTAACATCCATAAGACCAAAGATCAGGTAAATGCCAATTCTATATACACCGACAAATAACACCTAAATCGAACCCAATTCATTAGTGCACCCTCATTTATGAATTTTAAATTCGATACAACCATTCTAAAAAACAACAAATGTCAATAGCTCAAAATTTACTTTCGATAAAAAATAATTTGCCTGAACAAGTTACACTGGTTGCGGTTTCAAAAACAAAGCCCGTTCCTGATCTAATGGAAGCCTATGAGGCTGGTCAACGCATTTTTGGGGAAAACAAAATCCAAGAGATGGCGGAGAAATGGGAACAAATGCCAAAGGATATCCAATGGCATATGATTGGGCACGTTCAAACGAATAAAGTAAAATTTATGGCACCATTTGTGAGCTTAGTTCACGGGGTCGATAGTTTCAAATTATTAAAAGAAATAAATAAACAGGCTGCTAAAAATGAACGCGTTATCGATTGTTTGCTACAGATACATATCGCCGAAGAGGAAACGAAATTTGGTCTTGATGAACTAGAACTTGATTCGCTTATGGAATCAAATGAGTTTCAGGAAATGAAAAACATCCGAATTGTAGGGTTAATGGGAATGGCGACTTTTACGGATAATCAAAACCAAATCAAGAAAGAATTTACCCATCTTAAATCTGTCTTTAATAATCTAAGCAGCAAAAATGAACTGCAGCACTTCTCTACCTTGTCAATGGGGATGTCAGGAGATTTTAAACTCGCCATCGAATGTGGCAGTACCATGGTTAGGATAGGAAGCAGTATCTTTGGCACACGATAATGATTTTTGAACTCTGATCAACAATCGTTGATTAAAATTTAAAAACGGATTACTAAAAACAATAAACTGAATACAAAATTGTACGCAATACTCGACATAGAAACCACAGGAGGACAATTCAACGAAGAAGGAATCACCGAAATCGCCATTTATAAATTTGATGGGCATGAAATAGTGGATCAATTCATTAGTTTGGTCAATCCTGAAATTCCAATTCAACCTTTTGTTGTAAAGCTAACAGGTATTAATAACGCCATGTTAACTTCAGCACCTAAGTTTTTTGAAGTAGCCAAACGCATTATAGAAATGACCAATGATTGTGTTCTTGTTGCTCATAATGCCGATTTTGATTATCGAATATTACGCACTGAATTTAGACGTTTGGGATATGATTTCAACCAAAGAACACTTTGTACAGTTGAATTATCTAAAAGATTATTGCCGGAACAGCCTTCGCACAGTTTAGGAAAATTAGTGCGTGCGTTAGGTATCCCAATGGCGGACAGACATAGAGCCAGCGGCGACGCAATGGCAACTGTAAAATTATTTAAGATGCTTTTGGACAAAGACTTAGAAAAAGAAATTGTCAAAGATCTCATTAAAACAGAAATTCAAAAAGGAATAGCGCCAAAATTACAAGATATCATTGAAAACTTACCTTCTAGAATTGGCACTTATTACATTCATAATGAAGCAGGTAAAATAATTTTTATTGGTAAAAGTAGAAACATTAAAAAAAGGGTAAATCAACATTTCACAGGAATAACAACAAGTGCAAAAAAGATCCAAACTGAAGTTTTTACTGTCACCTATGAAGAAACAGGCACTGAACTAATAGCTCTTTTAAAAGAAACCGAAGAGATTAAAATTAATAGACCCTTATATAACAGAATGTCTCGCAAGAGCAACTATTCATGGGCTATTTATAGTGAAAAAGATGTTGATGGTTTTTTAAATCTAAAATTACAAAAAGCAGACGGCAGAAAAAAAGAGGTATTATCCTATGTAAATGCAATTGAAGGAAAAAATGCTTTGATTCAAATCACTTCTGAGTTTAATTTATGCCAGAAGTTAACTGGGTTGTCTCAATCAAAAACACATTGTTCGAAACATAACATTAACGAATGTGACGGGGCCTGTATAGGCAAAGTTTCAGTTTTAGAATACAATGAACGCGTTAAGTTATTCATTGATAAAAATAGTTTTGACAATACAAATATGGTCATTCTAGACAAAGGCCGTAACATCAATGAGCGTAGTGCCGTTTTGGTTGAAAACGGAGTCTATAAAGGCTACACATTTTATGATTTGAATTATCAGGTACACAATATAGAAATCCTGAAAAACATCATAATTCCTATGCAAAGTAACCGAGATACCCGTAATATAATTCAAGGGCACCTAAGAAAAAATAAAGGCTTTAAGATTATAAAGTTCTAGTGCTAATCAAAAAATTTATTTCTTGTGTATGCATAAAATCAAATCGAAATACAATATTTTCAAACAAAGGGCCCATATCATTATCTATGGTACAAGCACTAAAGCTGGGCGCTATTTTGACTTAATACTTTTAGGACTCATCTTACTGAGTGTACTTTTAGTAATGATGGAAACCGTCACTGAATTTGATTTAAAATACCATGACGAACTCGTTCTCTTGGAATGGATCATTACCGGATTCTTTACCATAGAATATTTTTTACGGATTATTTCAATCAATAGGCCTTGGAAATACATCTTTAGTTTCTATGGTAATATTGATTTACTGGCTATTTTGCCCATGTATTTATCCTTTTTCTTTATAGGTACCAGCATCTTAAGTGTAGTTCGATCACTTCGATTATTACGATTGTTCAAAATTTTGAATCATCCACAGTTTACCAGCCAATCTGTTCAACTAAAAAAGGCAATCAATGCCAGTCGAGGCAAAATTGTAGTTTTCATCTATTTTGTACTTATAATCACCATCATAATCGGTGCGCTAATGTACGTTGTAGAGGGCAAACAAAGCGGCTTTACCAGTATTCCGGCCAGCATATATTGGACCATCGTGACACTAACAACCGTGGGCTATGGAGATATTTCTCCAGTAACTCCCTTAGGACAGTTTATCGCCTCCTTTGTCATGATTTTAGGGTATGGTATCATAGCAGTACCTACAGGAATCGTCACTGCAGAAATAGCCAAAACGGTTCAAAACCTTTCACATCATTCTCAAACTCCGTGTAAAGATTGTGGCTCCGAAGACTATCCTAATAATGCAAACTTTTGCCCTAACTGCGGTAATTCTTTTTAATATAATCTGCTAAAGAAGCAACTTCCAGCTATACACTTCAACCCCTCCTCTTGCCAGTAGTATTTCTAAGACATAAAAGGAGCTTCTAAAAGGCGCTCTTTTATGTCAAGAAATAGTAACTTGCACTCGCCCGGGTTTTTTTTTCTATCTGGGCTAAAATAAATTATGAAATACCTAATTACCATTGTCGGCCCTACAGCCATCGGAAAAACTTCCTTGAGCATCATCGTGGCAAACCATTTCAAATGCGAAATTGTTTCCTGTGATAGTCGTCAGTTTTTCAAGGAAATGACTATTGGAACAGCAGTTCCAAGTACTACAGAACTAGCCGCTGCCCCACATCACTTTATCCAAAACAAATCTATTTTAGGGAATTATACAGTGGGCGATTTCGAAAAAGAGGCCATAGCAAAAATTGATGAACTCTTTCTAACTAATGACTATGTTGTCCTTGTTGGTGGTTCCGGACTGTATGTAAACGCCATCCTAGAAGGTTTTGATGAATTTCCAGAAATAGATCCTGCTGTTCGTGAAAGCGTTAACACTAATTATGAAAAATTAGGAATTACCTATTTACAAGAGCAATTACAAAAACTTGATTTTGACTATTTCAAAACTATAACAAATGAAAACCCACAAACTTTGCAGAACCCGCAACGTATGATGCGTTTTGTAGAAGTGAGTATTGGTTCTGGAAAGCCTTACTCCTCTTTCCTGAATCAGAAAAAAAACAACCGTAGCTTCACTCCTATACTCATTGGACTTGAAGCCGAAAGAAGTATCATGTACAACCGAATCAACCAACGTGTCGATATAATGATGAAAGAAGGACTTTTGGCGGAAGCCAAAGCCTTATATCCAAATAAGGAAATGAACGCCTTACAAACTGTTGGTTATCGAGAACTCTTCAGTTATTTAGACGGAGATCTTACATTAGAATTTGCTATCGAAGAAATCAAGAAAAACACAAGACGATTTGCTAAGCGCCAACTGACTTGGTTCAAAAGAGATGAAAACACAAAATGGTTTGACTTTGAAACTCCATACTTAACTGTTTTTACCTATATAAAATCAATAATTAATAATTCATAATTATTTATATGCCAATAGCCTCAAATTTCACTTCCGTTTTAAGCAAGGACTGGGAAATCAATTTTACACAATGTATGCCCAACGGCTATCTAAAATACACTGATCTCTGCAATATTTTGCAACTGACTGCAGCAGCACATTCTGATATGGGAGGCATTAGCTTTTCGGATATGCAGGAATTTAATCAAGCTTGGGTCTTGAGCAGAATGCGTGTTGAAATTGCGGCATTACCTAAATGGAGAGACATTGTAACGGTGAAAACTTGGATCAACACACTCGAGAACTCCCGATCAGTCCGAGCTTTAGAAATGTATGTAAATGGAGAGAAAATCGTTGGCTCTGAAACTTTTTGGGCAGTTTTTAACACTGAAAGAAGACGTCCAGAAGGATTAGCATTGCCATATGAGCATTTTGAACTGTATCCCGAGCTGAAAGCCACAAAGGAAAGTTTCTCAAAAATAAACATCAACTCCGAGAAGGAAGATGTATTTGAAAAATCAATCTATTTATCTGATTTGGATATCGTAAACCATGTCAACAATGTTAAGTACCTTGAATGGTGTTTGGATCATCTCGAAGTAGATTTGATTCTAAGCCAAAAAATAAGAAGTTTTGAAATGAATTTTTTAAAAGAGTTATCCCTATATGACAAAGTGATAATTCATGAAAACTATTCTGAAGACTCCATCCTTTTTAGCATCACAAAAGAAAATAAAAATTGCTATGCACTGCAGTTAAACCTTTAATAAATACCATAAAAAGAAAACTTGGTAAGCTAAGCTTCTTAAAAAAAAAATCAAAAAAAAGGCTCCGATTTCTCGAAGCCTTTTGTGTTTTTATTTTTCCACTTTGTTTTTAACAACAAGTCTAAATCCCTCACCGTGAATATTAAGAATTTCAACATCCTCATCCAATTTAAGATATTTTCTTAGCTTGGCGATGTATACATCCATACTTCTTGAGGTAAAATAGTTATCGTCTCTCCAAATTTTTGTTAATGCCAATTCTCTTGGCATTAAATCATTTTCATGAAGAATCAACATTTTCAACAATTCATTCTCTTTTGGAGATAACTTAATAGGCTCTTCATCATTAAATGTCAAGAATCTCAATTTTGAGTTAAGATGAAATTTCCCGATATTAAATTCGTGCTGAACCTGTTCCGTTTTAGTATCAGAAGATTTTCTTTGAATAATCGCTTTTATTTTCATCAGTAGAACTTCAGAATCAAAAGGCTTGTTCAAATAATCATCAGCACCAGCCTTATACCCTTTTAAAACATCCTCTTTCATCGATTTTGCAGTAAGAAAGATAATAGGCACTTCGCTATTTTTCTCTCTTATTTCCTTAGCTAGTGTGTATCCATCTTTGTACGGCATCATCACATCCAAGATGCAAAGATCATATGTGTCTTTTTTAAATTTTTCAAAACCTTCCATACCATTTTTTGCAAGAGTAACATCAAAATCATTTAGCATTAAATAATCTTTAAGCACTGCACCAAAATTAAGGTCATCTTCTACTAAAAGTATTTTTTTATTTATATTTTCCATATCTAATTTATTAGTGGTATTTTTATTATGAAGGTACTTCCTTTTCCCTTTTCACTTTCTACGTAAACCTGACCATTATGGTCTTCTACAATTCTTTTTACATAAGCTAAACCTAAACCGTGCCCCTTTACATTATGTATATTACCAGTGTGTTCTCTATAAAATTTTTCAAAAACTCTTTTCTGAGCAATTTTGCTCATTCCCAAGCCTCTGTCTGTAACTTTAATAAGAATCATATCTTTTACGTTTTCTGTAAAAACTTCAATTTCTGGAATGTCTGGAGAATATTTTATCGCATTTTCCAGAACATTTACAATTACATTTGTAAAATGAACTTCATTTATTAAAACCGTTGTTCTTGTGGCGTCAAAATGAGTAGCTATCTTTCCGCCCCTATCTTCCAAGATTAAGTTAACATGTTCGATTGCATCATTTATAACCTCTACTACATCGCTTGATTCCTTTTCGATATCAAGTTCTTTCTTCTCAAGCTTAGAAATTCTTAAAACGTTTTCCACCTGTGCATGCATTCGCTTGTTTTCATCACGAATCATTTGTAGGTATTTGAAAACCTTTTCCTTGTCGTCAATTATTTTCGGATTTTTTATCGCATCTAAGGCCAAATTGATAGTGGCAATAGGTGTTTTAAACTCATGGGTCATATTATTAATGAAATCTGTTTTGATTTCAGAAATTTGACGTTGGCGTATCAGCTGATTCAATGCACTTGTATAAGCCACTAAAATGATTAACGTAAAAATAATCGACAGAATTGTGATACTTACCAATTCAGATAACAAAAACTTCTTCTTGTGCGGAAACGTAACTAATAACTTATATTTTTCATTCCCTTCATTATCGGTAAAAACTGGAATGGAATACGTTGCCTCCTTATCAAAAGTAAATTCATTTGACTTAATCTTGGTAGCTAATCCATTACTGTATATTCCAAACTCAAATTTTGTCTTTACACCATATTCTTCTAATTCTTTTTTAATTAGTTTTTGAAGAATTTCTTTTGAAACTCTTTCTTGGATAGGCATTGCTGCAGCAACATCTTTATACGATATCTCTAATTGCACTTTATCTAAAACATCTAGATTCCCTGATCTTTCAATCGTCACATCCGGAAGTAAGCTTTGTTGTAAATTAGATTTATCTACAGCATTATTATTATAAACTTCAGTTACTCGCTTTGAATTGAAATTCTTAAATTTATCATTATTAAATTTCTTGTTAAATAACGAAGATGAAATATCGTAATCTTCAGATATAATACTATTCGAATACACAATAGTTTTATTCGTTTTTATATTTCTTTGAACGTAATAAAACTCCAGCAAATCCTCTTTTTGAGGAATCTTTCCAGTACTATCTTTAATATGATTGTATTTATCATAAAAACTATATGCTTCTTGCTTTTGGAGTTTATCTGCAACTTTACCAATAACCTGAGTTACATGAAATTTAAATTGCTCGTTATTATTTTTAAACGAAGTATTAAACCAATACACCTGGACAAGAATTATACCTACTAAGGATAAGCTCATCAACAAAACAAGTAATCTAAAAAAAAGTTTATTCATCGGTACAAAATTAGCATTTTAACAGTATGGATGACAATCTATTAACCAAATATTAACATTTAAGACTGATTTTGTTTTATCTTCAAAATTTTAAGAATTTCTTCTGTTTCTTTTTTAGCAATTTCAGAATTAATGTTTTCGATAACGAAATCACTTTTTGAAACACGCTGTTCGTCAGTCCATTGCGAATTTATTCTTTTCATAACTTGTTCACGAGTGACACCATCCCTTTTCATTACTCGTTCAATTCTTGATTCCAATGGCGCAGATATAGTTATTATCCAGTCAAAATTTTTATAATTACCATTTTCAAATAGAATTGCGGCTTCATAAACAACTAAAGGGAATTTTTCATGTTCCAAAAGCCACTGTTTAAAATGCTTTTTTACCGCAGGATGCACAATTGCATTAAGCAGTTCTAACTTATCAGGCTTACCAAAAACAATTTCAGCCAGACTTGCCCTATTCAAAATACCGTTCTCAAAAATTGAGTTGCCAAACGTTTCTTTAATAGCAGTTATGATCTCAGCAGATTGCATTAAGTTTCTCGCCTCGTCATCAGCGATATAAACAGCTAAACCCAAGGATCTAAAATGATTAGCAATGGTGGTTTTTCCACTTCCAATTCCGCCAGTTAAACCGATAATTTTTGTCATATCAAATTTTAAAAAATAATTCTGGAAAAGCATCTTGAGGTTTCTTTTTCAATACAATAACCTTCAAAAATGATTCCATAAAGCCAATTCCATATCCATAAAATTGTTTCCAAACAGCAATCAAAGATAAATAGCCAATTTTAATACTTTTATTCTGGTAGCTGGAAACTAGAAATATGACTAAAAAATATATAAAATACAACTGTAGTAATACGTCAATATTAAAAATCAATAATAATACCGCAAGAACAAATCCGCTAATAAAAACAGACGGGAAAAAGAAAGTTAGTTTATTGTACTTAGGATACCAGCTATTAAGAATTGGACGTGCTTTACCAAATTTATTAACCTGAACCGAAAACTTATCCCAATCAATCCTTCTCTTATGATATACATACGCATTTGGAACCAGTTTGGTTTCAAAACCAAGGTTCCATAGTCGTATCGATAAATCAGGATCTTCACCTGGATGGATATTTCCAAAGCCATTAGATGCTTCAAAAGCTTTTCGAGACAAACCCATATTAAAACTTCTGGGTTGAAATTTATCTATTTTTTCAGAACCTCCTCTAATTCCACCAGTAGTTAAAAAAGATGTCATTGCAAAATTGATTGCCTTTTGTATATCCGAAAAACTATCAAGAGCCTTGTCTGGTCCACCAAAACAGTCTACATAATTTCCCTTCAAAGCTTTTTCAACCTCGGTCAAATAATGCGCTGGAATTATGCAATCAGAATCGAATATGATGAAATAATCCCCTTTGGCTTTTTTCATTCCATAGTTCCTAGAATCTCCCGGGCCTGAATTTTCTTTATAATAGTAAGAAATTTTCAACTTAGCTTCGTATTTATGTACTATGTCCTCACATTTTAATGAAGACCCGTCTTCTACTATCACTATTTCAAAATCTTCTTTATAATCGCTTTTCGACAAACTTTCTAAAAGCTCATCTACTTCATCTGGGCGGTTGTAAACTGGTATAATTAACGAAAAAAACATATTCTTATCAGAGGTATTAATTATAAAATACTGGGCAATTTTTTAACAAAGATATACTTTATCAATAAAAAAACCACCAATTAATAATTGATGGTTTTTTTAAATATTTTGATATAAAAACCCCTTTTATTCAAACATTTCCATGACCTCCTGACTGACTCCCATATTAGAGAATCCTCCGTCATGAAGTAAGTTTTGAAGCGTCACCATTTTTGTTAAATCTGAAAACATGGATACTGTATAATTAGCACAATCCAAGGCGGTCGCATTACCTAACGGTGACATTTTTTCTGAAAAAGCAATAAACCCTCCAAAACCTTTAACTGCCTGACCTGCTTTTGTTGCTGTTGGCGATTGCGAAATTGTATTTACCCTTACTTTTTTATCTCTACCAAAGAAGTACCCAAAGCTACGAGCAATTGACTCTAAATAAGCTTTATTATCAGCCATATCGTTATAATCTGGAAAAACACGTTGCGCAGCCATATAAGATAGCGCTACAATACTTCCCCATTCGTTCATGGCGTCTTTTTTATACAGTACCTGCATCACTTTGTGAAAAGAAACAGCCGATACATTCCATCCTTTTTCCGTATAATCGTAATTTTGATTAGTATAATGATTTCCTTTTCGAACATTCACCGACATACCAATAGAATGTAGAACAAAATCAATCTTTCCTCCCAAAAGTTCAACCGCTTTGTCTACCAAATTTTCTAAATCAGCTACAGATGTTGCGTCAGCAGAAATTACTTGTGAACCGGTTTTTTGTGCTAGTTCATCAATTGACCCCATTCGAATAGAAGCTGGTGCATTCGAAAGGACAAAAACTCCGCCTTCTTCATGAACTCTTTCAGCCGTTTTCCAAGCAATTGAATTTTCATCTAGTGCCCCAAAAATGATTCCTCTTTTTCCTTTTAATAAATTGTACATAATAAATTAATTTAAAATCAATATAAAAAAATGCATCTTAATTTCTAAATGAATAAAACCATTATGAAATTAAGATGCATTATCTAAAATTTTAATCTGCTAAAACCAGATTATACTATACTTGATACATTTACCATTTCATCTGTTTCTGCTTTGTAGTCTATGCCTTCTACATCAAAACCAAATAAATTGTAAAAATCTTTTCTATACCCTTCTAAATCTGAAATTTCAGATAAATTTTCGGTAACCGCTTCATTCCACAACTTCGCTACTTTTTCCTGAACATCAGGGCGCATCTCTAAATCATCAATGCGAATTCGTCCTTTTTCATCTGTAGCAACTTCTGCACCAGAGAAAAGTCTATCCTGATACAAACGTTGAATTTGCTCAATACATCCTTCATGAATTCCTTCTTCTTTCATTATTTTATACAATAACGAAATGTATAATGGAATCACCGGAATCGCAGAGCTAGCCTGAGTAACCAATGCTTTATTTACTGAAACATAAGCTTTTCCATTAATATCAGCTAAGCTATCAGTGATGCTAAAAGCAGTCGCTTCAAGATGATCTTTAGCTCTACCGATAGTCCCTTTTCTATATACGGCCTCAGTTAATGATGGCCCGATATAAGAATAAGCAACTGTTGTAGCTCCTGGAGCCAATAAGTTATCCGCTTTTAAAGCTTCAATCCACATTGACCAGTCTTCACCCCCCATTACAGCAACCGTATTTTCGATGTCCTCATCAT
Organism: Flavobacterium frigoris PS1; assembly: GCF_000252125.1. GTDB lineage: Bacteria > Bacteroidota > Bacteroidia > Flavobacteriales > Flavobacteriaceae > Flavobacterium > Flavobacterium frigoris_A. The sequence continues at coordinate 327,686 of NZ_AHKF01000018.1, read as the reverse complement.
TACAAGGTTGTATCGAAATTTCAGAAACTTTTCCAGAATGAAAATCCACCGTTTTATTAGTGAAAACGCCTCCAATAGGTTTCAATACTGAACGGTGCAATACACCAGTTGTTGGATGCATACGAACAGGAGAAGCCAAACTGTAGATGATTAAATCCACTTGTCCCAAATCGCTTTTTATAAGGTCTAACGTTTGTTTTTTTACTTCATTAGAAAAAGCATCACCATTGATACTTTTTGCATATAAACCTGCTTCATGAGCTTCTTTTTCAAAAGCAGCAGAGTTATACCAACCTGGAGAAGCTGTTTTTCCTTCACTAGGAGGTTTTTCAAAAAACACACCAATAGTTGATGCATTAGAACCAAAAGCACTTGTTATTCTTGAAGCTAAACCAAAACCCGTTGAAGCTCCTATAACCAAAACTTTTTTAGCTCCTTCAATAGCTCCTTTTGATTTTACATATTCAATTTGATTTTTAACATTTTGCGCGCATCCGTCAGGATGAGATGTCGTGCAAATAAATCCTCTCATTCTAGGTTCTATTATCATAATATCTAAAATATATTTTTATTTTTTTTTAATGTAAAATGTAATTAAAACGATGACTCTATCTCGTAAAACCTACCATTTTGATTGACAAATATAAACCATTTATTTAGTTCAACAACGCTTTTGCATGATTTAAGGCCGAATCTGAGATGACTGTACCAGATAACATTTGTGCAATTTCAACGACGCGTTCTTCATCAGCTAAAAGTTTCAACTCTGATTGTGTATCATCCCCTATTGTTGATTTAAACACTTTAAAATGGGCATCTCCTTTGGCTGCAATTTGAGGTAAATGTGTGATTGCAAAAATTTGCATATCATGACTCATCTCTTTCATAATCTCTCCCATCTTGATTGCAATCTCTCCAGAAACACCAGTGTCAATTTCATCAAAAATCAAAGTTGGTAATTTTGAATACCGAGCCAGTATCGCTTTTACAGCTAACATAATTCTTGACATTTCTCCTCCAGAAGCCACTTTCTTCAGTAAGCCAAAATCAGTTCCTTTATTCGCTGAAAATAAAAACTGCAATTCATCTTTTCCATTATTGAAATATGTTACCGTTTTATTCGCTTCAATATTAAAACGCACATTAGGCATCCCCAAAGTTGCTAATATCGTTACTAATTTTTCACTTAAAACAGGGATCGAATTAACTCTATTATCATGAATTGTAACCGAAAGGATATCTAACGTAGCTCCTTTTTCTTCAATGGCATTTGTCAGTTTTGAAATATCTGCTTCTATATTCCCCAATTCAAAAACCGAATCTTCTAACTTGGTTTGAATTTGCAACAATTCATCAACAGTAGCAACCTGATGCTTTTTTTGAAGATTATAAATCAGCTGTAATTTCTGACTGATTAAATCCAATTGTTCAGGATCATTGATCAGCTTATCAGAACATCTATTCAGTTCGTCTGTAATGTCATCAAATTCTATGGCTAGACTTGCTGTTCTTTCTAATAAAAAACTATAGTCTGTAGAAAAAGACGCTATTTTTTGCAATGCAACTTTAATTTCTTTTAAATTATTTAGAACACCTATTTGCTCCTCATTAGCAATAGCTAAGGATTTATCAAGCGATTCTTTAATAATCTCAACGTTATTCAATTTCTCAAAATCAACTTCCAGAAGCTCTTGCTCCCCAGACTTCAACTGCGCTTCCATCAATTCGTTTAACAAGAAAGTATTATACTCCTGCTCTTTAGCAGACTCAGCCTGCTTTTTGACAAGAAGGTTCATTTTAGATTTATCTGCTTTGTAGCTTTTTAAAAGTGATTGGTATTCTAAAACCACTTCGTTATTACTACAAACAGCATCTATTATTTTGAACTGTACATTTTCATCTGAAAGTTCTTGTGTTTGTTGTTGTGAGTGGATATCAATGAGGAACAAACCCAGCTCTTGCAAGACCTGAAGATTTACAGGACTATCATTTATAAAAGCTCTTGATTTTCCAGAAGGAAGAATTTCTCGTCGAATGATGGTATCCGGCTCATAATCCAAATCATTAGCCTCAAAAAAAGGAGCTAAATTATATTTCGATATTTCAAAATGAGCTTCAATGATACACTTTTCCTCTTTATTTTTTAAAGATGTTAAGTCCGCTCTTTTCCCTAAAACTAATCCCAAGGCACCTAATATTATCGATTTACCTGCGCCGGTTTCCCCTGTAATAATTGAAAAACCCTTGGAAAAATCAATAGACAATTTTTCTATTAAAGCATAGTTTTTTATCGATAGTGTGGTTATCATCTATATTTTTTTATAATGAAGATTTAAATTTGGTGTTGGATTTTATGGGCAGTCTAATATTTAATCTGTTCCCATTTTCCTGAATTCAAAGGAGAAGTTTTATTCAAACTTTCTATTAAATCAGCTACGCTAATACTTGGACCTCCAGAAAAAACGGAAAGAATTTCATCCGATTTGGCATCAAAAAATACTCGAGTCAAAAAAGCATTGGGTTTTGAAGCATGTAATTTATTCAAATTCAGTAAAGATGATTTTATTTTTTCTTTGGCAGATTTCAGATCTTTTGCCATTAAATCTAAGCCCATGTGATACTCTAAGTTTGTTTTGCGTAATTCTGAAAATGATGGCGATACTATGTCATTTATAAGAAAATACCTGTTCTGGTTTCCGTCAATTTGACTCCAACCTTTATACCCACTTTGCTGCGCTACATTTGAAATATTTTGTGCAACTTCAAAATTTGGATTCCCTGATTCCAGCACAAAGCTGTCATCATCCATACCCAAAATCATATAACTATAAAAAGAAACAACCGAAACCAGATTTGATTCAAATGCAGTAGGGTTGAAAAGTAAGTTTTCAAACTCAGTGTATCTAAAACTAAAATCTTTGTCGTTGTAGTTTAAAACTGGTGAGCTATATGACGAGTTATAAATAGGTCTCGAGGATTGCACTTGAATCGTACATGCAAATTGATCGGAATTATTTGACAATACCGTGATATACATCGAACAATTTACCTTTTCATTCTGCTTGTAATTTTTCCCAGTCCAGTCCGTTTTATTGACAAATTCAGTTAACGAATTTTCCAAAGTTTTAAAAACCTGCTGATTCGCATTGCTTAATTTATCTGAATTTACCGTAACTATACAATTTAACTGTTGCGCTTGTACAAGCCCAAAGGTCAATAGTAAGAAAAAAGTAATTATCTTATTCATGAAAATGCGCTATTACTTTATTTAAGATATCATCAGCAACTGCTTCTTTCGATTTCAGTTCCATCGGTTCTATATTGAAATTCTTATCAATAAAGGTAACTTTATTGGTTGGTTTTCCAAAACCTGCTCCCTGATCTTGCAAAGAATTTAGAACAATCAAATCTAAGTTTTTTTTCTGGATTTTACCCTTTGCATTTTCAATTTCATTTTCGGTCTCCAAAGCAAAACCTATTAAAAATTGCTTTTTCTTTATAATTCCTAAAGAAGCCAAAATATCTTTCGTTTTCTCAAGTTCAATCACAAAATTATCTGGCGCTTTTTTTATCTTTTGCGTAGCCACATGCTTTGGCTTATAATCCGCAACTGCTGCTGCGGCAATCGCAACATCTACTTCATCAAAATACTGATGACAGGCATCATACATTTCCTGACCAGAAACCACATTAATGACCTTAATCAAAGAATGTTCTGCCTTAAAAACGGTAGGTCCAGATACTAAAATCACTGAAGCTCCAAGATTAGCTGCGCTCTTAGCAATATCAAATCCCATTTTTCCAGATGAATGATTTCCTATAAACCGAACAGGATCGATTGCTTCATAGGTAGGACCAGCAGTAATTAGAATTTTTTTCCCTTTTAAAGGCAATCTACTTTCTAAGTCCGCTTCTATAAAAGACACTATATTTTCGGGCTCAGCCATTCTTCCCTCACCAGAGAGACCACTTGCTAATTCTCCACTTTCTGCAGGAATTATGGTATTACCAAATTTTTGTAAAACAGTAAAACTCGCAATTGTTGAAGGATGCTTGTACATATCTAAATCCATTGCAGGTGCAAAATAAACAGCACATTTTGCCGATAGATAGGTTGCAATAAGAAGGTTATCACAAACTCCATTTGCCATTTTTGACAAGGTATTTGCTGTAGCAGGCGCTATAACCATGAGGTCAGCCCATAATCCTAATTCTACATGATTATTCCATCTCTCATTTTCTTGCTCTTTTTCAAAAAAAATGGAATGTACTGGATTTTTAGATAACGTAGATAAGGTGAGCGGGGTTACAAAATCCTTAGAAGCAGGTGTCATTATCACTTGGACATGTGCACCTGCTTTTATGAAAAGTCGTACTAAAGACGCTGTTTTATAGGCGGCAATTCCACCAGAAACTCCTAGTAAAATATTCTTACCGCTTAAAACTGACATATAGTATTATTTAGTTGAATCTCTGTGGTATATTTTACCATCTAACCATTCTTGAACTGCTAAAGCGTGTGGTTTAGGCAATTTTTCATAGAATTTTGAAACCTCAATTTGTTCTTTATTTTCAAAAACTTCTTCAAGACTGTCATTATATGTAGCAAATTCTTCCAATTTTTCAGTCAATTCTTTTTTGATTTCAGAATTGATTTGGTTTGCTCTTTTAGCCATAATGGTTATCGCTTCATACACATTACCAGTAGGTTCTTCAATAACAGTTTTATTATACGTTATTGTATTTACTGGAGCATTCGTCTTTTTTAAATCCATGACTTTATTTATTTAGTAAAATTTTGTAAATCTTTTTCAACACGAGCTAACATTTCAGCAGCTTTCTCTTTATACTTAGAATCGGCGTTAAACTTCATCAGATTTGAATGAGCAGTTAATGCTACATTTAAACGTTCTTCCATTTTTCCCGGAACACTATTAATGGCTAATTGATATGCCGAATCAAACTTATAGAACAAAGCATCCTCTTTGAATGGAGTTCCAGGATAATCAGCTATAAAATTATCTAAAGCCACTAATGCCGATTTGAAATCTGATATTGTATTATATCCTTTGGCATTTTCATATACTTTCATCTCAATTTTTTCAGTCAAAACTCTTACAGCTTCATTAGCTTCGCCCAAATACTCTGAATTTGGATATGTATCTATAAATGCTTGTAATTTGTCGATTGCTTTAAAAGTATCTGTCTGATCAAGACTAAATACTGGAGACAATTTCGAATAACTTTTAGCTCCTAAATAAGCAGCTTCTTGTACTTTTTCGCTTTTTGGGTATCCAGATACAAAACTTTCAAACTGATAACCTGCTAAATAATATTGTTTTGTCTTGTAATAGGATTGTGCAAACATGTAGAATAACTTCTCTGCTTGTGGCTTTCCTCTGTATGCAGGAGCAATTTGTTCAAAAAGACGAATTGCTTTCGTGTAACTTCCGGCATCATATAATTTAGTTCCCATGTCAAACTTAATGGCAACGTCATCTTTTTTTAATGCTTTTTGATATTCACTACATGAACTAAAAAGAATTACGAAAAGCAATAGAGATACAATTTTCTTCATTTTTTTTATTTTTTTATAATCTTTGGATTGCATACAATCCACAAAAAATCATACCACAGTTTCGGTGGCAAATTTAGTTATTAATTTAGCTACTACAAAATATTTCTTCCTTTAAAAAAAAGTCCTGTTTTGCGACGTTATTTGTCAATTTTTTTTACAAATTGGTTTATTCTTTCGCGCAAAGATTCATCAACGCTCACTAATGGTAAACGCACAAAATTCTCCGCTATTCCAAGGGATTGAAACACTTGCTTGATTCCAGCTGGGTTTCCTTGCTCGAAAATCATATCAATACAATCATCGATTACGTATTGAATTTTATAGGCAGCATCGACCTTGCGGTTTAAACCTAATCGAATCATTTCAGAAAATTCTTTTGGAAAACCCTGTCCAATCACAGAAATAACACCAGCACCACCGGCTAAAACCATTGGCAAAGCGATCATATCATCACCAGATATTACTAGAAAACCCTCTGGTTTATTTCTTATCAGCTGCATAGCCTGAACCATATCCCCCGCAGCTTCCTTTATTGCAACAATATTTTTAAAATCATTAGCCAAACGCAAAACTGTTGCCGGTAACATATTACTTGCCGTTCTTCCTGGAACGTTGTACAAAATCACTGGAATTGGTGAAGCTTCGGCAACCATTTTAAAATGCTGATAGATACCTTCTTGTGTAGGCTTATTGTAAAATGGGGAAACTGAAAGTATCGCAACAAAAGGCGAAAAGTCTCTCGTTTTCAACTCTGCAACAATCTTCATTGTGTCATTCCCTCCTACTCCAAGTACTAATGGTAATCTTCCATTATTACTTTCTATAACCGTATCAATAACCAACTCCTTCTCTTGTTGAGTTAAGGTGGCATTTTCTGCTGTTGTTCCTAAGATTACAAGATACTCAATTCCTCCATCCACAGAAAAATTAACGATGCTTTTTAATGCTTCCGTATCTATTGAAAAATCTTCTTTAAATGGGGTTACAAGTGCAACTCCAGTTCCTATTAATGATTGCATGTTAAATTATATTTTATTTAATATTTTTAAGTACCTAAATAATTCATGAGTAAAAGCTTTATAATTCTCAGCATTAGTGTTAATCATCATGTCGTTGAATCTTTTATCAATTGCAGCAAACCCAACTTTAAAATGTGCTTTTGAATTATGCGTTACCACTAATAGAATAGCCTTTTCTACATCATAGTAACTGATCAATAAATCAAATTCCTTTTCGATGAAATCGTTTACGGCCAAATTATTAATTTCAGAATTCCAGTTTAAATGACTCGAACTAAAACTCGCTCGCACGCTGCTTTTATTCTTTTTAAACTTATCTTTATAAACTATGACTGTTATATCCTCTTCTAAAATACCTTTCCCAACAAGTTCCTGTATTAATAATGGAGTTTCTGAAAAATAACTTTGGTCTACCAGTAAACCCACCGTCTTAATACGCCCAGAAACGAAATTGCTTTTTACATTATGCAAACTGTTTTTTAATATTTTTTTTACCGAAAAATCTTTTATAAAACTTAAAAACATACTATTTTTACTCGTTTACAAAATTAAATTAATTAAGTCATATTATAAATGGTAAATCTAAAAAAGTATAACGATGTTTTCAAACTTTTTGTTATATTCTTAACATTATTTTTTATTGTTTCCTGCGGAAATAAAACCCTCACAGTTAGTAAAATTGAAGGAAAGCAGCTTCCGATCACCGAAAAAATAGAACAAGTCACTGAAATAGAATCATTTATAAAACCATATCGTGAACACATAAATAAAGATTTAGATAGCGTATTAGCATATTGCCCCGAGACATTAGACAAAACCACTCGGACATGGCAAACGACTATAGGTAATATGATGGCAGATGTAATACTACGTCGTGGTAACTCTGTTTTTCAAGCCCGGGAAAACAAAACTATAGATATCTGTTTCCTAAACCACGGTGGTATTCGCGATATTCTACCAAAAGGAAATGTAACTGCTCGAAATGCCTATCAAATCATGCCTTTTGAAAACAGTCTTGTCGTTGTTTCATTAAAAGGAGAGCAAGTATTAGAAATTGTCAATTATTTTATAAGAGAAAAACAACCCCATCCACTTTCAGGAATGACTTTTACTATTGATAAAAACGAGGCAAAAAATATTTTTGTTCAAGGTAAAGCACTTGACAATAATAAAATTTATTACGTTAGTACCAATGATTATCTTGCTAACGGTGGTGATAATATGTCTTTTTTCAAAAAAGGAATCCATACCTATGATTTAGATTACAAGTTGAGAAATATATTGATTGATTATTTTAAAGAAACCGACACCATTAGGTCAGTTCAAGACAACAGAATTATTGTTGACTAATTGCTAAAATGCCTTTAGCCCCGATTGAAATGGAAATCCTTTTAATTTTTAAAGAAAAAATTAAAAGATTGTAATGGAAAGCGGGAAACAGCTCCAAAAATAAACAAATGAAAAGAAGAGATTTTATAGAGAAAACTGCGGCTAGCACTGCAATGTTGAGTTTGGGATTATCATTGAGTAGTTTCAGCAAACCCAATGTGAAACAAATCACTATTTTACACACCAACGATGTACACAGTCATATTGATCCTTTTCCTGCCGATGACCCGAGAAACCCAAATATGGGCGGTGTTGCGAGAAGAGCTTCACTGATTGAAACAATCAGAAAAGAAAATCCTAATGTCTTGCTCCTTGATGCGGGCGATATTTTTCAAGGAACCCCTTATTTTAACTATTATGGTGGCGAACTTGAATTTAAATTAATGAGCATGATGCAGTATGACGCCTCTGCAATAGGTAATCATGACTTTGATAACGGTGTTGAAGGATTATATACACAAATGCCATTTGCGAAATTTGAATTCCTATCAGCCAATTATGACTTTAAAAATACCATGATGGATGGTCTGGTAAAACCTTATAAAATTTTCAACAAGAATGGTGTCAAAATTGGTGTCTTTGGCATAGGCATTGAACTAGAAGGTTTAGTTGACAAAAGAAATTATAAAGAAACCGTTTATAATGATCCCGTTGAAGCCTCCCAAGAAATGGTTCGAATATTAAAAAAAGAGCAAAAATGTGATTTGATTATTTGTCTTTCCCATCTGGGTTATAACTATAAGAATGCGCCTAATACTATTTCAGATTTAAAATTAGCCGCTCTTACAGAAGATATCGATCTAATAATAGGTGGACATACACACACTTTTCTCGATAAACCAACAGTAACCAAAAATCGCATTGGTGAAGAGGTCCTTGTAAACCAAGTAGGTTGTTATGGAATTAATCTGGGGCGAATTGATTTCTTCCTTGACCATAACAAAGCAAAATCATCTATGGGCAAATCAATCATGGTCTAGGCTTTCTGCGGTAATCACAAACCTATAAAAAGAGAAACAAACCATGGTATTTAACAACAAACTCATTGGTCTAAGACTGATTATAGTAAAGCCTTCGAAATAAAACTTCTCCAGAAATATTAAAAAAGTTTGCATCAGTGACATCAGTCCAAAAACAAACAACCAAACGAATTTTTTATTAAAAGTTCCTAGATATTGAGATAATATTATTCCGCTGAGCGTTGAAATTAAAATGATTTGAACGACCAAAACCACATAACTTCTTACCAAAACATCTTCTGGGATAGATACTAAATACAAGAAAAAAATCAGAAAAGGGACTGAGGCTAAAACCGAGGGTATGAAATCTTTGAGTTTTATTAACTTGGTGATATAACATATCTGAATTATACGATGAAAAAAAACAGCGACCAAAGCATAAAAAACCATGCTTATCTCGTTTGGAATAAAACACAACCTACCGATCAGTAAAAAAGACATATTGATAAAAAAGAGAGGGTTTCTTATTGTGGAAGAGTACCAATACAAAACCAACAATACAATTACCTCAAGAGGCTTAATCACATACTGAATTCTAGAATCCGCATAAATTTCGGTTACAACCTCAATCAATCCTATTAATAAAAACAAGAGGATTAAGCCTTTTTCTAGATTAGTTTCTTTGCGAAAAACCCTCATTTTCTTTCTTTATAAATTTTCATTGACCAAATTCATGAAATCAGTTTCTGAAAGTATTGGAATATTCAACTTATTGGCTTTCTCTAATTTAGCAGGTCCCATATTATCCCCTGCAACAACATAATCAGTTTTAGAGGATATAGAACTACCTACTTTACCTCCGTTATCTTCGATAGCCCTTTTTAAATCGTCTCTCGAAAATTGCTGAAAAACACCAGAAACCACAAATGTCTTACCTACTAATTTAACCGTAGCATTGGGGTTTATTTTTTCAACAATCTCAAATTGGACACCATAATTTTTTAGCCTTTCAATGATGATTTTATTTTCATTATTTTCGAAAAAATCAATAACACTTTGAGCGATTCGTTCCCCTATTTCATCGACCAAAACTAAATCTATCAGTGTAGCCTGAATCAATGCTTCAATATTCTTATAGTGTTTGGCTAACTTTTTAGCAACCGTCTCTCCTACAAAACGTATTCCCAACGCATACAAAACACGCTCGAATGGAATTTCTTTTGAGTCGGCAACTCCTTTAACCAAATTTTCAGCTGATTTTTGTGCCATTCTTTCCAAAGGAAGAATTTGTTCCAATGTAAGTTCATACAGATCCGCATAATTGTGAACTAATCCATTATTAAAAAGTAACGCCACTGTTTCTCCACCAAGACCTTCTATATCCATCGCTTTTCTAGAAATAAAATGCTGGATTCGTCCTATAATCTGAGGGGGGCAGCCATAAAAATTGGGGCAATAGTGATTTGCTTCTCCTTCTCCTCTTACTAATTCCGTAGTGCATTCAGGACAATGCGTGATGTATTTCGTCGGTTCTGAATTCTCAGCTCGCTTACTCAAATCTACTGCTATAATTTTAGGGATTATCTCTCCCCCTTTTTCTACAAAAACAGTATCTCCAACCCGAATATCGAGTTTTTCGATTTGATCAGCATTGTGCAAGGAAGCTCGTTTTACAATAGTTCCTGCTAATTGTACTGCTTCCAAATTTGCCACGGGCGTAATTGCTCCAGTTCTTCCTACTTGATAGCTTATGGAATTTAATTTTGTGGAAACCTGTTCTGACTTAAATTTATAGGCCATTGCCCAACGCGGAGACTTAGCGGTAAAACCTAATTCATCTTGATAATGAAAGCTGTTTACTTTAACCACTACTCCATCCGTTTCATAAGGTAACTCGTGTCGATGAACATCCCAATAATCTATAAATTGAAAAACTTCATCCAAATTATGTGCTAGCTTAGCTTCTTTAGGTACTTTAAAGCCCCAAGTTCTAGCCGCTTCTAGCCCATCATACTGGGAATTAAATGGCAATTTATTTCCTATTAAAAAATAAAGCAAACAATCTAAAGGTCTTTTGGCCACTTCAGTGCTTTCTTTTAATTTTAAACTGCCCGAAGCTGTATTTCTAGGATTAGAATAAGGTGTTTCACCAATTTCGATTAAATCTTGGTTCATTTTTTCGAAACCTGCAAAAGGCAAAATAATCTCTCCCCTAACGTCAAATTTATCTGGAAAATCTCCTTTTAATTGCAAAGGAACAGATTTTATAGTTTTAATATTGCTCGTCACATCATCCCCTTGAAATCCATCGCCACGGGTAACGGCACGTATAAGTTTACCCTTTTCATACGTAATGCTAATTGATGCGCCATCGTATTTTAACTCACAAGTATATTGCAATTCCACATCCCCCAACACCTTTTGAATGCGTTTTTCCCATTCAGTCAGATCTTCTTTTGAGTAGGAGTTGTCAAGAGAATACATACGGTATTCATGAGCAATAGTTTTGAAGTTCTTCGTAATCGTTCCGCCCACTCTTTGCGTAGGGGAACTTTCATCGTAATATTCCGGATATTGATTTTCTAAGTCTTGAAGTTGCTTTAATTTCGCATCAAAATCATAATCAGATATGGTTGGATTATCCAGAACATAATAATTATAATTATGAAGATTAAGCTCTTCCCTTAATTTTTGAATCGTATTTTGAATGTCCATAGAAAATAAAAATTGGCTACCTTAGTACTTGAAAATCGTGTACTAAAATAGCCAATTAAAAATAAATAACAACTGAATTACGACTCAATAATCGAATTTATTTGCTTGTATAGCTGACCGTCACTCAAGAAAGCACCTTGCTGTATTAATGCAAAAAGGGAACTATTGCGTTCTTCAGAAAACTCTTTTTTACCTACCTTCATTTCGATGGTATCGGTAAACATATTATCACTAAGCCATTGCAGTCCTTCTTTAGTTAAAAAATCAACTTCAGGAACTAATGATTTTAGAACTATAGACTGAACGTGGGTATCGAAACTTTGAAAAAGAAAAATATGACTTTTTGAAAAATGTTCCAAATACTCCGCTCTTGTAAGTACTCCTTCCCACACTAAATCAGAAAAAACATCCAATTCTTGTTCTGCTACTTCTGGCTTTTCGGCTTTTATGGTATCCCATTCCCCTTTATCGATAGCTTGCGTAGCCAAAAATGTGCTAAACTCCTGAGTTAACTCTTCAAATTGCTCTTTTGTTAATCTTGTATATTTCATGTTTGGTTTAATTTTTAGAATTCACAAGACTATAGAATCGAAATCAATTCTATAGTCTTGTGAATTCAACTTTCGTTAATTATAATTTCAACATCTAAGTAACATTGAAATTAGGATTGCAAATTTAAAATTTTTAAACAAAAAAAGCCTTCTTTTTCAAGAAGGCTTTTCAATTTTTATTATTACTCTGGTTTAGAAAATATATCTAATTCCAAATTGCGCTTGCCATCTTGACAATAAACTAGCGTCGTAATTAAATGTTTTAGTTTGTGTTCCATTATAACTATAGGTTGGTGTTTTTGTAGTTTGATCTACAGAAACGCCAATAGGTTGCACAGTTGTAGGAACCTGTACTAATCCCCAATCAGAATTAAGTAAGTTACCTATGTTCAACACATCAACACTAAATTGAATTGTATTTGTTTTATTAGAACTTGAAGAAGGTTTAAAGTTATAATCTTGCATTAATTTTACATCCCATTTTCCTCTCCATGGCGCTAAAGCACCGTAACGCTCTGCATATTGCCCTCTTCTTCCGCTTAAATAATCATCTTGACCGATAAATGCGTCAAATGCTGCTCTTTGCTGTTGTGCTTCAGTAACAGTTCCTGTAAAGGCCATAGTAGCAATCTCGTTAGTTGTAGGAACATAAATTAAATCATTCCCAAAAGCACCATCATTGTTGATATCGCCCCCATATGTATAATTGAAACGTCCACCTTGAGCATATTCGAAGAATGTAGAAAAAGTAGTTGCCCACTTGTCGTTAGCACCATACTTCCATTTTTTTGATGCTACCCCAATAAAACGGTGTGTATCTCCGTATTTAGAGTTTGACAATACAGCATTATTTACATTTCCTAAAGCAGGGTTAAATGCAAAAGCATCACCTGTAATCTCGGCTTCAATAGAGTTAACATCTTTAGAAACCAAATAGTTATAAGCTAAACTAGCAAACAAACCATTATCAAAGTTCTTCTGTAATTTTACAGAAGAATTAACAACATATCCTTTATTAGAATTAGTCATAACATAAGCACCACTGTTTACCCCTTTATCGCCAGAGTTGTAAATAGCTCTACTATCTGCACCTAACAAGGTACCGGTAGGCTCGATTAATCCCCAATTTTGAACATGCACACCATTGATATCTTTATTATAAGATAAATCGATAGTTGCGATATAACCGTTTTCAAACTTGTGATCAATACCCAAACTAGATCTCCATACTTGTGGCCATTCAAAATCTTTATCCATAAGTTGTAAGAAACCATCATCTGATCCACTTACTTGATTTCCTAACCATACAAAAGGAAGTTTTCCTGTGAAAATTCCAGTACCACCTCGAACTTGAGTTGTTTTATCACCTTTAACGTCCCAATTAAATCCTAGTCTTGGAGACCATAGTAATTTATTAGACGGTAAAGTTGTAGAAATTAAAGCCTCATTAGTACGAGTATTTGGATTATAATAAAGAGTGCTATTATCTCTTGAAGCACCATTATCAGTATCGATATATTTCTGAATTAAATCTGATGTATTAAAATACAACGGTTTATCAACTCTTACTCCTAAAGATAATTTAAAGTCATCATTAATACTCCATTCATCTTGCATATAGAAAGCCAATTGACCAACATTTAACTCCGCTAGTTTCCATCCGCCATCAGTACCTGGTTCAATTGAACTCTTTGTATCAAAAGTGTTTTGCGCAGCAGCAATAGCACCAGCATAATATCCATTACTAATATTAGTATCAAATTGAGCTAAAGTAACATCTCCAAAAATATCAAAACCGTACCCCGTTAAATTAAACGAATTTTTAAATTGGTATTTTTCAAATGAAGAACCAAAAGTGAATGCATGATTTCCAGTTACGTAACTTAAGTTATCCGTAATTTGTAACACTTTTTGATCTAATGTATTATTGATTGAAAATGGTTCGTGACCAGCAATAATATAAGCAGAACCATCTTTTACGATATTAATCGCAGGTGCAGGACTAGAAAATGGATTTCTAAAATCATTAAAATGAGTATAACCCGCCTGTAATTTATTCGAAACTGTTTCGCTAAATTTTGAATTTAACTCAATTAAAAACGAATCTAATTTATTATTTATCTGGTAACCAGAATTTTGAAATTGCATTGTATTATTATCTGGTCCTCTACGCTTGATAGCAGTAGGATGTGCAGGCTTATCTTTCGATGCATCTAAAAAATTATAAATAACAGCTAATTTATGATTGTCATTTATATTCCAATCAAATTTAATTATCCCTTTATTTGAATCCGAATTATGAGTAAAACCTTCATATGCTCCAGTATTGTATCCTAACTTACCTAATTCTGTAGACACATGCATTAAATCCGTAGCCAAAACTCTAGATTCATTTACTCCGGTAGTACCGTTGCCATCATTAGCAATAACATTTGAACCTAAGTCACTTCTATTGTCTATTTCATAATTCGCAAAAAAGAACAATTTATTTTTTACGATTGGCCCGCCAATACTAAACCCTGCCTGAGTTTGCTCTAAAGAGGGAACAAAAATTTTCTCTCCGTTGATTTTACTACCAGTTAGATCTTGATTTCTAAAGAAAGCATAAGCAGTTCCATGAAATTCATTCGTACCTGATTTTGTCACTGCATTTACAGAAGCACCCGTAAATCCAGATAATGTAACATCATAAGGAGCAGTCGCAACCTGAATTTGGTCTATTGCATCTAAGGAAATTGGTTGAGAACCAGTTTGTCCACCTGGAGTTGCTGCATCTAATCCAAAAGGATTATTAAAAACAGCTCCATTTAATGAGTAGCTGTTGTATTGATCATTTCTACCGCCAAAAGAACCACCACTTGCTGAAGGCTCTAAACGTGTAAAATCTTCGGCAGATCTAGAGATTGTAGGCAAAGCCGTTAATTCTCTTCTACCAATAGTAGTTTCAGCACCTGTTCTTCCGCTTTGAAAAACTTTGTTTTTCGAACCGGTAATTGTAACTTCGTTTAGTTGCTGACTTTCGTCCTTCAACAAAATGTCTAAGTTGAATGGTTTTCCTAATTCAAGGTAAACTTCATTAAAAACCTGTGTTTGAAACCCAACATAAGTTACAGTAACTTTGTATGGACCTCCAACTCTCATGTTCAACATATTGAATCTCCCATCAGCATTCGATGATGCTGAATAATTAGATCCTGTTGGAGTATGAGTAGCATAAATAGTCGCTCCTGGAAGCGATTCCGAATCTGAACTTTTTACAGTTCCTTTAATACTGGAAGTTGTAGTTTGAGCTACCATTGAGGTAAAACCAAAAACAAAAAACAATAAAACAATAATTTTTTTCATTTCTATGGATATGAGTTTATATCCGCGAAATTAGACAAAAAAAAATCACCCCTGAGGGTGATTTTAATATCTTTTTAACAAATTGTTAACAGAATGTTATTATTCAGCAACAATTTCGTAAGGCAATTCGATAATTACATCTCTGTGTAAACGAACGCTAGCTGCATATTTACCAGTACGTTTAACGATACCGCTAGTGATGAATTTTCTGTCAATTACTTGACCACCTTTTGCTAAAGCATCAGCGATATCAATATTCGTGATTGAACCGAATAATTTTTCTCCACCTGCTTTTGCAGTAATTTTAATTTCGATAGCTTTTAAAGTTTCAGCCAATGCATTTGCATCTGCTACAACTTTTGCTTCTTTGTGCGCTCTTTGTTTTAGGTTTTCAGCTAATACTTTCTTTGCAGAAGATGTTGCTAAATGTGCGTGACCTTGTGGAATTAAAAAATTACGACCATAACCATTTTTCACAGTTACTACATCATCTTTAAATCCTAAATTTTGAACGTCTTGTCTAAGTATAAGTTCCATGTTGTTGTCCTTTTTTATAGAAGTTAGGTTTCATGTTTCAGAAAACCAACAACTGAGTTAAAATATTATTTAAGTAAATCCGCCACGTATGGCATTAAAGCTAGGTGACGTGCTCTTTTCACAGCAACAGAAACTTTTCTTTGGTACTTTAATGAAGTTCCAGTCAAACGACGAGGAAGAATTTTCCCTTGTTCGTTTACAAATTTCAATAAGAAATCAGCATCTTTATAATCAATATATTTGATACCTGATTTTTTGAAACGACAGTACTTTTTAGTTTTGTTAGTTTCTATGTTTAAAGGAGTAAGATATCTGATATCTCCGTCTTTTTTTCCTGAAGCAGATTGTTGTAATGTAGCCATGATTTAAGCTTTTTGAGATTTTAATTTTGTTCTTCTTCTTTCAGCCCAAGAAATAGCATGTTTGTCTAAACTTACAGTTAAGAAACGCATAACTCTTTCGTCACGTCTAAATTCTGTTTCAAAAGCAATAAGAACTTCTGCAGCTACTTTGAATTCGAATAAGTGATAAAAACCACTTTTTTTATTTTGGATTTCGTAAGCCATTTTTTTTAGGCCCCAGTCCTCTTTCGATACCATTTCGGCTCCTCTAGTAGTAAGAAAATCTTCAAATTTGCTTACTGTTTCCTTTACCTGAACATCAGATAAAACGGGATTTAAAATGAAAACAGTTTCATAATGATTCATAAATATTTATTTATTTGTTAATTTGGGTGCAAAAATACTCAATTTTTTTTAATGAGCAATATTTTTTTCTAATTAATCGTTGAACTACAAAAACTCATCGTAATGTTTTGTTAAATTAGAAAATAAACTATATATTTACTATTCCAAATCTTAAATGATATTGTCATGAAACTAAACTGTGTCGTAGTCGATGATAGTTCGATACAACGAATGATCATTGCAAAATTAGTTAATAATCACCCGAATTTACATTTAATAGGCGATTTTTCAAACGCTATTGAAGCTAGAAGCTGCATGTCTATACATAATGTAGACTTAATATTTCTAGATATTGAGATGCCGGTTATTAGTGGATTTGACTTCCTAGATGGATTAAAAATAAAACCACAAATTATCTTTATTACCTCTAAAGCGGAGTATGCGATGAAAGCGTTTGATTATGATGCCACTGATTATCTTCAAAAACCAATAGCAATTGATCGATTTAATGCTTCCGTAAAAAGAGCCATTGACTTATACTTATTAAAGAAAGATACCAAAGAAGAAGAAGGAGAACATATTTTTATCAAAAGTAATTTGAAAAAATTGAAAATTTTTACTTCTAAAATCAAGTGGATTGAAGCTTTTGGTGACTACGTAAGAGTTGTTACTGATGACGATAGCAACCTTGTACTTTCTACAATGAAATCTTTTGAAAACGATTTGTCTAAGAAGAAATTTGTAAGGGTGCACAAGTCATACATCATTAATGTTGACAAAGTAGAACGCTTCAATAGTAAATTTGCAGAAATTGGTGTTACTAAAATACCATTGAGTAGAAACAAAAAAGAAGACCTAGTAAAAGCCCTATCATTTGCATAAAAAACTACTTTTTAATAAAAATCGACATTTACCGAAACTTTAATAGCTCTATATTGAGCAACTGCATCAAAACTATTCAACATTTTCTGAATAGTTTTTTTTGTGCCTGCCACTGAAATATTATGCGGAATTTTAATTATAATAATTCTTATATATTCATTTCTGATTCTGCTAATAGCTGGTTCCTCAGGACCAAGCACTGGCATATTCAAGTTTGAACTCATCACCTGGTAAAGCCACATGGCGCCTTCCTTCAACTTATCAAAATCTCGTTGCTTAAGCGTAAGTTTTATTATCCTAAAATAAGGTGGGTATTTGTAAATCTGCCTATCATATAACTGCTCATTGTACATACCCAGATAATCATTGTTTGTTACTTGCTGTATCGTATTGTGATTCGGATTATAGGTTTGAATAATAACTTTCCCTTGCTTTTCAGAACGTCCTGAACGTCCTGAAACCTGTACCATCATCTGAAAACTTCTTTCAAAGGCTCTAAAATCTGGATGATACAACATATTATCCGCATTCATGATACCTACCAAACTTACATTATCAAAGTCAAGTCCCTTGGCCAGCATTTGGGTTCCAACTAAAATATCGACATCTCTGTTTTTAAAACCTTCAATGATTTTTTCAAATCCAAATTTACCGCGAGTGGTATCCTGATCCATTCTACCAATCTTATTATCAGGAAACAACTCCATCAATTCCTGTTGGATTTGTTCTGTTCCAAAACCCTTAGTCGTCAAATCGACACTAGAACAACTATGGCACCGTGTAGGCTTAGCGATAGAGTAACCACAGTAATGACAGCGCAATTGATTTTTATGTTTATGATAAGTCAAACTTACATCACACTGTTGACAATGCGGAACGTGCCCACAGGTCATACACTCAAGTAAAGGCGAATATCCCCTCCTATTTTGAAATAAAATCACTTGTTCCCCTAATGAAACGGCAGTAGCAATCCCCTCAATTAAAGAGTCACTAAAATGCCCCTTCATTCTCTTGCGAAAATATTTATCTTTTAAATCTACCAGCTCGATTTCAGGCATCATCACTTTGCCATAACGTTCGCTAATTTCTACCAAGCCATATTTATCTGATTTGGCATTAAAATACGTTTCAATACTCGGCGTAGCCGAGCCAAGCAACACTTTTGATTTATGAAAACTAGCCAAAACTATAGCTGCGTCACGAGCATGATATCGTGGTGCGGGATCTACTTGTTTAAAAGTCTGTTCGTGTTCTTCATCGACAATTATAAATCCAAGATCATGGAACGGCAAAAACAAAGCTGACCTTGCTCCTATTATAATTTGTGCTTTCTCAGAGTTTCTCAGCACTTGTGTCCAAACTTCGACACGTTCATTATTATTGTATTTCGAATGAAAAACAGCTACTTTGTTTCCAAAATAAACACTTAACCTTGATACTAATTGTGTTGTAAGGGCAATCTCCGGCAATAAATACAACACTTGCTTACCTGTGGCGAGATATTCTTCAATCAACTTAATGTATATCTCCGTTTTTCCACTTGATGTCACCCCATGTAATAGACAAACTTCTTTCTGGATGAAACTGGTTTTAATCGCATCAAAAGCTTTTTGTTGACCATCACTTAACTGCAACTGCTCTTCTTTTGTTTTATCTGAAAAATTGACTCTATCTTCCTGTATAAAATAATCTTCAAAAATTTCTTTTTCTATCAACGCTTTTACGGTTGCCGGAGTAGAATTAGCAGCCTCTACCAACTTTTTTACGGTAATAGGTTTCTTTTCAGAGGCACTAAGCTGAAAAAAAGTTAACACGATTTCCTTTTGCTTATTGGCACTTTTTAACTTTTCCAACAACTCACCTAATCCTTCATTTGATTGATATTTAGAATGCAAACGAGCGTACCTGACTAACTTGGGTTTATAGCCTTCGAGCATTTCTTCCTGAAGAACCAAAATATTCTTGTCAATCAATTTTTGAATAACAGGAAAAATATTCTTCTTATTTAGAATAGCTACTATTTCTTGTATTTTTAGAGATGATTGCTGTTGTAGCGCCTGATATATCAAATATTCATCGTCAGAAAGTAGACTTTCATCAACAAAAACATCTGTTTTTTGAGAAATTATAGTTTCGCTTTCGAGTAATAACGCGCTAGGCATAGCACCTCGATATACATCACCTATTGCACACATATAATAGGATGCGATCCATTGCCAATGGGCAATCTGAATTTCGGTTACAATAGGCTTTTCATCAAGAATTTGATGAATTTCCTTAGCATCATATAATGTGGGTTGACTTTGATGGATATCAATAACCAATGCAGTGTAAATTTTGCTTTTTCCAAAGGGCACAGCTACACGCATTCCTTTATTGATGTAATTATATTCTGCCTCCGAAACGCTATAAGTGAATGTTTTGGCAAGGGAGAGCGGTAAAATTACTTCGGCAAAAAAAGGCATTCTCTGAGTATTGTGTGAATAAGATTAGTTTTTTTGAAACAGAAATTACTTAACCCTGTACCAATATTGAGTTCTACCTAATAATGCGAATCCAATATATCCGCGAACTTTAAGTTTATCTTTAGATTGTAAAACGATTGTACATTTGTAATGACGGCCATTTTTAGGATCCATGATCTCTCCTGAACTATATTCATTACCGTCCTTAGAAAGTCCTTTTATAATCGTCAATCCAAGAATTGGCTTGTTAGCATCCTCCCCAGAACAGTCTTTGCATAAATCTTTTTTGTGTTCAGTATCAAAAATCTCGATTACCTTTCCATATATTTTTCCCGATTTTTCGTAAATCTCAACGATTGACTTAGCCTGACCGGTTTCATCGTCTATGGTTTTCCATTTCCCAGTTACTCCATTATTTTGCGCATAGAACATTGAAGATATAAGTAATACTGCAACAGTAATAATCTTTTTCATAATTTATTTTTTTTTAGACCCGATAGCAGCTGCATCCTACACATCTTTTTGCGTGTATACAGCTAAAAGCAGGAAATAGCTTCCAATTTTTACCAAACTTAGCATAAAATTAGTGAAACCATTTATATTAAACCAATTTTATTTTTCTTTTTCAAGTTGGTTATTGCCAAATTCAACTCAAAACCAAGGAGCAAAATCATGCAGTTGATCCAAATGTAAAACATCAATATCAATAGCGTTCCTATAGACCCATAGAGCTGATTGTATTGAGAAAATCGCAACACCCAAATTCCAAAGAAATAAGAAATTATTATTGTAAAAATCGTTGTAAACACAGAACCAATAGAAATAAAAGACCTGCTTTTGTCATGTTTAGTTCCAAACTTGAAAAGTATTGATGTTGTCACAAGAATCATTAACAGCAAAAACACATATCGGCCTAATACGATTAAAGGAATTTGGTCGTTTAACACATTGTGAACAGTAAATTTTTGAATAAAAACCTCAAACACTACAATTATAGCTACAGTTAGAATGAGCAAAAAACTCAATATTATAGACATTCCTACTGCTACAAAATATTGCTGAAAAAAACCTCTTTTTACCAAAACGTGCCTCGAATTTTCAAATCCTCCTAAAATGGCATTTAATCCATTTGCCATCAGTAATATAGACAATAAAAAACCTGAAGATAGCAAACCTGAATGGCTATTGTGCAAAATATCATCTACGATATTCTCGATGGCGTAATAGGTGTTTGGCGGAACTCCTTCTGATACAAATTTTAAAAAGTCCTGCTGAAAACCTTCTATTGGAATATATGGAATGAGGTTAAATATAAACAGTGCAAAGGGAAATAATGCCATAAAAAAACTAAATGCAATAGAGCCAGCCCTATTTGACAAAGCGCCTTCAGCAATCCCGATAACGTATAATTCCAATAAATCATAAAGAGATAACCCTTCTAACCACTGCAATTTTACCCCTTTTAGAAAATGGGCCAAATCCCTCAAAATTGGAATTCTTTCGATTCTTTCTTCTATTTCTGCTGACATTGATTACACATTTTCATTAAAGCATTCCTGTTTTCACCGCAAAGTGTGCAGCTTTGCTCGTGAATTAATACAAAGATAATGTAAGTTAAATCGCTTTCAGACTTAAATCCATATTATAAATAGAGTGAGTCAGCGCTCCCGAAGAAATATAGTTGACACCACATTCAGCATAATTTCGTATCGTATCTTCATTGATGTTTCCAGACGATTCAGTTAAACATTTGTCGCCAATTAAAGCAACTGCTTTTCTTGTAGCCTCGTAATCAAAATTATCTAAAAGGATTCTGTAAACCCCTTCACAAACTAAAATTTCTTTGACCTCATCAAGGTCTCTAGCCTCAACAATGATTTTCAGATCCCGATTTTGTTCATGAAGGTACTTTTTAGTTTTGGCAATAGCCAAAGTAATTCCTCCCGCAAAATCAATGTGGTTGTCTTTTAGCATGATCATGTCATATAACGCAAATCGATGATTTTCACCTCCGCCCAGTTTTACCGCCCATTTTTCTGCAACACGAAAACCAGGAGTCGTTTTACGGGTATCTAATATTTTTGTGTTAGTACCTTCTAGTAATTTGACGTAACTGTTGGTTTTTGTAGCAATCGCTGACATACGCTGCATAGAGTTAAGCACCAACCTTTCTGCCTTTAAAATAGATTGTGAACTTCCCGACACATGAAAAACAATATCACCTTGATTAACCGCTGCTCCATCTTCAATAAAAGTTTCAACTTGAAGTTTGGGATCCACATAATTAAAAATCATTTTAGCAAATTCCACTCCAGCAATAATCCCTTCGTCTTTGACCAAAAGTTTTGCCTTCCCCTGAGCCGAAGCTGGAATACAAGCTAAAGAGCTATGATCACCATCGCCTACATCTTCTCGGATAGCATTTGCAATTAAAATTTGTAACTCGTCTTGAAACTGGGCTTCGCTTATCATTTTTACATGGATTTATCTACCGCTAAAGTAGGATATATTTTGTGGATTTGAAAATTTGTTTCTCTAAGGATTCGAGACTTTATGATTATATTCGCTTCTTAAAAAGAAATGTTTCTAAATAAAAGCGAATACATTTTCGATAAAAAAGTAAATAATATATCGTTTTATACAAATGTGCTCTTATAAAATTTTAGTAAGAATATAAAACAAGAGTGAAAATTTAATGAAGATAGCATGACTTTATTATTAAATAAAAAATAGCATTTTATAATTAGCCTAGTAACTGAGGGACCTCCTTTACGGAAATGTAAGAAATAAACATTAATTTAGTACCAAACTGCCGTCCTATGAACCAAAATATCCTTTTTGCTTTGAATCGCCTGAAAGAAAAACTTTGGCTCAGACCATTAATTTTTTGTGTTCTGTCTGTTTTCGGGGCGCTACTAGCCAGCATCGCAGATAGTAATAGTCATCTTAACGAAATAGTACCAAAAATCAAGACTGAATCACTTGAACAACTGTTAAGCACCATTTCAGGGAGCATGTTAGTGATTTCTATTTTTGCTGTAGGCTCCATGATATCTGCATTTTCAGCAGCGAGCAATACAGCCACTCCGCGTTCGTTTAAACTGATTACTGCTGATGATGTTTCTCAAAATGCTCTTTCTGTTTTCATAGGATCTTTTATCTACAGTATTGTAGCAATGGTTGCACTAAAAAATGGTTATTATGGCAAAGCAGGCCACTTCATCTTGTTTCTGTTCACTCTACTCTTTTTTGCTTTAGTAATCGTCACTTTTTTGCGCTGGGTTGAGCGTATTTCAAAGCTTGGGAGGATGGGACATACCATTAAGCTTGTCGAAGATGCCACCACCAATGCCATTAAAATGCGGCTTAAATTCCCCACCTTAAACGGTATTGCAATAAATCCCAATCAAGAGAAAGGCATGGCTATATATAGCGATACTGCAGCCTATGTACAGCAAATAAACATCTCCAAACTCCAAAAAAATGCTGAAACATTGGATGCTATTATCACGGTAAATGCGATTCCCGGAAGTTTTGCAACTTTAGACAAACCGTTATTCTATATCCTTTTAAAAAGCACAGTTTCAGAAATACCCGATTCTAAAGAACTAAAAAAAGCATTTACCATGGGAGATATGCGTTATTTTGATGAAGATCCCCGTTTTGGACTGATTACCTTAAGTGAAATTGCCAGTAGAGCTTTATCCCCTGCAGTCAATGATCCTGGTACAGCCATCCAAATCATAGGAAGCTACGTTCGTTTGTTTTCATTATGGGATAAAACCTCTGCAGATAAAGATCCTGATAGAGATATTTACGATCGGATTGCAGTACCCGAGATTAGTATTGATGATTTATTTATAGATGCCTTTAGACCTATTTCTAGAGACGGTGCTGGAAACATTGAGGTAATGATTCGTCTTCAAAAAGCCTTCAGCTCCATTTCAATAATTGATAATATTGATTTGAAAAAAGCCTCTTTATTACATTCTCAAGAAGCCTTTGCAAGGGCCAAACTAGAAATGAAATATGAAATAGATCTGGAAGTATTAAGAAAAGAATCTTTATTTACCTAACAATTATAAAATCAAAGTTCTAGTTCCAATCACCCTAACTGAATATATCGATGAAAGAAAATAAGAATACTTCCCAAAATAAAAAAAGTCTTTTTTTGCTGAGCCGCGGCAACCGACTACTGTTTTCAAGGGAGATAAAAGGGATAGCAATCAGTTTGTTTCTATTACTTTTCTCGACTGTATCATTTTCACAGGACGATAGCCTCAATAAACAAAATGATTCAGTTAACACTTCGCTAATACGAACGTTCAATAAAAAACTAACTGTAATAGAAGGACAGCGAATTAGTGATTCTATTAAGAGAGTAGCTCTTGAATCACAACTCCTGTCTTTAAAAACGACCGACAACCTAAAAAAGGAAGAGTTGCAAAAACAACTGCAATCTTTAAATGAGAAAGAATCCAAACGTTTGACAGAAAAGAAGGCTCAAATTGATTCTATGCGGCTTACCGCCAAAGGCTATCCTGTAACAGGTTTTTTTAATGATACTTTGTTTACTATATACAGCAAATTGGGAAGCTTTTCAGCAAAAGACAGAGCCGATGCAATTAGCACTAGAATAAAAACCCTTTCGGACCACTATAGCTTTAAAGCTGATTCTTTAAAAATTACTGAGGCTGAAACAACAGTTGATTTAGTTTATGGCGAAAGCATTATTATGAGTGTTTCAGAAAATGATGCGCTCTGGAACAACTCTACTAAATCAGTGCTCGCCAAAAAATACCAAACACTAATTGACGAAGCAGTAGACAACTACCTAAAAGAAACAAGCTTAACAACACTGGCAAAAGAGATTGGGTTAGCCTTGCTCGTTCTAATCATCATGGGTATATTAATCAAATATGTAAGAAAGTTTTTTCTTTGGACGGCCTCTAAAATCAAACATCAGGAAGGCAAACGAATCCATGGAATAAAAATCAGAAATTTCACTCTATTCGATTCCAGCCAACAAGTAAATGCGCTACTTAATATAAACACAATTTTGAAATGGATTTTCATATTGCTACTAGTATATATTGCTCTACCTATTCTTTTTGGAATTTTCCCATGGACCAAGGATTTTGCAGGAACACTTTTTGGTTACATTTTAAATCCCCTGAAAGCAATTATAATTGGATTTTGGAATTACTTACCTAATCTCATTACAATACTGGTTATCATCTTTGTTTTCCGATATGTGCTAAAGGCAATCCGATTCCTTAAAGATGAAATTGAAAAGGGAAATTTGGAGTTATCCGGCTTTTATCCAGATTGGGCTAACCCGACATACCAAATCATTCGGGTTATTGTTTTTGCATTTATGGTAGTGGTGATTTTTCCTTATCTTCCCGGAAGCGATTCACCTATATTTCAAGGAGTGTCCGTTTTTCTAGGGTTCCTATTCACCTTTGGTTCAGCAGGATCTCTATCTAATATTATTGCCGGTTTAATTCTTACTTATATGCGATTATTTAAAATTGGTGATCGAGTGAAAATTGGTGATGTGGTAGGTGATGTTATCGAAAAATCATTATTGGTAACCCGAATCAGAACCATTAAAAACGAAATCATTTCCATTCCTAACTCAACAGTTATGGGCAGTCATACTATAAACTACAGCAGTGATGCACCAGAAAAAGGTCTGATTATCCATTCCACAATAACTATTGGCTATGATGTGCCATGGAAGGATATGCATCAGGCACTAATTGATGCAGCTTCAAAAACAGACTTAGTTCTGCAGGAACCAAAACCATTTGTCTTACAAACCAGTTTGGATGATTTCTATGTATCCTATGAAATTAATGCTTACATAAAAGAGCCCAACAAGCAAGCGGTAATTTACTCGACGCTACACCAAAATATCCAGGATATTTGCAACGAAAGAGGTATTGAAATAATGTCACCACACTATCGTGCTGCCAGAGACGGAAACACTTCAACAATTCCCGCAAATTATCTTGGTAAGGAATATAGAGCTCCCTCTTTTAATGTGAACTTTAAAAGTACCATACAAGATAAGCAGTAAAATCGTCAAGCATGTAATCTGAATTAGACGTAAAAATGCGGCAATAGCTGTGGTATTTTTACGTAAAATATAACCCATAATAAAAACTCCATTTTTTTTAATCTTATAATCCATTATCTTTGCCACCGTTTTAGAGTGAATTGAAAGTTAAAGGATTAAGATTGACCCAAAATCACTTTCTACAAAAAAACAGTTATCGACTAAACCCAACCTATGAAAATATATTTTGCGCTTCTTTTTTCCGCTATACTAAATCTTGGCTACGCTCAAACAGCTAATACTTATTTTGAAAAAATTAGAAATAACGAAGCTGAGCTAACTGCTTTCTTTTCTCAAATGCCTAAAGGGGGTGATTTACACCACCATTACAGTGGATCTATTTATGCAGAGCCTATTTTGGAAGATGCAATAAATGAAGATTTCTACCTGAATACTGCAACCATGCAAGTCCTTAAGGAGAAACCTTTAGACGGGAATTGGGAATTATTTTCAACATTAAAAAGTCAGGGGAAATTAGCGTATTACAAACAACAAATAATGGAGAAATGGTCCGTTAAGGATTATAATAATGTTGATTATCCTTCCGATAAGCTGTTTTTCGAATCCTTTGATAAGTTTAGTCCTGCAATTGTTGGTCACTTTGGAGAAGGCTTACTAGAATTAAAAAATAGAGCCATTAAGGAAAATGTAAGTTATATAGAAACGCAGTTATCTACAATACCTAGCACTATCAATGTCGATGAGCTGACGGATTATAATCAAAAATTGAGGCAATTGGCAGTTAACAAAGATGAAGATGGAATTAACCAACTTCTAGATTCCCTATATAGTACATTACTTCAAAAAGGAGCTCCATCCTATGCGGAAGACTTCAATACTAATTTTGTTGCCAAACTCCACAACAACCTAAAAATTGACGATGCACGTTTTACGATGCGATACCAAAATTTTGTGTTGCGATTTATGGAACCCGTAGATTTATTCAAGAACTTAGTGGTTGCTTTTATTTCTGCAGATAGTAGTCCCCTTATAGCAGGTGTTAATATCGTTTCACCGGAAGATGGCGAAACCTCCATGAGAGATTATTGGTTGCAAATGGTCATGTTTAACTATTGCCATAGCCGCTACCCTACTGTTAAATATTCTATGCATGCGGGCGAACTTACCTTAGGATTAGTACAACCCGAAGATCTTACTTGGCACATTAGAGATGCGGTTTATACTGCGGGAGCATACAGAATTGGTCATGGAGTAGATCTTGCCTATGAGGAAAACCCTTATGAACTCTTGCGTTATATGGCAAAAAACAGCATCGCAATCGAGATTAACTTAGTGAGCAATGAGTTTATTTTAAAAGTAAAAGAGAGCCGTCATCCATTCTCATTGTACAAGGAATTTGGTGTCCCTATTGTAATCAGCACAGATGATGCGGGGATATTGAGAACTAATATGACGGAACAATATGTCTTACTAGCCAAACGATACAAGAACGTTTCATATGCAAACATCAAACAATACGTTTACAACAGTATCTATTACAGTTTTATAAAAGATGAGACGGTTAAAAAACAATTATTAGAAGATCTTGATCTTCGATTCAATGCTTTTGAAGCTAATTTTCCAATAAAATAAAACAGAATGAACATCAAACTTATCGCTATTGGCAAAACCGATAATAAAGCATTACAATCTTTAATTGACGATTACACCAAACGTTTGTCTTTTTACATCAAGTTTGATTTAGATATCATTCCAGATATTAAGAATGTAAAAAACTTATCTGAAAGCCAGCAAAAAGAGAAAGAGGGTGAATTAATCTTGGCAAAACTAACACCTACAGACCAACTTATTTTATTGGACGAAAACGGGAAAAATTTCTCCAGTGTAGGATTTTCAGAGGAATTGCAAAAGAAAATGAATTCAGGTGTAAAGACTTTAGTTTTTGTTATTGGAGGCCCATATGGCTTCTCGGATACAGTTTATGCCAAAGCACAAGGAAAAATTTCACTTTCACTGATGACCTTTTCTCACCAAATGGTGCGTCTGTTTTTTATCGAACAGTTGTATCGCGGTTTCACTATTTTAAAAAACGAACCCTACCATCACCAGTAAAAAAAAGTTTCAGATTTTCTTTATTTAGAGTTTCAAGTTTAGAATATGAAATTTTCAGTAGTTTGTAATTTGATTGAATGAAGGAAAATAATATTTTTCACATAAGAATCAAATGACATTTCTTCATCAAAACACAATTGGTATCTATTTGAATTATCAGCCATTTTTTTAAGATAATTGTCTAGCTCATCTTGTTTCACAATCACATGATCTACTAGAATTTCATTCTTTTTATTAAAAAAAATGCTGATTCCAATTGGCTTCTCTAATTTATAGTACACTTTCGTAAAAGGAATAAAAGCCATATTCTTACCAATACTATCAGCATACGAATAATAATTCTCGGCTTTTTCGTTTTTATGCGCCTTTTCTTTTCGCTTCTTATCTTGCAATTTCATCACTTCAGGGATTACAATTCGCAAAGGCAAACGCTTGTCTATATTGAAGATCCAATTGGTAGTAATGATGCTGTTTTTCCTATTGACTTCAGCCAAAGTATCTTTCTCATTTGTTCTAAAAAAAATATAGATTGGCGAATGATCTTCTATATTACTAACAATAGTTCTATCAGCTTTTGGTAATACTATGTCTTCCTTATTTCCACAAGACATTATAAGAAAAAGAACAATCAGGCTTATATATTTCATCATTATAAATTTATTTTATTAAACAACGTAACAGACTCCATAGCCTCTTTTACATCGTGAACACGTACTATTTTTGCTCCCTTAGTCAAAGCAATTGTATTTAAAACCGTTGTCCCATTTAAAGCTTCAGCTGAACTGATGTCCAAAGATTTCGTAATCATTGATTTTCTTGAAACACCTACCAATAAAGGCAATTCTAGCATTTCGAATAACTCCAATTTTTGAAATACCTCATAATTTTGTTCCAGGTTTTTGGCAAAGCCAAATCCAGGATCGATTATCAAATCATTTATACCCAAACTTCTGGCTTTATGAATTCTCTCTGAAAAGTAGAAAAGCATTTCTTTGACGATATCGTCGTAATTAATCATATTTTGCATCGTTTGCGGCGTTCCGCGCATGTGCATCATTATGTAAGGCACATTAAATTTCGCAACCACTTCCATCATCTTCTCGTCTAACATTCCTGCTGAAATATCATTGATCATTGCCGCACCATTTTTAATACAGGCTTCAGCCACAGCGCTCCTAAAAGTGTCAATGGAAAGTACTGCTTCTGGGTAGTGTTTGAGGATTGACCGCACCACTGGAACTATTCTGTCAAGTTCTTCCTCTTCGCTAACGAAATCGGCATTGGGTTTACTCGAATATCCTCCAATATCAATAAATGTAGCACCATCAAGTAGCATTTTTTCTACTTGAGAAAGAATTTCACTTTCTCCTGATGGTCCGGGCCTATACTTTCCACCATCAAAAAATGAATTGGGGGTTACATTCAAAATTCCCATTACTTTGGGAGTTGCTAAGTCTATCAGTCGGCCTATGCAGTTAATAGTCATTTGTTTACAATTTTATGGGCTTCAAAATTCTACATTCAAAAAAAAATATGCTATTTTTGAGAAAATTTTTAGACAAATATACATCAATAATGAAGAATACTTCTCAAGAATACGATCAGGTAATTGCGATTTGTCGTTCGCTCTTTATCAACAAAATGACTGATTATGGAAGTGCATGGCGCATACTTAGATTGCCTTCATTAACTGATCAAATATTCATAAAAGCACAAAGAATCAGGAGCTTACAGGAAAATGAAGTTCGTAAAGTGAACGAAGATGAAACGGGTGAATTCATTGGAATCATCAATTATTCTATTATGGCTTTAATCCAATTAGAACTTGGAGTAGCAGACCAACCAGATTTAGATGTAGAAAAAGCTACCCTATTTTACGATTCCAAAATCAAAGTTACCAAAGAGTTGATGGAAAATAAAAATCATGATTATGGAGAAGCTTGGCGCGAAATGCGAGTGAGTTCACTAACCGATCTAATTCTGCAAAAACTACTTCGTGTTAAACAAATTGAAGACAATAAAGGAAAAACAATCGTTTCTGAAGGCATCGAGGCTAACTATCAAGATATGATCAATTACGCTATTTTCGCTTTGATCTTAATGGGTTTCGGTAAATAAAATTAAACAAAATATGAAAAATATAATTACTCAATTTTCAAGAATATTCGTTGGCTTACTATTTATTATTTCAGGATTAATTAAACTGAATGATCCAGTAGGTTTTTCTTATAAACTGGATGAATATTTCAGTGAACCTGTTTTCAACCTGCCTTTTCTAGTTCCATTAACTTTAGGACTTGCCTTATTTTTGGTAATAGTAGAAGTGGTATTGGGCGTTATGCTACTCATTGGTTACAAATCAAAATGCACGATTTGGAGCTTATTATTAATGATTGGCTTTTTTACATTTTTAACCTTTTATTCTGCTTATTTTGATGTAGTTAAAGACTGTGGTTGTTTTGGCGATGCATTGCATCTTACCCCTTGGCAATCCTTTACAAAGGATATTATTTTATTATTTTTCATTCTTATTCTGTTCATCAATAAAAAATTAGTAAATCCTTTATTTGCAAATGCTGTCCAAAACATGATTACCTATGCAAGTATAATTCTTTGCATGTTCATGGCAGTTTGGGTACTGAATCACTTGCCAATAATTGACTTTAGAGCCTATAAAGTAGGTGCAAACATCGAAAAAGGAATGGAGATTCCTGAAGGTGCTCCAAAATCAGTAGTTGAAATGATTTTCATATACAATGTAAATGGAGTTGATACAGAATTTACTGAAAAAGACTTAATGGCAATTCCAGAAGGCGCTACTTTTGTGGATAGAAAAGACAAAGTAATTACTGAAGGATATGTTCCTCCTATCCATGATTTTACAATGGTAAAAGAAGATTCAGATTATAAAGAAGAATTACTGCAAGAGCCGAAACTACTACTGTTTGTAACTTACGATTTAGCTACGGCAGAAGAAGCTGGAATGCTAAAATTGGAAAAGCTAAAGCAAGAAGCTAAAGCCAAAGGGTATAAAGTTATAGGAATGACCGCTTCATCTACGAAGTTAATTGCCAAAGCACGAAAAAAATACGGTCTTACTTTCGACTTCTACTTTTGTGACGCAACTACTTTAAAAACTATTGAAAGAGCAAATCCAAGTATAGTTGTTCTTGAAAAAGGAACAATTAAACAGAAAGTGCATTACAATGACATTAAAAAATTAGACCTATAAATAGTCGTAAATCGACACATTATTATCAGAGGATTTAATTTACACTTATGATTACAAGACAGACGACTTTCGACTTAAAAAAGAAATGCTAAAATACTTTCTAAATAAAATTGGCTATGCACTGCTTACTCTATACGGAGTGATTACGGTAATATTTTTCTTGTTTAATGTTTTGCCAGGCGATCCTGCGAGAATGATGTTAGATCAGAATGAAAATTCAGAACAATTAGCTTTGATTAAGAAAAAGTATGGTTTTGACAAACCCATTTCGACACAATATTTATACTATCTCAATGACCTTTCACCTATTTCTATTCATAGCAATAGTGAATCAGATTACACCTATTTAAGTGAGGGGAAATACAATGCGGCTACCCTTTTTAGTATTGGGCAAAATGAACTTGTAATCAAGACACCCTATTTAAGGGAAAGCTTCCAGAAAAGCGGTAAAAAAGTATCTGATATTATTGGAAATACGTTACCCAACACAGCTATACTAGCCCTTTTTGCCATTGTGATCGCCATTGTTTTTGGTGTTATTTTCGGTATCATTTCAGCTTTATACAAAGACACATGGATTGACCGGTTAATTGCATTAATAAGTACTTTAGGAATGAGTATCCCTTCTTTCTTTAGTGCCATTTTATTTGCTTGGCTCTTTGGCTTTGTATTGCAAAAATACACACACTTGAATATGACGGGTAGTTTATACGAGGTGGATGATTTTGGCGAGGGAAGCTACATCCAATGGAAAAACATCATTTTACCAGCAATTGTGCTTGGAATACGTCCATTGGCTGTTGTAATTCAATTGATGCGAAATTCCTTGCTGGAGACTTTCGGACAAGATTATATTCGTACTGCCAGAGCTAAAGGTTTATCTGAATTTAAAATCATCAGAAAGCATGCTTTAAAAAATTCATTAAATCCAGTAGTAACCGCAATTTCTGGATGGTTTGCCTCTATGCTTGCCGGAGCCGTGTTTGTGGAATTTATTTTTGGATGGAATGGATTAGGTAAAGAAATTGTAGAAGCATTAAATAACTTAGACTTGCCTGTCATTATGGGCTCCGTACTTATCATTTCGACCACTTTTGTAGTAATAAACATTCTGGTGGATATTATTTACGCGTATCTGGATCCGAAAATCAGACTCTCATAGTCCCAAAAACGGATATTTTTTGTTTGTTTTAAAAATTAAATTATTAATAGTAAGAAAATAAGGATCAATGTAGACCCAACTACAACGATTTCAATTTCAATTTCATCACTAAAACAGGGCCTTTTGTGATTATGATCCCGTATATTCAAAAAAAAAAAATCTATAATCCTCAATCAAATTGTTTGTTTAACTTTGTTTAAAATATAAAAAATGAAAAAAATATTTGCTTTATTTATAGCATTCGCTACATTTTCTTGTACCAATGCCCAAAAAACTAGCTTTTCAAAAGAAGCATTGTCAGAAACATTATTGACTACTTCTGGAAGTCAGCTTCCGTTTCAAGACGTTTTAAAAAAGCATGAAGGAAAAACAGTCGTAATTGAAGTTTGGGCTTCGTGGTGTGGAGATTGTATAAAAGCTATGCCAAAAATAAAAGAACTTCAAGCGAATAATCCTGATGTTGACTTTGTCTTTATTTCGATGGACAAAACAGCTGAGAAATGGGAAATAGGAATCGATAAACACCAACTTAAAGGTGACCACTATATGGCTAATGACCAAATGAAGGGAGTCTTTGCAAACTCGATCGACCTAGATTGGATACCAAGATACATCATAGTAGATAAAACAGGTAAAATTGCCTTGTACCGCGCAATAGAGACTGATTTTGATAAAATCAACAAGACCTTAAAAAAATTAAAATAAAGAACTAAAAACGAATAACTAAACATAACACTTACTGAAATGAGAAAGAAGATTGTAGCTGGAAACTGGAAAATGAATAAAAATGCAGAGCAAACCGAGGATCTATTAAACGAATTAATAGAAAAAATGCCAACGGAAACTGACGTGCAAGTAATCGTAGCACCTACTTTTGTGAATTTGGCTTCAGCAGTAGACCATTTAGAATTTATTAATATTGATGTAGCAGCTCAAAATGTACATCAAGCTGAAAGTGGTGCTTATACAGGAGAAATATCTGCTGATATGTTAAAAAGTGTTGGAGTCGACATAGTGATCCTTGGACACTCAGAGCGAAGAGCTATCTTTCACGAAACTGACGCATTGATTGCAAGTAAAGTAAACACTGCATTAGAACATGATATGACAGTAATATTTTGTTTTGGTGAAGAGTTGAAAGACCGTCAATCCAAAAACCATTTTAATGTTGTTGAAAATCAATTGCGAGATGGTTTATTTCAAATAGAAGCTAAAGACTGGGATAACATTGTACTGGCATATGAGCCAGTTTGGGCTATTGGGACAGGCGAAACTGCTTCTCCGGAACAAGTACAAGAAATGCATGAATTTATCAGAGAAACAGTTCGTAAAGCTTTTGGAAGCGATATTGCTGAAGATGTTTCTATTCTTTATGGCGGTAGTGTAAAACCAGACAATGCTAAAGAAATCTTCTCTAACCCAGATGTAGACGGAGGTCTTATCGGTGGAGCTGCATTAAAATCAGATGATTTCATAGCAATTGTTAACGCAATTTAAAATTAAAAACTAGTTTAGAAAAAAGCGATAATTCATTTTATCGCTTTTTTTATTTTTATATTATTCCATAAAAGAGAAAGAGTACCTTTGCAAAAAAAATACATATGTCAAATATTTATATTGGTTACCATTTTAACATTGAGCCAAAAGAACTAGGATCGGAAATATTGATTGCTGAACTAGGCGAAAAAGCATTCGAAAGTTTTACTGAAACTGCAACGGGTATATCTGCTTTTGTTCAAAAAGACTTATGGGATGAAACGATTCTAGAGGATATCTATATTCTGCAATCAGAAGAGTTTAAGATTGATTATACTTTTGAAGAAATAGACCAAGTCAACTGGAATGAAGAATGGGAAAAGAATTTTGAACCAATAGATGTAGAAGGAAATTGTCACGTACGTGCTCCTTTTCATCCAAAAACCGATGCGGAATTTGACATTCTTATTGAACCGAAAATGAGTTTTGGAACCGGTCATCATGAGACAACACATATGATGATTCAACATTTACTGGAAACCGATGTTACTGGAATGAAAGCGCTTGATATGGGTTGCGGAACAGCAATTTTAGCAATTCTTGCCGAAATGAAAGGTGCACAACCAATTGATGCCATTGACATTGACAATTGGTGTTATTTGAATTCAATAGAAAATGCAGAACGTAATGATTGCCATCACATCACTGTTTATGAAGGCGATGCAGAACTATTGAAAGGAAAAAAATACGACTTGATTATTGCAAACATTAACCGCAATATTTTATTGAACGACATGCAAAGTTATGTTGATTGTTTGAATCCAAAAGGAACGTTACTTTTAAGTGGTTTTTATGAACAAGACATCCCTTTCATTGATGCATCCTGCACTGAAAAAGGTTTGAAATATGTTAAAAAGTTCGAAAGAAACAATTGGGTTTCATTAAAATACGTAAATTAGTACAATAAAATTGGATTAGCAAAGCTGCTCCATTTCAGAATAAATTTAGCAAAAAAAATTAGAATTATAAAGAGTATAATACTGTATTTAAAACCTACAAAATTTTACTTTTTGTATAATAAAAAACAAGTCAAACTATATTTTTATTTAACTCCCAAAATTATTTAAAGATGAGTACAAAAGAGAAAACAAGAGAGAAGGTCAGTTTAAAAGAGGTGACATCAATAAATAACGAAATTATAGTTTATAATGATGATGTTAATACTTTTGACCACGTCATAAATACCTTAATGCGTGTTTGTGATCATACACCTGAACAAGCAGAGCAATGTTCATTGATAGTCCATTACAATGGAAAATGTACGGTAAAAACGGGTCCACTTGACAAACTAAAACGCCAATGCAGCCAACTGCTTGAAGCGGGACTAAGTGCTGAAATTGTTTAAATTAAAAGAATAATTTCGTTTAAGAGGAATTTTTTTAAAGATAATTTAAAAAATATTCTAATTTATTCTATATTTGAATAAATTAGAATATTTTTTTTATGGAAGAATATGGTAAAATATTAATTATAGCGATGCCGCTTTTTTTGGTATTGATTATAATTGAAAAGATTTATGGGTCATATAAAGGAGAAGACAGTGTCCCCTTAATGGATGGCGTATCAAGCGTTAGTTCCGGTATTACAAATGCTGTAAAAGACGTTTTAGGGCTTAGTATCACCTTCATTTCTTATGACTGGATGGTCTCTAAAATAGGATTATTTACTTTAGAAGCTGATGTGCTTACCTATCTTGTGGCCTTCGTCATTATCGATTTTTATGGCTATTGGAATCATCGTATAGCACACCAAGTTAATTTTTTCTGGAATAAACATGCCGTACATCATAGCAGTGAAGAGTTTAACCTTGCTTGCGCCCTGCGCCAGTCCATATCAACTTTCATAAATCTTTTTACTTTTATATTGATTCCCGCTGCCCTAATAGGTGTTCCGGCCAAAGTCATAATCATAACACTGCCAATTCAATTATTCCTCCAGTTTTGGTACCATACAAAACACATTAAGAAAATGGGGATTCTAGAGAAAATACTAGTCACTCCGTCACATCATCGTGTGCATCATGCCATAAATGCCGAATATATTGATAAAAACCATGGGCAGATATTTATTTTTTGGGATAAATGGTTTGGCACTTTTCAAGAAGAACTAGAAACAGTGCCTCCTGTATTTGGTATAACGAGACCTGCTAGCACCTGGAATCCTATAAAGATTAATTTTCAACATCTTGCGCTATTGATCTCTGATGCTTGGCGCGCTGAAAAATGGAAAGACAAATTGACCATTTGGTTCAAACCAACAGGATGGCGTCCAGAAAATTTTGAAGAAAAATATCCTGTAAATAAAATTACCGATGTCTACAACTTTGAAAAGTACGGTTCCGAAAGTTCTTTAAACCTTACATATTGGTCGATGGTGCAAGCTTTGATTACTTTAGTTATTGTTGCTTTTTTATTCAATAACATAGGCAATATCGGTTTACCTAATATTTTTATTTATGGCTTATTTATCTTTTTAACTATTTACAGTTATACGGAGTTAATGGATAAAAGTAAATATTCAATCTATTGGGAAAGCTTCCGCTTTTTGACCGCTATTAGTGTACTTGCCTATTTTGGAGATTGGTTTGGTCTTAATTCACATTTCCCAATTGTCAATTATTTGATTATCGGTTATTTGTTTATTTCACTAGCCATGAACTTTTATTTTGTGTTTTTTGAGTTCAGAGTAAAAAAAGGAATACTTATTAATTCATAACCAAAATATGA
Source organism: Flavobacterium frigoris PS1 (assembly GCF_000252125.1). Lineage (GTDB taxonomy): Bacteria > Bacteroidota > Bacteroidia > Flavobacteriales > Flavobacteriaceae > Flavobacterium > Flavobacterium frigoris_A. Next base: position 290,707 of record NZ_AHKF01000018.1, on the reverse strand, counting down.
AAAACGAACTGCTATTAAAGAGCTATCTGGGTATAAGCTTATTTTACCTTCTAATTATACTTTTAGGTCAGGAAGAGATTGCTTGGTTCCTAAAGCCATTTTTAATCCCTTTTCTACTGTTAGCAGTATTTTTTAGCGGCAGTTTTCCATCAAAAAAATTCCTTTTGACAGCCTTAACTTTTTCATGGATTGGAGACATTATTCTCCTTTTTGCAGATCGAGACGAACTTTTTTTCATAGTGGGTCTGATTGCCTTTTTAATATCGCATATTGTCTATATATTACTTTTTAATAAACAGTTAAAATACAAAAATCGAAAAAACAAGGCTGTCTTCTGGATTGGTGTTACTGTTATAATCGTGTATTTATTTGTTATGATTTCTATTCTTTTACCAACGTTGGGAGATTTAACGCTGCCTGTTTTTGTTTATGCCTTAGTCATTTCAACCATGCTTTTATTTGCCCTAAAAGGTTTTTTAAACTGGGAAAAGTCGGGAAGTTGGTATATTTTGATAGGCGCGATTGCTTTTGTTAGTTCTGATAGTATTTTGGCTTTCAATAAGTTTTACTCCTCTATTGTAATGAGTTCTTTTCTAATTATGGTCACTTATTTAATTGCTCAATACTTAATTGTAGTAGGGATTTTAAAATTAAATCAAAAAAAATAGCATCCTCTTTTTTAAGAAATGCTATTTTAAATGATGAAAAAGATAGTGTTAATGAGGCAATTTGTCTTTGAACACTCCATATATATAAGTGCCTAATAAAGCTCCAAAAAGAACAATCAGAATACTCCAGAAACCAGCTCCAAGCAAAATAAATATTGGTCCTGGACAAGAACCCACAAGAGCCCAGCCTAGTCCGAAAAAGATCCCTCCAACCCAGTAGCGAATCGATCCCGATTCTTTATCTGCGATCTCAATAGACAGTCCTTTAATGTCTTTTACTTTTCTTCTTTTTATAATTTGGATTCCAATTATTCCTGTACCTATTGCTACCATTATTATTCCATACATATGAAAAGATTGAAACTGGAACATTTCATAAATTCGATACCAAGAAACTGCTTCTGACTTTGTTAATACAATTCCGAAAACAAAACCAACTAATAAATATTTTAATATTTTCATTTTCTAAAAAATTAAAGGGAATATAAAATAAGCCATAATCAAACCACCTATAAAAAAGCCAATTACCGCTTTTAAAGAAGGGACTTGTAAATTACTCAATCCAGAGATAGCGTGTCCCGATGTACATCCACCGGCGTAACGTGTACCAAAACCAATTAGAATACCACCTATCAGAAGTATAAGTATACCTTTAGGAGATTGAAAAACAGGAGTGCCAAAAAGCGCATCAGGAACCAATTTTCCGTTTGGTGCATCAATTCCCAACTGCGCTAATTGTGCAATAGTTTTTGGGTTTATGTCAACATTTGAAGGACTACTCATAAAATGAACCGCCACAAAACCACCTAACATAGCACCTACGACAACAACTAAATTCCATCGTTGTTCTTTCCAGTCAAAGTCAAAAAAAGCAGTACGCTTACCCGCTCCCATTATCGAACACATGGAACGCAAGTTTGATGACATCCCAAAAGTTTTACCGAAATAGATTAGACAAAGCATAATCATTCCAATCAAAAAACCGGATACATACCAAGGCCATGTTTGAAAAATAATCTCCATATTTAATTTTAATTTTGGCAAAAGTAAGGATTCTCTATTTTAAAAATAGAACAAACCAATAACAAATATTGATGACAGCTGCGATAGCCTTCCTAGTTCTGATTATATTTGTAGTAATAAAAAATTAGACTCGCACACCAACTTATACCAATTACATGAAAAAAACAATGCTTTTTATTGCTTCAATATTCTTATTTACTTCTTGTATTAGTACCAAGTCGACTATAAAAAATATTGATGACAATGCACCGCTTCCACAGCTTAGTAAAAACAATACTTTTGTCCTTACAGAATATAGTAAGGATCCAAAATATGGATATGACAAGGATTATCCTATCAATGTTTTCTATTACAGCACGAGGAATGAGACAGTCAATCAAGAACGTTTTTTAAATGCTTTGGCAGGGCCTAAAGGACAAAAAATAACCTTTGTCAAGATAGAAAGCTGCTGCCCGTTTCCTACAAAGAGAAGTGAAATGGGAGCTGGATTCTTAGATGTTTATGAAGTGAAATGGGATGGCATTAAAAAGCCTATCTTATTGTATATGAATATCTATGAAAAGGGCTTTCTAAAAGTGCCCGTTGGTTTTAGTTTAAAGAAAATTAATTAAAAGCACAGTCCCCTAGCCCTGATAGCAGCGAAATCCTTCTTGTTTTTTCTTTAAAAACAAGAAGATTAAAGCGGATAGCAGGAATTAGCTCCTGTTCATACTGTTCTTAGCTATAAAAAATATAAATTGTAAACCGTAAATCGCAAATCATAACTACCTTTGCAGCTTTAAATAATACAACTATGAACATACAAGATATTCCACAAATTAAGTATACTGATAGCGGCAATTTCTTTTTGCTTGCTGGACCTTGCGCCATTGAAGGTGAAGAAATGGCAATGCGAATTGCTGAGAAACTGATAGGAATCACCGATAAATTACAAATACCTTTCGTTTTTAAGGGTTCTTTTAAGAAAGCAAATCGATCAAGAATTGATAGTTTCTCAGGAATTGGAGATGAAAAAGCGCTTAAAATACTGAGAAAAGTATCTGAAACTTTTAATGTCCCTACCGTTACTGATATACACACTAATGAGGATGCTGATTTAGCTGCCCAATATGTGGACATATTGCAAATTCCAGCTTTCTTGGTACGTCAAACTGATTTAGTAGTGGCTGCGGCCAATACTGGAAAAGTAGTTAACTTGAAAAAAGGACAATTTATGAGTCCAGAAAGCATGAAGCATGCAGTACAAAAGGTTTTGGACTGTAGCAATGAAAATGTAATGGTTACGGATCGTGGAACCATGTTTGGATATCAAGATATGATTGTTGATTTCAGAGGAATTCCTACTATGCAACAATATGCGACGACAGTACTTGATGTAACACATTCTTTGCAACAACCCAACCAAACTGCAGGTGTAACAGGTGGAAGACCAGATATGATTGAAACCATTGCCAAAGCAGGAATTGCCGTAGGTGTTGATGGAATTTTTATCGAAACTCATTTTGATCCCGCTAATGCAAAAAGCGATGGTGCAAATATGTTGCATTTGGACTATTTTGAAGCTTTAATGACCAAACTTGTGGCCATCAGAAAAACGGTAAATTCATTTTAAATCTAGCCCTTTTGAAGATAAATAAAAGAGCCACGCATTGCGTGGTTCTTTTATTTTGAACAAATCCTCAAACCCATCCTACTTAAATTAAAATTTTCAAACATAATTTTAGAAAAAAACAAAATTTAATCTTAAATTCGAAAACATATTCCGTTTTAATATAATACAAAGTAAATGAAGACTATAAAAAAAACAAATCCTGATTTAGGGGAAGTATATCACTTCGATAATTTTTTTAATATCTCAGCCGATTTTATTTGTATTGCAGGATTTGATGGGTATTTCAAGAGGATAAATCCCGCTGTTTCAAAATTATTAGGCTATTCAGATGAGGAATTGTATGCTAACCCAATAAGTAGTTTTGTTTACGAACCAGACCTTAAAATTACTATCGAAACCAGAGAGCAGGTGTATAAAAACAAGCCGCTTTTAAATTTCGAAAATCGATATTTAACTAAAAGCGGAGAGATAGTTTGGTTGTCTTGGACATCAATGCCTATCGAGTCTGAACATTTAATTTATGCAATTGCTAAGAATATCACACATAAAAAAAGAGTCGAACAAGAAAGAAATTTACTTCTTGCTAATCTTACCCAAATTAATAAGGAACTTACCGTTCGATCACACAAAACATCCCATGATTTAAAGTCTCCTATTAATAACATGCTTTCCGTTTTTAGCCTTATCGATATTTCTAAAATCAACGATCCGGAAACATTGGAATTAATTAACATTCTTAAATTAACAAGTGAAAATTTAAAACAAACTTTAAACGATTCGATAGATGAATTGGTTGAAAATGAGAATATAAATACCCAAATCGAAGAAGTAAACTTAAGTGAATCTCTTAATGAAGTACTCGCCTCCATAAATTCTCTGGTACATGATTCAAAAGCAATTATAAATATTGACTTTTCAGGCTTTGAGAATGTTACTTTTAACAAAGCGTATATTAAAAGTATTTTTTTGAATTTATTAACCAACTCTATTAAATATTCAAAACCACATCATGTGCCCATTATTAATATCCAATCTAAAGAAGTCAATGGGGTGAAACAGTTAATTTTTTCTGATGAGGGGTTAGGTTTTGATATGGATAAGGTAAAAAATAAGATTTTTGGGCTGTATGAAAAATTCCACACTAATGTGGATAGTACTGGCATTGGTCTTTATTTAGTTTACAATCATGTCACCAATCTTGGCGGCCACATCAGAGTCGAGAGTAAAATAAATGAAGGTGCCGAATTTATCATAACATTTAGAGCCTGAAATAAAAAGAGTCGTTTAGGCTAACATTGAGTTTTTTTGCGAATTAAAGAAGCGTTGCAACAGAAGTATTTAACCGTTAAAGTTCAAAACTCTTATGAAACAAATTTCGAAAAGAACAAATCCAATTTACCCAAACGCTGAATATTCAGCGCTTCAAATACTTCAATTTTTTGTACTTATTTGTTTCGTGCTTTACTTTGGAAAAACGCTTTTTATCCCTCTCAGTTTTTCATTGTTAATCAGTTTCATTCTGTTTCCCGTTTGTAAATGGATGGAAAAAAAGGGAGTAAGTAAAACTTTAGCCATTTTAATTTCCCTTTCTTTTATACTAGTTTTTGCAGTCACCCTTTTTTATTTACTTTTTATGCAAATAAACCAGTTCTCCCATGAATGGGAACCATTCAGAAAAAAACTTCTGGAAACATTAAATCAAATCAGTGTCTATATTGCACAGCGGTTTGAAATCAGCATGGAAGAACAACTTGAATTTTTTAAAAACTCTATTAATAACTCTGGCTCACAGGCTCTTTCCTTTTTGCGGAATGCCGCATATTCATTTTCACAAATCTTTTTTTACCTCTTGATAATTCCCGTTTTTTCGGCTCTCATACTCTATCATCGTCAAATACTTGCTAACGTTCTTTACCAGATTTTTCCAGCTGAAAGAAAAGAAACCATAAAAGAAATTCTGACCGAAACTATACATGCTTATTATAATTTCATAAAAGGAATGCTACTGGTTTACCTAATCGTCGGTATATTAAACAGTGTTGGCCTCGCAATCGTTGGCATTCCTCATCCTGTTCTGTTTGGATTTATTGCATCCATTCTCACTTTCATCCCTTATATCGGAATCTTGATTTCCTCTCTCTTACCTATAGCTATTTCCTGGATTACATTCAATTCAATTTGGTACCCTTTGGGCGTTATTATTGTTTTTTCCATAGTTCAAATTCTTGAAGCCTATGTGATATTCCCTTTTGCGGTAGGAAGTCGTCTAAAAATTAACACACTCGTAATCATCATCATGATTACGGCAGGCGGAATATTATGGGGCGCGGCCGGAATGATCCTTTTCATTCCCTTTGCCAGCATAGCCAAGCTAATTGCCGATCGAACGGAAAGTTTAAAAACATTATCCCTGTTATTGGGAGATGGCGAACCTCAAAAAACAAAGTGATAATATGATTTACAAAGCCGGATAAATACTCGCTTTGGATTAAATAAAAAAACCACAAGAATATACTTGTGGTTTTTTCAGAACTGAACAGTTTTAAAAAAATATTACTGTTTTGTGTCTATTCCATTTTGATCGATTAGATACATCAAAGAAGCCATAGTAGCAGCTCCAAGTTCTAATTCTCTTTTATCCACCGCATCAAATTTATCGTTTGCAGCGTGATGGTAATCAAAATAGCGCTGTGAATCTGGCTTTAAACCTGCTTTTACAATGTTTTTAGAAGTTAACGGCCCAATATCTGAACCACTATGTCCTTTTACAAAACTATGAATTAAATAAGGCTCAAATACCTTTGTAAAGCTTGCTATTTTATCAAATTGAGCATCATCACATTCTAAAGAAAATCCCCTTGGACTGAAACCACCTGAGTCACTTTCTAGGGCGAATATATGATTCTCATTATTTGCTAAAGAAAGCTCCTCATATTTTTTACCGCCTCTAAGTCCATTTTCTTCATTCATAAAAAGAACAACGCGAATCGTATTTTTGGGTTTATATCCAAGATTTTTAAAGATGTTTACTACCTCCATGCTTTGGACTACTCCTGCTCCATCATCATGGGAACCATCAGCTAGATCCCAAGAGTCTAAATGTCCACCTACAACCATTATCTTGTCAGGATGTTCCGTTCCTTTGATTTCTCCCACCACATTATGAGACAATACATCATCAAATTGCTCGCAGGATTGTTTGAAATAGAATTTCAATTTGGAGTTGCTTTTTAGCTTTTTAGATAGTAATTCAGCTCCGTTTGTACTAATCGCAGCCGTTGGAATGTATTGCGATTTTGGAATATCACCGTAACTCTGAGCACCCGTATGAGGAAAGTCATCCAGTCTCAAGTTCATGGAACGCACGATTGTACCCACCGCTCCAAACTTTGATGCTTCTTTGGCCCCATCATATCTTTGATCCACAGCACCGGAATAAGCATGAAATGACTCTATTTGTTCATTATCCATTGGACGGTTATAAAACACTATTTTACCTTTAATTTTATCCGTTCCTAAGGCTGCTAATTCTTCCAAACTTTGCACTTCTATCACTTCAGCGATAAGTCCGCTTTTTGAAGTGGCAATCGAACCTCCTAACGCGCAGATAGGCACATTCGTTTTACTTTTATTGTCAAGAATATAGGCAGTTTCTTTTTCGCCTCTCATCCATTTAGGGACCATCACTTCTTGAAGATAAACCCGATCAAAACCTAACGTTTCCATTTGCGCCCTGGTATATTGCACCGCTTTTTCAGCACTAGCAGAACCCGACAAACGAGAACCAATTTGATTGGATAGATGATCCAACCAAGAATAACATTTAGAATTGGTTAACGAGGATTTATAAATTTCCTTGATCATTTTTTCTTCATTCGTTTGTGCAAAAAGAAAAAAACTATTTAGAACCAAAACAACAGAGACTATTGACTTTTTCATTAAATTTTTTATTATCATTTAGAATTCAAATGTATTAAAAAACAAGTTGGGTATAACTATTAAAAAATAATTATACCCAACCCATAAAATTGTGAAATGAATTTATAACACTTGCAGGAGATCCCTATTTTAATTCATTAGTTCGAAACTAATCGCTGTTCCTCCTCCTGGAGCTAAATTCAAATTGATTTTTGATTTACTAGTTACTGTTACTGTTCTTATTTTATAAGCGATAGGATTTGTTTTCCAATCGGCATTTTTTGCATCTTCATAGATGATGGCTTTATACTTTTGTCCTTTAGTCAAGAAATCCAATTTGATTTCAGATTCTCTTGCGTTTTCATCGGTAATTGCTCCTAGGAACCAAGATTCTGAACCTTTGGCTTTTCTAACTACTGTTAAATAATCACCCGGTTCAGCTTGAAGATATTTACTTTCATCCCAATCTACAGCTACGTCTTTTATAAACTGAAAAGCATCTGGATATTTTTCATAATTTTCAAGTAAATCAGCTGCCATTTGAATTGGAGAATACATGGTTACGTATAAGGCTAATTGTTTGGCTAAAGTCGTGTGAACCTGCTCGGTTTTACTTTTATCATAATAACTCATTTTGATTTCAAAAATACCCGGTGTATAATCCATTGGTCCTCCAAGAAGTCTTGTGAATGGTAAAATAGTCTCATGCATTGGCGGATTTCCCACACTCCATGCATTAAACTCATTACCACGGGCGGCCTCGGCAGCAACATAATTTGGATACGTTCTTCCGTAACCTGTTGGGCGTGAAGACTCATGTGAATTCACCATTAATTTATAATCGGCCGCACGTCTGGCAACAAAATTAAAATGATTGACCATCGTTTGGCCGTCATGAAATTCTCCTCGTGGAATAATTTTACCCACATAGCCTGTTTTTACAGCGGGATAATCATATTTAACCATGTTCTCGAAAGCGCGATCCAAATGGCGCTCATAATTAGCTACAGAGCCCGAGGTTTCATGATGCATGATCATTTTCACATTTTTTGATTTCGCATAAGCCGAAATGGCAGCGATATCAAAATCAGGGTAAGGTGTTGTGAAATCAAAAACCTCTTCCTTCCAGTTTCCGTTCCAATCTTCCCAACCTACATTCCATCCTTCTACCAATACACCATCAAAACCATTTTTAGCTGCAAAATCAATGTATCTTTTTGTGTTCTCTGTAGTAGCACCGTGTTTTCCTGAAGCCTTAGGAGCATCTGCAAAATTAGTAGCGTTTTGAGAGCCTGCATAATCCCATGTTGATTTCCCTACATGCATTTCCCACCAGATTCCAACATACTTCATCGGTTTAATCCAAGATGTATCTTCAATTTTTGACGGTTCATTTAAATTCAAAATCATTTTAGAACTAACAATATCTCTTGCATCATCACTAATCATAATTGTTCTCCAAGGAGATACGCAGGGAGTTTGTAAATACGCTTTGTCACCGATGGCATTAGGAACCAATTGAGCTGTTAATTTGTACTTGTTAACATCTACATTAAGGTGCATTACTGGGTAATTAACTACTGCTGCTTCAAAAATATTAACATATAATCCAGCATCCGATTTCATCATCAATGGAGATTGAACGATATGTTTTCCGGGAATTGATTTTACGCCAATACCATTATTCATATCAATTTTAGAATTATCAATTTCTGATAACTTTGTTTCATTGTACTCATATTCATTACTATCAAAATCTCCTGGAATCCAAAAGGTTTTATAGTTTTCAGTCAAATTGAATTGCGTAACCTCATCAGAAATAATAAAATAATTTAACTCTGTTTGCTTTGGAAAATCATATCTAAAAGCAATTCCCTCGTCAAAAATTCTAAAAATGACATTCATTTTTACATTTGTTTCGTTTTGAATAAGCGAAACTGTTAATTCATTATAATGATTTACAATTGAAGACTGTTCTCCTAAAACAGGTTTCCAAGACTCATTGAAAGTGGCATTTTTTGTCCCTAGGATAGTGAAGTTTGCATCCAGAGCAGGCTTTTCTTTCAGTTTGATACCCATTGCGCTTTCTTGCACCACATCCTTATTTTTATAGCTTACAGTATAAGTTGGTTGTCCTTTTGCTGTAAGTTTAAAATCTAAAGTGATTTTTTTTGATGGTGATGCCACACTTTGTGCTTGAAGTAAGCTCAGAGTGAAAAACAGAATACCTGATAAAAAATGTTTCATATTTTTGTTTTTTTGTTTTTAGTAGGGCTAAAATAGTAAAACCATATTTAACAACTAGCCACCATTACATAATTAGATATTCCTTTTAAAAAAACCCTTCGGTAATTAAACCGAAGGGCACACCAAGTTAAAACAAAACCAAACTATTTATTTAACTCAAAACCAACTTTATTTTCTGTGTCTGAGCTTCCGCCAATAAAAGCTTCAAATTTTCCCGTTTCAGCAACAAATTCCAAATCAGAGTTATAAAATTTCAAATCTTCAGATGAAATTTCAAATGTCACTGTTTGTTTCTCTCCTCTTTTAAGGGCTATTTTTTGAAAGCCTTTTAATTCTTTTACGGGTCTAGTTACTGAACCAACTACATCTCTTAAATACAGTTGAACTACTTCTTTTCCTTCATAATTTCCAGTATTCGAAACTTCAACACTAACATTGATCTTCTCATTGAAATTTATCTTCTCAGAAGAAATTTTCAAATTTGAATAATCGAATGTGGTGTAACTTAATCCAAAACCAAAAGGGTATAAAGGCTCGTTTCTTTCGTCAATATAATTCGATTTGAATTTTTCAAATTTTCCTTCTTTATTACCTATTGGTCTTCCAGTATTTTTATGACTGTAGTAAATAGGCACCTGCCCTACACTTCTTGGAAAAGTAGCCGTTAATTTTCCAGAAGGGTTTTCATCACCAAATAAAACATCCGCAATTGCGCTTCCTGCTTCACTTCCCGCGAACCATGTATTCAAAATTGCAGGTACAGTTTCATTTTCCTGTACTAGAACCAAAGGACGTCCCGTAAATAAAACTAATACTACAGGTTTTCCTGTTTTTAATAATTCTTGCAATAAATCTTTTTGTGCTTGTGGAATTTCAAGGTTCGTTCTGCTACTACTCTCTCCACTCATTTCAGCTGATTCTCCTAGGGCTGCGACGATAATATCAGATTGATTTGCGATTTTTAAAGCTTCAGCCAACAGTACCTCTTTAGTTCTGCCGTCCCTATGTAGTGTTTTTCCAAACATAGTAGCTTTTTCTTCAAAAGCAGCATAATAATCTAGATTACTTCCTTTGGCGTACAGCACATTTGCATTAGCCGCCACTTCTTTAATTCCTGCTATAAGTGATATGGATTTATCCATGTTTGTAGCCACACTCCAAGTACCTGCCATATTTTCTTTGGCATCAGCCAATGGGCCGATTACTGCAATAGTTCCTGATTTTTTTAATGGCAATAGTTGTTTTTCGTTTTTAAGTAAGACCAACGATTGAGCAGCTATATTTCTAGCTTCTAATCTATTGGAGCTAGTAAAAATTTCAGTTTTAGCTCTTTTTACATCACAGTATTTGTAAGGATCTTGAAAAAGTCCAAGATCATATTTGGCATTTAAAATAAGACGAACCGCATTATCGATTTGCTCTATAGTCACTTTATTTTCTGCCAAAGATTTCTTTAACGTAGTCAAGAAACCTTCTCCTACCATATCCATTTCAATTCCGGCATTTAGCGCTAGCGCGGATACAGTTTGTAAATCGCCCACTCCGTGTGCCATCATTTCAGGAATACCAGTGTAATCCGTCACAACAAAGCCTTTAAAGCCCCATTCTTTTCTTAATACATCAGTCATTAACCATTTATTTCCAGTAGCAGGAATTCCGTCAACTTCATTAAACGAAGCCATCACAGAACCAGCACCGGCGTCAACCGCTGCTTTATAAGGGGGAAAATAATCATTATACATTTTAATTCTACTCATATCAACGGTATTATAATCCCGTCCCGCTTCTGATGCGCCATATAAAGCAAAATGTTTTACACAGGATAAAATAGAATTGTTTTTAGAAAGATCATCTTGTTGGTAACCGTTGACCATTGCTTTTGCAATTTGGCTACCTAAATAAGCATCTTCACCAGATCCTTCAGAAACTCTTCCCCAACGTGGGTCACGAGAAATATCAACCATTGGCGAAAATGTCCAGTTGATTCCGTCAGCACTAGCTTCTTGAGCTGCAATTTGTGCACTGCGCTCGATTAATTTCATGTCCCAGGTACATGATAATCCTAGCGGAATAGGAAAGGTAGTTTCATAACCGTGAATGACATCCATGCCAAAAAGCAATGGAATTTTCAATCGACTTTTTTCAACAGCCACTTTTTGAACTTCTCTAATCTTTTGTGCCGACTTAATATTAAATAAACCGCCTACTTTACCTTCTTCTATGTTTTTAGCCACATTAGAGCTGTTAGCAGCTCCTGTGGTGATATCTCCTGATGTAGGTAAATTTAATTGTCCAATTTTTTCATCCAAAGTCATCTTTGCAATTAAATCAGCTACAAACTCTGCTTTTGGTTTAATTTCAACTACTTTTTTTGACGCTTTTTTTTGGCTGTAGCCAAATAGAGAAAAGCATAAAAACGCTATAATTAATTTGTTATTCATTTTGTTATTTTTTTGTTTGTTGGAACATCCAATCGTAAATTTCTTTGTTATCATATACTCGTGTCCAACTATCATGATTTGCATCGTCAAAAATGGTCAGTTCAATATTACTATTGCAAGGTTTCAGTTTTTTGTAAATAGCAATCGAATAATTAACATCCACAACATCATCTACTAAACCATGAAAAATTCTAATGGGAATAGATGCTATTTTACAGTTTTCAATCATAGGAACACGATCTACAAACCCTGCAATAGGTACTAAAGCAGCAAACATTTCAGGGTGCGCAAAAGCTAAATTCCATGCTCCCCAGCCTCCCATACTTAATCCTGTTAGATAAATTCTGTTGGGGTCAATATTATTCTCTTTTTGAATTTTTAAAATCAATTGGTACAATACTTCAGAGTCCCAATATTCATTATCTGGACATTGCGGAGCCAAAACATAAGCGTCTAATGAATTTGACTTCAAATATTTAAAAGGACCATGCATTTTCACTAATTCAATATCAGCTCCTTTTTCTCCAGAACCATGTAGAAAAATAATCAGAGGCTTCTTCTCTTTTGTATTTACAGGCAAATGCAATGCATAATTTAGTTCGTGGGTAGTAACGATTTCTGTTTTAATTTTCCCGTTAATCTCCTTTTGAGCATTAGAGCATACTGTTATTATTAAAAACAGAAAAAGAATAGTTTTTTTCATATCTAAAATTTTTATATTTAATGTATAACCTTTTCTAAAATCCATATTTACCAGAATGAAATCCAAGCTTTATTAGTCCTTGTTTTACTTCTGGAGCATTCATAAATAATTTCCATAGCAATCCTGTGCGGTAGTTTTCTAGCATAACGACTTCTGGACCTTGATCGATAGCTAAATACCGCTGAGCTATCCAATTATCATGTATACTATGTGCATCGTAAAAACCTGCAACACCCCAAACATCCGACTTATAATTCTCATATAGATTTCTCATAAGCGCTATTGATTCTGCCGGAGTATATACTATTGAGCTAACTGCTGCTGTTGGAGAAATAACTCCTTTATCATTACTTGGCATATGTGCATCATACCCTACACTTCCGTCGTTGTTTCTAGAATAAGAAGCTGTCAATCCCCAATAATTAGCACCGTATCCTTTGTAACCAAACGGATTTTCTATACAATGCAAATAATTGATTTTAGTTTGATTTAAATTTAGATCCCAATAATTAGCATATTGATCAGTTAACTGATTCGGATCCAAACCTAGATAGGAATAATGCGCCCAGAATAAAGGCCCTCCATATTCCTGAGCACCATTATGCTTTAAAATTAGAGGTAAATCATACTTTTTATCAGAAGATATTATCCCACCATTTCTTGCCCATCCTTCATGGTAGGCTTTTGCATCTATGGTATGTGTAGGTGAGGATGCGGCCAATACATAAGTAATTAAGCATTCATTATAACCTTCTAATGGAAAATTCATTTGCCAATCGTAAGTAGGCGACCAATGCCAATATAATTTATTTTGATTATTAGTATACCATTGCCAGTCCACACCTTTCCATAATTGATCAAATTTTTGACCTACTGCCTTTTCTTCTGTAGTTCCATCTTTAAGGTATTCTCTAACTGTTATCATCCCTGCCACTAAAAAAGAGGTTTCCACTAGATCTCCTCCATTATCCTTAGTACCAAAAGGAATTACTTTTCCTGTTGTTCCATCGATCCAATGTGGCCAAGCACCATGAAAGCGATCAGCCTTTTCTAAAAAATCAGCAATCTTACTCAGTCTTTGCACTCCTTGTTCTCTTGTGATATATCCACGAGAGATTCCTGAGACTAAACTCATTAAACCAAAACCTGATCCCCCAGTAGTAACTATATTCTGTTCAAAAGAAGGATTGGATGGAATATAACGCTCTCTTGCCATTCCAGAATTGGATTGCGCATAAGTCCAAAAATAGGTAAAAGTCTGCTTTTGTACCAATTCTATAAGTACGTCATTAGAGATTTTCTCGATAATAGGACTAGGATTAGCAGGTACATCATCTGATGTTGCTTGTTGCGTTTTTGATGATGAATCACAACTTACTGCAAATATAATTAGTAGTAATACTGCAATGTTTTTCATTTTTGTAATTTAAAAATTAAGCCAAATACCCCCTAATCACAATACAAATATTGCAATTTCAGGAAAGTATTAAACATATATTATTTAGAAATATATTTTATATAAAGTATAAGCAAATCTATTGATCCTATAAAAAAAGCTTGTTGTAGCATGAACTAAAACAAGCTTATATGCATTATTTTTTTTCAGTCAATAAAGTAGTTACCTCAGCACTGCTAAGTGGAGTATTGTATAATCTAAAATTATCTAGAGATCCACTCCATGAGTTCATCCAGCCTTCGTCTGGGTTTCCAGAACCACCTAATCTAAAGCCATTAATTTTTGCAGCATTAAATTTAATCGGCCCGTGATTAGCCCAAGTATTTGTTCCCTTTACAACACCATCAATATAAAAAGTCATAACAGAAGTGGCTTGGTCATAAACAAAAGCTAAATGATGCCATTGATTATCAAATATTACCGCAGTACCTGGAACACCTACCCATTCGAACCAATGATCACCTGTACCTTGTTCGTCTACAAATATTTTAACAACAGCATTAGTTGCGCTTCCCTCAAATAATCCGAACATAGATGCTTTAGCCCAGTTATCACTTGTTAAAGCAAAAGCAAATTCAGTTTGAGTTGGCACTCCATGTTTAGACCAGAATGCAACAGTCATACTTGATGCTGTTACAGCAAAATCATTAGCAGAAGGATAAGCAATGAACTTTTTTGGAATTCCTCCTTTTACACCCTTACCAGAGATACCCTCTGTAGCCGTTAATGGATTATCAGTTGGAAATTTTGCTCTAATATTATCAACGGCAAATTTTACCGGATCAATAGTTGTATCGTCAAAGGGAACATAAAATTTTAAAGGTCCTCCTACCGCATTAGCATCCTGAGGATAATTTCCTAATTCAGGCCTGTCCATTTCTTGACAGCTGAACAGCACCGTTGCAGCCGCAACTACAAAAGTGATTTTTTTAATAAAATGAATATGTATTTTCATAATTACTATTTTTTTTATAATTGAAATTAATAGTTTGAGTTTTGAATTAAAACACCTTGTGCTTGATCGATAGCAGTTTGTGGAATTGGATACAAAGCGTTTTTAGGTTGGTATCCTAAACCTCCCAATACTGCTGGAGCGTCACCCCAACGAACTAAATCATAAAAGCGTTCATTTTCCATCCCAAATTCAACTCTTCTCTCTTGCTTGATAGTTGCCAAAGTTGCAACCACATTTGGAAGAACATTTGCACCACCTCTTGCTCTTGCTCTCACCTGATTCAAATAGCCAGTTGCCGAAGCATTTCCTGTTTGAACTGCAGCCTCAGCAGCCATTAAAAGGACATCAGCATATCTAATTATTTTGATGTTTTCCCAAGTATTTTGTTTTAATCCTAACTTTGCTCTTACACTAGCCTCGGTATATGCTTTTTTATTCCAATACATTTGATCTAATGGCGGAGCTGCTGGTAAAGTTCCACTTCCATAACCACCATCATCTTGACCTGAAGTCAAAATAGTTTCTCCTTTTCTAGGATCACCAGCTTCAAAAGCATTAACTAAAGCGGGAGTAGGAACATTAAAACCCCAACCTAAATCCCAAACTCCTGAACCTCTTACTCCCTGCGAAACAAAATAATTATTTGAAAAACTTTGTCCAGTTGAAATAACCAATTGCTGAACTTCAAAAACAGATTCTTTTGAGTTATTACCATCAATGGAGAATAATGTCTTATATGATGGTTCTAAATTATATACTCCTGAAGTTATGATTTCTTGACTTTTTGCCAAAGAAGCTGCATAATTACCTTGATATAAATACAGTTTTGCTAGCATAGCATTTGCAAAACCTTTAGTCGCTCTACCTGGAAAAGACAACCAGCTCGCTGGTAGCGTTTGGCTAGCAAACTCTAAATCCGCTTTGATGAAAGCATCAACTTGCGCAACAGTAGATTTTGCTTTAACCCCATCAGAAGGAACTACAACTTTGTTTTCAATCAAAGGTACTTCGCCATAATCCCTTCTTAAATCAAAATACAAAAATGCTCTTAAGACTTTAGCTTCTGCTTTATTAACCATTGTACCATTATCAGTCAAACCTGATTTTTCAATTGCATCGATCAAATCATTACAGGCATAAATTACCTTGTAGTGGTCATTCCAGTTATTCCCGTTAAAAAAAGATGTTTTTGAATAATTAAAATTGTCAAACGAGTTTGCTTGTTCGGCTTGATCAGTAGGAGAACTTCCTTTGGCTGCATCATCGGAACGAATACATTGAAACCAATATCTCGTCCAGTCTGAAACTGCCGAAGTTCGAAGTTGTCCATATAATCCAAATGCTTGAGCTTCGAATCCTCCAGCACTTAAATCCCCATCTACTGCTGTCCCTAAAGGCTTAGTATCTAAATCCGTACATGAAGAAAAGGATGTTAAAATAAGTACTGCAAATAATGAATACTTAATTCGTAATGAAATATATTTCATATCTTAAATTTTTAATTTTATTAAAATGTCGCACTAAAACCTATACTTGTTATTACAGGTAAAGGATATCCTCCGTTATCAATACTAAACTCAATAGGAGATCCACCTGCTTCAGGAGTGAAACCTGAATTGTGTTTCCAAGTATGTAAATTTTGAGCATTTAAGAACAGTTTCATACTTTGAAAAGTAATGTTTTGTGCACTAAACGGTTTAAAGTTATAGGCCAATTGTACATTTCTAATTCTGATATAACTACCGTCTTCTACATTATAAGTAGAATTTAATTTGTTATATCCTGAAGCTTCAGATAATCTAGGCTCCCAATTTGACGTTCCAGCTCCAGTCCATCTGTCTTCTCTTGCATCTCTATAGTTAAATTGAGCAAAAGTACTGCCGTTACCCCAGTTTCTCCATACTTCATTTCCATATACTCCTTGTAAATCAATAGCTAATGAAAATTTATCATAGCTTACGCTTGTGCTAAAACCATAAGTAAAGTCTGGTGTAGGATTTCCAATTACCTTTCTGTCATCAGTAGTAATTGTTCCATCTCCGTTAACATCTTTATATTTAAAATCACCAGGACCATAACTACCTAAGGTACTAACAGGTGAAGATAAAACATCAGCATAAGATTGGTATATCCCCTCCACTTCATATCCGTAGAATGAACCTATAGGATTACCTGCACTTGTACGAGTTGGACCTGAAAAGATTTCATATCCAGGTTCGAAAACTGAATTAACTTTGTTGTTGAGCGTAGTTAAGTTTCCGCTAATAGAATAAGAAAATTTGTCTGAAACCTTGTCATCCCAAGATGTAGAAAATTCAAAACCTTTATTTTCAATTTCCCCAGCATTTGTATAGAAATTTTCGTTTCCTTGCGTAACAAAAACCAATAAATCTTTGGTAGTTTTATTGTAATAAGTAGCATCAAAACTTAAACGATCTTTAAAAGTAGTTAATTCAAAACCACCTTCATAAGATGTTACCGTTTCCCATTTTAAATTGTCTGTATTTCTATATGCCAAGACAAAAGCAGGTACTAAAGTAGAACCAAATACTGCTGATGCACCGGTAGTATAATTAGGTAAATACGGATAATGAACCGCATTATATTGATTTCCAAGTTCTCCATAAGAACCTTTAATTTTCAAAGTGTTAATACCGCTGTTCTCCATGAATTTTTCTTTTCCTAATTCCCAGGCAGCACCTATAGACCAGAAGTTTTGATCTCTTGTGTCTTTAGGCAATTCAGAAGAAGAATCTCTTCTAAAAGATCCATTTACGATATATTTTCCTTTGTAATTATATAAGGCACGAAATAAAGTAGAAGTAGTTGCTCTTTCCCATTGCTCAGAATTTGAAACCCTTGTAGCTTGATCTCCATAAGGAAATACATTTAAATACCACCATCTAGGATCATTTGGTATCGGCTCGCCCCCTATCTTTTGCTTCACAGAACCACTGATACTTTCTAAATATTCTTGAAAAGAATTGTAACCAGCTAAAAATGTTAAACTATGATCTCCAAATTTTTTATTATATGTTAATAAATAATCTTGTTGAAAATTTTGGACAGTTGTATTGTATTGAGATACACTTGTCAAAGTTCTACCAGAATAAGATGTAACTTGATTGCTTTCAGCAGCAAATACATCAATTAATGGCACATAACTTCTTCCCTTTCTAATATCCATATCCCCTGAATATCCAATTCTAAAAGTAAAGTCCTTTAATAATTTTAATTCTCCATAAACATTACCTACAAATCTATATTGATTATTAATATTTGTATCAGATTCTTCATTAACTGGAATCAAAGGATTTCCAATTTGTGCACCTCCAATTTGAACTGGCAATTGATTATAAACACCATCTGCGTTGTAAGGACTAACAATAGGAGTTGCATTTAATGCCGAACCAAAGTTATTACCAACAGGTAGTTTTGATTTTATTCCATTTAATCCTATTCCAAATTTTAATTTATCAGAAACCTTAACCTCGTCATTTACATTAAATGTAATTTTTTGTAAATTTTCATTGCGGATAACACCTTCTTCTTTTAAAAATCCAAACCCTAAACTTAACTTATTATTGTCAGTAGCGCTTTGAATACTTAGGTTAGTATTTTGTACTATCGCTCCTTTATTCTCTATTTGGTTAATCCAATCTGTATCACTATTAAATAAATTATAATAAGCATAAGGAGGAGCACCATCGTTTACTCTTTGCTCATCATACAATTGCTTAAATAGCGCTGCATTAGCAACTTTTGGTGTACCTACAATACTTTTAACCCCTGTAGAAGTGTTGAAGTTTATACTCATTTTACCTGCTTTACCTTGCTTTGTTGAAACAAGAATAACACCATTTGCACCTCTTACCCCAAAAATGGCTAAAGAAGAAGGGTCTTTAAGAATTTCAATAGACTCGATATCATTAGAGTTGATATAGCTTATATCAGTACTAAAAATTCCATCAACAACATATAAAGGTTTAGTTTGATTTCTACTAACAGTCCCTCGTATACGGATGTCTGGTTCTTGTCCCGGTCTACCTGAGTTTACCACAGATAAACCTGCAACTTTACCTTGTAAAGAGGCAACTGGATTAGCATTTGGTTTATCTGCTACAGTTTTACCTTCAATTTTAACAATAGAGCCCGTTAAATCTCTCTTTTTTGCGCTACCATAACCGATAACTACAATTTCATCCAATTGCATACTCTTTGAAACTTGCATTGTTATAACCATAGGCGTACTTTTAGCCCCTACAGTTAAAGTTTCAAAACCAATCATTGAAATTTTCAGTCCCTCACCGCTTTTAGCGTTGATACTAAAATTCCCGTCAAAATCAGTATCAGTATTGGTATTTGAATTAAGGGCGATAATTATTGCTCCTGGAATTCCCAAACCCTCTTTATCTAATACTTTTCCCTTTATTACTTGACCAGACATATAAGCTGGGAGTAGAATGAGTGCTAAAAAGCTAAAAATAAAATTTCTCATGTATTAATAGTTTGTTAAAGTTAGTGGAGCCAAATTAGATAATTACAACGTTATAGTAACTATAAAGAAATTACTACACAGCCACATCATAAGATTAAAACAGAGCAAACGATCAACGTTTTAAAGCGACTATGATTGATATATGAGTACCAGACTACATCACTATGATGTAGTAATGATGAGTTGTAATTACGTAGAAAAAAGATTAAAATAATATAATATCTATAAAAATAAAACCTTTTTTATATCATTAATAAAAATTTAGATAGATTTTCATCCTGAATAAGGTTTAATTTCTTTCTAAGGCGGTAGCGATGCAGTTCTACACCTCGATATGAAATATTCATCATTGGAGCAATTTCTTTTGACGAAAGGTTCATTTTTAAATAGATACAAAGTTTAATATCCTTTCGAGTTAGATTTGGAAACTTTTTAGAAAGGTTTATTATAAACTCATTGTGAATCTGATTCAAATTAGTCTCAAATGTTTCCCACTCATGCTTATTTACAGCATTAATTTTAATGGCTTTTTTAATTTCACTTTTTAGTTTATTAAAATCTGACTCATTATCTAAAATAGTTTGAATACTTTCAATCATTTCACTTTGTTTCGCTATAGAAAGTGATTTACCAGCAACCTCTGAAGATTTAGATTGTAATTCTAGTTCTAAAATGTGCTTTTCATACTCTTGGCTGTTCAATTCATTTTCTGACTTAAGTTCAATCTCAAGAATTTTCTTTTGATGCTTCAGTTCCTCTTCTCTCAATTCTAGTTTTTGAATATATCGCATTTTATTCCATTTATAATAAACGTATAAAATTGTGCCCACCAAAAATAGATACAATAAAACCATCCAAAAAGAAAAATACCATGGTTTTGACACCGTAAAACTAAAAGTAGAGACTTTAGTATATTGTAATCCATCATGCTTGTAAACATTTAGAATGTGATTACCATTATCTAAATTATTCAAAATAATCAACCCTTCCTTAACCGGAATAAAATCTGATGATTTATCAACCTTATAAAACAAACTCGGTTTTCCAGCTCCATAAAGCCCGGAAACCACATTTATATTTAAATCTGAATTATACTTTATTCTTGATTGGTCATCGATTAGGTTCCCATTATTAAAAGCTTCGATCCTAATTTCATGATTAGTTTTAGTGTTGTTTGCTACTTGAAGAGATATAAATCCGTCATCCAAGTTTAATAAATAGCTATTCTTATCTTTAAATATTTTTAAATTATCATTTATGATCTTACCTTCATAATATTTTTCTTGGATGCTATTCCAAACAAATTTATTTCCATTCACGGTGATAGGGTACAAAACCCCCTCTTTTAAAACCATAAAATGTCCGTTATCTATAGCTACAATATCTGAAATGTTTCTAAAATTAGAATTAAACAACTCATTCTTCTCTAACTGCTTCGTAATGGAATTATAAGTGTACCATGAATTATGAATTAAAAAGAGAATTTCTGTTCTAAACTCAAATATCTTCACTCCAAAATCATTAGCAATACTATTCATTTGGCTCACATTTTCCACATGGATAGTTTCATAATTCTCATTTAACTGAATTCGATACAAGCCTCTGTAATTATCCGCCGCCCAAATTTCATTTTTTTTATTTTGAGCAACATATTTTATAGGCTTCAAAAGACCTTTTATATCAACCTTTTTAGACAAGTCATTGCCGTCATTGTAAATAGTAATCCCACTGTATGTTGCCTGCAAATACGAATTATCAATATTACTTTTCGTAAGGTTCCATCCCCCATTTCTATCATTTAATTTAGAGAAAATATTGTTTTCATAAATGAAAGTACCTTCATTATGACCAATAAGATATTTACTGTTTATTTTACTAATATTCCAAGCCTGCCCTTGCATACTTGGAACTGATGAGAAATGCTTGTCTTCATATTTAAAAACACCATGATTAGAAGCCATTAAATAGCCTTTATCAGTGGTTGCAACTGAATATACAGAACCTAAAACTCCAGAATTATCAGAAAAAATAGAAATAGGTGTATTGACTTCGATGTGCGCAATCCCATTGTCGAGTCCCAACCACAAATCATTTTCTTTATCTAAACCAATGCTCAAAATAGAATTATTCATCAATACATTATTTCGATTGATGTTTTTATAAGTATCATTGCTTAAGTCTAAAACATAAATACCTTCGCTTGCAGTTCCTATTACCAGTTTATTATTCTTAATGAACTTAGCAACATTGATATTTGCCATTTTTAAAGTTTCATTCAAAGGGTTTTTCCAAGAACTTAAACTTCCTTTTTCGTCAATATAAACGCCATTCTTTTTAGTAAAGATGTATGTTTTATTTTTATACTTTTCAATGGAATGAATGACATTATTCTCTAAAACACCCCAACGTTGTATTTTTTCAACTTTCGAGTTTCTCATTCTAAAAACTCCTTTCTCCACAGATGCGATTAAAATTTGATTATCAACTATAAAGCAATAAGAAACAAGAAATGGAAGTTTCATTTTCTTAATAAATTTACCGTCATAAATAAAAAGGATATTAAACGATTGAAAATAAATTTTATCCTTAAATTTAAAAATCTTCCAAATTTCCTCGTTCTCATTTTCATCAAAAACCTTATTGCCCTTGGAAATGGAAACATAATTCATCTTCCCTCCTGTTCGAGACCAATATCCAAATTCCTTGTAGGAACCCGAATAAAGCTTATCTCCATCTACCATGATCGAACGGATAATGGTTTTATCAGGCAACATATACTTTTCCCACTTCACACTATTATAACGTAATAAATAATGGTTATTAGCAAAATACATAGCATCGTCATTTCCCTGGGCTACATTCCAAATTTGGTTATCCCCTTGATAATTCGATTTACTGTAGTTTTCTACAAAAGGGAGTAAGTCCTGAGCATACAATTGAAGAGATAAAATATAGAAAAAGAGTAGTGATATTGTCTTAGCTTTCAATGCGAGAAGTTTTTTTGTTTTCAAATATAATTACATTTATTCGATTTTTGGACATAAAAAAGCCTCTCATATGAGAGGCTTTAGAATACTATAGTATATGATTTTAGTTCAAAAGTAAATTATAAACCTGATTGGAAATTTCTAATTCTTCGTTAGTCGGAATCACCATGATTTTTGTTCTGGAAGTTAAAGTGTTAATTTCCCTTATTTCTTTTGAACGAATTTCATTCTTTTCCATGTCTATTTCAATACCGAAATAATCCATATCCGTACACACTAATTTTCTGATATAAGATGAGTTTTCACCGATTCCAGCAGTAAAAATTATAGCATCGAGGCCATTCATTGCTGCCGTGTAGGAACCAATATATTTCCTTATTCGATAAGCATTCATTGCAAGAGCTAACTGGCAATCAACATTACCCTTTTCAGCATTAGATTCAATATCTCTCAAATCACTGTATCCAGTAAGTCCGAGCATTCCGCTTTCTTTAAGCAATAAATTATTTACCTCGGTTGGTGTATATCCTAACGTATTTATCAAATAAAATATTAATGAATGATCAATATCTCCGCTTCTTGTTCCCATTATCAATCCATTTGACGGGGAAAAACCCATCGTATGATCCATACTTTTCCCATCCTGAATTGCAGTCATACTGCAGCCATTACCTAGGTGAATGCTAATTATTTTTGAACTTTTCTCTAAATATTCTATTGCTTTTTCAGAAACGTATTTGTGACTTGTTCCGTGAAAACCATACACTCGTATTTTTTTTTCAGTTAAAAGCTTGCTTGGTATCGCATATTTGTATGCTATTACTGGAATAGTCTGATGAAATGCAGTATCAAAAACGGCTACTTGTTTTGCTGTTGCAAAAATTTCTTGGGCAACATCTATCCCCTCTAAATTAGCAGGGTTATGCAGTGGTGCCAAGTCAAAAAGTTGTCTTATTTTTTCTTTGACTTCTTCATTTATAACAACCGTATTTGAAAAAGTAGCACCACCATGAACAACGCGGTGTCCTATCGCATCAATCTCTTGAGTGCTTTTAATTACTCCTATACGGTCATCCATTAATAACTGAGCAATCTTCTCTAAGCCTATTTTATGATTGGCAATTAGTAGAGATTCATCTAATTTTGTATTACTGGTTACGTAGGTAAGATTTGAAGTATCTAATCCTATTCTATCAATCATACCACTACATATTACTTCCTGCGTAGGCATATTGATTAACTGATACTTTATAGATGAACTACCTGAATTTATTATTATTATTTTCATTAAACTTAAATTTAAAAATGGAAAGATTGAAGGACGAAACAATTAACTTTTAACTCATTAAATTTTTCAATCTTTACATAAAGTTTTACAATCCCTGCGCTTGTATTGCTGTAATAACAACTGTATTGATTATGTCATCAACAGTACAACCACGGCTTAAATCGTTTACAGGCTTGTTTAAGCCCTGCAACATTGGTCCTATGGCTAATGCTCCGGTTTCTCTTTGTACTGCTTTATAAGTATTGTTTCCCGTATTTAAATCAGGAAAAATAAGTACGCTAGCCTGCCCTGCCACTTCTGAATTTGGCATTTTACTTTGACCAATTTCCATATCCACGGCTGCGTCATATTGTATAGGTCCTTCTATTTTAAGGTCAGGACGTTTTTTACGAACTATTTCTGTTGCGGCTCTTACTTTTTCTACCTCATCTCCTTTTCCTGATGATCCAGATGAATAAGAAAGCATGGCGATTTTAGGTTCTATTCCAAAAGCTAAACTTGAATCAGCTGAAGAAATCGCAATCTCCGCCAATTGCTCTGCGGTTGGATTGGGGTTAATGGCACAATCACCAAAAACAGAAACACGATCTTCTAAACACATGAAAAATATCGAAGAAACGATACAGGTATTCGGTTTCGTTTTAATGAATTGCAAAGCAGGCAAAATAGTATGCTGGGTGGTATGTGCCGCTCCAGAAACCATTCCGTCTGCATCTCCCTTATAGACCATCATTGTCCCAAAATAGGACACATCTTCCATTAAGTCTTTGGCCATTCCCAGTGTTACGTTTTTAGCTTTACGAAGCTCATAATAGGTGTTTACATAATCCTCGTACTGTTCAGATTCGATTGGATTAATGACTTTTACTTTCGAAAAATCAAAAGCGATTCCCAATTCTGCTACTTTATTTTCTATTTGTTTTTTGTTTCCAATAATTGAAATATCAACTACATCCATTGCTAATAATCGAGAAGTCGCGATTAGAATTCTATCATCATTCCCTTCAGGCAATACGATATGTTTTCTATGTTTCTTAGCTCTTTTTACCAGATTATATTGAAACATTTTTGGTGTCATTCCTTCTGCTTCAAAAGCACTCAGCTTTTCAGATAAACTGTCTAAATCAACATACTTCTCAAATGTATTTATAGAAGTCTCAATCTTTTGCGTATTATTGGCGTAGATCTTAGACTTAATATTTCCTATTCTGTTTGTGATACTATAAGTTCCTCCTTCAACAGAAATAATAGGTACAATACTAGTCAACCCTTTAATTAATTTTAAGATGCTATCATCAGGAACTATATTCCCAGTCAAAACTATTCCAGAGATCGTAGGATAGTTAGCCGATTCATTTGCCTGTAGCGCACCCAAAATAATATCAGCCCTATCTCCCGGAGTGATGACAAGGGCATTTTCCTTTAAATGCAACAAATAGTTGCGTAATTGCATGGCTCCTACACTAAAATTCCCGATTTCATTATTCAAAAATTCACCGCCAAACAGAACTTTAGCATCAAGCTCATCCACAATTTCCTTAATTGTAGGGTTGTTTAAACTAGAAATAACAGGAATGGCATTGACCAAAACCTCTTTTGGCAAGCTTGCCTTTAAACCATCCGTTACCAATTTAATATTTTCAGTCTGCACTTTATTGGCAATAACTGCCAATACTTCAACATCCTTTACCTTAAATGAGTCATAGGCCAGGTAGAGACTATCGATGAGTTCTTCTAATGTTTTACCTACTCCTGAACCCACAATAATAGTTGGAATTCCCAGGTTTTTCGCAATCAGCACGTTCATATCTAATTCAATGACTGTCCCTTCTCCGCTAAAACTGGTCCCCTCCACCAAAACAAAATCGAACTGCTCCTCTAATTTTTTATATTTCTCAATAATTAAATCCAGTACTTCCCCGATTTTACCTTTGTTTTTCTTTTTGATCAATTTGCTTTTTGTAATAGCAAAAGCATCCTCAAAAGAAATATCTAAACCAAAATGACCAATCACAGTTTCAATATGATTATCCAATTTACCATCCTCAAAATCTTCGATTATAGGTCTAAAATACCCCACTTTGGCGGTTTTACCAATAAGCATACTCATTAAACCTAGCGTTACAATTGATTTCCCACTGTTATGCTCACTTGTCGCTATATATATTGCCTTATTCATTTCCTTTATTTTTATTGTTATTCCAACTCAAATGGAGTCAATCCTTATCAGGCTACCTAAATCTATGTTACTTTTAACCTTTGTCACTTTGCTCTTCTTCTTAAAACCAATCCCTCCTTTTAAAATAGACAATCATACCCACTACGATTAGGGCCATAATACCAATAACGGCAAAATACCCGTTTTGATACTGTAATTCGGGCATGTGTTCGAAATTCATTCCATAAACACCTGCAATAAAAGTTAAAGGAATAAATATTGCCGAAACGATTGTCAAAGTTTTCATAATCTCATTCATCTTATGCGTTTGGGACGAGAAAAAAAAATTAGAGGCACTCTCCAGCATTCCCATGTCAGAATCTATTTGTTCAAGCAGCTCCAAACTTTTTTGATGTAATCGCGAAAAATAACTATACGATTCCTGTTCAATGACAGTAAATTCTTCATCTTCTTTCAACATTTTGATAGCGTATAAGGAATCCCTTAGTGGAATTATGGAACGCTTTAGGAAATTAAAGTTATCCCTGTGCTTCTCAATTCTCACTAAAATTTCTGGGTCCGCACTATTCTTTGATAAACTAATTAATTCCTCTACTTTATCTTCTTCATTTTCTATTGTAACATAAAAATTCTCAATAATGGCATCCAATAGGAGGTAGAGTAAAAAATCTACTTTTTTTGATCTGACAACACCTGAATGGTTTCGAATTCGTTCTCTGATGTGAATAAAAAAATCACTCCTTTTCTCTTGAAAAGAAATCAAAACCCCATCTTTTATCAAGAAACTTATTTGTTCTACACTGATATTATCAGAATGCTCTGTGGGCAGCATGGACTTTATATTAAAAAATAAAGTATCCGGAAATTCTTCAAGCTTTGTTCTCCTGCTGGTATTTAAGATATCAGAAAGTAGAAAGTTATCTATTTTAAAAAAAGCCCCTATACCTTCAATGATTTCAATTTCATTTAAGCCATGCAAATTAAGCCAGTTATTTTGCGCTAGATCTATGCATTTTTTAAAATCCGACATTTCAAAGTCTTCATATTCGGTAACTCTCAGGTCGTCGTACACAAACAATTGCATTTCCGCCTCAAACTTTTTGTGACGACCCGTATATTCTAATTTGCTTGACTGTGACTTTGGTCCTTTTTTAAATTTTATTTTTCTCATCCAAAACTGTTTAATAGGTAGTACTACAAAAAACTACCCGGATATTACGGATTGTTCCCTTTTTGGCATTTCTAAAATAACAGATTAATTTCAGGGAATTTTTATTGGTAACAAATATATGGACAATTTACAATTTCATTTATGACAATGATCATCTTTTAGCTCTAAAACAAAAAAACCGAACTATCGCTAGTTCGGTTTTAACATTAAATATAAAAAAAAAGGAATTAATCTTTTTGCGACGAAACAGCTAAATTGTAAATTACTAAACCAAATCCAATTTTATTAATCGCATCCGCAATGTTATAAACCACATCGATATTACCACTAGGAATAACTCCGTTATACCAGCCTGTAGTTCCCATCATATATCCTAATGGATAAATTGACCATCCAACAAGTACGAACCAACACAAAATTTTATGTGCTTTTTGAATTTCTCCACCTGCTGCCGCAGCTAATTTTGAAGCTTGGCCTAACCAAATTTCATAAACAATAAAGAAATAAGCAACTCCGGAAATGAATCCCCAAAAAGCAGCACTATCTTTCATTACTACTTCACCTAAGTAACCTGTAACTAACATTATTACAGAATAAATGATCATTTTCCATAATAAAGACTGCTTTGCACCTGCTACTTTTAGTATCAGATAAAATTCTAAACACATTAACGGTACAGTTAAAACCCAGTCTACATAACGAAAGAATGTCGGTGATTCACCAAATGAAGCCCAATAATCTCTCATGTAGAAATAATGCACCGCAGCAATAAAAGTGATTAGTCCTGAAACCAATACTGAAGTACGCCACTTTTTGTCAAACTGACTTAAAGACAAAAAGAAAAATGCTGATGCGGCCATCATAGCCATACACCCTACAAAGAACGTAAACCCTACATAATCTGTTGGCGATAATTTCCCAACTAAACCTGAAATAAACATAAATTTTGTCATAACGAAAATATTTTTAAATAATTATTTTGTTCAGTCAAATGTAGTAAAAGTTAAACAACAAAAACAATTATGTTCAATCTTTTTTGCTTAATTTTAAACAATAATTAAATTTTATGAAAAATTATTCAAATATTGCAATAGTTGTAAGCTTTTTCGGATTATGGATGGACTCCTATTTCTCGACTAAGTTACAGGTACTCTCCGGTTTCCTTTTTATTTTCACTTTTGGAATATTACACGGAGCAAATGATCTACTATTAATAAAAACTATAAATCCTAAAAAACAATCAAATTCATCACTTAAAATACTCGGATCTTACCTGTTAGTTGTTTTGATGGGAATACTTTTGTTTTATACCATTCCTGCACTGGCTCTACTATTATTCATAATTGTCAGTGCGTATCATTTTGGAGAACAGCAATGGCAAAATTTACAGAATGACTTTGCCAAATGGATTTTGGCCCTGTTTCAATTAGCATATGGATTCTTCATTTTATCGCTGTTGTTTACTTTTCACCCAGACGAAGTACAAAGCATCATATTGAATATCACAAGAATCAGCATTCTTAGTTCCTATTTTTCAATGTTGTTAACGATTTCGGGTATAGCATTTATTGGCTTATCGATCTACTTTTATTGGAAACTAGAAAAAATTAGAAAAAAACTACTCAACGAACTCTTTTATCTAGCCCTATTTACGATCATTTTTAAATCTTCGAGTCTGATATGGGGATTTGCGATTTATTTCGTCTTATGGCATAGCATTCCTTCTATAATTGATCAAATAAAATTTTTAAATGGCAACTATTCCTTTAAGCATTTTATTGCCTACTGTCGCGCAGCAGGAATCTATTGGTTGATCTCAATATTAGGAATGGCACTTCTCTATTTTACATTTAAAGAGCAGCAATTATTTCATGCCCTATTTTTCTCTTTTTTGGCCGCCATAACATTTCCGCATGCTTTAGTGATCACGAAAATGTTTCGCGGTGAAAAAGGATCAATTAAAAAATAGAGGCAAAAAAAAACCGTTCACCAAAGGCGAACGGTTTTCTTTATACAAAGTAGAGACGGACTGAAGTCCATCTCTACACAAGCTAATTATTTTACTTCTTCGTAATCTACATCTTGAACATCGTCTCCTTGAGCATCAGCTTGTGGCTGTGCAGCATCTTGACCTTGTTCTCCTTGAGCGTACATTGCTTCAGTAGCAGTTTTCCAAGCAGCATTGATGTTATCAAGTGCAGTTTGAATAGCTGGAATGTCTTGAGATTGGTGAGCCATTCTCAATTCAGTCAATGCATATTCTACAGCAACTTTATTTTCATCAGATAATTTTGCTCCAAGGTCTTTCAATTGAGTTTCAGTTTGGAAGATCATTCCATCTGCTTCGTTCAATTTTTCAGCTCTTTCTCTTGCGATTTTGTCAGATTCAGCGTTAGCTTCAGCATCTTGTTTCATTCTTTCGATTTCTTCAGCTGTTAATCCAGAAGAAGCTTCGATACGAATGTCATGAGATTTTCCTGTTCCTTTGTCAGTTGCAGAAACTTTTATGATACCATTAGCATCAATATCAAAAGTTACTTCAATTTGTGGAACACCTCTTGGTGCTGGTGGTATACCATCTAAATGGAAACGACCGATAGTTTTGTTGTCAGCAGCCATTGCTCTAGCTCCTTGCAATACGTGAATTTCAACTGTTGGTTGAGAATCTGCAGCAGTAGAGAATACTTGCGATTTTTTAGTTGGAATAGTAGTATTAGACTCAATAAGAGTTGTCATAACACCACCCATAGTTTCGATACCTAGAGATAAAGGTGTAACGTCAAGTAACAATACATCTTTTACATCTCCAGAAAGAACTCCACCTTGAATAGCTGCTCCAATTGCAACAACTTCATCAGGGTTAACTCCTTTAGACGCTTTTTTACCAAAGAATTTCTCCACTTCGTCAGCGATTCTTGGCATACGAGTAGAACCTCCTACAAGGATCACTTCGTCAATATCAGAAACAGATAAACCTGCATCTTTAAGTGCTTTAGCAACTGGTGCCATAGAACGTTTAACTAATGAATCAGTTAATTGCTCAAATTTAGCTCTAGATAATTTTTTAACAAGGTGTTTTGGTCCTGAGGCTGTAGCAGTTACGTAAGGTAAGTTGATTTCAGTTTCAGTAGAAGATGACAATTCAATTTTAGCTTTCTCAGCAGCTTCTTTCAAACGTTGCAATGACATAGGGTCAAGACGCAAGTCAATATCTTCTTCAGCTTTAAATTCGTCAGCTAACCAGTCAATAATTTCGTGGTCAAAATCATCTCCACCTAAGTGCGTATCTCCATTTGTAGATAATACTTCAAAAACTCCGTCTCCTAATTCAAGAACAGAGATATCAAATGTACCTCCACCTAAATCGTAAACAGCAATTTTTTGATCTTTACCTTTTTTATCAAGTCCGTAAGCAAGCGCTGCTGCTGTAGGTTCGTTGATAATACGCATTACTTTAAGACCTGCAATTTCACCAGCTTCTTTTGTAGCTTGACGTTGTGCATCATTAAAGTAAGCAGGAACAGTAATAACCGCTTCAGTAACAGTTTGACCTAAATAGTCTTCAGCTGTTTTTTTCATTTTTTGAAGTGTCATTGCTGACAATTCTTGTGCAGTGTATAAACGACCATCAATATCCACACGTGGCGTATTGTTGTCTCCTTTTACCACTTTGTAAGAAACTCTTTTTGATTCAGCCGTAACTTCAGCAAAAGAATGACCCATAAAACGTTTAATAGAAGCAATTGTTTTGGTAGGATTCGTTACCGCTTGTCTTTTTGCAGGATCTCCTACTTTAATTTCGCCACCTTCAACAAAAGCGATGATAGATGGTGTTGTTCTTTTTCCTTCTGCGTTAGGAATAACAACTGCTTCATTACCTTCCATTACAGAAACACAAGAGTTTGTCGTACCTAAATCAATTCCAATTATTTTACCCATTTTTATTTATATTTAATTATAATGTATACTTATTTTAACAACTCATAGTCCTTAAGTCAATCTTTGTGCCAATCCAAAAGGGTTCAGGAAATTGTCAGTTTATGTTAAAAATGGCGTAAAAAAATATGACAAGATGACATTTTAGAGGCTCTGCCATTGTATTCTCGTGCTGTCATTGTTCGTGTCGACACCGTTTAAGTTGATGTTTTACAAGGTTTCTAATGGACTTCAAAATCTGATGCCCACAATCTCTAAATCCCTGTTACATTCCGAAAAATCTAGTTGGATAAATTCCCTACATTATTTGAAACTACATTTTAGAAAAACATCCGACTAACATTTCTAAATTTATATTAAGATTTATTCTTTAATCAATTTAAAAGGTTTACCCCCTTCTCTTTAATTTTAGGAAATCTAGAAAACATTCACAATAAACAAATATTTATTTATTGTTTGTCAATGGCTTCCTATTTTCGATCATTTTTCATAAACAAAGGTAACGAAGACAACCCTATTTTTCCAGATAATGTATATTTGTAATCCTATCTTAAAACAAAAAAAACATGTTTACCCTAGAACAAATCAAACAAGCATACGATAAAGTAAAAACAGAAACTGATTTCGCTATTTATATTCAGGAATTAATCGATTTAGGAATACACGGATACGATACCTTCATCACTGACGGTCGAGTAGTTTATTACGGTGATACAGATCATGAGGTAAGTACCGCTAAAAAATATGAACAATTATCCGTTGCAGCTACTGCAAACAAAGAGCGTTTTATTGAATCCCTTGTCATGCATGAAGGCGGTCAAACCGACTATTATACTTTTTGCCAACAGGCGAGCCAATCTGGTATTGCCAAGTGTCGTATTGATATCATCGAGATGACGAGCACCTATCTTACCCCGGAAGGCGACCCTATTGTAATAGAAAAAATTCCAGTTTAACAACTAAATTACAAGCTCAAGAGCATAGCTGGTTTAAAAATTTAAATCAACTGCACTTTTACGCACTACTCATTAACAGGCTGATTATCATTAATTAAAAATGATAATCAGCCTGTTGTCCTTATATTCGTTGAGTAAAACCCTTACCTAATACGTTGTCGATATGGAAACTAAAATTGGTGCTGTTTTATCAGGAGGTGGTGCACGTGGAATTGCACATTTAGGAATTCGTCATTGTACCTTCCTTTACTTCCGGCACGAGCGCTGGTGCAATCGCGATCGATTTTTTATGCAGCTGGTTATCCTATACCAGAAATTGTAAACATTTTAAAGGAAAGACAAATTTTTAATTTCTCCAATATTCTAATTAAAAAGCAAGGCCTGTTTGCAATGAAAGGTTTTCAAGGCATCTATCAAGAATATTTACCAAAAAACACATTTGAAGATATAAATATTCCCTTATTTGTTGCAGCGACTGATATTCTAAAGGGAGAGATTGTTCATTTTTCAACAGGAAACCTATCTCAAGCCTTGAAAGCTTCAGCCTGTACTCCGTTAGTATTTCAGCCTATCGATTTTAATAATGCTCTGTATTTAGATGGCGGCGTAATTAATAATTTCCCTACTGAGCCCCTGATCAATAAATGCGAAATAATTATAGGAAGTTATATCAATTCAATCAAAAAAGAAGTAGATGAAGTTCACATGAATAATATCCTTGACCGCTGTTTTCATTTGGCCATGAAAAACTCTGTTCAAAATAAAATAGAGAGTTGTACTTTGTATATTGAACCACCAAACATGAGTCAATTTAGCTTATTTAACCTTAAAAAATCTGATGAAATTTATGATTACGGCTATAAATACGCGCTTTTTTTAGAAAAAGAACTAAAAGAACTTATAAACAGTTCATAAAATCCCAACAGTGAATTGTTAGCTACAAATTGTATAAGCACCTGCATGATTCTCACTTATCTGCAACTATTGCTTACAGAAAATTTAAAAAAACTGCTTATTTGCAACTCGCTTATCTAAAACTACTTACCACAAGCGTCACCGCTTGTAGTTTCGGATTATCATACTATACTTTAGATTTAAAATGAAATTCTATTCCTTTTTTAGTTTTTTTCATTACATTTAAATTTTAGCCAAAGTTATTTTTTGAATATCGATGTCCTAAAAAGTTATAAAAAACTATCAAAAACACGCGCACTACAAAAGTTGTTTCTAAAAAAACACAAAGTCTAACTACTCTTCTAATAAACGAGATAAAAAAACAACGAAGTTTAGAGTCTGTTATACTAATAAATTAAATCAATCACAATGAAGAACGATACCATCTCCCCTCAACACGAATCGATAATCGCCAACTCACTCCCGGATTCCCGCATAAAAATTGCTGGTTTTTCACCTGATCCACAATCGCGTTTGGACTCGACAGAAATGAAATACAAACCTATTTTTGACCCCACTATTCTCTTTAGAGACGAAACAGATTCTTCTACTAAACGAGCAAGTATCGCTCGACTCATTGATAAACTTAACCCATCCGTAAATATTAGATATAAAAGAACTGTTGAAGACACCTATTGCAACGTTTACTCCTATGACTATTGTTATTTCTCCAACGTATATCTTCCTACTGTGTGGTGGACAGATGAGGCACTCCAAAAAATTCTTGATGGACACGAAGTGGAAGCAATTTACGACGACACCGTAGAAACAATTTACTCTAGTGCAATTCATGATTGGTTTTTGAAATGGGGAGCTAGTTTTGGATGGAAAAGAATATTTAGTATTGATGAAATGCAAAACAAGGTAAACACCAATGGAGGTATTGGAATAATTTGTGCCAAAAGAAAACAAAAAGGACTCTCAGGACATATCGTTCCCGTTGTTCCCGAAACTAATTTAAAAAAAGCATACCGAGAAGATGGTGTTGTTATATATCCATTGCAATCGCAAGCAGGAAAATTGAATTACAACTACTTTTCTAAGGTTAAAAAAGACTGGTGGAATAATGAACTATATTCTTCTTCTGTTTTTTATTATCACGACTAAATAAGTCGTCCAAAATCCGATTAAAATAACACAGCTGAAATTCTTAAAATACACCAGCGAATTAGCAACAAAATACAACTTCAAAACGGCATTGTTTTCTGGATTAAAAACAAAACACACTGCGCCACTACTGACTTAACAATCAATACACTAAACCTTCTGTTTTTGTAATTAAATATTTTTATCGTTTTAAAAATAAACAAAAACCAAACCTCATTTTTTTTCCTTTATTTTCATTCCAATATCAAGTTGGAAATGACATAATAATAAAGTACTTTTGCAGCTTAGAAAAACGAAAGAATAGTAAAAATTACAACTTGGCTATTCGTCTTCTTAAATCATTGATATAAAAGAAAGTAAAAACAACAGCGATTTTATAGTTACATTGAAAAATCTCACTTTTTATCAATCGTTCAGTCGATACAAACACCACATTTCTGAGTCTGAAATTAAATTCCTGTAATTTAAAAGTAAAAAAGCATTTCAATGGTTGCGAATAATTATTAATAATACAAAAAACTGTGTTTAAATAATTTACAACTAATGAAACTTTGTATTCAAATAATAAAATAAAGTCATCAACCATAAAAAAAAAGAACTCGTATAAATGAAAGAAAATCAGACACAAAAATATTATTGGGGGATTGGATTAGAAAACGAAACCTACCTACAATTAGAAGAATCCTTAACAGTATCTGGTGAATTTATACAAGAAAAAATTGGTTTTGAGAAATATAGCATTGATTATAGAAAATGCTACAAACCAGAAAGTTTGACTCCTCTGTTGAAGAAAGCTTTTGGTTTAGATAAAGAATATCAAGTTAGCCGAATGATTAATAGTCATTCTCTAGAAAAACTGGATATAAATTTCCAACACAAAACAATTCCAGCAGCAAAACTTATAGAGAACACTGCTGAAACTACTGAAGCGAAACCACAATCAATAGACAATCCTGAATACCTCGGAGAGTCTATAATGGAGGTTTTTCTAAAGAACCAACCCTACAATATTCAAAGTATGATTACCCAAAGAGAAAAAACGATGGGTTCGGTACATTTTGATGGAGATTCTATCGAATTTGTTACCAAATATTTTGAAAACAGAACTATCGTCGATTCTTGTAATGAATTAAAAGCTACCAAAAAGCTATTTCTTGACAAAATCAATGAATCCGGTGTACTAAAAGAAAAATTAAATTTTCCAGATTACAACAAGGGCATTAATATGTTTATGACCAATCAGGAAAATCTTGTTTTATTTAATAATGGTACCTATCATTTTCATATTACATTGCCTACTCTTGCAGAAAATAGCCGAATTGTTGATTACGATACTTTTGATAAAACACACGCTAACGCAATTTATTTGTTGCAGTGGTTTGAGCCTTTTTTCATAGCTACACTAGGAAGTCCTGATATTATGGGAGTGATTAACAACAAATATAATCTTGATAAAAATTTCACTTTAGGTTCTATGCGAAATGCTATGTCTAGGTACATTGGTGTGGGTACTTATAATAAATCGATGCCTAGAGGTAAGATTCTAACTTACAAAGTAGATGATTTTAGAAAATTATTGAAGTTTGAAAAAGAAGATAACATTTGGTGGAGAGATCAAATCGAAGCAGAAATGGAGTATGAATTACTTCCTGAAGTTGGCCTTGATTTCAATCAGGAAAAAATGTACCAAAGCGGTTTTGAATTTAGAAGTTTTGATGAATTTCCAGCAACCTATTTAGATGATGTTCTTTTTTCTATTGTTCTAATCTGTGAGCATGCTTTAAATCTACCAGATATTAAATGGAGCCATGATAGTGTAGCTTGGAATAATTTAGTTTTTAAAACTCTAAAATACGGTTACGCAACTGAAGTCAATAAAGAAGAAAAGGAAGAAATACTAGATCTATTACAACTACTTAATACGGCAGACACCAACTATAACGAACTCAAAGCTGATTTTGACGCTATTGTATTACTAGATGAATTTTTCTTTAAAATTTTAGCTGTTTTACACGAAATGTACAAGGACAACAATGTGTGCATAGACGCTATGTGCGGTCAAAAAACAAGTTCTCCACCAGTATGGGATAACTTTAATAAATACCAAGCTGAACAACATATGATACAAATTAGTTCTCAGCATGCTCCCAAGGTTAGTTACACTCGTAAAAAAAATAATAAAAAATCACAAAACTTAATTACAGAGGGATATTAATCTATAAAAACATTAAAACTTCAATTTTCTATAAATAATAGCATTAAATTAAAAGCAAGCGTAAACCGCTTGCTTTTAGTGTTTTAAAACACACTATGAGCAATAAAATCCAACTTCGATAGCCCAATAAAACGTTAAAAAATTGCTGTGGCACAGTTGTTGGAATTACTCAAAATGTATATACGAAACGAATAAAAAAATTTAATTATAATACTAAAATATAGAAAACATGAAAACTTTAAAACTAATCGCCGTTGGAATAATTCTACTTGTATCAAGCACATCTAATGCACAACTTTCAATAAGCCTAAACATAGGAACAGCACCTGTTTATCATAATTCAGCAAATGTAACTGTAGGTTATTATTACATGCCCGACATTCAATCTTATTATGATGTCCGAGCTAATCAATACATTTATTTAGAAAGAGGAAACTGGAAACGTTCAAGAACACTACCTAATCAATACAGAAGGTATGATATAAACAATGGCTATAAAGTAGCATTGAATGATTATCGTGGAAACAGACCTTATACTAACTACAATAATGACAAAACAAGATATTATGTAGGTTATAGAGGAGAGAATCAAAGAACAGTTCAATATCAAAATGATAAACGCGCACACTACAATAAAAAAGAGCTTAAAAACTCGAAAAACAATAGATATGCTAATAACAGCAATCAGAATGGACGTGATAAAAATGACCACAAAGGATACGACAGACGTTAATCATTTTGTTTAGTAAAGAGAAAGGGAGTTTCGTAATGAAACTCCCTATTTTTATGCCCTTTAAGTTCTGTAGGCAACAAACAAAAGTGATCAGAAGAAGAGACTCAAGACAAAACAGTATTCCCATTAAAAACCAAGTTTACAAAGCGCTTAATCTGTTACTCCTAGCTGGATTGAATCGTGTAAAAAAGAGGCAAAAAAAAAACGGGAATAAATCCCGTTTTCTTATAATTATATTCTAGTTCTTTTTAGAACTTAAAGTTTAGTCCTGCTGAAAAAGTTGTTCCACTAAATCCAAACTGGTTTACTTCCCATGCATATTTAAAACGACCTCCTAAATCAGTAACCACATCGCCTTTAGTATCAATTTTGTCTGGATAAACATTGAAAAGATTGTTTACCATCACATTAGCGGATATTGTACTTGTGAACTTATAAGCAACTCCTAAGTCAGTAATAACTTTCCCTGCAAAAGTTTGATCTTTTGAGATATCAGTAGCATGCTGCCAAGTAACTTCACCAAAATAAGTGTTATTGAAAATAAGACTTGCTTTTTTCAAATCATAATTAGTACCTAACAATACTTTTGTATTAGGCCTAGCGCTTAAAATTCTACCTTGTTCCTTACGGTTAAAGATGTCATATCCATTGGCTTTCAAAATAGCTGGTGTAGCAATTTGTCCATCAATTTTAGTATTAGCAATATTAGACGCTAAACTAAATGCTAGTTTGCCATTTCCTAATTCTACATTTTTGTAATTCAAAACAACATCAACACCTTTAGTTATAGTATTAACAGCGTTGATAAAAAACTTCATACTTGTAATATCATTAGCAATTAATACTTCTTCAACTGGGTTAGTTGTTGTGTCATCTCCATCAAAGCCAACCTCTCCTGAAAACAAAACACGGTCTTTTACTTTTATATGGTAGAAATCAAGAGAAGCAGAAAAATTAGCACCTGATCTAAAAGTAATACCTGTGGATATATTTTGAGATTTCTCAGCATGTAATTGAGGAACACCTAATCCGATAACTGCTGGATCCACATTGTTAAAAGTCCCTTGATTAGAAATTGTACCACCAGACACAAGCGTTTGAATATTACTCAAATAAATTTGGTGCAAAGCAGGTGCTCTAAATCCTGTACTGTAAGATGCTCTTACTACAATATCGTTATTTAGTTTGTAACGAGAATTTACTTTCCAAGAGAAGTTATCTCCAAAATCTGAATAGTTCTCATATCTTAAAGATCCTCCTATTAAGAAAGCATCTGATACATCATAATCTAAAGTAGTGTAAACCCCTACGTTATTACGGTCTTTATTTAATGCGTTAGCTGGTTGTAATCCAGGAAAAGACTGCGCTCCTCCATTGATATAAGATTCTTCTTGACCTGCTCTTGCTTCAAAACGCTCCTTTCTAATTTCTGTACCAAAACCGAAAGTTACTTTATCAAAAGTTCTGCTAAAATCAGCATTACCTACTAACTGGCTAAAAGAATATCCACCAACATTAAATGAGGTTGGACTACTCGCACCCAAAGAAGGATTTAATGTATTATCAACAGTGTAATCTACTTTATTAGAACCAGCTGTTAAACTGAAATCTGAATTAAAACCAAGCAAAGTAGTTTTTATTCCAATAGAACCTAGATTATCAAAAATATCTGTTTTGAAAGTAGGCTGAAAACCGTTATAAGGTGTTCCAGCATCGTGCAATAAATTGAAATTATCATTAACACCAGGCCAGTACGGAGCTCTATACAAAGCAAAACTAGTTCCTTTTCTAACATTAACATCTCCAAATGCATAAAGCGTAGTTTTGTCAGAAAGAGGATATTCAGCATTTACAACCAAAGCACCCATTTTAGAATCTGGCTGTCCAATAGTCATCCCTAAGTCAGGATTTCTACTTAACCAATCTCCCCATTGCGCGTCATCAGCAGCTACTCCAAACAAATCATCTTTCCCTGGTTTCCCAGCTCTGTTAGTTTTCTTTTGATCCAAATAAGAAAGATTAAAATTCACAAAACCTTTGTCAGCAATTTTAAATCCTGAGTTAAGATCAGCTCCAAAATTGAAACCGTCTCCTTGAGAAGTTACTCCAGATGTAAGATTTACTTCTGTAAAATTAGTTTGCTTTTTAAGGATAATATTTACTACCCCTGCAATTGCATCTGAACCGTATTGAGAAGAAGCTCCGTCACGAAGTACCTCAACTCTTTCGATTGCTGAAAAAGGAATACTTTTCATATCAGTTCCTACCTCACCTTTTCCGGGAGTATCATTGATATACACTAATGCACTTTGATTTTTTCTTTTTCCGTTAACCAAAACTAAGGTACGGCTTGGTCCTAATCCACGTAAATCTGCTGGGTCAAAGTGGGCAGTCGCATCAGAAATAGCCTGAGTACTAGAATTAAATGAAGGGATTTTGTACGCTAACATTTTGTCAAAGGTAACTTGTCCACTAGACTTAAGATCTTCAGCATACAATTTATCAATCGGAACAGCCGAATTTAATACGCTTCTTACTTTTGACCTATTCCCAGTGACAACAACCTCATCTAGGCTATTATTAGGGTTCATCTTAAAAACAATAGCAGCAGCACTTGTTACTTCTATACTTTTATTTTGGTATCCTACGTATTTAGCAACCAATGTAACAGGAAATCCTTTTACTGTAATTGCAAAATTACCATTCCCGTCAGTGGTCACACCTTGCGATGTTGCTAGGTCCACAACATTAGAAAAAGGCAAAGCTAGCCCATTCTCATCCGTCACAATCCCTTTGACTGTTTGTGCATTCATAACTGCTGGTCCTATTATCATAAATAGTACGCCTAAAATAAATTGATTAAATCTCATAAATAGTTTTTTGATAGTTTGATATAGTTAATACCGCAAAACTATGTCTTTTTCTTAAAAAACTCTTAAAATATTACATTTTTATTTAATATTTTAGAAATAAAACATTTTGTTGTTTTTTATTAAAAAGCCCTACAAACAGTGACTTTCCTATATTTAAGAGTCGACTATTTCTCCCAATCACGATCGTTTTTTATAAATACCACACTTAAACAACAAATACACCCTTAGATATCAACACTTTACTTATTTAACACATTTTTCGTACTGAATTCGCTTCGTTCAAGCGCAACCACTCTAGCTTGTTCCAATCTGACAAAACAAGAAGCAAAACATCATGACTTTAAAACTTAATTCTAAAAAGATGTATCTTTGATTACATCTTGTACTTATACACGATGCTAAATGAAAAGAAATAGACCTTGATTTCAAAAACTCTAATTCTCTCTAACAGCTTTTTTTTAAATGTATCCTATGAGCATTACGTTTTTTGATACTCTATTATGGTTATCTAATTGCAATTAAAAAAATCTAAGAATCTTCAAAATATGAAAGACACGGAAAAGTTCAAAGAACAACTGATAGCGGAGTTAATTACTGTGAGAAAAGAACTTGCTTTTCAAAATGAAGAAAAAGAAAAACGTGCAACTGAATTAGAGATTGCTAACATAGAACTTGCTTTTCAAAACGAAGAGAAAGAAAAACGCGCAACCGAATTAGGTGTTGCTAACAAAGAACTTGCTTTTCAAAACGGGGAGAAAGAAAAACGTGCAACTGAATTAGGTGTTGCTAACAAAGAACTTGCTTTTCAAAACGAAGAGAAAGAAAAACGTGCAACTGAATTAGGCATTGCCAACAAAGAGCTTGCTTTTCAAAACGATGAAAAAGAAAAACGTGCAACCGAATTAGGTGTTGCTAACAAAGAGCTTGCATTTCAAAATGAAGAAAAGGAAAAACGTGCAATCGAATTAATCATAGCAAAAGACAAAGCGGAAGAAAGCGACAAACTAAAATCAGCATTCTTAGCTAATATGTCGCATGAAATAAGAACTCCAATGAATGGAATTCTTGGTTTTGCAGACTTATTGAAAGAGCCCGGACTAACAGGCGAAGAACAACAAAATTACATTCGAATAATAGAGAAAAGTGGTGCCCGTATGCTCAATATCATAAACGATATTATTGATATTTCGAAAATAGAATCCGGGCTTATGTTGCTAGACCTAAAGGGTTCAAATATTAATGAACAGCTCGAATACATTTATTCTCTTTTCAAGCTAGAAGTCGAAGTTAAAGGAGTACAACTTTCAGTTAATAACATTTTACCTAATAGTGAAATTATAATTAAAACAGACCGTGAAAAAGTTTTTGCTATTCTTACCAACCTTGTCAAAAATGCAATTAAATTTACCAATAAAGGCTCTATTGAATTAGGCTATGTCCATAAGGGTAACTACCTTGAATTTTATGTAAAAGACTCAGGAATTGGAATTCCAAAAGACAGATATGACGTTATATTTGAACGTTTTATTCAGGCCGACATTACTAATAAAATGGCGCATCAGGGAGCAGGATTGGGTTTGTCAATTACGAAAGCCTATGTAGAAATGCTTGGCGGTAAAATATGGGTAGAAAGTGAAGTTGGCATAGGATCTATATTTTATTTTACCTTGCCATACGATTTTAGAGACGAAGAAAAAATAGTTACTAAAGATGTTTTACAATGCGATACTAATAGTCTTTATGGTAAAAACCTAAAAATATTATTTGTCGAAGATGATCGAATATCCGAATTTTTATTTGATAAAACCTGTAAAATGTTCGGTAAAGAAATATTAAAAGCAAGGAATGGTAGTGAAGCTATAGAAGTCTGTCGCAATAACCCTGACATCGATTTAATACTTATGGATATTCAGATGCCTGTATTGAATGGATACGAAGCAACGCAGCAAATAAGACAATTCAACAAAGACGTTGTTATCATTGCACAAACAGCATTTGTACATATCGAAGCCTTTGAAAAATCAAAAGCTGCGGGCTGTAACGATTATATTTCAAAACCCATTAAAAAAGAAAATTTACTAGCATTAATACAAAAGCATTTCAATAAATAGTAACGTATTCACTGCGGGTAAAAGCAATGAAACTCTTTCCTAAAAGGCATAGCTACTCGAAAAGTAAAGATTCATTATAGAAGCCTTAGGGTACAGCTAATGTTCAAACACAAAAAAAATTATGGCATAGACTTTCAAACAAAAGCCAAAAACTTCAAGATTAACTTTCCGAAAATATAGTGGTATTTGCACAGCTCTTTTAATACAAACCCCCAATGGCATAATTTGTTTCATTATATTGAAATGAACTTCCTTTTTGTAAACCAATCATTTCGTCGTAAATAGGAGCTCGGGTTGAAATACTAACAATTGTTTCTCCGTCTATTCCTACTTTCTCAAAAAAACCTATAAAATAGTTAATTGAACAGTAGCAACAATTGCTCCAGGCTCATCTTTTGTTACGTCTAATGAATTTAAATATATGAATTCTTGTTGCGCAAAAGCAAGCTCATCACCCAATGCTTTGAGTAGCTCATATTTGCCGGCCCTAAGATCTTCTCTCTGGCTAGCAGATTCATTTGGGCAAAAAGTATGTTCGTTTATTTCAGTCTATCGCTTTTTAAAGTTAGCAATAAGCTCATTCCACTTTTAGATACAATCTTCCAATATTCGGCTTTTAATTATTCCTTTTTTCATAGTATCAGTATCTGGCTAAAAAGTCAAAAATAGATCCTATTTATTTTACAAAAAGTATTCCTCGTGTAAGCAAATCTAAATAAGTTTATATGAGTTGAAGCACACAAGAAATTAACTACCAGCTCCTGAAAACAAATAAGCTTAAACCAAAACAGTCCCAACAAAATGTAGGGACTGTTTCTTGAAATCTATTTTCTAAATAGCTATTAAATCTTAACGACCATTTTACCTTTGTTCTTTCCATCAAAGAGATCAATAAAAGCCTGTGGAA
The DNA here is from genome assembly GCF_000252125.1 of Flavobacterium frigoris PS1. Taxonomy (GTDB): domain Bacteria; phylum Bacteroidota; class Bacteroidia; order Flavobacteriales; family Flavobacteriaceae; genus Flavobacterium; species Flavobacterium frigoris_A. The sequence goes on along the minus strand of NZ_AHKF01000018.1, from coordinate 247,769 downwards.
TCTGATCAAAACCTTCCACCACTGTTTCTGTATAAGTTAGCTTTCCTTCTTGTAACCATGTCGCCAATTGCTCAACAGCTTCTGGGAATTTAGTCGCGTAATTACTTACAATAAACCCTTGCATTAGAGCACTATTTTTTATTAAAAATGGTTGTACGCTAATACTTTTAGGCACAGATGTTTCGTTATAAACAGATATTGCACCGCAAATAATCATTCGAGCAAATTTATTAATATTGAAAAGTACTGCATCCGAAATTTCGCCTCCTACATTGTCAAAATAAACATCGACTCCGTCTGGACATGCAGCGGCAATAGCTTCTGTCATATTATTAGCTGTATTATAATTGATCGCAGCATCAAAACCAAATTCTGATTTTAGCATTTCTACCTTTTCATCGGTACCTGCAATACCCACAACTCGGCAACCCAAAATTTTACCTATTTGCCCCACTATACTCCCTACGGCTCCAGCAGCTCCAGACACAACGATGGTTTCTCCTTTTTGAGGTTTTCCTATTTCGGTTAAACCAAGATAAGCCGTCATTCCTGTCATTCCTAAAACACCTAAATACGCAGATTGGGGAACCTTTGTTGTATCAACTTTAGTTAATCCCGTTCCGTTAGATTTTTGAAATTCCTTCCATTCTAACATGCCAGAAACGTAATCACCCTTGCTGAAGTCATGATTATTTGACTCAACAACCTCAGCAATAACCCCTGAACTTATTGGTTTATTTAATTCAAATGGAGGAACATATGATTTTGCATCACTCATACGCCCTCTTAAATAAGGGTCTACAGAAACATAACTTGCTCTTAGTAAAACTTCTCCAGATTGTAGTTGCGGCTGCTCTTCCGTTATCAAATCGAAGTCGGATAATTGTGGTCTACCCACTGGTCTTTTATTTAATAAAATAGTATGATTCATTTTATTTGTTTTTATATTCATTTACGATTTTCCATTATTCAAATAATATCTTTATCGATAATCTTGTAACTTATTTATTTAGTGACAAAAAAGGAATTTAAAACTAGATGATTTTCAACTAGTATTAGTCTATATATGTTACCAAATCTTCTTTGCTTTTTCTAACTTTTGTCAAATTTACCAACCAGTCTTTATCTGAGTCTCTGTAACCCAAGGCCAGTATCACACAACTTCTAAGTCCTTTTTCTTTAAGGTCTAGAATTTTGTCTAATGCAGCTGGATCAAAACCTTCGATTGGCGTACTGTCAACACCTTCAAAAGCAGCTGCGGCAATAGATTGTGAAAAAGCAATGTATGCTTGTCTTGCTGCATGTTGAAAGTTTTCTTCAGCATCTTTTTGCGGGTAGCTATTCAACAACATTTGGCGGTAATTTTCCCACCCTTCATTCTTAAAACCACGAACCTCATTAGTAAGGTCAAACATTTTATTGATGCGTTCCGCTGTATATGTATCCCAAGCTGCAAAAACAAGCAAATGAGAGCAATCTGTAATCACAGACTGGTTCCAACCAATTTCTCTGATCTTTGCTTTTACTTCCGGATTGGTGACCACCATTATTTCAAAAGGCTGCAAACCACTTGAAGTAGGTGCTAGTGAGGCTGCTTCAATTATTGTGTCAATTTTCTCTTGAGACACTTTTTCGCCGTTCATTGCTTTAGCAGCATAACGCCATTTTAATTTATCTAATAATTCCATTTTAATATTTTGTTTTATTGTTAATTATCTATTTCTACTCTCTTTATTCTACTCTGTTTGTTCTCACTTTATTTCACAAATACTATCCCATGCAGCCTGAAAAGATTCTTCTAACACCTTTTTGTCTAACTGACAAAGTCCTCTGTTTTGCATGTTCATTAAAAAAGCCATTGGGTATATGCTAAACGCATAGAGCAAATAGGGCGAAATATCTTTTATGATCCCCTCCTTTTTACCTCGTACCCATAGATCAAAAAGTGGAGTCATATATAAAAGACCTTCTTGCCTGGTTTTTTCATCGATCATTGGTGTATTATCGCATTGAGATAAAAAAGAAGCTTCTTCCTTAAACTCTAATTTAAAACTTGACATATTAAACCAAATACGTTTAAAAATGTCTTTAACAGCTATATCTTGATTGTATCCTTTGAAGGCTGCTTCTGCAAAACCACTCTTCACATAAAGGTACAATTGATTTACTAAATCCTGTTTGCTTTCAAAATACAGATAAATGGTCGCTGGAGAAACATTAGCCACTTTGGCAACTTTAGCCATAGAAGCACCTTGAATCCCACCGTTGTTGACTAAACTAAGCGTAGCGCTTAATAGTGCTATCCGTTTAATTTTACTTTTTTGAAGCTGTCCCATACTGCTATATATTGAAGATAAACCTTTTATAATTATTTAAGAGTACAAAATTACATAAAAAAGAATGAACGTTCATTAATTTATATGTAATTGGGTTTTATTTAATACTATTAAAGATTTATCCCAAAAATGAAGCACAAAGCAAGTCCCCCATTATCCTCCATCTATTTCCTAAACTTTTAAAACATCTGAATTGTAAAATAACGCTGAATAACTGATTTTAAAGCTTTTCAAATTTTGAGGACGAGAATATCTAAATATTTGGCGCTAGCATATCCCTATCTATACATACCGCATTAAATCGACTGCATTGTAAAGAACCATTTTAACAAAAAATAGAGATAGCAACATCTTGTTAAAATTATGTTAAAATAAAAATTAAACAGCCGTTTAATTTAAACGGTTGTTTAATTTTACTCCATATATAATTTTATGTCATCAAATAGTCCTTTTAACGAAAAGCAAATCCAAATACTTCAGGTAGCGGAAACCCTATTTGCCGAAAAAGGTTTTGATGGTACTTCTATTCGAACCATTGCCAAAGAAGCTAAAATCAACGTAGCAATGGTCTCGTACTATTTCGGTTCAAAAGAACGATTATTAGAATCGCTTATCCATTTCAGAACAAAAGACTTAAAATTTCAAATAGAAAACTTATCGGCTGAGAATCTTGAACCTATCGAGAAAATAAACAAACTGATTGAAATTTATATACATCGGATAAATTGCAATAAAGGAATATACCGAATATTGCATTTTGAGTTTTCCAATGAAAAAAGAGACATTGATCTTCAAGCTTTGAATGACCTGAGAACTGGAAATTTAAAAGCTTTAATTACCATTATCGAAGAAGGACAAAACAAAGGTGTTTTTAGAAAGGACATTATTGTTCCTCTTATCACCCCAACCATCCTTGGTACATTTTTTCATTTCCATATGAATAAGGCGTATTTTAAAAATTTATTACAACTAAGTACTGACGAATTATACAACAATTACATAAAAACCAATCTGACAAAACACATCCAACAAACAATAAAAGCACTTCTGATATATGAAAGTTAGTCAATTAATGCTCTTTGGGATTTTCTTTATTGGAATTTCATCCATAGAAGCGCAAGAAAAAACGAGCTTAACACTCGATGAGGCCATTCATTTGGCCTGGGCAAAAAGCAATGAAGTAAATTTGGCCAATTCCAAAGTGGCAACAAAAAAATATGAGCTTCAGTCCGCAAAAAACAACAGATACCCTGATTTGAAAGTCTCAGGACAGTACCAACGTTTAGCAAAAGCTTCGATAGATTTGAAATTGAACAAAAGTTCTGATTCAAAGCCGCTTCCTGTTGTTGATCAATTAATGCTTGGACAGGTCAATGCAAGTCTTCCCCTATTTGCCGGTTTTAAAATACAAAACAGTATTAAAGCCCATGACAACATGTATCAGGCAGAGACAGCAAGTGCAATGCAAACAAAGGAAGAAGTTGCCATGCAAGTTGTCAATTATTATGCAGATTTATACAAAGCCCAAAAAACAGTAGAGCTCTTAAAAGAGAATCAAAAAAGTGCACAACAGCGTGTCGATGATTTTCTTGAACTAGAAAAAAACGGAATCATTCCTAGAAATGATCTATTGAAGTCACAACTTCAAGTTTCTAAAGTACAGTTATCGTTAGACAGAGCTATAAGTGAGCTAAACATTGTAAATTTCGAACTAGCCAGTCTTTTAAAAATGAATCCTAAGACGAAATTAGAAATTAGAGAAAGTGATTTTGCTAACTTTCAGATGAACAATGTTCCTACTAACGAAGAACCTGCGTTAACAAATCGTAAAGATCTAGAAGCTATTCGCTTACAGGAAAAAGCAAGTCTTGCTAATATTCAAATTGCCAAAAGTGGATACTACCCTACTATTTCAATCATTGCAGGATATACCGCTTTAGATTTAAAAAATGTGATTACCGTGCAAAACGCAATGAATATAGGCGTTGGCGTATCATATGATTTAGGCGGGATACTTAAAAACGGTACAAATGTAAAAATAGCTGAAAGTAAGGCTTTAGAAATACAAAGTTCCGAAGCGATGCTGACTGATTATATCAAAATACAAGTTCAGAAAGCCATTGAAGATTATGACTTAGCACTAAAACAAGATTTAGTCTACAATCAAGCTGTTGAACAGGCATCAGAAAATTACAGAATAATACGAGACAAGTACGATAATGGACTCTCGGACACCAATGATTTATTGGAAGCCGATGTGGAGCAATTAGGTTCCAACATTAATAAAACATTGGCGAAAGCGAACGTCATTCAAAAATATTATGAGTTGCTTTCTGTAACTGGACAACTAAACCAAACATTCAATCTTTCAAAAATATAATCGACACCAAAATGACAAAGAAAAAAACAAATACAAAGTTTATCATTATAATAGCTTCTTTGGTGCTATTAGGTTTTGCTTATGGAACTTATAAATACATCTACTCCCTTTCCCATGAAGGAACAGATGATGCCCAAATAGAGAAAAACATGAACCCAATTATTCCGAGAGTGTCTGGTTATGTTGACAAAGTGTATATCAAGGATAATGATTTTGTAAAAAAAGGAGATACTTTATTTACGATTGATAAAAAGGATTACCAATTAAAAATAGATGAAGCAACTGCAAATTTGGCCGCTGCTGAAGGAAATTTTGAGGTTTCTAAAGCAGATATCAATAGTATTCTAGCTAGTATTTCAGTCTCTGATGCCAATGTAAAATCAGCAGGAGGAAATATCGAAACTGCCAAAATCAGATTGGGTCGCCTTACAAGTGATTACAACCGTTACAACAATTTATACAAAAGCCATACCATCACAAAACAACAATACGAGCAAGCTTTAGCTTCAAAGCAAGAAGCAGAAAGTGAAGTACGTATTTTAGAGCAACAGAAAAAAGCATCTGCTTTCCAGAAATCAGTTATTGTAGCCAAATCAAAAGCGTCGGACAAACAAACTGATGTAGCAGCCGCCAATATCAAAAGAGCTAAAGCGTTACTTGATTCGGCAAAATTAAATCTAACATACACAGCTGTAACGGCTGCTATCGACGGCCAAGTTTCTAAAATTGATATTCAACCGGGACAATTAGTTCAGCCAGGACAGTCTCTCTTTTATATCATTAACAATAATGAAGCATGGGTTGTAGCCAATTTCAAAGAAACACAACTAAACAAAATGGTTACAGGACAAAAAGTTACCCTAAAAGTAGATGCGTATCCTGATTATGACTTTAACGGAACAGTCACCTCATTTTCACCTGCAACCGGGGCTCGTTTCTCTATTTTACCTCCAGATAACGCAACTGGTAACTTCGTAAAAACGATTCAACGCTTACCTGTTAAAATCAGTATTGATGCCGATAATGATGCCGAAAAGATAAAATTATTACGTCCAGGTATGAATGTGGATGTTGACGTACATATAAAATAAAATGGTACAAGGACAAGGACAAGACGATTTAGTAGAATATGGCTTTAGACGAGTTATTATTACAATTACAGCTGTACTATGTGCATTACTGGAAATTGTAGATACGACTATTGTCAATGTTGCACTGACCAATATGAGAGGAAGCCTAGGAGCTACATTAACTGATGTGGCTTGGGTGATTACAGCTTATGCTATTGCCAATGTTATTGTAATCCCAATGACGAGTTGGCTTTCACAACAATTTGGAAGGCGTAATTATTTTGCCGTTTCCATCATAATATTTACAGTTGCTTCTTTTTTATGTGGTAATGCAACTAATATATGGGAACTTGTTGCTTTCCGGTTTATTCAAGGTCTTGGCGGTGGCGCATTATTAGTTACTGCACAAACGATTATTACAGAAAGTTATCCTATTGCTAAAAGAGGAATGGCGCAAGCCATCTACGGTATGGGAGTGATTGTTGGTCCCACCTTAGGTCCTCCATTAGGAGGATATTTAGTGGATCATTTTTCATGGCCTTATATTTTTTATATCAACATACCATTAGGTATTATCGCAACGCTTTTGACATTAAGTTTTGTGCGAAGCCCAAAATATGGTGAAAAACTAAAAGCAAATCAAGTCGATTGGATTGGAATCGTCCTTTTAGCATCCTTTATCGGCTCTTTGCAATTTGTACTAGAACATGGTCAACAAGACGATTGGTTTAATAACAAATTGATTGTGCTACTAAGCGCTATTTCAGTATTTGGACTAATTTTATTTATTTGGAGACAGTTAACCTACAAGCATCCCATAGTAAATTTAAGTGTACTGAAAGACGGTAATTTAAGGATTGGTACATTAATGGCTTTTATTCTTGGTTTTGGATTGTACGGTTCTACTTTAATCATCCCAATTTACACGCAATCAGTTTTAGGATGGACAGCTACTGATGCCGGATTGTTACTGATTCCAGGATCGATAACTACTGCCTTTATGATGCCTATAATTGGTAAATTAATCCAAAAAGGTGTTCCTCAAGGATATATGATAGCATTAGGTTTTTTAATTTTCTTTTTGTTTACCCTAATGATGCGTAATAATATGACGCCAGATACTGGAGTCGAGCACTTATACTGGTCGTTGATCTTAAGAGGAATTGGATTGGGACTACTTTTTGTTCCCATAACCACTTTATCACTATCTACTTTGTCAGGAAAAAATATCGGTGAAGGTGCTGCTTTTACAGGTATGATGAGACAACTGGGAGGTTCTTTCGGAATTGCTATAATTACTACATTTATCACTAGGTTCAACCAAGAACATCGCGTAAATCTAGTAGCGCATTTAGATGGGAGTACTTATGAAGTACAACAACGATTACTGCTGTTGCAAAAGGGATTTATGTCTAAAGGATTTACATCTAATGAAGCATTGAACAAAGCCTACCAGGCAATAGACTATTCAGTTATGAAACAAAGTACCGTATTATCGTACATGGATATTTTCATGTATCTCGGAATCATGTTTCTCTGCTGTATTCCAGTTGTGTTCTTGATAAAAAAAGGAAAAAACAAAATTAATCCCGCAGATGCCATGCATTAATTGCAATAAAAAAAGCCGATATCATCAGTGATATCGGCTTTTTAAATTTTAAGTTGAATAATTATCTAGTAAAAACGAGATGGTTTCCTTTAGACAAATTCGCATCAAACTGGTATCCGTCATAATTGAAGCCTTTTAGATCATCAATTGTTTTGGCATCTGTGTCTATTATATAACGTACCATCAGACCCCTAGCCTTTTTGGCAAAAAAGCTAATAATTTTTAATTTTCCATTTTTATAGTCTTTAAAATCAGGTGTGATCACAGGAACTTTTAGCGCTTTCACATCTACAGCCGAAAAATATTCGTTACTCGCTAAATTGACAAATAATTCGTCATCTTTCAGCTCCTTGTTGAGGCTCTTAGTTATGGTGGTTTTCCAAAATTCATACAGGTTTTTATTTTCTCCCACTGGTAGTTTTGTACCCATTTCTAATCGATAGGCTTGCATTAAATCCAAAGGTTTCAACAGTCCATACAAACCGGATAAAATTCGCAAACTATTTTGTAACGCATCTAATTTATCCGGTGGAATTGAATAGGCATCTAAACCCGTATATACATCCCCGTCAAAAGCATAAACGGCTGAACGCGCATTTTCAGGAGAAAATGGTGTTGCCCAATCTTGATTGCGCTTCCAGTTTAAATCAGCTAATTTATCCGAAATATGCATCAATTCCGACAAATCTTTTGGAGATTCTTTCTTCAATACCTTCTGAATCTGCGTTGCTTCTTTTAAAAATAAAGGTTCCGTATAAGTGGCTGTAGGCAATTCTTTTTCGAAATTCAACGATTTGGCAGGCGAGATCACAATTTTCATAAATATTCCTAATTACAGGTTCTTTTCAATATTGATCCAAAAGTACAAATTGAAATCAAGAAACAGGATTACTTAAATTGATTTATTTAATGATTGAATAGAAAGTATAAATGATTTCAAATATTCTTTTCACTATTTTTGAGTTTTACATTTATGCCCTAAAAACGCACTTAATTTATCATGAACAAAATAGAAATTAGAAAAGCATCCTTATCTGATCTAGAATCACTCCAAAAAATTGGAAGTCAAACCTTCATGGAGACTTTTGCTGCTGTCAACACTCCTGAAAATCTTTCGCATTACCTTGAAGAAAGCTTCAATACAGCTCAATTAACTCTGGAACTTAATAATCCTGAATCCTCTTTCTATCTGGCTACTTTAGATAAAAAAAACATTGGCTATCTAAAAATAAATTTCGGAAAAGCACAGACCGAAATAATGGATACATCAGCAATGGAAATTCAACGCATCTATGTTTTGCAGGAGTTTCATGGAAAAAAAGTAGGACAATTGTTTATTGATGAAGTTCTAAACATAGCAAAGCTAAATCCTGTCACATTCATTTGGTTAGGTGTATGGGAACAAAACCATAGAGCACTTAGTTTTTACCGAAAAAATGATTTTTATGTATTTGACAAACATGTATTTACCCTTGGAAACGATATACAAACCGATCTACTAATGAAACTACAAATAAAAATAAGATAGGAATATAACCCCTAAATACCTCGGAATTTCGTACCTTAAGCTCGTACACAAATTTAAAAAAATAAGGGCCTCAAAAACCCGATACAATTATAGTTCCAATGAAAAACAAATTTAACAGCATTCCATTATCCATATTAGATTTAGCCTTAGTTTTAGAAGGAAACGCTCCTGCCCAATCATTCAAAAACAGTCTTAGTCTGGCACAGCACGCGGAAACCCTTGGATACCATCGCTTTTGGTTGGCAGAACACCACAATATGGTCAGTATTGCCAGTTCAGCGACATCTATATTAATAGGCCACATTGCTGGAGGCACCACAAAAATAAGAGTAGGCTCTGGCGGAATTATGTTACCTAACCATACGCCTTTGGTTATAGCAGAACAATTTGGCACACTAGCCTCATTATATCCCGATAGAATTGACTTAGGACTTGGCCGTGCCCCAGGAACAGATCAACTTACCGCTCGCGCCCTGCAACGAGACGATCAGGCGGCTTTCGAATTCCCAAAAACAGTGAGGGAACTGCAAAACTACTTATCTGAGGATAACCAAAATTCGGCAGTTAGAGCGATACCAGGTGAAGGCCTAGATATTCCAATCTGGATATTGGGTTCAAGTACCGACAGTGCAAAATTAGCCGCAGCATTTGGATTGCCTTATGCCTTTGCCAGCCATTTTGCACCGCAGCAATTAAAAGAAGCGCTTTACATCTATAGGACCAATTTCAAACCTTCGGAACATCTAAAAGAACCGTATGCGATTGCCTGTGTAAATGTTACCGCGGCAGCAACTTCTGCCGAGGCCAAATTGACTGCCACTTCCATGGAGAAGATTTTTTTAGGTATTCTGACAAATGACAGGCATCCTCTTCAACCCGCAGATCCAAATTTTAAAGCGAGTCCCGAAGCAAAACAAGTTATGAAGCAATTTTTGACCTACTCCTTCATTGGAAACCCCTCAGAAATCAAAGAAGCGCTAACCCAATTTGTTGATGATACACAAATTGATGAACTTATGGTAGTTTCCCATATTTACGATCACAAAGCAAGATTAAATTCTTATAAAATCCTTAGTGACTTACAAACTGCCTCTTAAAAAGGTCTAAACCAGCGATAGCTTCTTAAATAACTGTTAACAATATACTTATAAAACCTAATTTGAGTAAACCACTTTTAAATTCAGAATAATCGTTGCCAGATCATCACTAAAGAACATCTCTTAAAACATTTTCAAAAATTTCACTCACTTATTTTTACTACATTATTATTGAATTGTACAATGAGATTACCTACTAATTGGCTATTTTTGTCAATCTAGCGACAAATGGTTGACATTTGTAAATAAAAGCGGAAAATTTCCGAGTATTGGCTAAAAAAAAACATAGAATACATGAAAGTAAAGATCGAGAAGGCGATAAAAAAGATTTATAATAATGAGTTATTTAATGAGTTCTTTAATAATGAGAAATCCAGTGGACTCGTTCTGATAGGATGTACCATTTTCTCATTGTTTATGGCAAATTCGATTTTTGGTTCTCAATACCTGCATACCTGGCACACAGTAATTGGTGGTCAAAGTTTGGAATATTGGATTAATGATGGTTTAATGACCATCTTTTTCTTGCTTATTGGTTTAGAATTAGAAAGAGAAATATATCTGGGGGAATTATCCAATATAAAAGATGCACTGCTTCCTATTTTTGCAGCATTAGGTGGAATGTTAGTTCCTGCAGGCTTGTATTTGCTCTTAAACTATGGAACTATTGCACAAGCTGGAGCTGGGGTCCCAATGGCTACTGACATCGCATTTGCGTTGGGAATACTTTCTTTATTGGGAAACAGAGTCCCACTGTCTTTGAAAATTTTCTTAACGGCATTAGCAGTTATTGATGATTTGGGTGCTATTATGGTTATTGCCATTTTTTATACTAAAACAATACTTTGGACCAACTTATTTACTGCTCTCGGTGTTATGTTAGTCCTGTTTATAATGAATAGAATGAAAATTCGTAATTTAATTCCATATCTTATAGGTGGTGTGATTATGTGGTGGTTCATGTTGCATTCCGGTATTCACGCAACTGTTACAGGGGTTCTATTAGCCTTCGTAATACCATTTGGAAATGGAGATAAAAAATCAACTTCTTCCATTTTACAACATTTTTTACATAAACCAGTTGGATTTTTTATTCTTCCAATATTTGCCTTGGCGAATACGGCAATTGTGATCAGCTCAAATATAGGTGAAACCATTGCACAGCACTACAGTCTGGGTATAGCTTTAGGACTAATAGTTGGAAAACCATTAGGTATTTATCTCTTTAGCTTTTTGGCTGTTTCTGTTGGGCTTTGTAAACTTCCCGCAGACTTAAACTGGAAAACCATCATTGCAGTAGGTTTCTTAGGTGGAATTGGGTTTACAATGTCAATATTCATAACTCTACTTGCTTTTGATGACCAAACTATAATTAGTAATGCTAAATTCATTATTTTACTTTCTTCATTAATTGCAGGTTTAATTGGCTTCCTTTTTTTAAAAAATACCTTAAAAGAAGTTACAGATGAAAGCGACAATAAATAAGTTATTTGCTTATATCAACCTTAGCAAAGGCGAGGAAGATAAGAATATAGTGTTGGACAATGTAAAATCCAACATTTCATTCAGGGGTTCCAATTTATGGATTTTAGCTTGTGCTATAGTAGTAGCATCTATAGGATTGAATGTCAATTCGACGGCGGTTATTATAGGCGCCATGCTTATATCTCCGCTGATGGGACCAATCATAGGTGCCGGTTTTGGATTGGGAGTTTATGATTTTAATTTACTCAAAAAGTCCCTAAAAAACCTTTTAATAGCTACAGTAGTTGGTTTACTAGTATCTGCAATATACTTTTATATTAGTCCTTTTAAGGAAGCTCAGCCTGAATTATTATCAAGAACTTCTCCTAATATTTACGATATTCTTATCGCTTTTTTTGGAGGATTGGTTGGGGCTATTGCAATAACGCGGGTTGAAAAAGGGAATCCCATCCCGGGTGTAGCGATTGCTACCGCTCTTATGCCGCCTCTTTGTACCGCGGGATATGGTTTAGCACTTGGTAGCCTAAAATTCTTTTTTGGCGCAATGTACTTGTATTCAATTAATTGTGTTTTTATCTGTATTTCTACCTTTTTCATCGTTAAGTTTTTAAAGTACCCCGTCAAAAAACAACTGGATGACAAACATCAAAAGCAAGTACGATACATAATTACAACCTTAATAACAGTATTAATTCTTCCGAGTATTTATTTTGCGTATCAATTAATTGAGCAGAAAAAATACCAACATCAAGTTGCTGTTTTCATGGAAAATGAATTTACCAATAAAGGGATTGCTATTTTATATAAGAAAACAAACTTTAATTCAAAGCCAAAAAAACTACAACTCGGTGTACTGTCGAAACGATTTAGCGATGAAGAAATTAATGTCCTCAACCAAAAGTTAAAGACCTACGATATAAATGACACAAAATTAGTGGTGCTTCAAGATACCACCGACCTTAAAAGTGACATTTTAAACGAAATCAATTCAAACCAATCGGTATTGAGTAAAAAAGATGTTACTATCTTAAAATTAAAAAATCAAATTTCCCAAAATAGGTATGATAACAAAGCCTTATTGGCTGAGGTAAAAATTCTATTTCCAGAGATTGAAAATATTTCCTTATCTAATCACACTTTTGATGAGAACACAGACAGTACAAGGACAGTGCCGGTCTTGATCTACAAAAGCAAAGAGGGAATAGAAAAACCTTCGGAGGAAAAACTGGTATTGTGGTTAAAACAACGATTGGTAAAGAACGAAATAGAAATTTTTAGAGCACCGAGAAACATCCCTAAACCTGATCTACAGAAAAAGAAATAGACTACAAACATAGAGTGCAAGCTGCGGGTTTTATAACGCATAAAACACTTTCTATATTAGCTTAACAATAGGAAATGTATTGAATTTCGTAGCTGACCAATAAGTATAGTCCTATTTTAGCTACGATCCATTATACCAACTTAACTTTAAGAAATAAATTAACAGCTGCAGACTTTACAGCTTATTTGCATATATCGAAGACATGCGACTGCTACAGAATATATAACTATCGATACAACGTTTCGCATTAATTATAGCTTTAACCAAAGTACATTGCAGTATCGCTCAGTAAAACAAATAGTTCCTCTCAAACCAAAACCTTAAAGCATCAAAGTCGATTCAATTTATGAGATTTTTCGTCGCTTTAAAATAGATTGTATTAAATCTTGTACAAAAAACCACACTTAATCGTATACATATGATTATCAACGTATAATTTAGGTTTTTCCATATACATTACTTAGTTTTCATTAAGTTTGATAGTCACGAATCCCTAATATCTTTTATAATGAGCAAACCTTTAAAATGGTATTTAAGGAGACATTCCCTATTATATAAAATAAGATTTAAGTTGGTTTCTAAAAAGTCAACTTTTGCTGAAATGGAAGATTTTTGCTATAATTCAATCAACTCCAAAAATGAAATCCCCTCTATTTATTATGAGATAAACCAATCTATATTTACTGATGGTAATGAAGTTCTAACTGATCTCAAAAAAGCGATAAAAATTGCGAAATGGCTTAGAAATAATATTAAAGGTGGCCCAGGATTAGGCAATTCCTCAGCAATTGCCTTACAAAAAATGATTAATGGGGAAGGTGGCGTTTGCAGTGATTTTGCACAAGTTTATAATAATTTTTGTGTGATTAATGATTTAAAAGTAAAAGAATGGGGATTAAAAATTATAACTGATAATCCACAAACTTTGGGCGGGCACTCGTTTAATGCAATATACTCCAAAGAACTACAAAAGTGGATCATTATCGATGTGGCCAAATGCATTTGTTTTTATCATTCTAACCCGCGATTGCCTTTATCTGTTTCCGATCTTACTGCGCTAAAAAAACAAAACAAAGAAATTAAATATTTTGAGTTCAACAAAGAAATTCCAGCCGATCCCAAGAGAATCCGAGAGCTGTATCTTGCTATGAACTCATTCCCATTTCTGATAACCAATTATCGTAACAAAACCTGCGATTACTTCCTGACAAAACTGCATTTTCTCCCCGTATCAATAATCCATGGAATCTTATTTTTGAGCGGAAAGAGTTATTCCTTTGAATTTCCAACACATGATGCAAACAATAATATTGAGAGACCAGTTATTATCTTTAAACCAAGAAGAAACCCAACAAAAATACTGGAGGAAATCGCGAAATAAAAATCACTTTTAAAGGTTGAAAATTATCCTTGACCCTTTTGATTTTATTGATGCTTTTAAATAGTTGTGAAAGCATCAAAATAAAGTAAAAATGCTTCAGCACGATCAATTGAAAGCCTCCAAACTGATATTAAAAATCAAGAACCATGAAATTTCCTCACGCAAAAACCGTAAACTAAAAATTTACGGATCACTTCACGTAAATCTGGTAGAAGAATAAAAAGAGAAAAACGTGTGTTTTTTACTTCCCAAGCTGAAGCAATTCAAAACAATTTCCGACCTTGTACCCATTCTATGAAAACCGAATACCAACAATGGATTTATTCAGCGCAGAACCAGACGAAAACATAAACCTACTGCCCAAAGACGGTACTGTAAACTACTATGGTACGCTGATGCCGCAGGTCAAAGCCAACGAATATTTAGTTGAATTACTCGAAAACATAAACTGGCAAAATGACCAAGCTATAATTTTTGGAAAACTTATTATCACCAAGAGAAAAGTAGCCTGGTACGGCGATACCAACTTCAGTTATACCTATTCCAATACTACTAAAGAAGCCTTAGCTTGGACACCAGCCTTACGCAAACTCAAAGCACTTGCAGAAGCTACAACAGGAGAAACCTACAATTCCTGTCTGCTTAACTTATACCATGACGGCAACGAAGGCATGGCCTGGCATAGCGATGGAGAAAAGGACCTCAAAAAAAACGGCGCCATCGCCTCGATGAGTTTTGGAGCCGAACGAAAATTTGCCTTCAAGCACAAAAAGACCAAGGAAACAGTTTCCAAAATACTACAAAATGGTAGCCTTTTAGTGATGAAGGATGAAACCCAAACCCATTGGTTGCACCGCCTCCCTCCTACTAAACTTATAAGTAAACCTAGAGTAAACCTCACATTTAGAACTATCGTGCTAAGGCCGTAAAAAAGATTATCATTAAATACAAAATAAATACTACTTTAGTACCTACAGTATAAGTCAATTCTGTCTTCCTTGAATTCATTTCTAAAACACTAAAAATGGCAGCAATCAAAATCGCAATCACAGATCAAGAAATCAAGATGTGTTGGGAAGCACTCTATCTATTAAGACCCATGCTTCAAGCAGCCACTTTTGTAGATCAAATAAAAGAAATGCAAAAAGAAGGTTATGTCCTTTTGTACCAATTTGAGTACAACAAAGTAGTTTCGATAGCTGGATATCGCATATATAGCACGTTATATTCTGGTAAAATATTATATATTGATGATTTATCAACCTTAGAATCAGTGAGAGGAAAAGGTCATGCCACAACTCTTTTAAAACACTTGTATCAAGTGGCTGCAGAACAAGATTGTAACGCTGTACATTTGGATAGTGGACATGTAAGAACTGCGGCGCACAAGCTCTACTTCAAAGAAGGTTTTACCATCAGTGCCTTTCATTTCAGCAAGCCCATCAATTAAACAAACAGTTGCTCTAGTGCATCGAAAAACAGAAAAAAGAATTAATTGTATTAATTTGAAGAAATAATGAAACATAAAGCCAAATCAATACGTCCTTTTATAGGTGCTAAAGATCACGAACAATCTCGCAGTTTCTACGGTGATCTTAATTTTAAAGAAACTGTATTATCAGCAAAAATGTCCTATTTTGAAGCTGATGGTCTAGGTTTTTATTTACAAGATTATTACACTAAAGATTGGATCAACAATACCATGATTTTCATGGAGGTGGATGATGTCAATCGTTATTATAATGAATTATTAGCCTTAAAATTACCTTCTAAATACGATGGTGTAAAGCTAACTGCCATCCGCCTGCAGCCTTGGGGTAAAGAGTGTTATTTGCATGACCCGTCTGGAATCCTGTGGCACTTTGGAGAATTCAATAGCCCTTAAACGGTTAAAAGAACATTCCTTAAAATACTGCTGCTTGTAAATATCACTAAAAGTAGGTATTGTCATTGTCACTTTAATTTCGTCTATTTACGATAGGAAAATGACTGCAAAAACTTAATCTTTTACCACTATTTTTCAAACTATAGACTATTAAAAACCAACTACTAAAAAACTATAACTTAATCTCAAAAAAAAAACTATTATGAAAAGCGAATGGATTGCCAACTACGATGACAACCTAATAACAATAACCAACAATTGGTTTACTGGCGAAAAGCTATTTATAAATGACAAACTGCAAGATGAGCAATTAAATTTTATTACTCCAAGTAAAATGTCCGGAATTTTGACAGATAAAAAGGGTGATAGACTTCATGTAAAAACTAATATTTCTGGTTTTTTCAAGGTAAGCTGTCGACTGTTTGTAAATCATAAAAAAGTGAATCTGAAACAAGTTCTATAAAAAACCCACAAATAATCACATTTCAAAATGAAAAGAATAGCAGCAGCCCTAATTTTAGGGGTTTGTGTTAGTGCACAAGCACAAAACAATACCGTAGAAAAATCAGTCTTTGGATTACAAACAGGCTTAGTAGGCTTTTGGTTGAACAATGAAAGTAAACTTTCTAACACCATTGCAGTACGAAGCGAAACGGGTATTGAGCATGACTTTACCGTAGGTGATCATTATGACGGTGCAGGATTTATTTTACAGCCTGTAATTACAATAGAGCCACGTTATTATTACAACTTAGAAAAACGGAACGCTAACGGGAGGAAAACCAATAACAATAGCGGTAATTACCTTTCAATCAAAACAAGTTACCATCCAGATTGGTTTGTCATCAACTTATCCGATAATTATACTAAAACGGCTGATTTAGCCATTATTCCAACTTGGGGAATCAAACGCCAAATTGCGAGCCATTTTAGTTATGAGGCAGCAGTAGGTTTAGGATATCGAATCGTGTATTTAAAGGACAATTACCAAAGCGGAAATATTCAAAACGTAGATGAAGCAACAAACAGAAATCAATATACTCCTCATTTACATCTAAGAATTGGATATACTTTATAAAAAACATTCTATATGAAAGCATTAAAAAATCTTTCCGTTTTACTTCTTTTAAGTTTAGTTGGTTGCGCCACAAGCAGTGATTTTACTAAGAACAATCTTAATAATGATTTTTTCAAAAACAAAAAAATCGTTTTTACTTTCAATGAAAATAGTAAAAAAGCTGTCGCTTATTCTGGCCCCAAAGCAGGAATTGAACGCCAACCCGATGTAAAAGAAGTTTTCAAACAATCCATCGAAGAGTTAGCAAAGGAAACAAAATTAGATTTAAAGTTTAATGAATTCGGTAATTCCAATAGCAATTCAGATACAAATGTGAATGCTGATGTAACTGAAATTTTATGGACATTTAATCTGTCATCAGCCACTATGAGTACTGTGATTAATTATAAGATAAATAATAATGAAGTAGACACAATTAATAGCAGCTACAAAAACATGACCGGTGGAAATGAAAAGAATAACCTTTTACGCTGTTTTAAAATCGCAAATTATTCGGCACTAAAAAAATTAGAAAAATAAAAACCAACCAAAAAACCTTATTACAAACCAAAAATCCCTTTTGAATTAATCAAAAGGGATTTTTCATATAATTTTATATCGCTTTGTAATCTCCTGTCTTCCAACTTTCGATTAGGCTAGTTATCTTCTTCCTCTGTCAAATGCGATTTAGAATAGCCTCTCCACTTTTCAATACAGTCTTGAAAGTCTTGCGGCAATTCAGTGTCAAAACGCATCATCTCAGCTGTTGTAGGATGAACAAATCCTAAAGTTTTAGCGTGTAAAGCCTGTCTTGGCAATATTTTAAAACAGTTGTCTATGAATTGTTTGTATTTAGTAAACGTGGTTCCTTTTAAAATCAAATGACCACCATAACGCTCGTCATTAAATAAAGGATGTCCTATATGTTTCAAATGCGCTCTAATCTGGTGTGTTCTTCCCGTCTCCAGTTGGCAAGAGATCAAAGTCACATAACCAAAACGTTCCAGTACCTTATAATGGGTCACAGCTGGTTTGCCTATCTCAGGATCAGCAAAAACAGCCATTTGCATACGGTCTTTCAAGTGACGTGCTAAGTTTCCCTCGATAGTTCCTTCCTCTTCGTTTACATTTCCCCAAACCAAAGCAACATATTCCCTTTCGGATGTTTTTGCTTCAAATTGTTTGGCAAGATGTGTCATCGCCGCTTCAGTTTTAGCGATGACTAATAATCCTGAAGTGTCTTTATCAATTCGGTGCACTAATCCAGGACGCTCGCTGCTATTCATTGGCAAATTATCAAAATGATATGCCAAGGCATGTACTAAAGTCCCTGTATAATTTCCATGTCCGGGATGCACAACCATTCCGGGTTGTTTGTTAATTAACAACAAAGTATCGTCTTCGTAAACAATGTCTAACGGAATATTCTCCGGTATGATATGGTTTTCATATGGCGGGTGTGTCAACATTACACGCACTACATCTAAAGGTTTCACTTTATAATTTGACTTTACAGTCAAATCGTTCACAAAAATATTCCCTTCGGTAGCTGCAATCTGAATTTTGTTACGGGTCGCATTTTGAATCAAACCCATCAAGTATTTATCAATTCGCAAGGACGCTTGGCCTTTGGGGACTTCAAATTTAAAATGTTCGTACAATTCTTCTTCCAAGTCTATCGACTCTATATTATTGTTCATTTGGCATTTCTTCTGTTGGATTTATAGTATCCGTTTTTATTTCTTCTTCATAACTCATTTTTCCATCACCTAAAACCAAATCAATTTTAGATGATTTCAAGACTTTATCTCCCGCTTTGATATTTCTACCTTTATAACGCATTTCCAGCACCATGTCTTTTCCAAGATTTGGAACATAGGTAATCGTACCTTCCTCAAGACCTAATGCTCTTAGGGTTGGAGACGCTTCACGATATGTTTTTTCGATCAAATCCGGAACTTTCACTGATGAAAATCCAGAACTGTTGATTTTTATATAGACTTTTCTTCCCACTTTTACTTTCTCCCCCGGTAAAGGATCTTGCTGCACTACACTATACTTCGGATAATCACTTTTATAATCTAAACTATCTAGTAGCACATAACTAAGATCTAAATCATCTAGCTTTTCCTCCACTTGCTCCTCCGTTAATTTACTTAAATTAGGAACCGTAATCTCATTTCCATGATCAGTCGTAAAAGTCAACCAATGCATAAACAGGTATCCCAAAACGGCAATAATCAAAACGGCTAAAAATACTTGAATAAGAAACACACGACTGCTAAGATACTTACGTAAACTCATAAATTTAATTTTATAATTGGACAAAGATATAGCTATTTCGTTTCAAAAAAAATGATAATTTTGTTTAATGGTATTTAGTACTTTCTTAATGAATTTTAGGAGCTATTTCCCGCTATCCGCTATATCCACGCAAAAAAGCGTGGGATGTCGCTGCTATCGGGGCTAAAAATCGAATCGTTTTCACAAAATCAGTAGTTGTACTAACTCAAATCCTAGACCTAAAAACTTAAAAATGAAGAACATTGCTATTATCATGGGAGGCTATTCCAGCGAATACAAAATTTCACTAATCAGCGGAAACGTTGTATACCAATCATTGGACAAGACAAAATACAACGGATTTCGCGTCCATATTTTTAAGGAAAAATGGGTATATGTGAATGATGCTGAAACCGAATTCCCTATCGATAAAAATGATTTTTCGACTATAGTAGACGGAAAAAAAATCAATTTTGACTGTGTTTTCAATGCAATTCACGGAACTCCGGGCGAAGATGGTCTCATGCAAGCCTATTTTGAATTGCTCGAAATTCCACAAACTTCCTGCGATTATTACCAAGCAGCATTGACTTTCAACAAAAGAGATTTCCTTTCTGTATTAAAACCATACGGTATAAAAAGTGCCGTTTCTTATTATTTAAACAAAGGAGACGTAATCTATGCGGACGAAATTGTAAAAAAAGTGGGATTGCCTTGTTTTGTAAAACCCAATAAAGCGGGTTCAAGCTTCGGAATTTCAAAAGTAAAAACCGCAGCTGAACTACCAATTGCAATCGAAGTAGCTTACCAAGAAGATAACGAAATCATCATCGAAGCTTTCCTTGACGGAACTGAGGTGACAGTGGGTGTGATTGACTACAAAGGAACAATAACCGTTTTACCTATAACTGAGATTGTTTCTGAGAACGATTTTTTCGATTATGAAGCCAAATACTTAGGTAAATCACAGGAAATTACCCCCGCCAGAATTTCAGACGAGATGACCAAAAAAGTGGGTGATATTGCCAAGCGCGCCTATGAATTACTAAAAATGAAAGGATTTTCGAGAACAGAATTTATCATTGTAAACGATGAGCCATTTATGTTGGAAATGAACACCATCCCTGGATTGACACCGGAGAGTTTGATTCCACAACAGGCCATAGCGGCAGGAATTTCACTGGAAGAATTGTTTACCAATGCAATAGAGCTATCTTCACAGAAAAAATAAAGTAAAGAAATCTAAAAACCTCTGAATTTTTGCGGTTTTCAACTTCAAACTTCAAAACTTGAAATTTTTAATAATGAGAAAAGCCATATTTCCTGGATCCTTTGATCCCATAACCTTAGGCCATGAAGACATCATTAAAAGAGGAGTTTCCCTTTTTGATGAAATTGTAATTGCCATTGGTGTCAACGCCGAAAAAAAATACATGTTTTCACTTGAAGAAAGAAAACGATTCATCGAAGAAACCTTCAAAGACGAACCAAAAGTTACAGTGATTACTTATGAAGGCCTGACCATTGATTTGTGTCATAGAATAAAAGCTGATTTCATCCTACGTGGTTTGCGTAATCCAGCCGATTTTGAGTTCGAAAAGGCCATCGCGCACACTAATAGACATTTATCTAAAATAGAAACCGTATTCTTGCTAACTGCCGCAAGAACATCATACATAAGCTCCAGTATTGTGCGGGACGTTATTCGCAATGGTGGCGAATACCAAATGCTAGTTCCAAAAGCTGTTAGATTGAAGAAATAAGAAGTCATCAAGTTTTTAGTGTTAAGCCGTATAAGAGTATAGATGATTTATTTGTAAACTTAATACTGCCTAATGAATGCAGAACAAGTATTAATAAACTTGCAGAAAGTACATAATAGCCGTATTTTCGCCAAATCAAAATAAAAGCCAACAATGAGTAAAGAAAGAGAATTAAGCAAGCGTAGTGGGTCGAAATGTGAATTATGTGCTGCAACTGAAAACCTAAAAGTGTATGAAGTTTTACCTACTAAAAAAGGTGGAATTGACGAAGCAATAATGGCATGTAGCACGTGCATTGAGCAAATCGAAAATCCTGGCAATGAAGATCTAAACCATTGGAGATGTCTAAATGATAGTATGTGGAGTGAGCATGCCGCTGTGCAAGTGGTATCCTGGAGAATGTTGAGTCGCCTTCGTTCTGCAGGTTGGCCACAAGAATTGATTGACCAAATGTATTTTGACGAAGAAACACTAGCCTGGGCTCAAGCAACTGGAGAAGGTGAAGAAGATGAGAATAAAGTCATACACAGAGATGTGAATGGTGTAATTCTAGAAGTAGGAGATTCAGTAGTTTTGATTAAAGACCTTAAAGTTAAAGGATCGAGCATGGTGGCTAAACAAGGAACATCTGTACGTAACATCAGACTGGATCACGAAAATGCCGAATATATTGAAGGAAAAGTAGACGGGCAGACTATTGTAATCATTACACAATACGTGAAGAAATTATAATTTTTTTAGTGAATAGTGATATGTGAATCGGATTGTATTACCAAGATTTTACTTTTACTAAAAATCACACTTTTTAAAATAAAAAATCGTTAGCAGTAAAATTTACTGTTAACGATTTTTTATTTTCTGAATTTTATTTTACTGAATACTAGAAAACTTTTCACATCTCACTATTCTTCTTCCTTCTTAATCACTTTACGAGCAACTTCAATTTTGAACTTCTTGCCCTTCATTTTTTCATCCTTGATGTTATTCAACAAGTCTTTTACTTTATTGAATTTCACGGCAGCAAAAGAAATAAAATCCTTCACTTCGATTAATCCCAAATCACCTTTTTCTAGTTTCCCTTTTTGAGAAAAGAAACCTACGATATCAATCTTATTTAGTTTGTTTTTCTTTCCACCACTAATATAAATAGTTTGAAATTGCGGAGGTTTTGGTAAGTTAACGGTAGCATCTACAGTGAATGCTTTCATCCCATAATCAATATAATCTACCTTTTTCTCGCTTTCGTGAGCTACAATATAAGCCGTCCCAGAAGCTAACATACGTGCTGTCCTACCGTTTCTATGAGTGAATTCGTCTTCTTTTGATGGCAAGTGATAATGAATAACATGGTTCATTTCTGGAATATCAAGTCCACGGGCCGCTAAATCAGTTGTGATTAAATAACTTACACTTCCGTTACGAAACTGAATTAATGCACGTTCGCGCTCATCTTGATCCATTCCACCATGATAATAAGTAGCATAAATCCCTTTTTCATTTAAAGTATCACTGATTCGTTCTGCAGCATCACGATGATTACAGAAAACGATAGCCGACTCTGATTTAAGTGAACAAATCAGATTGAACAAGCTTCCTATTTTATCTCTCTCTTTTGAAACCACCATTCTCATCGAAAGATTTGTTTCTACCTCATTTTCAGGAATAAAGTCTAAAATAGTTGGGTTAACCACTCTGGTGTATCTTGGAATCTCAATATCCGATGTGGCCGAAACCAGCACTCTTTTGTTCAGTTTAGCCAATTTCCCAATGATGAATGACATTTGCTCATGGAATCCCAATTGCAATGATTTGTCAAATTCATCCAAAATTAATGTTTGAATTTTATCAGTCCGGAAAGTCCCTCTGTCTATATGATCTGCGATACGCCCAGGAGTCCCTATTAAAACGGCTGGTGGATTGCTTAAGTTCTTAATTTCAGTATCGATGGAGTGTCCACCGTAGCATACATTTACTTTGTAATCTGTACCCATTTTTTTCCAAACTTGCTCAATTTGCAGTCCCAGTTCTCTTGAAGGAACTAGAATTAAGCATTGCACAGATAGAATTTCAGGCTGTAACATTTCTAAAATCGGCAATAAAAAGGCCAAGGTTTTCCCAGAACCTGTTGGGGAAAGCAGTAATACATTATTATCGTTTAGGATAGCGTCTTGCGCCACTTCCTGCATCTCGTTCAGGCTTTCTATGCCTAAATTCAAAAGTATATTGTTGGAATGGTGTTTCTTATTCATTTTGCAAAAGTACTTAAAAAAAGTGCTCAATGGTAGGTTTTTAGCATTCTGTCCTAGTTTTCATTTTTACTAATACTATCCCTAAGCTCGCTGTTGGTATTGCTGTCAAAATAATATTACATTTGGCTTAGCTATTAAATAAATCACATATGAGATTATTCACTATTGCTTTACTGCTGTTTTCAATGGCCATTTCTGCACAAAAAGACACCAATTACAAGACTTTTTTCGAAAAAGGAAATGGAAATCAATCGGCCACATACCAGCAAACCATCGCCTACTATTCTCTTTTGTCCAAAGATTTTCCTTCGATAAAAATGCAAGAAATGGGTTTTACAGATAGTGGAGAACGACTGACCCTAGTCCTATTCGATCCTGATAAAAAATTTAATGTACAAGCGAGAAAGAAAGCCGTCCTACTAATCAATAACGGAATTCACCCTGGCGAGCCAGACGGAATTGATGCAACCATGCAGTTATTTCGTGATTTGGCACTAGCTAAAATCAAAGTTCCAAAAAACACCATTATAGCAACGATTCCAGTATATAATATTGGCGGCGCCTTAAATCGCAATTCGACAACGAGGGCTAATCAGGATGGCCCAGAAAGTTACGGATTTAGAGGCAACGCAAGAAATTATGATTTGAATCGTGATTTCATCAAAGCGGACACCAGAAATACAAAAAGCTTTTATGAGATCTTTCATCAACTGAACCCTGATGTTTTTATTGACAATCATGTAAGTAATGGTGCTGACTATCAGTATAAAATCACTTACATCATGACCCAGAAAAACCACCTAGGAACTATATTGGGCAATTATTTAGATATAGAAATGATGCCTGCAATAGTGCAAGGTTTAAAACAAAAAAACCTAGAAAGCACACCTTATGTGAATGCTTTTAGCGAAACTCCCGATAATGGTTTTGCGCAATTTTTTGACAGCCCTCGCTATTCCACAGGATACACGTCCCTATTTAACAGCATAGGATTTGTGGTGGAAACGCATATGCTAAAAAAATATGCCGAGCGTGTGAAAGCTACTTACGAATACATGCTGACAACAATGGCTTACACCGATGCAAATTACCAAAAAATAAAAGAACTACGGTTGCAAAACGAATCACAATATCTTCCTGGAAAATCCTACACGATTAAATGGGAAATTGACACCACAAAAGTGACTCCATTTTCATTTTTGGGATTTGAGGCTGGGCATAAACCAAGTGAAGCAACAACAGGCAATAGGCTGTATTATGACACAACAAAGCCTTTCAAAAAAGACATCCCCTACCTAAAAGAATATAAGTCAGCACAAGAAATTATAATCCCAGAAGCATACATTATCCCAAAAACATTTTGGAACGTTATAGAGCTGCTTAAAAGCAACAATTTAAGCTACACACAGCTTAAAAAAGATACGATTATTAACGTAGAAAGCTATAAGATTGCCGACTACAAAACAACCAGTTCAGCTTATGAAGGCCATTTTACACATAGAGACACAAAATTAAGCGTAAGCAAGAAGCAAATAGCTTTCGCTAAAGGTGATTATCTATTTCCAACATCTCAAAAAGGAGTCAAATATTTATTGGAAACCCTAGAGCCGCAAGGGGTGGATTCATTCTTTAATTGGAATTATTTTGATACCATGCTTCAACAAAAAGAAGGTTATTCTGAATATGTTTTTGAGGATACCGCAGCCCAATTATTAAAAGACAACCCAAAACTTAAAAATGAATTAGAGCAGAAAAAAACAGCTGATTCAGCTTTTGCTAATAATCCTGAGGGTCAACTGGACTGGATTTATAAAAATTCAGTTTACTACGAAAAGGCACATTTGCAATATCCCGTTTACAGACTGCCGAATTAAAGCAATATTAGGTCGTCCCTGTTTTTGCATGGAAGTCTATTTTACTTTTTTTTGCTTTTTTCGAAATTAGCAAATCATTATTTTAATATTTCGAAATTTGCCCTCTAATAACGCTCCATTCATAAATAAAACAAGGGCTATGATCATTATGATCATAGCCCTTGTTTTATTTAGCGCAACAATAAAAATTATATTGTATGCGGATGGTCGCCTTTTTCTTCTTCAAACAATAATTTAATGTTCTCATAAGAATTTTTTAACGCCTCAGGTATCTGATCAGGGCTAAACCATGCTACTTTTTCTATTCCTTCTTCCAATTGTCCTTGCGGTATTCCTTCAAAATCAGACTGCATTTCGAACCAATGTGTTATTTTAAGCTTAAAAACACCATTACGTTTAAAAACATGATACGTTTTTTGCAATTTACTTGTAATACGCAGTAGGTTTACTCCTGTCTCTTCTTCTACTTCACGCATTGCGGTACCTTCAATATCCTCTCCTTTTTCGGTTCCACCCTTAGGTAAATCCCATTTTCCATTCCTAAAAATGAATAAAACCTCCCCATTTTTATTGTAGACTAAGCCTCCCCCAGCCTTATTGACAGGAATTTTAGTTTTCAAAGTCTTCATAATCTCCTTTTCATCAGGGTGATAGAGATACGCTTTTTGAATTTTATTTTGAAAAATTTTGACTATAAGTTGCTTTATATCAATACTTTCTAATAGAAATAATTGAAAATCTGTTTCTTTTGATATTTTATTTGTCAAAAAAAGTGGTTTGTCGTTAACAAAAACTTTATACATTTGTAATATGATTTTTAATAAAGATACTGCCGAAAAAACAGCCGAATTGCTTTTGCAAATAAATGCAATTAAATTGAATCCAGGAAATCCTTTTACATGGGCTTCTGGATGGAAATCACCTATTTACTGTGATAACAGGCTAATACTCTCATTTCCACCCATAAGAAATTATGTTAGAGATGAATTTTCTAAACATATTGAAAAACAATTTGGAAAGCCAGATGTTATTGCCGGTGTAGCCACTGGAGCAATAGGAATTGGAATGCTAGTTGCAGAAAGTTTGGGTTTGCCTTTTGTTTATGTGCGACCAGAAGCTAAAAAGCACGGCCGACTAAACCAAGTAGAAGGTTTTTTGCAGAAAGGCCAAAATGTAGTGGTTGTCGAAGATTTGATAAGCACAGGAAACAGCAGTTTACTGGCAGTAGAAGCTTTGCGCACCGCCGGAGCAAACATAAAGGGAATGGCAGCAATCTTCACCTATGGCTTTGATGTAGCAGATCAAAATTTTAAAAATGCAAAAGTAGATTTATATACTTTAAGCAATTATCAAAATTTATTGAATTTGGCTGTAGCCAAAAGTTATATCTCTGAGAAAGAAGAAAAAACTTTAAGAGAATGGAGCGTTAGCCCATCGACATGGGATATCGTTTAAAGCACTTCATCGTTGATACTAACATCAATTGAAGTTAAAAAACAAAATTATATGAACTTAGAAAGTCCAAAAGTTGCAGTTGGGAAATCAGCGCAAGAATTATTCGATTTATTGACAGATGTTAAAAACTTCGAAAGGCTAATGCCTGAAAACATAGCAAAATTTGAAGTTATCGGTGATGATGCTTTTATTTTTGGACTAAAAGGTATGCCAGAAATAAAACTAAAAATGAAGGAAAAAGTATCTCCAAGCAAAGTAGTTTTGGGTGCTGCGAGTGACAAACTTCCTTTTACACTAATAGCTAACATTGATGCTGTATCTGATGAATCAAGTGCAGTTAAACTTGATTTTGAAGGTGATTTTAACCCAATGATGGCCATGATGATAAAAGGGCCAATTGGTAAGTTTATCGAAACATTGGCTACTAACATGGGAAAACTATAAATCCTGAATAACATAAAAAAAGTGTTTAAGAATTGAAATTATTTTAATTCCTAAACACTTTTTTTTTAATAAAGCAGCTGAACTTCCTTAATACTATATTCAGAAATGCTATTATCTTCCAATTGAACCTGTAACTTTCCATGCGAAGAAACTCCTTGAATAATTCCCATGAAGTTTTGATTTGATTTGTCTTTAAAAGCCATTGGAACCCCTTTTTTGAAGAGTCTACTACTATACTCCAACCATAGGGCATCCGTATCGCCATTCATCATGGCAATATTTTGTTTAATTTTCATTACAATCTCTTTCAAAATCTTCTCTTTGTCAAATTGTGAATCACATATTACAGCCAATGAAGACGCTTTAGGTAAATTTTCAAAATTAATTTGGTTGACATTTAGTCCCAAACCTACAATAGAATGCACCGTTCCGTCACTTTTGATACTATTTTCAATTAAAATGCCACCTATTTTAAAATTATATGACATAATGTCGTTTGGCCATTTAATCATTAAACTTGGAATATTAAATGTTTCCAAGGCTTCAACGATCGCAAGTGCAACTCCAATATTCAGTTTAAAAATCTGACTCACATCTGACAAAGAATCTTTAATAAAAACACTCATTATTAGATTCTTACCTGCCTCAGAGCTCCATACAGAACCCATCTGCCCCTTCCCTTTCACTTGATTTTCCGCAGTGACAACAGTAAAATTTTCTAGTTCCTGTTTGTTTGATAATCCTTTGAGAAATTCATTTGTCGAATCTATGGCATCGAGTTTGATTACTTTCATATGTAATTATTTGTCTAACGGAATTTAATATTATGTTAAGGTTCAAAAATAATCACAAAAAATGGTAACTTTACAAACTTATATAAAATAATTCATGGCAAAAAAGACTATAGATAATGATGCATTATTGGCAAACATTATTAAGGGAATCGAAGAAGTAAAAGGAAATGACATTGATATTCTCGACCTAAGAGAAATTGATACCGCAGTTTGCGACTATTTTGTTATCTGCAACGGAAATTCAAATACACAAGTTAACGCAATTGTTAACTCTATTCAAAAAACAGTTTCAAAAGAATTAAAAGACAAGCCTTGGCATGTTGAGGGATCCGATAATGCGGAATGGGTTCTTATGGATTATGTTAATATCGTAGTTCACGTTTTCCAAAAACAAATCAGGGAATATTACAACATTGAGAGTTTGTGGGGAGATGCTAAAATCACTACAATAGAAAACAAATACTAAAGAAAAAAACCAGAATGGCTAAAGATAATAATCCAACTCCTAATAAATTTAAAGTTAGTCCATGGTTAGTTTACACTGCCATACTACTTGTATTTTTATTTATCAGTTTTATAACTGGAAGTTCAAGTTTGCAAGAACCAGCACAATTAACTTCTTCTAAATTCAATGTCTTTTTAGAAAAAGGACAAATTGAGAAAGTAGTTGTGTATAATAAAACCGAAGCCGAAGTTTTTTTGAAGCCCGAAGCTCTTAAGGCAAAAGAACATCAAAAGGTTGCAAAAGATATTTTTGATAGACCCAATAAAGGGCCTCAATATACTTTTGAGATAGGTAATGATCAATTATTTCAAAAGAAATTAGAAACAGCAGTTGCTGAAGGAAAATTAAAAGATTTCAATTTTTCTCAAAAAAGCAATTGGACTGACATCTTAATTAGTTTACTTCCTATTATTATCATTATTGGTGTTTGGATCTTCATAATGAAAAAAATGTCAGGTGGTGCCGGTGGCGGTGGCGGACAAATTTTTAATATTGGAAAATCTAAAGCGAAACTTTTTGATGAAAAGACGGATGTTAAAACAACTTTTAAAGATGTTGCAGGTTTAGAAGGTGCTAAAGAAGAAATACAAGAAATTGTAGAATTCCTGAAGAACCCAGAAAAGTATACCAACCTTGGTGGTAAAATACCAAAAGGTGCATTACTTGTGGGACCTCCTGGAACAGGAAAAACGCTATTGGCAAAAGCCGTAGCTGGAGAGGCACAAGTACCATTTTTCTCACTATCAGGTTCTGATTTTGTTGAAATGTTTGTTGGTGTAGGTGCATCGAGAGTACGTGATTTGTTTAAACAAGCTAAAGAAAAATCACCAGCAATCATTTTTATTGATGAAATTGATGCTGTGGGTAGAGCTAGAGGAAAAAGCAACATGTCTGGTGGTAATGACGAAAGAGAAAACACTCTTAATCAATTGCTTACTGAGATGGACGGCTTTGGAACCAACTCTAATGTAATTGTATTAGCCGCTACAAACAGAGCAGACGTTCTGGATAAAGCGCTATTGCGTGCTGGTCGTTTCGACAGACAAATCTTTGTGGATTTACCTGATATTCGTGAACGGGCTGAAATTTTCAAGGTCCACTTAGCTCCACTGAAAAAAGTAGAAGGTTTGGACACTGAATTCTTAGCAAAACAAACTCCCGGTTTTTCTGGAGCAGATATTGCTAATGTTTGCAACGAAGCTGCTTTAATTGCTGCTAGATACAACAAAACTGCAGTTGACAAACAAGACTTCTTAGATGCCGTTGACAGAATAGTCGGTGGATTAGAAAAGAAAAATAAAATTGTAACCCCTGAAGAAAAGAAGGCAATTGCTATTCATGAAGCGGGACACGCAACAGTAAGTTGGATGCTAGAACATGCAGCGCCACTAATTAAAGTAACTATAGTTCCAAGAGGCCAAAGTCTTGGTGCAGCGTGGTATTTACCCGAAGAACGTTTAATAGTGCGCACTGACCAAATGCTAGACGAAATGTGTGCTACCATGGGAGGAAGAGCAGCTGAAAAAGTTACTTTTAACAGAATTTCAACAGGCGCTTTAAGTGATTTAGAAAAAGTAACCAAACAAGCACGTGCAATGGTCACTGTATATGGTTTAAACGATAAAATAGGAAATGTTACTTATTATGACTCAAGCGGGCAAAATGAATATAATTTCTCTAAACCATATTCCGAGGAAACTGCTAAAGTTATAGACAAAGAAATTTCATTACTTATTGAAAGTCAATATGAAAGAGCAGTTCAAATTTTAGAAGAAAATAAAGACAAACTGAATCAGCTTGCCGATATACTAATTGAAAAAGAAGTTATCTTCAAAGATGATCTAGAAGCTATTTTTGGAAAAAGAGCTTTTGACAAAAATCTTGAAGAAGTAATATTATAGCAATACATCAAATTTAATTATTTTTAAAATCTTAATTCAAAAACCCTTTTTGAATTAAGATTTTTTTATCTTTGACCGTTTCCTAATTAACATATAAAGCACCTTAACAACATATGAGTCTTTTCAGAAAAATTTTTGGTTCTAGTATTTCGCCTTCAGATGAGGATAAAGAGAAAGAAAATAGTAAATTTTCCCCTGATGCTGATATGATGTCTGCAGATGAACAGTTCATCTATAATTTTAAGAAAAATGGTGGTAAATTTTTATATTGTGAAAACCTTGAGGAAGTAAAAGAGCAGTTCGAAAATATTCTAGAAGAGAACGACTGGTATGAAAGTGAAGTCTTATGTTATGAGCCTAAACTTTTCAACATATTAGATGAAAACAAGCTCAGCTACGCAAAGTCAGCAAATCCAAAATTTCTTTTTTCATATTGTGAAAATCTAATTGCTGAAGAAGGCTCCATTTTATTTTCGTCAAATCAAATAAAGCAACTCAAACCACACGACTTACCCATTAACATTGTTGTTGTCGCTAGAACCAGCCAGATTCTTGCTGCAAAAAGTGATGGACTGACTTCAATAAGAAAAAAATACGAAAGGGATTATCCAACAAACATTACCGCAATAAAATATTTCGAAAAAGCAAAAGAAGAAGACTTTACTCAGTATGGAAGTTCAGCCAAAAACCTTTATTTGCTGTTGTTAGAAGATCTTTAACATGAATGAAACCCTTAAGAGATCTATATCTGGTGCTGTTTATATTATTTTATTAATATTTTCCATACTATATTCAACTGAAAGTTTTTTTATACTTTTCGGTGTATTTCTTCTCATTGCAACCGTTGAGTTTTGTAATTTGATCGAAATTTCAAGAATCATTCCTTTTATTGTGGCAAGCGCCACCTATTTGCTTTTTTACCAAATATCTATTGCGCAAGAAGGGTATTTGTACATCCTGAGATTCAGTAAAACATTTGACTTGATTGTTCTTTCTGCAACTCTTATCGTATTTATAAAATGTATACATTTTCTTTTTGATAATAAAATCGTCAGGATTGATTCCTTTTCAAAATACGTATACCTACTCGGTTATATCATACTTCCCTTTGCCATTATGACAAAGATTCCTTTTGGAATAGACGGCTACAATCCAAAAATTCTCATCAGTATCTTTATTCTAATATGGACAAATGACACCTTTGCATATATTGTTGGAAAGTCTATTGGAAAAACTAAATTATTTGAGCGAATATCACCCAAAAAAACTATTGAAGGTTTTTTCGGTGGGGTACTATTTTCAGTTATAGCCAGTTATTTGGTTTCAAAATATTATATCGAAATCGCAGAAGGAAAAACTTTTATTTGGATTATAATCGCAATAATCGTTGGTGTTTTTGGAACTATAGGTGATTTAATCGAATCCAAATTCAAACGCATTGCCGGGGTAAAAGATAGCGGAAAAATAATGCCCGGTCACGGAGGTATACTAGATCGACTAGATAGTGTTATATTTGTAGCACCAATTGTATTTTTATTTTATCAAATTTTAAATTATGTTTCATAAAGAAGGAGCCAAAACTATTTTACTAGGCGTAGCTTTTACAGCCATTGTACTTTTACTATCTGACAAATTAATTGACATTATTTGGCTTAGAAAGGTTTTACAAATTGCCGCGTTTTTGATATTGATTATTATTCTACAATTTTTTAGAAATCCGAAAAGAAATGCTTTGCTAAATGAAAATCAGATTTTAGCACCAGTAGATGGAAAAGTAGTTGTTATCGAAGAAGTATACGAAGGAGAATTCTTTAAAGAAAAACGCCTGCAAATTTCTATTTTCATGTCTCCAGTAAACGTACATGTTACCCGCTATCCTATGAGCGGAATAATAAAATTTAGCAAATACCACCCAGGTAAATTTTTGGTGGCATGGCATCCTAAGGCAAGTGAAGAAAACGAAAGAACAACTATAGTAGTTGAAAACAAAGTTTTCGGTGCTGTTTTATACAGACAAATTGCAGGTGCTTTAGCAAGAAGAATCGTAAACTACGCTGAAGAAGGTATGCAAGTCGTACAAGGAACAGATGCTGGTTTTATTAAATTTGGATCTAGAGTAGATCTTTTCCTACCTATAGGTACCCCAATTAGCGTCGTGCTAAACCAAAAAGCAATCGGAGGAAAAACTATAATTGCAACGAAGGAGTAATGAATGAAAAAGATTTGGACATAAGGTTTCAAGAGGCAGTAAAAACGGCAGGCGAAATGACTCAAGCATCTTTACCGCAGGATGTTCAGCTACGCCTTTATGCCTATTACAAACAAGCTACTTTTGGCACCTTAGAACCAAGACAAACTTCGACTTATCATTTAAGGGATGCTTTTAAAACCAATGCTTGGATGCAAATCAGTCATCTTTCCGCTGAAGAAGCAAAAGAACACTATATAGAAATCATCAATTCCATTATGGAAAAATAATACAACTAATGAAAAGATTGAATTTATTACTGTCGAGCCTACTATTAATTATTATTTTAGTTTCTTGTAATAACAAAAAACTGACAGAAGTCGTAGAAGTGCCTTTACCAACCGCACAAGAAAAAGTCTCCATCGGGTATCCCGACGATGTAAAGGCAAATAAAGGTTCGTTTCAACTGGAAAAGCTACCTTATCCCTATGACGCATTGGCACCAACGGTTTCACCTTTAACCTTGCAAATGCATTATTCTAAACATTATCTGACTTATACCAACAATCTAAATAACGCTATAGCTGGAACTGAGTTCGAGAATCAGTCAATCGAAGATATCTTGTCTCATTTAGACCCAAAAAACACCGATTTAAGAAACAATGCGGGGGGGTACTACAATCATTCCTTATATTGGAAGTCAATGGCTCCAAATGCCGGAGGAATGCCGAAAGACACATTGGCTACTGCAATTACAAGGGATTTTGGATCTTATGAAAACTTTATTACTGCTTTTAAAAGCGAAGCTACGAAACAATTTGCTTCTGCCTGGGTATTTTTAATCGTCGATAAGTCAGGTACATTAAAAGTGACCAGCAGCGAAAATCAAGATAATCCGTTAATGAAGAACGCCTTGATACCGGGAAAGCCTATATTAGCATTAGACTTATGGGAACATGCGTATTACTTAGGGTACCAATACAGAAGAAGAAACTATATTGATTCTTTCTTTAATGTAATCAATTGGAAAAAGGTGGGTGCAAATTACGAAGCTGCTTTAAGAAGAAAATACTAGTTAGTCCTTAAAAAATAAAAAGCTGATGCACAATTATCATAATCTTGCATCAGCTTTTTTATTTAAACATATTAAGTAATCAAGCCTTAGACATTTATAGTTGATAAATAAACGATTCCGAAGGTGCAATAGCAACCTGCACTTTTCCTTCCCCGTTTACCACCTCTAATTGCGCTTTAGACACCTTATACAATTGATCCGTAATCGTATAGCTACCGTCTTTTAATTTCCATTTTTTGATAATATCAGATGGTATCTTAAGTTCAAAAGAACTACTACTGATCCATGAAAAATTAGTCACTATGATTAATTTCTGATTAGCTGACCAGCGTGTGTATGCATAAATCCCTGGGTCAAAACCTGCCGTTGACTCGCGATTAATTGTTTGAATTTCTTCAAAATCACCCATTAACGCAGAACTACTGATAGAGAAATTAAGCAGTCTTTTATAAAAATCCCGAAGTTCCTTTTCTTTTTGCGTTAATAATCCACCATCAAACTCACCGTTATTCATCCATCGTTGATGATTTGGTACGCCAATATAGTCAAAAATTGAAGTTCTTGAATGCGTGCCAAATCCTGCATCTTCACTACCGGCCTCCCCTACTTCTTGTCCAAAATAAACCATTGTAGGCGCAGTACTAATCGTAGTTGAAACTACCATTAAAGGCTTTCCTTTTTCGGCTGTACCGGCAAATTCCGGACTTGCTAAACGTTGCTCGTCATGGTTATCCAAGAAATGCAACATATGATGCTCGATATCCTTCATTCCTTTTTGAATATCAGAAAGTCCATCAGGCAGGGACCTTCCCTGAATAATATCTTTTAACTTATCATAGGTTTCCACCTTGTCATACAAATAATCCATTTTCCCTAATCGAATATAATTGCGGTACTGGTCAGGATTATACACTTCAGCTAATAAGAATGCATCAGGGTTCTTCATTTTTACGGCTGAATTCATATAGCTCCAAAACTCATACGGAACCATCTCAGCCATATCATATCGGAAACCGTCAACTCCTTTACCTGTCCAATACAAGGCGATATCTCGGAACTTTATCCAAGAAGAAGGAACGCTTTTATCTTTCCAAAATTCAAAATGCTCTTCGTATGATTTCGAATCATAGCCTGCTGGAAGTTCCGGAAAATCCTTAGAACCGTCGGGACGCACTCCGTAGTTTACTTTTATTGTTTCATACCAATCATTTTTGTCTGGCTTTGCCATCCTGGAACCATTTCCTGTCCACTTCGCTGGAATCTCCTGGAATTTGCGGTCACTAAGTGCAGTAACTTCTCCATTTAAAGGCTGTGCTGTGTCTGGAACCTCAAATTGAGAATTAGGAATATAATAGAAATTGTTATCTCTTTGATATTCAAAAGTAACATCATCGTCAGCGCCAAAATCTCTAACTCCTGCAGGATTGCTTTTACCTTCGTATTTACGAGCAATGTGATTGGGCACAATATCAATCAGCAGCTTTAACCCTGCTGCATGCGTTCTGCTAATCAAAGCGTCAAATTCTTGCAGGCGATTTGCTGGATCAACAGCCAAATCAGGGTTTACATTATAATAATCTTTTACAGCATAAGGTGAACCTGCTCTTCCTTTTACAATATCAGGATCGTCATTTGATACACCAATAGCGGTATAATCCCGAATCAAAGCATGATGCGGAACTCCAGTATACCAAATATAACTAACGCCCAAGTCCTTAATTTCCTGCAGCGCTTTATCCGTAAAATCATTAAACTTACCTACTCCATTTTCCTCAATAGTTCCCCACGGTTTATTGTTTGTGTTTTTATTCCCAAATAAACGGGTAAACACTTGGTATACCACTTCTTTTTTTTCAGTGACAATCTCTGTCTTTTCTCCACTCATTTTTAAATCTTTCGTTTTACAAGCCGTAGACAGAAGTACTACGCTTATCCCTAATACAAGGGTTTTCTTTTTTATCATTCCTTTAAATATTAACAGCTAAACAATTATTCGAATTCATTTCCGGTAAAATGAAATACTTCAATAATCAGTTTTTAAATTTACTGTAATTTTTAAAACTACGCCAAATTCATTTTTTTATTACTCAAAAATGAGAATTTAAAACTTCACTACAACGAAAGAGTAACGTTTTTTGTTCATAACTTGTAAGGCTAATAAAAAATGTTCCAATACGTCACATGTACCAACTTATAAATAAATGCTAATATGGATTAGGATTGTTTCCTTTTTCATAAATTTGACAAAAAATAAATCCATTGAAGAAATTCCTGTTTTTCATCTGTTGTTGTTTGGCAATATTAAGTTCAAAACCCATTTTGGCGCAAGCAGCAAAAAAGATCGTAGTAGAGCATTCTGATTATGCAGATGTAAACCAAGCTGAGATGCCTGATGCCTTTTTACTCACAGGAAATGTGCGCGTTAGCCATGACGGGGTGGTTCTTACTTGCAACAAAGCCTATTATTTCCAGAAAGAAAATTATATAAAAGCTTTTGGAAATGTTCAATTAGTTCAAGGGGATACCTTGTTCTTAAACAGCAAGTATGCCGAATATAATGGAAATGTAAAAAAAGCTTTTGCAGCCGGAGAAGCTTTTATGAGTTCACCAGATGCTACTTTAGCAACAGACACCATAAATTTTGACAGAAACATTCAGGAAGTATATTACAATTCCCCAGGTACTATAATCAACAAGGATAATACTTTAAAAAGCAAATCGGGAAAATATTATGTAGCTCAAAAAAAGTTCCAATTCCTAACAGCGGTTACCATTACAAATCCAAACTACGTGATAAAATCAAATCACTTGGACTATTACAGTAATTCTGGCCATAGCTATCTTTTTGGTCCTTCGACAATTACAAGTAAGACCAATTATATCTATACCGAAAAAGGCTTTTATGACACTAAAAAAAACCTAGCACATTTTCTAAGAAAGTCCTACATAAAATACGAAGACCGATTAATTGAAGGAGATAGTTTATATTATGATCGAAATAGAGAATTTGCTTCTGCCACCCGAAATGTGAAAATAACGGATTCCGTCAATCGTGGAATTGTAAAGGGCCATTATGCAGAAATATACAAAAAACAAGACTCGATGTTTGTTACTAAGAGAGCTGTGGCAGTAAACTTTGTCCAAAACGACTCGGTTTATATTCATGGCAAAAGACTGATGGTTACTGGAAAGGAAAACAACAGGATTATTCGAGCCTACAATAATGTACGATTCTACAAAACCGACATGAGCGGAAAATGTGATTCGATACATTCTAGTTCAAAAACTGCCATAACTAAACTCATTGGTAACCCAATACTCTGGAATGGCGAAAGCCAAATCACTGGAGATGTAATGCATCTTATAGGAAACAACAGCACCCAAAAACTCGATTCGCTAAAAGTCCTAAACAATACGTTCCTCGTCTCAAAAGACACTTTGGGAACTGGATACAATCAGGTGAAAGGTCTAAATCTCTATGGGAAATTTGAAGAGGGAAAATTGCACGATGTAGATATAGTCAAAAATGCAGAAGTCGTCTATTTTATGCGAAATGAAGCAAATGAACTTATTGGAATCAACAAAAACGTAAGTAGTAAAATCAACTTAATTTTTGAGGACAGCGCCATAGAAACCATCACTTTTTTCAATCAGGTTGACGGCGATATTTACCCTGATAAAGACTTGCCTGAAAACGCAAGAAAACTGCGGGGTCTTGTCTGGCGGGGTGACGAACGAATAAAATCTAAAGACGATATTTTCTCAGACGAAGACAATAAATTGAATGACAAAATGATCGAAGCTGGAAAAAAAGAGGATGAAAAGGAAAATGTCCCCATGAAAATAAGGAAAGAAACATTGAATTACGACAAGAAGAAAAAGACTAAGTAAGAAGTGTTGTACTTCTGTGAGCCATCCATGTCTGTTTATAGCTAATCACGGACATGCTTATCTGTAAATCATAAGTTTAGATGCTAGCAGTTGAGAATCAATAAAAATAAGTCACGAAAAATAATACAATTTATACCTCAGTGTACTTTGCGTAAAACACAACGCAGTTTGCATTTAAATACATAAAAAAAGTGAATAACGATTTCATAAAATACCAAGCACAAACTTCACCCTATCCGTTAGGAATGGAAGTTTCATACGCTATGGGCTCTTATATTTACGATACAAATAATAAAAAATACTTAGATTTTGTGGCGGGAGTTTCCGCGTGTACACTTGGTCATCAACCGCCAAGAGTAAATCAGGCAATTAAAGATCAATTAGACAAATATTCGCATGTAATGGTTTATGGCGAATATTCTCAAAGTCCTGCAGTTGAATATTGTAAACTTTTGGCCTCTTTGTTGCCCAAACCTTTAGACAAAACCTATTTGGTAAACTCAGGTACTGAGGCCATTGAAGGTGCCTTAAAATTAGCGCGACGCGTTACAGGTCGCAGTCAATTGATTTCTTGTAACAATGCTTACCATGGTAACACTATGGGATCCATGAGTGTAATGGGATTTGAGGAACGCAAACAAATTTTCAGACCACTAATTCCCGATGTAGATTTTATCACTTTCAATAATGAAGCCGACTTAGAAAAAATAACAACAAAAACTGCGGCTATCTTGCTGGAAACTATCCAAGGAGGAGCGGGATTTATACAGCCACAAAACGATTTCCTTAATAAAGTTCGCGCACGTTGTACTGAAGTTGGTGCACTTATGATCCTGGACGAAATCCAACCTGGTTTTGGAAGAACAGGAAAACTCTTTGGTTTCCAAAATTATAACGTTGTACCGGATGTTGTTGTGATGGGAAAAGGAATGGGAGGAGGCATGCCCGTTGGCGCCTTTACAGCTTCATCTGCAATGATGGATTTGTTAAGCGATAACCCAAAATTGGGACATATCACTACTTTTGGCGGTCACCCTGTCATTGCGGCAGCATGTTTGGCTACTTTGAAGGAAATTACCGAAACTGAACTGATGTCAAGCGCTTTAGAAAAAGAAAAGCTGTTTAAATCGCTTTTGGTACATCCTTTGATAGAAGAAGTTCGTGGAAAAGGGTTAATGCTGGCCGCAATGACAAAAAGCGCTGCAATAACAAATGAAGTGATATTGAAATGTCAAGACAAAGGGCTTATTTTATTTTGGTTACTTTTTGAAGGATGTGCGATAAGAATTACGCCACCGCTTACAATCTCTAACGAAGAGATAAGAGAAGGTTGCGCAATAATGCTAAAAGTAATGGATGAAATCCTAGTGTCGGTTTAAAATTAATTGGCTTAAAACAACTACAATAAAAACATCACTTCCTTTTTGTTAATTAAATTGTTCATAACAATTCTAATTTTCTTCCACAACAACAGTAAGGATGCCTAATTTTAAGTAGGCCAAATTCAAAAAAATAAAGTATGCAATTAAGCAACGAAGAAGAAGACTATAACTTATCTCTTTCAAAATTTGAGTCTATGTTGAAAACCAACAAAGTTCTCTTTTTTGATTCTGAAGAATTTGAAGAAATCATACTTCATTATCTTGATATGGGTAAGGCCGCTTTGGCAAAAAAAGCACTTAAATTAGCGTTAGATCAGCACCCAAAATCAACAGGTTTGAAATTGGTTCAGGTTGAAATGTTAGTTTATGACGACAAATTGGATATAGCTGAGAGATTACTCAACGAGCTGTATGCCATCGAACCTACGAATGAAGAAATTTTTATTCAGAAAGCAAATATCTACTCTAAAAGAGACCAACATGAAAAGGCAGTTGAATTTCTAAAAACTGCCTTGGAATATACAGATGATTATGCCGATGTGTATAACTTAATAGGTATGGAATATCTCTTTATGGATAATCTAGAAATGGCAAAACAGAGTTTTATCAAATGTTTAGAAGAAGACCTTGACGATCAATCTGCTTTATATAATGTGGTGTATTGTTTTGAATTTTTAGACCAAAATTTAGATGCTATTGCCTATTTAAACAAATACATCGACAAAAACCCATACAGCGAAATCGCTTGGCATCAAATGGGACGTTTGTATTATGGGGTAAAAGATTACGAGAATGCCATCCGTGCATTTGATTATGCGACTCTTATCGATGATGAGTTCCTTGGTGCTTTCATGGAAAAAGCTAAAGCATTTGAAAGATTAAACAAATATGAAGAAGCTATTGAAAGCTACAAGAGAACCATCGAATTAGACGATGCAACTAGTTATGCTTTACTTCGAATAGGAAAATGTTATGAAAAACTAGGCAATAAAGTTCAAGCAATAAAGTACTACAACGATACGGTGCATGAAGATCCCCTTTTAGACAAAGGTTGGATTGCTATTACTGATTTCTATGTGCGTCAAAAGGACTTCCAGAAAGCCTTATTTTACGTAAACAAGGCTTTGGCTATAGACAATCAAAATCGTCTCTATTGGAAACGGTACGCCAGCATAAACAAACAAATGAACTTCTTTGAAGAAGCAGAATTTGGTTATAGAAAAGCAGTAGAATTTGGTGACCATAGCCTAGACACCTGGTTGTTTTGGGTAGACACCCTACAATTTTTAGGAGAGTTCGAAAGCGCAATACAAACTTTATTGCAAGCCTCTGAATATTTCCCTGAAGAAAACGAAGTAGAATACCGTTTGGCTGGATTGTATTTTATGATTCAAGACAACACCAAAGCAAAATTCCACTTGAGTAATGCCATGCGTTTAAACTTTGACAACTATATCCTTATTGAGGATATGTTTCCAGTAGTTTGGAAAAAGAAAATGGTGCAAAATTACATCGCAAAACATAAGAAAGAGTAATGGCTGCTATCGAAAAAAAACGTTTTGGTTTATTGGGTAAGAATATTAGTTATTCATTCTCTAAAGGCTACTTCACTGATAAATTCAATACTGGTGACTTTAGTGGTTGCAGTTATGAGAATTTCGACATCCAAGAAATAGCGGGATTTATCCAAATTACCAAAGACGCAGAAAGCTCAGGCCTTAAGGGGTTAAACGTTACCATTCCATATAAGGAAGCAGTTATTCCTTTTCTGGATAAACTATCAAAAAAAGCGGCAAAAATCGGCGCGGTTAACACCATTACAGTTAGTAAAAAAGGAAAACTAAAAGGTTACAACACGGATTACTACGGCTTCCAAAAAGCTTTAGAACCTTTGCTACAGCCGCACCATAAAAAAGCATTGATTCTGGGTACGGGAGGCGCTTCGAAAGGAGTTGCTTATGCCTTGGAAGAACTGGGTATATTGTATACTTTTGTCTCAAGAGAGGCTAAGGAAAATGCAATAGATTACAGCCAAATCAATGCAACTACATTTACCAACTACCACATCATAATTAACTCTTCTCCGGTAGGCACAAGTCCTAACGTTGATGCGTTTCCATTACTACCTTATCAGTATTTTACTGAAAAACACATTGCATTTGACTTAATTTACAATCCTGCCGAAACTCAATTCCTGAAGAAAGCCAAAGAACAAGGGGCTCAAGTTAAAAACGGATTGGAAATGCTTGTTTTCCAAGCAGAGAAAGCATGGGAAATTTGGAATAAATAAAACCAATTTAACAATTATAAATATCGAAGCTTCCAGCCTTTAAAAAGTTGAAAGCTTTTTGTATTGTCTCAGAAACTAGTATTAAAAAATAAAATCTACAGTATACTATACTTGCTTTTACCTTCTGCTACAGACTCCTTTCAATTGAGAATGACAAGTTAAAACACATTATTTATACCAATCTAAATGACAATCGGCTGCCCATAGCCCTGATAGCAGCGGCATCCTTTTTCTGGCTCCCTTTTTGGAGGCTAAAAAAGATACAGCGAATAGCAGGAAATTGCTCCAAAAAAAACATACTTTTAACATAAAACGGCTCTAAACAAGGGTTTTATTTTGTAATTTCATACTGCTTCACTATCTTTCGGATTCGATTAAAGTAGAAACCTTAAACATTTCAATAATGTTAGAAGAAAAGAATGATAACCTGCAAGAAGCAGATGGAAATTTAACGACTGATTCTATTGAATCACTTCAAGACAATTCAACAATTGCGGAAACACCAGCAATTACTGAGACTACAGAACCTGTAATCACTGATTCTAATGCAGAAGTTTCAACAGAAGAGGAAGTCCCGGAAACTGCTGCAACAATTGAGAATGAAAATCAAAAAGCATTAAACTCAATTGATGATTCAAATGCGGAAGAAAGTGAAGACGAAACCTTAAAGGAACGTCATGAAATTCCGATGCAAGATTACGATACCTTATCAATGGCGGCACTTGTGGACGAGCTAGATGCTTTAGTTTCTACAGGAAAAGTAATGTCGATCAAAGAACATGTCGAAGAGATCAAAAAAGCATTTTTAGCAAAATACAATCACTTTATTGAAGAAAAAAAAGAAGAATACCATACTGAAAACCCCGATACAACAGAAGATTTTCAATATCATTCTCCTTTAAAAACAAAATTTGATCAAGTTTACTCTCTTTTTAGAGATAATATAAATACCCATTTCAAGAGTTTACAAACTAACTTGAAAACAAATTTAGAAAATAGATTAGCTATTGTAGAGGAATTGAAAGAACTAATCAATCCTCAGGAAAACATCAAGGACACTTTAAAACATTTTAATGATTTAAGAGAACGATGGAAAAATGCTGGACCCATTCCAAAAGACAAATACAATCATGTATGGAATAATTATCATTTTCATGTAGAGAACTTCTATGATTATTTACATCTAGACAGAGAGGCCAGAGATTTGGACTTCAAACATAATCTAGAGCTAAAACAAAAAATTGTTGCTCGAGTTGAAGAATTGGTTAACGAGGCTGACGTAAATAAGGCTTTCAGAGAATTACAGGACTTACACAAAATCTGGAAAGAAGACATCGGACCAGTTTCGAGAGAAAATCGCGATATTATCTGGAACCAATTCAGTGATCTAACAAAACAAATGCACGATAAGCGTGAGGTTTTGTTTGAAAAATTAAGAGGTACTGAACTTGAAAATTTAGAAAAGAAAAAAGTTATTATTGCTGATATTGAAGTTTTGGCAACGGAAAAAGTAAATGCTCATTCCCAATGGCTTCAGCAAATTGAAAAAGTGGAAGCACTACGAACGGCGTTCTTCTCTGCGGGTAAAGTTCCTTCAGATGTAAACGAAGAAACTTGGGCGGCTTTTAAAAGTGCTGTAAGAAATTTTAACTCTTTTAAAAATTCTTTTTACAAAGAAATCAAAAAAGATCAAAGCGAAAACTTAGCTAAGAAAAACGCTCTTGTTACGAAAGCACAAGAACTACAAGAAAGCACCGATTTTGCTGTTACTACTCCAATCATGAAGCGAATTCAGGACGAGTGGAAACAAATAGGTCATGTGCCGAGAAAATATTCAGATAAAATCTGGAAGGAATTCAAAGAAGCTTGTAATCACTATTTCGACAAATTAAAAGAACACAAGGACGAAGACAGTGCAGAAGAAATTGCAGCCTTTGATAATAAAAAATTATACCTTGATACTCTACGTGCTTACCAATTGACCGGAGATCACAAAACAGATTTAGACGCTATAAAATTACATATTGAAACTTGGAAAAACTTCGGAAAAGTTCCTTTCCCAAGAAGGCATATTGAAGGGAAATTCAATAAAATTCTTGACGCACTTTTTGACAAATTGAGTTTGAGCAAGAAAGATACTGATATGATTCGTTTTGCCAACAGAATGGATAGTTTGTCTGAAAACAACGACTCTAGAAAACTGGAGAATGAAAAGATTTTCATAATGCGTAAAATTGAAGAGCTTCGAAACGAAATTAATCAATTAGAAAACAACATTCAGTTTTTTACAAATACACGTAATGCAAAGAAAGAAAATTCAATTGTTTTAGAGGTACGAAAAAATATAGCAATTCACAAAGAAAGCCTTGATACTTGGAAGGAAAAGCTAAAACAACTAAGGAATCTAAATCAAGAATAAAAAATTTAAATTGATACATCATAAACCTCATTCTATCGCTAGAATGAGGTTTTTTTATGCCAAAAAACGTAAGAGTATGATAATTATCATTTTAACTTTTCATAATTACAGCTAATTTTGAATATTGAAAAATTTATATCTTATGAAAAATTCGTTGATTCAAAAATACAATGTCCCTGGACCAAGATATACAAGCTATCCGACTGTTCCTTATTGGAATGAAGCCGATTTTTTATATCAAAATTGGATAGACAGCTTAAAGAAAACCTTTGTGGAAACCAATTCAAAAGAAGGAATCAGTCTCTACATCCACCTTCCTTTTTGTGAAAGTCTATGCACTTTTTGTGGATGCAACAAGCGCATTACAAAAAACCATACAGTGGAGCACCCCTACATTGCAGCTGTTTTAAAAGAATGGATATTATACTGTAAAATATTAGGTGAAAAGCCACAGATAAAAGAAATTCATTTGGGCGGAGGAACGCCCACTTTTTTCTCTCCCAAAAACCTAG
Source organism: Flavobacterium frigoris PS1 (assembly GCF_000252125.1). Classification (GTDB taxonomy): domain Bacteria; phylum Bacteroidota; class Bacteroidia; order Flavobacteriales; family Flavobacteriaceae; genus Flavobacterium; species Flavobacterium frigoris_A. Next base: position 203,592 of record NZ_AHKF01000018.1, on the reverse strand, counting down.
AGGATTTAATCAATGGTATTTTTTCTTATGCCAGTAAAGCTAAAGATTATGAATTTAGTTTTGAAGGTCATCCTAACAACACTACTCACGAACATTTAAAAAAACTGTACGATCTGGGTTTTAGGAGAGTCAGTTTTGGCGTTCAGGATTATTCCGATAAAGTACAAAAGGCCATCCATAGAGAGCAACCGTTTCATAATGTTGCAAAAGTAACGTTCTGGGCAAGAGAAATTGGCTATACCTCCATTGGTCATGATATTATTTTTGGACTTCCTTTCCAGGAAATAGAAGATGTTATTGACACCATAGAAAAAACAAAATCGCTGCAGCCCGATCGATTAGCATTCTACAGTTACGCACATGTTCCTTGGATAAAGGGAAATGGTCAACGTGGCTTTAAGGACGAAGACATTCCACAAGACCAAGAAAAAAGAATGTTGTACCAAATAGGCAAAGAGTTATTACTAGACAACGGCTACTATGAAGTAGGGATGGATCATTTTGCATTAAAAACTGATAGTCTCTTTGAAGCTTTTAAAAATGGTAAATTGCATCGCAATTTCATGGGCTACAGCTCGTCAAAAACTCAATTAATGATTGGTTTAGGGGTATCCTCGATTAGCGACAGCTGGTACAGCTTTGCACAAAATGAAAAAAATTTAGAAGATTATTACCAAATCCTAGAATGGGACAAGTTGCCCATTTTTAGAGGTCATTTGCTGAACGATGAAGACCTCATCATTAGAAAACATATCCTTAATATAATGTGTCAATTTGAAACTTCATGGGAAAATAAGCAGGATTACTTTGAAGAAATTCCAGAAGTACTGATTCAGTTACAAGAAATGGAAAAAGATGGCCTACTGTTGATTCGCGATAATTCCATCCAGGTCACTGAAAGTGGCAAACCACATATTCGTAACATTTGTATGGCATTTGACTTACATTTAAAGCGTAAAGCGCCAGAAACAGAACTATTTTCTATGACAATATAGTTGAATATTTTCTGAGCAAACAGTTATTCTGTTTAGATACAAAAAAAGTAAACCGCAAATTCGAAAATTAAAGATACTAGTACTGTTGTGTCCCTAATTTGTGAATTTGCGGTATTATTTTGAAATCATAAAAAAATAGCGGTCCAATTAGAATCTATTCGTCCTTTGTTAAAATGCCATACAGTTCATCTTTGATAAACAGTAATTTAGCTTTTAACTCATGGGCATGCTCATCAGTGACTACTTCAATGTCAGTATTTACGCGATGAATTTCGTGTTCTAGTTCGTGATATTCATCAAAGAGCCTTCTGAAATGGGGATCTTCAACTTTTAATTTATGAATTTTTTCCTCAAATTGAGGAAACTCGTGTATTAAATCGTGTCTTTCCATGTGGATTGAATTTATATTAAAAATAATGACAATTAATTAATGGCAATTTGGAGTTTCCTGTATAAACAAACTCATATTAGATGGGGAAACATAAGGAATTCCCAGGCCCAATCCTCGCAATATAAATAGTATTCCAATTAAAACGGCAACATATGGTATGACCTTTTGAATCCTATTACGGACCGGCACTGTCAAAAAAGAATTGATGTAAATTACGCTGCTCATCATAGGAACGGTTCCTAATCCAAACAAAACCATATACAAAACACCTAAACTTTCACTTTGCATGGCGATTGCTCCAAACAAAGCTACATAAACCATCCCACATGGCAAAACACCATTAAGTAAACCTATAGTAAACAGTGACTTATAGCTCCTGTTTTTAAATTGACTACCCAGCGTTGATTTGACTTTAGATATCAATTTAAATATTGGTTTTGAAAAATTATATTTTGAAAATATCTTATCTGGAATCAAGATCACCGCAATCATAGCAACTCCAATAAATATGGACAGATTTTGTTGTATTCCAGCTATGAAAAAACCTTTACCAACCAACCCAAAAATGAGACCTATTGTACCATAGGCTGTTAACCTCCCCAGATGATAGGTTACAATCTGGCTCGCTTTTTTTGTAGGGTTATTTCTGTCTACAGGTAACATCATAGCAATAGGCCCACACATTCCTATGCAATGAAAACTGCTAATTAAACCGAAAATAAACGCTGTGTAAAGCATAAAATAAGTCGTAAAATCGAAAATCATTAAGACTTGTTGGGTCTAGAATTTTCGAATAGTTGTTTCTAATTTATATAGAAAGTATCCTTGGTCAAATACTGTTTTCCGTCATACTGCCACTCCATGTTAATGTCCCAGCGACCGCCTACCAAATTTGATTTAGGTATGAGCAAAGATGGATTAGACAACGAAATAGGAATTTCGAAGTCTAATTTTTTGTTAGACGGTCTATAAAGGGACACTGTTCCTTTTATTTTATGTGGCTTAAATGCGGATGGAAAAACAACTGTGATTCCGGCAGCAGTCTTTACTATAAGTGGTTTTTGATCTAAATCCTCTGCATTCTGGACTCTTTTCATTTCCTGTCCAAAAACAGCGTCATGCTTGTAATATTCCTCGACGACCAAATCGTTATCATATTTTGGATTTACTTGTACTTTGATAACAAAATATAAAATGAAACTCATAAACAATACAATTGCTATGACGATTCCGCCTCCCCAATTAATTTTCATATCTATATTTTTAATTTTGAAGGCGCACCTTCAATTAATTATTATACTAATCGAAACTTCGTGGACTTAAAAAATTAGTCGTACTGGTTTCAATTTTTTTATCACCGTCGTACACTTCAATTTTTAATTTTGTTTTATCACTCTCTAATAAATATTGATTGATTTCAACAAACAAGGTCCCTTCATTCATTCCTTGTTTTTTAACTATAAAATGTTGTTTTCCAACTACATTTAAACTTCCTTTTATACCTTCCAATTTGAAATGAATATCATTAAAATCATTGTTGGTCTTATTTATAATTTTATAGGTAAAAACATTACTTATTTTATCCCCTTTGTGCTGAAAAAGCTGTCCAGGCAATCTTAAAATAGTAGCCTCTACCTCTGTTCTCAAAAACAGTAAACCCAATAAAATACCGACTAAAATAACCAATATCGAAGTATAGCCTTTCATTCTTGCGGTGAACTTGAAAGGAAGCTTCTGCTCTATTTCATCTTCGGATGCATAGCGGATTAATCCTTTGGGCAAACCTATATTCTCCATTATCACATCACACTCATCAATACAAGCAGTGCAATTCACACATTCCAATTGAGTCCCATTACGAATGTCAATTCCTGTTGGACATACATTGACGCATTGTTTGCAATCGATACAATCCCCTTTTCCGCTGGCATCTCTATCTTCCTGCTTATTAAACTTAGCTCTACCCGTTTCTTTTTCGCCACGTACAAAGTCATAAGCAACATTTATTGATTTATTGTCCAAGAGAACTCCTTGCAACCTTCCGTAAGGACAGGCTATAATGCAAACTTGCTCTCTAAACCAAACAAATATAAAATAGAAAACCCCTGTAAAAATAGACAACGCAATCAACGTACTAATATTATTAATAGGTCCCTCTTCAATCATTTGCAATAGTTTATCACTACCAATAAGATAGGCAAGAAATACATTTGCAATACCAAAAGAGATGATTAGAAAAATAAACCACTTAATTCCCTTTTTTCTTATTTTCTCTGCATTCCATTCTTGTTTAGACAATCTGATTTGCGCACCTCGATCTCCTTCTATCCAATACTCAATTCTACGAAAAACCATCTCTAAGAAAATAGTTTGCGGACAAATCCATCCACAAAATATTCTTCCAAAAATCACAGTAAACAAGATGACAAATACCACTCCTACTATCATAAATAGTACAAATAGATAGAAGTCCTGCGGCCAAAAAGGAAATCCAAAAATATTAAATCGACGTTCCATGATATTGAATAACATGAACTGATTTCCATTAATCTTTATAAAAGGATTGGCAATCAAAATGATCAACAAAAAGTAACTCACCCATTTTCTATAGTCGTAGAATTTACCTGAAGGTTTTTTAGGAAATATAAATTTTCTATTTCCCTCTTCGTCGATAGTACCAATGGTATCTCTAAATGCTTCGTCTGGTAATTTTGACATGTTTTTATTTTTATACTTTCAATGTATCTTTAGTTAGCAACCGAAACTTCAGTACTCGATGCAGCTTCTTCAACCCATACTTCACCGTCAGGTGCTTTTGGATCTTTTGGATTGCTTCCTTTCAGAGACAATACATAACTTGCCACTTTCTGCATTTCTTTTGGTTTAAGTGTACCTTTCCAAGAGATCATTCCTTTTCCATCACGACCTCCATTAACTAAAGTATGGAATACATTTTTAATTCCGCCACCCAAAATCCATTTATCATCCGTCAAGTTAGGCCCAATTTGTCCTCCAGCATCCGCTCTATGGCAGGCTGCACAATTTTCCATGAAAATTGTTTTACCGATAGCTAAATCAGCCGGTTCCGTAAGTAAGGTCACCGTTTTTTCATCCATTAAATCTGGAGCTGTTTTCATGTATTCAGCAACATCAATTTTAGCTTGTGCTAATTCTTTCTTCAATTCCATTTCTTGGTCGTCACCTCCCATAATTTCAAATCGAACCATATATACTAGCGCAAAAACAATACAACCGTAGAATAAATATACCCACCATGGCGGCAGATTATTGTCTAATTCCTTGATACCATCATAGTCGTGATTTAGCAGAAGATTTCCTTCGTTTTCAATAGGCTCAGTTTTGGTCAGTTTTTGCATCAGCGTTTGATACCAGTCGCTCTCCCTAAAACTCAAGTTACTTTGTTCTTCTAATTTTATTTTTTGCTCCTCAGTCAGCATTTGATATGTGATGTTATCAATTGCTTTAATTGTAATTTCTATTGCGATTAAAAGAAATAGAAAAAACAACAGAAACAATGAGACCATAGGGTATTTTATAAATGCGGCTCGATCACCTGAATCTATAAAATATTCCATTGCTCCAAAAATGAGGAAGAAAATTGCCGGTACTCTAACGTAGGCTGGAATTAATTTTTTCATTTTAAATATTTTGAAATTATATATTATTATCGTTAAATGGAATTTGACTCAATTCATTGATCTTCTCTTTTTTATAGAACGCAACCCATATTCCAAGGCCCACAAAGAAGAAAAAGAAAATCAATAACGATAGTATCGGATAAATCGCAACTCCCGCGATCGTTTCCATGTTGTGTTTTATTTGTTCAAACATTTTAAATTGAGTTTAAAAGTGGCAAAGTTTCAAAGTAGCAAAGTTTTTATTTTATGCTTCCGCTACTTTGAGGCTTTGTGACTCTGTTACTTTACTACTTATTATCTTTTACTTTAATATCAGTTCCTAACCTTTGTATGTAAGCTATTAATGCTACAATTTCTCTCTCATGCATTGGCACAAATTTTTCTCCTTTAGCCACTGCCTTTTTCTTACTGTTCTCATAACTTTTAACAAAGTCAGGATCAGCATGAAGATTATCTTCAATTTTTTGAGATTGCTCCTTAATTGCATTTTTAGCATTTGCAACTTCAGCATCAGTGTAAGGAACTCCTAGCGTTTGCATCACTTTCATTTTCGCTTCAATATCTGAAATATCTAAAGCGCTATTGTCAAACAACCATTTGTATCCTGGCATTATAGAACCTGAAGAGGTACTTTGAGGACTCCACATATGGTTGAAGTGCCAGTTATCATTGTACTTACCTCCTACTCTTAATAAATCTGGTCCTGTACGTTTAGAACCCCAAAGGAATGGATGATCATAAACAAATTCTCCCGCTTTTGATTGTGGCCCGTAACGTTCTACTTCACTTCTAAAAGGACGTACCATTTGTGAGTGACAACCCACACAACCTTCACGGATGTATAAATCACGACCTTCTAATTCCAAAGGTGAGTATGGTTTTACACTGGCGATAGTTGGAATATTAGATTTTACCATTATCGTCGGAACGATTTGAATAATTCCACCAATTAAGATTGCTACTGTTGCAAGAATTGTCAACTGAATTGGTTTTCTCTCTAACCAAGGGTGAAACTTCTCTCCTTTAGTTCTACCACTGCTGATTTTTTGTAATTCAGGTGCTTCGGCTAATTCATCTTCAATTGATGCATTTGCTCTGATTGTTTTAGTGATGTTATATACTAAAACAAACATTCCGATAATATATAAGGTTCCTCCTGCAGCACGCATCCAATACATTGGCATAATTTGCGTCACAGTTTCAAGGAAATTTCCGTAAGTTAAAGTTCCATCAGGATTAAATTGTTTCCACATTGAGGCTTGTAAAAAACCGGCTACGTACATCGGTAATGTATAAAGTATGATACCTAGTGTCCCAATCCAAAAGTGAAAGTTGGCCAATTTAGATGAAAACAAAGGTCCTTTTGACATTCTTGGAACCAACCAGTAAATCATACCGAAAGCCATAAAACCATTCCAAGCCAAAGCCCCAACGTGAACATGTGCAATAATCCAATCCGTGAAATGCGCAATTGCATTTACGTTTTTAAGAGACAACATAGGTCCTTCAAACGTAGCCATACCATATCCGGTAATTGCTACAACGAAAAATTTCAAAACAGGATCAACACGCACTTTATCCCAAGCACCACGTAAAGTCAACAATCCATTAATCATACCTCCCCAAGACGGAGCCAATAACATGATTGAAAACGCAACACCTAAATTCTGAGCCCAGTTAGGCAATGCAGAATATAATAAGTGATGGGGACCTGCCCATATATATAAAAATATCAATGACCAAAAGTGAACGATTGACAAACGGTAAGAGTATACCGGACGGTTTGCCGCTTTTGGTACAAAATAATACATCAATCCTAAAAACGGAGTCGTCAAGAAAAAAGCTACCGCATTATGCCCGTACCACCATTGCACTAGAGCATCTTGTACACCTGCATAAACGGAGTAACTTTTCATTGCAGACACAGGCAATGCCAAACTATTAAAAATATGTAAAACGGCTACCGTTACAAAAGTGGCCAAATAAAACCAAATCGCAACATATAAATGACGCTCTCTTCTTTTTAATATTGTACCAATCATGTTGATACCAAAAACAACCCAAATCAATGCAATGGCAATATCTATAGGCCATTCCAACTCAGCATATTCTTTTGAAGAAGTATATCCTAACGGTAAGGAAATGGCCGCGGCCACAATAATTAATTGCCAACCCCAAAAATTCAGGTTACTCAAAAAATCATTAAACATTCGCGCTTTCAACAATCGCTGCAAAGAATAATAGACTCCCGCAAACATTGCATTTCCTACAAAGGCAAAAATAACTGCATTAGTATGTAAAGGTCTTAATCGACCAAAACTTAACCACGAAATTCCGTCCGTAAGATTTGGGAATAAAAATAATGTCGCCAATAAAAGTCCGACTGCCATTCCGACCACTCCAAAAACAATGGTCGCGTAAATGAACTTTTTAACAATTTTGTTGTCATAGTAAAACTGCTGCATTTCCATAATTAATTTTGTTTTTCTTCTGTTGTTTGTATTTCTTTTTGGGGCTTGATCTCGTCATCAAAAAGCATCCTGACGGATGGAGTATAGTCATCGTCATATTGACCACTTCTTACCGCTACTATAAAAGCAATAAAAAAAGCAACAGCTACGAAAATACTGATGGAGATTAATAAATAAATGACACTCATACCTATAATTTGTGTATACAAAGTTAACTTGCTTGTCCTCCTAAAAATATGACATTTATCATACTTCTTTATTTTTTGTTAAATTTATTATAAAGTTACCTTAGCCTTTTTGCATAATAATTACTCATTATCGTTACAAAACTCACAATCGTAATGGTGCTTAACGGCATAATTATAGCGGCAACCAAAGGCATTAAATTTCCCGTGATTGCAAATGACAATCCTACTACGTTATAAAACAATGATATTGCAAAACTCATCTTGATAGTTTTCATTGCTTTTTTCGAAAGCTTTAAAAAATAGTGCAATTTTTGAAATTCGTTCGCTTCAAGAATGGCATCACAAGCAGGTGAGAAAACATTGACGTTTTCTGAAATTGATATACCGATGTTGCTTTGCGCCAATGCACCCGCATCATTTAAACCATCGCCAACCATCATAACATTTTTACCCTCTTCTTGTAGTTTCTTGATGAATTCGAGTTTCTGTTCTGGCTTTTGATTAAATACCAATTCAGTTCCCTGTGGCAAAATATTCCTTAAAGTCGTTTTTTCGCCATCGTTATCACCAGATAATACTTTGATCTGGTAATTTTGTTTCAAAATCTTAAAAAGACTGTCTAAGCCCTCTCTGTATTGATTATTGAAAACATATTTCCCGAAATAAACCCCATCAATCATAATATGAACCGATGTTTGCATGATGTCGTTTTCTTCTGATTTTTCGACAAAAAGAGCAGAACCTATTTTAATATGCTTTCCATCAATCATACCTTGAATTCCTTTACCAGTGATTTCTTCAAAATCATTTGTTTTCATTCTCTTTCCTTCTGGTAAGAAATCATACAGCATTCTGCTCAATGGATGATTAGAAGCTCGAAGCAAATTTTTGACCTGAATTAAGTTCTCTTCAGAAAACGAAATACCTTCATAAGAAATACTTGATTTCTTGTTGGTCGTGATAGTTCCTGTTTTGTCAAAAACTATCGTATCTACTTTTGCTAATTGTTCAATGACTAAAGCATTCTTTAGGTAAAATTTCTGTTTTCCCAAAATCCGTAATACATTACCCATAGTGAAAGGAGCGGTCAACGCCAAGGCGCAAGGACAGGCTACAATCAATATGGATGTAAAAACATTAAAAGCAGTGATTGTATCAATAAAAATCCAATACATAAATGAGCTAAAAGCAATCAACAAAAGAATTGGAGTAAAATAACGGCTGATCATATCAGTGATATTTTTGTGTTTTTGTTCCACATCTTTCTGAAAAACATCATTACTCCATAACTGAGTTAAGTAACTTTGTGACACTGAATGCAGCACCTCCATATCGATAACTTTACCTATTTGTTTTCCTCCGGCAAATATTTTATCTCCCGATTTTTTGGTGATCGGAATTGCTTCTCCTGTCACAAAACTGTAGTCAATTGACGCACTTCCACTAATTAAAATACCATCAACGGGTATCAACTCTTGATTCCTGATAAGCAACCGATCCCCTTTTTGAATATCATAAACCGGAACACTCTCTTCTGTAGTATCACTATTAACTCGGGTAATGGCTATAGGAAAATAGGACTTAAAATCCCTTTCGAAACTTAAAAAACTATAAGTCTTGATTTGAAACATCTTACCCAATAACATAAAGAAAATCAAACCCGTTAAACTATCAAAGAAGCCAGACCCATAATTAAAAGCTATATCTATGGTACTCCTAACAAACATTACAATAATCCCCAATGCGATTGGGATATCAATATTCAACATTCCTGACTTGATACTCTTGTATGCGGAAATATAATAGCCATTGGCCGAATAAAAGAAGGCAGGCAACGAGATCACAAAAATCAACCACCTAAAGAAAGGCTTGTAAGTGTCTAGCCAATACTCATTAACTTCAAAATATTCAGGAAAGGAAAGCAACATAATATTTCCAAAACAAAAGAAAGCAACGCCTAATTTGTAAGTTAAGCTTCGATCAATATTCTTCGTCCCCGTTTCATAATTGTCCAGACTAATATAGGGTTCATATCCAATAGAACTTAACAGATAAACTATCGTTTTGATCGAAACTAATTCTGGATTGTATGTAATCCTAACTGTTTTATCTGGGAAATTTACCTGAGAAGCGCTTATTCCTTTTTGAAGACGTTGTAAATTTTCCAGAATCCAAATACACGAACTACAATGAATATGAGGAATACTAAGTGAAACAATAGCGGTTCTATCCTCTTGAAACTCCAATAATTTTGAAATAATACTTTCATTGTCTAAAAAATCATATTTACCGCTTATGTCTAGCGGAGTCGCTCCAGGGGATTTTTCAAAATCATAATAGCAGCCCAAATCATTCAGACTAAAAATTTCGTACACGGTCTTACAACCGTTGCAACAAAATTTTTTTTCGTCAAAAACAATTTCTTCTACTTTAATTATATCTAAACCACAATGGAAACAATTTTGTGTATCCATAACTTTGCTCATTTTACCTAATACAAAGATGCTCAACGAATGTTAATTAAAATATGATATATGTCATATAAAACCGTAATTTTACCGAACTAACAAACCTTTTTCAAGATGAGTAAATGCGAACAATGTATAGTTAGAGAATTTAGTTCTCTAAAAGCACTCAGCAAAGATGAGTTACTAAAACTTGCTGATTGCAAAACATCACACACCATTAAAAAAGGGGAAGTGATTTTTGGAGAAGGCGAAAATGTAAATGGAATATTCTGCATTAAAAAAGGAGTATGCAAACTCACAAAATTAAGTCCAAACGGTAAAGATCAAATAATAAAACTTGTTACAAAAGGAGAGTTATTAGGTCAACGTTCGCTAATAAGTGAAGAACCTGTAAACTTAAGTGCCGTTGCTCTTGAAGACATGGAAGTATGCTTTATTCCTAAAACCGAGGTAATGGGTTTCTTTGACAAGAACAACCAGTTTTCTATGAATGTAATGAAAACCATTTGCGGAGACTTAAAAGAAGCTGATGGTCATATGGTTGATATGGCCCAAAAATCGGTCAAAGAAAGATTAGCAGAAACACTGCTTCATTTGCATGATACTTTTGGTGTAAACGGGGATAATTCATTAAAGATTCAGTTGTCAAGGGATGAATTAGCCAGCATGATTGGGACTGCCACTGAAAGCTGCATTCGCTTGTTGTCTGATTTTAAAAAATTAGGAATAATTGAATTGGTCGGCAAGAAAATCACTCTTAAAGACATCAATAAATTAAAAAGGATCGCTGAATAGTTACTCTTTTATACCTATTGTTTCCTATCCATTAGCATATAATAAACGGGAATTCCTAATAATACAATACCAAGACCTAAACCTGTATTTACCGTGTCATATACTAGCAATGTAAGACATATACCAGTGGTAATTACAACATAAATTGCAGGTACAAATGGATACCCAAAAGCCTTATAAGGTCTTTCTGTATTAGGTTCTTTTTTTCTTAATATAAATACACCAATGATAGTTAAGATATAAAATAACAAAGAAGCAAAAGTAGCATACGTTAATAAGTCTCCAAATTTACCTGAAAGTGCTAAAACACAAGCCCAAATACATTGTACCCACAGCGCTTTGGCCGGAACTTGATTTTTATTTAATTCTGTTGCTTGTTTAAAAAACAAACCGTCTTTTGCCATAGCGTAAAACAATCTACCTCCTGAAAGAATCAGTCCGCTATTAGCACCAAAAGTAGATACCATAATTAACGCTGCCATTACAAAAACACTAACATTACCCATAATCATACCTGCAGCTGCAGCTCCAACTCTATCATTATTTGCAAACATAATTCCGCCATCAAAAATAGATGTCGCTCCTGGAGTTCCTTGCATTGGTAGTAACGCTAAATACGCTACGTTAGCCAAAACATAAATAATCGTTACAATCAATGTTCCTAAGAATAAACTTCTAGGAATATTCTTTTTTGGCTCTTTAATTTCTCCTGCGATAAAAGTAACATTGTTCCAGGCATCACTTGAAAATAAGGAGTTAATCATTGTCGCTGCGGCAGCTCCTAACAGTGCCGTTCCGGCCAATTTTGTAACAGTTACGGTTCCATCAGGATTAAGTACCGTTTTACTCGCATCCCACATATTAGCAAAGTTATTTGCCAAAATATCTGTTTTTAATCCTACGTAGATCCCTAGAATAATCAAAGCAAATAAAGCAATCAATTTAGCCGAAGTCAATATGAGCTGCACTATTTTTCCACTTTTAACTCCTTGTGTATTGATATATGTAAGCAGAATAATACTTAAAATAGCCAATAGTTTGCTATTTGTAAATACAAAACCTGCTCCTATTTGAAAAAGCGTATCGTCTAAGATTGGAAAAAAAATGGCCGCATAACTGGCAAATGTTACTGCAATTGCAGCGATAACCCCTGTTTGAATCACTGTAAAAACGGTCCAACCATAGAGAAAGGAAACTAATCTACCATACGCACGCTGAATGTACACAAATTGTCCACCGGCATTGGGCATCATTCCTGCTAATTCACCATAACTCAAAGCTGCGGCAACTGTAATCAAACCTGTTACCATCCAAATAACTAGCAACCAAGCTGCTGAACCTATGTCCCTTGCCATGGCCGACGTAACAATGAAAATTCCGGATCCTATCATGGAACCCGCTACTAAACTCGTAGCATCAATTAATCCTAAAGAGCGTTTTAACTCCGTTTTATTTTCCGACATAGTTCTATGCTGTTGACTTGTATTGTGTTTTATTTTAAGTTCAAGCTAAAATGTAGTTATAATTTCTTCGCTTCTTCCCAGAAAATGTCCATCTCTGCAAGAGTCATGTCCATTAAAGGTTTACCAAGTTCTCCAGCTTTGCTTTCCAGGTATTGAAAACGCTTAATGAATTTTTTATTGGTACGCTCTAAAGCATCTTCTGGATTAATATTTAAGAAACGAGCATAGTTAATCATTGAAAATAAAACATCTCCAAACTCTCCTTCCATTTTATCTTGATCACCAGCAGCGACCTCAACTTGCAACTCCTCTAACTCTTCTTGCACTTTATCCCAAACCTGGTTTGATTCTTCCCAATCAAAACCGACACCTTTTACTTTATCCTGAATTCGGCTTGCTTTTACTAAAGCTGGCAAACTTTTAGGCACACCCTCCAGAACGGATTTTCTACCTTCTTTTAGCTTTAATTTTTCCCAATTCTGTTTTACTTCTTCCTCGTCTTTTACTACCGTATCGCTATAAATATGAGGATGACGGTGAATTAGTTTATCACAAATTTCGTTGCAGACATCAGCAATGTCAAAATCATTTGTCTCGCTTCCTATCTTAGCATAAAAGACAAGATGCAACATCAAATCGCCCAGTTCTTTCTTAACTTCGATCAAATCATTATCCAAGATGGCATCACCTAATTCATAGGTTTCTTCAATGGTAAGATGTCTAAGTGTTTGCATGGTTTGCTTTTTATCCCATGGACATTTTTCACGAAGATCGTCCATGATATCTAGTAATCTTTCGAAGGCCTTAAGTTGAGTTTGTCTTGTATTCATTGAAAATGATTTTGTGTAAAAATAAGAAATCCTGAAATCTAAAAAAGTAGATTACAGGATTTCTTTATAAATAATGAGAATAAATTATTCTACACTCTTTTTTTATTTTTTTTGAGTTTCAGCAACTGCTTCCGCTTCTGTATCAGAAGGAGTTTCTGCTACAACATTTTCTTCAGCTACTACCTCATCAACAACAAGACCTTTAGCCTGGATCATATTGTACCAGTTTAAAATTTTCTTAATATCTGAAGGATACACTCTTTCTTCATCGTAATCAGCTAAAATCTCTTTGAAATAAGCAGCCAATGTAGCGTTATCTGATTTATGTGAAATTGCAGGACCATTACTTTCTTTTGCAGCAATTTTTTTCATTATTTCTGCCAATGGTTGCTCACCTTCGTAAGTATAAACTGAAATCTCGGATAACAAACTCACATTACTTTTTAAGTTTACTGTAATTTTTTTTCCATCTGCTAATGATTCAGCAACAAAACCACTACGTGTTTGTACTTTAAGTAGATATAAACCTGGTTTCCCTGAAATCGCTAATATTTTTTCTAAATTCATGCTATTTTACTTATAATTAAGAATTCTATTTTTTTTATGTGTTTTGTCAAAGTCCAAGAACCATACCAAGATAAGCCTTCTAAAATCAATTTACCTTCCTTTTTTGGCAATAAATCTCATTCTATAATCTTGAAATGTTTTGCCTTCAGTTATATTTTTTAACTTCTTCTGAATCAAGCGTTTTTTTAAAGATGAGATCTTATCCGTAAACAAGATTCCTTCTATATGATCGTATTCATGCTGAATAACTCTAGCTATTAATCCTTCAAAAACTTCTGTTTTCATTACAAAATCCTCTTCACAATACTCAATTGTAATTTTTGGATTTCTGTAAACGTCCTCACGAACATCAGGAATACTCAAACATCCTTCATTAAAACACCATTCTTCACCTTCTTCTTTCAACATTTTTGCGTTGATAAAGGTTCTTTTAAAGCCTTTTAATTCTTGTTGTTTACTAGCTTCCAAATCCTCATCATCGCTAAAAGGAGTGGTATCGATCACAAATAAACGAAGTGCCTTTCCTACTTGCGGAGCGGCAAGACCTACTCCATAAGCATTATACATCGTTTCGTACATATTAGTTATCGTTTCCTTTAAGTCTGGGTGCTCTTCTGTAATATTCTCCCCTACCTTTCTCAAAACGGGATGGCCATATCCTACAATTGGTAAAATCATTGTTTTTGTATTAAGTATTATCAACCCTAAATTTAGAAACTTCATTCTTTAAATACGGTTGGCAAAAATAGTAAAAATTTAGAGAATGAATAATTCCTGATTGATAAATAGCATATATTTATATTTAGTACTTAATTCACTGCCGTTTCTGATTGGGTTAAATAGTACAATTCTTATCTTTGCAAGTAATCCATTCCCTATGATTTCTAAGATTAAACAATTTGCAGACAGTACTTATTTTACGAATGCACTAAAGGTAACTATATCTGCAGTCATTCCTGTTTTGTTGTTTTCTTATTTAGGCCATTTCCGAATCGGTTTCACAATTGCCCTTGGTGCCTTTTTCACTTACCCAAGTGATATTCCCAGTAACTTAAAACACAAAATAAATGGAATACTGGTTGCGGTTCTTATCGTTTCCAGTGTCAATTTAATTATAAACCTAATTCATCCGTACCCATTCATCTTCTATCCGATACTGACGCTATTGATTTTTTTCTTATCAATGATTTCTGTTTATGGTCAAAGGGCAACTATGGTTTCATTTTCGGCACTTCTTTCCATTTCATTGGCTTTTGCCCATTTACAAACGGGATGGGAAATAGTACAATATTCAGGATTAATCCTTTCTGGAGGCTTGTTCTACCTTTTCATTTCACTGATTTTTTATTACGTCAGACCTCACAGGTATGTTGAACTACAAATAGCGGAATGTATCCAATTAACTTCTAAGTACTTAAAATTAAGAGGAGACTTATGGAAAGTTAACTCCGACAGAAAAGCGATAACGAAAAAACAATTGCATTTACAGGTCCAATTGAATACCATACACGAAAATATAAGGGAAGTTCTGATACGAAATCGAACTGTCTCCGGTTCTTCAAATCAAAATAGAAAAATGCTAATGACCTTCATCTCCTTAGTGGAAATAATGGAACTGGCGGTTTCTACCTCTTTCGATCATAATAAACTACATCAGAAATTCGACAACTATCCAAAGGTTTTAGGTACCTACCAAAATTTAGCCTATCACCTTGCCACCCATTTAAAACAGTTATCTGAAAGTATTCAAGATAGAACAAAATATGTCTCAAAACACAATTTAAATAACGATTTAAAGGATTTAGAATTTGCCATTGAAGACTACGAAAGAGATATGGATACCACTCTTGCTTCTGAAGGCGTTTTTATGCTAAAAACCATGTTGAACTATGCCGAAAAGCAAGTCGATACTATTAAAATTCTGGAACGAGCATTTACTTCATCTGTAATTTCGCATGACTTTAAAGGAAGGGATAAGGATTTAGAGAAGTTCATATCAACACAATACTATCCTTTAAGTACTATGATTCAGAACTTTAGCTTTTCATCTACTGTCTTCAGGCATTCGCTTCGATTGACGATTACCATTTTAATAGGATTTATTATCAGTAGAATCCTTCCTTTTCAAAACGACTATTGGATTGTACTGACTATTGTCGTTATTATGCGTCAAGGATACGGTCTTACCAAACAACGTACCTACCATAGGATTTTCGGAACTATTTTAGGTGGGTTTATTGCTTTTGGAATTCTTTCTCTAATTCACGATTCCTCTATTATTGGAGCCTTAGCTATTATAGCGATGCTTTTTGGGTTTTCATTTACGCCTTCCAATTATAAAATTGGGGCCACTTTTATTACTATTTATGTCATTTTCCTTTATGGAATATTGACGCCAAATATAGAAGATGTAATACAATACCGAGTCTTAGACACACTTGTTGGTGCCAGTTTATCGTTTTTAGCTAATTACTTCTTATGGCCTTCCTGGGAGTTTTTGAACATTCCTGTTTATCTAGAAAAATCGATCGATGCAAATCGAAAGTACTTGCAACAGATAACACTTCTTTACAATAAAAAAGGAGATATTTCTACCTCATATCGTTTAGCCAGAAAAGAAGCTTTTGTAGAAATTGGTAATCTAATGGCCTCTTTTCAAAGGATGATCCAGGAACCAAAATCGAAGCAAAACAAACTACCGCAGGTATACAAATTAACTGTGCTAAATCATACACTCCTATCATCAGCTGCCTCACTGGGAACCTATATTCAGTCACACAAAACCACCGACGCATCTGAAGCATTTAACGTGGTAATTAACAATGTGATTCAAAATTTAGAGAATGCAATGCTGCTTTTAAAAGAAGACGAAACCCAGCAAAAAGATAATAGTGCCGAAGAAATTGGAAAGCGATTTACCGAGTTGAAAAACATTCGCGCTAGAGACTTAAAACAAGTGAATGGTATGGACGAAGAAGCTTTTCAGTTGAAAATGCAAGAGTCACAATTGGTGATAGAACAATTGATTTGGCTGACAAACTTGTCCGAAAACATAGTGAAAACTACTAAAATTTTGATGCAATCTTAAACAAAAAAAATCCCGGACTCATGCCGGGATTTTATCTGAATTCTATACTATTTATAATTTTAAGACTGCTGTCGTATGTCTTCTTATTTCATCGGATAGTGCAGCGTTTTCATTTAGCTTTTGGCCATAAGAAGGAATCATTTCTTTGAACTTTCTCTGCCATTCATCAGTTTTAGTTTCTTCTTTGAAACATCTTCCTACTAAATCAACCATTATAGAAACGGCAGTTGAGGCACCAGGAGAAGCTCCTAACAAAACAGCCATGGTTCCGTCAGCAGTTGTGATAACTTCTGTACCAAATTCCAATATTCCACCTTCTTTTTCGTCTTTTTTAATTACTTGTACCCTTTGTCCTGCCCTTTCAATTACCCAGTCTTTAGAACTTGCTTCCGGAACGTATTCTCTAAGCGCGTTTATCCTGTCTTCAGTTGATTGGCGTACCTGATCAATCAAATACTTTGTAAGCGGTATATTTTTAATCCCGGCAGAAATCATCGGGAATATATTGTCTGTTTTTATTGATAATGGCAAATCTGAATAAGAACCGTTCTTCAAGAATCGAGTTGAAAACCCTGCAAAAGGTCCAAACAACAATGCTTTTTCACCATTGATCATTCTTGAATCTATGTGTGGGACTGACATTGGTGGCGCACCAACACTTGCCTTGCCATATACTTTAGCTTGGTGTTTAGCAATCACTTCAGGATTCGTGCATTTAAGCCATTGTCCACTAACTGGGAAACCCCCAAATCCTTTACCTTCGGGAACATCTGCTTTTTCAAGTAAAGGCAATGAACCTCCACCTGCACCTATAAATACGAATTTGGTATAAACTTTTCTTTTTTGGCCTGAAGCCACATCAGTAATTTTTATTCTCCAAGATTTATCTTCTCTTTGTCTTAATTTCTGAACCTCATGATTGAAATGCATGGTTACACCATCTAACTGAGTTAAGTAATTAAACATGCTTCTTGTTAGTTCTCCAAAGTTTACATCTGTTCCTATAGCCATGGAGGTAGCAGCCACTTTTTCAGATTCATTTCTACCTGCCATTACTAACGGCATCCATTCTTTCAATTGAGAGAAATCAGTACTATAAACCATATCTTTAAAAAGTTGATTCGGTTTCAACGCGTCAAATCGCTTCTTAAGATATGCAACATTTTTATCTCCCCAAACAAAACTCATATGAGGAATACTTTTTATAAAGTTTTCAGGAGACAAAACCTTGTTCTGCTCGACTAAATAAGCCCAAAACTGACGCGATACTTCAAATGATTCGGCAATACTAATTGCCTTTTTTGGGTCAATCGTGCCATCAGCACTTTCAGGAGTATAATTGAGTTCACAAAAGGCAGAGTGTCCAGTTCCTGCATTATTCCATGCATCAGAACTTTCAGCAGCTGCGATATCTAGTCTTTCGAAAATTTCAATTTTTAAATCGGGTTGTAGTTCTTTTAGGATCAAGCCTAAAGTGGCGCTCATGATTCCAGCTCCTATTAGTACTACTTCAGTATTTGAACGAATGGTTGTGTCGGGCATAGCAATAAAATTTTAAAATGCAAAGATACTTTATAAAATCGCAATAAAAAACAATAAATAGCCCTGGAAAAGTTAGATTTTACGAAAACGATTTCACTCTCTACATCATTAAAAATGATGTCTTAAAATCTCTTTTGATTCAAATAATCCTGAAGCATTATTGTTGCCGAAATTTCATCAATAAGAGCTTTATTTTGACGTTGCTTCTTATTTAGTCCACTATCTATCATAGACTGGAAAGCCATCTTAGACGTAAAGCGCTCATCCATTCTAATGACTTTCATATCTGGAAAATGATTGGAGAAATGAGTAACAAACCCTTTTATGATAGAGGCACTTTCTGAAGGTTGGCCATTCATTTGTTTAGGTTCCCCAATAATTACAGCCTCGACTTTTTCTTTTGAAAAATAATCTTTTAGGAAAGGGATGGCAGTTGCACTAGGAATAGTCGTTAAGCCTGAAGCTATGATTTGCATTTCATCAGTCACGGCAATACCTATCCGTTTTTGTCCGTAATCTATAGAGAGAATTCGAGCCATGTTTTTTTATTTATTTTGCAAAGATACATAAAGAATTAACTTAGCTGATGCAATTATAGATTACTCACGCATTATGGTTTTCTATGATGTTTTCAGTCTACTTAAAAACTTAAATTACCTAAAAAACGCTAGGAATAAAGACGAATAAATCCTGATGTTATTTTTAGAACAAAAAAAACAAATATGTTAGTATTGCGAAAACACTTCCCTTTTCTAAAAAATCGAATTATCTTTGTGTAAAAATTATCACACATGAATCCATTACAAACTATTATAGAACAGGCTTGGGAAAACAGAGCCCTGTTACAAGAAGAAACGACTACTAATGCAATTAGAGAAGTTATTGAATTATTAGACTCAGGAAAATTACGCGTTGCTGAACCTATGGGAGATGCTTGGCAAGTAAACGAATGGGTAAAGAAAGCGGTAGTTATGTACTTCCCTATCCAAAAAATGGAAACAGTAGAAGCTGGTATTTTCGAATACCATGATAAAATGTTATTAAAAAGAGATTATGCCGAAAAAGGAATTCGTGTAGTTCCTGGTGCAATTGCTCGTTACGGTGCTTATATCTCAAGTGGTGTAATTATGATGCCAAGTTACGTAAACATTGGTGCATATGTTGACGAAGGAACTATGGTAGATACTTGGGCAACAGTAGGAAGTTGTGCTCAAATTGGTAAAAACGTACATTTAAGTGGTGGTGTTGGTATTGGTGGTGTTCTCGAACCTCTTCAAGCCGCTCCAGTAATCATTGAAGACGGTGCTTTTATAGGTTCTCGTTGTATCGTTGTTGAAGGTGTTCATGTTGGAAAAGAAGCAGTTCTTGGTGCCAATGTTTGCTTGACTGCCTCTACAAAAATTATTGATGTTACAGTTGAAACTCCTGTTGAAATGAAAGGTTTTGTTCCTGCACGTTCTGTAGTAATTCCTGGAAGTTACACTAAAAAATTCGCTGCTGGTGAATTTCAAGTTCCTTGTGCATTGATCATTGGAACACGTAAACCTTCAACAGATTTAAAAACATCTTTGAATAATGCTTTACGCGAATATGACGTAGCAGTTTAAATTTATTTTATTTTAAAATATTATTGTATATTCCTCCCTTAAACAGGGAGGTTTTTTTATGTTATGAAAATACTAGTTATACAACAAAAAATGATTGGCGATGTCTTGGTTAGCAGTATTATATGCAATAACCTCAGGCGAGCCTACCCCAACGCTCAGATTGATTATCTGGTCTATGAATCAACAACTCCAGTTTTAGAAGGCAATACAAGCATTGATAATATTATTCTTTTCGAACAAAAACATCGAGACAGCAAGAAGGAACTTCTGAATTTAGCGCTCCAAATCAGATCTGAAAAATATGATGTTTTAATTGACGCCTATTCTAAATTAGAGAGTTGGCTCCTAGTACTTTTCAGCGGTGCTAAAAGAAAAATATCCTACAAAAAAAAGGGACGTACTTTTTTATATACTGACTCCGTTCCATTTGAAGCTTTTCCAAAAACTAGCTTAGGACTTGCCATAGAAAGAAGACTATCTTTGTTAGAACCACTTAATCTAAATATTAAAACAGACCCAATTCCTAAACTTTTTGTAACCAAAGAAGAAAATCAGGTTGCGAAAGCTGTTTTTGAAAAACATCAAGTAAAAGATGATCGAAAAACGGTTATGATTAGCCTTTTGGGAAGTGAAAAGCTAAAAACATACCCTTTAGAATACATGGCGAAAATTGTGGATACTATTTCCGATAATGGAGATATGAATATTCTTTTCAATTATTTTCCAAAGCAAATCGAAGAAGCAAGAACCATTTTCAATTATTGTAAACCTTCCACTCAAAAAAAGATCTATTTTGATTTACTGGGTAATGATCTAAGAGGTTTCATTGCTATTATGAACCAGTGTGATTTAATAGTTGGTAATGATGGTGGCGCCATAAACATGGCCAAAGCCCTAAACAAGCCTTCTTTTACTATTTTCTCGCCTTGGATTGAGAAAAAAATATGGGCCACTTTTGAAGATGGAATTTTAAATCAGTCCGTACATTTAAATGATTATAAACCTGGATTATTTACTTCAAAAACAGAAAAAGAGCTCAAAAATAATGCGCTTGCATTGTATCAGGAATTTGAACCTACTTTATTTGAAAACAAACTGAAATCCTTCTTAATTGAAAACAATTCCAATGGATAAGGCCGAAACCATTGCGGATAGCACGATACATTTGAGTGTATTAGTGATTACTTATAATGAGGAGCGCAATATAAAACAGCTTTTGCAAGATTTAGATTTCGCAGATGAAATTCTCGTTATCGACTCTTTTAGTACTGACAAAACCGTCGAAATAGCGCAATCTTTTAGTAATGTAAAAGTGAGCCAACATCTATTTGAGAATTATGCCATTCAAAGAAATTACGCTTTAAGTTTAGCTAAAGGTACTTGGATTTTGTTTCTAGATGCCGATGAAAGATTGACTCCGGCTCTGAAAAATGAAATTATTCAGACAATTCAAAATAAAGCAAAATTTACCGCCTATTATTTCAAGCGTACTTTTATGTTTGCCAATGAGAAATTACTTTTTAGCGGATGGCAAACCGATAAAATAATTCGTCTTTTCAGGAAGGAAAATGCTTCTTATTCTCTTCAGAAAACAGTTCATGAAAAGCTTAATACTGCTGGAGATATTGGAAAATTAAAAAACAATCTAATTCATCATTCCTATTCAGACTATTTCAGTTATAAAGAAAAAATGGTCCGTTACGGGCAACTGAAAGCACATGAGGAATTAATAAAAGGAACAAAACCTAATCTTATTCATTTCTATATTCGTCCCGCCTACCAATTCATTAATCAATACATATTAAGGTTAGGAATCCTGGATGGAAAAAAGGGGATTATCATTTGCTATTTAAATGCTATGAGTGTTTATATCCGTTTTCAGGAATTAAAAAGAATGAAAATAAACAATTAAGCTTTCCAGAATTTCAATTTCTTTTTCATTTTATGCTTTTTGGCGAAAGCTGTTTGAAAATCATTAGTTGCTCCCCACATTTTCTCGAAAATTTCCGCGCTACTTTCTGAATACAATTTTGCATACTCGTCACTCATTATTGCGATCATTTCCTTTTTTGGCGTAAGCCTGCTTAGGTTTTTCATTCGCATATCAAAATCCATTGATTCATGAAAATTCATCCTGTTTAAGTCAACCAGGAAAAATTGATATTGATTTTCAGATATTTTCTTAATTAATGTGTTGCCTGGCGAATGGTCCATGAACTCTATTCCTTTTTCATGTAGATCATATGAAAAACGCGTGAATTGTCGCAAAATATTCTCGTGATCAGGGTAATCTGGAATTTCAACAAGCTCTCTAAAAGTTAATTCAGCAGCAAGGTGCTCGCTTGCATAGTAACTGTCTTGTAATCCAAGCCAATTGAATTTTTCAAGAAAAGCAATTGGTTCCGGCGTTCCAATTCCTTTTTCTAACAAAACAGTTGCGTATTCATAAGAACGGCGCGCTTTCGATTTTCTGAAATTTTTATAAACCACTTTATTGATGAGATGCGGCACTTTAAACGATTTTATGTTAATCGTTTTACCATCTAGATCAAAAAGTTTAATACTATTTCTATCCCCATTACCAAAAACAACACCTAAATCTGAATTGAATTCCTTGATGAAGTGTAGTACTTCTTTTGAATTCTTTACAGTTTTAGAAAACATTAATTTTATTATCATTACTATTATTTTAGGTCTTAATTTTTGTGTTTCACGGACAAACAGCAATTCTTTAGCGGCGGATCAAAAAAACAAATTCTATAAATGCTTGGCAAACCTTTGAAATCTGTGTCCTGCTTCTCAATTACTATCAATCCACAAAAATACGCATACCATTTTAGACTTCAAATTATTATTGTAATTTCGGCAAAAAATAATATATGACTATATTACATGTATCGGCTGTGAAAAATTGGGGAGGTGGTGAGAATCACATTGAAAACCTATCCATTGAATTAAGCGCTACTAATCCAGAGGTTAAAAACATTGTATTATGCGTTGAAAATGGGCTTTTTCACAGTCGCCTCATAAAATCTGCTATTATTTATGAGACGGCACCTTTGGCATATAATTTAGACTTCCGGTTTTCAAAGAAGATCATTCAGATATGTAAAACGCATAAAGTCGATGTGATTCATATTCACGATCCATCAGCAATTGCTTTATGTATTATTGCGGATAAGTTTTATAGTTTACCTCCGTTTATCTTTAGCAAAAAAACTTCTTTTCCTATCAAAAAGAAAAGATCAACACTCTATAAATACAACTACTCCAAAATTAAAAAATACCTGTGCGTTTCTGATGAAACTAAAAGAGTTACAGCTGAATCGATCACTGATAAAAATAAACTGATTACCATTTATCATGGAACGAATTTAAAAAACAAAAGTACTGAGACTCCCTTTTTGTTACGAGAAAAATATAATATTGATTCCTCTAAAAAAATTATTGGAGTAATAGGAAATCACATCAGAGCTAAAAATTTTGAGACGCTTATTGAAACTGCTGATCTAATCATCAATAAAGAGAAAAGGAAAGATATTATATTTGTACAAATAGGGAACTTTACAGACAGAACAGCTGATCTATTAGAGTCCGTTAAAACAAATAACTTAGAAAAAGATGTCATTTTCTTGGGATACACTCCCAATGCTTCTAATTTCATTCCCCAATTTGACGCGCTTCTTGTAACTTCACAAAGCGAAGGAGTACCGCAAGTGATTTTTGAGAGTTTTTATCATAAAAAACCTGTTATAAGTACTGATGTAGGTGGTATTCCCGAAATTATTGAAGATGGAATGAATGGATTATTAGCTCCAAAACACAAGCCACAACTTTTAGCAGATAAAATAATTCAACTATTTGACAATACTGAGTTGATTCCTCAATTCACTTCAATTGCTCACGAAAAGTTAGTAAGTCTTTACACAACAACAATGATGGCGCAAAAAACACTAGAACAATACAAACAAATTATCGATGGAAAATCTTAACGAAGAAGTTCACAACGCTTACGAAATTATAAAAGAAGGCGGAATCATATTATACCCTACAGACACTGTTTGGGGTATTGGATGTGACGCTACAAATCCTGAGGCTGTAGCCAAAATCTATAAACTCAAAAAAAGAGCCGAAACACAAAGCATGATCGTTTTGATGAACGGCGATAAAATGATACACAATGTCTTTAAGGAGGTTCCAGAAGTGGCTTGGCAAATTATGGATTTGTCCGAAAACCCAACAACCATTATCTTGGACCAACCTCGAAATGTAGCGCCAAATCTAATCGCTACTGACAAAACATTAGGAATCAGAATCGTAAAAGAGCCTTTCTGTTTCAAATTAATGGAAAAGATGAAAAAACCATTGGTCTCTACTTCGGCAAATATTTCAGGTCAACCCACTCCAAAAAGTTTTAAAGAAATCAGCCCCGAGATTATTAAAGGTGTAGACTATGTTGTAAATTTGCAGCGCGATAAAATTGCTGGAAAACCATCTACAATTATAAAATTGGGTAATGATGCACAGGTAAAAGTGATTCGTAAATAGTTATTTATTACCGCAGATTCACAGATTTTTTTAAAAAATGTATTAAAAAAGATTTAAAAATTCATGTCTCAATATTTATTTGAACAAGAAACTTATCAGATAATTGGAATTTTATTTGAAGTACATAAAAATCTAGGAAAAGGATTCTCTGAAATAGTGTATAAAGATGCTTTAGAATTTGAATTTAAAAATGCTCAAATTCCGTTTGAAAGAGAAAAAGAATATGCAGTAAATTATAAAGACACTATTTTGAAACATAAATTTTATGCAGATTTTATAGTTTTTGAAAATATAATTCTTGAAATAAAGTCTTGCGAGTCTTTTAGTAATAGTCCTGTTTCTCAATGTCTAAATTATTTAAAAGTATCTGGAAATGAATTAGCCATTTTAGCTAATTTCAATAAATCCTCGTTAGAACACAAGCGAATCGTACTCTCAAAAAATTAATTAAAATCATTTTTAAAAATCAGCGAATCAGCGGCAAAAAAATAAATCAGTGTCAAACCGAATGAATTACAAAGAATCCTTAAATAATAAAATTTTTCAAGTCATCTCACAAGCATCCGAAGAACTTAACGTTGATAGTTATGTCATTGGTGGATTTGTGCGCGATTTGATATTGAAAAGAGATTTCAAAAAAGACATCGATATTGTTGCCGTGGGTAGCGGAATCGAACTAGCCTTAAAAGTATCTCAATTACTACCTAACAAACCCAAAGTCCAAGTTTTTAAAAACTACGGAACTGCTATGCTTCGTTTTGAAGATACTGAAATTGAATTTGTTGGTGCTAGAAAAGAATCCTACCATTTTGAAAGTAGAAATCCAGTAGTTGAAAACGGCACATTACAAGATGATCAAGACCGTCGCGATTTTACTATAAATGCATTAGCAATATCCTTAAATTCAAATACTTTTGGAGAACTGCTTGATCCATTTGACGGTTTGAAGGATATGAGGAACAAGATATTAAAAACACCTCTTAATCCTGATATCACCTACTCTGACGATCCTTTACGCATGATGCGAGCGATTCGTTTTGCTAATCAGTTGCATTTTGAAATTGAAGAAAACTCATTGCAATCCATCACCAAAAATGCGGAACGCATTAAAATCATTTCTGGAGAGCGGATCGTAGACGAACTAAACAAAATACTTTCGACAGACAAACCTTCTGTAGGATTCCTACTATTATATAAAACAGGACTTCTTGAAATCCTCTTACCTGAATTGACCGCCTTAAATCAAGTAGAAGAAATCGAGGGACAAACCCACAAAAATAATTTTTACCACACACTGGAGGTCGTGGACAATATTTGCCCAAATACTGACGATGTATGGCTTAGATGGGCTGCTTTATTGCATGATATTGGGAAAGCACCAACCAAGCGTTTCAACAAGAAACAAGGATGGACTTTTCACGGGCATGAGTTTTTAGGTGGTAAGATGGTCAAAAAAATCTTTGAGCGCTTGCACATGCCTTTGAACCAAAAAATGAAATTTGTTCAAAAAATGGTAATGATGAGTTCCCGCCCCATAGTTCTCTCACAAGAAACCGTGACAGACTCAGCGGTACGCCGCCTAGTGTTTGACGCAGGAGAAGACGTAGAAAATTTAATGACTTTGTGCGAGGCTGATATAACAACCAAAAACCCCAACAAGTTCAAAAAATACCATAGCAATTTTGAAATCGTTCGCAAAAAAATTGTCGAGGTAGAAGAGCGCGATCAGGTTCGTAATTTCCAGCCACCAATAACCGGTGAAGAGATTATGGAACTTTTCAACATTAAACCTTCAAAAGAAATAGGAATGCTTAAGGAAGCTATCAAAGAAGCCATATTAGAAGGAGAAATCCCAAATGAATATCAAGCAGCTTACGACTTTATGTTAAAAAGAGCCTTAAAAATAGGATTAAAGATTAACGCTTGTTGAATTAAGTATTACTTGTAATTAAAATATCTTTGCAAAAATAAGTTTAACAAATGAAAAGAGAGAATAAATCAGTTATAATTTGGCTTTTATCTGGGTGTTTTTTATTGTTTTTAATGGTAACTGTTGGCGGAATTACCAGATTAACGAATTCGGGATTATCTATGACCGACTGGCATCTAGTTACGGATACATTTCCACCACTGACAGATGCAAAATGGCAAGAAGCCTTTGAAGAATATAAAAAATTCCCCGAGTATCAAAAGATCAATATTCATAATGATTTCCAACTTTCAGATTATAAATTCATCTATTTTTGGGAATGGTTTCACCGCTTTATAGGCCGTATAATAGGTTTATTTTTTTTAGTCCCTTTTGCTTACTTCCTCATCAGAAAGAAATTAGATACTGCTACTATTAAAAAATGCATTATCCTTTTAAGCATGGGAGCATTTCAAGGCTTTTTAGGCTGGTTCATGGTAAGAAGCGGACTAATTGATGATCCAGACGTAAGTCATTTCAGACTTGCTCTGCATTTAACTTTTGCATTCATTACTTTTGCCTATACTTTTTGGGTCGCTTTAGATCTAATCTATCCAGAAAAAAAGAAAATAGAAAAATCATTACGAACTATCGCCCGCTATGCACTTTTTCTATTATTACTACAAATCATTTATGGCGGCTTTGTTGCAGGACTAAACGCAGGCTTAATTCATAATCACTGGCCATTAATGAGCGATGGGCAATTTATTCACGACAGTGTGTTTTTAGAACAAAAAAACCTCTTATTAAGCTTCACTGAAGGAAAAAGTGGGGTTCAGTTTGTTCATAGAACTTTGGCTTATATCGTTGTTGCTGCGATGGTACTACTCTATTTAAAAAGTAAAAAATTCACTTTAGATAAAGCACAAAAAAACGGCATTAATTTACTGGTACTAATTGTGTTCTTACAATTTGCTTTAGGGGTTTTCACGTTGTTATATGGAGTGCCTTTATGGTTAGGATTGATACATCAAATCAATGCTTTTTTCCTCCTGTCGGCAATGACATTTACCCTACACCGATTATCAAAATAACAACTTTTGATTATATTTGCACTTGACTATATTGTCACATTTCTTTGTTCATCATAAACAAAAATGTCTAAACTTGCTCCTCAGGATAAGTTTTTCGATCTATCAGATTACGGAAGAACTCCTGGAAAATTATTTGCAAATCGGTTAAAAAACACCCGATTTACACCCATTCACGTCAGCATACTTTTTGGTATTTGTGGTCTTATTGCTGTCTACTTGATTATTGAAAAACAATATTATCTGGCCGGTATCTTCATCGTTCTTAAATCGATCATTGATGCCGCCGATGGCGAACTTGCACGAATAAAAAACACACCATCTTATACCGGAAGATACCTTGACAGCGTCTTTGACATCCTACTCAACTTTATGTTTTTATCAGCAATTTGCTATGTCTCAACGACCCCATTTTGGATGACATTAATTGCCTTTTTTTGCATTCAATTACAAGGAACTTTATACAATTACTACTATGTGATTTTAAGGAATAACTCGGCTGGAGGTGATAAAACAAGCCAGATTTTTGAAGACAAAACGCCAAAGGCACTTGGTGGCGAAAGTCAGAAATCGGTCGCTATTTTACATATGATTTACACAATAGTTTATGGAGGTTTTGACAAAATAATTCACGCACTAGATAGTGATGCTTACAAACTAAAAACATTCCCAAACTGGTTTATGACATTCGTCTCTTTGTATGGACTAGGCTTTCAATTATTACTAATTTCACTTATGTTAGCCCTTGACTACATAGAATACATCACTCCGTTTTTTATCGGATATTCTGTCTTTATATTTATTCTAATAGGGATAAGAAAACAATTTCTAAAGGTTTAAAACTAATATAGACAAAATCTATAACACTTATTAAAACATATAATAACCAGCTAATTATAAACAACAACCTATAGCTTTAATTTAACTTTTTTTAAGATTAACAAAAACAGTCCTCCTGAATAATTTTATAACAATTTCTAAAAATAGTATAACAGATTAAACTCTCTTATTTGCCAACTTTGCTATGTAAATATTATTAATCATTAAACTATAACATTATGCCAAATTCAGAAGAAATTAAAGGAAACTGGAATGAGATGAAAGGTAAACTTAAGCAAAAATTTGCTGAACTTACAGAGGACGACTTGTTATTTGAAGAAGGACAAGAAGACGAAATGTGGGGAAAATTACAACAAAAATTAGGTAAGACTAAAAAAGAGATTGAGTCTTTATTTGAATAAAAGATTGATTCGTATTAAAAACGGTTTCAAAAAAAACAGCTTTATTTTGTTTATCAATTCAAACAAAATACGGCGGCTTTTGAAACCGTTTTTTTTGTTCTTTTTCTCAGCCTAACCACTCTTTAAAATGCGGCACTTTTTCTCTACTTACGATTACATCTTCATCAATATAAGAAGGCAAAATCACTTTTAATCTCGAATTACTATATAACACAATTTCCTTAATTGCTTTCATCGGAATTATGAATTTGCGGCTAATTCTATAAAAATCTTTTCTATCTAATTCCTGTTCTAAAATCTCTAAAGTAGATTCAACAAGGTAATTTCGATTATCAAAAGTATGAATATAAGTACCCTTATTTTCACTAAAAAAACATTCGACCTCATCTGTCGAAATAACTTTCAAATGTTGTCCGATTTTTACTGTAAATCTTTTTTTATAGTTTTTCTCAAATGGGTTGGAAAGCATTTTCTTGATTTCTTCAAAGTCAATTTTAAGCGATTCTTTTTTTGGAATTCGTGCTTGAAATTTATCTACTGCAACTTCTAAATCTTCCTCATCAATAGGTTTTAAAAGATAATCAATACTGTTCAATTTAAATGCTCTTAATGCATATTCATCATAAGCGGTTGTGAAGATAATAGCACTTTTAATTTCGACTTTTTCAAATATTTCAAATGACAAACCATCGGACAATTGTATGTCTAAAAAAATCAAATCTGGATGTTCATTTCTAGAAAACCAATCGATAGATTCTTCTACAGAATGAAGAAGCGCTCCTACTACAATATTTAGTTTTTCGAGCTTTCTTTGCAACAATCTTGCAGCTGGTTTTTCGTCTTCAATTATGATTGTAGTCATGCATTAAAATTTTAATAATTAGGTAGTCTATTTGTAATTTTCAATCATTAATCAAAAACATGCTTTTCCAATGATTTCCAATTTTGTTTAATATCAATTTTCGGATTTCGGCAAATATACAATGGGATATTATTTTCTTCTCCAATAGCATATTTATGTTTGATCATCTTTACTAGTTTAAAATCATAAAAAACGCTTTCAACAGCGTGTTTTTCATTTCCTATGCTGATGCAAATTTCTCCCTTAGTATTTCCTGTTCCCCAAGTCCAAAAACTACCATGACTCGAAACAGGGCGGGGCAAATTATATTTTTTACCCAGTATTTCAATTGCGCCAGCTTCTCCATAATTCTCTGCCCAGATCATGCATTTTTCTTTGTCTTTTGATGACAATGATTGATACAAACTATCGACTACTTGTACTTGCTCTTCCCATCCAAACATATCAGCAAAATCATCTGTGATTTCAATACGTCCATTTTCCTGAGCTTTTAGATTCAAATATTTGACATACGTTGAAATAGGCAAAATAGGAATTGCCCCAGGAATAAAAGCTATTCCCGGTAAAAGTAGAATAGCAGCAACGGCATAATTCCATTTTGGTTTACGTTGCAGTAATTTTTCAATTTTGACTGCGCCTGCAGCAAATAATAAAGGGTATATCGCGAAGAAGTAATAGGCTTTTGACTGCATCATCCACAGAATCATAAATACAACTACAGTAGCTACCCCAAATGCTTTATACTTTTTTAAATCTGAATCGAAAAAATAGGCATACAATCCAATCAAACTGATGGTTAATGTAAACGGAAGCTTTAATTGTTCTAATGCAAAACCAAATGTACCATTACCATCCAGTTGACTTTCTTTCAGTTTTTGCATATGCAGCAGAATAGGAAAGTCATGCTGCCATTGCCAAATAATATTGGGAAGAAAAATTAAAAAAGAGAGGAGTCCTGCAACGTAAAACCACTTATTCTTGAATAACCTTCCATTCTCATAAAACAGTAAACCAATAAAAACTCCTAATCCCCAAACTAAAATCGTGTACTTATTCATTAAACCAATTCCGAAAGTAATCCCAACAAACAACAGGTATCGCACTTCTTTAGTATTAAAATATTTAACTAAAAAGTAAAAACCTAAAGTCCAGAAAAACTGATCAAATGCGACAGCTTGAAATAATAAATGGTTTCTGTAGAAAGGAATAAAAGCCAAAACTGCCACTCCTGCCAAGAAAACTGCATATCGCTTCCCTCCTAGTTCTTTAGTAATCAAAGAACAAGTTATAAGGATTCCAATTCCAGCTAAGGTTGAAAAAAGACGAATTCCTGATAATGAATATCCAAAAATAAAATGCACAATTTTGCCTACAAAGGCAATAAAAGGAGGGAATTCAAAATACCCCCAAGCCAAGTGCTCACTTGCGGAAAGATGCAACAGCTCATCTCTATGAAAACCATAGTTTTGGTTTCCAACAAGATGAATTGATAGTTTTACAAGTGAAAGCATTATTATGATAGGAAGGTACTTTTTCATTTAACCGTTTTGTAATTAAAGTAATATAGCATCAATCTATTCCCATTTATTGTCTTTATCTTTATCCATAAATTCTTGCATTTTCTTTTCTTCCCAATTAGATCCAAAAAATATGTTACTTCCAAAAACAGATAGACCGTGCGCCAATAATCCAATTCCCCAGAAAAAAACGGTATTCCAGGTTTGCCATTGCCAAAAAACTTCATCACCAATCATACTGCTATTAAAAATTGAGATCAATATAAAAGCATTTACCAGCACATAAACCAATAAGTGAACATAGAAGCCTTTAATCCTTTTTACTCTTTTGTACGCCATATCATATCGCGCATCAGAACTGTCAATTTCTGAAGCACCATTCTCGAAAATTCTTCTTCTTAATCGTCCCATTTTACTTGAATAAAATTATTTCCAATTCCCTTTTTGTTCCTTCTCTTTTTCTTTCTCCATAAACTCATTTATTTTTTGCTCTTCCCAGTCTTTTCCCAGAAATGGCATATAATTAAAGACTTTCATACCGTGAAAAAACACCCCGATTCCCCATCCTAACAAGGGCCAAAAAAACCATAAATAGCTAGGAGATGTAGCTAAATTAATTGCTAAGAGTCCGACATTAACAACTATATACGCGATCAAATTACCGTAAAATCCTTTGATTTGTTCGACTTGCTTTTTAGCTTTAAAGTAGCGGTCTTCGTTTTGATATTTATTCTCCATGACTATTTCCATATTTGTTTATTATCTTTTTTATTTAAAATCTTTTGAATTTTTCTTTCTTCCCAGTAATCGTTAAATACATAAATTTTAAATGCATGTATTAATAAAGGAATTCCTCCACCAACTACTGAATACCAAAACCATTGTAATTCAGGAGTGAATTTCAAGTTAATGAAAATTATAGTACCAGTTACGCTAAAATATATCAGCAAATGCAAATAAAATGCTTTGATTTTATTGAATCTTTTTTTTGCTTTAAAATAGCGATCTTCCTCTTGATATTTACTCTCCATGATTATTTCCATGTTTGTTTATTGTCTTCTTTATTTAAAATCTCCTGAATTTTTCTTTCTTCCCAGTTCGAGCTGTATCCAAAAACCTTAAGAGCATGCATTATTAGCCCAAAACCCCAACCACCAGCAGTGAACCAGAACCATTGATATTGTGGCGAATACCTGAGATTTATAAAAATCAAAAAAGAAATTACAAAACAATACGAAATCAGGTTTCCATAAAAGCCTTTCAGTTCTTCCACTCTCTTTTTTGCCCTATAATAGGCGTTATTTTCATTATAATCTGTCGTTGTTTCCATAACTGCTATTTGTTTAGTCAAAATCGGAATTTTGACCGTGAATGTTTTGTCATTTTGTCCAATCAATACTTTCCTATCAGTAATAATTCCGTATCGATTGATAATATTTTGCAATCCTACTCCTTTACGATCCTGCAATACTTCTTTCTTTTGAAAATCATTTTCTACGACCAAATAGCCCTTTTCAATAAAAATCCGAATATGCAATGGTCTTTTTTCACTTACCACATTGTGCTTTACCGTATTTTCAAGCAACAACTGTAAGGAAAGTGGAACCACCTTGGCTTCCAGATCAATAACTGATGTAGGCAACTCATAAAACAAACTGTTCTCAAAACGCATTTTAAGTAAATTCATGTAGGTTTTGGCGAAAGCCAATTCCTCATCGACCGAAACCAATTCTTTGTCTTTTTGTTCTAAGACATAGCGATAAATCTTAGACAATGAAGTGGTGAATCGTTGTGCGTTCTCCGGGTTTTCCTCAATCAAAGAACTCAATACATTCAAACTATTAAAGAGAAAATGAGGGTCAATTTGATTCTTTAAACTCTCAAATTTAGCCGATGCGGTTCCAGCAATGATTTTCTGCTCTTTTACCTTATTCTCGTTGTAAGCTTTGTAAAAGTATAGTGCATGAATTCCTAACAGAACTACGAAAGTTACTATTGAAGCCACAACGTAATTTGATGATTTTTCAGATTTTAAAAATGCGCTTAAAGTGTTCTCTTCAATTATCACATCTTCAAAAATCCTCAATAAGAATATTACAAATAATGAAAGAACAAACGAGGTCAAAAAACCAATAATCAACCTCTTAATAGCATATCTATTGTTTTTAAAAACGGAATCTAAAAACATAAACAGTATTGCATTCACATAATACAGTGACATTCCATAGAGCATAGTGTATAAAAAATTAACCTTTAAATGATTATCGAAGTTGACAACTCCTCCGTTTAAGACAGGGATTATTGTTAAAACAATGAATATCATCATCGAAATAAATAAAGCTCTTGGAAATTCTCTTATTAATTTATTCATTTAAGTTTATTATTAAAAATTTCAATACTGCCTCTCGACTTATTTACAATTTTTCTGCGCTATTAATGCTCGGTCCAATCCCCATTTTGGAGAGAAAGGAGTTTCAGGTTTAAAAGTAGCAAAAAGTTCGATGGCTTTGTCAATTTGAGCACACATCGGCTTGGTATCCTGCCCCCAAAACTTAGCTCCTCCAATTTCAAACTCCGCTTTAGAGAACACCGCTCTAGGGTTATTTGGATCAATGGTCAATGCTTTGTTATAAATTTCAATTGTAGGGCCAGATAATTTCTGTCCGTAAATCATAGGATCAAAAACGATCCAAGCAGTATTGATCATGGCCTGCAATACATACAACTCGGCATTGTTTTGATCTTTCATCATTTCTACATCCAAAACGTTTTGTGCTTTCGAAAGTAATGCATTTATTTTTTCTTTATCTTTTGTACCAAAAGCAGCGGTTGTATTTACCAAAGCTACATAATAATTGGGAAGCCAATTTGTTGTTTCTGCAGCAGCTATTCTTTCGAATAAATCTGAAGCTTCGGTATTTTTCCCTTCTCCCCAAAGTGCAAAGGCTTTTCCCATTCCTTGTTCAAACTTGCTTGCTTTTGTTTCACTAGTTGCTACTTGGCCTTGAGCCGACAATAATGTAATAACAAAAAAGGCAAATGCGGTGATTAATTTGGTCATGATTTCTAGTTTTTAAGATTGATTATTTTTGATGATTGAAACAAATTGTTAATTTATACTTCAAAAGTATCTCAGAAATACTGCTGTAAAAATTTATAATTACTGAACTGTTGAATTTCAAGGATGAATCGGGGAATTAGTCGAAGGTTTGGAAGTTAGTACTGTTTTAGCAAACTAACTATGTTACTTTATGACTTTCGACCTTAAGACTACTTTACAAATTCTTCAACTGATTGTCTTTTTTGTCTTTGCTAATAGTCCAAAAGAAGCCCACAAAGAAGAAACGATCTGCAGTAGGTGTAATTTCTTTTCTTTTATAAAAACCGCTTGAATCGGGAGAATTTGCATAGTCATATCCAAAGATATTTTGCGTTCCCAAAACATTCGAAACAGAGAAATACAGTATCTTTTGTTGTCTAATTAAATAGGCCCAATTGAAACTTAAACTATTGTAGGCTTTGGCTTTTCCGTTCATGAATTGCGTTTCATTTGGATTATTATACGGACGTCCTGAGCTAAAAGAGTTGGTAAAACCTATTTGTGATCTCCAATCTGTAATGAAATATTTAGTCACAACAGACAAAGAATGATCGGCTACAAAGCTTGGCGTGACTGTTGTTGGGTAGTTTTTATAATCTCTCTCAGTATCGATATAGGAATAGGAAATCCAATATTCTAGATTTTTGATGGATTTACCATCACGCCAAAACAAATCCATCCCTTTGACGTAAGCCGAACCTTGATTGTTGAATATCGAATTATAAGCAATCTCTTGCGTATCGTATTTAACTAGATTGCTGTAGTCTTTATAGTAGGCTTCTGCTCTAAAAGTCTGGTCGTCTTTTGCATATTGAAAATTCAAGATATAATGAGAAGCCTTCTCGCTTTCAAACTGATGGTATTTGGAATATTTGATGTAATCGGCATTTGGACTTTGCGTGAAATCACCATAAGCCAAGGAGAACTGACTGTTTTTAGCCACTTTGTACGCCATAGATATTCTTGGCGAAATAGTAGTTTCATCAAGTAAATCATTATTTGATGCTCTTAAACCAATTTTGGCAGCAAACTTTTTTGAAAATAAAATATCTCCTTCGGCATAGGCTGCTGCAATATTCGAATTATATCCATTTCTTTTTGCTGTCCCTAAATTTTCAGTAAAACTTTCATCGAATTTAGTACTGAAATAATCTCCTCCAAAAGACAATTTAAAGTAGTTTGAAATGTTTTTCTTCAATTTCAATTTTAGATGCGCCGCGTTTTCATCGTTAGCAATATTGTTTAAATCCAATCCAATTTTATTTTTGCTATAACCATAACTCATACCCGTTATGATTTGCCAATTGGTACCAAAGTTCCCTTTATACGAAGTATTAAAATAAAAGTTATCATTTTTCAAATTCACCCTCATCTTCTCAGCTGAATTTATATTTTCCTGGTTAATATCGAATTTAGAAGAATCAAAAGCAGCGTACAACTTTAGAATTCCGTTATTAAAGTTATAGCGATAAACGGTTTCTCCAGACAAAGACTGAAAAGGACTGTTCCAATCAACATTTTGTGGAACAGCTGCTTGGTATGGTACCAAATTGATATACGAAGCATTTACACTCAGCGAACTTTTTTTCCATTTTTGAGTGTTTCCAAGTCCTAAGCCAACAGTCATTAGTGAAATATCCGTTTTGTTTTGATCGGGATTGTCTTCGGTATTTAAAAGTAACACGCTAGACAAAGCTTCGCCGTATTCGGCGGAATACCCTCCTGTAGAAAAAGCGATTCCACTAAACAAAAATGGAGAAAACCGGCCACGTGTTGGTAAATTATTAGTAGTCGCACCATAAGGTTGCGCCACGCGAATACCGTCAACAAAAGTTTGTGTTTCATTTGCCTCTCCTCCGCGAACAAACAAACGACCGTCTTCGCCGACACTTTGTGTTCCTGGCAAGGTTTGTAAAGCGGCTATAATATTCCCTGCAGAACCTGCGGTGGTAACGATATCTAAAGGTTTTAAAACAGAAACTCGTGCTTTTTCTCCAGATTCCATTGTTCCTGCGGATATAACAACAGCATCCAATGCATTCATACTATCTTTTAGTTTGACTGTTTGTGCTTGAAAGTTAGCTACATCAATTTGAGTTTTTGAAGTTTCATAAATCAAAAAACTGACCACTAAAATCTGATTTCCTATTGCATCCGTTGTGAATGAAAAACTTCCCGATTCATTAGTTGTTGCTCCGTCATAACTTCCTTCGATAAAAACATTAGCACCAGAAATGGGCTTGCCTTTTTGATCAACTACTTTGCCCGAAATTGTTGATTGTGAAAATAGAAAAGTGGTGCAAAATAAAATGATAATTGTTGTGATTGCTTTCATGTGGTTTGATTTTGATATACCAAATGTATTTTGATTGTCACTTTTTAAAAACTTAAACTAACTGAACTGTCATATTAGAGGGATGAGTTGTAATGTTTTTAATTTTCTGTTACATTTACATCAAATCATAGTGGTTTACGAATGGGTTTACATGAGCGATGGCGGTGAAAATCCTACCATTTTTCATGGGAGATTGTAATGAACAGCGCAACCGGTACCCATCGATATTGGGGTTGCGGTGGGCATGCCCAAAAAAGAATTAGAAACGAAATGATCAATAGAGTATGAAAACGGAAAAAGAAAAAATGATCGCGGGAGAACACTACTTGGGTGGCGACCCCGATATAGTAAAGGATAGAAGGAGAGCAAAAAACTTAATGCATCGCTTAAATGTTACGGAATATAGAGTTACCAAAAAAGCACGTGAAATAATTAAGGAATTGATTCCAAATGCAGGAGCGAATTTATATATAGAACCGCCATTTTATTGTGATTATGGTTACAATATTAGTTGTGGTGATAATGTTTACTTCAATGTGAACTGTGTTGTTTTAGACTGTACCACAGTGACTATTGGATCCAATGTGTTTTTTGCGCCAAACGTTCAATTGTACACCGCTACTCACCCGCTGGAAGCCGAATTAAGAAAAACAGTTGAGAGTGCTTTACCTATAACTATTGGTGATGATTGCTGGATAGGTGGAAACTCAGTCATTTGTCCCGGAGTAACAATTGGTAAAGGCTGCGTAATTGGCGCTGGTTCTGTTGTAACAAAAAACATTCCTGACAATTCACTCGCAGTAGGAAACCCTGCAAAAGTGATTCGGAAATTAAATCAATAATAAAATGCTCCAACTTAACAAAGTACACCACATTGCCATTATTTGCTCTGATTACGAAAAGTCAAAACATTTTTACACTGAAATTTTAGGGCTCAAAGCAATACAAGAAATTTACCGAGAAGAACGGGATTCCTATAAACTCGATTTAGCCTTGAATGGCGAATATATTGTGGAGCTTTTTTCGTTCCCCAATCCGTCTGAAAGACCTTCCCGTCCTGAAGCTTGTGGATTACGTCATTTGGCTTTTGAAGTGAATGATATCGAGCAAACACGTAATTTTTTAATTAAAAACAACATCTCCTCAGAAACAATCAGAATAGATGAATTTACAGCCAAGCGTTTTTTCTTTATTGCAGATCCCGATGATTTACCAATAGAATTTTACGAAATATAAATGCGGTGAATCAGGTAAAATCAAAATTATCATAAAGCTATCTTAAAAAAAATAGTAGTACAGTATCCTTCATAGCCCTTAATCAGTTTTATTTTTCTAAATTTGCAGCCTTAAAAACCTTATAAAAATAAGGTTTGCAATATAAATTTAGATGAATAATACAGCTCGTATTAAAAAAAATATTAGGTTAATCAAATTACAAAAATTAGTTATTGTTTCCGTTTTGATTGGTTTTCTTTCTGCTTTTTTGGGATTAACATTAAAAAAATTAACTGAGTATTACGAAGAAATATTCTTCAGCCAAGCGTCCTTGCATCCTTTATATATATTTATTTTCCCTGTTTTCGGACTATCAGTCATCTATTTTCTTAGGCAATATGTATTTAATAAAAAAGAGAACAAGGGAATTAGCGAAGTTCTAGAGAGTACTGGTTCTCGATCAAAAAACTTACCTAAATCTAAGATTGCGTCTCATTTTATTAATGGTTTATTGACTGTTGTTTTTGGAGGATCCACAGGAATTGAGGTTTCAACTGTTGTGGCTACAGCTACAATAGGATCAGTAGCCCAAAGAAAGCAAAATATTTTTAAACAGTATAAAACCGAATTGATCTGTGCCGGAGTGGCAGCAGGAATCACAGCACTATTTAATAGCCCTTTTGCGGGAATGTTTTTTGCTATGGAAGTTATTTCTAGAAAAGTAACACGTACTTTTTTAATCACTAATATTATTGCTGTTTCCATTGCTTTTGGACTTATTTTCTTAATCGACGAGAAGCCATTATTTGCAGTAAATATTACTACCTGGCATTTAAGAGCAATTCCTTATTTCATTTTATTAGGCATTATTGCTGGCATTAATTCTGTTTATCTAACACGTTGCGTATTATTTTTTAAAAATAATCTAAGCCAAATAAAAAGTCACTACTACAAGATTCTAATAGGATCTGTAATATTAAGCTGTTCTTTATTTTTCTTTCCGCAACTATTTGGAGAAGGATATCATGCCCTAAAAATGATTTTCATGAATCCGAATGAAGTAAAATTATCTTCTAGCTTATTATATACCTTTATAGGAATCATTCTTTTAAAACCGATTGTCACCTCAGCCACACTATTTTCGGGAGGTGACGGAGGTGTTTTTGCGCCAAGCGTTTTTATCGGGGCTTTTTTGGGCTTATTTGTAGCGTTACTTTTAAACACCTATCTGAAAGCAAATATAATCCCTGTTAACTTTATGGTATTAGGAATGGCTGCACTTTTGAGTGCCAGTATTCACGCCCCATTTACAGCAATATTCTTGATTTGTGGTTTAACCAATGATTATACTTTATTCCTGCCTATTGTACTTGTTTGCATTATTTCAAAATATACCGCAAAACTGATTTATCCACATTCTGTATATTCCTACGCTGCTAGTGTAGCAAAATAATATTTTATGCCTACCGAAAAAATTAAAAGAAGTTATCGTAAGACCAAATACATACTTTATAAAGAAACGTTAGTTAATTTTAGAGAAAAATTTTGGTCGTTTGTTGGTTCCTTTATAGGGATTGGGACTCTTGCATACTTACAATCACAAATGCTTCCAGATTCTGATGTACTATTTCTTATAGGATCTTTTGGCGCGTCCTCTGTTTTGATTTATGGCATTATACAAAGTCCGCTAGCACAACCTCGAAATTTGATTGGTGGTCACGTTATATCAGCAATTGTAGGAGTAACTGTCGCTAAATTTGTTCCTGACATCTTATGGTTAGCAGCAGCCTTATCCGTTTCATTTTCTATTATTCTAATGCAACTGACAAAAACATTGCATCCTCCTGGAGGAGCTACCGCTTTGATAGCAGTAACCGGATCCGCACAAATAAAAAATTTAGGATATTGGTATGTTATTTCACCTGTACTTAGCGGAGTATTAATTCTTCTGGTTGTTGCCTTAATTTTTAATAACATGACGGTAAACAGGTATTACCCTATCCATGGAAAATACCACAAGTTCAGAAAAATAATACATAAATCCCTTAACAACAAATAATTATAATTCGATATAATCACTGATGTTTTATTTTTATTCGAATAATTAAAACGTAGCAATCCCCATTATTGCTGTTTTAAATTGGCATATCTATAAATAGTTGATTCCGTTCTTTATAAATGCATACGCAAAAATCTTATCAACAAATCTAGAATCTGTGCTGAAAGTTCGGGATGAAATATAAAATTAAATTTTACCTTTGACCTTTCATTAAAAACAAAGATTATGGTTTACAAATTCAGAGTAATTCTAGATGCAGAAGAAGATATATTCAGAGATATTGCAATACTTGCAGATGACACTTTAGAAGATTTACATAACGCAATATTCAATTCCTTTGGTTTTGACGGTATGGAAGTAGCCTCGTTTTACACTTGTGATGAAACATGGAACCAGGAAGATGAAATTTCGCTTTTTGATACCGGCGATGTTATTGGGGAGCAAAAAACGATGAGCTCTTACCAATTATCAGATCTATTAGATGCTGAAAACACAAAAATTATCTATGTATATGATTTCATTAATATGTGGACATTCCTAGTTGAATTGGCCGCGGTTGAAGAACAAGAAGTAGGGAACTTATATCCCGAAACTTTATTTTCTCATGGAGAAATGCCAGATGAGGCAATGGAAAAAAACTTTGAAGCTGACAATGCTGATGATTATGCAAATGACTATGAAGACGGTTTAGATGAAGATGATTTAGATATGTTTGAAGGTGACGATAGTTTTGAAGACTTTGGATTTGAGGAGAATTGGAATTAAAATAGAAAAAAATAAGAATAAAGAGCCAAGATTAAAGACTTCTCTATTGTCTATGATCTTGGCTTTTTCATCTAAAAAAATAAAATACAAAAATGATCAACTTATTTAATACACACATCGAGACGCTTTCTATCCATAGAGTAGGAAATAAAAGTCGCAATGAAGCTATTTTTTTGTCAGAGCAGCCATTTAGCCTTCAGGATGAAATTGTGCCACTTATCAAAGAATTTTTCTTAAAACCTTTCAGAGAAAAAGAGGAAAACTACTATCAGTTTGCTCATGAAGTAGATTTGGATTATAACGACATGTATAAATTTGCTACTGAAATTTTTGAGAACCCAGCTAGTTTACATGAAGGCTCAAAAAAAATTACGCAACATTTATATGAACAGTCAAATCATCCTCACATCAAGAATGGTGAAGTTTACGTTAGTTATTTGACCAATGTGAATATTGACAACAACGTTGTAGATGCCATTGGAATTTTTAAAAGCGAATTGCAAGCAGACTTTTTACAATTTGAAGAAAAAGGAACACATCTAGAAATGATATTGCAACAAGGGATTAACCTTAGCAAATTAGATAAAGGATGTATTATTTTCAATCATAAAATAGAGGAAGGTTACAAAATACTAACTGTTGACAGTAACAGATACGATGCACGTTATTGGCTAGAACATTTTCTTTCGGTTGATGCCTTTGAAGATGAAAATTTCATCACAAAGAAATACTTAAAATTCTGTCAGAATTTTGCTAAAGATGTTGTTTTTCCAGCGGAAGATAAGAAAGAGGAAGTGATGTTCATGAACCGCTCAGTGAATTATTTTGCTAAAAATGACCAATTCGAAGAAACCAATTTCCTGAATGAAGTTTTAGACAATCCAGATTTAATTCCAGAATTCAAAAATTATAAAGTTGATAAAGGCGAAAAATACAGTATTGAGGACGTGACCTCTTTTCCAATTGCCAATGCTGCTGTTACTGATGCACGAAAATCGATCAAAAACATCATTAATCTAGATACACACATTCAGATTAAAATGGATTTTATCAATCCTGAAAGTGCTGAAAAGTTTGTAGAAAAAGGATGGGATGAGGAAAAGCAAATGTATTATTACTTGGTTTATTTCAATAAAGAAGAGAAATCTTAAAATCAGAATTTACGATATCAAAGACCCTCAATTAGTAAAACAGTTGAGGGTCTTTTATGTTTTAATCAAAATTAAAGATTAAAAAATATTTGCTTAATTATAAGATATTTATTATAATTTAATACTTTTAGTGCTTTTAATCGATTTTATTAGTCGTTTTAACGAAATTATTCTATGTTTGTGATCCCAAATCTACCTAAACAACTATTATATGTTAAACATTAATTAGTTGATTTTTTATTAAGAAATATAAAATTGATCTGATAGTTCGAGTTACTCTCAAAGTTCAATTTTTTAAAAATTTTGCCCCAAATTTTTAAACTCTAATTAGTAATACTAGTTAGAGTTTTTTTATTTCAAAATTATCCCTCATCTACCTATATATAAATTGAGTTTATCATTAAATTTGTATCTTAAGCAACCGCTATGATAAACATTAATCTTTTCAAAGAAAGTCCATTTAGAACCCAAATCTCATTTCACAAATTGATTGAGTCTTTGGAAGAAATTGCTTTGTCTGATATAGATTATAGATCCAATTATGCAAAAGCATTATTAAAAGAAATTGAGCATTTACCAGAGTTTAGAACTGGTATAGAAGACTTATCGATTATTGAAAATAATAAGACACTAATTAAGTACTTGTTGGCTGACTTGTTTCCAACAGCATTGACAAAAAATGAAATAAAGGCAGTTACCATTCCATTTCAAAATTTGACATTTAATTATTCAGAAAGATTTACCAAAATACTAAAAGAAGCTGGCGGAAATTTTGACATGACAATTAGGGATTTTGATGAGGACCAATTTTATATTGTTAGTTGTATCCTCATTTTGAATACGTATTACAAACAGCGATTTGAAATTAACAAGCCCTTATTTTATGATATTCCTGATGTAAACGGAATATTAAAGCATTACCGCATTCTTTACAATGCTGATTTCTTAGAAATAACTCCTACTGAAAAAGCAATATCGCTAACTACTGAAGACTTTGATCTTTTAATTGATAACTATGATGATATTAATTTGTGGAAACAAAAATTCCCTAAGGAGAGTTGGTCCTTAAAAGGGTTTGGTATTGTAAGTCTATTTGACGCTACTACAGAAAGCGCTATCTCTAATTTGAAAAGCAACTTATTAAAGGCCGATAATGATCCAAATAGTAATCAAAGTACTGAGATTATTTTTAGATCCATATTTAAAATCTCTGATTTAAAAGTAGGACTTATCATTTACAATGAAGAGGAAAACAAATTCATAAAACCTCCTTTTAATAAAAATGAAATAACAAGTTACATCCTTTTTGACCGAGATGAAACTGTTACTTGCGAAAAAGCCTTTTTTGG
The DNA here is from genome assembly GCF_000252125.1 of Flavobacterium frigoris PS1. Taxonomy (GTDB): domain Bacteria; phylum Bacteroidota; class Bacteroidia; order Flavobacteriales; family Flavobacteriaceae; genus Flavobacterium; species Flavobacterium frigoris_A. Next base: position 160,386 of record NZ_AHKF01000018.1, on the reverse strand, counting down.
ATGTTCTTTAAATATACTATTAGACGAAAAAAAACCATTCACAATTTCAAACGTAGAAAAATTCTCTACTATAGCAGGAAATGAGGAGCTGGGCAAACATTTACTAAAGCAAAATATTAAAAGCTGCATTCTTGCACCTGTACTAAAAAACAATAAGCTACTTGGAGTTATAGAATTAGTTTCTTCAAAAGAAAGAGCACTAAATAGTGTTAATGCAAACAATCTAGACCTTTTATTGCCTTACGTGGTAGATACATTAGAACGTTACAATATTGATTTACAAAACCAAATAGAAGCTGTAATTCAGAGAGAATATACCGCAATACATTCAAGTGTGTATTGGAAATTTAAGAACGAAGCCGAAAAATACTATAGAACTAACGACCCTAGCAAAGACTATATTTTTAAAGAAATAGTTTTTAAAGAAGTGTATCCTTTATATGGCCAAATAGACATTAAAGGTTCTTCACAACATAGAAACGGCACTGTAAAAGAGGATCTTAAAAATCAATTAAAATCTTTACTTGCCATTTTTGAAAGTTTGAAATCCACTAGTCCGCTCTCTTTATTGGAACAACGAAAATTTGAAATGAAAACGTATCTTAAAGAGCTCGAACTAGAATTAAAAGCAGATACAGAACAACAAATTCAGAATTATATTCAAAAAGAAATACATCCTATTTTGAAAAATTCAAAAGTTGATAGCGATTGTCAATCTTTAATTGAAGATTATTTTGAACAGCTAGATCCAAAAACAGCCCTATTTTATCATTCAAGAAAGAAGTTTGATGACGCGATGTCTATTATCAATAAGAAAATGGCCTTCATTTTAGACAAGGAACAAATTGAAGCCCAAACTATTTTTCCTCATTATTTTGAACGCTTTAAAACAGATGGTGTAGAACATAATTTATATATTGGTGCATCAATCACACCTTCACAACCTTTTGATGTGATGTATCTTAATAACCTAAGATTATGGCAATTACAAACTTTATGCAAAATGGAACTAGAGCATCATAGGCTAAAATCAATTTTGCCATATGAGCTCGATGTAACCTCTTTAATCTTAGTTTTTAGTTCTCCACTTTCTATCCGATTTAGAATGGATGAAAAACGTTTTGATGTAGACGGAACATATAATGCACGTTATGAAGTTGTAAAAAAACGAATCGATAAAGCACATATTAAGGGTACCACCGAAAGAATTGCTCAAAAAGAAAAAATAACTATCGTCTATTCTCATAGCTATGAGGAAACCGAATATTTAAAGTATATTAAATTTTTACAATTCAAAAAAATACTGGAACCTACAATAGAACAATTTGATATCGAAGAATTACAAGGCGTTTCTGGTTTAAAAGCTTTACGAATAAAAGTAGTTAATACCGAATCCTCAAATGACAAATATACTTATCAGGAATTACTAAACGAATTAAATTAAACTGTTGCAGAGTAAAAAGCTAGTACAAATGCGATAACAGAAATAATAATTCCTACCATAAAAATGTTATACGTAATTCTTAATAATCTGTATTTTTTTTCGAGTACTAAGCCCAGAAAGTACAAATCTTTAATCAACGAGTTATATAAATATTCATTGTCTTTCATCATTTCATTTACAGCCCATTCATACTCTTCGAGAGGCATTTTATAGAAATTGCCAAAAAACAACAAATTTACTTTTCTATCTTCAATGTCTTGTCGCGAAAAAACACCACTTGTAACTTTGGGACGTGTTGAAAGTATAGCGAAAATTATTGAAATCACACTAAACATCAACATAATAAATGTGGGAACAACTAAATGTGCATTGTTTACATTATCTAATTTTGGGATTAATGACGACAATGCAATTGAAATTATAATTGCATTTACAGAAAGAAGAATATTAGCCTTACTGTCAGCAATACCGCTTAACCGTGTATGATTACTTAATGTGATGCGGAACAAAGTATCAATACCACGATCTGGTTTTTTACTTTTTGATTTCTTCTTTTTATCTTTTATTATTGGTGTTTCATCCATCTCTGCTTCCATAGTTTTAATTTGATTTCGGACCAAATCTATATTTTTTTCTTTTAATAGAGTCCAATTAGCAATTGCAAAATCAGTATAATATTTATGGCAATTCATAAGTATCTTATAATTCTCATTTGCCCATTCTAAGTTACTATAAGTTCTTTTTTGAGTATTTGCCCATTCCGTTCTTAACAGTTCACATACAGTTAAATAATGAGGGCTGGCAAAGTGAGAGTAATCAGCATCTCTTATTATTTTTTCTAAAATGTTCCTTGGCACATAATCAAATGTAGTAGCTTTTATCAAACTAGAAACTTTATCAATATATTCAATAGACTTACCTTCTTCTTTAAGAAAACCGGTGACAATAGCTACACTAGAAAGCTCATGATCCTCACATCCATTGATGTAGCCTGTATCATGAAACCAAGCTGCAGTTAAAACTATTTCCCTATCAAACTGATCTAAAATCTCGTTATCACAAAGGACTTTAACAGCATTGACCACATTCACCGTGTGATTAACATTATGATAGGTAAATAAAATAGAAAGTTTATCTTTGAGTAATTTTAATACAAAACCTTCGGCTTGTTCTATAAGATCCATAAAAATTTTTATACTACTAAATTATGAAATTGTTTTCGGATAATCATTTTATTACAATTAAAACACCCGTCTTTTTTCTACTATATCTGTTCCTGTTACAATCGTGTGCCACTCACCATGCACAATACGGAAATAAGACTAAAGATAGACTGATTGCAAACGGTATTGACACCTCAAAAATTGTCCACACTTTCTTTTTAATTGGTGATGCTGGTAATAGCGACGAAGATAAAGCAAAAAAAACGCTAAATCAACTGCATGAAGAACTACTAAAATCCGATAAAAACGCTACTCTTCTTTTTTTAGGTGATAATATTTATCCTAAAGGAATGCCTAACAAAGAAGACAAGTCTAGCTACGATTTGGCTAAAACCAAACTATTAAATCAGTTAAAACTATCGAAAGGGTTTAAAGGTAAAACTATTTTTATCCCCGGAAATCATGATTGGTATAACGGAATAAAGGGTTTGAATCGACAAGAAGAGTTCGTGACTGATTATTTAAATGACAAAAAATCATTTTCACCTAGAAAAGCTTGTGCTATCGATGACGAAAAAATAAATGATTTCACAACACTTATTACAATTGATAGTCAATGGTTTTTGGAAGATTGGGATAAGACTCCTACAATGAATGATGATTGCGACATCAAATCTCGAGAAGCCTTTTTAGAAGAATTCGAAAGTCTTTTAACTAAAAATAAAGATAAAACTGTAATTGTAGCGTTACATCATCCACTAATGAGTAACGGAAGTCATGGAGGTCAGTTTTCACTAAAGAAACAGATTTTCCCGTTAGAACAAAAAATTCCGCTTCCGGTGATTGGTTCTTTACTTAATTTTATTCGTAAAACCTCGGGAATAAGCCCACAAGACATTCAAAATAAACAATACACTTTTTTTTCAAAAAGAATGAAAACGCTTTTACAAGGTCATGACAATGTTGTCGTCGTCTCAGGGCACGATCATAACTTACAATATATCGACCATGATAATATCAAACAAATTATAAGCGGTGCAGGTTCTAAGTCTGAAGCAGCCAAAGCTGTATATCCAAATGACTTTTCTTATGGAAAAAATGGTTTTGCCTCTTTGAAGGTGTATCGCAATGGTAAAACTACTGTTTCTTTCTTTGGCCAAGAAAACAATCAAAACAAACTCCTTTTTGAGAAAACTGTTTTACTGGCAAAAAAAGAAGTAGTCATAGAATATCCAAATGAATTTCCTTTAACAACGAAATCTTCTGTATATACCTCTGACATGATTACTAAAAGCAAAGCACATAATTTATTTTTAGGAACACATTATAGAAGATATTACGGCATGAAAATCGAATCCAAAACGGCAACTCTCGACACCTTATTTGGGGGATTAAAACCGGATATTGCAGGAGGAGGTCATCAATCAAAATCATTACGCCTTGTTGATAAAGACGGTAAAGAATATGTGATGCGTGCGGTAAAAAAAAGTGTGTCACGATTTTTACAAAGTGTTGCATTTAAAGACCAATATGTAGAGAAGGATTTTGAAAATACTTTTGCTGAAGATTTTTTATATGATTTTTATACCACTTCCCATCCTTTTGCGCCGCTCGCTGTTGGTGTTTTAGCAGATGCAATTGGCGTATCTCATACCAATCCAAAATTGTATTATATCCCGAAGCAAAGTAGCTTAGAAGAATTCAACTCTAATTTTGGTAATGAATTATACTTAGTTGAAGAAAGACCTTCAGAAAGTCAGATAAAGTTAAAAAGCTTTGGAACCCCTACAGACATAATAGGCACTGACGATGTGCTAGAAAAACTGATTAAAGATGAGAAATATAGTATTGATGAAAATGAATACATAAAAGCTCGCTTATTTGACATGCTTATTGGCGATTGGGACAGGCATTATGATCAATGGCGTTGGGGAGAATATAAAGAGAACGACAATATAATTTATAAACCTATTCCTAGAGATCGAGACCAAGCATTCTCAAAATACGATGGAGCGCTAATTTCTCTTTTAATGAATATTCCTGCTTTGAGACATATGCAAAGTTATAAAAAGGATATAAAAAATGTTAAGTGGTTTAATAGAGAAGCCTATCCTTTGGACTTGGCATTTTTAAAAACGGCTTCAAAAAAAGACTGGATTAACGAAGCAAAATACATTCAAGAAAACCTTTCGGATGATGCTATTGATAATGCATTCAAAAATTTACCAAAAGAAGTTCAAGATAAAACTATTTCAGAAATTAAAGAAAACTTAAAAGCAAGGAAGGCTAAACTAACTAACTATGCTTCTGATTACTACAGCGTTTTACAAAAAACGGTTTTGATTGTTGGTACCAACAAAAAAGATAAATTTATTGTCACTCATATTTCAAAAAATAAAATTGAAGTTGCCGTTTATCGATTAAAAAAAGACGGTGACGAGTTAATTTCTAAGGTTACTTATAATGATTTGGATACTAAAAAAATATGGATTTACGGTTTAGATGACGATGATGAATTTGAAGTAAAAGGACACTATAAGTCCAAAATAAATATTAGATTGATCGGTGGTCAAAACAATGATATTTACACAGTTGAAAACGGAAAAAAAATTAAAATATTAGATTTTGAGTCTAAGAACAATACATTCAATATAGATTCAAAAACTCAAAAAAAATTAAATGATAATTATGAAACGAATCTTTATAATTACAAAAAACCAAAATACAATGCCTTTTCTGGATTTCCTATGTTAGGCTATAATCCAGATGATGGCATAAAAATGGGCATAAATGCTAATTATACTATTAATCATTTCAAACAAAATCCATATACTAGAAAACATAACTTTAACGCAAATTACTATTTTGCCACAGAAGGTTTTGAATTGCTCTATAATTTATCCATCCCAAAACTCGTTGGTGCATGGGATTTTGATTTAGAAACACAATTTACAAGCCCTAATTTTGCCATTAATTATTTCGGATATGGAAATGAAACTTTGAGTAATGATGATGTTGACGGAATGGATTTTAACCGTGTTCGCATCCGAATCATTAAGGCGGCTCCACAAATAAAGAAAGTAGGTACAAATGGAAGCGCATTAACTATTCTATCTGTTTTTGAAAACATTGAAATAGATAGAACACAAGATCGATTTGTAACAACATCAAATACCGTAAATACCAACGTTTTTGAGAGTCAACAATTTGCCGGAGTTGGCTTAAAATATAGTTATGAAAATTATGACAATCCTTCATTACCAACCATTGGAATGGGGTTCTCGATAGCTGGAAGTTGGAAAATGAATCTAAGTGACACCAATCGTAATTTCCCAACGATAGAATCAAAACTTAATTTCAACCATAAAATTGACACCGAAGGAAAACTTGTTTTGGCAACACTACTAAAAGGAAAAGCCGTTTTAAACAATAATTTTGAATTCTATCAAGGCGCTACATTAGGCGGAGATTATGATTTAAGAGGTTTTAGAAACGAACGTTTTTTAGGCAAACAATCCTTTTTTCAAAGTACCGATTTAAGATGGAATATAGGACAAATCCGCGAAAGCATTGTTCCAATGAGCTATGGTCTTTTAGGAGGTTTCGACTATGGGAGAGTTTGGTTGGATGGTGAGAAATCAAACAAATGGCACCAATCCTTTGGTGGGGGATTATGGCTTAATGGTCTCAATGTAATCACAGCTAGAATTACTTATTTTAAGAGTCTAAATGATGATGGCCGAATCGCATTTGGTCTAGGGTTTGGATTTTAATTTAAGCTTATTTATACTAATTTCATAAAGCTTACCTCCTGTTTTTTTAACCCTTTCATCGGCAATTAATAAAGTCGCATTATCCTTAAAACAGATTGCCTCTTTCTGAGAATTATGCTGTAATTCAATTTCGGTTTTAATTCCAGAGAGGAAATCATCGGACGAGAAATTTTCAAAAACCCAAATCTTACTGTGGCTTAAAAGCACAACCTTGGTTTCATCAGGACTTATTGCAGCACTTGTGATTGCACAATTATCATAATCATCACAGGTCTTAAACTCCCCTATTAATTCCGCCTTGTGCGTTCCTGCTCTATTAGGAACTCTATAAATAAAAACGGTGCCATCAAATCCCTTGCTACGATTTTTTGTAAAAAGATAAAAATTACCATTCAGTTCAAAAAAACTTTCTACATCGTATAACAATTCTTTCTTTTTGGGAGGAAACTTTTTTTGTTCTGGATATGAAAATGAGATCTTGTATGCTGGACTATTATTGTCACTCTCTAGGGATTTTTTATCCATTTTGTAAATACACAAATCCTGACGCTCATTTTCATTGTTTCCAAAATCACCTATATATAAATTTCCTTCTTTATCTTTCGTGAGATCTTCCCAGTCAATGTTTTTTATATTTTTAACAGTTACTGTTTTTGCAATCATACCTCCAGAGTTTAAGGCATAAAGGATATTTGCATTTCCACTGTCTTCCAATGTCCATACCAAACTATCGTTAGTCGAGTAAACGATCCCTGAAACCTCTTTCAAGTCTTTAGGTAAAGAATAAATAGTTGTCAATAACCCCGAGGATTGTTGACACGATAACAAAACGACTGAGGTCAACAATAAAATGTAGTTTTTCATAATCAGTGTTGAGAAATTAGAACCCAGGTTTGAATAAATTGGCATTCTTGAAGTTCCTGGTAACGAATCTAAAAGCAGCCGTCAAAACATTACCCATACGTTTTGCATTTTTAAAATTCAAATCGTTTGTATACTTATACAGATCGTTTTTCAGCTGCTGGACATGTTCATCAGGAGCAATAAGATCCTGTCCCATAATCTTCAACAGTCTTTTAATTCGGGTTTCGGCAGAAAGAATTCTTTTTGCTAGCACGGCACGTTCCTCATTTTTATATTGTTCTATGGAACTTTCCTGCAATTTATCCTTGACCAATTTTACCATAGGATAATTCTCCTTGAAAAACTGCGGGCGATAAATTTTGAAGTTTCCTTCATAACATTGCTGATCGAAATCGATAGGACGAATTCGATAAACTACCTGATCAAAATCGTGAATAGGAACAATCACATAGTTATAAGCTCTCATATCGCCTAACAGTCGAATCATACAGCGCTCATTAAACTTTACAAACTCTTTTGCTATTTGTGATTTTTCAGTATCGCTACAATCTTCGAGTAGTGTTTTTATAAAAACGTCTCCAGGAATACCCATTATATGCTCTTCAACCAAAGTCTCTTCATACACTAAAAAATTTATCTTATCTGGTGACAAAATATGTTCTAGTTCAAGTCCATATACCCTGGAAGCATCGGCTTTCTTTACATAAAAATGAGTGTAATTGTCATTCAGGATGTTTCTGACTTTTATACGAAAAGGTTTCGAATTTCCAAAAGTGCAATAATCGATTGAATCTACATTTAAAAATTTAATAATATCTAAATTTCCATCTGAGTGCAAAAGAGAGTAGATCTTCTTTAAAGTCAAATCTATCTCATTGCGTTCAAATTCATTATAATACACCCGAATCCATAATGTATCTACTTCCTGCTTATCATATACATTGATAAATCCTGAAAAACGCAGCAGATCATCATAATATATAGGTACTTTGGAAATACGGTCAAATCGCTTTAAATATTCAGCAAGCGAATTATTTATAGGGTAAGTAGGTTTTTTAAATAGAATTTCACCGTCGTTCATTAGGAATATGTATTTATTACAAATTTACATCAATTTAAACGTAATGACAATAAAACACTAACAACTCCAGTTTTAATAAAGACTCAACCTATCATTTGTGGTTTCTACAATAAAAATCAATCATTTGATGCTGTAAGAAAAATTTTATTCAAAAACAAAGCTATCCTTTTAAAATAAAATCAGAAACAGCTGTTTAACAATTGTTTAACGTGTTTAAATTTTAAAAAACCAAAAAACGAGCCTTATTTACCGCTAAAAACCCAATAAAACCGATATTTATTTTAAATTTGACTGCCCCAAAATAATACAGACATTATAACCTACTATGATAAACAAGCAACAGATTTACATTGAGGCGGCTCAAACCGCTAAAATTGGAATATGGGAATTAAATCTAGAAACCGATACTTATTATTGGGATTCCATAACAAAATCTATTCTTGAACTACCTGAAGATTTTGTTCCAATAAAAGGAAGTGAAATTAATTTCTTTACTGAAGGTGAAAACCGAGAAAAAATTATAAACCTAGTGCAAAAAGCAACTGATGACGGAATTTCTTTTATCGATAAATTTCAAATCACAACTGCTAAAAACAATACCAAATATATTGAATGTATTTGCCGCGTTGAAGTTATTGATACTATAGTAACCCGATTACTAGGCACTTTTCAAGACATCACAAAAGAGCAAAACCTCATTAAAAAACTTGAACTTAGCGTTGAGAAATTCTCTTCTGTTTTTTCTAGTGCTAATGACGCTATCATTATAATTAACTCCGCTACTGGGATCATTTCTGACTGTAATACTAGATCTTATGAACTTACTGGATATAGTCCTTCGGAATTATTAGGTTTACACAATTCTGAACTATTCCCCATTGACAAAAGAAAAGAAATTCGGATATTTCTAGCTAATCAATTAAGAAAAGACAACCATTTTGTCAATGAAACCGACTTAAAATTAAATAACGGTACGATAATACCAGTAGAGGTCGCCTCCGGTAAAAAATTTATAGTTGATAATCAAACGTTCCTTGTTTGCTTCTTTAGGGACATCAGTGAACGTAGGGACTCCGAATATAACCTAAATATGTTGTCGCTTGTTGCCTCTGAGACGACAGATGCCATCGTAATTGCAGATCCAGAAGGAAAAGCAGTTTGGGCAAACAAAGCTTATATAAAACTAACAGGTTTCAGTTTAGAAGAGACAGTAGGCAAAACACCTCGTTTTTTATTGAGTGGTCCAGAAACCGACTCGCAAACAGTACACAACATAAAATTTGCGCTAGAGAAGAAAGAAAATTTAAAATTTACCATTCTTAATTATAATAAATCGAAAGGAAAATTCTGGTATGAATCAAATATCACCCCAGTATTTGACGATGGGGGCAATTGTATTAAATTTGTTTGTGTTGGGAGAGATGTGACTACTAGGGTCGAAAAAGAGATTGAACTAAAAAGAATATTAGAAGTTACCAGCGAACAAAATAGTAAGCTATTTAATTTCGCACATATCGTTTCCCACAATATCCGATCTCACACCAGTAATTTACTAATGGTATTAGACGTAATCGAAACGGCTGAAAATACAGATGAAAAACTGTCGTATATTGAAATGTTTAAAGAAGGAACTGAAAAATTGTCTGAAACAATTGAATATCTGAACGAAATCATTACTATTCAAAAAAATACAAACATCGAAAAAAAGAATGTTTTTTTATACGATGAAATAGAAAAAACCAAAACCGCATTACTTCTAGCCATTAAAAATAGCCAAATAGAAATTACACACGCTATACCTGAAGACTTGGTTATAAGCGTAATACCCGCATATCTAGACAGCATTTTACTTAACCTTTTTACAAACGCAATAAAATACAGATCCCTTCAACGAAAAGCAATTTTAAAAATTGGCTATGAAATCAACCGAAACTATACTGTTATAACTTTTAAAGACAATGGATTAGGCATCGATTTAAAAAAGAATGGACATAAAATTTTCGGAATGTACAAAACCTTTCATGGAAATGAAGACGCCAGAGGAATTGGTTTATGCATTACCAAAAATCAGCTTGAAGCCATGAAAGGAAAAATTGAGGTCGAAAGTGAAGAAGGAATTGGATCTGTCTTTAAAATTTATATAAATGAAAAATAAAATCACCTATATTATTGACGATGATAAACTATCGATAAAATTAATGAGCATGTTAATTTCTAAAAATAATTTTTGTGAGGAAATAATTTCGTTTTTTAATCCTCAATTTGCCTTAGACGAACTAAAAAAAAATTGCAATACTCCTACAAATCTCCCTGACGTTATTTTATTAGATTTAAATATGCCGATTCTGGATGGCTGGCAGTTTCTCGACGAGTTTATTCTTTTGCCTATAAAAAAAGAGATTTCCATTTTCATTGTTAGTTCTTCAATTGACCCTCACGATATAGAGATGGTGAAAAAATACGATATGGTGAAAAGCTATATCATGAAACCTATTAACGCAACGAAACTAGAAATTGCTACCGAATTAATAGCAATACCAAACTAAGTCCAAATTAACTGTAACAATTTTATATCTTGTTCGTCTTATAAAAAACATAAAAAAACGAACATTTTGCAAACCATACTTTCAATTAAAAACCTCAACAAGCGTTATGGCAGTTTACAGGCCTTACGAAATGTTTCTTTCGAAATAAAAAGAGGTAACGTATACGGTATTCTAGGCCCTAACGGCAGCGGTAAGTCCACAACATTGGGAATTGTTTTGAATGTGGTGAACAAAACATCAGGAGAATACAGTTGGTTCGATGGTAAAATGCAAACTCACGAAGCTTTGCAGAAAGTGGGAGCCATTATCGAAAGACCCAATTTTTACCCTTACATGACTGCAGAGCAAAACTTGAAGCTAGTCTGTAAAATTAAGAATATCAAATACACTAAAATTCAGGAAAAACTGGAATTAGTGGGTTTAGACGAAAGAAAAAACAGCAAGTTCAGTACTTTTTCTTTAGGGATGAAACAACGTCTGGCCATAGCCTCTGCCCTACTTAATGACCCTGAAATACTAATTCTGGACGAGCCTACAAATGGCCTCGATCCACAGGGAATCCATCAAATCAGAGATATAATCAAACAAATCGCCGCTCAGGGTACAACGATTTTATTGGCTTCGCACCTACTAGATGAAGTTGAAAAAGTATGTACGCACGCATTGGTTTTAAGAAAAGGTACCGTTTTATATTCTGGTACAGTCGATGGAATGTCTGCTAATGAAGGCTTCTTTGAACTGCAAGCCGATGACAATGAGAAGTTGACCCAACTTTTAAAGATACACCCTGCCGTTGAAAGTGTCAAACAGGAAGAAGGAAAAGTTTTTGTCTATCTAAAAACTGCCTTGGAAGCTGCGTCCTTAAATAAATATCTTTTTGAAAACAATATCAATTTAAGTCATTTAGTAAAACGCAAACACAGTCTAGAGGAACAATTTTTAGAATTGACAAAAAACAGTGAGTCGTGATTAGGTTATTCAGTCGCAGTACAATCCTAATTCACAAATCCTAATTCCAAAACAAAATGAAACGATTACTTTCTATAGAATTGCAAAAAATCTGGATGAATAAAGCCAGCCGCGTTTTAACATTTACCTATTTTATTTTACTTTCTTTTATCGCCTTAATTGCCTCTATAAAATTTGACATTGGCTTTTTTAAGTTACACCTGGCCGAAATGGGAATTTTCAACTTTCCGTTCATCTGGCATTTTAATACGTATGTAGCCGCTTTGTTAAAATTCTTTTTGGCTATCGTAATTGTATCGATGATGGCAAATGAATATAGCTATGGTACCCTAAAACAAAACCTCATCGACGGAATGAGTAAAAAGGAATTCATTTTTTCTAAATTCCTGACCGTACTCGTCTTCGCTTTTGCCTCCACTGTTTTTGTTTTTGTCATGAGTTTGCTATTGGGTTATAGCTTTTCTTCTTATACTGAATTGAGTATCGTATTCTCTAATATGGAGTACCTTTTGGCATTCTTCGTCAAATTAGTTGGCTTTTTCTCTTTTTGCTTATTTCTAGGAATATTGGTCAAACGATCTGCTTTTGCTTTAGGCTTTCTACTAGTTTGGGGAATAATTGAAAGTATTGTTAAAGGAATTTTAGTTTTTCAAATTTTTCCAGATAATAAAATAGCCTATTCTATTACACAGTTTTTTCCACTAGAATCCATGTCAAATTTAATCATAGAACCTTTCTCCAGATTGTCTGTAATCAAGACCATCGGAACCCAAATCGGAGTGGATGGTATTAAAGATTACGGCGTTCATTTTTCTTCAGTCCTTATTGTATTAGCTTGGTCTCTCCTATTCATGTTATTCTCGTACAAATTACTAAAAAACAGAGATTTATAGTATATTTAAAGCACTATGAAATGGATAAAAATAATGTTTTGTATCCTACTTTGTTGCATTTCAGCAAGTGCAATGGCTCAATCTATTACAGTAAATGACACCTATACGGCGCAAAACCTAGTCGACTTACTTACCAAAAATAGTTCTTGTGCATCTACGTCATCAGCAAGCGTGTCTGGTGATACTTTTACGGGAACTCAAAATAGTTATGGATATTTCAACTCCGGAACAAGTACTTTTCCATTTACCGAAGGTGTATTATTAAGCACATGGAGCAGCAGCAATTCAGTTGGGCCGTTCTTAAGAAATCAAGGCGGAGGAAATTCTTCTTGGAAAGGAGATCTAGATTTAGATCAGGCCCTAGGAATTAAATCAATTAATGCTTCTGTCCTAGAATTCGATTTCGTCCCATTGACTAATTTCATTAGTTTTAATTATATTTTTGCTTCCAATGAATACCAAGATGATTTCCCATGTCGTTTTTCAGACGGATTTGCTTTTTTAATCAAAGAAAATAGTAGCGCTGCCATTTACAAAAATATAGCTGTACTACCCAATACGATTACCCCTGTTTCATCTGAAAATGTACACCCGATCATCAGTTTCACAAACTCATCAGGAAGCACAAGCGGATGTTCGGCACTAAACGAACAATATTTTGGGCAATCAAACACATCGACTACAAGCTCTAGTCCCATAAATTACAGCGGACAAACAATAGCTCTGAATGCACAAACAGAAGTTATTGCAGGAAATTCATATCATATTAAGTTAGTAATCGCTGATGATGAGTTTGTTTATTACGACTCTGCTGTTTTTCTTCAGGCGGGTAGTTTTGTTTCGAAAGTAGACTTAGGCGCTGATCGATTACTAGCTACTAACAATGGAATTTGTTTTGGCCAAACTTATTTGATTGATACTAAACTCCCTCCCAGTTACAGCTACAAATGGTTTAAAAATAATATTTTATTAACAACCGAAACAGATCCATCTTATACAGTGACAGATGCAGGAACTTATAAAGTAGAAATTACCTTAAATCCGTCTACATGCATAGCAACAAATCAAATTACAATTGAATATACTCCCGAAATTCTTTTGAATAACCAGACAATGATCCAATGCGATGCTGATGGTGATGGAATTTCAGTATTTGATTTGACAAAAATGGATACTGCCATTAAAGGAAACGATCCTAGTTTGAGTGCTGTAGTGTATTATAAGACATTATCTGATGCAAAAGCAGCAATTAACCCTATAACCAATCCTAAGAATTACAATAATACATCTGCAAATCAAATTGTTTATGCAAGAGTATCAAATAACTATGGTTGTTCTAATTATGCGCAACTCAATCTGCAAATCTCAAACAATACAATACCAACACAAAATCCAATAACAACTTGTGATGGAGACACTACCCAAGACGGTTTATATCGTTTCGATTTAAATTCTCAAGTTAGTATGCAAGTATTACAAGGCTTGCCCCAGGGTTTAACAGTAGAATACTACTTGAATCTAACCGATGCTGTGATGCAAAACAACAGCTTGCCTAATATTTTCAATAATACAGTTCCCAATCAACAAATTATTTATGCCCGAATCATAAACGGAGCGGATTGTTATGACATTACACCCATCACCTTGGTAGTAAACACTTTTAATCCTAGAGATTTTCAAGAAGAGAATACTTTTCTATGCAATGGAACTGCTATAAGCCTCACTGTCGCAACTGGCTATTCCAGTTATCTATGGAATACTGGGGCAACAACCAACATCATTACAGTAAGCTCAGCAGGGGATTATTCAGTAAAAGTCAGTAATGGAAATGGATGTGAAGCAACAAAAACGTTTCATATAAACCCATCCGGAATAGCAACTATTACTGGAGCAGAAATAATTGATTTTTCAGGCAATCAAAATTCAATTTTAATAGAATATACAGGAGTTGGAAATTATGAGTTCTCACTTGACACCTCCTACTTTCAAAATGACCCCAAATTTGAAGGTATAGCCCCAGGTACATATTTGGCTTATGTAAGAGATAAAAACGGCTGTGGTTTGTCAGTCCCCTATCCAGTTTATGTGCTAGATTACCCTCGTTTTTTCACCCCAAATGGAGATGGATTTAATGATACATGGCGTATAAAAAATCTTGATTTGTTACCTAAATCTACTGTTACTATTTACAATCGATATGGCAAATTATTAAAACAATTGAACTCCTCTGCTATATACTGGAACGGTTTTTTTAATGGCCACATCTTACCCGCAGACGACTACTGGTTTTCTTTAAATTTCGAAGATGGAAAAATCATAAAAGGCCACTTTTCTTTAAAAAGATAATAGATATTTAACTATTTTTAGCGAATGAAACAAACTTTACTTATTTTCTTTACTTTTTTATCAATAAGCTGCTTTGCACAGTTTAGTAAAACACATTATATTCCGCCATTAACTGCACAAACTAATTTGGCTGAAGATCAATACATATACATTTCGACACCTAACAGCAGTGATGTTAATTTCAAAATAATAGAAAATGGAGGAGCCATTATTCCAGGAGTTGTGAATAAGAACACTCCTTACATCCACTATATCGGTTCTGGAAATTCCTCGCAACTATTTACCCCGAAAACAAGCATTCTAAAAACAAGTAATAAAGGTTATTTAATTGAAGCTGAGGATTTAATTTATGTCAGTGTACGAGTAAACTCTAGCAGAAACCCTAATGGGACATACAATCATGCAGGAGGATTAGTTTCAAAAGGCAATAGCGCCTTAGGTAAAGAATTTAGACTTGGCGCTATGCTTAATCCACAATTTGACACAACCGTGCTAAATTTCGCTTCTATTTTGTCAACTGAAAACGGTACAAAAGTAACCATTTCTAATATTCCTACTGGAGCAATTCTGTCTGACGGAACAATCATTACTGGGCCAATAAGCGTTGTATTAAACAAAAATGAAAGTTATATACTAGCTTTAGAAAACACAAATAATGCTTTTCCTTCAAACAGTTCTAAGATTATTGGAGCTTTGGTCGTATCGGATAAAGCTGTGGTGGTGAATGCGGGTTCTTTTTGCGGAAGCAATAGTACACTTCTAGGCTTACAAAATGGTAATTTAGTTCCAATTGGTCGAGACGTGGGTTTTGATCAAATTGTTCCATTCGAAAAAACGGGTAAGGAATACATCTTTGTAAAAGGAAATATCACATCAGTTAGCCCTGAATTAGAACGCGTTTTACTAATTGCACACGAGCCCAATACTGCCATTTATCTAAATGGTAATACTTCTCCATATACAACTCTGATTAATGCCGGCGATTATATCGATATTGATGGAAATAATTTTATTGACGGAAACTTATATGTTTTGACATCCGAAAAAGTTTTTGCCTACCAAAGTACTTCAGGTTCGAATTCTCCTGCAAATCAAAACTTATTTTTTGTCCCCCCTTTAAATTGTTCTACACCAAATATTGTAGATAATATCCCATTCATTGAATCAATCGGAAACGTAACCTACAGTGGCGGGTTAAATATTGTTACTGAAAAAGGAGCTACAGTAAATGCTTACCAAAACGGCATACTTGTTTCTGTAGGATCAGCAACAGGAATTACTGGAAATCCAGGATTTGAGCGCTATTCTGTAACTGGATTAACAGGCAACATTTCAGTAAAATCAACGAGCCAAGTGTACGTTTCTTACTATGGAACAAATGGGGCTGCTACTTATGGTGGGTACTACTCTGGTTTTGATACTAAGCCTGAAATCGTAACTGATAAAATCTCCGTTTCTAATTCAACTTGCATTCCAAATGTAATTTTAAAAATCAACACATTATCCTCTTACGACTCTTTTCAATGGTATGTAGATGATGCTATAATACCAGGTGAAACTAGTAATTCCTACCGTCCAATTACTCCCGGGTTTTATCAGGTAAAAGGAAGTATTAGCAATTGTCCAAGTACGATTCCCATCTTTTCTGATAAAATACCTGTGAGCAATTGTCCAACCAACATTGATAACGACTCCGCAAATGACAATATCGATATAGACAATGATAATGACGGAATTACAAATTGCACGGAATCTTTCGGGAACCAAAATATTAGCCTAGCAAATCTAAATTTTGGAACAGTTTCAATTGGCGACTATTCAAATACATTTAATGGAGTACTTTCTAATTCTACTGCAATCAGTACCATTCCTTTTACAGGAAGTGCTGATGGAAGTTTCGTTTCAGATGTTACCGCTGGAAAACTGAATTACGTATCTTATCTAATGTCATTCGCTAAGCCTATAAGTTTAGGAATAGAATACATTTCATCCGCTAATGTCTCGAATCTTTTGAATGCTGATGCCGAATATATTATAAGTTCTGATGTAGATAAAACTATTACAGTTTTAAATCCAACTGACCAATTATTGATCGACACCAATTATGATGGAATTTATGAAAGTGGAATTACTGAATTCTCTTCATTTGAAATACGTTTCAGATTAAAAAGTACAACATCATTACCAGCAGGATCCGGCACTTTCAAATTTTTAACCTATCTGACAAATACAGTACGTTTTACCCATAAAAACCTATCAGACGACAGTTCAAATAAATCTTCTTTAAAGTTTTTTGCCGTTTGTGTACCTAAAGACTCCGATAAAGACGGAATTTCTGATCAACTCGATATTGACAGTGATAATGATGGTATCCCAGATGCAATAGAGGCTCAAGGAAATACCTTTATTCCGTATACATCTGCTGATGTGAATAAGGATGGATTAAGTGATGCCTTCGGAACCGGTATTGTCCCGATAGATACTGATCTTGATCTGTCAATTGGTGGCGTTCCCGATTATTTAGACCTAGACAGTGACAATGATGGAATCTACGATTTAGTTGAATCAGGAAGTGCAGCTATTGACCTTAATAAAGATGGCGTTATAGACGGTGCAAAAAGTACTTTTGCTGCTAACGGACTATCGTTATCAGTAGAAACTTCAAACGATTCTGGAGCTTTAAACTATATCGTACGTGACACGGATGCTGATGGAATTAAAAACTACAGGGAAATTGACAGCGACAACGACCTTTGTTATGACGTTATTGAGGCAGGCTTCTTAGACGCTAATAATGACGGGCTGCTTGGTAATAATCCAATAGTGATAAATACAAATGGTGTTGTTACCAGCGGGACGGCGTACAGTACTCCTAATCTAAATTATATTACCGCAGCACCCATTGTAATTACAACTCAACCTAATGTTGCACCAACTTGCGAGCTTGAAAATGCTAAAATTGAAATAGTCGATAATGGCGGAAACACCTATCAATGGCAAGTTGCTACTAATGGTACATCATGGTCAAATGTAATTAATAACGCTATTTATTCTGGAGCACAATTAAACACTTTAACTATTACGCGTGTTACTAGTGCAATGAATGGATATAGATACCAAGTTGTTCTACATAAAATTGGAAATTCCTGTGGTTTAACATCGAGTGCAACAACACTTAGTATTTTAGCTTTACCAACTATTGCTTCCCCGGTCACATTAGTACAATGCGACGATGACACTGACGGTATTTCAAACTTTAATTTAACAACAAAAAACAGTTTTATTTCTGCAAATCATTTGGTTGAAAACTTTACTTATTTCACCACATTCGACGGTGCAACTACAAATGACAATACATTACTGATAAAAACCCCGCTTTCATACAGAAGTTCAAACGGAACAATATGGTCTCGCGTAGAAAATGAAAATGGCTGTTTTAGTATATCTCAACTAAACCTGATTGTTTCGACTACTCAAATCAAAAAAACCTATCGTCGAACTATTGAAATTTGCGATGACTATATTGACCCAACACACGATGATACCGACGGCATTTCATCATTTGATTTTAATGGTGCTACAACAGAGATCAAAGCATTGCTGCCCTCTCCAAGCACATTATATGAAATAAAATATTACTCAAATGAATCTGATGCTTTATCGCAACTAAACGAGATCATCAATACTTCAAACTATAGAAATACCACTTCACCATATCAGCAAGATATATGGGTAAGAGTATCAAGTACCTTAGATAATTCCTGTTATGGACTTGGCCCTCATGTTAAACTTATTGTAAATTCCAAACCAAACATAAGCTCTAATGAGAACAATAGTGATGACACCTTAGTTTGTTCTAACCTTCCAACCTTTTTTGTAAAACTAGATGCTGGAATCCAGGATGGCTCACCAATCAGCAACTACACCTATATTTGGACAAAAGACAATAAAATATTGACTGGCAGCACTAATTATTCACTTGATGTAAACGAAATGGGCACCTATTCAGTAGAGGTGAAAACTATCGCTGGTTGCAGTCGTACCAGAACTATAAAAGTTACCGCATCAGATATTGCACATATCAGTTCCATATCCATAATAGATCTTTCAGAAACAAATACAATTACCGTCAATACAACTGGACAAGGTAAATATCAATATAGCTTGGATGCACCCACCGGTCCTTTTCAAGTTTCTAATTTTTTTGATAATGTATCTGCTGGTACACACGACGTTTATATAATTGATAAAAATGGTTGTGGTACAATCAGTCAGACTATTGCTGTAATTGGACTTCCAAAGTATTTTACTCCAAACAGTGACGGATATAATGATTACTGGAATGTGAAAGGAGTGAATGCTAATTTCAACACAAATTCTATTATATTCATATATGATCGTTACGGCAAGTTAATAACGAAAATAAAAACTGATAGTGTCGGCTGGGATGGAACTTTCAACGGCCAACCTTTACCTTCTGATGATTATTGGTATACGGTAAAATTAGAAGATGGCAGAGAAGCAAAAGGACATTTTACGTTGAAAAGGTAACAAAAGCACTATCTTAATCTAAAGTCAAAGTTTCGAATCAATATCTATATATAGACATTATCTCCATAAAATTGTCAATATTTGTAGCAAAGTAAACTAAACCGTTTTAATATAAAACGGAGACGCCTGATAGTGAACGCTATTCGATTTTAATCCAAAGTGTAATCCGAATCAGTTATTTTAAGCTATTAAAACTGTACATCACTAATTATCACATCTATTTCCAAAATAAATTTGGAAACAACGCATAAAAAAAGCCATTCTTTCGAATGGCTTTTTTACTATATAAATAAAATTAGATTTTAAATCTTTTTCTATCAGTTTCTGTCAAATAAATTTTTCTCAATCGAATAGATTTTGGAGTTACCTCAACATATTCATCTTTTTGAATGTATTCTAAAGCTTCCTCTAAAGAGAAAATAATTGGAGGAATAATTCTTGCTTTTTCATCATTTCCAGAAGAACGTACGTTAGACTGTTTCTTAGCCTTAGTTACGTTTACGCTCATATCATCGCTACGAGAGTTTTCTCCAATTACTTGACCTTCATAAATTTCATCATTAGGATTAACGAAGAATTTACCACGATCTTGCAATTTATCGATAGAATAAGGAATTGCTTTACCATTTTCCATAGAGATCAATGAACCATTGTTACGACCAGGAATTGCTCCTTTGAAAGGCTCATACCCGATGTAACGGTGTGACATGATAGCTTCACCAGCAGTAGCAGTCAACAATTGATTACGCAATCCGATAATTCCACGAGATGGAATATTGAATTTTACAATCATACGTTCTCCTTTACCTTCCATGCTCAACATTTCTCCTTTACGGATAGAAACAAACTCTACAGCTCTACCAGAAAGATTTTCAGGTAAATCAATAGTTAACTCCTCAATTGGCTCACATTTTTTACCATCAATTTCTTTGATAATAACTTGTGGTTGACCTATTTGTAACTCATAACCTTCTCTTCTCATTGTTTCAATAAGAACAGATAAGTGAAGTACACCACGACCAAAAACCATAAACTTATCAGCTGAATCAGTCTCACCCAATTTCATTGCTAAGTTTTTCTCTAATTCTTTTGTCAAACGGTCTCTAATATGTCTAGAAGTTACAAATTTACCCTCTTTACCAAAGAAAGGAGAGTCATTAATTGTAAACAACATACTCATAGTAGGCTCATCGATAGTAATTGTTTGTAACGCTTCTGGGTTTTCAAAATCAGCAATTGTATCTCCAATTTCAAAACCTTCAACTCCTACAATCGCACAGATATCTCCAGCGATTACTTCTTGAACTTTTTTACGACCTAATCCTTCAAAAGTATGTAATTCTTTAATACGTGATTTAACAATTACACCATCTCTTTTACATAAAGAAATTTGCATTCCTTCTTTCAAAACACCTCTTTCAAGACGACCAATAGCGATACGACCTGTAAAAGCCGAAAAGTCTAATGACGTAATCAACATTTGAGGAGTTCCTTCAGATACTTTAGGAGCAGGTACATTAGCGATAACCATATCCAATAATGCTTCAACATTATCAGTTACGTTTTCCCAATGGTCAGACATCCAGTTATTTTTAGCTGAACCGTAAACAGTTGGGAAATCCAATTGTTCTTCAGTAGCTCCTAATTCAAACATAAGGTCAAAAACCTTTTCATGAACTTCTTCAGGAGTACAGTTTTCTTTATCAACTTTATTTATAACAACGCATGGTTTCAAACCAAGGTCTAATGCTTTTTGTAATACAAAACGCGTTTGTGGCATAGGCCCTTCAAATGCATCCACAAGTAAACAAACTCCATCAGCCATATTTAATACACGCTCTACCTCTCCACCGAAATCGGCGTGACCAGGAGTGTCAATAATGTTGATTTTTGTTCCTTTATACTGGACAGAAACATTCTTAGAAGTAATGGTAATACCTCTTTCGCGCTCTAAGTCGTTGTTATCAAGGATTAGATCACCTGTGTTTTCGTTGTCACGAAATAATTGACAGTGATACATAATTTTATCAACCAAAGTTGTTTTACCGTGATCGACGTGGGCAATAATTGCAATGTTTCTAATAGATTCCATCTGTGATTTTTAATGGCTGCAAAGGTACACTTTATTTTGATATAAAAAATATTTCTGTAATAGTTTACATATTGTTAATCTATTAGATAGCAAAAACACTTAATATATACCTACAAAATAAGTTTCAAAGACTACTATTTAATTAACAATATTTAATTACATTTGAGTAATGAAAAACAAACCAAATCAAATAACCATCATATATATGCTTATAGCATTGTTTGCGGCTATTATTTTTCATAAAATATCCTTACAACACTCTTCAATAACGAATTACCCTCTTTACAGTTTTTTAAAAGATATCATCTTAATTCTTTTTACTGCAATAATATATCGTTTTATTTTATCCAAAAATGAAAACCAAAACAAGACTGTTATAGAGAAACAGCTAAAAACAAATAATGAAATAAAAGAATCCAATGATAAATATGATATTGTTGCCAAAGCTACCAGTGACACTATATGGGATTGGAAAATACAAGAAGACAAACTCTACTGGAATAAAGGAATAAAAGCTATTTTTGGCTATAATGAAGACGAAGTTGGAGACAGCTCAAAATGGTGGTTTGACAACATCCACCCAGAAGACAGCATTAAAATGTCTATCAAATTATACTCCTTCATCGAGCAAAAAACTGAAAACTGGCAAGATGAATACCGATTTAAATGTGCCGACAACTCTTACAAGTACGTGTTAGACAGAGGCTTTCTTTTGAAAGACGAGAATGGAAAAGCCATTAGAATGATAGGAGCAATTCAGGATATAACCAAGCAAAAAGAGGAAGAATTACGTCTTAAATTACTAGAAACCGTAATTATTCAAACCAAAGATTCTATCATCATTACCGAAGCAGACTTCAACGAAAACAAACTTCCGAAAATAGTTTATGTAAACCCTGCTTTTTCAGTAATGACTGGTTATGAATCCGATGAGATTATAGGAAAATCTCCCGATATTCTAAAAGGCCCAAATTCAGACATCAATGGAATCAAAAAAATAGTTGACGCCATAAAAGATAGAGAAGAGAGCCTGATAGAAATGATCAGTTATAAAAAAAATAAAGAAGAGTTCTGGCTGCGATTCTCCATGATTCCTATTTATAATTCAGAGAATGAGCTATCTCATTGGGTTTCCATACAACGTGATGTATCTGACGAGAAAAAACAAGAAAAAGAAAAAGAACAACTGATTAGGGAACTAACCAAAAACAATAAAGACCTAAAAGAATTTTCTTACATCACTTCACACAACCTCAGAGCCCCAATATCTAATTTAACAGGTCTTTTAAACCTGATTGAAGATATCGATATAGAAGATCCTGAGTTAAAAGAAATTATGTTTGGCTTCAATAAATCAACTCATTTATTAAACGACACTGTCAACGACCTAACAAAAGTGATGATAATCAAAGACAACCCTTCCATCCAAAAGGAAGCGCTGTCACTTAAAGAGGTTTTCGAAAATGTTTTCAGCCAACTTTCGTTTCAAATAGAAGCTTGCAAACCAATCTTAAAAATTGATTTTGAAAAAGTTTCTGTCCTAAACATAAACAAGACCTACATTGAAAGCATACTTTTAAACCTTATGACAAACTCTATAAAATACAGAGAAGAAAGTCGAACTCTAAAAATAACAATTGCCGCCAGCCAACTTAACGATTCCATAACACTCGTTTTTAAAGACAACGGTATCGGAATTGACTTAGAAAGAAATCGGGATAAAGTTTTCGGGCTTTACCAAAGGTTTCACGATTACCCGGACAGCAAAGGACTAGGCCTATATCTAGTGAAATCGCAAGTAGAAGCTATGGGCGGAAGCATCAACATTGAAAGCGCAGTCAACAAAGGGACCACATTCACTTTAATATTCAAAAACAAATAAAAAAATGTTAGACCTAATTTTATGCGTCGATGACGATCCCATAACGCTCATGCTGTGCAAAAAAGTAATTAGCAAGACTTTGTTTTCAAATGAGATAATAACGGCGCAAAACGGAGAAAAAGCACTTGACTACTTTGACGCAATCAAAAATTCAGATATAGATAACAGTGGTCATAAACTGCCTCAGTTAATTTTTCTAGACTTAAACATGCCAGTAATGGGTGGCTGGGAATTCTTGGATTGCTTTAACAGTTCCGAATATTCTGATTTTAGTACCATAAAAGTAGTTATCCTTTCCTCAACAATAGACCCAGAAGATTTAGAAAAAGCTAAAAAATACCCAATGGTCATTGATTTTTTATCAAAACCTATCACGCTATCAATGCTTGATTATCTAACTGCTAAAATACAGCCCTAAGAGGCTTAATCTAAAAGAGGGACGACCAGATTCTTTTTCAAAAATACAACACTACCTAAAACACATTCTATCTACCGATATAAGAGTCAGAGCAGACTAGCGCTTTAAGACATTTAGAAAATACTACAAAACATAAAAAAAGCCCCTTAAAAGGAGCTTTTTTTTATAGAATCAATAAAATGTAAATATTACAATTTAGAAACAAATTTCGTTAATTTAGATTTTAAATTAGATGCTTTGTTATCATGAATGATATTCTTTTTAGCTAACTTATCAATCATAGATATTACATTTGACAATTTAGATGTAGCATCTACTTTATCAGTTGCTATTCTCAATGCTTTTATAGCATTACGAGTAGTTTTATGTTGATATCTATTTAATACTCTTCTCTTTTCGTTACTTCTAATTCTTTTTAGAGCTGATTTATGATTTGCCATTTTATTATGTTTTTATCTTTTACTATTCTTTTTTTGTAGTCCGTAAGGGAATCGAACCCCTGTTACCAAGACGAAATCTTGGCGTCCTAACCCCTAGACGAACGGACCATTATCCTTCTAAGTTAGTTATTAATCTAAATCTTAGATTAATTTGTAGCCCGTAGCGGAATCGAACCGCTCTTACATGGATGAAAACCATGCGTCCTAACCGATAGACGAACGGGCCATTTTTCCCTCTGAGTTCAGGATAACTTTAACATGCAAAAAAAATAGTAGCCCGTAGCGGAATCGAACCGCTCTTACATGGATGAAAACCATGCGTCCTAACCGATAGACGAACGGGCCCTGCTTCTCTAATGCGGATGCAAAAATACAACTATTTTTGAAACGCACAATAGTAGATGCGAAAAAATTTATTTTTTTTTAATATGCCTTAGCAAACAACACCCTTCCTTTAGACTCAGCCCCAGTAAACACACAGCTTCCAGCCTCTTCTAGCCTATCTAATGGAATACATCTAATAGTAGCCTTCGTTAGGTCCTTTATCTTCTCCTCAGTGGCTGCAGTTCCGTCCCAATGTGCTGATACAAAACCTCCTTTGTCATTTAAAACAGCTTTAAATTCCTCAAAATTATTAACTTCAGTAATATGGCTGTCTCTATAATTTAAAGCCCTGTTGAACAAATCTTCTTGAATCTGAACTAATAAATCGCTAATATAAGTTGCCATTCCTTCTTTGGGTTTCACTTCCTTTGTCAAAGTATCCCTTCTAGCGACTTCAAAAGTTCCATTTTCTAAATCTTTAGGTCCAACAGCAATTCGCACAGGAACTCCTTTTAATTCCCATTCAGCAAATTTAAATCCTGGCTTTTGAGTTGTTCTGCTATCGTACTTAACAGAAACATTCAATTTTTTTAATGCCTCTATTAATACATTTACTTCAGCTGTAATTTCACCTAACTGCTCATCTGTTTTGTAAATTGGAACTATAACGACTTGTATAGGAGCTAAATTAGGTGGTAAAACCAACCCTTTATCATCTGAATGCGTCATTACCAGCGCTCCCATTAATCGCGTAGAGACACCCCATGAGGTTCCCCAAACATATTCTTGCTTTCCTTCGGCATTAGCAAATTTAACGTCGAATGCCTTTGCGAAATTCTGACCTAAAAAATGGGACGTTCCCGCCTGAAGCGCTTTACCGTCTTGCATTAATGCTTCAATACAATACGTCTCTTCAGCACCCGCAAATCGTTCCGTCTCTGTTTTTATGCCTTTAACCACTGGAATAGCCATGAAGTTTTCTGCAAAATCAGCATATACGTTCATCATTTTTTCAGATTCCTCTATAGCCTCATCCTTAGTTGCATGTGCAGTATGACCTTCTTGCCATAAAAACTCTGCAGTTCTCAAGAACAAACGCGTTCTCATTTCCCAACGAACTACATTCGCCCATTGGTTGATTAACAAAGGTAAATCCCTGTAAGATTGAACCCATCCTTTATATGTAGACCAAATAATCGCTTCACTAGTAGGACGCACAATAAGCTCCTCCTCTAGTTTTGCATTTGGGTCCACCATTAATTTTCCGGGTTTATCCGGATCATTTTTCAGTCTGTAATGTGTCACGATGGCACATTCTTTAGCGAATCCTTCCGCATTCTTTTCTTCGGCCTCAAACATGCTTTTAGGAACGAATAAAGGAAAATAGGCGTTTTCATGCCCTGTTTCTTTAAACTTTCGATCTAACTCCGCTTGCATTTTTTCCCAAATGGCGTAACCGTAAGGCTTGATAACCATACAGCCTCTAACTCCTGAATTTTCAGCTAAATCAGCTTTAACAACCAGTTCATTATACCATTTTGAATAATCTTCTGATCTTGTAGTAAGGTTCTTACTCATATTGAATAGTTTGGCACAAATTTTGCATTATTTTATTTAACTAAATAGTTCGACAAAACTAACTATTTTTGTAGTGTGCAACAATAAAAAACCTTACAGATATGAAAACTTATATTTTTTCATCAAAAAAAACTTCATTTATCCCTATAATTGGATTCTTGAGCTTTTTGATGGCGTCCTGCGGATCCTATCAAAACAGATCCTATTATGATAATGACGGAATCTATGGAAACTCAGACATTAGCAATGTAGAAAATGTACCACAGGCCGACAAAAACAATCACTACAAAGATTATTTCGGCTCGTTGCAAGACGACAACCAATCAACCGAAATCTTCACAAATATTGACGATTATAACGACTACGACGCTATAAACGACAGTTTACAACAAACAAATTCGAATTATGCCGACTGGGGAAATAACTATTCTAAAACAGACATTACAATATACCCTAACAATTGGGGATTCAATTTTGGATATGGATTAGGATACTCGCCTTTTGGATTAGGCTACTCTTCTTTCGGATGGGGTTATTCTAACTATGGCTGGGGATATCCCAATTATGGATATGGATATTCAAACTTCGGCTGGGGATATCCATATTATGGATACGGTTTTTCTAATTATGGCTGGAATAACCCGTACTATGGGTATTCTAATTACGGCTATAATTATAACAATCGTAATTATTCATCCAACCCAAGTAGAAGAGGTTCCTCTTCCTCTTATTCGAATTCTGTAAACACAAACAGAAACTACAGTTCAAGAAACTCCTCTCAAAACAGAACGAGCACCAATAGGAATACGAACAGTTTTGACAATAGAAGAAACTCTACCAACAGCAGTAGCACATCAAGAACTAGCCCAACTTTTACCAGAAGAAGCCAATCACAAAATCAATCTTACAGCACCCCTACACGAAGAGCGAATACAAACACTAGTAGACAAACAAATTCAAATAGTAGCCGAAACGACAACTATTCCCCTTCTAGATCAAGCAATGACAGCTATTCTCCTTCAAGATCAAGCAATTCTTCCGAGAGCGGAAGATCTTCATCAGGAGGTGGCGGCGGTAGATCATCATCAGGAGGAGGCAGAAGATAACCTCACTCTCGTTTATCAAAAACATAAATTGTATCAAAATGAAAAAATACCTATTTTTATTACTTACGGGGCTTACCTTTGGTATTGCTCAATCACAAGAGATTAAGGATGCATTGCGCTACTCACAAGACAACCTTAACGGAACGGCACGTTTCAAGGCTATGAGTGGTGCTTTTGGAGCGCTTGGTGGTGACTTTTCCTCAATTGGGATAAATCCAGCGGGATCATCTGTTTTTTCTAATAATCAATTTGGAATAACAATAACCAATAGCGACATAAAAAACAATTCCAATTATTTTGGTACAACTACAACCGAGAAAGACAATTCCTTTGATATAAATCAAGCTGGAGGCGTTTTTGTATTTCACAACAAAAGTTTAAATAGTGGCTGGAAAAAGTTTTCATTAGCAATAAACTATGAAAACAATAACAACTTCAATAACTCCACATTTTCAGCCGGAACCAATCCAAATAATTCCGTTGGTAATTATTTTATAAGCTACGCAAATGGCGTTCCTCTAAACATCCTGGAAGATTCCTTTTATGAAAATTTAGATCATGGTACACAACAAGCTTTTTTAGGCTATCAAGGTTACGTTATTAATCCGACGACCTCAGACTCCAACAATACTCAATACACCTCAAATGTTGCTGAAGGAGGAAACTATTACCAAGAAAACACAAGCTATTCACAAGGCTATAACGGAAAATTATCCTTTAATGCAGCAACCTCCTACAAAGACAGATTATACTTTGGAATAAACCTGAACTCTCATTTTACCGATTTCAGACAATCAACTGTATTTTATGAAGACAACAACAATGCATTAGATTCCAATTATAGAGTAACCAAGTTGCAATTTAAAAATGAACTCTATACTTACGGAACAGGGTTCTCATTTCAATTGGGAGCCATCGCAAAAGTAACTAATGAACTTAGACTCGGCTTAGCTTACGAATCTTCGACCTGGTATAATCTAAACGATGAATCTTCTCAAAAACTTATTGCCGTGAGTAGTAACGTTGATGGTGACTTGCCGAACGATGTTGTTGACCCAAGAATTACAAATGTTTATGCACCATATAAATTACAAACGCCAAGCAAAGTGACAACAAGTTTCGCCTATGTTTTTGGCAAAAGTGGTTTAATAAGTATCGATTACTCAATAAAAAATTACAGTAACACTAAATTTAAGCCTGAAAACGACAGCTATTTCAGCGGTCTCAATACTAACATGAGCAATACCTTAGACAATTCAGGCGAATTAAGAATTGGCGGCGAGTATAAAATCAACAAACTAAGTTTAAGAGCAGGATATCGTTACGAGCAAAGTCCTTATAAAAATGGAATTACAATAGGAGACTTAACCGGATATTCAGCTGGTTTAGGATACAACTTTGGATCCACAAAAGTAGACTTAGCTTATGCTTATGCAGAAAGAGATTCACAACAAGGTTTTTTCAGCCAAGGATTAATTGATGGCGCTCAAATAAATTCCATCAATAATACTGTTTCGTTGACTATGTTGTTTGAATTGTAAATATCTTTTATATAACAAAAAAGGAAAAATAAAAAAAATAGCTTATTAACCGTCTTGCTTTTTTATAACAAGACGGTTTTTTTAGCCCTGATGGAAGTCTAAATCCTCCCGATTTCTTTTCGGGAGATTGCAACGTACAGCAGGAATAGCTCCATAAAAAACAGGGAAAAAACTTCTGTTTGAATAAAAAAACGTAATTTTGCACTCCAATTTACAAATCTATGAGAACCAAGTCTTTAAAAAAGAATAAAATCAACGTAATCACTCTTGGATGTTCAAAAAACATCTACGACAGCGAAGTATTAATGGGGCAACTACGTGCAAGCGGAAAAGATGTGGCGCATGAAGCTCCAGCTGCTGAAGAGGGAAACATTATTGTCATCAACACCTGCGGATTTATTGATAATGCAAAAGCAGAATCAGTAAATATGATTTTAGAATATGCCGATAAGAAAGAAAAAGGATTGGTTGACAAGGTTTTTGTTACAGGATGTTTATCAGAACGTTACAGACCCGATTTAGAAAAAGAAATCCCTAATGTTGACCAATTCTTTGGAACCACAGAGTTACCACAATTATTGAAAGCATTGGGTGCCGATTATAAACACGAGTTGCTGGGAGAGCGATTGACTACTACCCCAAAAAATTATGCTTACTTAAAAATTGCTGAAGGTTGCGACAGACCTTGCAGTTTTTGTGCTATTCCTTTAATGAGAGGAAAACACGTTTCTCAACCTATCGAGAAATTAGTAAAAGAAGCGGAAGGACTAGCTAGAGACGGTGTGAAAGAATTGATTTTGATTGCACAGGATTTAACTTATTACGGACTTGATATCTACAAAAAACGTAATCTTGCAGAATTATTAGAAGGATTAGCAAAAGTAGAAGGAATTGAATGGATTCGTTTGCATTATGCCTTCCCTACTGGTTTTCCTATGGATGTCTTAGATCTAATGAAACGCGAGCCTAAGATTTGCAACTATATTGATATTCCGCTACAACATATTTCAGACTCAGTACTAAAATCAATGCGTCGCGGAACTACTCAGGAAAAAACAACTAAATTATTGAAGGATTTCCGTGAAAGAGTTCCCGGAATGGCGATAAGAACAACCTTAATTGTAGGATATCCTGGAGAAACTCAGGAAGATTTCAATATTCTAAAAGACTGGGTTCAAGAAATGAAATTTGACAGAATGGGTTGTTTTGCTTATTCTCACGAGGAAAATACACATGCTTATTTATTAGAAGATGATGTTCCGGATGATGTAAAACAGGACCGTGCTAACGAAATCATGGAATTGCAATCACAAATTTCTTGGGATTTAAACCAAGAAAAAGTAGGGAAAACTTTCAAATGTATTATCGACAGAAAAGAAGGTGGTCATTTTGTAGGAAGAACTGAATTTGACAGTCCAGATGTAGATAACGAAGTGCTTATTGATGCCTCAAAGCATTATGTAAAAACGGGAGACTTTGCTTTGATAAAAATCATCGAAGCCACTGAATTTGACTTGTATGGAGAACCAGCTTAACTTTAAGCCATTCGTCAATTGACAAACCATTTATAATAGCAAACATGAAAACAATTCAAATATTTTTAGTTTTTACAGTTACATTATTATTCAGTATAACCGTTTCCGCTCAATACGGTAACAATGGTTACGGTAACAACGGTTACGGCAATAACAATGGCTATGGTAGGAATCAAATGAGCCAAATGGGACAAAACCGAGAACCAGATAAGCCGAAAGAGATTCCAGTTGAAGTAACCGTTGCTAAAATAATGGAAAAACTAAAAACGGAACTTGTTTTAGATCAGTTGCAAGAAATTGCCATATCAAATGTTTTAAAAGAAAGCATCAGGTCACAAGGTATTTTGATAAAAGCAGAAACCAGTCAAGAACAAAAAATAGAAGAGGTGAAGGCACTATCTGAAGTCACAGACAGAAAGGTGAATGAATTTTTGAATGAAGATCAAAAAGCGAAATACAAAGCACTTAACGAGCAAAGCAATAACTCAAAAAAGTCAAGAAGAAAAAGATAACTATTTTGCACTATAAGAATCCATCCTAATATATGAAAAAATATTTTTATTACTTGATTTTTGCTGTCGCCATAACTTCGTGCGCAACTAATCCTTATAAAGCTAGCGAAAAAGAATATGATACAAAACTCAAAACTTTTAAGGAAGTAATTTCAAATAAAGAGCCTGAACCATTGCCTGTTGTTACTAAAACCATAATAAGTATTGACAACGCGTATACTAAGCAGTTATATACTTTTAAGGACACTATTTCAAAAATGGGCTCAACGGCTTTGGACAATGGAATTCAAACAAAATGGATCAGTACCGTAAATTTTAATTTACGAAAACCAAATTTCATTATTATTCACCATACCGCACAAGATTCACTGCAACAAACCATAAAAACATTTACGCTGACAAGAACACAAGTAAGTTCACATTATGTGATTGCTGATGACGGTAGTGTGGTGCAAATGCTTAATGATTACATGCGCGCTTGGCATGCCGGTAAAGGTTCTTGGGGAAAAGACACCGATCTTAACTCGTCATCTATAGGGATAGAGTTAGATAATAACGGAATAGAACCGTTCTCAGAAGCACAGATTACTAGCCTGATGGCCCTATTGAGCAAATTGAAAAAGGAGTACAATATACCAACACAAAATATTATTGGTCATTCAGATATTGCCCCAAGTCGCAAGACTGACCCAAGCGTATTATTTCCTTGGAAAACGTTGGCCGAAAATGGATTTGGTTTATGGGCAGATGAAACACTAGAACCTGCTCCTATCGCTTTTAATATCGAACAGGGGTTGAGAATCATTGGTTATGACACTAAAAACCTATCGTCTGCGATAATGGCTTTCAAACTACATTTTATCCAAACTGAGATAAATGACATCTTAGATGAAAAAACAATCAATACCATTTATTCTATTTACAAGAAGCAATAAAAAAATTAATTTATATAGAAAACCGTTCTTTGGTAAAATCAAAGAACGGTTTTTTTATGCAAATATTTTAAAACAAAAGTAGCTACTGTTCAATACTTCACACTTTTTTCTATCCTAAAATACGCTCTATATTTTCTAATTCAGCTGTTGAAAAATGAAGATTCTGCAAACTGCCAATATTATTATTCAATTGTCCCACAGAACTCGCACCAATTAAAACTGAAGTGATACGCTTGTCCTTTAATAACCAAGCCAAAGCCATTTGAGCCAATGATTGACTTCGTTGTTGTGCTATTTCATTCAAGGCTATAATCTTTTGCACTTTAGCATCAGATATTTCCTCCGCTTGTAAATGACCATTAGGATTAGAAGCTCTGGAATTTTCCGGAATCCCTTTCAAGTATTTATCGGTGAGAAGTCCTTGTGCCAAAGGAGAAAAAGCAATACAACCTACCCCTTTTTCTTCAAGAACATCTAGTAATCCAGCTTCTGGTTCCCTAACTAACATTGAATATTTCGCTTGGTGAATCAGACAAGGGGTTCCCAATCGTTTCAGAATTTCTGCAGCCTTTTTCGTTTGTTCTGCATTGTAATTAGAGATTCCTGCATAGAGTGCTTTACCACTTCGGACAGCATAATCTAGTGCCATCATAGTTTCTTCCAAAGGAGTCTCAGGATCAAAACGATGCGAATAAAAAACATCCACATAATCAATATTCATACGCTTCAAACTCTGATTTAAGCTCGACAATAAATATTTACGAGAACCCCAATCTCCATAAGGACCCTTCCACATTGTATAACCTGCTTTAGTCGTAATCAAAATTTCATCACGTAAGTTTCCCTGAAAATTATTTTTTAAAATTTTACCAAAATTAGTCTCTGCAGAACCTGGAACTGGTCCGTAATTATTAGCCAAATCAAAATGAGTAATTCCTTTATCAAAAGCCTCTTTTACAATATTCTCTCCATTCTCAAAACTATCGACTGAGCCGAAGTTGTGCCATAATCCTAAGGAAATTTGGGGTAATAACAAACCACTATTTCCGCATCTATTGTATTCCATGTGTTTATTTATTTTTTCGAATTCTAATTTAAGTATCTTAACAATACCGAAAGATACTAAAATGTAAAATAGTAATGCATAAATAGCAACAAGTGTTCTTGATGCAAAGCCTCCTTTTTGTAGACATAGTAGTTTAATGAGTTTTGATTTTTTATAGAAAACCTTTAGTTGAATCGCGCCGATAAGTCAGTTTCTAAAAAAAATAAGATTACTTATTCTTAAACTCATTTGTCCCTTAAAGTCACCATTGTTCTAAAAAGCTAGTAGTAATTAAAAATCAATCCCTTACAATGTTTCTATTTTTTGCAATAATTATATTTCAATTTAAAAATATAAATCATGAAACTACTTGTTATTTACGGCACTACAGAAGGATAGACCTGCAAAATTGATCACTATACGGAAGCTATTTTTCACAACGCAAGATAGCAAGTAACAATTGCTGACACCACCCCCGAACCGAGAGCAATAAAGACTTATGATGTAACGATAATTGGTTCATCAATACATATTAACAAATACCACTCTGTTGTAAAGCATTACATCAAACAATATGTTCCCGACTTGAATCGAATGCCTGGAGCTTTTTTCTCAATCTCACTTGCTGTGGCATCGGATATCGAGGATGAACATACTGAAGTTAAAAAACTAACTACTGATTTTCTGGATTATACTAGATCGAAGCCATTGATGACTTCCCAAATTGCAGGAGCATTGAAATATACCGAATACGAATACTTTAAACGATTAATCATGAAAATGATTTCTAAAAAACAAGGAAGTGCAACAATTACATCACAAGATTATGAAGATACAAATTGGGATGAAGTAATAAAATTCATGAATGATTCCATAAATCGAGTATCTCAAAAGCCTTAATTTGTGTATTTTTGATTTCAGTTAACGATTAATTCCATACTAATAAATCATATTATGAGAAACAGTAGACCTTGCTATTTTTTTATTTTACTTTTCGCCATTCTAACCACCGTTTGTACCGCTCAAAAAAAAAAGAAGAAAGAACTTACATACAAATACACCGCAGATAACCTAGAATTATACAACACCATTGTCGGTATGGACAGTATTTTTTTTCAAGCCTACAATACTTGCGACCTTGCTAAACAAGCCGCAATCTATTCGGATAATATCGAATTTTACCACGATCAAGGCGGTTTAATGACGGTGAAGCAAGAAATTTTAGACGGCACTGAAAAGTACATCTGTGGTAAAGTAACTCGGGAATTAGTAAAAGAAAGTATCGAAGTCTATCCTATCAAAGATTTTGGAGCTATAGAAATAGGACTGCATAAGTTTCATAACAACACTGAAAAAGAAGGAACCCCATCTCATGCCAGCAAGTTTATCATTTTCTGGAAAAATGAGAATAATAAATGGAGCATTACCAAAGTGGTTAGTTTACATTAGTTTCCTTAGAAAACAAAAAAAAACCATTCACCGCAGCGAATGGTTTTTTTTTGTTTTCATTTAAAATACTTACAAAGGAATATTTCCGTGCTTCCTATTTGGCGTAACACTTACTTTATTTTCGAGCATACTGAATGCTTTTATTAATTTCCGTCTGGTGTTTTGCGGTAAGATAACCTCATCTATAAAACCACGTTGTGCTGCAGTATAAGGATTGGCAAATAAATCAGCATATTCAGCTTCTTTTTCTAAAAGTTTAGCTTCATGATCAACTGCGTCATGAATTTCTTTCTTGAAGATAATTTCCGAAGCGCCTTTAGCTCCCATCACAGCAATTTCAGCACTAGGCCATGCAAAATTCATGTCGGCACCAATGTGTTTCGAGTTCATCACGTCATAGGCACCTCCATAAGCTTTACGTGTTATAACCGTAATTCTTGGCACAGTCGCTTCGCTAAGCGCATAAAGTAGTTTGGCGCCGTGTACAATAATTCCATGCCATTCTTGGTCCGTTCCCGGTAAAAATCCAGGTACATCAACAAGTACCAATAACGGAATATTAAAACAGTCGCAAAAACGAGTAAAACGGGCCGCTTTTTTCGAACTGTTCACATCCAAAACTCCCGCCAGATATAGTGGCTGGTTAGCAACAATTCCTATGCTTCGACCTCCCAATCTTGCAAAACCAACAATGATATTTTCTGCATAATTTTTATGGACCTCATAAAATGAATCTTTATCAATAATTCCAGCAATCACACCATGCATATCATAAGGCTTATTCGGATTATCAGGAATAATACTCGCTAACTGTTCGCGCACCTCATCTTGAAGTTCGTAAGGCAACTTTTTTGCAGTTTCTTTATTACTTTGAGGCAAATAGCTCAGTAATCGTTTCAGGTCTTCCAAACATTCCACATCATTTGCAGAAGTAATGTGAGCCACTCCTGATTTAGTAGAGTGCGTACTAGCTCCTCCTAATTCCTCCGAAGTCACGGTTTCATTCGTTACGGTTTTCACTACATTGGGTCCAGTAACAAACATATAACTGGTATCTTCTACCATCATAGTAAAATCAGTCATTGCTGGCGAATATACTGCTCCACCGGCGCAGGGTCCCATGATCGCAGAGATTTGCGGAATTACCCCACTTGCTTGTACATTTCTATAAAAAATATCGGCATAACCACCCAAAGAGCGAACACCTTCCTGAATACGTGCACCACCAGAATCATTTAGACCAATCATAGGCGCACCCATTTTTACAGCCATATCCATCACCTTACAAATTTTCTCTGCATGTGTTTCAGATAATGCCCCTCCAAATACGGTAAAATCCTGAGCAAAAACATAAGTTAATCTTCCGTTTATGGTACCATAACCCGTTATAACTCCATCACCATAATACAGTTCATTTTGCATTCCAAAATCACTTGTCCGATGTGTCACCAACATTCCAATTTCTTCAAAAGAACCTTCATCCATCAAATAATTCACGCGCTCTCTGGCAGTCAATTTCTTCTTTTGGTGTTGTTTTGCAATTCTGTTTTTACCTCCACCCAAATGGGCAAGGGCAATCTTATCGTTTAATTCTTGTATTTTAGACTCCATAATTTATTGATTTGGTAATCGTACTATCTTTTGATCTTCAAAATACTGCTTCAAGGCTATTAACCCGGCAATTTTAGCTTCTTCAGCCAATTGATCTTTCAATTCGGCCGCATTATAATACTTTTTCACAAAATGCGTGTCGAAATTTCCTGATCTGAAAGCCTCGTGTTCAAACACAAACTTTCCGAAAGGCAAAGTCGTTTCTACCCCTTTCACTAAATATCCGTCAATAGCTTTGACCATAATCTGAATGGCTTCCTCACGGGTCTCACCATAAGTAATCAACTTGGCTAACATCGGGTCATAATAAATAGGAATATCCATCCCCTGCTCAAATCCATTATCGACGCGAACTCCTTCGCCCACCGGCAATTGATATACATCTAGATGACCAACGCTCGGTAGAAAATCATTCATTGGGTCTTCGGCATAAACCCTCAATTCCAGAGCATGTCCTTTAATTTTCAAGTCTTCCTGTTTGATCTCCAACTCTTCCCCTCTAGCGACTTTGATTTGCAGTTCAACCAAATCTAATCCGGTGATTAATTCTGTAACAGGATGCTCGACTTGCAAACGCGTATTCATTTCGAGGAAAAAGAAATTATTGTTTTCATCTAATAAAAACTCTACTGTTCCTGCTCCTAGATAATCACAAGATTTAGCTACTAAAACGGCAGCTTCCCCCATTTTTTTGCGCAGTTCTGGTGTTAATACCGACGAAGGTGCTTCCTCTATCACTTTTTGATGACGACGTTGAATACTACACTCTCTTTCGAATAAATACAAAATATTTCCATGACTGTCCGCCATGATTTGAATTTCGATATGTCTTGGCGATCCCACATATTTTTCAATAAAAACAGCGCCGTCACCAAAAGCATTTAATGCTTCGCTGATTGCTCTGTTCATTTGGGACTCAAATTCGGCTGCATTTTCAACAACTCGCATTCCTTTTCCACCACCACCTGCAGACGCTTTAATCAAAATAGGAAAACCTATTTCGCTAGCCACTACTTTGGCTTTTTCTATATCTGTAATGGCTTCATCCACTCCAGGCACCATGGGTATATTATAGGCTTTTACAGCTTCTTTTGCGGCCAATTTACTTCCCATAATATGTATGGCTTTCGATTTAGGTCCAATAAAAATGATGTTGTTCTTTTCTGCTTTTTCGGCAAAATCAGCATTTTCACTTAAAAATCCGTAACCGGGATGTATGGCATCCACACCAAGAGATTTAGCTACTTCAATGATTTTATCACCTAATAAATAAGATTGATTGGACGGCGATTCACCAATCCAGAAGGCTTCGTCAGCAAATTTCACATGAGGTGCATTTCTATCGACGGTAGAATAAACCGCGACCGTTTTTATGCCCATTTTTTGAGCCGTTTTCATGACCCTAATTGCGATTTCACCCCTATTGGCAACTAATATTTTTTTCATATTTAATAAGACTAAAAGAATAATGACCGTTTCACTGTTAGAACAAAGAGGTAAAAAATTCTTATTTATTTATCTATACTCTATTATCCTCTCTATTCAAATTCAATTAACAGCTGTCCTTTATCTACCGCATCTCCTAATAATACAGAAATAGACTTGATGGTACCATCACGTGGTGATAGGAAACTATTTTCCATTTTCATGGCTTCCAAAATTAATAGACTGTCATTCTCTTTTACAACCTGTCCAACAATCACACTAATCTCCAGAATTAATCCTGGCATTGGTGCTTTAATGGCATTAACTTGTTTTGTAAGCCCAACTTCAAATCCCAATTCTTTGATCAATAAGTCCAAATCATTAGCAATAGCAACCGTATAACTGTTGTTATTTACCTTGACGACATATTCTTTTTGATGAAAATTTGCAGATAGGATCTCTGCTTTAAAAGGTTTGCTTTCATGTAAGATATGGAAAGATTTGGAATCCAAATTTACAGCATCTAGTTGCGAAACTTGTTCCTTATCAAAGTCAAATTGAAAGGAATCATTTATATTTACTTTATAGCTATCACTCATTAGTGTAATTTTATGGTCGTAAAAATAGGTAAAAGAAAACGTTTTCGTAAATGAAAAATGCAAGTTTTATGCTAATTTAGTATAGTTCATTAAAAAAAAGCTTTTACAACACTAGCAATCCATATTCACGTAGACTATTCACCGGTTTTGAATACCAAAACAACTCAAAATCTTCCTGTTGTTTTTCAAAATCAGTCTTGATTTCCTGCAACGTATAAATTTTAGCATTGGAAACAGACACTTTTTGAAGAATTTCTGTCAACCATTCGCCTTCCGCCTTATTGGTTTGGATACTAAAACTTTCTTTTTTGTCATGAAAAGTCAAACTCATCATTTTCCAAGAATTCCCTTTTTTTGATTTAGTAAACTCCTCAACAAAAGGTTTGCCTCCTAACCAAACGATTTTGGCTGTGGATTTTATTTTAAAATCTTCCGGTTCTTGTAGCGCATTGAAAATGAAATCCTCCGGAATTTTTGTTTTTGGTATTTTAAAATCAAACCATTCCTGCAGGCTGTAATCAAAACAGATTCCGTGCATAAAGTTGAATAGGGATTTCTTTAATCCAAAGCTGAATTTGCCATGGTCAATTCCTGTCGAATCGATATAATTAATATCATTATTGGCAAAAGTACCAATAACTTCGGTTTCTTTAACAACGCCAAATTTTTCCGGATACATACCTACAGGACTGTGTGCTGTCATGGCAAATTGGTGCCAAAATCCCGACTGCAGCACTCCCACTTCAAATAACTGGCGCACCATTTCAAGACTATCCACCGTTTCCTGAACTGTTTGAGTTGGATAACCATACATAAGATACGAATGTACCATAATACCTGCTTCGGTAAAGTTTCTAGTTACTTTGGCTACTTGCTCTACCGTAACCCCTTTGTCAATTAATTTTAATAATCGATCTGAAGCTACTTCTAGTCCCCCAGAAACGGCGATGCAACCCGATGCTTTCAGTAAAAGACACAAATCTCTGGAAAAGCTTTTTTCGAATCGAATGTTGGTCCACCATGTCACAGACAATTTTCTTCGAAGTATTTCCAGTGCCAAAGCACGCATTAAAGCTGGTGGTGCGGCTTCGTCAACATAATGAAACCCATTTTCACCGGTTTGCTCCATCATTTGCTCCATCCGATCGCACAGCAAACTAGCTGCAACAGGCTCGTATATCTTTATATAGTCTAAAGAAATATCGCAAAACGTACATTTTCCCCAATAACATCCGTGTGCCATAGTGAGTTTATTCCAGCGACCATCAGACCACATTCGATGCATAGGATTCACTATTTCGATAACTGAAATGTATTTATCTAAAAGCAAATCAGAATAATCTGGCGTGCCCACTTGGGACTGCTTATAATCATGTTTTAAGGAATTATTCTTATATACCACTTTACCATCTTCCAACAGGAAGGTACGTTTGTATTCTTTGTCAATTGTTAATTGTTCATTTTCAATTATCAATTCAATTGGCGCTTCACCATCATCCAAAGTGATGTAATCGAAAAACTCAAAAACACGTTCGTCTGAAAGAGAACGCAATTCCGTATTAGGGAAACCGCCTCCAGCAGAAATTTTAATTTCGGGATAGTGTTTTTTCACCCATTGCGCCGATCGAAAAGCGCTATACAAATTCCCCGGAAAGGGTATAGAAATTAAGAACAATGTAGGCTGAATGGTTTCTATTCTTTCTTTTAAAATCGAAAGTAGAACATTATCTATATAAGTTGTCTCTTGTTGCAAGGCTTCGTACAATTCGTCAAAAGAATTGGCTGATCTCCCCAAACGTTCCGCATAACGGCTGAAACCAAAGTTGGCATCCACACATTCTACAATAAAATCAGAAATGTCTTCGAGGTACAAAGTAGCCAAATGCTTCGCTTTATCCTGTGTTCCCATCGTCCCAAAAGCCCAATCTAGCTCTTCCAATTGCGCAAAACGAGAGGCTTCAGGCAAATAATCTTCCTGACATATTTGAAGTGCCAGAGTTGGATTTTTCCCTTGCAAGAAAGCGATAACGGAATCAATAGTTTTGATATATTCTTCCTGTAACGCATAAATACGTTTCGAATTATCCGAAATTTCTCCAACTTCACCCGAGACTGAAAATCGAACTGGCGGAGCAAACTTTAAACCTGCAACTTCAAACAAATCTTTCAAACCTTTTTTCGAAAACAATTTCAAAATCACTTCAATCCCTAGATCTGCCTGAACGGCAGCAATGTCTTTGGTGTTCAGAAACCCTTTTATATAAGCCGTTGCTGGATAAGGTGTATTCAGTTGGGTAAAAGGAGGCGTGATGAGAAATAATTTAGTTTTCAAAGAGAATAAGTTTTCTGCAAAAATAAGGGTTAATTTTAGTAATTCCAGTAAAACATCAACCAGAAGTCACTATCCAATTAATTTATTTTATTATAAAAAAACTAAAACTTATGCTCCTTTTTACTAACCATCAACAGTGAAAATAAAGAGATACAAGATGCGGCAGTCAAATAAAACCCTACATAAGTCAAACTGTAATGTGTCGCCAACCAAATCGCAATCATAGGTGCAAATGCCGCTCCTAGGATTCCCGCCATATTAAACGCTAAAGAGGTACCCGAATAACGAATATTTGTAGGAAACAATTCCGACAAGAAAGTCCCTAATGGACCATAAGTAAATCCCATCAGAGCCATTCCTACACATAAAAACAGAGTCACTAAAACAGGACTTCCTGAGTTTAAGAAGAACGAAAAAACAAAACCAAATAAAGCAATGGCCGTTGTGGCATAAATAAGCATTTTTCTACGTCCAATACGATCTGCTATAAGAGCTGATACCGGAATAAAAAGTGCAAAAAACAATACTGAAAACAACTGCATTAATAAAAAATCTCTTTTGGAATAGCCCAAATCTGAAGTAGCCCAACTAAGCGTAAATACAGTCATCAGATAAAACACTAAAAAGGTAGTAACGGCAGCAAATGTGCCAAAAATCAACTGATTTTTATAAAATTTAAGTAAAGTTAAAAATGGAATTTTGACCTCTTCTTCTTTCTTAGAATTTTCGAACGCAGGAGTTTCGGTTATTTTTAATCGGATATAGAAACCCACTACTACCAATAACGAACTTGCTATAAAAGGAATTCTCCACCCATAATCAAGAAAAGCTTCTGCACTCATCGTATCTGTTAAAATCAAGAAAGTTCCACCCGATAGTAACAACCCTATTGGCGCTCCCAATTGGGGGAACATTCCGTACCATGCACGCTTATTAGGCGGAGCATTTTCGATGGCTAATAATACAGCTCCACCCCATTCGCCTCCTAAACCAACACCTTGACCAAAGCGGCACAACATTAATAATAAAGGTGCTGCAATTCCAATGCTAGCGTAGCTTGGTAAAAATCCAATACTAACGGTTGAAATACCCATTGTCAACAAAGCTATTACTAAGGTTGTCT
Source organism: Flavobacterium frigoris PS1 (assembly GCF_000252125.1). Lineage (GTDB taxonomy): Bacteria > Bacteroidota > Bacteroidia > Flavobacteriales > Flavobacteriaceae > Flavobacterium > Flavobacterium frigoris_A. The sequence continues at coordinate 118,809 of NZ_AHKF01000018.1, read as the reverse complement.
TACGCCCAACTTTATCTCCATAATGACCAAATACTGCTGAACCAAGAGGACGAGAAAGAAATGCTATCGAAAAAGTAGCAAGGGATAGTAAAACCGAATTAGTACTGTCTGCTGAAGGGAAAAATAATTGAGGAAAAACTAAAACTGCGGCATTGGCATATATATAGAAATCAAAAAACTCAATCGTTGTACCAATTAAACTGCCAAAAAGAACATGTTTTAATGAATTTTCTTTTTTTGGATTTGCATTGTTTTTCATAGGGAAGCTAAAATATTTCTGTAAAAATGCCATTAATTTTCGGAAGTAACAAATGTATTTAGTTCGAATTATTACAGCATTTTTAGACACTAAATTCTTTTATTTTTAGCTACATTATAGATATCAAAAGTCTCCATACCTTTCTCATTTGACAAATACTTAGTCAATCGTAAAACTACATGGTGGATAGTACTTCCTCCCAAAAACTTAAGAGCATCCAGTTACAAATGATTTAGCACAACTGTTTATTATTACACAGAAAATAAAACGTTGTAAAAGCTTTTGTGTGTTGCAATACAACTCTATTTTTTAAAAGCTAAGTTAAATGAGTTTTTAAAAAAAATTGCGAAAATATAATTTAAACCGTCTAAATTACGAATCGACTATTTTTTATCCAGTTAAAACATTAAGTTATTAAATTTAATATAATTTTAAGATATTAACTTGTACTTTTCTATTAAAATGCGTACAATTACAAAAAATTAACATAACCTTAATATACCAAAAAGCTATACCTACCTTGAAAATAAAATCATTAAATACTAATTGCGCTGATGACTCCCTACTTTGGAGTAGACTAAGAACAGGAGATGAAAAGGCTTTTTCGGTACTTTTTACAAAGTATTATGAGCATCTAGTACGTTATGGAAATTCTTTTTCAAATCATGCTGAAAAAGTTCAGGATTGTATTCAGGACGTATTTGCAGATCTTTGGTTATACAAACATTCTTTAAGTGATAATGCCAATGTAAAAGCTTATCTTTTATCAAGTGTTCGCAAAAGGATTGCTAGATTACAAGAACGCGACCATATTTTTAGTAAAATCACTTCAACAGACTCTATTGAATTTTTATTTGATTTCTCAATTGAACACAAATTAATTATTGACGAAAGTACTGCTGATAAAGTTAATCAACTCAACATACTCATCAATTTTTTACCTTCTAGACAGAAAGAGGCATTATACCTAAGATACCACCAAGGCCTTAGTGTAGAGCAAATTGCAGATATGCTCGATGTAAATTACCAATCAGCTAACAATTTATTACACCGCGCATTACTAAACTTGCGCAAGGAATGGAATGCTAATATTCCCTTGCTTTTACTACTATCTTCTAGTATATTATAAATTTTTCTTAAATAAATTAAAAAAAAATCATAATTTAATGAGTATATAATAAGGAAACTGTCCTTTATGTCTATGTAACCTTATTTTTAAATGCAAAAACGTAACAAATATACCGAAATAGAAGATTTTTTAGCTGATGAATCATTCCAGTCTTGGGTACGTACAAAGGCGGACCTAGAAAACTGGGAAGAATGGACTTTAGAAAATTCTATGCGCGCTAAATTAGTTGAAGAGGCCAGACTATGGATTTTAGCTATGAAGATTCCTGAAAATAATTTACACTCCTCAATAATCCAAACTGCATTAGTAGCTACTTGGACTAAAATTGAAGAGAATGAAGCATCTACAAAGAAAGAAATTAAACTTTGGAATAATAATTGGCTAAAGTCTGTCGCTGCGGTTTTGGTTTTTGGTTTACTCGGCTCTTGGACTTATAGCCATTTATTTATTCCTAATAATTCGACACAAATCTACAATGAACTTATTCATGAGAATAATAATGAAGGACTCGTTGAGCAAACTAATAATTCAAATAAGCCTCAAATAATAACTTTATCTGACGGAAGCTCTGTTTTATTACAACCAAAAAGTAAATTGAGTTACCCTAAAATTTTTGTAGGAAACGAAAGAAGAGTCTATTTATCTGGTGAAGGTTTTTTTGAAATAAGTAAAAACCCTAAAAAACCATTTCTAGTCTTTGCCAATGAAATCGTTACCAAAGTAGTTGGAACTAGTTTTAGAATAAGTGCTTTTTCTAATGAACCTAATGTAGAAATACTTGTACGAACAGGTAAAGTAAAAGTACAGTCTAACGAAATGGTATTAAGTTTCAATAAAAAAGAGGAAATTACCTTACTTCCTAATGAAGCCTTACGTTTTACTCGTAAAAGTTCCACCTTCGATAAAATTACAGATATTACAAAAGATCAAACATTAATACACTCTGTTAGGACTATTGAGCAATTAAGTTTTGACTTCACTGATATTCCAGTTAGTCAGATATTTAAAACAATTGAACAAGCTTATTTAGTAAACATTGAATTCCCAAAAGACAAATTAAAAGACTGTCACCTTACTACTTCACTAAGCGACCAACCTTTGCCAGAAAAACTTAAAATTATCTGCAAAGCGCTGGGAAATAATACGAGTTATGAAATGAATGGAAACCAAATCATCATCAATTCTGATGGTTGTAATTATTGATAGAGTGCCTATGTAACAATACCCCACAAAAAAAGCGTCGAAGATGCTGTAACATTTTCGACGCTTAAGTAAAATCAAATTGCCTTCTCTAAAAAGGAATTTGCGTTGTCCTGATAATACCCGATAATAAGTACTAATTAAAACAAACCAAAATTATGAAAAAACCTGTTGTTAAACAACGATTACTCCTCCGAATCATGAAAATAACATTATTTCAATTTCTGTTGGCCTTTGTGTTTTCCACTGTAACCATGGCAAATAGTGTAAAAGGGCAAAAGAAATTAGACACTAAAGTTACTCTTAGTATTGAGAACTTAAGCTTGTATAATGCTTTGGCTAAACTTGAGAAAACTGCGAATGTAAAATTTTCGTACAATTCAAGAATTAGTCAACTGAATCAAATAGTCAGTTACAAAGCAAATGATGAGTTACTATCATCTATACTTAGTAATATTTTAAAACCGCTAAACATTACTTATTCTGAAGTAAGTAATCAAATTGTACTACAAAATAAAACTTCGTTTACTAATGATTTAATGGGTATAACTACACCACAATCATTAGCAACTAATACTATTTTAGCAACTATCGTCAAAGGTAGAGTTCTTGATGAACGCGGACTTCCTTTACCTGGAGCTACAGTTATGGTAAAAGGAACGAAAGTAGCTGTACTGACAGATATTGATGGTAATTTTACTATTGATGCTCCTGCAAATAGCACTAGACTTGTAGTTTCATATATAGGGATGGAAACCCAAGAAATAGCTATAAAATCAACTCCACTTACCATTATCTTAAGCGAGTTCGGACAAAAACTAAATGAAGTAGTTATTACTACAGGATATGAGAAAACATCCAAAAGGACTTTTACAGGAGCTATAAGCAAGATAACAGGAACAGATTTACTAGTTGAAGGCGTTGTAGATATCAGTAGAATGATCGAAGGTAAAGCAGCTGGGGTAACAGTTCAAAACGTTACTGGTACTTTTGGTACAGCTCCAAAAATTACAGTACGTGGTTCATCTTCTATTTTTGGAGATACAAAACCACTATGGGTAATTGATGGTATTGTTCAAGAAGATATCGTTAACCTTTCATTTGCAGATTTAGCATCTGGGAATTCAGAGACTTTATTGAGTTCGTCTATTGCAGGATTAAACCCTAATGACGTTTTAAGTATTGAAATACTAAAAGATGCATCGGCAACTTCTATTTATGGTTCAAGATCATTGAATGGTGTTGTTGTTGTGACGACTAAACAAGGAAGACGTGAATCTCCATTAAGTGTAACCTATTCGTTAGAACAAACTGCAAGAACAGTTCCTAACTACAATCAATATGACATATTGAATTCTCAAGAAACAATGAGCATTCTTAAAGAAATTGAATCAAAAGGGTTCCTTGGATTACCTCAAACCTCACAAGGACGTTACGGAGGTGTTTACAACATTCTTGCAAATGCTATTAACACTTATGATCAAACTAGTGGAACTTATGGTGTTAAAAATGATGAGCCAAGTAGAAATGCTTTCTTAAAAAAATATGAATTAGCAAATACAAACTGGTTTAAAGTTTTATTTAGACCATCTATTACACAAAACCACTCGCTAAGTTTTTCTGGTGGTGGAAAAAACAATGCTTATTTTGCATCTCTTGGTTTTTACCATGATCCAGGATGGACACTTGCTGACGGAGTGAATCAATTAACATCAAATATTAAAAACACTTTTTTTATAAATGATAAGTTTAGTCTAACGTTATCAACTCAAGCATCTGTTAGAGATCAATCAGCTCCAGGAAGTTACGACAGTCTTAGGGACGGTGTTAGCGGAAGCACAACTAGAGACTTTGATATTAATCCATTTAATTATGTTTTAAATACAAATAGAGCATTAAGACCTTATGATGACAATGGAAACTACGAATATTATAGAAACAACTGGGCTCCAATAAATATAGTTGAAGAATTACAAAACAATTATATGGACATTAAAGTTAAAGATATCCGTTTTCAAGCAGATTTGGCTTACAAAATAAATCCAAAATTAACGTATAACTTCACTGCTAATGCTCGTTATGCTAATACAACTAGAGAACATAACATTCTTGAACAGTCTAATATCGTGGGTGCATATAACGCTCAAGAAACTACAATTGTAAGAGATCAAAATATCTTTTTGTACCAAGATCCTGAAGATTTAACTGCTCCAAAAGTTTCTGTTTTACCAAACGGTGGTATCTTAAGAAAATTCTCAAATGAATTAACTTCTTACAATATTAGAAATAGTTTCAACTATAAAAATGTATTCAATAACAAACATGAGTTAGAAGCACTATTTGGTCAAGAACTTAGATCTGTAGATAGAAACAGCAATAATTTTACCGCTTTTGGCTTACAGTATGACAGAGGATTAACTGCTTTTACAGATCCTAGATTATTAGAAAAACTGATAAACGGTGGAGAATCATATTATGGTTTTAATGAAGAAAGAGAAAGAACTGTTGGTTTCTTTAGTAAAGTAGGATATACTTACGACAGACGTTATACTGGATCGATTACAGGTCGTTATGATGGATCAAACAGACAAGGAAATAGCGCTTCTTCAAGATGGTTGCCTACTTACACTTTTAGTGGAAAATGGAATGTTATGGAGGAAGACTTCATGAAAAACGTAAAAGCAATCAATACATTAAGTTTAAGAGGTTCTTACGGTCTTACTGCAACAGCTGGTCCAGCAACCAACTCACTAGCTATCTATAAAAGTTTCATTACTGATCGTTTAAACTTATCAGATAGGGAGACAGGATTGAATATTGATGAACTTCAAAATGGAGATTTAACTTGGGAGAAACAATTTGAAACTAACATTGGTTTAGATTTAGGTTTGTTTGACAATAGAGTTCAATTTACGACAGATGTTTATAGTCGTAAAGCATTTGACTTAGTAGATTTTGTTACCACTTCAGGTATTGGAGGACAAAAATTAAAACAAGGTAACAATGCAGATATGGAAACAAAAGGTATTGAGTTTTCACTTTCTACAAAAAATTTAAATAACACAAGGCTAAAATGGTCAACATCATTTAATTTCTCTGTTTATAATCAAGAAATCACAAAACTACAAAACGAGCCATCTGTTTTAGGTTTAGTTGACGGTACAGGAGGGAATTCAGTAGGTCACCCAAGAAATGCTTTGTACTCTTACCAATTCACTGGGTTGAATACTCAAGGATTACCCACTTTTGTAATGGCAGATGGAATAGTTGATAATGTTACAGGTGCCAATTTTCAAGATACAGAAGACATTACGAAATACTTGAAATATGAAGGTTCTATTGAGCCAAATAAGTCCGCCGGTATCTCGAATACTTTCACGTATGACAATTGGTCTTTGAATGTGTTTATCGTTGCTGCTGGAGGAAATAAAGTACGTTTAAATCCTATCTATTCTGATGAATATGACGACTTAACGGTATTTACAAAAGAATTCACAAACCGATGGATAAATCCTGGTGATGAAGCTTTGACAAATATTCCTGTAATTGCAGATCAAAGATTGATTGCAAATTATGCTTCACAGTCAAAGGATTTGACAAGAGCTTACAATGCATATAATTTTTCTGACGAGCGTGTTGCTGATGGAACTTTCGTGAGATTGAAAAATGTATCATTAAGTTATGAGTTTCCTAAAGATTTAAAGAAAAAATTAGGTCTTAATCTTTTCTCTATGAAAGCGTCAACAGCTAACCCACTTTTAATTTACTCTGACAAAAAACTAAACGGACAAGACCCTGAGTTTTACAGATCAGGTGGAGTTTCTCAACCAATCACAAGCCAATACACATTCTCTATTAACGTATCATTTTAATAAAAAAACATGAGAAAAATAAAAATAACCCTAACCCTCCTAGTAATATTAGGACTTAGTAGCAGTTGTGATGATTTTCTTTCTGAAATTCCTGACAACAGAACCCAATTAGATACTCCAGAAAAAATTTCTGAAATACTAGTTAATGCTTATCCTGAAGCTAGCTATATGGACTTTGCTGAAACAATGACAGATAATGCATCTGACAGTGAAAACCTACCAGCTACGACTATTAAAAACAGTCAAAATTACAATTGGCAGATGGCTGACGATATTACAAGAGATACGCCTGCTTTTTATTGGGATGCTTGTTATGTTGCCATAGCACACGCAAATCAAGCAATTGAAGCAATAAGTAAACTTGGTAATCCAGCTAACTTAAATGCACAAAGAGGAGAAGCTTTTATCGCTAGAGCATACTCCCATTTTATGTTAGTAAGTATCTTTTCACAAAGGTACAATCCTGCAACAGCTGCGACAGATCTAGGAATTCCTTATATCCTAGAACCTGAAACCGTATTGCTAAAAACATACAAACGAAATACTGTAGCAGAAGTATATGCGAATATTGAAAGTGATATTGAGGAAGGATTAAAGTATGTGGGAGATGATTATACACAACCAAAGTTTCATTTCAACAAAGCTGCCGCAAAAGCTTTTGCGAGCCGTTTTTACCTAGTTAAAGGTGACTGGGATAAAGTGTTAGAAAATTCAGATGACTTAACCAGCCAACCTGTAGGTAAATTGAGAAGTATTTCAGATTACAATCTTCTAGATACTACAACAAGATTTAACATTTATTCGCAAGCTTCTGAAAATACTAATTTATTAGTGGTATCAACTTCTTCTTTGTACAATAGAACCATTAGAAGTAATCGTTTTGGTTTGTCAGGCGCTGAAAGAAACACTGTTTTTGGAACGGCAACTAATTTATTTAATAAAACTTGGTTAGTTAGTAGCTTTTCAAGCAATGGTTCTATATCAATATTTCTACCAAAATTTGTTGAATATTTTAAGTACACTAATGCTAACGCAGGAATAGGTCTTCCTTATGTAACGAATGTTTTATTGAGCAATGAGGAATTATTTCTTAATAAAATCGAAGCGCACATCATGAAGAATGAATTTGCTCTAGCGAATACTGAAATGGAATACTTCTTCTCTGTTCGTACAACTGGATATTCACCAACTACGGACAAAGTAACTGAAGCAAAAATTGTTACTAAGTATCCTGTTATAACTGATGAATATACTCCATTCTATACTTTAACACCAGTTCAGGCTTCATACATCAAAGCGGTTGCTGAGTTAAGAAGAATAGAATTTATACATGAAGGACTTAGATGGTTTGATATCAAACGTTTCAATTTACAAATAACTCACAAGATTTATAACCAACCAAATATTATATTAGTAAAGGATGATAAACGTAGAGCTATACAAATACCTTTACATGTAACGAATACTGGAGTTGAAAAGAATCCAATTTAATTAAAATATAGCCATGAAAACATTAAATAAATATACAAAACTAATATTACTGTCTGCGGTAGTACTTCTAGGGGCTTGTTCAGGCGACGAACCGCTTAAAGAAAGTCAATTGGACTTATCAACCCCTCCAAAAACAGAATTAGACAATTGGATTGATATTAATTACCTGAACCCATACAATATCAACGTACAGTATAAATGGAATCAGAATGCTGTTGACAATAATAGGTTTCTATATCCACCAATTCAATCTAAAGTACAACCAGTATTAGAAATCGTTCAAAGAATATGGCTTGACAGTTACAAAGCTGTTGCCGGTGAAAATTTCGTGAAGAATATTGCTCCTAGAGAATTTGTTCTTGTAGGAGGAGTTAATTTGAATACAACTGGTACTATTACTTTAGGTTTAGCTGAGGGTGGTAAAAGAATTACCTTTTTTGAGACTGATAATGTCAACAAAACAAATCGAGCTAACATAAAGCGCTTTGTTCGTACTATTCAGCATGAATATATCCATATTCTAAATCAAACCAAGCCTTTTGATGAAAAATCAATGGCCAAAATTACACCCACAGGATATTCTTCTGCATGGTATAATACTTCGGATGCCGATGCCTTACAACAGGGTTTCTTAACTGCTTACGCTAAGTCGAATATCAATGAAGACTTTGCCGAAACTGCAGCTACTATTCTAGTAAATTCAAAAGCTGAATACGCAACAATTCTTGCTGGAGTAACTAATGCAACAACATTAGCAAATATCAAAACAAAAGAAGCAATCGTTGTAAAATATTATAAAGATGCCTTTGGTATTGATTTTTATAAGTTGAGAGACGAAGCAGAGAAAAACACTACAGCTGTAATAAACGGAAATTAGTAAGTTAAAAGAGCCTAATAAAAAGGCTCTTTTAAAAAGTCTATTTAATAACCATATAAATTAATAGTATGAAACTTAAAACTATAATTAAATATCTATTCATCGCCGTTTTAGCGATGCAATTGGTTTCTTGCGACAATAAGGAGACCATAGATTCTCCATTTAATGCCACTCCTACAGAGCGATTAAATGCACAACAAAAAGAACTAAATGACGCACTAGAATCATCAGAATTTGGTTGGAAAGCCATCTATTTTACTGACACAACACAATTAGGAGGATATACTCATGTCTTTAAATTTAAGGCGGGAAAAGTAGATATGGCATCCGATTTTGATGATGACACTGCTGTATATTCTAGCGAATATAGTATCGACTTGGGAAGTACTGTAAGTCTTGTTTTTACAACCAAAAGCAGAATTCACCTACTTTCAGACTCTAATAACTATCCAATTGCCTCATTACGTGGTAAAGGATATAAAGGAGATTTTCAGTTTTTATACTATGGTCAAGATAATGGACAAATTATTTTTAAAACAAATAGAAGTTTTGAAGAAGTTCGTTTTGTTAAAGCTACTGCCCAAGACTGGACTGATCTTGCTAAAAACAGAGCTATGATTCCTAACGTTGTTGGAGCCACTACAAGACCATTGTTTCGACTTTTAGAAACTAATGACGGGGCTAAAATCAGCAAATTTGACTTTAACTTCACAGGTGCTACACGATTCGCTAAGGCTAATTCTATAGAAACTGGGTCAAGTGTAAGTTATAATATGGGAATTGCATATACTCCAACAGGTATCCTTGTTAATCCCGCAGTAAAAGTAGGAACACAGATGCTTTCTCAGTTTACTTATGAGGCTGCGACTGGAAACTTTATTGCTACTGGAACTGCTGGTGTTACTGCAACAATCAAATATACGACTCAACCTTTAGTATTAACGGATGACTATAAACCATTATTAGCTGGAAATCCATTGACAAGGTTTGCATATATAGCTGCAAATTTAGCTACAGCACCATCAAATTCTCTTCTTTGTAACAATTTATTGAATGCTGTAAATGCTAATCTACCTTCAACTCAAAAGATCAATAGAATTACGTTTTATTTTAATGATGGAGGCTTTGGAAGTTATATTCAATACACATTTACTGGTGGTAAAGGAGCATTGTATCACAATGTAACAACTGTTGAGGATCCTGTTAATAAAACTATCATTCTTAAACATGTATCTTGGGATAATGGAAGCGAACCAGCTTTATTAAAAGACCTAGACAAAGAGTTAATGGATCCTAAAGGACTATATGTTAAAAAAGAAAGTTTTAGAATCACATTTTCTAACACGATATATACTTTTACTACTGCATCAAATAATTTTAGATTAACAACTTACGCTTTTCAATAAAATATAATTTCAATATCTAAAAAGGTTGCCTCACAAGGGCAACCTTTTTTATTTATAAAAATAAATATTAACTTAAATCTAGTTCAGTTAACTAAAGTATTCGAAGAATACCACTAATTATTTTTTTACAAAATCGAAAACATCTTCAATAACTTTTGCATCAACATTCCCCTTTATTAAATATTCTTTAGGATCGGAGATGCCATCACCACTCATAAATAAATGATTCAATTTTGGATAACTAATAAAAGTGGCTTTAGTATTGTTTTTCAATGTACTTTTCCACAACTCAAAATCTTTCATACTTACTTGATAGTCCCTTTCGCCTTGAAGAATTAAAATTGGGATTTTCACTTTCTTAATTTCTTTTAAAGGATTATAATCTAATAATGACTGCCAGTAATAAGCAGATAAATTAAGAGGAAGTTTTTCTTTCGGACTGTTGACATTAAAATCCTTCGAATTAAGAAAAGCAATCTGCCCTTTAACATTATTTACAGCTTCAAGTAATTCTTGCGACGGATTAAGTTTATAGAGGTAATCATATTGTTCCGCAACAAGAATCTCTAACGGCCGAGCATTAGCTGCCATAAGTATAATTTTTGAAATTTGATTTGATTTGTTTGCAATTCGAGCCAATAAATTAGCTCCGAGACTATGTCCTAATACAATAATTTCATAATCCTTAAATTGCTTGTCTTCCTTGAAATAATTTATAATCGCTATGATGTCATTGGTTACTTCATTATCAACAGTGCTTTTTTCATCAAAGCTTTCTGGATTTGTAAGTGTCCGCTTATCAAATCTATAAGATGCAATTCCTTTTTCGAATAAGATTTCTGCTATTTCCTTAAAAGGTTTATTTTCATATATTGTTTCATCCCTGTCTTGAGGGCCAGATCCATGCACAAAAAGTACTAATTTTTTCAAATTATTGTTTTCGGGTATAAGAATAGTTCCTTTCAAATCGATATTACCGCTTCGTATTTTGAGATCTTTTCCCAATGAATTTACTTTTTTGAATTCCTTATGTGGAGTAAAGAAAAAACCTATGATTTTACTATGATCATTAAATGTAATTTTCACATCCAATTTCATTTTTTCAAAATCAGAATAATAAAAATAGGTATTACCTTCATTATTTACTTCAATTATACATTTAAATCCTCCCAATTGATTCCTCAATTGCAATTCTGTATCCTCTAACAATTTTACAGAAATCTTACTTTTTATTGTATCGTCAAAGAAGGAATGCGCTTCTTGATATTTCTTTTCTTGAAGCAATAGTTTAATAAATGACTCTCCAATTACTTTATTATTATATTGAGAAAAAGAAAGCATTGAAGTTATTAGAAGCAAAATAGTTAGTATCTGTTTCATCTTTTTTTACATTAAATTAAAAATTATTTATTCCGTTAAAAAGTAATCCTGATATTTTTTACAAAATCAATCCCGAGCTTTAAGTTCTTTAAATTTAATATAGGAATAGATGACCGGCACCAGCGTTATTATAGCAATAATCCCTATAAAGACATAAATAAAAATACTTTTAGCGATTGTTAAACTAGCTAATACGATTATTAATCCTCCGATAATCCATAGCTTTCCTGCAAGAGTATGGGTTAACTTCCAAACTTCTTTATTCTCTAATGTCCAGGGAGTTTTTATTCCAATAAAATAATTCGGCTGGATTACTTTAAAATAATTACCCAATGCTATAAACAAAACACCTATGGGAATGAAAATCAAATTCGGACTTGAAGTCGATTGATTTACCGATATATGCAAAATAATAAAAGCTAAAGTTGACATGAACAAAACCAAAATGAATTTCAATTGGTAATACTTCCCTCCCATCAGTTGAATTTTCTTTTTCGGATCAATCTTGGGAATCACAATCATTAAAACATAAGTTAATACTGGTAATAAAAATAACAGCATAATTAAAGAGTATTTATCACCCCACTTGTCAACTTCTCCTTTATAATTCCAATGTGTCGGCACTTTATCCGGTAGCGTATTCCAAATTATAGCCAAATACGCAAAAGGGGCCAAAACAATTCCAATTAATGGCACTTCTCTTTTCAAAGTTAATTTCATGAATTTATTTTTTAAAAGTTAAGATCCATTGCAATACGTCTTCCATTACGCTAGTGTTAATGGAATAAATGACAAACTGCCCGTTTTTCTCGAAAGTGATTAAATCAGCACGCTTTAAAATATCGAGATGATGCGAAATACTCGGCTTCGAAATATTGAAGTGATCTGCAATTTCACCTGCCGCTAAATCTTTCGATTTTAAAAGCTCTAGTATTTCTCGACGTGTGGCATCATTTAAAGCTTTAAATATATCATTCATCATATATTGTAATTATATATTTAGACAAATATCTAAATATTAATTGAAGCAGCAAAATTAAATTTGAATTTCTTATATTTACAAAAATAAAAAATTATGCCTACCGACTGTATCAGCTATAAAAATTCAGGATATTTTTCTCCTTTGATGAATGAATATTTAGCCGAAAAATCAAACTTACAATCACTATATAATAGATTCCCAACACTTGAAAATTTTGAAGGCCAAATCCTTGAAAAACAAGGCAATTATAATAATGCTAACAGAGCTACGCTGGTATCTGTATTAGAAAAACAGTACTCCGGTATTGCCACTTCTCATCTAACACAGCAAAACATCGAAGCATTAAAAGGATCGAATACTTTCACGATCACTACCGGACATCAACTAAATTTATTTAGTGGTCCTTTGTACTTTCTCTACAAAATAATCTCAACCATAAACCTTACCAAGGAACTGAAGGCAAAATATCCAGCATACAATTTTGTTCCCATCTATTGGATGGCGACTGAAGACCATGATTTCGCTGAAATCAACTATTTCAGTTTCAAAGGAAAAAAGTTTAGATGGAACAAGGAAAGTAACGGACCAGTTGGACGATTATCCACTGAAGGCTTATCTGAATTGTTTGAAATTTACGCACAAGAACTAGGTTCGAGCACCAATGCAAATACCTTGAAAAAGCTCTTTTCTGAAGCTTATTTAAATCATGATAATTTAGCTGATGCCACTCGCCATTTAGCAAATTCGCTTTTTGGCAATCAGGGCTTAGTTATCCTTGATGCAGACAATCAAGATTTAAAGCGTAGTTTTATCCCTTATGCAAAAGAAGAATTGCTGCAGCAAACCTCACACAAAGCGGTACTTGAAACCACCCAAAAGTTAAAAGACTACAACATTCAAGTGAATCCTCGTGAGATCAACTTGTTTTATATTGAAGACCAGTTGCGCGAACGCATTGTACTTGAAAATGATGTTTACAAAATAAACAATACCAAGAAGGAGTTTAGTCAAGAAGAAATTTTAAGATTATTGGAAAATAATCCTGAAATGTTTAGCCCTAACGTCATTATGCGTCCGTTGTTCCAAGAAGTAATTTTACCTAATTTATGTTACATTGGCGGAGGAGGAGAAATTGCGTATTGGTTAGAATTAAAAAACTTTTTTGAATCGGTAAAAGTTACTTTCCCTATGCTTTTAGTTCGGAATTCAGTGCTTTTGGCCACCGAAAAACAAGTCAAAAAAGCAGATAAGCTGGAATTGACTTGGAGTGACTTATTTTCAAAACAAGCGGATTTAATAAATAAAGTAACCAAAATAACCTCAGAATTCCCGATCGATTTGACCACTCAAAAAGAAAAATTGCGAAAACAATTTGAAACTTTGTTTGAATTAGCAAGACAAACGGACAAATCATTTGTTGGTGCAGTCAAAGCCCAAGAAGTGAAACAAACCAAAGGATTGGAGAATTTAGAGAAACGCTTGCTAAAAGCTCAAAAAAGAAAGTATAGCGACACATTAGAACGTGCCACAGACTTGCAAAACGAGTTGTTTCCAAACAAAAGCCTGCAGGAACGACAAGTTAATTTCTCTGAATATTATTTAGAGAATGGTCCTGATTTAATCCCGAAACTTATTTCGAGTTTGCACCCTTTAGAACAAAATTTCGAAATCATTACATTATAATTTCTTTTTACGCACACTATAAAGCAAAAATGGTAAGATAATTAAACAAAAAAAACTATTTTTGCTCAAAATTTAAAAAACACAAAATGGCTACTAATAGAACATTTACAATGATTAAGCCTGATGCTGTCGCTAACGGACACATCGGAAACATACTTGCAATGATTACCAATGCTGGTTTCAAAATTGTTTCTTTGAAATTAACTCAACTTACTATTGCTGATGCTCAAGCATTTTATGCTGTACATGCCGCTAGACCTTTCTACGGAGAATTAGTTGAATTCATGTCAAGAGGACCAATCGTTAGTGCTATTTTAGAAAAAGACAACGCTGTTGAAGATTTCAGAACTTTAATTGGTGCTACTAACCCAGCTGATGCAGCTGAAGGTACTATCCGTAAAGCTTATGCTACTTCAATTGGAGAAAATGCAGTTCACGGTTCTGATAGTGATGAAAATGCAGCTATCGAAGGTGCTTTCCATTTTGCAGGAAGAGAACAATTCTAAATAGTAATCAGTTCTCCGTTTTTTAATGTTCCATTAAGAAACTACAACTACTTACAACTTCATAAAAAAATCCAATTTGCCTCGGCAAATTGGATTTTTTTTATTCTAACTTATCAGTAAAATGGGAACACAACTGGCTATCGCAACACAACCGCTGTTACCACATCCCGACGCAATTCCTCATTAATCATCGTTACAATTTTAGATTTACCGTGGCTCAATTCCTCCCGCAATACTGACGAAGTCAACTCCACGTACAAAGTGCTTCCTTTCAAAACCACATTTTGTGTATAACTATTAACACCATTTCCCATAAGGTTTTTCCAGGCATCCTTTACGTCTATCTGATCCATTCCTGGCTGCAATTTATTAACTTGGATAATTTTTTTCAAAACATCCCCTACTGTGCTCTGATTATTTAATCTTTTCGCCATCTCCTGTCAAATTTATTGGTCCTGATTTTTTATAATGGTATTCCTTTTTCTCCGTGTTTTTCAACACCAACTCCTTATCCGATAAAGTGATTAGCTCTTCGCTCCATTTACCATAAGGAGTCGAATAATCCAAGAATGCTTTATCATCTTCAAAGCGAACCGTTACATTTTCATAGGAATCATTCGTCAAAAAACTACCATCTAATTGCGGCATCACTTTCTTCCTTATTCCCTTATTCTCCTTGCCTATTTCAAAGTAGTCATAACTCTCATTCATTTTATAATCTTTGTCTTTGCCCTCGTCAAAAACAACTTTTTCTATTTCCCAATAGCCATTTATCTTAGCAATATCACTAGGTTCAACCTTTTGCTGACAACTAACAAAAAATAGAGATAGCAACAAAATTTTAAAAGTGTTTTTCATATAATTATATTTTTTAGGAGCTATTTCCTGCTGTCCGCTATATCTTATTATGTATATACTTCGCTAAGCTACGTATAAAAATAAAAAGGATGCCGCTACCATCAGGGCTAGGGATTTTGGGGAAACAATTACGTTTTTTTTATACTACAAAGTTAACTTTAAAAAATTCAAACAAAAGAAAAATAGCAAAACACATTAGACTATTTTAACTATTTTTGATTCTATATAAAATACATCTTGCTATGACAACAAAACCAACTTATAGTTTGCTCATCCTTATTTTATGTATTAATTGCAGCTCTGACTCATCGCAAACAAAACAAACTCCTACCGAAACAGCCTATTTTCCTGCATTAACAGGAACTAGCTGGGAAACAAAATCTATAAAAAATTTGGGATGGAAACACGACGCTGTACAACCACTTTTGGATTATTTAGAACTGAAACATTCTAAGAGTTTTATCATTCTAGTCAATGGAAAAATTGTTATGGAAAACTACTTCAACGGACATTCTGCTACTTCTAATTGGTATTGGGCAAGCGCCGGAAAAACATTAACCGCAACTCTTACAGCTATTGCAGAACAAGAAGGCCATTTAAATATCAACAATAAGGTATCTGATTATATCGGTACAGCATGGACAAGTTTACCATTAGCTAAAGAAAATTTGATTACTAACAAACATTTACTGACAATGACGTCTGGACTAGAAGACGTTGATAACGGCGATGCTATAGACCCCGCCAGCCTTACCTACAAAGCTGATGCTGGTACCCGATGGGCGTATCACAATGTATATGTAAAACTACAAGATGTAGTTGCTAAAGTATCTGATCAAAGTTGGAGTAACTATTTCAACTCAAGACTAAGAGACAAAATCGGAATGGATGGAGCTTGGGTTCAATCAGGAAACAACTCGGTATACGCAAGTACTACAAGGAGCATGGCGCGTTTCGGACTACTAATGGCCAATAGAGGAAAATGGGCAAATACCATTATCTTAAACGAAATCTATTTTAATGCTGCTACAAATACATCTCAAAATATCAATTTAGGATATGGCTATTTATGGTGGTTGAATGGAAAAAGCAGCTACCATTTACCACAATCACAATTGCAATTCAATGGAAGTATAATTCCATCGGCTCCAAATGATATGTTTATGGCACTTGGGAAAAATGATCAAAAAATATATGTCATCCCTTCTAAAAATATGGTAGTCATCAGAATGGGCGATGCCGCAGATAATGTGAATTTGGTACTATCTGATTTTGATACTGTACTATGGCAAAAAATCAGTGCATTATACCAGTAATAATTTCGCTTTGATTTTTCTAAAGATAAATAAAACAACATACATCTTAAGAGACCAAAATATGCAAAATCAATATTTTTCTCTAAGTACGTTCGCTAAAACAAGAACAAGATATTTGACTACTACTTATCACTCTTTCTATTAAAAACACCTACATCGCCTATTTTATATTTTATCTTCGAGACAGTTATCAAAAAACAAAATAATATTCATCTTATAAAATCGATAAGCCGAAAAATGGCTCTCAATATCTTTTCTGAATTTTACGTGATTATTCAGGTAAAATGTTTCGCACTGAACATCATCACATTCTTTTATCATATCTAGCTTATTCACAAAATCTAATAATAGATTGCTATAGGATTCGTTAATTGCTTTAACACTCGTCAGGTCGTCACTTAAATCATTCTTATTTTGCTGATTGAAATTTACGGTTTTAAATATTGAGGAATTCAACATTCGCTTAAAAAAGAGAATTTCTATCCTAATAATAGAAACATCTTCTTTCCAAACCTCAATATCTCTATCCATGAATCGCATTTGTAAATCGTCTATTGTTTCGTGCTGATAAATCAAATCTTTCATATTGTTTCTTTTTTTAACTGGATTTCCTGTTGAATTACATCAATTATCTTTATCTCATTGGCACCTGACGGAAACTGCCAAACTATACTGTCCCCTTTTGCATAACCCAAAAGCGCTAAGCCCATAGGCGATAAAATAGAAATTCTATTGTGCAGAATGTTACTTTTTTCTGGAACTACTATCTGATAAGATCGCTCAACATTAAAAGAAGTATATATTGTAACAAATGAATTAAAGCGGATTACATCGGTAGGCATATCGTCAGTATCTACCATACTTGCTGATTTTAATTCAACTCTTAATTTATCCAAAGAAGATTTATATGTTTTGTCTCCATTGTTAGTTGAAATGGAAATAGCTCTCATTAACGAATTATATTCGTCGTTACATAGTATAAGATTACCGTATTTCATAATTATAAAAAAAAGTTAATAATAAGTCCTTTATAGCAGTCAAAAACTGCTATAAGGACCTTTAAAAATCATATTAAAAAGAAAAATCAAGGAAAAACTCCACGTTGCACATAGGCCATTTCTATTCTAGTTATAGCTAAAATATAAGCTGCAGTTCTCCAATCAATTTTACCTTCAATAACAACTCCTTCCACTTTCTTAAACACTTCTGAAAGTTTCTTCTCTAACTTATACATCACTTCTTCCAGCTCCCATAATTCTCCATTTCTATTTTGTAGCCATTCAAAATAACTCCCTATAACTCCTCCTGAATTACACAGAATATCTGGAATAATAGTGATCCCGTTTTCAAGGAGAATTTTTTCACCATCAACATCAATTGGACCGTTAGCTCCCTCTGCAATTATTTTTGCTTTCACCATAAAAGCATTTTCCTCTGTGATTTGATTTCCCAAAGCTGCCGGAACAAGAATATCACATTCTAACCCAAAAAAACTTTCTGGATCTATCTCTACAGCTCCTTCAAAACCACTTATAGAACCTTTTCTAGGCTTACAATGCTCAAATAAATCTTCAACGGCTATACCATCCTCATTATATACCGTAGCATGTGCATCTTGAACGGCTATTAGTATTGCCCCTTCTTTAATTAAGAAATGTGAAGTCCAATACCCAACATTACCATAACCTTGAATAATAAACTTCTTACCTTTAAGACTTTCTTTCCTGCTTTCATGCAACAACTTTATGGTCAAAAACACCCCGAAGCCAGTTGCTCTATCTCTTCCTTGTAATCCGCCGGATCCAATAGGTTTTCCCGTAACTACATTTAGACTATTTGAACGCTCAGAAGGTGCTTTCGTTAACATATACGTGTCAGCAATCCAAGCCATTGTTTGTTCATTAGTATTTACATCAGGAGCAGGAATATCATAATCTGGACCAATATTATCCCCCAACGCATAAGTAAAACGCCTCGTTAATCGCTCCAACTCCCCTATCGAATAATCTCGCGGATCAATTTGAATTCCACCCTTAGCACCACCGTAAGGTAAGCCTGCCAACGAAGTTTTCCAAGTCATCCACATAGCTAAAGCTTTAGCATCCTCAACATCTACGGTAGGATGGTAACGCAGTCCACCTTTGTATGGTCCTAACGCATTATTATGCTGAACTCGATAACCGGTAAAAATTTTCACTTCACCATTATCCATTTTTACTGGAAAATGAAGAATAATCTCATTGTTTGTTATAGATAAAATCTTCCTGATGTTGGGATTTAAATCGATTGCATCAGCCGTTTTATTAAATTGTTGCATGACATTTTCATACATACTTTTTTTCGTTGAATCTTTAGTAGCTATCATACTTTTTATTGATAATGTTCACAAAATACTTTGTTGTTTTTTTGCCAGAAGCACTGATTTTTAAAATCACAATTCAAACATAACCCACCATGGATTGCGTCCATTAAAATTAGAGAATCGATTTCAATCAGCGAAAAATCAGAGTTGACTTTTGTCTCTAAGGCGGTAGAATTAATCTTAATTCCACCAAGAATAGAATTGTTTTTTTGTTTGTTTACTGTGTTCATCTCATGTAATTTTAATAGTGTTTAATTTAAAAATAATATTAATTAACACACATTTGGCAAACTACATGCCAATCCAATTATTAGAAACGAACCAAAAACTAACTCGTTTAAAAACAATGATATACAAAAAAGTCGTTTAAAAAACAATTAAATGAAACGGGGAAAAAACACCCGCTAAGGGAATATATTCCCAGTAAAAAAAGAAGAGTTATTGAATTTTTTGACGCAAAGTTTTTCGGTCAATTTGAAGAATTTCTGCAGCTCGTGTTTTATTATTATCAACAGCCGCCATCACTTTTAGAATATATGATTTTTCAATTTCCTTTAGAGTTTTAAATTCGTTTTTTTCTAAAGGCATGGGGTATTTTAGATATTCGGGGACGTCATTAATATCTATAACATCGCCACCCATTATAATCATTCTCTGAATTACATTTTCCAACTCTCTGACATTTCCAGGCCAAGAATGCCTCATCAGCAGCTTAATAGCTCTATCAGAAATAGTGATTTGAGGTTTATTATACTCAAACCCATATTTCTTTAAAAAAGTATTTACTAGTAGAATTATATCACTTTTCCGATCCCTAAGAGGAGGAGTTTCAATATTAACAACGTTCAATCTATAGTACAAATCCTCTCTAAAATTCCCTTTCTGAGACATTTCATATAGATCACTATTTGTTGCGGCAATAATTCTCAATTCAATTTTTTGAGTTTTTTGAGAACCTATCATACTCACTTCCTTTTCTTGTAAAACCCTTAACAGTCTGGTTTGAACAGATAAGGGTGCAGTTCCTATTTCATCTAAAAAAATAGTACCACCTGCAGCCGCTTGAAAAAAACCATTCCTAGTTTCATTTGCTCCTGTAAAAGCTCCTTTAACATATCCAAATAATTCCGACTCCAGTAAGTTTTCAGGAATGGCTCCACAATTAACAGCTATAAATGGATTAGCTGCAAATGCTCCCTTGTAATGAATTGCCCTAGCGACAAGTTCTTTACCTGTCCCACTTTCACCTTGAATCAAAATTGTTGCACGATTGTTTTTAACGCGTTCAATTAAATCAACTAAGTGTACAATCTCTTTTGATTTACCCACAATTCCCGCATATTCAAGAGAATTATCATTAGATAAATCTCTATTATTTTCTAACGTTAAACTTGAATTATCAATAGTACTGATTAAATTTTTAACTGATTTTTTTAACTCTTCATTTGTGAAGGGCTTTGCTAAATAATCTGAAGCACCGGACTTTACAGCATCAATTGCGTTGTCAACAGAAGGAAATCCAGTAATTACTAGTTTAGGTATGGTTGGAAAATGCTCTTGAACATATTTAATTAATTCGATTCCATTAATGCCAGGCATTTGAATATCTGTAATTAACAAATCAATCGAACTATATTTCAAAATGTCAATAGCCTCAGTAACCGATGAAGCTTTATAGGTATGAAAATTTAATGTTTTCAAATTGCGTTGCAGCAATTCAAGCATATCGTAATTATCATCAACAATCAGAATATTTTCTTTCTTTAGTTTCATTACTTCATCATTAAGGGTAAGCGTATTTGAAAAACGGTTCCTTTGGGCTTATTGTCAAAAGAGACGATATCTCCTTTATGACTTTTTACAATCCCATGGACTACGCTAAGTCCCAATCCAGAACCTTCGCCAATAGGTTTTGTGGTAAAAAACGGCTCAAATATTTTATTTTTGTACTCTTCATTTATTCCTGGTCCTTCATCAGAAATTTCGATAAAAAAATTAGTTTCATCATTATAAACAGAAACTTCTATCATCGATAATTTAGGAGAAACATAAATCGAATTAATTAAAATATTAAACAAGATCTGCGTAAACTGTATAGTATCTAATTGCGCCTCTAAGAATGCGTTGTTGAAATTAAGTTTATAACTTACTTCAGCTTTTTTAAAATTTGGTCTCAGCAAAGTGAGTGCTTCTACAACAATAGGCTTAATTTTCACAAACCTCATATTTTGAGGCATCTCGCAGGAAAAAAACATCAATTTCTTCACTACTTCTCGAGAATAAATAGCCGCTTTTATGATTTTTGAACTATCCTGCTTCGATTGTTTTTCTTCTGTTCTATCATGAATAAACTCAGCAAATCCTAAAATATTACCTAATGGAGTGTTAAGCTCATGAGCAATTCCCGCAGTTATCTCACCTAAAATCGATAACCTATCAACACGTTCAGCACTACGTTTCAATTGCTCTTCCTTCACTATATTTAGCTCTTTTTCATATAAAAAGCCAACATCAGAGCAAACCTTCTTTAATAATTTCTCTTCATCATCTAAAAAATGTTTGTCGGTAAATTTAATAGTTGGATAATGCACTTTAATAAATCCAAAAGCCTTATTAAACACTTGAATATCTGATTTTTGAAAAATTGACTTTTCAGGAATAGGATTAGTAACGATATAAAAACCGTCTAATTTCAACTCTACACTGGCGTCATCTGAAAACCGCCAGGCACGCTTTAGAACAGTACAAATATTATTCAAGGTGACTTCCATAGAATCTGCATGCTGCACGATGACAGATGAAACATCATACAAGCAACTTAATTCTTTGATTCGCTCCTTAAGTACTTCTTCTGGGGATATTAATAGGGAAGACATTGGGTTTACTGTGTTTTATATTAAAAATCACTTGCTTAGATATAGTATTAGAAAAACCTATTTATACTGCTTTACATACTACAAACAAGCATTAGTCTCATGCTTAACTAATTAAGTCAAACTAATTAGTGAATATAAGATTTATTATAGACATGCTTAATTAACACCTAATAATTTACTGAACTTTTAACATACTTGGAACGAACATAGATTAAAATATGCTGTATTTACCAGGAATAATTTATTACTAAAAGATTGTTTAGTCAACCCTAACAAATAAACAATTACTTACTACGTATTTCTCTTTTTAGTGATGCCTATAATAAAGAAACCTAACCCTAGCACCAATAAAAGATAATAGACAATACTATTTTGGTCCCTAATAAGATTTGCCAATACAAAACAAAGGACACTTAATAAGTAAAGATAAATTGTCTTTAAATTTTTAATCGAAGAAAAATTCATTGTACTTTTTTATTTGAAAAAACTATCTACGAACTCATATTTATTAAAGACTTGTAAATCCTCAATTCCTTCACCAACACCAATATACTTTACTGGAATTTTAAATTGATCGGATATACCAATAACAACACCACCTTTGGCAGTTCCGTCTAACTTGGTTACAGCAAGAGAAGTAACCTCAGTTGCTGCTGTGAACTGTTTGGCTTGTTCAAAAGCATTTTGACCAGTTGAACCATCAAGAACTAATAAAACGTCATGAGGAGCATCGGCTACAACTTTTTGCATAACACGTTTCACTTTGGTCAATTCATTCATTAAATTGACTTTGTTGTGTAAACGTCCTGCAGTATCGATTATTACAATATCAGCATCTTGAGCAACTGCTGATTGCAAAGTATCAAAAGCTACTGAAGCGGGATCACTTCCCATATTTTGTTTTACAATAGGAACTCCTACTCTATCTGCCCAAATTTGTAATTGGTCAATTGCTGCGGCACGAAACGTATCTCCTGCACCCAAAACCACTTTATACCCTTGTTTTTTGAATTGGTAGGCTAACTTACCGATGGTTGTTGTTTTCCCAACACCATTTACACCTACAACCATTAAAACATAAGGTTTTTTATCTTTTGGAATAACAAATTCGGTGGCTTCACCTGTATTTGTTTCAGAAAGCAAGGCTGCAATTTCTTCTTGTAGAATTTGGTTGAGTTCTTCAATACCAAGATATTTATCAGAAGCAACACGGTTTTCTATTCGGGTAATTATTTTCAGCGTAGTATCAACACCTACGTCTGAGGAAACAAGTATTTCCTCTAAATTATCTAAAACGGCATCATCCACTTTAGATTTTCCCGCTACCGCTTTACTTAACTTTGAAAAGAAAGTGGATTTTGATTTTTCAAGACCTTTGTCTAATGTCTCTTTCTTTTCTGACGAAAATATTCTTTTAAAAAAACTCATTGTATTAACAGTATTAAGAATGGAGCATTAGACACAATGAACTAATACTTATTTCTAAGCGGTAAAGATATAAAATAAAAAAGCTACTTCCGAATGAAAGTAGCTTTTCTATATAGTGCTATATTTGATTATTTCTTTTTCAAGAATTCTTCAACTGCTTCAGGAGCCATAATAGATTCTACGAATGTATATGCACCAGTTTTTGGAGATTTCACCATTTTGATGGCTTTTGATAATCTCTTAGAAGATGTTTGTAACGTTGCTACTGTTTTCTTTGCCATGATTCAAATGTTATTTAAATTTAAATAAAATCTCCAAATGTGACCATTTGAGATTTCTATTAAAATCTCTAATTATTACTTAATTTCTTTGTGAAGAGTTACACGCTTCAAGACTGGATTAAATTTCTTAATCTCTAATCTATCTGGAGTATTTTTTTTGTTCTTCGTTGTAATGTATCTTGAAGTTCCCGCAACACCTGATGTTTTGTGTTCAGTACATTCTAAAATTACCTGGATTCTATTACCTTTCTTTGCCATCTTGCTATTTTTTTTTTAGAATTTAAAGATTATTTAATAAATCCTTGTGCTTGAGCTTTTTTCAAAACTGCAGCAATTCCATTTTTATTAATTGTTTTTACCGTAGATGCTGCTACTCTAAGAGTAATCCATCTATCTTCTTCTGGAAGATAAAAACGCTTTTTCACTAAGTTCACAGAAAATTTTCTCTTAGTTTTATTCATAGCGTGAGAAACGTTATTTCCTACCATCGCTCTTTTACCTGTAAGGTCACAAACTCTTGACATTATGCTTATCTTTTATCGTTATTCAAAATCAGGGTGCAAAGAAAAGAAAAATAAACCTATAAACCAACAAATTTATAGTACATTTTTAAAAATTTCTTCCTTTAACATTTCTAAACTTTTAATGACCGCTCTATCTATCACTTTTTCACGTGGTTGGCCAAAATTATATTCTTTTACAATTACTTCATTTGGGGTGGCAATTGCTATAAAAACAGTTCCAATTTCAGCATTTTCATCCCCTTTTGACGGCCCGGCATTTCCAGTCGTCGCAATTGCATAATCTGTTTTCATTATTTTTTTTACACCCAAAGCCATCGCCGAAGCCACCTCAGCACTCACCAAAGAAAACTCATTTACTAAGCTTTCCGAAAGCTCTAAAACATCTATTTTAACTTCTGTCGCATAAGAAACCACACTTCCTTTGAAATAATTTGAAGCACCAGCAACAGATGTTAGACTAGCTGCAATTTTACCTCCTGTGCAACTTTCGGCAGTAGATAGTGTTTTACCTGCCTTTTTCAACATCTCACCAACCTGAAACTCGATTGTTTCCTCTTCCTCATAACCAACAATAATATCATTGATAATGGCGTCTAAAGAAATTACATATTCCTCTAATGCTAGTTCCAGCACTTCTTTGCTTGTTCCCCTTGCCGAAATGCGTAATCGAACACTTCCGGGACTTGGTAAGTAAGCCAATTTTAAAAATTCAGGCAGACTATCCTCCCATGCTTCAATCCGCTCTGAAACCAGGCTTTCACCTTGCCCATAAGTAAGAATAGTTTTATGAATAATATAAGGGCGTTTATATTCTCTCACAACCTTTGGAATAATTTCATTCTCAACCAAATACTTCATCTCATAAGGCACTCCCGGCAGCGAAATAAAAACAGTATTTTCTTTCTTCATCCACATTCCAGGTGCTGTACCCACTTGATTGTGCAGCACAGTACATTTCGAAGGAACCAGAGCCTGATCCTTATTAATCTGCGTAATGGGACGTTTATAAAAACCTTCTATCATTTCCGTGACATGTGCCAAAACTTTCTGATCCACAATTAGTTCATCCTCAAAATAGTCGCAGAATGTTTTTTTGGTTATATCATCCTTTGTAGGGCCTAAACCACCAGTGATAATTACTAAATCCACGGTGTTTTGAAGCTTTTGAAAAGTACCAACGATATGTTTTTTATCATCACTTATAGAAATCATTTCACTAATTTCCACTCCAATTCTATCTAAAGATTTGGCAATAAAAGACGAGTTGGTATCTACAATCTGCCCTATTAAAATTTCATCACCTATAGTAACGATGGTTGCTTTCATTATTGATTTGAGTTTAGGGTTTGCTGTATAAATAAAATCAACATCCATAAAAAAATGAATGTTGACCTAGAGATTAACTAATACTTAAAAACTATAAATGATTTAAAGATCAAAGTCCTTCTTTATTTCTTTTACAGCGTCATTAATTTGATTCTTTATACTCTTAAAAGTATCTTCAATATCTTTCTTCTTGCCTTCGGTTTTTGTCCACGCTTCTAGTTGAAGAATTTCTTCAAAAGCGACATTTAATCCCAGAAGATCAAGGGTTGGTTTTATTTTATGCGCATAAGCATAGGCATGCTTGTGGTCTTTCTTTTTAATCCCTTCTTTGATTTGAGCCAAATCTTCTGGAACTTCGGTTACGAACAATGTCAAAATTTCATTTACAAATTCTGAATCGTTATCTGAAAGTGCGTACACTTTTGAAAGGTTGTAATTTAAAGCCATTATTTTACTTGTATTCTAAATAGTTTATGTCCCTCTAAAAATCCCTCTAACACATCATCCGGTTTTACTGCAGCTACTCCTGCAGGTGTTCCTGTAAAAATAACGTCTCCTATTTTTAATGTAAAATATTGAGAAACATGAGAAATAAGCTCGTCAATATTCCATAACATCAAACTAGTATCACCTATTTGAACTGACTTATCATTATTGGTTAATTCAAAAGTAATATTTTCTAACGAACTAAATTGTTCTTTTTGCAAAAAATCGCCTATTACAGCTGAGCCGTCAAAAGCCTTTGCTTTCTCCCATGGCAAACCTTTAGTTTTTAATTTTGCTTGAAGGTCACGAGCTGTAAAATCGATACCTACGCTAATTTCGTCATAATACTTATGAGCAAACTTGGGTTCGATATATTTTCCAACCTTATTTATTTTTACAACAATCTCGATTTCGTGATGAATATCTTCCGAAAATTCAGGAATCACGAACGGATGCTGTTTTAACAAAATTGCCGAATCCGGCTTCATAAAAACCACAGGCTCTGCTGGGCGCTCATTTTGCAATTCTTCAATATGGTCGACGTAATTTCGTCCGATGCAGATGATTTTCATAAATTCAATGGTTAATGTTTAAAAAAGTCGCCAATAATCAGTTCATAAGAGATCAGCTATAGCTGAACACTAACAACCTGAGCGCTGAACATTTTACTTGGTATTTAATTTTCTAAGTTTGATTGCAGTTAATACTTTCTTGGTATACAAAGGAAAATCAGCATTTTGAATCCAACTGAAATAACCCGGTTCCCTTTCTAAAACAGTATCAACTTTCACTCCTTTATGCTTACCAAAAGAAAAAATTTCATTGCCTTCCTTATCAAAAGAAATCATTCCTGCAAAATCGGCGATTTTCTTTCTGGTTGAAAATTCTGACAATGACCTCATATCGTTTTGTAAATCAGGGTAACGCTCTAATTGCGCTTTCAATATTTCGTAAGTAGCCATTGTATCTGCTTCTGCTGAATGCGCATTCTCCAAATCTTGCCCACAATAAAACTTCAACGCAGCGCTTAATGTTCGTTCTTCCTTTTTATGAAAAATAGTCTGAACATCAACTGAAACGCTATTTTTCATGTCAAAATCAACTCCAGCACGAAGCAATTCTTCTGCCAGAAGTGGAATGTCAAAACGGTCTGAATTAAATCCGCCCAAATCGCAATCTTTTATCATATTATGAACCTGAGAAGCTAATTCATTAAACGTTGGTTCATTCGCCACCTTTTCATCTGTGATTCCATGAACAGCAGTCGTTTGAGCCGGAATTGGAATCGTAGGATTTACTAACCAGGTTTTACTTTCTTTGTTTCCGTTTGGAAATACTTTAAATATTGATATTTCAACGATTCTGTCTTTTCCAATATCAATTCCTGTGGTTTCAAGATCGAAAAAGCAAATCGGTTTACTTAGTTTAAGTTCCATTTTTTATTTTTGAGTAAGTACAAATATATAAATTTGAGTTTAGGTTTGCCTGTCTATTAGCATTTAAAGTTTCTAAAAACAACAAAATAAATTACATTTTTAAAGACAGCACTCCCAAGAATTACAAAAAAGAAAACCCAACAAATTTTTAAATCTGTTGGGTTTTATATATCTGCAATTTGTTTTTACAAGTCTCTATTCACATCAAATGCTTCCAGGTATTCAGCAACTCGTTTCACAAAACTTCCTCCAAGCGCTCCATCAACAACGCGATGATCGTAACTGTGCGACAAGAACATTTTTTGACGAATTCCTATAAAATCCCCTTCTGGTGTTTCGATAACAGCAGGCATTTTTCTAATCGCCCCAAGAGCTAAAATACCTACTTGCGGTTGATTCAGAATTGGCGTACCAAAAACACTTCCAAAAGTCCCCACGTTAGTAACTGTATAAGTTCCACCTTGTGTATCATCTGGCTTCAGTTTTCCGGCTTTTGCACGACCTCCTAAGTCGTTTACCGCTTTCGCCATTCCTACCAAATTCAATTGATCTGCATTTTTGATTACAGGCACAATTAAATTACCATTAGGTAAAGACGCAGCCATTCCTAGGTTGATGTTTTTCTTTTTGATGATAAAATCACCATCAACAGAAATATTCATTCCAGGATAATCTTTAATTGCTTTTGCAACTGCTTCCATGAAAATTGGAGTATAAGTTAACTTCTCCCCTTCTCTTTTTTCGAAAGCTACTTTATTTTTCTCTCTCCATTTTACAATATTTGTGACATCCACCTCGATAAAAGATTGCACATGAGCAGAGGTTTGTACTGAAGCGACCATATAACCCGCAATCAATTTGCGCATTCTGTCCATTTCAATAATCTCATCACCACCACTTACAGAAACCGGAGCCGCTTTTTGCGCAACTGGAGCTACAGCTTGTGCAACTTTTGGAGGCTCAACCGTTTTTGCCGGAGCAGCTACAGCTTGATCAGCTCTATTTTTTATGTATTCTAAAATATCATTTTTAGTAACCCTTCCATCTTTTCCTGTTCCGCTAATCATTTCTAATTCAGGTACAGAAACACCTTCTTCTTTGGCAATATTTTTCACTAAAGGAGAAAAGAATTTATCCGAATCAGAAAAATCTGCTGGCGTTGCAACACTTTCTTTGGCTGCATCAACAGTTTTAGTCACCTCAGCAACTACTTCTGGAGCCACTTCTTGTTTTACAACTGAGACAAGGTCACCGCCTTCAGTCTCAATGATTGCAATAGTTTGACCAACCTGAACCAAATCATCTTTTCCAAATAATTGTTCAACCAAAATACCCGAAACCTCACTAGGAACTTCACTGTCAACTTTATCAGTTGCAATTTCAAGTACCGCTTCATCAGCTTCAATTTTGTCACCAACTTCTTTTAACCAATTTGTAATGGTTGCTTCAGCGACACTTTCTCCCATTTTCGGAAGTTTTAATTCAAATCTTGCCATATTGTTAACCTAAAAGGTGATTTTTGTTTTCAGTTTGCGAAATTACTAAATTTTTTGAATGTAAATTCCATTTAATGTAATTTTTCATTCAATTTTTACAACCACCCCTCTTTCATTAGAATTGTCACTTCCTATTAAAAAATTAGTGTTTTTGGGTATAATCTTAAAGGTTACGCCCTTATTTTTAAACGATTCCATAAAATGAATGCATTCTTTGAAGGAAACAAAATAATTGTCCAAAATAATTTCAGTTGAATCCTTATCTTTAACCCTTGACGAAATTACCATTTTTTCTGTGTTCAAATCGTGAAACCAAACTTTTTTTTGCAAAACGGAGGTCATTTTTTCTGCTAATTCGATATTAGTGGAATAGAAAACAAACGATTGAGGCACTTTTTTCGATTTGGTTTTCCCTTGAAACATTTTTATAAATGAAAAAAATACAATTCCTATTTTCATCCCTATCGAAAAAAATGTAGAAACCTTGAAATGTTTTTTATAGAAAAAATTCATGGCCTCCTGAAACCGTTTCATATAAACTCCGTCCCTAATCGTACTTTCCCCTTTGTAATGCATAACGGTTGTTTCGTGAAAATAATAATTCGACTTTCCTTTCTGCAATGCTCGATAGGATAAGTCGATATCGTCTGAATACATGAAACAGTTCTCATCAAAGCCTTCTAACTCTTGATAGAGTTCCTTTTCCATAAACATAAAAGCTCCGACAAGAATATCAACTTTAGCTGTTTGATTTTCTTTTATATGCTGCGCATAATACCTTCCAAAAAATTCAAAATTAGGCCTGATTTTATGCAATCCCATCATTTTGGTAAATGCAACGAAAGGAGTTGGCACTCCTCTTTTACTTTCAGGTAGAAAATTCCCCGCACCATCTATGAGTTTAACACCAACAATCCCTAAATTAATTTGCCTTTCGGCAAAAGCCAACACTTTAGTAAAAGTATCTTCGGCAACAACAGTATCGGGATTGAGAATACAAATGTATTTTCCTTTGGCTTGGGCTACGCCAATGTTATTGCCTTTTGGGAAACCTAGATTATCGTTATTCTGAATGAGTTCAATGTCTGGGAAGCGCTCTTGCATCACGGCACAACTACCATCCGAAGAATTATTATCTACCACAATAATTTCGCCATCAATATCTTTTAAGGCGCTTTGAACACTTAAAACACAGAGCTCTAAAAAAAAGCGGACGTTATAGTTGAGAATAACTATTGATAATTGCATGAAGCAAATATATATTTTAAGAAACAAAGATACAAAAGTTCTGACATTCAAAGTTTACAAATTAAAAACCATGCTCCCTAATTAGCCCCGATGGAGCCGATATCCTTTGTGAGGAGCGAGCAAAGATAAAGGCGAGAGCGGGAACTATACCTCCAAATAAAACTTATTGATTCGCTCCTAACTTATTGGAAAAATCATTGAGAAACGATTACTTTTGAATGATATGAAAATTATACCAATACTCTTCTTCTTTTTTATAACGGCAAGCTATTCTCAAATTTCGGGCTGTACGGACCCGCTTTCGAAAAACTACAACTCACTGGCGACAAAAAATGACGGAAGTTGCAGCTATTTCAGAACAAGAATAAAACCTGATTTTTCCATTCAATTAAGCCCCGTTTTGAAAGAAACTTCGAGTTTGTTATTGTGGAATTCCCTTTTATGGACGGCTAACGACGATCGCGACACTACCCTTTACGGAATGGACACAACTGGAGTAATTCAAAAAAAGATTCCCCTACAAAAAATAGCCAACACCGATTGGGAAGAAATGGCGCAAGACAGTCTCTTTTTCTATATTGGAGATTTTGGAAATAATGTTTCTGGAAACAGAAAAGACCTTCATGTTTTAAGAATAGAAAAAGAATCGCTTTTAATGGATATCCAAAAAATAGACACTCTTTCCTTTTCGTATTCGGATCAGACTGATTTTAGAAAAGCAAAATCCAATACGACTAATTTTGACTGCGAAGCCTTTTTTGTTACAAATGACAGTATTTATTTGTTTACAAAACAATGGAAACGAAAAGGAACGGCTGTCTATGCATTGCCCAAAACTCCAGGGAATCATGTCGCCAATTTAAAAGAATCCTACAACGTAAAAGGGCTCATTACCGGAGCCACTTATGTTCCAAGTAAAAAAATCATTGTCTTAAGCGGCTATAGCAAAACCCTATCTCCGTTTATTTACCTTTTATACGATTACAATAAAAGCGGTTTCTTTACAGCCAATAAAAGAAAAATTAAAATTGCGCTGCCATTTCATCAAATCGAAGGTATAGCAACTCAAGATGGACTGAAATATTATCTTACAAATGAAAATTTTGTCAGAAAACCAATAATTAATACACCGCAACAGCTGCACAGCTTCGATCTAAGCCAATTTTTAAGTCGTTAACATCTCCGAAAATTCGCTCTAAAAAGACCAGATTCCGTTAAACAATTCGCTAATCGACTTTAATAGTTTACTTTCGCAAAAAATTTAGACTTGTGAATTACTTATCTGTTGAAAATATCTCCAAATCTTTTGGTGAAAGAACGCTTTTTGAAAACATTTCTTTTGGAATTAATAAAGACCAGAAAATCGCTTTTATTGCCAAAAATGGCTCTGGAAAAACGACTATCATGAGCATTATTAATGGTCTGGACGAACCTGATACGGGACAGGTCGTTTTAAGAAAAGGAATAAAAATGGCTTTCCTTTCTCAAAACAATAATTTGCAGGAAGAACTGACGATTGAAGAAAGCATATTCGCCTCAGACAATGAGACATTGAAAGTGATTGAAGCCTATGAAAAAGCATTAGAGAATCCAGAAGACGAAGAAGCTTACCAAAAAGCTTTTGACGGAATGGACCAGCATAATGCTTGGGATTTTGAAACCCAATACAAGCAAATTTTGTTCAAACTGAAGCTGGAAGACTTCAAGCTGAAAGTAAAAAACCTTTCGGGTGGACAGAAAAAACGTTTGTCACTCGCCATCATTTTGATCAACCGTCCTGATCTATTAATTCTGGATGAACCTACGAATCACTTGGATTTAGAGATGATTGAATGGCTGGAAACTTATTTTGCCAAAGAAAATATTACGTTGTTTATGGTGACGCACGACCGTTTCTTCTTAGAGCGCGTTTGTAACGAAATCATCGAATTAGACAACGGGAAATTATACCAATACAAAGGAAATTATTCTTATTATTTAGAAAAAAAAGAAGAGCGCATTGCCTCTGAAAACTCTAGTGTAGATAAAGCACAAAACCTTTTCGTAAAAGAATTAGAGTGGATGCGCCGTCAGCCAAAAGCGAGAACAACTAAGTCAAAATCGCGTCAGGATGACTTTTATGACATTAAAGAAAAAGCACAAAGTCGCCGTAAGGAGAACAAAGTGGAACTGGAAATTAATATGGAACGTATGGGAAGCAAGATTATTGAGCTTCACAAAATATCCAAAAAATTTAAGGACCATGTGATCATGGACAATTTCAGTTTTGATTTTCAACGTGGCGAGCGTATTGGAATAATTGGAAAAAATGGAACTGGAAAATCGACTTTTTTGAATTTATTGACCGGAACTCTTCCGCTTGATTCTGGAAAAGTAGTCATGGGTGAAACCATAAAAGTAGGTTACTATACTCAAAGCGGAATCAACCCAAAACCGGGACAGCGTGTTATCGATGTCATTAAGGAATACGGGGAATTCATTCCGTTGATGAAAGGAAAATTGATTTCAGCTTCACAATTGTTAGAACGTTTTCTTTTTGATTCTAAAAAACAATATGATTTTGTAGATCGCTTGAGCGGAGGAGAATTGAAACGTTTGTACCTGTGTACGGTTTTGATTCAGAACCCTAACTTCTTGATTCTGGATGAGCCAACTAATGATTTAGACATCGTAACCTTAAATGTTTTAGAAAGCTTCCTTTTAGACTATCCTGGATGTTTATTAGTAGTTTCTCACGACAGGTATTTCATGGATAAAATTGTAGATCACTTATTTATTTTTAGAGGTGATGGTGTGGTTGAAGATTTTCCAGGGAACTATTCTGACTTTAGAGCCTATGAAGATAGTGCTGATGTAGCGCAAAAAGAAGAAAACAAAGCAGAAAAAAAAGACTGGAAGCAAAATAACCCAACGGGGAACTTGACTTTCAATGAGCAAAAAGAATATCAAAAAATCGAGAGAGAAATCAAAGATTTAGAAGTTCAAAAAATTGCCATCGAACAATTGTTTTCTGACGGAAAAGTGGAAGAAAGCAAGGTTTTGAGCAAAGCCAAAGAACTTGAAAACCTGATCAAAAAGATGGAAAGTAAAGAAGAAAGATGGTTTGAACTATCAGCTAAGATGGAAGCATAAATTAGTTGTTTCACACTGCTTCATATAAAGTAGATTGCATATAATTAACCCCAATACTTTTAGCGGTAACGCTGGAAATATTGGGGTTTTGTTTTTACTCCTATTTTATTATCTTTTCTTGGCTGTGTCCCGCTTCCACTATCGTTGCGACGGGTCGGGTCATCTGCTGTATCTTTTATTCCACTTCATTACATAAGAAGATACCGCTCCCCTCACATAAAAACGATTAGATTTCCAAACAAAACAACTATAATGAAATCTAAAATATTTGTTTCACAAAGATTCGCAAAGTAAAAACCACAAAGCTTCACTAAATTTTCATTTCTTCTATTTCTTCACCTAAGCTTCGAGAATCTCTGCATAATAGAAAAAACACAAATTAAAAACTACAATAAAACATCATTAAATTAACAGCTATTTTGCTGATTTTAAATATTTTACACTTAAATTAGTACTACTAAAAAAGTTACTTCTTTACTAGATAGAACCACACAGCCAGAGCTGGGTTAAATTCTTTTTTAGATAGTTTTTGGATTTTGCATTTAAAAATGAAGTTGTTATGGAAACAAAAAAGAAAATTTTAGTTTTGGGTTGTAATTTTGCAGGACTTACAATATCTAGGTATGGAGTGCCTATCTTTGTTGTGAATAAATAATTAAGCCCATAAATAGTTTAGTTGAATTATGGGAAAAGTTTATGCAAAGGACTTCCCTTTGTAGATGATCATGGATTTGTGGTTACTGATTTATATATGAGAAATCCAAATTACCATGAAATTTTCGCTGTTGGTGATGCCGCTGCGGTTACCGTTCCCAAATTAGGTTCTTTAGGTCATATGGAATGTGAAATTGTATCAAAAGTTATTGCTAACGAAATTTCAGAGGGTGCAAAAAAAAATAGAACCTTAACTTCCAATGGTCGTTTGTTTTGGCGACATGGGAAATTATAAAGGATTTTATATGCATACAGACGAATGGTGGGGCAAAGATATCAGTATTTTAAAAATAGGCTATACCCCTTACCTTTTAAAAATGGGATTTAAAACAATGTACCAAACCTTAGGCGGTAGAGTGTCAAGTTGGGGAATGCCATTATCAGAACTAATTGGAGACCATACTGTAAGATAAATCCATTGTAAAAAGTCGATTCATAAAAAGCTTCCTTTGGCATAAAACACATAAATTTAAAATAAGCTTTTATGGCTACTAATTTTACTTGAAATAGGACAATGAATAGTATGATTTTTTTGGTATTGAAACAATAAATTAATTTCGAAAACACTTTTATTTTTTAATAAAACCTTTATTATCATGAAAAATTTAAGTTTGAGACACAAAGGTGATTTTAGCTATACTGCAGAATACCAACAGTTATATTTCTTGACACAGCATTGGAAATCAGATCTGGAATTCTATAACGGTGATTTACGATTCTTGCATTACCTTATTGAACAATATTTCGTTTGGTTTGCTAGTAAAGAGCACCTGGAAGAAATGAGAAATCTGGCGGTACGACTTTCTGAAATCGATGAAAAATGTGATGGCGTACTTGAGAAAACAGCGAAACACCTCAGCAATTTGTCAGAATTAATCGACGATCCTTTTAAGTATGATTCTCATAAATTCCGAACTGAGCATAAAGAGTTAGAAAATGAAATGGCGTCATTTGTCAAAAAGTTTCGCAAAATAAAAAAGGAAACTTTTGCCGTTTCCGAAAAAATAATCGAAAACGAAGTTAAAAGACTAATTTCTTAGGCTACTATAATTAGAGCAAAAAAACCGCAGCAGAAACAGATTCCGTTGTGTTTTTTTTTAATCCTAAAGTGTTTAGCCCGAAATAATACCATAATCTTCCAAAAGGAAATGCGAACCACAGTTTTTTAAATTCATAGTTTATTTTATACCCAAAAAACACAAGTAAACACAAGGATGTATAGTTCTTTGTCAATAGTTTGAATTTACGATCTGCATTATATATATAATTATAAAAAACCGAACCGTTAAACAACACTTAATAATTTGGTAAAACAGCAATACAAACAAACAAAGCTAAATTTATGTTTAATAGATTTACCTGATTATTTTATTAAAAAATAGTTTTTAAACCAACAAAAATGTTAAAAAAATTTACACTATCAGACCGATTGTTGTTTATCGCAGCTTTCCTCTCATTAATTTTCTCGGAAATTTTATACTTCCAAGGAAACAAAGAGCAAGCGATCTTTATTGGAATTTGGGTCCCTTCTATATTAGCATTTGGCATTTATTTAAAACTGATACAAAACAGCAAAGATGTCTGATTTAATCCCATATTTCGCAGCACTAATAACGGTATTGTTTGGTATAGGATTTGCACTTGCACTTCAGTCACCTAAAAAAGACAAAAACAGTTAATATTCTTCAGTGTACGCTTTAGCTACCTCTTAATTAGTTAACCTAAAGTCAAATTTTACTCTTGTCAAAAGTTTAAAGTTGATACCGATACTAAAACAGTATTCAAGAAATTGGAGTTTTAGACATAAAAGCAGAAAAAAAACCACAACAGATTTAGTTCGAGTTGTGGTTTTTAATTTTATAAACTTTATAGTTCTTACCAAGGAATAGGATTATAGTCTTTCAGGAATTTTCCGCACCAATGTTTTCCAGTATTGATGCCGTCAAATAAAGGGTCCATAACCCGTGCCGCACCATCAACAATATCAAGCGGCGGTTGAAAATCTTCCATTTCCTGTTTCTTTTTTGCCAGTTCTGCAGGATCTTCATCGGTTACCCAACCTGTATCAACTGCATTCATGAAAATTCCAGCTTTCGCCAATTCCCCTGCAGCAGTATGTGTAAGCATATTCAAAGCGGCTTTCGCCATATTAGTGTGTGGATGTCTAGCTTCTTTAAAAAAGCGATGGAACTTCCCTTCCATTGCCGAAACGTTTATAATGTGTTTTTGTCCCGTATTATCTTTCTTCATCACTTCCGATAGTCTGTTGCACAGCACAAAAGGAGCAACGGAATTCACCAACTGCACTTCAATCATTTCAGTCGTTTCTATTTGGCCTAATTTCAAACGCCAGCTGTTGGTTTTTCGTAAATCTACTTGCTGCAAGTCAGCATCGAGTTCGCCTTCTGGGAAAACTTCCGTCGCCACCAACGCATTATCAAAGGAATACGGAATCTGGGATAATTTGGCGGAAGCCCTTAAACCAATTCCAGGTTCAGGACCGTGCCAAGTCACCGGCATATTTTGATTAGAAGAAGCTCCAGAGGTCAATACTTTTAATTCATCCAAACAATTGGCGTGATCTAACAGTAATTCTTGTGCCTGTTTAGGCAAAGAGCTAATTGCTCGCTCTTCATTTTCCATCATGTGCGTATAGAAACCTGCAGGACGTCTTACTGTTTGTGCCGCATTATTAATAAGAATATCAAGTCGCTCGTATTTTTGCTCAATAAAATTGCAAAAAATCTCCACACTAGGAATGTGTCGTAAATCTAATCCGTGAATTTTCAGGCGATGTCCCCAATCCATAAAATCAGGTTCTTGCCCAAAACGCAATGCCGAGTCTACTGGAAAGCGTGTAGTTGCAATAACCGTCGCTCCACCGCGCAACAACATCAAGGTTATATGATATCCAATTTTAAGACGAGAGCCTGTAATAACGGCTACCTGCCCTTTTACATCAGCAGTTTGAAAACGTTTCGCATAATTAAAATCACCGCAATCCGTGCACATAGTATCGTAAAAGTGATGCATTTTAGTAAACTCCGTTTTACAGACGTAGCAATTTCTGGGAGTCTCTAATTCTTGTTGTTCTTTGAGAGCTAAATCGGACATAGCCAACAGTTTTGGTGCCATAAAAATACTGGCTTCACGTGCATGACGTATTCCGGTTTCCTTGCGGGCCGTACGATCACGCTTCTCCATTTTCCGTTTGGCAGCCACTTTCCCATCTTTCTTTCTGCGGGAAAGTTCATCACGATCTGGTCTTGAAAATTGACCTGCTGCTTTGATTAGCGCAGTTCTTTGTTCTTTTGGAATATCAAATATTTGATCGGTGTCCGTATTTAATTGCGAGAGAATTGCAATGCAACGGTTAATTTCTTCCGATGTGATTACTCCTTCATCTATTTGTTCTTCGTTCATCATCTTCTGAAATTGTATGGCTATTAATTTTTAGAGCGCAAATATAGTTTTTTTTGAAGTGACATAAATTTTTGAAGTGATAAGTATATTTAAACTTAAAAACTGAACGTACTATAAATCATAAACTTTGTACCTTTACCTTTTTTGAAGCTTAAAAAAATATGTTTTTCCAAATAAAATCGTACTTGAAGTTCCTTTGGCATTCTAAAAATGAGCATGCTGTTCATTCGCCTTTTGTGTTCACCTTGATTACCAAATGCTTTTATGACAAGAAGCCAAAACCAGAATATTCCATTTTAAAGGAATACAGAGATTTTCTTTTGCAAAATAAAAAAGCGATTAACGTTACTGATTTTGGTGCCGGATCAAAAGTTTTCAAATCAAATACAAGACAAATTACCCAAATAGCAAAAACAGCAGGGATTTCTCCCAAAAGAGCCAAATTGTTATTTAGAATCACTTCTTATTTTCAACCAGAATCAATATTAGAAATTGGGACTTCACTAGGACTGGCTACTGCCGCGCTATCCTTGGGAAATCCTAAATCACAAATAACTACGCTGGAAGGCTGTCTCGAAACTACCAAAGTCGCCCAAACTCAATTTGAGCAATTTAAATTCTCGAATATAAACTCTGTTGTAACGGAATTCAACCATTATTTGAGCGACCTTAAACTTTCGACTTTAAGCTTTCGACTCGTTTATTTCGACGGTAATCATTCAAAAAAAGCCACCTTAGGATACTTCGATTTATTGCTTCCGACCATCACTAACGAAACAGTTTGGATTTTCGATGACATCCATTGGTCGTCTGATATGGAAGAAGCTTGGGAAATGATAAAAAACCACCCGAAGGTTACCGTTAGCATTGATACTTTTCAATGGGGATTGGTTTTCTTCAGATATGAGCAGCAAAAAGAGCATTTTATAATCAGAGCATAAATTTATTTCTTCAAATTTTAAAACTACCTTATGGATATCAAACAAATTTTCGAAAACAATAGCAATTGGATTGCCAAACAACTTCAGATTGACGAAAATTATTTTGACAAACTAGCCAAAGGACAATCTCCTGAATTTCTATACATTGGCTGTTCTGATAGTCGCGTTTCTGCAGAGGAACTTATGGGATTGCAACCAGGAGACGTTTTTGTACACCGGAACATTGCGAATATGGTACCAAATACGGATCTCAATTCGATGTCAGTTATCAATTATGCGGTCATGCATCTTAAAGTAAATCATATTGTCGTTTGCGGTCACTATGGATGTGGAGGCGTAAAGGCAGCAATGCAACAATCTGATTTAGGAATTTTAAATCCCTGGCTCAGAAATATTCGTGATGTTTATCGAATTCACAGGAAAGAGCTTGACTCCATAACAAATGAAAAAGAAAAATATAACAGATTAGTTGAACTAAATGTCCAAGAGCAATGCATAAATGTCATTAAAACTGCCGAAGTTCAAAAAGCAAACAACGAACGTAATTTAAAAGTTTATGGATGGATTTTTGACATTCATACAGGAGAATTAATAGATCTAAAAATCAACTTTGATGCCATTTTGAAAGATACTATGGCGATTTATAAAATATCAAACTAGACTATATCCCTATTAATTTGCAGATCCGTTAATGAAATAAGAAATATATAGAACAAAAAAAATGACAGCCATTGCTGACTGTCATTTTAAATTCAAACTATTTAATTCTTATTTTTTAGCAGCTTCCATCTCTTCAGATTTAGCTCCCATTCTGTTCAGTGTATACATTGGAGCGAATTTTAATTTTAACGCAGCAATTTTTCTGTTATCTTCAGAAGTCAATCCTTCTTTTTCAACAGTGTTTTTTCTGCTATCCAATGCTTCGTACATTAATTTGATTTCATCCCAGTCTTCACGAGAATATGCATCTTTGTTATTTTCTACAGTATGTACAAACTGTTGGTAAACGTTATGGATATTAGCCGCGTTAACCCAGTCAAAATTCATGTCTTCGCCAATTTTCCCTTCACCAAACAATTCATTTCTCATTGCTTGTTTAGAACTTGGTTGTGCAGCCGCCATCTCAGCTTCCATTGCCGCTTTTAATGCTGCATATTTTGCTTTACTTGCTTCTACTTTTTCTTTTGCTTTCTCATCGTC
Organism: Flavobacterium frigoris PS1; assembly: GCF_000252125.1. GTDB lineage: Bacteria > Bacteroidota > Bacteroidia > Flavobacteriales > Flavobacteriaceae > Flavobacterium > Flavobacterium frigoris_A. The sequence goes on along the minus strand of NZ_AHKF01000018.1, from coordinate 78,977 downwards.
TTTTAGATCTGACATCGCTGTTTCAGCTTGGCTGCTTTTCAATTCGTAAGTTGCTTCAATTGATTGCCAGTTCTCTTTAGCGTCTTCTGCCGGAACACTACTTACAGAATCCACATAAACAGTATAAGTGTCTATTGTTTTCTCTGCTTCTTTTTCCTTTTCACCTTGACATGATGTAAATCCTAAGGCAGTAACTGCCATTCCTAAAATAAAAATTCTATTTTTCATAATTATTGGTTTATTTATTATTATCAGACAAATGTACCATTCATTACGCATTTGTCAATATAAATGTGTGAATGTTATAATAAATTAAATAAATTGTGATAAAATTACCAATCGTATGTAAATTTTATAACAAACATACAAAATCTTATAAGACCTTATTTTGAAGTTTGCTGTATAGAAAACGGACATAATGCCAAAAAGCACAATCTTTGCATTGAAAGCAGGCCAAACCGAAAATCAAAAGACTGATATCTCAGTTATTATTGTAACGAAAATGTATTTCAAACAACTTATCTCTAATTCAAAAGTCTTTTGTACTTTTAAAATTCAAAAACTATAATTCATCAATTGAAAATACCAATGTCAAACCCATTAATAAAAATTGCCAATATCAAAAGAGATTTTGTTCTTGGAAACGAAATCGTTTATGTTCTCAAAGGAATTGACTTAGAAATAAATAAAGGCGAATACGTTGCCCTTATGGGACCTTCTGGATCAGGAAAATCAACTCTGATGAATCTTTTGGGTTGTTTAGACACACCTACATCTGGAACTTACATCCTTAATGGTAAAGACGTCAGTAAGATGAAAGATGATGAACTAGCAGAAATACGCAACAAAGAGATAGGCTTTGTTTTTCAAACTTTTAATTTGTTACCTCGCACCACAGCATTAGATAATGTAGCTTTACCAATGATATATGCCGGATATTCAAAATCCGAAAGGAGTGCTCGCGCCGCTGAAGTGCTTACACAAGTAAATCTTGAGGATAGAATGGATCATCAGCCCAACCAGCTTTCTGGTGGACAACGACAGCGTGTGGCTATCGCAAGAGCCTTGGTCAATAAACCTTCTATTATCTTAGCTGATGAACCTACAGGAAATTTGGACACTAAGACTTCCGTAGAAATCATGAAGCTTTTTAATGACATTCACGCGCATGGCAATACCGTTATATTAGTAACACATGAGGAGGAAATTGCTGCTTATGCCCACAGAATAATCCGTTTGCGTGACGGTATGGTAGAAAGCGACATCAGTAAATAACTTTTTTAGAGAGCCGCTATGGGCTATTTGCCAGTATCCCTATTCTTTTTAATAAAAAAGAATAGGGATACGCCACAGCTAATGTGCTTCATGAACATCCACTACCCAACTATTTAAAATACCAAAATAAAATATCCGAAAATGAAAATCGCTTTACTGACCTGCGAAAAGCTTCCCGAATTAACCAAATATGACCAACTATTAATTCCGGAATTAGCCAAAGTTAACATTACAGCCACGGCCGCGATTTGGGACGACAAAAATGTAGATTGGAACGATTTTGATTATTTGATTTTTCGCAATACCTGGGATTATTTTGAAAAAGAAGCTAAATTCAACGTTTGGCTAGATCACATCGACCAATTGGGAATTAAGACTCTCAATTCCATTGATATCATCAAAAAAAACAAACACAAGTTTTATTTACGCGAAATGGAAAATCAGGGTGTCAAAATCCTTCCCACCGTTTTTATAGATAAAACGAGCCAGCTTGACCTTCATAAAATAATGCCTTCTCATTGGAAAAAAGCCGTCATAAAACCAGCCTTTTCGGCAGGCTCCTATCAAACGGAAGTCTTTGAGTTAGCTGATATAGAAAAAATCAATACCGAGTACAAAAACATAGCTTCCCAAAAAGAACTGCTACTGCAAGAGTTTATGCCTGAAATTCAAACTTTGGGTGAAACTTCCTTTATCTTCGTTAATAAAAAGTTCTCGCATGCTGTCAATAAGAAACCAACAGCCGGAGATTTTAGAATTCAAGTCCAGTTTGGTGGTCAATATACTTTGGTGCAGCCAAACGTTGAGTTAATCGAAAAAGCACAACAAATTGTCAAAACTTTTACTGGAGACCTATTATACGCCAGAGTAGATGGCATCATAATAGAAAATGAACTACACCTTATGGAAGTGGAATGCATTGAACCTGATTTATATTTTAATCTAAGTGAAGGTTCGTTGAAACGTTTTGTTAGCGCAATAGTAGATTTAATAAAGTAAGTTTGCACAACTTTGACAAAATCCACGAATAAAAAAATAAAATCAAAATGAAAGTATATACTAAAACCGGAGATAAAGGGACTACCTCATTATTTGGCGGCACACGAGTTCCAAAAGACCATATTAGAATTGAGAGTTACGGAACTGTAGACGAATTGAATTCTTACATAGGACTTGTTCGCGATCAAGATATGAATACCCATTATAAAGACATCCTTGTAGAAATACAGGATCGTTTGTTTACAATTGGTGCTATACTTGCCACTCCGCCCGAAAAGGAAGTGCTGAAAAGCGGCGAACTTAGATTACAGAAATTAGGAATTATTGAGAGCGATATTGAATTATTGGAAAATGAAATCGACAGCATGGAAAACGAACTACCTCCAATGACTCATTTTGTTTTACCTGGCGGACACACAACAGTGTCATATTGTCATATTGCTCGCTGTGTTTGCCGTCGTGCCGAACGATTGGCGGTCCATTTAAACCATAATGAAGCTGTCGCTGAAAATGCGATCAAGTACTTGAACCGACTTTCTGACTATCTTTTTGTATTGGCACGAAAGTTGTCTCATGATTTGAAAGCCGAGGAAGTTCAATGGATTCCGCGCAAGTAACCAGTTAGCAGAAAAATAGTAAGCAGTGGCAAACTGAACACTAAAAAACCGAATACTGGACACTAAAAAAAGCACGTTCTTAACTTTTTTATAAAATAAATAGATTTTTACTTGTCTTTTTCAGTAAAAAAATTATTTTTGCACAAAACTAAATCGACAAAAGATGTATTGGACATTAGAATTAGCATCCTATTTAAGTGATGCACCGTGGCCTGCTAACAAAGACGAACTTATTGATTACGCTATACGTGCAGGAGCTCCTTTAGAAGTAGTAGAAAATCTACAATCTATCGAAGACGAAGGCGAGATATACGAATCAATGGAAGAAATTTGGCCAGATTATCCTACAGACGAAGATTATCTTTGGAATGAGGATGAATATTAAAGAACAAGCAAAGAAAAAGTCTCAGAAGAGGCTTTTTTTTTGGTTAAATTTACATTTTAAAATAAATAGAAATACAAACATATTATGAGTTTCATAAATAGCATTCTTAAAGCCTTTGTCGGGGATAAATCCGAGAAAGATGTTAAGGCTTTACAGCCTTACTTAAACAAAATTAAAACTTTTGAAAGTAATTTAATTGCATTGTCACATGACGAATTAAGGGCACGTACTTTTTTCTTCAAAGATCAGCTACAAGTTGCCCGCGCAGGGATTGATGCTAAAATCGCCACTCTTAAGAAAGATGTTGAAGGGATTGAAGACATTGACCAGCGTGAAGATATTTATGTATCGATTGATGCCTTAGAAAAAGAAGCATACGAATTATCTGAGAAAACATTACTTGAAATTCTTCCTGAAGCTTTTGCAGTTGTAAAAGAAACAGCAAGACGATTCAAAGACAACTCAGAAATAAGAGTAACTGCAACTCCTAAAGACAGAGAATTTTCTGCAATCAAACCTTATGTGTCTCTTGATGGAGACGATGCTGTTTGGCAAAACAAATGGAATGCTGCCGGAAAAGAAATTACTTGGGACATGATTCACTATGATGTCCAATTAATTGGTGGAATGGTGCTTCATGAAGGGAAAATTGCAGAGATGCAAACGGGTGAAGGAAAAACCTTAGTAGCAACATTGCCGTTGTACCTGAATGCTTTAACTGGAAACGGTGTGCATTTAGTAACCGTAAATGATTACTTAGCTAAACGTGATAGTACATGGAAAGCGCCTTTATTTGAATTCCACGGAATGACTGTTGATTGTATTGACAATCACCAACCAAGTTCTGAAGGAAGAAAAGCAGCTTACAATGCAGACATCACTTATGGAACGAATAATGAATTCGGTTTTGATTATTTAAGAGATAACATGACCCATTCACCTAACGATTTAGTTCAAAGAAAACACAATTATGCAATTGTCGATGAGGTCGATTCTGTATTGATTGATGACGCTAGAACACCATTGATTATCTCTGGTCCAGTACCACAAGGAGATCGTCATGAGTTTAATGAGTTGAAACCAAAAATCGAAAACTTAGTGGCTTTGCAACGTCAGTTAGCAAATGGATTTTTATCTGAGGCCAAAAAAATGATCAAAGAAGGAAAAACCAAAGAAGGTGGTTTCTTGCTTTTAAGAGCCTACAGAAGTGCTCCAAAAAACAAAGCGTTGATTAAGTTTTTGAGTGAAGAAGGAATCAGACAACTACTTCAAAAAACAGAAAATCAATACATGCAAGACAACAATCGCGAAATGCATAAAATTGACGAAGCCTTGTATTTTGTAATTGAAGAAAAAAACAATCAGGTTGAATTGACTGACAATGGAATCCAATTCCTTTCAGGAGATACTGATGCTGACTTTTTCGTCCTTCCAGATATCGGAACTGAAATTGCAGCTATTGAAAAGAAAAAATTAGATAAAGACGCAGAAGCAGAAGAAAAAGAAAAATTGTTCCAAGATTTTGGAATAAAAAGTGAACGTATTCATACGTTAACACAACTTTTGAAGGCGTATAGCCTTTTTGAAAAAGATACTGAGTATGTAATCATGGACAATAAAATCATGATTGTCGATGAACAAACAGGACGTATCATGGATGGTCGTCGTTATTCTGACGGATTACACCAGGCTATCGAGGCTAAAGAAAATGTAAAAATTGAAGCTGCAACTCAAACATTTGCAACGGTAACTTTACAGAACTATTTCAGAATGTACAACAAACTAGCTGGTATGACAGGAACTGCGGTTACTGAAGCTGGTGAGTTATGGCAAATATACAAATTGGATGTAGTAGAAATTCCTACTAACAGACCAATGGCAAGACAAGACAAAGAGGATTTTATCTATAAAACGACTCGTGAAAAATTCAACGCTGTAATTGAAGATGTAACTGTTCTATCAAATGCAGGAAGACCAGTTCTTATTGGAACGACTTCAGTTGATATTTCGGAATTGTTAAGCCGAATGTTAAAAATGAGAGGTGTTGCGCACAATGTATTGAATGCAAAAATGCACAAACAAGAAGCTCAAATTGTTGAAGATGCAGGAAAACCTGGAGTAGTTACTATTGCTACTAATATGGCTGGTCGTGGAACGGATATTAAATTATCTAAAGAAGTGAAAGCAGCGGGTGGACTTGCAATTGTAGGTACAGAACGTCACGATTCACGTCGTGTAGACAGACAGTTGAGAGGTCGTGCTGGCCGTCAAGGTGATCCTGGAAGTTCTCAATTTTATGTTTCTCTTGAAGATAACCTAATGCGTTTGTTCGGTTCTGAAAAAGTAGCCAAAGTAATGGACAGAATGGGACTAGAAGAAGGAGAAGTAATCCAACATTCAATGATGACTAAATCCATCGAACGTGCACAGAAAAAAGTAGAAGAAAACAACTTTGGTGTTCGTAAACGTTTATTAGAGTATGATGATGTAATGAATGCACAACGTGAAGTAGTTTACAAACGTCGTCGTCACGCCTTGTTTGGAGAGCGTTTGAAATTAGATATTGCAAACATGTTGTATGATACTTGTGAATTGATTATTCAAGACACAAAAGCAAACAATGACTTCAAAAACTTTGAATTTGACCTTATTCGTTATTTCTCTATCACTTCTCCAGTATCTGAAAGCGATTTCTTGAAATTAACTGAAATAGAGTTAACAGGAAAAGTATACAAAGAAGCTTTGAAATATTACAGTGAGAAAACGGAACGCAGCGCAAGAGAGGCTTTCCCAATCATCAAAAACATATACGAAGACAAAAACAACCAATTCGAACGAATCGTAGTTCCATTTACTGATGGTGTAAAATCATTGAGCGTGGTAACTGACTTGAAAAAAGCGTACGAAACTGAGGGTAAACAATTAGTGGCTGATTTTGAGAAAAACATCACCTTATCAATTGTTGATGAAGCTTGGAAAAAGCATTTACGCAAAATGGATGAGTTGAAACAATCAGTTCAACTGGCTGTTCACGAACAAAAAGATCCTTTGCTAATTTACAAATTTGAAGCTTTTAATTTATTTAACGCTATGTTGAATGGTGTAAACAAAGAAGTGATTTCATTCCTATTCAAAGGGGACTTGCCACAACAAAGCGCACCAGAAATTGAAGAAGCTAGAGAAGTAGTACAGAAAGAAGATTATAAAACTTCAAAAGACGAAATAGGATCTAGTGAAGCAGATAACCGTGAAGCAGCACAAACTCAGCAACGTCAAGTTACCGAAACTGTGGTGAGAGATATGCCAAAAATTAACCGTAACGACAACGTAACGATTCAAAACGTGGCAAACGGACAAACTCAAGAAATGAAATACAAAAAAGCCGAAAGCCTAATCGCTTCAGGGCAATGGGTTATTGTGAACTAATAAAGTCACATTTCTTAATAAAATTAAATTCCTCAATTACGAAAGTAGTTGGGGATTTTTTTTGGAAGCTATTCCCGCCATACGTTGCAAGCTATTGGCCTTCAAACCCTTTTTCTAAGCGCTGGCAGGAGCTTCCTTTGGTCGCTCTGCCTCCACTAGAAAAATGCGGTTTTACGACTGCATAGGCTTTTCACTGCTGTCAAGGCTAGGTGTTTTGTGCTAAAAAGCAGCAAGTTGTGGTTTCCCGTAAGGATACAAAACAAAAAACATTCATCTTTGAGGACGAGTTAATTATCAAAAAATATTAGTCAGTATTTTCGGTAATTAATTTATATGTTTTATAATAGAGAAAGGCTGACTTGAGTCAGACCTATATACTAGTTGATGAAAAGCATAACACAACTTACTGTATAACAATAAACTAAATTGAAATTATGCAGATAGATTTCATAGGTCACGGACTTAACAAAAAAAATAAATTAAACGTTGGTGACCAGATTGCGACATCTTTAAAAAGTAATCATTTTGACAATTTTATTGCTTTTGTGGCATTTACTGCATTATCAGGAGTAAATAAATTACTTCCATTTTTAAAAGAAGCAAAAAATAAAAAAATAACTTTTTTCGTTGGAGATGATAATAAAGGAACTTCTAAACAATCTTTGGAAATGCTTCTTGAAAATAATATTGAAACATATATTTATCATCAAAATGAAGAATATGTTACATATCATCCCAAACTTTTTTTATTTGAAGGTAAAACACATTCTCGTATAATTATAGGCTCCACTAACTTGACAAACTCTGGTTTTTTAAGCAATATTGAAGCAAATATTCAATTAGATTATAGAACTGAAACAGATAAACAAGGTGAAAAGTTATTAAATGATATTAAAACATATTTTGAAGACATCATAAATTTAACTAACAAAAACCTATTCAAGTTAGACAAAGAATTAATTGAAAAATATGACACAATGGGATTGTTATATTCTCAATTAAAATTTGGAAGTGAAGTACAATCAAATGATGGGGAAAACCCAAATGAAAAGTTCGTCATAAATGAATTTTATGAAAATGAATTTGGCAATGGAGTTGAACCCAATAATTTGCTTTCTAACAAAAAAGTTTCATTAAGTCAAAATGATTTTGACATTTTTCCAATTTTCCTTGAAAGATATAAAAGCTACAAATTAAATGTAAAAAGTACTGGAGCAGTAAATAAAAACACAGAAGAAAAAGATTTATATAATTGGTATCGAAGAATGAAAGATTTAATTAGAGAAGATATACTTCCCTATGAATTAGCTAGCCAATTAAAAGATGCAGGATTCCCTTTCGGAAATGCTCAAGAAGCTCAAATAAGGTTTATATGGAACAGTAATTTTGACAAATTATTGGAATTTAAGAAAAAAGAACAACAGCATTTAAATTTTACATATGTTCCAAATACGAAAAATAAATTATCTCCATATTATGAATTAGGTTCTTGGTGTGTTAGACAAAAAAGAAGAAGAAATAATTTAGACACACCAACATGGGACTGCAATTATGAGGAAGAAAAAATGAAATCTATAAATTATCTTTGGGAAGTTCCCGATAATTTTGGTGTCATAAGTACTGCAAATGATGAAAAATGGACAGATCGATTATTAGAATTAGATGAATATTATGAAGATACAGAAAATACTAATACTATTCCTAGACAAAAAACCAATCTTGGCAAATGGTTAAATGAACAAATAACTTTAAAATTAACTGGTTCTAGAGGAAAAAACAAAAGGTTCTTACACCCTATCCGCGAAGCTTTACTTGGAGAAATTCTAAAGAAGAACAATATTGAATGGGAAAGACAAAAGCAAGTAGAAAGAGAAAGTATAATAAAACTAATAGAGAATTGGAAAAAGGTGGAAATATGGGACAGTAAACCTCTAATAGAACAAAAAAACAAAGTGAAAAAGCAAAAAAAGAAATCAGCAAAATAAGACAAGATATTTCTTCAACAAAATTTCGAGCAAAGAAATGGAAGGTAGAAGAATCTTTATGGAAAATTGAAATGTTTTTAAAAGCTGGTTTTACTATTATTGAACAAAACAATGAATAAAATGCCAGCCAATAAACGCTGTTCTGATATAGTGGTGTTTTAGTGGAATTATCGTTTCGCATAAAGTTTTCGTTAAGCCAAAAAATTAGCGGTTACGATTTCCCCTTCATCTCAAAGCAGCAAACCGCTGAAAATAAGTTTAAATTATTACATTAATTATTGATTCATTTTCAGTTCTTATTTTAAACTGAATTTCTATTTAATATATTTGCTACGCGCATCATGGAAATCGTTAATATTGACGGCAATCCAAGACCATAATGGCGTCACAAGAACAAGCAAATCTTTACCTAAATGTGTCAATTCATATTCGACTCTTGGGGGTACTTCGGGATAAACACTTCGGCTTATCAATCCGTCCCGTTCCAGTTCGCGGAGACATTTGGTTAACATCTTTTGACTTATACCATTTATTTGCTGCTGTAATTTAGAAAAACGCATTCGTCCATCCACTCCCAAATCATGTATGATAAATAAGGACCATTTATTACCAACATGATTTAATATATCTCTTTTAAGATCATCCTGATCTTTGTTCAGTACCTTGCATATATCACCCCAGGCCTTTTTGAGTTTATCATCAACTATATAGCTATCCATCTTTTAATAATTAAAAAAGTATAATTTTTAAAGGTACTACAATTTATCAATGAGGTTTTAAATTCACGATAATTATTATACATAAGATGCGTTTCCGATTAGGATAATTAGCCAGTTTTAAATTATATGAAATTCAATAGGCTTATCTACAAATAACTAACCTGAAGGTAACTTACACACCTGTAAGTGTCTCATTGTAAACAACATTTGAATGCTTTATCTTTGCCTATATAAGTCATTTAGAAGATAGCTAGATGACAATAAAATAAAAATTTTAAAATGAAAAATACATCAATTTTAGTATTAGGAGCGGGCCAATTAGGAATGCCCGTAATACGCAATTTGGTAAGAAAGGCAAAAAATGAACCCAATACAAAAATCACAGTACTTCTTCGTCAGTCTACCATAAATTCAACAGATATTGAAAAAAAAACCAAAATTGACGAGCTTAAGGCTTTAGGAGTAGAATTGCTAGCAGGAGATCTCACAGCTCCTTCATCAGAACTGATTCAAATTTTCAAAGAATTTGATACGCTTGTTTCTTGCACAGGTTACGGTAGTGGTGCTGGTGGATTTCAGCTCAAACTCACGCGAGCCGTACTTTTAGCTGGTGTTAAACGGTATTTTCCTTGGCAATTCGGGGTTGACTTTGAGGTAATTGGTCGCGGTAGCGCACAAGATCTTTTTGATGAGCAACTCGATGTACGAGAACTTTTACGATCGCAAAAAGCAACCAAGTGGGTCATTATTTCTACTGGCTTATTTACAAGCTACTTATTTGAGCCTTTTTTCGGTGTTCTAGATTTAGAAACTAAGTCTGTAAATGCTTTAGGCAGCTGGGATACTGCTGTGACGGTAACTACTCCTGAAGATATCGGAAAACTTACAGCAGAGATATTTTTCAGTGAGCCGGTAATTGAAGACAGCATTGTGTATATCGGAGGCGACACATTGACATATGGACAATTAGCTGATATTGCAGAATCTTTGTCGGGTGAAAAATATAATCGCAAAGTTTCAAATATGAGTGAATTAGATGATGAGTTAAAAAATGATCCGGATAATTTTGTTAACAAGTACCGACATATTTTTGGTAATGGAGCAGGCGTCTCTTGGAGTTTGGATAAAACATTCAATTTTCAGAAAGGAATAGAGACAATGTCTGCAAAAGAATGGGCAGAGCTAAATGTTAACTGGAAGTAATCAAATTTAATCGCTCTCCTTTATCAAAGTGTCAGTGTATGTAATTTAAAAAAAGAGAAGCCGATATGTTCCGCTTCTCTTTTTTTTAATCCTTTGTCAATATAATCCTATTATATATGGTTAGTAAAGTACTTTTATCTTACTTGTAGTGCAAAATACACATGGCTGTTTGCCGAAATTGGAATACCCTCTGGTGCTCGCCTGCGACAAGTACCTACTTTGATTAGAAAACAAAACGTGGCGTTTGTTACGCGGTTTATTAAAAAAGTCTTATTACTATTTATATTTGTAATCCATTATTTATCGTGACCAAGACGATTTATTTTGTATTTTCGTTTAAACGAAAGTACTCGTTTTTAAAACCCGCAAATTGCTAGACCTGCGCTAAAAGTGACAGCAAATTGTTCTCGAAACTAAAAAACATCATGGAAAAATATTTGCGCCAATTAATATCAATAGTATTTGAAGATAAGAAAGAAGTCTTTACTGGTTTTTTAATTGACTGGACCGAAGATTGGATCTTGCTAAAAAACAATCCATTTGATTTTATCATTGATGGCTACACCATTTTGAAAAATAAAAATGTAAAGTCGATTATTCAAGATGAAGATTATGAATTCACAGAGAGAGTAATTAAGCTTAAGGGTTTAAAAACAAGTGCTGAAGAAATTATTCCTCTTACAGATTTGCCTTCAATTATAAATTTTCTGGCAATGAGGCATGAAATTTTTCAAATTGCAAAAAAATCTGACAAGGCAGTTTATCTTGGTAGACTTCTAGAACTAAATGAAAAAGAATTGATAATCGATTTTTTAGGACCAGAAGGAAAATTTGAAGGTGAAATGAATTTTAAACTAAATAAAATAAGAGTTATAGAATTTGATACAGATTATATTAATTCTTTAAAATTAGTAATCCACGAAGAAAACAAACAATAAGTGACTGCTCATAGCTGTATGTACTCATCCTTACATAAGACAAACAGTACTTTGCATACCTTTTTTTGCAGCACAAAAACTCGGGTACACGAATTTGTAATCTTGGCCCAAAGTCACAAGCACTGAATGTGATTGCTTTTGCCACATTGTGCAAAAGTCCTTACTAGCAAAGACTTAAACGATGGCAAAATTTCTACTCTCAGAGGCACAAGCAGTTACACTACCTTGGATTTTCCTCAAAATAGCGCGCTTCAATTCGTTTGATATCTTTTATAGAGTTTTTGGCCCAAGCCAGGCGCTTGATTAAAATTTCCTCTTCGGATAAATGCCAATCGATATCAGAGTTACGTAATCTGTTAGTTAAATTTTGAATGATAATAGCTGCGGAAACTGAAATATTCAAACTCTCTGTAAATCCTACCATAGGAATTTTAAGAAAACCATCGGCACGCAGTAAAATTTCTTCAGACAATCCGTCTCTCTCTGTCCCAAAGAACAAAGCACTTGGTTTTGTTATATCAAAATCATCCATCAAGCAATCAGTATCATGAGGTGTTGTAGCGATGATTTGGTAGCCTTTATTTTTTAAAGTATCTACACAGTCCGTAATACTATCATAGGTGTTGATATCGACCCATTTCTGGGCTCCCATAGCAATTTCCTTATCGATACTTTTTCCGTAGCGTTGCTCAATGACATTGAGTTCTTGAATTCCGAAAACTTCACAACTGCGCATCACTGCACTTGTATTGTGCATCTGAAAAATATCTTCGACAGCAATAGTAAAATGATTGGTTCTGTTTTCTAATACTTTTAGGAATTTCTCTTTTCGGTTGTCTGTTAGAATGTTTTCAAGGAAATTAAGGTAATCAACATCAATCATTGTGAAGCTTTTTTGGCAAAAATAGTAAAAAAGAAAAATCTACCGCTAATTCACAAATTTATTAGTTAAAGAACTACAGCCACGGATCCACAGATTTATTTTTTTAAAGGATTAAAAATCTGCGACAATCCGTTTAAATCCGAATCATCTGCGTCCATTTTTTTTTACAATTTCATTTAACGGCAGTTTGAAAACGGATTTATAGTAAATTTGTAGATTAGTGACAAAACAACATAATAATGATGAAAAAGAAATTAGTGGTTTTAACGGGTGCTGGTATTAGTGCCGAAAGTGGTATAAAAACTTTTCGCGACAGTGATGGACTTTGGGAAGGTCATAATGTATTGGATGTCGCCACGCCAGAAGGATGGTATAAAAACCCCGCTTTGGTAATGGATTTCTATAATCAAAGGAGAAAACAGCTCAAGGAAGTAAACCCAAACTTAGGTCATCAGATTCTAGCGGAATTAGAGTCTCATTTTGAAGTACAAATAATAACTCAAAATGTGGATGATTTACATGAACGTGCCGGAAGTACTAATGTTCTGCATTTGCACGGCGAATTACTGAAAGTCAGAAGTACAGTCAACCCAAATTTTATTCTAGATTGGAAAGAAGATTTGAATTTTGGTGACTTTGATACTGATCAAAATCAATTACGTCCTCATATTGTTTGGTTTGGCGAAGAAGTCCCAGCACTGGATGAGGCAATTTCCCTTACTGAAACTGCGGATTATTTTGCAGTTATTGGAACTTCACTTCAAGTTTATCCTGCGGCAGGATTGATTGATTTTACCAATTCTAAAACTCCCATCTATTACATCGACCCGAAACCAATTAAGATCCCAAATCTCAGAAATCCGTTGCAAGTTTTTCCAGAAGTGGCATCTGAAGGAATGAAACTATTAAAAAAGGAGCTTCTTCGGTTTATTTAAAAAACAATCCTTTTCGAAATTGCTTCTAAAGGTTTATATTTGTGGCTTTCGAACAAATAACACAACAATGACTACTTTAAACGAATTGAATGCTATTTCTCCAATTGACGGAAGATATAGAAACAAGACTCTTTCTTTAGCTCCTTTTTTTTCTGAAGAAGCATTAATCAAATACCGCGTATTAGTTGAAATCGAATATTTCATTGCTTTGTGCGAGATTCCTTTGCCACAACTTAAAGGTGTAAACCCAGATTTATTCGAAAGTTTACGTAACATTTACAAGAACTTCTCAACTGAAGATGCGCTTTGGATCAAAGAAACGGAGAAAGTAACCAATCACGATGTTAAAGCGGTTGAATACTTCATCAAAGACGCTTTTGAAAAATTAGGACTATCACAATACAAAGAATTCATCCATTTTGGGTTGACTTCACAAGATATAAACAATACAGCGATTCCACTTTCTACAAAAGAGGCTTTCGAAAAAGTATATATGCCTTCATTGATCACTTTAACTTCAAAATTGAAAGATTTAAGTGTAGAATGGAAAGATATCCCAATGTTAGCAAGAACACACGGACAACCCGCATCTCCTACTCGTTTAGGTAAAGAAATTGGTGTTTTTGTGGAACGATTAGAAGAGCAGATGCGTTTGTTATTCAATATTCCTTTTGCAGCCAAATTTGGTGGAGCAACAGGAAACTACAATGCACATCATGTGGCTTATCCACAAATTGACTGGAAAAAATTTGGCGGAAACTTTGTTGAGGATATTTTAGGTTTACACCACTCTTTCCCAACAACACAAATTGAGCATTACGATCATTTTGCTGCCTTTTTTGATGCATTGAAAAGAATCAATACCATTATCATTGATTTAGATAGAGATATATGGACGTACGTTTCAATGGAATATTTCAAACAAAAAATCAAAGCGGGAGAAATAGGATCTTCAGCAATGCCGCATAAAGTGAACCCTATTGACTTTGAAAACTCAGAAGGGAATTTAGGTATAGCAAATGCTATTTTCGAACATCTTTCGGCTAAATTACCGTTATCAAGATTGCAACGTGATTTAACTGACAGTACTGTTTTAAGAAATGTAGGTGTGCCAATTGGACATACAATAATCGCTTTTGAAGCTACTTTAAAAGGATTGAACAAATTATTATTGAATGAGTCTAAGTTCCACGAAGATCTAGAGAAAAACTGGGCAGTTGTTGCTGAGGCTATTCAAACGATATTAAGACGTGAAGCATATCCAAACCCTTACGAGGCATTGAAAGGATTAACAAGAACCAATGAAGCAATTGATAAAAAAGCAATTCATGGTTTTATTGCCACTTTAGAAGTTTCAGAAGAAGTAAGAGCAGAGTTAATGCAAATCACTCCAAGTAATTTCTTGGGAATCTAGAAGTTAAATTAAAAAAAAGTAAATTCTATGTTAGCCTTTTTTTGAATTTAGCAAAAGTGAACTCATATAAACGGTTATCAATTGAAAATCTACAAAAAAAGCTATCTTTATCGATAGCTTTTTTTAAGCCCTTTAATTAAATACGCTTTTTGAAACAAATTTTAAATACATAACTAAATCTTACTAGCCCCGTTTTGCAATACAAAACTGGAATAGCTACAAAAATAAAATATGAGTGTCGCAGCAACAGTAGCAGAAACTACAACACATTTAGAACCATTAATCAGTGATCTAGGACTAATCCTTATGACCGCCGGTATTGCCGTTTTAATATTTAAAAAACTAAAACAGCCTTTAGTACTAGGGTATCTAATTGCGGGATTTCTGGCAGGGACACATTTCGATTTTTTTCCATCAGTAAAAGATATCAAAAGTGTAGAGGTTTGGGCAGAAATAGGAGTTATCATCTTACTGTTCAGTTTGGGTCTGGAGTTCAGTTTTAAAAAATTGATGCGGGTTGGAGGTACCGCCTCCATTACTGCCGTCACCCAAATCATAACGATGGTTTTAGTCGGTTTTCTGGCTGGTAAATGGATGGGCTGGAGTCAAATGGATTCCATTTTTCTCGGGGTTATACTTTCTATTTCATCTACAACGATCATTTTAAAAACCTTTGACGAACTGGGAGTTAAGGCCAAGAAATTTGCCGGAATAGTTATTGGTTCGCTCATCGTTCAAGACATCGTTGCCATTTTGATGATGGTATTGCTCTCTACTGTCGCAGTAAGTCAGCAATTTTCAGGAACAGAGCTATTAATGTCGATTTTGAAACTTATCTTTTTCTTGACAGCCTGGTTCATGGGTGGTATCTTCTTTATACCATCCTTATTAAAAAAAGCAAAACCTTTATTAACAGATGAAATGCTGTTGATTATCTCACTTGCCCTTTGTTTGATGATGGTTATTTTAGCTTCAGACGTTGGTTTCTCACCTGCTTTAGGCGCTTTTATTATGGGATCTATTATCGCAGAGACAACGCAAGCGGAACATATTGAGCATTTAGTCAAACCAGTAAAAGACTTATTTGGAGCGATTTTCTTTGTGTCTGTGGGAATGCTTATCGATCCAGTTATGCTATATGAGCATGCGGTGCCAGTACTGATTTTAACTTTCATAACCATCTTTGGGCAGTCCATCAGTTCTACTATTGGTGCGCTTATATCTGGACAACCTTTAAAACAGGCGGTACAAACAGGAATGAGTTTGTCTCAAATTGGAGAATTTTCTTTTATCATAGCGACTCTTGGAATGTCAATGAACGTGACGAGTGACTTTTTATATCCTATTGTTGTTGCGGTATCTGCCATTACTACTTTTACGACTCCTTTTATGGTAAAAATGGCCGTTCCATTTTCAGAACTACTAGAACGAAAACTACCTAAAAAATGGGTTAAAAAAATAGCTCGATATAGTACAAATGCTCAAGCAATTCGCTCCGTTAGTACATGGCAAATTGCAATACGTGCTTATTTGATCCAGATTGTTTTAAACACTATAATCATTACATCGATTATTCTGTTGTCAGCCAACTTTATATTACCCTTAGTGGAGAACTCCAAATTTGGTAATGCTATCGCAGCTTTGATTACAATTATTGTTATTTCGCCTTTTTTATGGGCGCTAGCCCTACGCCGTGTTGCAGTTGAGCAAGTGGATGCCTTGTATAAAGAACGTAAATATAGAGGTCCAATATTAATGATGATTTTCTTTAGGATGGGGCTTGCTTTATTTTATATTGGGTTTCTTTTGAATATTTTCTTCTCCCCTATAATTGCATTTTTTGCCTTAGTGGTGGCTATAACGACTTATTTCTTTTTTCCAAAAAAATTGCATACTCAGTATCACAAAATTGAAAATCATTTCCTAAAAAACCTCAACCATAGAGAGACCAAGAAAGTCGACCGTCGTCATGCTAATTTGACACCGTGGGACGGACATATGTCTACTTTTGAGATTGCCAAAGAGTCTAGTTTAGCGGGGAAAACACTTCGTGAACTTCAGGTTAGAGAAGATTTAGGAATAAATATTGCCTTTATAAAACGGGGTGAATTAACCATTCAAATACCCAATAAATTAGAACGTTTGTTTCCAGGAGACGAAATTTGTGTAATTGGAACTGACGAACAAGTAGAACAATTTTCTACTTATTTATCCTCGAATGAAATTAAAGTTCCTAAAAAAACCAGCAACGATCTCGTATTAAAACAAATAGAACTTAACAACCCCGAATTTATTGGAGTAAGTGTAGGTCAATCAAAATTAAGGGAACGAACTAATGGTCTTCTGGTAGGTATTGAACGTAATGGACAACGATTCCTGAATCCCGAATCTAGTATTGTTCTCCAAAAAGATGATATTTTATGGATCGTAGGTAATAATAAATTAATGAATGAATTGTTTAAAGAATAAAAAGAAAAAAAGGCAAAAGTGAATCACTTTTGCCTTTTTTAATATGAGCTATTGTCTTAAATTATCTTGAATAATTTGGAGATTCTTTAGTAATAGTAACATTATGTGGATGACTTTCGTTTATTCCACTTGCAGTGATACGAATAAAACGTCCTGTTTCTTGTAGAGTAGGAATGTCTTTTGCCCCACAGTATCCCATTCCGGCGCGAAGACCACCAATGAATTGTAACATACTTTCGTTCAATTCTCCTTTGTAAGGAACACGACCTACAATTCCTTCAGGAACTAGTTTCTTTACATCATCTTCAACATCTTGAAAGTAACGGTCTTTAGAACCCGTTTCCATTGCTTCAACAGAACCCATTCCGCGGTATGATTTGAATTTTCTACCTTCGAAAATAATAGTCTCTCCCGGAGATTCTTTAGTTCCAGCAAGAAGTGATCCTAGCATTACGCAATCAGCACCTGCTGCAATTGCTTTAGGAATATCACCTGTGTAACGAATTCCACCATCAGCGATTACGGGAACTCCAGTTCCTTTTAAAGCTGCGGCAACTTCTAATACTGCAGAAAACTGAGGAAAACCTACACCGGCTACAATACGAGTTGTACAAATTGAACCTGGTCCTATTCCTACTTTTACCCCATCAGCACCATTTTCTACTAGAAATTTAGCTGCTTCTGGAGTTGCAATGTTTCCAACGATAACATCGATTTGAGGAAATTTACCTTTTACTTGTTTTAGTGTGTTTACGACACCTTGAGTATGTCCGTGAGCTGTATCAATAATAATAGCATCAACTCCAGCGTTTACTAAAGCTTCTGCTCTTTCTAGAGCGTCACCAGTAACTCCAATTGCAGCTGCAACACGTAAACGTCCATAAACGTCTTTGTTGGCAATTGGTTTTTGGGTTAATTTAGTAATATCTCTAAAGGTAATTAATCCAACTAATTTATAGTCTTTATTTACTACTGGAAGTTTCTCAATTTTATGACCTTGTAAAACTACTTCCGCTTGTTCTAGTGAAGTTCCTTCGGCAACGGTAACTAAATTTTCTTTAGTCATCACCTCAATGATTGCTCTAGCATTGTTTTTTTCGAAACGTAAATCTCTATTGGTAACAATTCCTTTTAATTTTTGATTTTCATCAACGATAGGAATACCTCCAATTCCGTATTCTTTCATCGCATTTTTAGCGTCTGCCACTGTAGAAGTTAAAGGCAATGTAACTGGATCGATAATCATTCCTGACTCTGCACGTTTTACTTTACGGACTTTGGCAGCTTGTTGCTCGATAGTCATGTTTTTATGTAGAACACCTATTCCTCCTTCTTGAGCGATAGCAATTGCCATAGCACTTTCAGTAACGGTATCCATAGCAGCGGATACTATAGGAACGTTAAGCGTTATATTTCTTGAAAATTTTGATTGGATACTCACTTCGCGAGGAAGCACATTCGAGTAGTTGGGAACTAATAATACATCATCGTAAGTTAAACCTTCACCGATAATCTTTGAGTTGTGTGCTATCATGTTGCAATTTGTAGTTGAATTGCGTGCAAATATAGCAAATTATTTTGATTTATTTTTGAAAAATAGACATGAATAAAAATTAGTCATTGTTATAAACAATTATACTAGTTGTTTCACTGGGTTACTATTAAAGAATAACTACATTATTGTTAAAAAACAACTGCCCTAGTACAGAGAGCAGTGCAAAGCCACTTAAAATAAAACAACTCTGTTTATCAGTTTTAAAAAGCGACCGCAGGAAGCTCTTTTAAAACTATATAAAAATGTTGTTTTTATGAAGTGCTTGAAACGAATCGCTGGATTAGCTCCTAAAAAAAATCTTAATTAAAAAGGTTCATTATTATCCTTAAAAATAAAATTAAAGCCGAATTGAAAGGAAAGACTATTGGCTTTTGAAATATCCCGATATTCCAAAAGATTGTCTGCCAGAACATACATATTAAACTTCCCTACATTAGTGGATAATCCCAAACCAATATTAGTGAAGGAGTAGGAATCTACTGTATAAGTCGCTTTCATCTGCAAATTGTCGAAGACATTTCTTCTATAATAGCCTGTCAAAGCCATAATGGGTGCTCTTGGCGCAGTCATCACAAACAATTGTGCTCCCACTGCATTTTTGTAGGGTGTATCGTTATTGATACAGTTACAGTCAGCTCCACGGGAATCATCAAATGAATACTGATATGAAGCATTGATTTTGGTGGGTCTCCAAGTGGTGTATTTGGTATATATTGTGTCTAATGGAATGGCATCTTTAAATTCTTGATAGATACTTCTAGGGTCATCAACGCCATTAAAACTAGGATTTATCCCTTCGTATTTATAAAGTCCTTTATAAGTAAAGCTCTCCACTTCTTTGGAATGTTTTATAAAACCAACGTCCAAAATACTAGCTGTAATTTGGATGTTTTTTTTGGGATAATAGGTAAAACCCAAATCAAAACCCAGACCCAGATTACCTCCCAAAAAGGTTTTTCTCTGTATATCACTAGCAGCATCAATATCACTATTCTCCTCTATATACGAGGAAATCCCAGAGGTATTAAGCTGCGCATTTGAATAAATAACCTGCTCATAAGCCGTGGTTGTCCCCGGAACTGTGTAAATATATCCCGAATTATTAGTTGAAGTCGCATTAAAAATACTGGAGTAAATCTTTGCTCTGGCTCCAACAATAAGGTTTTCCCTTATATTTTTATTATAGCCAAAGTGCAGCACCGAAAGCATTTCTGTTTTTAGGTTCAAATCTGCAAAATTGAATACTTTACCTATCTGATGTTTGTTTCCGTCGAGAGCGAGTATTGCTAAGTCTTTTGGCATATAAGACAAGAAATCAAATTCCTGATACATTCCAAAAGAAACATAGCCATGGTCTTGCCAGTCTCCAACCTTAAAACCTCCTGTAAACAATTCAATTTGTTCGTTTATAGTGACTTTATCTTTTCTGGAAGTCGATGATAGGACATTGCGCAATTTTGAATTAAAATTGACACCGTCATTTGCAAAAAGGTCATAGGTTGAAAACCCCGTTGAACCCACATTTAATGAAACTCCAGAAAGTAAAGGAACGCCAAAATAATAGTTGTACTTAAAGTCAGCTCCAGGGTTAGTTGTCAAAGACTGAGGAACTGAGGTAAAATTATATAAAATTTGTTTGTTTTGTGAGAAGCAACTAATCGATATCAATAGCAGCAGAATTAAGTATGCTTTTCTCATTCTACCACTAAATAAACGGTTGCACTTGATCGTAATTTCAAGCTTCCCAAGCTATTCTCACTTAATGCTGGGCCAGGAGCCATAACAAGCACGAATTCCATTCGTCTAGAAGCTTTTAGCAAATCAAGTTTGGCATTTTCGAAAATCTCAGTTTTATTTCTAATAACGGCAGTACCAGTAGAAGCAGGAATATTCATACGGATCGTATATATGACAGCATCATTTTGATCAATCAGATTTAGATCAAAAGAGTATGCCCTATTTATAGTATTAGTGATTTCAAAGGAAAAATCAGCTCTTCTTAAATTCTCACGTAAAAATGAATCCCGAAAAACATCAAAATCCTGTGCATCAAAAGAAATATTCTGCTCCGTTCCATTGTCAACAAAATCATTTGCCGGAATATCAAAATAGCTTAAATTGGTAATAAAAACAGGTTCTAATTTGAGGTCATTAGCTTGATTAAAATCCAGATCACTACTACATGAAAAAGAAAATAATGCCAGGATGAGAATTCCAAAAAATCGATTTATAAGGTATGCTTTCATTATAAAATTATATTGTCAACAGTAGGTTATCAATCAAGAACGCTTCAACTGCGTATATATTATTTTCCTACTTCTTTTTTTATACTGGGACAAGGAGTATTTCTTCCTAATGAAATTCCCCAAACAATTTAGAAGCCTCGTTGTAAGCACTTTCAAAACTGAGTGGATTCAAGTTTGTGTCTTCTTTGTTAGCTGTAAAATAAGACAGTAATTTCTCCGTAGGCATATTACCTGTCAAGTCATCCTTAGCCATTGGACATCCACCAAATCCCTGAATAGCGCCATCATAACGACGACAACCTGCTTTATAGGCAGCATCAATTTTCTCGAACCATTTATCTGGCGTTGTATGCAAATGGGCTCCAAACTCAATTTCTGGATATTGCGGAATTAGATTCGAAAACAAATAGCTAATCACCTCTGGAGTGGAACTACCTACGGTATCCGAAAGGGACAGAATCTTGACTCCCATATTAGATAATCTCTCGGTCCAATCACCAACTATTTCTACGTTCCATGGATCTCCGTAGGGATTTCCAAAGCCCATTGACAAATAAGCAACCACTTCTTTATTGCTTTTGTCTGCAACTTCAAGAATCTCCTGTAATGTAACTAAAGATTCCGCTATGGTTTTATGAGTGTTTCGCATTTGAAAATTCTCAGAAATCGAAAAAGGAAAACCTAAATATTGAATTTCAGCATGCTTAGCAGCCATTTCTGCTCCTCTAGTATTGGCAATAATCGCTAATAATTTACTAGTTGTTTGTGACAAATCCAGTTGTGCCAAAACGGCTGCGGTGTCCTGCATTTGCGGAATTGCTTTGGGAGAAACAAAGCTTCCAAAGTCAATTGAATCAAAGCCTACTCTCAACAAAGATTGAATGTAAGCCACCTTCCTTTCGGTAGGTATAAATGGTTTCATGCCTTGCATGGCATCTCTGGGACATTCTATAATTTTTATTGGCTCCATAGGTTTTCAAAGATAATAAAACTGGCATACTAGCAAAGAGTACACGATATAAAGTTTGTTAAAAAAACGGTGTTTTTTTACAACAAATCAGGTTTTATAGTCATAATCATGCGCATTACATAATTTGGTAGTAGATTATTATCAGTATTCAGAAGGTTCTTTTTTGTAAAAAAGTGTTTCCACAAAAAAAACGACAGCCAGAAAATAATTTCTAGCTGCCGTTTCAAGTTTGTTTTGTACAAAAAAAAACGAAAAACATAATTATTTCAATCGCTCTAAAATCTTTTTATTGATGGCTTTCACCAAAGCAGGACCTTCGTAGATAAACCCAGTATACAATTGCACTAAACTGGCTCCAGCATCTAATTTTTCGATAGCATCCTCAGCAGAATGAATCCCTCCCACTCCGATGATTGGAAATGCTTTGTTGCTTTTTTCAGATAAAAACCGAATGACCTCAGTAGAACGTTTTGTCAAAGGCTTCCCTGACAAACCACCCATTTCAGTTTTATTATCAGACTGCAAGCCTTCTCTCGAAATAGTTGTATTTGTAGCAATCACCCCTGCAATTTGAGTTTCCTTTACAATTTCAATAATATCTAATAATTGCTCATCCGTCAAATCAGGTGCGATTTTTAAAAGGATTGGCTTTTGTTTTGGCTTTGCCAAATTCTTGTTTTGCAAAGTTTGTAACAATTGTGTCAACGGTTCTTTATCTTGTAGTGCACGAAGATTAGGCGTATTTGGTGAACTTACATTTACCACAAAATAATCAACATAATCATACAAAGCATCAAAGCAGATTTCGTAATCCGATGTCGCTTCTTCATTTGGCGTTAATTTGTTTTTACCAATATTCCCACCTATAAGTACGCCATAGTTTGATTTTAATCTTTCTACCGCTTCTAGAACACCGCCATTGTTAAACCCCATTCGGTTTATAATTGCCGAATCTTCTTTCAAACGGAACAGTCGCTTTTTCGGATTTCCCTGCTGCCCTTTTGGCGTCAAAGTTCCTATTTCTATAAATCCAAAACCAAAGTTGGACAATTCCTTATACAACTTGGCATCCTTATCAAAACCAGCGGCAAGACCAACAGGGTTTTTAAATTTCAAGCCAAACACTTCTGTTTCCAATCGTTTGTCATCAACCAAATAAAGTGATTTGTAAATGGAAGAAAATCCTGGGATCTTAGACGTAAAACGGATTAAAGAAAAAGTAAAATAGTGGACTTTCTCTGGATCAAACCAAAAAAATATCGGACGTATCAGAAGTTTATACATATAGGTTTTGTTGTGTGGTGCAAAAATAGAACTATCTAGCCGATAATTAAATGTTTGTGCGCTAATTTTACAAAGCTTTACGTATTAAGATTCTATTATACATTCGAAAACTAGAACAATTGATTTTAAAAACACTTCTACACATTAGATTTATATATAAATTAGCAGCGCAGCAAATAAAAACAGTTGTCAAAATCTATTACTATTCAATTTCAGATTTGATTGAAAAAACTAACTATTTAAAGTAACCAACCCATGAAAAACATATTATTTATATTATTCTTCATTTCCCTTACTGCAACAGCACAAAGCAATTCACCAACTACGTTTTATTTAGTACGTCATGCAGAAAAAGTGACTGATGACCCAAGCAACAAAGATCCTATGCTTACCGAAAATGGCGAAAACAGAGCCATTGCTTTAGCAAAAGCTTTTAATAAAATTGAATTAAATAACATTTACAGTACCAATTACAAGCGTACTACCGCCACAGCAACGCCACTAGCCAAAAAGCAAAGAAAGGAAATCAAAATCTATGATTTGAAAAAACTTAAAACGGAGGTTGAGGCCATTTTAAAAGACAACAAAGGCAAAAATGCCTTAATCGTAGGACATTCAAATACAGTTTTAGAAATGATTGAAGCTTTGGGCGGAAAAAGACCCATTACAGCTATTTCTGATCAAGAGTATGATTATTTATTTCAACTTATTATCGGGACTGATGGAACGTCGGATGTCAACTTGATGCATTACGGTGAAATCAACTCTAATTCAGA
The DNA here is from genome assembly GCF_000252125.1 of Flavobacterium frigoris PS1. Taxonomy (GTDB): domain Bacteria; phylum Bacteroidota; class Bacteroidia; order Flavobacteriales; family Flavobacteriaceae; genus Flavobacterium; species Flavobacterium frigoris_A. Next base: position 54,898 of record NZ_AHKF01000018.1, on the reverse strand, counting down.
AGGAGAACAAATGATGCAGGCAAAATAAGATTATACAAACAGTTATTCGATTTTCAGAAAAGAAAGCAAATCTCATAAATTTAAAAATCCGATTTCATTATGTACATAATGAAATCGGATTTTTTGTTACAATTGTACCGTTTGGCTAGCTTAAGAACCTCCAGTCCTTTTTAATTTTCGTGCTATCGCTCCTTAGCTAGCCGTCTAGTTCTTTTTTACTCGAAACAAAAAAAGAGATAAATTATAAAATAATTAGCCCTGTAACAGATAAACAATTTATTAACAGTTATTTACAAAAATGATAAGTAACTTTAAGCTATCAAAAAACAGAATTACTAATCTAAAATAACTTTAAAATGGAAAAGCAAATTCATTCAACAACTAAGGATAAAAACAGCAAGCAAGAACTCTTCATTTCAAGGATCTTTGATGCATCCCGAGAACATGTTTGGAAAGCTTGGACAGACTCTGAAATTTTCATAAAATGGTGGGGACCCAACCATTTTAGCTGCCCTTTTTGTAAAATTGATTTTAAAGTTGGAGGTAAATATTTAAACTGTATGTTGTCACGTGACGGAAGAGACTTCTGGAGTACTGGTATTTACAAAGAAATCGACCCTATGAAGCGAATTGTATATTCCGACTCCTTTTCTGATGAAAAGGGAAATGTAGTATCCGCAATACATTATGGCATGGAAGAACTTCCCGTAGAATTGCAAGTAAGTGTTACGTTTGAAGAATTTGGAGACGGAACCAAAATGTCACTTTCTCATATTGGCGTTCCAACGGGAAAAATGGAAGAGATCACAAAAATGAGCTGGAATGAGTCCTTTGACAAACTCGAAAAAATGCTTATTGCTGATCGGCTAGAAGTTAACCCAAAAATGAAGGCCATAGCGGTTCCAGGAGTACAAGAACTATTTATCATAAGAGAGTTTGATGCTCCACGAGAAGTCGTCTTTAATTCGCATGTAGATCCTGAAATTTATATTCAATGGCTTGGCCCACGCTATCTCAAAACAAACCTCAAAACTTTTGAACCAAGAAGTGGTGGTAAATGGCGGTATGTTTCCAAAGACAGTGACGGTAACAAATATTCCTTTCATGGATTCTTCCACGAAGTTTCGGCACCAGAGTTCATTGTCTCGACTTTTGAATACGATCGCTTTCCAGAAAGAGGTCATGTATTTTTGGAAAAAATACGATTTGACAAACTATCAAAACAAAGGACAAAACTAACTTATCAGATGACATTCTCATCTATTGAAGATCGCGATTTTATGTTGCAGTCCGGCATGGAAAGGGACATTGAGGAAAGTTACGAAAGACTCGATTCTCTTTTGTCAAAAAAATAATTGATTATCCGTTTGCAACAAATTAAGTGCCCAATGTCTTTTAAAATTGAATGAATTTCGATAATCGACGGAATAAAATACTTGTGAAATCAAAGATTTTATGTTAAAATAGTCAATCCACAGCGCAAATCTACAGATAGAAATTCACATCTCCCATAAAACCAGCTTTAATACAAGTATAACAAAGTACAATACATGTTACCCCTTAAAAAGAGGACAAATTTCAAATAAACAGTATCTTTGCTTTTCACTATAAAAAAAATTTATGCAACATATAATTGACCGTTTCATCAGCTATGTAACTATTGATACGGAATCTGACGCAAACTCTGAAACGACACCAAGTACTGCAAAACAATGGGACCTTGCCAATAAATTAGTTGAGGAATTAAAAGCCATCGGGATGCAAGACGTCACAATAGATGACAAATCGTATATAATGGCAACTTTACCAAGTAATGTGGTCCATGAAGTACCTACTATTGGTTTTGTTTCTCATTTTGACACTACTCCTGACTTTACAGGGGCCAATGTAAAACCGCAAATCATTCCTAATTACGACGGAAAAGACATTATACTTAACGTCGAACAAAACATCATATTATCACCCAGTTATTTCAAAGATTTATTGCTTTACAAAGGGCAAACTTTGATTACGACCGATGGTACAACCTTACTGGGCGCAGATGACAAAGCAGGAATTACCGAAATTATGACCGCAATGGAATTCTTGATCAATAATCCTGAAATCAAACACGGTAAAATCAGAGTTGGTTTTACACCAGATGAAGAGATTGGTCGTGGAGCACATCATTTTGACGTGGAGAAATTTGGCGCTGATTGGGCTTACACGATGGATGGAAGTCAGGTAGGAGAATTAGAATATGAAAATTTTAATGCGGCTGGAGCCAAAATTACTTTCAAAGGTAAAAGTGTGCATCCTGGTTATGCCAAAGGTAAAATGATCAATTCCATTTTGATTGCCAATGATTTCATCAATGCTTTGCCAAAAGGCGAAACGCCGCAGGAGACTAGAGGTTACGAAGGTTTCTTTCACGTAAACCATCTTACAGGCGGCATAGAAGAAAGTGTTTTAGAACTAATAATCAGAGATCATAGCAAGAAAAAATTTGAAAAACGTAAGGAATTAATTGAGAAGATTGCTAATAAAATCAACAAGAAGTTTGCAAAACAATTTGGAGAAGATATTGTAGTTGCTGAAATTAATGATCAGTACTACAATATGAAAGAAAAAGTGGTACCAGTAAAGTATATTGTGGATATCGCTGAAAAAGCGATGAAAGAGGTCAACGTCAAGCCTTTAATAAAACCAATCCGTGGTGGAACTGATGGTTGTCAATTATCATATAAAGGATTGCCATGCCCAAATATTTTTGCAGGTGGACATAATTTTCATGGAAAATATGAGTATGTTCCTGTAGAAAGCATGCAGAAAGCAGTAGAGGTGATTGTGAAAATTGCTGAACTGACTTCAATGCCTAATTTTGGATTAGAGCAACCTAAAACTAAAAAAACAAAATAATTTGGAGCCATCAAAAGCTAAAAAAAAGGTTTGGGATAAAAATAATGACTGGGTAGAAGAGTTACATCTTCTGAAAGCCATTATTGCCAAAACCAAGCTTATAGAAACTATAAAATGGGGTGCCGCAGTTTATGTTTTAGATGGAAAAAATGTATTGGGTATTGGTGTATTTAAAACTTATTTCACGGTTTGGTTCTTTAACGGTGTATCTCTTGAAGACAAACAAAATGTTTTACTAAATGCTCAAGAAGGAGTTACCAAATCCTTACGGCAATGGCGTTTCTCTCACAAAGACGACGTTGATGAAAACAACATGTTAGCTTACATTCATGAAGCTATCGCCAATGAGAAATCGGGAAAAGCAATTAAAACCGCGAAAAAGGAAGCTGTAGTTTCAGCACTGTTGCAACAGGAATTAGACTGTAATCCTTCTTTGGCGAAAGCTTTTAGGCAATTACCATCCTCAAAGCAAAGGGAATTTCAGGAATATATTGAAGATGCAAAAAGGGAGCAAACCAAACTTTCCCGAATAGATAAAATCAAGCCAATGATTATGCAAAACATAGGCTTGAATGATAAATACAAATGATAAAAGTCCCATGAAAATGGGACTTTTTAAGCTTTAGAACGTCGTAGAATTTACTTATTTCACAATCTACACCTATAAATGGCTAGGCAAAAGCTTAACAGTATCCTATTTCTTTATTCACTATATTTACTATGGCCTTCTTTATCAATCCATTTCGATTATAATAAAAAGGTTCTAAATATTAACGATAAACCAAATATACAATCATGGACGAAAAAAAAGAAGAGGTAAAAACTCCAGTAACTCCAGTAGCTTCGGCTACCAACAAAAAAGAAGCACCTGCTAGAACTAAAAAGCCAGCGGTTAAAATCCCAAAAGCTGATGCCATTGCTAAACCCATCAAAGAAGCAGCGGCAGAGAAAAAACCAATTGAAATTCAGAAGGACTCCGTTCCGCAAGACAACAACGACGAACAGAAAAAGGAAAAAAAGCAGCTGAAGAAATCCAAGGAACAAGAGAAGGGGAAATTAAAAAAAATGATTGTTAAGGAAATAACAAAACAAAAAGCAAAAGCTAAAAAAGCAAAAGCTAAGAAAGCAAAAAAAAACAAAGCCAAGAAAGCGAAATTAAAATCGAAACTGAAAGATAAAAAAGCCAAGGCTAAATCTAAAAAAACTAAGAAAAAAGCAAAAAGTAAAAAATGATTTCTATTCTTTAATTACAAAAAAAAGTCCCATTCAGAATTTGATTCCGAATGGGACTTTTTTATAAGCTTAAAAAATATTATTTTTTCACTACAGCAGCACTCATTTCCATAGAAATTGCAGAACGCTCCATTTTTAATTTTCCTGCCATTGTTTCGATAACAACAGTAGTATCAGCAAGCTCAGAAACTTTTCCATGAAGACCACTTTTAGTAACGATCTTATCACCCACTTTTAAAGTGCTTTCAAATTCTTTTTCACTTTTCGCTTTTTTCTGTTGTGGTCTAATCATAAAGAAATAGATTACTACAAACATTAATAAGAAAGGGGCAAATTGAGTTAATTGTTCCATAATTTTTTATTCTTTTTTTATTTATTATTACATTAATCCGCGACCGGTCTTAATCATTTTTTTATTGGCTTCCAGCTCTTTAACTAAATTATCTAAAATACCGTTGATAAAAATACTACTTTTTGGTGTAGAATACTCTTTGGCAAGTTCTAAATATTCGTTTAAAGTTACTTTAACAGGAATTGAAGGGAATTTCAAAAGTTCGCAAATAGCCATTTTTAAAATAATGGTATCTACTTCAGCAATTCTATCGCTATCCCAATTTGGTGTTTTGTCAACAAATTCCTTTGCTAATTCAGGTTCGTTCAAAACTGTTTTTCTAAACAATTCTTTAACGAAAGCCTTGTCTTCGCTATCCTTGTACACTTTAGGAACAGTGAAATCATCATCCATGATAGGTTTCATAGCCTTTAATTGCTTAATGATATGGGTGTTTACCAATGGAATATCATCAATCCAAGTCAGTTTATCGTCTTCCAAAAATTCGTAAAGCTTTTCGTTAGGCACGATTACTTCTACAAACAAATCGGCAATAAGTTTTCTGTCCTCTTCAAAGGAACTTACTGGATTACTCATGTAATCAGTATACAACGTACTAGCTTTTATAGCATTTAATAACAACGAAATATAATCGTCATTCAAAGTCCAAGCATCCATTTTACGACTCTCCATAGCGATGCTTAGAGAATTGTTTTCAGCAAGAATTTGAAAAATACTATTTTTAATAAACTTTTCGTTGGGTTTGCGTTCTTCAGGAGTTGCAAGATGCTTAAGACTTGATTTATGAAGAAATACTGTTTCTTTTTTACAAATTTCCAACAGAGAGGAAATCATTGTAAGGTATAAATCTTGAATATTGTCGATACTATAAAAAAGAAATTTTTCTTCTTTCTCTAAGTTATCAGAACCGTTTTGATGCATCGCATAAATGGATTGCATGACTTTAACGCGTATGTGTCTTCTATTTACCACCTTGTAAGAACTTTTGTTAAATTATTTTGCAAAAATAAGAATTTCATCCTTGAAAATAAAATATATAATTGCTTATTTTGAAAGTATTCAATGATCAATGGTCAGTGATCAGCTTTTAGTATTCAGTAGTACCCTACAACTGAACACTAAAAACTGCATCCTGAATACTATTTTTTATTGTTTTCTATTCTTCTTTCATCGATTCTGTTTTGAGCAATAGTAAGCGCCGCTTGGTGCGTAGTTATCCCTTTTGCAACAGCATATTCAATTATTTCTAAAGTCGTATTGTAAATATTCTCTGTTTTACTCATTATTTCATCTTTGCCATAATGTGCTAATTCAGCATAAACATTGATAATACCACCAGCGTTAATCAAGAAATCAGGCGCATAGAGAATACCACGTTCCTGTAAAATAGCACCGTGAATATCTTCGTTTGCCAGTTGATTGTTAGCTGCACCAGCAATCACCTTTGCTTTTATTTTATGAACTGTATTGTCATTAAGAGTCGCTCCCATTGCACAAGGCGCATAAATATCAACATCTGCAGTATATAAATCTTCTCCAGTGAATATTTGAGCATTATATTTAGAACCTACTTCATACAATTTTTCTTCATTGATATCAGCGATCGTTACCAGAGCTCCTTCTTTAGTTAAATAATCTACTAAAGTCTCCCCAACATGACCAATCCCTTGAACCAAGACTTTTTTACCAGTAAGCACCTCTGAGCCAAATTGATGTTTTGCTGCGGCCTTCATCCCCATGTACACTCCATAAGCAGTAATAGGTGATGGATTTCCAGCTCCACCTCTAGATTCAGAAATTCCGGTAACATATGGAGTTACATCTCTTACGATATCCATATCGCTAGTTTCCATTCCAACATCTTCAGCTGTAATGTATCTTCCGCTTAATGAATGTACAAATTCACCAAACTTACGCATCAATTCAGGTGTTTTTTGAGTTTTGGCATCGCCCCAAATTACGGCTTTCCCACCGCCAATGTTTAATCCCGTAATCGCTGCTTTATAGGTCATTCCGCGCGAAAGACGCAATACATCATTTAAGGCATCCCATTCAGTAGCATAATTAAACATCCTTGTTCCTCCTAAGGCAGGACCCATAACCGAATTATGAATACCAATAATTGCTTTTAAACCCGTATCTTTGTCGTTGCAAAAAATAATCTGTTCGTGATCATCAAATGATAATTGTCCAAATACGGGATCCATTTTTTGAAGTTCCTTTCCTGTTGTGAAAGCTGCATTCATATCGTTAATTTTTATAATGGTGAAATTATGAATTTGTCAAAAAGACAAATCAAAATTACATAAAAAATACAGATCTGTCAATATTTTTAATTAAAATTACTTATTTGACAATACTGAAGCGAAAACGAATATCTATAATTATTAAAAATTGAGTAAAAACCAATAAAAAAAAAACATTTCAATACAGAATATCTTAAAAAAATGAAAGAATTACTTTATTTAAACAAATATTTCGTCAAATATAAATACCGTTTTTTACTAGGAATAGTATTCACCATAATTGCTCAAATCTTTATGCTGTTCACCCCAAAACTGATCAGCAAATCTTTTAAGGTTATAGAATCTTTTTCTAAAGACGAAAACATTGCCATATCGGTGATTCGTCAGGAGCTGACTTCCAACATTCTATTGATTATTGCTACTACAATTATTGCTGGATTTCTTACCTTTTTGATGAGACAGACGCTAATCGTGATGTCGCGACACGTTGAATTTGATTTAAAGAACGAGGTTTTCAGACAGTACGAAAACCTATCTCAAAATTTCTATAAAAAGAACCGTACAGGTGATTTGATGAACCGTATAAGCGAAGATGTTTCGAAGGTGAGAATGTATGTAGGACCAGCTGTTATGTACACGATAAATACCGTAATCCGATTTACTATCGTAATCGTATACATGTATAATGTGTCTCCTCGCTTAACTTTGTACACCATTCTGCCCTTGCCATTGTTGTCCTATGGAATTTTCAAATTGAGTTCGGAAATTAATATAAGGAGTACTATTTTTCAGCAATATTTATCAAAAGTATCCAGCTTTACACAAGAAATATTTTCCGGAATTCGTGTAATTAAGGCCTATTCGCTAGAAGAGCAACATCAAAATAACATGGTGAATCTAGCTAACGAAAGCAAACAGAAAAGTTTGAATTTAGCCAAAGTACAATCTTTGTTTGGACCACTTATGTTAGCTCTAATCGGAATCAGTAATCTTGTTGTAATTTATTTTGGAGGTCTAATGTATATTGACGGAACAATCAAAAGCATTGGTACAATCGCTGAGTTTATTTTATATGTCAACATGCTAACATGGCCTGTAGCGTCATTAGGCTGGGTTTCATCTATGGTTCAGGAAGCAGAAGCCTCACAAAAAAGGCTGAATGAATTCCTTAAAATTGAACCAGAAATAAAAAATAAAAATACAAACCAATCCATAATAAATGGCTCGATTTCGTTCGAAAATGTGAGCTACACTTATGAAGACACCAACATAAAAGCACTTAAAAATATTTCTTTTACTGTCAAAAAAGGAGAAACTTTAGCCATCCTTGGGAAAACAGGTTCTGGAAAATCTACCATTCTATCGCTAATTTCAAGATTGTATGATGTAACTGATGGACAAATAAAAATTGACGACAAAGAAATAAGTACGTTAAACCTTTTTGATCTTAGAAACAGCATTGGAATTGTGCCACAAGATGCTTTTTTGTTTTCCGATTCGATCAAGAATAACATTAAGTTTGGTAAAGAAGATGCGAGCATGGAAGAAGTAATTGCAGCAGCAAAAAATTCAGTTGTACATGATAACATTATCGGATTTAAGAAACAATACGACACCATTCTGGGCGAAAGAGGTATAACATTATCAGGAGGTCAAAAACAGAGGGTTTCCATTGCGAGAGCCATTATAAAAAACCCACCTATTTTGCTCTTTGACGACTGTTTATCAGCCGTTGACACTGAAACTGAAGAATCAATTTTGAATAACCTAAATGAAATTTGCAAAGACAAAACAACCATTATTGTTAGTCATAGAGTGTCATCAGCGAAGAATGCAGATAAAATCATGATTCTAGAAGACGGAAAAATAATCCAACAAGGATCTCATAACCAGTTGATAAATCAGGAAGGCTATTATGCTTCTCTATATTTAAAACAACTTTCCGAAAAAGAATTGCTGTAATTGTTGTTTAATACATATATTTTTAGGATTTTTGGTTACGATTTAATAACCATAAATTGACTGAAAAGATTATGAGAGAAAATGACATGTTAGAAAAAGAGGAGATTTTTTCTAAAGTTTTGCGTGCAGGAAGAAGAACATACTTCTTTGATGTAAGAGCTACAAAAGCGGATGATTATTATATTACGATTACAGAAAGCAAAAAATTCACTGAAGAGGATGGATCATTTCACTTCAAGAAACATAAAATATATTTGTATAAAGAAGATTTCGCCGCTTTCTCTGAAATTCTTAACGAAATGACTTCTTATGTATTGAACCACAAAGGCGAAGAAGTGATATCAGAAAGACATCAAAAAGATTTTAAAAAAGAATATGCAACTGAAAAAGTAGCAACTGAAGAAACGGTACCCGAAACATCTAGTTTTATTGATATTGATTTTGATGATATTTAAAATATAATTTTAAATTCAATACTTTGCACCAAAAATAAAAAGTCCAAAAATCATACGGTTTTTGGGCTTTTTGCATATTAAATTAGTACTAAATTAATTCCATTATTCATGAACGAAATTGCATTGAAATATACAGAAAAATATGCCGCACTAATTATCCCATGGCTAATAACAAGCGGTCTTAAAATCGTATTTCTCATCATAGGAGCTTTAGTACTTAATAGGGTAATCACCACTTTCATCGAAAAAGCGGTTCGAATTGCTGTTAGACCAGACGGAATTTCCTCTAAAGAAGCTGAAGAAAAAAGGGAAAACACTCTGATCCAAATATTTACCACTACAGCTAACATTTCATTGCTAACCATAACTGGTTTAATGGTACTTCAAGAATTTGGAGTGGAGATCGCGCCAATCTTGGCTGCTGCAGGAATTGTGGGATTGGCATTCGGTTTTGGAGGACAATACTTGATTCGGGATATCATTTCTGGACTTTTTATCATTCTTGAAAACCAATACCGTATAGGAGATGTTGTGAGTTTTGATAATGCCAGCGGAACCGTCCAAGAAATCAGTTTAAGAAAAACAATGTTAAGAGATCTTGATGGAACAGTGCACCATATTCCTCATGGAGAAATTAAAAAAGTGTCTAACTTCTCTAAGGATTTTTCTCGTATCAATCTGGATGTGGGTGTAGGATACAATTCTAATTTAGAACATGTCATAGCGGTTATAAACAGGACTGGAACTGAACTGGCACACGATCCCTTATGGAAAAACTCCATCATCCTCGTTCCTCAATTCTTGCGTGTAAATGATTTTGCCGACTCTTCCATTATGCTGAAAATATTAGGTGAAACCTTACCAAGTAAACAATGGGAGGTTACAGGAGAACTTCGCAAAAGATTAAAAGTGGCCTTTGACAAAGAAGGAATTGAAATTCCGTTTCCACAGATGGTAATTCACCAGACTAAAGAACCCGAAAAAGAGACCGATAAAACGGCTAGTGTAAAACAAGATTAGTTTTACATAACTTAATCTGTTCGCATTTAAAAAGTCTGAAAATCAATTGGTTTTCAGACTTTTTATTTACATTTATATGGCCATTAACAAACAATCTCTAATTTTGAAAAACATCAGTCGCAGCGTCTGGATTTTGTCATTAATCAGTTTGTTTACTGATACAGCAAGCGAAATGCTGTATCCCATAATACCCATCTATTTAAAATCCATTGGTTTCTCTATTGTACTTATTGGTATTCTTGAAGGTGTTGCAGAAGCGACAGCCGGTCTCAGTAAAGGCTATTTTGGGAAACGTTCTGATGCAACAGGAAAAAGAGTCCCTTTTGTGCAAATAGGCTATGCCTTTAGCGCAATATCTAAACCCATGATGGCTGTTTTTATATATCCCTTATGGATTTTCTTTGCCCGCACTATTGACCGTTTCGGAAAAGGAATCCGCACTGGAGCAAGAGACGCAATCCTTTCTGATGAATCCACTCCTGAGACCAAAGGAAGAGTATTTGGATTTCATCGCTCCATGGATACATTAGGAGCAGTTTTAGGACCTTCACTGGCATTGATCTATCTCTACTTCTATCCCGAAGATTATAAAACGCTGTTTTACACTGCTTTTATTCCTGGACTTCTTGCGGTGGGAACTTCTTTTTTCTTAAAAGAGAAAAGGAAAATAAATAGCACTGAAACCAAAGCACCTCCGTTTTTTTCTTTCCTAAGTTACTGGAAAACTAGCCCGCCGATGTACCGCAAAGTAGCAACTGGGCTTTTGGCCTTTACCCTATTCAACAACTCCGATGTTTTCCTTTTGCTTAAAGCCAAACAATCAGGATTAAGTGATACTGCCGTAATTGGAATCTATATTTTCTACAATCTTGTTTATGCGGCGTTTGCTTTTCCGCTAGGAATATTGGCAGACAAAATTGGATTAAAGAAAATGTTGCTTTCAGGCATCGGGGTTTATGCCATCGTCTATTTCGGAATGGGATTCAATCACAACATTTATGTTTTCATTGGGCTGTTTACACTTTACGGAATTTACGCCGCTGCAACCGAAGGCGTCTCAAAAGCTTGGATTAGCAATATTACAGACAAGAATGACATTGCAACAGCCATTGGAACCTATTCTGCCTTTCAGAGCGTTTGTACCATGTTAGCAAGCTCTCTCGCAGGAATGATTTGGTATCAATTTGGGGCAAATACCACATTTATCGTAACCGGAACAGCAAGCATTTTCATCCTATTCTATTTTGTTCTGATGACAAACGAAAAAGACTAAATTCATTTCATTTCCCAAAACTGTATTAGCTTAATCTAAAATCACACCAAAACACCTCTTTTAATAAAACTAAAAATCTTATATTTGAGTACAACTATTCATTCTGATTTCAATGTCCAAGAAAATAAACATTCCCGATTCCATCATTGGCTTGACCGATATTGAAGTGAAAGCCTCAAGGAAACAATATGGCAATAACGAACAAATATACAAGCAAAAGTACAAATGGTGGCTAGCTCTTTTTGACCTTTTCAAAGAACCAATGTTGTTGTTATTGATTGCGGTAGCGATCATTTATTTTATTTTGGGCCAAAATAATGAAGCCTATTTCATGCTTGCCGCCATAATTGTCGTTTCTGGAATTTCTTTCTATCAAGACAACCGCAGCCGAATTGCACTCGAAGCTCTAGAAAAACTAAACGAACCACTAAGTTCAGTATTGAGAAATGGTGAAACAAAAAGCATTCCCACTAAAGAAATTGTTGTCAATGATCTTGTAATTGCCAAAGAAGGCAACACCATCAACGCTGATGGAGAAATTGTCCACAGCAATGATTTTTCGGTAAATGAGTCGGCACTTACTGGAGAAGCCTATGCCGTTTTTAAATCAGAAAAAACAGAAAACAAAACTATCTATAGTGGCACCTTAGTCGCATCGGGACTAGCTGTCTATAGAGTAAATAAAATTGGCCCTGCAACTGAAATCGGGAAATTAGGAAGCTCTATACTCAATATTAAAGATGAAGCAACGCCGCTACAATTACAAATAGAAAAGTTTGTAAAAGGCATGGCGATTATTGGCGTTGTTATTTTCTTATTGGTTTGGGGAGTTTATTTCTGGAAAACTAAAGATTTACTTAACAGCTTGTTAAAAGGACTGACCTTAGCTATGTCCATTCTACCCGAAGAAATCCCAGTGGCTTTCACCACTTTTATGGCTTTGGGATCATGGCGTTTGATGAAAGAAGGCGTTATTGTCAAAAAAATCAGAACAGTGGAAACCTTAGGAAGTGCGACTATTATCTGTACTGATAAAACGGGAACCATCACCCAAAATAAAATGAGTTTACAATCCGTTTATTCTTTCAATGGAGATAAACTATATGAAAAGGAAGATTGGAAAAATGAAGCGGCAGAGAAAGTAATTGAAACTGCTATGTGGGCAAGCGAACCTGTTCCTTTTGATCCAATGGAAAAAAGTTTACACGTTGAGTATGCCAAAATAACAACTGCTGACACTAGACGCGCATTTTCGATGGTGCATGAATATCCACTTGATGGAAAGCCGCCCATGATGACCCATGTCTTCGAAAATAAGGAAGGTAGACGCATCATTGCTGCCAAGGGTGGGCCAGAAACCATTATAAAGGTATCCAACCTCAACACTGAAGAGAAATCCAGAATTAATAAAGTCATCGATACATTGGCTTCCAAAGGTGACCGCATCCTTGGTGTTGGATATTCTGAATTCAAAGGAACTGACTACCCAAAAAACCAACAAGATCTTCCTTTCCATTTTGTAGGGCTGGTGGTATTTTATGACCCCCCAAAAGCCAACATTCAACATGTAATCGAGCAATTCTATGATGCCGGAATTCAGGTAAAAGTGATAACCGGCGACAACAGTATTACTACTACAGCAATCGCAGAAAAAGCGGGAATAAAAAATGCCAACTCTGTTATGGAAGGTGAGGAAATCATGCAGCTGGACGATGAAAAAAGATTAAAGGCAATTCACAGCACTACGCTTCTGACCCGTATGTTTCCAGAGGCGAAATTAGCAGTTGTAAATGACCTAAAAAAAGACAAGCAAATCGTTGCTATGGTAGGTGACGGAGTAAATGACGGTCCAGCATTAAAGGCTTCCCATATTGGTATTGCCATGGGGAAAAAAGGAACCGAAATTGCAAAAACAGCTGCCGATTTAATTCTGGTTGATGATGATTTATCTAAAATGGTCGTGGCCGTGGCTGCAGGACGACGCATTTACACCAATATCAAAAAAGCAGTTCAGTATATTGTTTCCATACACATTCCAATAATTCTAACCGTTTCCCTACCCTTATTTTTTGGTTGGGTTTACCCCGATATTTTTACGCCTGTACATGTCATATTCTTAGAATTGATAATGGGCCCCATGTGTTCCATTGTCTATGAAAATGAACCGGAAGAAAAAAACAGTATGTTACAAATGCCACGGCAATTAGGCAGCACTTTTTTATCATTAAAAGAGATGGGAATAAGTATCATACAAGGAATTGCGATTACGATAGGAATATTGTTTGTGTATCAATTAACGGTGCAAAACGGAGGTGAGGAGAATTTAACCAGAACGATGGTTTTTACCACTTTAGTATTTTCTAATATCATTTTGTCGCTGGTTAATCGCTCATTTTATTACTCCGTTTTTACTTCATTGAAGAATAAGAATAATATGATGGTATTTGCCAATTCAGCCACGCTGCTGATGCTAGCTTTAATTATTTACATAAATCCTATCGCTGATTTCTTTTCCGTTCTGCCATTACAACCATTTCAAATTGGAATTTGTATTTTGGTGAGTACTGTTTCGGTGGCTTGGATCGAAATCTGGAAATGGAACAAACGTAGAAAAACAACATCTTTCAAATAGACAAAAATGAAAAACCCAATAGTATCCACAAAATGGCTTAATGAGCATCTTGACGATCCTGATTTAATTATACTCGATGCCAGCCAGCAAGTAAACCAAGCAAAGGTGGAATCACAATATCAGGATATCCAAATTAAAGGTGCCCGTTATTTTGACATCAAAAATGAATTTAGCGATACTAATAGCTCCTTACCCAACACACTTCCCAGTGCAGACGCATTTGCAAAAGCAGCTAGAAATCTGGGAATTAACAACGACAGTAAAATCATCGTTTACGACAGTTTAGGAATTTATTCAAGCCCAAGAGCTTGGTGGTTGTTTAAAATCATGGGACATTCAACTGTTTGGGTTTTAGATGGCGGACTACCTGAATGGGTTAAGCAAGCTTATGAAGTTGAAAAAATAAAAAAACTTGACTATGCCTTAGGGAATTTTGTATCTAAATTCAAACCGGAGCTATTTAAAACCAAAGAGCAAATTTTAGTAAATATAACTACCAAAGAAGCCGTATTAATTGATGCACGATCACAAGATCGTTTTCTAGCTGAGACGCCGGAACCTAGGGAAGGATTGCGAAGTGGGCATATTCCAGGATCCATCAACATTCCTTATACCGATCTATTGCATGATGGTAAATTTTTATCCAAAGAAGAATTAGAAAAAATATTGCCACAAGACAACAAGCCCTTGTTTTTTAGTTGTGGCTCTGGAGTAACGGCCTGCATAGACTTGATTGCATACGAACTCATTGAAAATAAGAACCCAAAAGCAATTTATGACGGTTCCTGGACAGAATGGGGACAGATTGAAAGTTTGCCAATTGAATGATCTTCAGCTCAGCTAACCGTTTAAATTTACGATTACTTTTTTAAGCAAATTGAGAGACTAAGAAAAGATCCGAAACATTAAATTTCAATCTTTAAAAAAACAACTACAATTAAACAATGAACGAAGAACAAAAACTGAACAATCCCGTTTGGTATTCCTTGGCGGAAAGCCATAAAAAACTGGCTCTCCTTTATAACAAAACCCACTTTTATGATCCTGATTATTGTGCCTTTGGTGCTTTTAATGAAATACCGAACAAAGGTGAGGATGTAGTGGCTTACGCCAAATTAGTCCCTTCCTTTTTTATATTTGGTGAAAAGCCAAGCATCCCCAACTCCTTGAAGTTAACAGACGAATTGTTATGCCTTCAGATGATTGTCCGCAGTAGGATTATTATTTCCTATAAAGATGAAATTGTTAAATTGGAAGAAAGCCATAGGGAAGCACTTTTAGGATTAGTTAAAATTGTATATCCCGAATACTTCAAATCAAAAACAGCCGATTTAGGTAACTACTACGGTATATTCAAGAACAATCAACTCGTAGCTATAACTGGCGAACGCATGCAAATGAACGAATTTACTGAAGTGAGCGCTGTTATTACACATCCTGAACACATTGGTCAGGGATATGCTAAACAGCTCGTTGCATTTACTGCAAATGCCATTTTTGAACAAAACAAAATACCTTTTTTACATGTAGCAAAAGCCAATATTGGAGCTGTGAAATTATATGAAAAATTAGGTTTTGAAACCAGACGAGAAATTAGCATTTGGAACATAAGCCAATGATACAACCCTAAAATCAGCTAACCAAAATGACTTGTAATATCTGAAATCCTAAGCGACGAAGTTGCTCTAATGGCAGATGTCCAACTTTTGAAAAAGCAAATTAATCCTTGTGGGTACACAGATGCAAATGCCATAAATTGACAGCGACACTCTTAGGTCCAAATAGCGGATATCGTTATTTCGACCTGACAACAACAACCATCTCCCTACTGTGCTAATTCGTAATCATGACACATCGATGCGCATTTACGACAAGCTTCTGCACATTTTTTACAAGCTTCCATATGTGGATGTTTTTCACATTCTGTAGCACATCGTTCGCACATCACTAAACATAATTTTAACAAGATATCTACATTATCTGACTTTCGTTCTAATAGCTGTGCCGATAAGCGACATAAGTCAGCACAGTCTTGATCGTTCATCATACAGTCAGACATATCCATTTCCTTTTCTAATTTGCAGGCATCATAACAGTGAGTACATTGTGCAGCGCAAAACTGCAATACGTCAATCATTTTTTCCTTTTCCATTGTAATAGTTTCTAAGTTGGTACTTTATTATTTAAATAATACTAAAAACATTGTTTCTATATACTAATAAATGTAACATTAATAATTTAAAAAACTAAAAAACAGATAGTTAAATACCTGAAAACAAACTACAATAAAATTAGAATAACTTATTTAATAATAAAATTTTATCCAATTCTCAATCCATTTTCAATTTTAAAATCAGGTGCCAATAAAATCACATCGCCATCCTCTCCCACAGCTCCCAAAATAAGACATTCGCTCATGAATTTGCCAATCTGCTTTTTGTGAAAATTAATTACGGCAACAATTTGGCGATTTACTAAATCTTCTTTGGAGTATCGCTTGGTGATTTGTGCTGAGCTTTTTAAAATACCTATTGTAGCACCAAAATCAATGGACAGTTGGAAAGCCGGTTTTCTAGCTTCAGGAAAATCATTAACTTCTAGTATGCTGCCCACTCGCATTTCTACTTTTTCGAATTCTTGCCATGTTAAGTTCATTTCCATCTCTATTCAATCTTTAGTTTATATAGTTTTTTAAAATCTAAATTTAGTTTTTTCAGGCCAAAAACAATCCTTTTTTCATAACTTTAGACTTTAAATCTAAAAATAACACCATGCCACGAACCGCCTCAAATATGCATCCTTTAGGAACAAAAGCAGCCGAATTTTACTTAAAAGACATGACGTCTGGAACAGCGTCCTTTTCTTTTGCTGATTTAAAAGGGGAAAAAGGCACATTGGTTTTATTTATATGCAATCACTGTCCCTTTGTTCATCATGTTATTGAGGAAGTGGTCATGATTGCCAATGATTATAGAGTACAAGGCCTTGGAGTTATAGCCATATCGAGCAACGATGTGCTGAACTATCCGCAAGATGCGCCTAAATTGATGACGGAGTTTGCATTTGAAAACAATTTTGAGTTCCCCTATCTATATGATGAAACGCAGCAAGTAGCCAAAGCCTACCATGCTGCCTGCACGCCTGATTTCTTTTTGTTTGACAACCAAGACAAATTAGCTTATCGCGGACAACTGGACGATAGCCGTCCCGGAAATGGAATACCGTTAAGCGGAAGTGATCTGCGAGGTGCAATTGACGGAATAATTTATAACAGAACAATCAATCCTGAACAAAAACCAAGTATAGGTTGTAGTATTAAGTGGAAAAAGTAGAGAGTAGACAAAAGAGAAAAGAATATATAAAATAGACAATTGAGTATAGAGCCATATGTTACAACCGATACTTTTTAAAACACAAATCCCATTCGCCGAGGCGAATGGGATTTTCTATATATTCTTAAATCACTGACCATTAAAAACTAGCCATTGAATTCTTATATTATTTAACGTCCATTAATTCTACGTCAAAAATCAAAGTAGCGTTTGGTGGAATTGCTCCTCCAGCACCGCGAGATCCGTAACCTAAATCAGAAGGGATCACAAAACGAGCTTTGTCTCCTACTTTTAATAAAGCAATACCTTCATCCCATCCTTCGATTACTTGACCTTGACCTAATTTGAATTCGATTGGTTTTTTTCTTGGGTAAGAAGAATCAAAAACTTTTCCGTTTTCTAATGAACCTTCGTAGTGAACAGAAACTGTTTTTCCTGCTTGAGCTTGTTTTCCATCACCTCTTTGGATGAATTGGTAACGTAAACCGCTTTCTGTTTTTTCAAAACCAGCAGCTAATTTTTCCATAGCAGCCTCAGCATCCGCTTTTAAAGCTGCGTCACGCTTGTTACGTGCCCCTTTAAAAGTGATAAAAGCTTCAATAGCATTCCAGTTTTTAGCTTCATCCCCTACTCTTACAATTTCTAAAGTTTCCAGTTTGTCACCTTGAGCAACAGCGTCAACAATATCTTGTCCTTCTACAACATGACCAAAAACAGTATGCTTACCATCTAACCATGAAGTTGGAACGTGAGTAATATAAAATTGAGAACCGTTTGATCCTGGTCCTGAGTTAGCCATAGCTAAAATTCCAGGCTTATCATGTTTCAAACTTGGGTGAAATTCATCATCAAATTTATACCCTGGATCTCCTGTTCCAGTTCCTTGTGGACATCCACCTTGAATCATGAAATCAGGAATTACTCTGTGAAAAGATAATCCATCGTAAAATTTTGTCCCTTGTGGTTTTACTTTATTTTCCATATTTCCTTCTGCAAGTGCTACAAAATTACCTACGGTTCCTGGTGTCAATTCGTGTTCTAGTTTTACTAAAATAGCACCTTTAGAGGTGTTGAATTTAGCGTATATTCCATTTTCCATCTTTATTTTTTTTTATTGAATTGCAAATTTACAAATTAATTTTTTATCCTTTCTAACTTTCTAACGGTTTCCGTTTTGATTTATAGGTATATGCATAAACCGAGAATGCTAGTGCCGATAATAACAAACAACCCAATGTTACAGCATGCCAGCCCCCGAATTGCCATAAAAACAACCCAAAAGCAGATCCAGCTGCCGTACCTAGAAAACTAAATGACATGAATACGGTATTCATTCTATTTCTTGCTTCAGGTAGTATTGAATACACACGGGTTTGATTTGAAATATGTACCCCCTGCAAACCAATATCTATAAAAATGATTCCGAAAATAATTCCAATAATACTTGAATCTGAAAAATAAAAAATTATAAAACTCAAAGCGATTAACATACAGCCATAGCCTACCGCAATTCTAGAATTTCCTTTATCTCCTAATTTGCCAACTAGAGGCGCAGCCAAAGCACCCGAAGCTCCTACAATACCAAAAAGACCAATGGTTGCACTATTAAAACTAAACGGTTCTGCAGAAAGTAATAAAACCATCGTAGTCCAAAAAGCACCAAATTGAGCAAAACTAAATACATTAATTAAAGTAGCTTCACGCAACAACGGTTGTTCTTTTATTAAGGTAAAAAGCGAACCTATTAAATCTCCATAAGTTCCTCTAAATACTGGCTTATTATAGGGAAATTGTTTTTTTATAATAAAAAACAATACTAGACATAGTCCTGAAGCAATCCAAAACATGGCTCGCCACCCTAGAATATCCCCTACAAAACCACTTAAGGTTCTTGATAACAGAATCCCTACTAACAGCCCGCTCATAATCGTACCCACTACTTTACCTCGTTCTTCTGGAGCACTTAATGACGCTGCCAAGGGCAAAATAAGTTGAGGCACAATAGAAGTGATTCCTATTAAAAGTGAAGCAATTTCTAAGATAAGATAGCTTTGCGCTGTGGCCGCAATGACCAACGCAATTACTGAAGCAAGAGTCGTGAAAAGAATTTGACTTTTACGCTCTATTTTATCTCCTAGCGGAACCATAAAAAACAAACCGATAGCATAACCGGCCTGAGTAAGATAGGTTATCGTTCCTGCATCGGCATGGGGAATTTTAAATTCGTCTGCAATTAAAATAATTAAGGGTTGGCAATAATATAAATTAGCTACTATAAGTCCCGTAGCTGCTGCCATAAACAAGACATTCTTTTTTGATAAATTCATCGGGCAAAAATACGTTGTGATTCTAGAGTATCATTTGAAAAGTGGGGGTTTAAAGTAACCCAGAAGTATAAAACAATTAAAATACCCCCAGAAGACTTTCACTTCTAGGAGCATTTCTTCAATATTATAATCTAGTTATTTCTTTAAAGAATCAAGTGCGGCTAAGATATCTTTAGCTTCTGCTCTATTTCTATATTCAGCGTCTAAAAATGTATACACAATTGTACCATCTTGATCAATTACATAAGTAGCTGCTAGCGGCAACTCATTAGACTCATCACCGTTGAAACCATGTAAGTCAAATCCTTTTTGGTATGAGTCAGCAACAGCGTCAGTCAATTTAAAAACGATTCCATATTCCTTAGCTACTTTGTTTCCAACGTCACTCAAAACTTCAAATTTTAATTGGTGTTTTTCAGTAGTAGACATTGATTTGTCTGGTAATTCAGGTGTTAACGCCAATAAATTAGCTCCTTTTAAATGAATGTTTGCCAATTGCTCTTGCAAATAATGCAACGTCATGTTACAATAAGGACACCAGCCACCACGGTACCAAGTCAAAACTACTGGTCCTCTTTTAAGATAATCACTCAATTGCACTTCTTTACCAATAGCATTTGTTAGAGAAAAACCAGGCGCTTTATCATCATTTTTTTTCGCATTGGCAACCACCTTTTGACGTGTTACATCAGCGATTCCTTCTGCATATATTTCTTTTGTATGCTCAGGAGCTTTTGCTTCCCAAGTATGTTTCGCGTTATCTAAAGTCTCTTGTAAACCTGTATTTGTGTTCTCTGTGCTCATAATCTATTATTTAAATAGGGACAAATGTACTTTTATTCCCTTCGTTATTGTTTATCAATTTGTCATTATCTGTTGGCTATTTTTCCTGCGAAAAGCGGCAAACCCGACTTGATTATTTTTCAAGGAAATCAGCTAGTGGCTGAATGAACTTGTCAAAACTTTCAATATGAGGCATGTGTCCAATATTTGGGATTTCGACTAATTTTGAATTGGGTATTCTCTTTTGTGTTTCTTTTCCTAAAACTGCATATAAACCCATCGTTTTTCTAACTTCTTCAGTAACTAATGGTTTACCTAAAGCTGTTCTATCTCTAGTACCAATAATTAAAAGCGTAGGTGCTTTTATATTTTGGAACTCATAAACTACAGGTTGAGTAAATATCATATCATAAGTCAAAGCTGAGTTCCAAGCTGTTTTTTTGAAATCAGAATTTAAGGTCCATCCCGCCAAAAGATTTACCCACTGGTCATACTCTGGCTTCCATTTTCCGTCATAATAACTATCTAATTGGTAATTTTTAATCTTTTCGTAGCTCTGTTTTAATTCATTTTTGTACCACCAATCCACATTTTGATACGGCACCTTAATTTTCCAATCTTCTAAGCCTATTGGATTTTCAAGAATTAATTTTTCTGTAACTTCAGGATACATTAATGCAAACCGAGTCGCTATCATTCCGCCCATAGAATGTCCTAGAACTGCTGTTTTATCAATGCCTAATGTATCTAAAATTTGTTTTGTGTTCTGTGCCAGTTGTTGAAATGAATATTGAAAATGATCCGGTTTTGATGATTTGCCAAAACCTATTTGGTCAGGTACGATAACACGAAATCCCTTTTTTGTCAGGGATTCAATTGTTGTTTTCCAGTACGCTCCGTTGAAATTTTTTCCGTGAAGTAGCACAATGTTTTTTCCGTTATAATTGTCTGGTTTCACATCCATATACTCCATTTGGAGTTCTTGCTGCTGTATTTTTAACGTGATGAATTGTACGGGATATGGATATTCATAATTGCTTAAGTTGATGTCCAGCCATTTTAGTTGCTCTTGCTGTGCAAAAGAAGCTAGTGTTATAAAAAAGAGTAGGAATAAATATTTGAATTTCATTTTTAACGCTTTTTAAGATTTTATTTACGAAATGCAAATTTAGGTAGAAAGATTTCTATTGAAAAACTATTAGGAAAACTTTACAATTTGGCAACAAAATGAGATCAAGAACTAAACTCTAGCCCAGATGGAAACGGCATCCTATTGTGCCAGTCCCGAAACTTCGGGACGGCAGAATAGATATAGTGAACAGCTGGAAAATGCTTCAAATAGACATAAAAAAAAATGGCATCCATTACGAATGCCATTTGGTTTTTGATTGCGATAAAACTATTTATCTGAAAGTCCTGCGTTTCTTAAATAAGGCTCGATTTCCATGTCGTGCCCTATAAATTCCTTGAAGGCTTTGTTTAAGTCTACACTATTCCCTACCGATAAAATGTATTTTCTAAAACGCTCACTGTTTTCTCTAGTCAAGCCACCGTTAGCTTTCATCCAGTCAAAGGCATTGTAATCTAAGGTTTTTGACCAAGTATAAGCATAATAACCCGCAGAATATCCGCCACTCCAAATATGAGCAAAATAAGGCGTGTGGTATCTTGTCGGAACTTCATTTACCAAAAGCCCGTATTTTTCTAGCGCTTCTTTTTCAAAAACTAAAGCTGGCTTGAAATCTGCTTCATTCTCCACAGTATGCCATGTCATGTCTAATGTTGATGCAGCCAAAAGTTCAGTTACATCATATCCTTTATTGAAGGTTTCTGCTTTTTTAATCTTATCAATTAATTCTTGAGGAATTACCTCTTTAGTCTTATAATGAATAGCATAATTTTTTAAAACCAAAGGATCTAAAGCAGCATGCTCATTGATTTGAGAAGGAAATTCCACAAAGTCACGTGGCACTGCCGTTCCAGAAAGACTGGTATAATTTTGATTTGCAAATAAACCGTGTAATGTATGACCGAATTCATGAAACATCGTTGTTACATCATCAAAGCTAATCAAAGACGGATTTCCGTTTACTGGCTTAGCAAAGTTATAAACGTTTACGATTACTGGTTTTTGTTTTAGATAATGTGATTGCTCTACAAAATTGCTCATCCAAGCGCCACCATTTTTATTGTCTCTGGTATAAAAATCTAAATAATAGATAGCCATTGATTTTCCATCATTATCAAAAACTTCATACGCCACAACATCTGGGTGATATACTGGCAAATCTTTGCGCTCTTTAAAAGTGATTCCGTACATTTTTTTAGCGGCAAAAAACACTCCTTTTTCTAAAACAGTTGTTAGTTCAAAATAAGGTCTTACTTGACTTTCGTCCAAATCGTATTTCGCCTTACGTACTTGCTCTGAATAAAAATTCCAATCCCAAGGCTCTAATTTAAATCCCCCATTTTGACCGTCAATTAAATCTTGAATTTCTTTTGCTTCTACTTTTGCTTTAGCAACTGCAGGAGTAGCAATTTTTGCCAATAGGCTCATGGCTCTCTCTGGCGTTTGAGCCATTTGATCTTGTATTTTCCACTCAGCAAAATTCTTCTTGCCCATTAAATTGGCTTTCTGCAAACGCAATTTGGCCATTTTCTCTAATACTTCACGTGTATCTCCCTCATCATTCTTTTCGGCACGTGTCCAAGAAGATTTGAATATTTTTTCTCTAGTTGCTCTATTGGTCAAGCTTTGCAATAAGGGTTGTTGTGTCGTGTTCAGTAATCCTATTAAGTATTGTCCTTCGTGACCCGCTTCAGTAGCTTTGGCTTTCGCAGCGGCAAGATCGTTAGCACTTAAACCGTCTAAATCAGAAGCATTATCAAATAAAACAGCACCATTTTTACGTGCAATAAGTAATTTGTTACCAAAAAGAGTTCCTAAACTGGCTAAGTCCTCATTGATTTTCTTCATTTTTTCCTTATCAGCATCGGATAAATTGGCACCTGCCAATTCAAATTCTTGCAAATAATATTCAGTCAATTTCTTATCCTCACCTTTTAGAGTATTCAGATCTAAGGCTTTGAAACGCTTGTACAATTTACTGTTCAAATACATTTTATCCCGATGAGCTGAAAAAACAGGTGCATACTCTGCTTGTAAACCTTGTAAAGTGGGGTTAGTATTAGAACCTGTTAAATTATAAAAAACACCCGTTGCCCTTACTAAGTCAACTCCCGAGGTTTCTAGAGCGAGAACAGTATTCTCAAAAGTGGGTTTAGCTGGATTATCAGTTATTGCCATTATTTCTTTATCGTGAACCCCTAAACCATATTCAAAGGCGGGCTTGAAATTCTCGTCTTTTATTAAATTAAAACGCGGTGCTTGATACTGCAACGTACTTTTTTGTAATAACGGATTTGTCATTTTAACCGATTTATTTTGAGCCTGAAGCGTCTGCAAGGATGCAACCATAACAAGCACACTACTTGATAAAATTATTTTTGAAAAAATTTTCATAAGATGTTTATTATTTTTTTGATAAAAGTAAATAAAAAAAGAACTACAAAAAGTACACTGCTGTTAATTCTTTTAATCCAAAAAACATTCAGCTTAAAGCTTCTATCAATGACTAAATGAAGCCAAATAACTCCTAAAAAACTTTGTATCTTTGTGCCTTGAAAACATAGAAAAAAAAATATGCGCATTGATATCGTTACCGTTTTACCTGAATTATTAAGGAGTCCGTTTGAGGCCTCGATTATGAAACGTGCCATTGACAAAGGATTAGTGGAGATTCATTTTCATAATTTGCGGGATTATACCACGAACAAACAAAAAAGTGTAGACGATTATCAATACGGTGGCGGAGCTGGTATGGTGATGACAGTGCAACCTATTGATGCCTGTATCACACATTTAAAAAGCGAACGAACATACGACGAAATCATCTATATGTCTCCGGACGGAGAAACTTTGAACCAGAAAATGGCCAACACCATGTCGATGTATGAGAATATTATTATTCTTTGTGGTCATTATAAAGGAGTCGATCAGCGCGTTCGCGATCATTTCATTACTAAGGAAATCTCTATTGGGGATTATGTATTGTCTGGTGGTGAATTGGGAGCTTTAGTATTATCAGACGCTTTAATCCGATTGATTCCAGGAGTTTTGAGTGACGAAACATCAGCTTTGACTGATAGTTTTCAAGATGGATTATTGTCAGGACCAATATATACAAGACCTGCGGATTATAAAGGATGGAAAGTCCCTGATGTTTTAACCAGCGGAAACTTTGCCAAAATTGACAAATGGCGTGAAGACTCAGCTTATGAACACACTAAGAATCGTCGCCCTGATTTACTGGAAGAATAATAAAATTAGTTTAAAGTTTCAGGTTTAAAGTTGAAAATACTGAACGTTTGAACTTTAAACAAAATAAATTTTAAACTTTAAACATTTTTTTCTACTTTTGCGGTCACTTTAGACCAACCTCTGGCGAGATCCGTGAATGTTGATTTGATAAAAAACCATAATTAAAATTATCATGGCAGATTTAATGAAATTCGTTCAAGACGAATTAGTACCTAGAAAAGAATTCCCTGCATTCGGAGCTGGTGATACTATCACTGTATACTACGAAATTAAAGAGGGTGAAAAAACTAGAACACAGTTTTTCAAAGGAGTTGTTATCCAAAGAAGAGGTTCTGGTAACACAGAAACTTTTACAATTCGTAAAATGTCAGGTTCTGTAGGAGTTGAGCGTATCTTCCCTGTAAACTTACCAGCTTTACAAAAAGTTGAAATCAACAAAAAAGGTGCAGTTCGTAGAGCTAGAATTTTCTACTTCAGAGAACTTACTGGTAAAAAAGCAAAAATTAAAGACAAAAGAAGATAGTCAAATATCTCTTTATCATAAAAGTCTCGACATTGTCGGGACTTTTTTTTTGCTTTTTTCTAAAAAAATTCAAGATTTCTGAATTTGAAGTCATTCTGTTAACAAAACAACAAATTCATGGTTAACAAGTTAACAATCCTATAATTTAACCAATTCTACAAGGTACAGAATCAAATTACGGTCTGATTTCATTATATTTGCATGGCTTAATTTTAAGCATTACATACATTTCAGATCCTTTTTTTAGGAATACGATTATAAAACCATAAAAATGACACAAAAATCCAAGATTGTTTACACATTGACTGATGAGGCGCCTTTGTTAGCAACTTATTCTTTCTTACCTATTGTTAAAGCATTTACTGCAACTGCAGGAATTGAAATTGAAACCGAAGACATTTCACTAGCGGCAAGAATACTAGCAAATTTCCCCGAGTTTTTAAATGAAGACCAAAAAGTGAAAGATTCTTTATCTGAACTTGGACTACTCGCAAATTCTCCAGAAGCTAACATAATAAAGTTACCAAATATATCTGCATCAGTTCCTCAATTAAAAGAAGCTATTGCCGAATTACAAGCACACGGATATGCAATTCCTAATTTCCCTGAAGAAGCAAAAGACGCTGCTGAAAAGGAAATAAAAGCAAAATATGCTAAAATTCTTGGTTCTGCCGTAAACCCTGTTTTACGTGAAGGAAACTCAGACCGTAGAGCTCCAAAAGCGGTTAAAAACTTTGCAAAAGCACATCCACACTCTATGGGTGCTTGGTCTGCTGACTCAAAAACAGAAGTAGCTACGATGGAAAATAGTGACTTTTACGGAACTGAAAAATCAATTACTGTTCCAGAGCCAACGGATGTGAAAATTGAATTCGTAGCAGAAGATGGAACGACAACAGTTTTAAAAGAAAGTACTCCATTGAAAGCGGGTGAAATAATTGACTCTTCAGTAATGAACCTAAATGCTTTAAAAAGCTTTGTGGTTAAAGCAATTGCAGAAGCTAAAAAACAAAACGTACTGCTTTCTGTACATTTGAAAGCGACAATGATGAAAATATCAGATCCAATTATTTTTGGAGCTATCGTTGAAGTCTACTTTGCTGATGTATTCAAAAAATATGCTTCTTTGTTTAAAGAATTAAATGTTGACACTAGAAATGGATTGGGTGATGTTTATGCAAAAATTGCTGGTCGACCAGAACAAGCAGAAGTAGAAGCAGCCATTAATCAAGCAATTGATAATGGACCTGCTTTGGCAATGGTTAATTCTGACAAAGGAATCACCAATCTTCACGTACCATCTGATGTAATTGTTGATGCATCAATGCCTGCAATGATTCGTACTTCAGGACAGATGTACAATAAAGAAGGAAAACAACAAGACACACTCGCAATTATTCCTGACAGAGCTTATGCAGGTATCTATACTGCAACAATTGATTTCTGCAAGAAAAATGGTGCTTTTGACCCAACAACAATGGGAAGTGTTCCAAACGTAGGTTTGATGGCACAAAAAGCAGAAGAATATGGTTCTCACGACAAAACATTCCAAATCACTGGAAATGGTGTTGTACGTGTTGTTGACACTAAGGGAACTGTATTAATGGAACAAGCTGTTGAAGCAAAAGACATTTTCAGAATGTGCCAAGCTAAAGACGCTCCTATTCAGGACTGGGTTAAACTAGCTGTAAATAGAGCTCGTTTGTCTAGCACACCTGCCGTTTTCTGGTTAGATGAAAACAGAGCACACGACAGAGAATTGATTGAAAAAGTAAAAACTTATTTAAAAGATTACGATACAACTGGACTTGACATTCGTATTTTAAACCCAATAGAAGCTACTAATTTCACATTAGAAAGAATCAAACAAGGATTAGACACTATTTCTGTAACAGGGAATGTATTACGCGACTACTTAACTGATTTGTTTCCAATACTTGAAGTTGGAACCTCTGCAAAAATGTTATCTATCGTTCCATTAATGAATGGTGGTGGATTGTTTGAAACAGGCGCAGGTGGATCAGCTCCTAAACACGTAGAGCAATTTACAAAAGAAGGATACTTACGCTGGGATTCACTTGGTGAATTCTTAGCACTTGGAGCTTCTTTAGAACATTTAGGACAATCATTAAACAATGCAAAAGCAATCGTTTTATCTGAAACTTTAGACGAAGCTAATGATTCTTTCCTTAAAAACGACAAATCACCTGCTCGCAGAATTGGTCAAATTGATAACCGTGGTTCACATTTTTACCTTGCCATGTATTGGGCTGAAGCATTAGCGGCTCAAACTAAAGACAGCGAATTACAAGCTATCTTTACTCCTATAGCCAAGGAATTGGAGCAAAACGAAGCGAAAATTAATGAGGAATTAATAGGTGCGCAAGGAAAACCACAAGACATTGGTGGTTATTACCAACCAAATCCAGAATTAACTAGCAAAGCAATGCGTCCTAGCGGAACATTAAACGCTATATTAACTAAAATTGCTTAATTCAATTTTACTACTTACTATACTAATAAAGGCAACTGGAAACAGTTGCCTTTATTTATTTATACTACTTTAACCATTGTTTAGTAGCAAATTACTTATCTTTTTACCAAATTTGTAATTCAAAATTTAAGAAATGCTTTCAAAAAAATATCGCTTCCTCTTTACCCTTCTTTTAATTACTATTTCTTCTTTTTCGCAAGATAAATATACTCTAAGCGGGATAATTACCGACAGCAGAAATAACGAAACACTCATTGGAGTAAATGTATATATCCCTGAAGTAAAATCGGCTGCACTCACCAACGAGTATGGTTTTTATTCCATCACACTTCCTAAAGGAGATTACACCGTCCAAATTAGCTACATTGGCTTTCAAACCATTAGTAAAAACGTAACATTATCAGAAAACACAAAAACTAACTTTAGCTTACTTGATAGCAGTGAAGTATTAGAAGAAGTGATTATTACTGGGCAAAATTCCAGCAGCAATATCCGTTCCCCTGAAATGAGCATCAATAAACTATCGATTAGCTCCATCAAGAGAATGCCGGTAGTTCTAGGGGAAGTAGATATCATAAAATCACTTTTATTATTGCCCGGAGTTACTAATGCTGGTGAAGGAGCATCTGGATTCAACGTTCGTGGTGGCGGTGCTGACCAAAATTTAATTTTACTAGATGAGGCAACCATATTCAGTTCCTCCCATGTATTCGGTTTTTTCTCCGTTTTCAACCCTGATGCTATAAAAGATTTAAAGTTATACAAAGGAGGAATTCCAGCACGTTTTGGAGGAAGAGCCTCTTCTGTTTTGGATATTTACCAAAAAGACGGCAGCAGCAAAGGTTTTCACGTAAATGGTGGAATCGGACTAATCTCCAGTAGAATTTTGGTCGAAGGGCCAATAGTAAAAAATAAAGGCTCATTCCTTATTGGTGGAAGAAGCTCCTACGCCCATTTATTTTTAAAGCTTTCCAAAGATCAAAAAGACAACTCCGCTTATTTTTATGATTTAAATACAAAGCTGAGTTACAAACTGAACCCTAGTAACAACCTATATTTATCAGGATATTTTGGAAGAGATGTTTTTAGTCTTAATAAGAGCTTCACTAATATTTACGGAAACTCAACTTTAAACTTACGCTGGAACCACCTGTTTTCAGACAAATTGTTTTCTAATTTATCTCTGATTTACAGTGACTATTATTATGGTCTAGATCTTGATTTTGTTGGTTTCAAATGGGATTCTGGCATTAAAAATTACAACATCAAATACGACTTCAAGAATTACATCTCTGATACCTTCAAATTAAATTATGGTGTCAACGCCATCTATTATGACTTTAACCCCGGAACAATCCGACCTTCTGATGCCGATTCTGGAATTAATTTTGATCAAATAGATAAAAAATATGCATTTGAACCTGCTTTATACTTGAGCGCTGAGCAAGATATTTCAAAAAAAATCTCTTTATCCTATGGTTTGCGTTACAGCCTATTTTATCGATTAGGACAATCTACGGTAAATAAATATGCCAACAATAACCCTATCACCTTCAATACTGATTTACAGATATACGAAAAAGCTACTCCAATAAGCACTCAATTCTATGACAAAAACAAAACGATTAAAAGCTACAACAATCTGGAGCCTCGTTTTTCTATTGCCTATAAAATCAATGACGATCAATCCGTAAAAGCGAGCTATAACAGAATGGTGCAGTATCTACAGTTAATCTCAAACACCTCATCGCCTACCCCGCTAGATGTTTGGACGCCAAGCGACACCTACATCAAACCACAAATTGCCGACCAAGTTGCTTTAGGGTATTTCAAAAACTTCAATAATCAAATGTATTCTATAGAAGTAGAGACATATTACAAAGAAGTACAAAACAGGTTAGATTACATCGATGGCGCTGATTTAATTGCCAATAAAGCAATAGAACAAATAGTTCTAAACGGCCAATTAAGATCCTATGGATTAGAACTAATGTTTAGAAAAAATGAAGGTAAATTAAATGGGTGGATATCCTATACCCTTTCGAAATCCGAGCAACAAACTCCGGGTAGAACGGCCCTGGAATCAGGAATCAACAATGGTCGATGGTACAATTCTGTTTATGACAAATTACATAATATTGCCATTACCAGTTCTTATAATTTAAACGAAAAATGGTCTTTTGGAGCCAATTTCTCATTGCAGACTGGGCAACCAGTAACCTATCCAAAAGGGCAATATGAATACCTGGGAGTTACCGTTCCAAGTTACGGATTGAGAAATGAGAATCGCTTACCCACCTATCACCATCTTGACATTGCTGCAACATTGACCCCACGTAAAAACAGAGATAGAAACTGGAAAGGCGAATGGGTTTTTAGCATTTACAATTTGTATAACCGCAAAAACGCAGCATCTATAAATTTCAGAGAAAATACGGATACCGGTAATAACGAAGCGGTAAAAATATCTATTTTCGGTATCGTTCCGGCGGTCAGTTATAACTTCAAATTCTAAGCAGATGAAAAAAATAAATATACTTTTAATACTAATAGTCGTTTTTGTTGTGAACGGTTGTGAGGACGTAGTTAATATAGATCTACAAACTGACTCACCAAAACTGGTTATAGAAGCATCTATAAATTGGTATAAAGGAACAACGGGAAAGGAACAAAAAATAAAATTAACTACTACCACAAATTACTATAGCGATATAATACCAAAAG
Source organism: Flavobacterium frigoris PS1 (assembly GCF_000252125.1). GTDB lineage: Bacteria > Bacteroidota > Bacteroidia > Flavobacteriales > Flavobacteriaceae > Flavobacterium > Flavobacterium frigoris_A. The sequence continues at coordinate 24,263 of NZ_AHKF01000018.1, read as the reverse complement.
TTTCAGGAGCGATAGTTTCTATCAAAAACAGTTCAAATACCACGTTCCTTTTTACAGAAATTGCAAATACTGGCGTATACACTTGCTCTAATTTTATTGCTGTCATTAACGAATCCTACACTTTGACAATTATTAATGCAGGCGACACCTATACTGCAGTTGAGACTTTAAAATCAGTAGCTCCAATTAGTGAAATTATTCAGAATAACGAGGGCGGTTTTACAGGAAAAGACATCGAAATTAAAACCTATTTTACAGATCCTGTAAATGAAACCAATTACTATTTATACAATTATCATTATTCGAACCAAGTGAAACAAAATTATTATGCAGATGAGGACACTTTTTTTCAAGGAAATAAATTTTTCAGCATTTCACAAAGTGACGATTTAAAAACCAGCGATGAAATTACTGTCACTCATTATGGCATTTCTAAATCTTATTACAATTATATGAATGTGCTGATAAGCATTGCAGGAAGTTCTGGTGGCGGGCCATTTCAATCACCACCCGCAACCGTTAGAGGAAACATAATTAACACTACAAATCCTGACAACTATCCTCTGGGATATTTCTCGATAAGCGAAGCCGATAGTGCAAAATATATAATTAAATAAATTCAGTTGTTCTTAATTATAGGTTTTTATTGAAGTTACGAAACCAAAATTTGTATTGAAAACTATTTTCTATCTTTGCAAAAAATATAATTGAATTAACACTATATCCTAACCCCACTTCTCAACATGTCCTCACACCATATTGTTCGCGATGACCAAGAACCCGCATTAATAATTGCAAATGGCGCCTCCTGTAATCCTGAACTGTTAGGGCAACTGCTGGAATGGTCCCCTTTAGTGATAGTCTTGGACTCCGCTATGGAAAGGGTTATGCAACTAGATATAAAAGTAGATGTCCTCTTAGGTGATTTTGACCGTAATTTTGATGCCAATTACTACAAAGAAAAACAATATCCAATTGAAATAGTTCACACTCCAGACCAAAGCAAAACTGATTTGGAAAAGGCGTTTGATTATTTACACCAAAGAAACATTCCAGCTGTAAATGTGGTTTGGGCTACCGGAAAACGTACGGACCACACGATTACAAATCTAACTAACATTGTAAGATATAGGGAAAAATTAAAAATTGTTATACTAGATGATCATTCAAAGGTATTTTTATTACCTAAAAAATTTGAAAAATGGTATACCGCCAACACACCTATTTCATTAATCCCTATAGGTCATGTAACTGGAATTCAGTCCGAAAACTTATTTTATCCTTTGAAAAATGACACTTTAACTATTGGATACCGTACCGGAAGTAGCAATCATGTAATCAATGACGGAATCGTAATAATAGAACACGATCAGGGAGACTTACTGATGATGGAATGTATTGATTAGTCTTTAATAACCTAAAAAACAACAAAAAATTATCAGAGCGGTTAATTTTTACATAACTTGCTACAGATTCTTACATAGAAGAAATCACAATTTTTGCCCTGAAACACACAAAATGACTCCTAAAACGAATACAGAAAAAACTAATTTACACCCAAGAAATCAACATAGATTCCGATACGATTTTACGCTTTTAATTAAAAACTGCCCTAAACTAAAACCTTTTGTTTCGATTAACGAACACAATATCGAAACAGTAGATTTTAGCAACCCTGAAGCAGTGAAGACTTTAAACAATGCTTTACTGATCACCTATTACGATATTAAGAATTGGGATATTCCTGCAAACTACCTATGTCCTCCCATTCCCGGGCGAGCGGACTACATTCATTACATTGCTGACCTATTGGCAACAACTAATAATGGGGTAATTCCTATAGGAGAAACGGTACAAGGATTAGATATTGGTGTAGGAGCAAATTGCATTTATCCAATAATAGGGAACGCCTCCTATGGATGGGGTTTTGTAGGAACGGATATCGATGAAAAAGCAATTGAAAATTGTGGGAAAATAATTGAAGCCAATCCTAAATTGATTGATAGCATCAGTTTGCAGCAACAAACCGAATCGCGTTTTATTTTTAAAAATATAATTACACCCGAAGATAAATTTGCCTTCACCATTTGCAACCCTCCTTTTCATTCCTCACAAGAAGAAGCTACAAAAAGTACAGTGCGAAAAATAAATAATTTAGAAAACACAAAGACTACAAAGCTTGTACTGAATTTTGGTGGCCAAAATGCCGAACTATGGTGCGAAGGCGGAGAACTCGGTTTTATTACACAAATGATTTATGAAAGTGCTAAATACCCGATGCAGTGTTTATGGTTTACAACTCTAGTTTCTAAACAATCGCATCTTTCAAGCATCTACAAAACATTAAATAAAGTAAATGTTGTTGAAATAAAAACAATTAATATGGCTCAAGGCCAAAAAATCAGCCGCATAATTGCATGGACATTCTTGAGTGAATCTCAACAAAAAGAATGGAAATTTGAATAGATTGAACTAAAGTTAGCTTTCTTTCAGATATGCCTTCTATGAACTTCAGAATTAGTCTAATTTGAAAATAAATAGTATCAAAAATTGATGCTATGTATTTTCAAATTAGACTTTTTTTTTGCTCAGAAAACAGCCGCGTTAACCTTTGATTAATTATTATAAGAAAAAAGATACTTGTTACTCGTAATTTACGAGCGCTAGCCTAAAATTAAAAAAAGCCTAAAATTATCCAATCAACAGAAAAAAAGCCACAACACTGATGATTACATAAATTACTGACCAAATAAAACATCCTATTGATAATTTGTTATTTTTTAACATATAAATAACATATCGTTTATTAATTTGTAAATTAGCCAAAACAAACTAAACAAACCAAATAATGAAAAAGCTTATTTTTATTCTAACCTTAATTTTCTCTGCAGGATTAACTGCACAGCAAATTAAAGTTTCTGGTGTCGTTACTGATGCGACAAAAGGAACCCTACCCGCAGCTTCTGTTCTTGTAAAAGACACTAGCAACGGTTCCACTACTGATGCTGATGGTAAATATTCGATCATGGCAAAAATTGGAGACATCTTACAATTCTCCTATGTTGGTCTAGAAACCAAAAACGTTAAAGTTACAGGAAGTACTGTTAATGTTTCTTTAGCAGAAAGTGGGGTAACACTTCAAGATGTTGTCATTCTTGGATCTCGTAGCGCTGCAAGAACAGTAACTGAATCAGCTGTGCCTATTGATGTAATTAGCATGAAAGACATTGCTTCACAAGGGCCACAAGCTAACTTAAACCAAATATTAAACATGGTAGCGCCGTCGTTTACATCAAATACTACAACTGTAGCTGATGGAACGGATCATATTGATCCTGCTCAATTAAGAGGTTTAGGTCCTGACCAAGTTTTGGTATTGGTAAACGGAAAAAGAAGACACACTTCTTCTTTAGTAAACATTAATGGTTCTCCAGGAAGAGGATCTGTAGGAACAGATTTAAATGCTATTCCCGCTTTTGCAATTGACAAAATCGAAGTTTTAAGAGATGGTGCTTCTGCACAGTACGGTTCAGACGCTATTGCAGGTGTAATTAACGTAAATGTTAAAAAAGCGACCAATAAATTAGACATTAATATCCTAGGAGGAAGTAATTTTTCTAAAGGGGCTAACGACCACAGAGGTGGTAATGACGGAAACAATTTACAAATCGATTTAAATTACGGTACAAGCCTAGGAAAAGAAAAAAGTTTCATCAATGCTACTGGAAGTTTTCAATTAAGAGGACAAACTAGTAGAGCAAATGATGTAACTGGTGGATTATTCAGCGGATTTAATGCAATTGAACAAAGAGCGACAGAAGCAGGAACAAATATCAATTCACTATGGGGAAATATTACTAATACTCCAAATACTGCTCAAATACTTGGTGCGATTAAAACATACGCTCCGACTGTCAACTATTTTTCTGCTGCACAACAAGCTTCAATTCTTGGAGCAAATACAATCGGTGCTATGCAAACTGCATTAAACTTTGATGCAACAGCAGGAGAATTAGCTTACAGAAAATTACAAAGAAGAGATTTTAACATGAAAGTGGGACAATCTTCACTACAAAGTGCACAATTCTTCTTAAATGCGGCTTACCCTATCAATGAAAATCTTGAAGTATACGCTTTTGGAGGAACAAGTCATAGAACTGGTGAAGCGGCAGGTTTTTATAGAAAACCGAATCAATCAAGAACTTATACTTTTTTATATCCTAATGGTTTCTTACCTGAAATTCATTCTACTATCAATGACATTTCAGCAGCTGCAGGTCTTAGAGGTAAAATTTTTAAAGAATGGAACTTTGATCTAAGTAACACATATGGTAGAAACGGATTCGATTACAATATTGAAAACACTTTGAATTCTTCACTGAGAGAAAACTCTCCAACTGAATTTGATGCTGGTGGATTAGCCTTCTCTCAAAACACAACTAACTTTGATGTCTCTAGAAAAATTGACAAATTGAACGTAGCTTTTGGAGCAGAATACAGACATGAAAATTTCCAAATTACAGCTGGTGAACCAGACTCATACAATCAATACGATATAAACGGAGCAGTTGTTAACGCAACCACTGCTGCCAACTTAAAAGCTACAGATTTTTATGGCTCAGTTAGAGCAGGTGGAGCTCAAGTTTTCCCAGGGTTCAAACCGGCAAACACCGTAGACAAAGGAAGAAATAGTGCTGCTGTATATGCAGATTTAGAATACGATGTAACTGAAAGATGGTTGCTAAACGGAGCATTGCGTTATGAAAACTATTCTGATTTTGGTGGTACAACTAATTACAAAATAGCTACTCGTTATAAAGTAACAGATAATATTAACTTACGTGGTGCAGTATCTACAGGATTTAGAGCACCTTCATTACACCAAATTTACTTTAACTCAACTGCTACACAATTTGTAGGAGGTGTACCATTTGAAGTAGGAACATTTAGTAACGATTCGCCTGCTGCAAAACTATTAGGAATTCCTCAATTGAAACAAGAGGAGTCAAAAAGTGCTAGTGTTGGTTTCACGGCTAAAGTACCTGAAGCAAAACTTACTATAACAGCTGATGCTTATTTTGTAAAAATTGCAGACAGAGTGGTTCTTACTGATCAATTTTCTAGACCAGGAGGAACTCCTGTTGCAGGAAGTTCAGCAGCACAGTTAAACACTTTATTTGATAATGCCAATGCTACTGCAGCAACATTCTTTGCTAATGCTATTGATACTGAATCAAAAGGAATTGACATCGTTATCAGCCATAAAGCAAATGTTGGAAATGGATTAACTTTAAAAACAGATTTATCTGGAACTATATCAAACACTAAAAAAGTAGGTGATATTCACGGTTCTCAAATATTAATTGATAATGGTCAAATTAACAGATACTTCTCTGAATCTAGTAGAGTATATCTTCAAGAAGCGGTACCAAGAGTAAAAGCAAATTTAACGAACTCGATTACAGTTAATAAATTCGATTTCTTTTTAAGAAACGTATACTTTGGTGAAGTAACTGATCCAAACATCGCTGATGCAAATGGAGATGGAACGATCAATGCTATTATTGTCAACAATAAAGTAGTTGAAAACGAGCACCCTGTATGGGCTGCAAGAATCATTACAGATTTTTCTGTAGGGTATAAAGTTTCTAATTCGACAAAAGTTGTAATTGGAGCGAACAACATTTTTGATATTTACCCAACAGCAAATCTAGGACCACAAACAATTGCTCAAAGAGCTTCTGGAGTTGACACTAACGGAAATGTAATTTATTCCCCTACTACATCTTCAAATAATTCAATTGATTTATCAAATGCAAATCAATTTGTATATTCAAGAAACACATCGCAATTTGGACAAAACGGAAGATTCGTTTTTGCTAGATTAAGTTTCAGTTTCTAATAAAAACTATTTTATTTTTCAAAACCACCATGTTCGCATGGTGGTTTTTTATTTTAGAATCATCTCCCGCTCAGAATAGTTATAATCTTCGTAACTTTGTAATTCTAAAAACTTTGTCCCTTAATACAAATGAATTTCGAAGTAGTTTCAGATTACCTACCCAAAGGCGACCAGCCACAAGCAATTGAAAAATTAACTCAAGGAATAATTGATGGTGATAAATTCCAAACATTATTAGGAGTTACCGGTTCTGGTAAAACATTTACAGTGGCCAATGTTATTCAAGAAGTACAAAGACCAACATTAGTTTTAGCACATAATAAAACCTTAGCGGCTCAGTTGTATTCAGAATTTAAACAATTCTTCCCGAATAATGCGGTAGAATATTTCGTTTCTTATTACGATTATTACCAACCAGAAGCATTTATGCCCGTTACTGGTGTCTTTATTGAAAAAGATTTGTCTATCAATGAAGAACTAGAAAAAATGCGAATGTCAACAACCGCTTCACTTCTTTCTGGACGAAGAGATATTTTAGTAGTCGCATCCGTATCCTGTTTATACGGTATTGGAAACCCAGTCGAATTTCAGAAAAACCTAATTCCAATTGAAACAGGACAGAACATATCCCGCACTAAATTATTGCATCAGTTGGTCCAAAGTTTATACTCTAGAACTGAAGCCGACTTTAATCCTGGAAGTTTCAGAATAAAGGGCGATACTGTAGATATTTATCCTAGCTATGCGGATGAAGCATTTCGTGTTCATTTCTTTGGCGACGAAATTGAAGAAATAGAATCTTTTGACGTAAAAACCGCTGCCGTCATTGAGAAATTTGAAAAACTAACCATCTATCCCGCAAATATGTTTGTGACTTCTCCAGATGTATTGCAGGGTGCAATCTGGCAAATCCAACAAGATTTAGTAAAACAAGTTGATTATTTTAAAGAGATTGGAAAGCATCTTGAAGCAAAAAGACTGGAAGAACGAACTAATTTCGATTTAGAGATGATTCGCGAATTAGGATATTGCTCTGGAATTGAAAACTATTCTCGCTATCTCGATGGAAGATTAGCAGGAACAAGACCATTTTGCCTGTTAGATTATTTTCCGAAAGATTATTTGATGGTAGTTGATGAAAGTCATGTTACGCTATCTCAAGTACATGCTATGTATGGTGGTGACCGTAGCAGAAAAGAAAACCTTGTGGAATATGGTTTCCGCCTTCCTGCCGCCATGGATAATCGTCCTTTAAAATTTGACGAATTCGAAGCGATGCAAAATCAAGTAATTTATGTATCGGCAACTCCTGCAGATTATGAATTGCAAAAAACAGAAGGAGTGGTGGTAGAACAAGTGATTCGCCCGACAGGATTATTGGATCCAGTAATCGAAATTCGCCCAAGTTTAAACCAAATTGACGATCTAATCGAAGAAATTCAAGTCCGTTGTGAGTTGGATGAACGAGTCTTGATTACGACCTTAACTAAAAGAATGGCCGAAGAATTAACTAAATACCTCACAAAAGTTAACATTCGTTGTCGATATATACATTCTGATGTAGACACATTAGAACGTATTGAAATCATGCAGGATTTACGAAAAGGCTTATTTGATGCTTTAATTGGGGTCAACTTACTTCGTGAAGGACTTGATTTACCAGAGGTATCCCTTGTTGCTATATTGGACGCAGATAAGGAAGGCTTCTTACGTAGCCATCGTTCCCTGACACAAACCATTGGTCGCGCCGCTAGGAATCTAAATGGGAAAGCCATTATGTATGCAGACAAAATTACTGCCAGTATGCAAAAGACCATTGACGAAACCAATTATCGCAGAACTAAGCAAATTAATTTTAATGTCGCAAACAATCAGGTACCGCAAGCACTGAACAAAAAAATTGAAAGTGCATTCACAAAAAATCCTTTGGTGGATTACGAACTTGGATTAACATTAGATGCTGCTGCAGAATCAGGAACTGAATATCTCTCAAAAGTCGAAATTGAGAAACGAATCAGAGAAAAACGAAAATCAATGGAAAAAGCGGCAAAAGACTTAGATTTTATGCAGGCTGCAAAACTGCGTGACGACATAAAAAAATTACAAACCCAGTTAAATTAAAGCTGCTCTTCTTTAAAAATTTTCATTAGAACAGCAGACGAAATAATCGTTTTTGGAGATTTTTCAACCTTTTTTAAAATTCGTTTGCTAGCTTCGGAATTCAAACCCATCCTCATGGCAATTTCTTTAATGGCAACTGATTCTTTTACATGTAGAACACCGTCATTATACAGCAATAGTGCCAATCTATAAAATTGCTGGATACGCTGAAACCCTGTCTTTAATGGTAACTTGGGTAATTCCTGATGAAATAAATCATTGAAACCTCCTTTTTCGATATTCAGTTCATTCGCAATCAGAAACAAAAATTCATATTCTCTTTTATTCAAATGACCGTCAACAGTAGAAAACGCAATCATTTCTAAAAGTAAGCTCTTTTTTTCTTCGTATGTATTCATCAAATTATTAATTTTAGCTAAAATATCATTTTTATAATGAAAACCCTAAATCTTAATAATGATTAAACAATTTATTCTGGTTCTGCTATTTTTTTTCATCGTTGGAAAAAACATAGCGCAACAAAGCACCGCTTCAAAACAAGTTTCCACTTTCACAATTGAAGCACCACAATTAGAGACCTCAAAAAAAATATGGGTTTACCTACCACAGAATTATTCGTCCTCCAATAAAAAGTATTCCGTTATATACATGCATGATGCGCAAAATCTATTTGATACAAAAACATCCTATGCAGGAGAATGGAATGTTGATGAAAAACTGGACAGTATCAACGCACAAGTAATAGTTATAGGAATAGAACATGGAAATGAAAAACGAATGGACGAACTTACTCCTTATAAAAACGAAAAATACGGCGGCGGTAATGCCGATGCTTATCTTGAATTTATCGTCAAAAAGTTAAAACCACAAATTGATAGAACATACAGAGCAAAAACTAAAGCAAGAAACACAATAATCATGGGAAGTTCGCTCGGCGGATTAGTTTCCTATTATGCTGTCCTTAAATATCCCAAAATATTCGGCAAGGCCGCTATCTTTTCACCATCTTTTTGGTTTTCTAATAAAATCTTTGATTTGGCTAATGATAGCAAAAAAATGAAGACCAAAATCTATTTCATGTGCGGTGATAAAGAAAGCGATGACATGGTATCTGATCTAAACAAAATGGAAACAATTGTCAACCAAAAAAGATGTAGCTGCCTTCATTTAACAAAAAAAGTAATAGTCAAGAATGGCGAACACAATGAAAAATTATGGCGTGATGGTTTTTCAAATGCTATACAGTGGCTAAGCTACTAACCTAATCATTAAAATCATACAAACACATTAATTATAAATCGAACTTTATACATACGACCTATTATGGAGCTAATATTAAGAGCATACGACCTAAAATTAAAACATACATTTACCATTTCAAGAGAGTCGATAGACATGCAACCTTCTTTGATTGTTGAGTTAAAAAGCGACGGTTTTTCAGGTTATGGAGAAGCAACTTCAAATCCTTATTACAAAACAACCGTTCCGGTGATGATGGCTGATTTGAATAAAATTAGATCCATTATTGAATCTACCACTGAGGAAACTCCAGAAGTATTCTGGGCTAAAATACATCCTTATTTAAAAGAGGATATGTTTGCATTATGTGCATTGGACATGGCGTATACCGATTTGTACGCACGCAAAAAAGGAAAAAAATTATATCAGTTATGGGATTATACGATTACTAAAAACCCACTAACGGATTACACTATCGGAATCGCTTCTATAGAGAAAATGGTAGCTAAAATGAAGGAATTACCGTGGCCAATCTACAAAATCAAATTGGGAACCAAAGAAGATATTGCGATTGTAACCGAACTTCGAAAACATACTGATGCTATTTTTAGAATTGATGCGAACTGTGGCTGGGGAGTGGAAGAAACCATTAATAATGCTATTGCATTAAAAAAATTAGGAGTCGAATTCCTAGAGCAACCCATGAAAGCTGATAATTGGGACGGACACAAAGAAGTATTCAAACATTCAGTTTTACCAGTTATAGCTGATGAAAGTTGTATTATAGAAGAAGACGTAGCCAAATGCCATAATCATTTTCATGGTGTCAATGTAAAATTGGTCAAATGTGGCGGATTAACACCAGGAAGAAGAATGATCCAGCAAGCAAAAGCCCTTGGTCTGAAAACAATGGTTGGCTGTATGACTGAATCCTCTGTAGGAATCTCCGCTATTGCACATTTACTTCCTCAATTAGATTATGTAGATATGGATGGTGCTTTATTGCTGGCAGAAGACATTGCTACTGGTGTAACAATTAAAGATGGAGTTATATCCTATTCTAAATTAAACGGTACCGGAGTTACTTTAAACAAGCTATAAATGAAGGTCAATAAGTTTCCTGATCGAATAATTGAAATAGACAACGAGGATTATTTATACTTTGGTGGGACTGCCTATTTAGGCTTACCCACGAATACTGATTTTCAAAATATTCTTATAAAGAATATTTTACAATGGGGAAGCTCTTATGGTAGTTCAAGAAGCGCTAACATTAAGTTGACCGCCTACGAACACGGGGAACATTTTTTAGCTAAATTCATAAAAGCAGCTGCCGCACTCACTACTTCATCTGGTATGTTAGCGGGAAAATTAGTAATAGATACTTTAAATCCTCAAACTGACTGCTTTTTTAATTTTCCCGACACCCATACCGCGATTAAAACGCCGAATAGCATTCCCTTTTTTATTGGAACAGAACTAAACCCTCGCCTTTTAGATGATGTACAGGAAAAAATCACAATTCTAACAGACTCCTTCCCTTCATTTCAAATAAAAGAAATTGATCTTTCAGCTCTAAATTTGATTCCAATGAATAAAGAAATCACATTAGTTGTTGACGAATCTCATTCACTTGGAATATTAGGAGAAAAAGGTTGTGGTATCTATTCGTCTATTAATTACCCAAACATTACAAGAAAGATCATGGTCTCCTCTCTCGGCAAAGCTTTTGGATTAACTGGAGGCGTAATAGCCAGCGATTCAGAATTCATCAAACAAATAACTAACAATGCTATTTTTGTCTCAAGCGCTGGAATGAATCCGGCTTTTGCCCAAACAATAGCCGATGCCGAAGAATTATATATTCAACAAAATCGAAAACTAAAAGATAATTTGGATTACCTCAAAGAACATTTATTGCAAAGAAACGCATTTAGTTTTAATCCTGAATACCCTATTATTTACCCTGAAGATGAAAATAGCGCTGAAATTTTTGCTTGCCACAAAATAATAATTACAAATTTTAAATACCCAACAGCTGCTAAAGATTTAAACCGAATTGTAATTACCGCCAATCACAATAAAGACGATTTGGATAAAATAATTCGCGTTCTAAACCACAGCTAATTCCAAATTCAAAATTGATGCACAAATACTTTAAAAACGTACCTTTGTAAAAAATTAAGAACATGATGACAAATAACGATATCTTCAAAAAACTGCGCGTTGCTTTAATGTTACGTGATGACCAAATAGTTGAAATTTTAGAATTGGTAGACTTTAGAATTACTAAATCTGAATTAGGCGCTTTTTTCCGTGACGAAAAACATGAAAACTATATGGAATGTGGTGATCAGGTTTTACGTAACTTTTTGAACGCATTAGTTATCCATTTACGTGGAACAAAAGAAAATCCAAAAAACCCAAATGACGTTTTAGCAAAACACAAAGCGCAAATTCCAGCAAAAGAAGGAGCAAAAGAAAGACCTGAATTTAAAGCAAAACCAAGAGACGAAGAAAAGTCTAGAGGGGACCAAAGTCCTTCAAAGTCAAAATCGGCTACTAAAAAACCTTCTAAAAAGCAATATCCAAAAGGAAATGCCAAAGTGCAGGTAGTAGAAAAGGTAAAATACAATTTCGGTAAGGATAAAAAATAATACTTGCATGAAAACAGCTTTAATAATAGGAAGTACAGGTTTAATTGGTTCCCATTTACTGGAGCTCTTATTAGACAGCGCCCAATATGAAAAAGTAATCACTTTCGTAAAAAGGGATAGCGGAATATCACACCCTAAATTAACACAACATATTATAGATTTCGACAAACCGGAAACTTATAAAGACTTAGTTATCGGAGATGATTTCTTTTGCACCATTGGTACAACAATCAAAAAAGCAGGAAGCAAAGAAGCATTTAGAAAAGTAGATTTTGAATACCCAAGCCAGTTTGCCACTTTAGCTTCACAAAACAAAGTTAAGAAATACCTTATTATTTCATCCTTAGGTGCAGATGGAAGTTCTGGAAATTTCTATTTGAAAACAAAAGGCGAAATCCAAGATTTTCTAAAGAAATGTAATTTCGAAAGCATTTCTATATTACAACCTTCGCTCCTTCTAGGCAACCGAACTGAATTCAGATTAGGCGAAAAAGTTGGTGCTTTTTTTATGAAAGCCTTCGCTTTTTTATTAGTTGGAAAGTTAAAAAAATACAAACCCATTGAAAGTACTGTTGTTGCAAAAGCTCTTTTTAAAATTGCACAAAAGAACACTCCAGGATTTGAAATATACGAATCTGACATTATTGAAAAAATAGGCGGTCGTTAAAAAACAATAGCTCAGAAAAATTTCATTTTATTATTTTTAGATTTCACTATAATTCATAAAAAAATCCTGTTCGCCACGGCGAACAGGATTTTTTAATATATAACTATTTTGTAATTAAGAAAGTGCTGCAGTTACTTGATCAGCTGCTTCTTGAAATTCAACAGCAGATAAAATTGGCATTCCTGAATTATCAATTAATTCTTTTGCAATAGCTGCATTTGTACCTTGTAAACGAACAATAATTGGCACATTTATAGCATCACCCATGTTTTTGTAAGCATCTACAACTCCTTGTGCCACACGGTCACAACGAACAATACCTCCAAAAATATTAATTAAAATTGCTTTAACGTTTGGATCTTTTAAGATAATACGGAAAGCAGTTTCAACACGTTTTGCATCAGCAGTTCCACCTACGTCAAGGAAGTTAGCAGGCTCAAAACCAGCATACTTAATTAAATCCATAGTCGCCATTGCTAATCCAGCTCCGTTAACCATACATCCTACAGTACCATCAAGGTCAACGTAGTTTAACCCTACTTCTTTCGCTTCTACTTCAATTGGATTCTCCTCACGGATATCACGCATATCAGCATACGCTTTTTGTCTGTACAAAGCATTATCATCGATATTTACTTTAGCATCTACAGCCATGATTTTATTATCAGATGTTTTTAAAACCGGGTTGATTTCAAACATTGATGCATCAGATCCTATATATGCATTATATAGAGAATCGATAAATTTTACCATTTCTTTAAAAGCGTTTCCAGAAAGACCTAAGTTGAAGGCAATTCTTCTTGCTTGAAAACCTTGTAATCCTACAGAAGGATCGATTTCCTCTGTAAAGATTAAATGTGGTGTGTGTTCAGCCACTTCTTCAATATCCATTCCACCTTCAGTAGAATACATAATCATATTACGTCCTGTAGCTCTATTTAACAATACAGATACATAAAACTCAGAAGTTTCAGTTTCTCCAGGATAATAAACGTCTTCAGCAACTAATACCTTGTGTACTTTTTTACCTTCAGCAGAAGTTTGAGGAGTAACTAACTGCATTCCAATAATTTGTTCTGCAATTTCTTCAACTTGCTGTAGGTTTTTAGCTAATTTAACTCCACCACCTTTTCCACGTCCACCTGCATGAACTTGCGCTTTAATTACATACCAACTCGTTCCCGTTTCAGTAGTTAATTGTTTTGCAGCAGCAACTGCTTCAACTGCATTATTAGCAACGATTCCACGTTGAATGCGAACTCCGTAGCTAGCTAAAATCTCTTTTCCTTGATATTCGTGTATGTTCATAATATAGAATTTGTCTGGATCCTGAATTTATTTCAGAATATAAGTGGTACAAAAATAGCAAAATTCATCTAAAAAGAGAAATCTTTTTCCTATTTAAAAAAGGAAACCTTATTTACATCAGAATTCTGACAATCTAAAGCACATTTTTGCTTTAAAAAAGATGTTTAAGATTATGAATCTGTGAACACTATATCGTTTGAAATATTCGACACTGAAGCGGCATTTCCCCCCTAATTATTGTTGATTTTTACATTTTTAACCATAAGTGATTATTAATTTGACAATTCAACTATGGTTAAAATTTATTATTGTTATTTATTCAATGTTTTTATACTATTACTGCAAAAATATGTTATAATTGCTGTTTTTAATACATTAAACCTACTGAATACTTTATTTTTGTAAAAAACTATTAAGCATGAAAGTTAAAGAACAAGGCCTTTACTTGCCCGAATTTGAACACGATAATTGTGGTGCGGGATTTATTTGTAATTTAAATGGAATTAAGTCTAATGACATTATTCATAAAGCACTCGATATCCTAATTAAGTTAGAGCATCGTGGCGCTGTAAGTGCAGATGGAAGAACTGGAGATGGAGCAGGAATCCTTTTTGATATCCCTCATGATTTCTTCAAAAAAGTCTGTGACTTTGAAATCCCCGAAACAAGAGAATATGCCGTTGGAATGGTTTTTTTACCAAAAAAGCAAAACCAGGTTAAATTTTGTATGGAAACTTTTGAAAGTGCCGTGCGCGACCAAAAATTGAATGTTTTAGGATGGAGAGACGTACCAGTTGACATTGCCTTTCTTGGAAAAATTGCAGCAGAAAAAGAGCCTACAGTAAAACAAATTTTCATTGGTAAAAACGGATTGGATTTGACTGAGCAACAGTTTAACGCCAAACTTTTTGCAGCCAGAAAAATAGCAGAACATACCATACGGAATTCTAAAATTTCGCAAAGTCATATGTTCTATTTTTCAAGTTTGTCAACCACAACTATAATATATAAGGGATTGCTAATGCCGGAAGATATTAGCGGCTATTATACTGACTTAACTGACGATGATTTGGTGACTCGACTTGCTCTAGTGCACCAGCGTTTTTCTACTAACACCTTCCCTTCCTGGGAATTGGCACAACCATTTCGTTACATGTGCCATAATGGAGAGATCAACACGCTTCGAGGAAATATCAGCAGAATGCGTGCCCGTGAAGAATTGATGCAAAGTGACGTTTTTGGGGATGACATCAAAAAAATGTTTCCTATAATATTAGAAGGAAAATCTGATTCTGCTTCTATGGATATGGTTATTGAATTATTATTGATGACAGGTCGTTCGTTACCAGAAGCAATGATGATGGTTGTTCCTGAAGCCTGGGAAAAACACCAAACCATGTCTGATGACAAAAAAGCATTTTACGAATACAACGCTTGTATCATGGAACCATGGGATGGACCAGCTTCTATTCCGTTTACAGATGGTAATGTTATTGGTGCTTTATTGGATAGAAATGGATTACGTCCTTCTCGATATACACTCACTAAAGGTGGTTTTGTAATTATGGCTTCTGAAATTGGTGTTCTTGACATCAAACCGGAAGATGTAGTACAACACGGTAGATTAGAACCAGGAAAAATGTTCCTTGTAGACATGAACGAAGGTCGTATCATTGAAGATGATGAGATTAAAAATGCCATCGTAACCAAACGTCCTTACAGAAAATGGTTGAACGAGAACCTACTGCAATTAGCAAAGGTACCGTATACGAATAATGACACACCTACAGAAAATATTGATTTCGAAACAAGATTGCGTTTGTTTGGATATACTATTGAAGATTTAAAGACCATCATCAACCCAATGAGTGCTAAAGGAACCGAAGTCATTAGCTCTATGGGTAATGACACTCCACTAGCAGTACTATCGGATCAACCACAGCTTTTATACAACTATTTCAAGCAATTATTTGCTCAGGTTACTAATCCTCCTTTGGATGGTATTCGTGAAGAAATAATTACCGACATTAGTTTAGCAATTGGTGGCGATTACAATATTTTTGATATTGAATCAAAACATTGTAAAAAACTTAAAATTCAAAATCCTGTTATTTCAAAAGAGGATTTAGATAAAATAAAAAACATTGACCATCCTGATTTTAAATCGGCATCGATATCTACTTTATACAAAATAGAGAAGGGAGCCAATGGTTTAGAGCGCGCATTGGAAAAATGTGTTCAGGCTACATACAAAGCCGTTCAGGAAGGGCATAATATTATCATTCTATCTGACAGAGGTGTAAGTGCCGAAATGGCTCCAATACCAATGTTATTGGCGTGTTCATATATTCATCATTCATTGAATATATTGCAGGTTCGTTCAAAATTCGGAATTATTATCGAATCCGCTGAACCACGTGAGCCGCATCATTTTGCATTATTATTTGGATATGGTGCAAGTGCCATCAATCCTTACTTAGTAAATGAAATTATACGCGACCAGGTAGCTCAAGGTTTTATTACTGATATAAAAGCAGATTACGCAATTGCAAATTATAATAAAGCTATTGCAAAAGGGATTTTGAAAATCATGAACAAAATTGGAATCTCTACGTTACATTCTTATAGAGCTGCCCAAATTTTTGAAATATTAGGTCTAAACAAAACTTTCAGCACAAAATATTTCCCGTATACTCCTTCAAGAATTGAAGGTATTGGAATAATTGAAGTGGAAAAAGAAATTAAGAAAAGATACCAAAAAGCTTTTCCAAATTCTAAAATCGCAAGCCTTTTACCTTTAGAAATTGGAGGTATATACAGATGGAGAAGAACGGGTGAAAAACATATGTTTAATCCAACTACAATTTCAAAATTGCAACAAGCAGTAAGATTAAACAGCCCTGAGAGTTATAAGGAATATGCTACGATGGTCAATGACCAAAGTAAAAACCTAATGACAATTAGAGGTTTATTCGAATTCAACAACCTAGATCCTATCTCTATCGATGAAGTAGAATCTTGGACTGAAATCGTAAAAAAATTCAAAACTGGTGCCATGTCTTATGGGTCAATCAGTCAGGAAGCTCATGAAAACTTGGCTATTGCCATGAATAGAATTGGAGGAAAAAGTAATTCTGGTGAAGGAGGAGAAGATCCTTCACGTTTTATAAAAGACTTAAACGGTGATTCTAAAAATAGTGCCATCAAACAAGTTGCTTCAGGAAGATTTGGAGTATCTATCAATTATTTAACTAGTGCCAAAGAGATTCAAATAAAAATGGCTCAAGGTGCAAAACCTGGAGAAGGCGGGCAGTTACCAGGCGAAAAAGTAGTTCCTTGGATTGCAAAAGTGAGAAACTCTACACCTTATGTAGGTTTGATTTCCCCTCCACCACATCATGATATTTATTCTATTGAGGATTTATCTCAATTGATTTTTGATTTAAAAAATGCCAACCGTGAAGCTCGTGTGAACGTAAAATTAGTTTCTGAAGTAGGTGTAGGAACAATTGCTGCAGGAGTTGCTAAAGCAAAAGCAGATGTAATTTTGATTTCAGGATATGACGGAGGAACTGGAGCTGCTCCATTAACTTCTCTTCAGCATACTGGTATTCCATGGGAATTAGGACTTGCAGAAGCACAACAAACCTTAATCTTAAATGATTTGAGAAGTCGTGTAGTATTAGAGTGTGACGGACAGTTAAAAACAGGTCGTGATGTGGCTATTGCTGCCTTACTTGGAGCGGAAGAATTTGGTTTTGCAACAGCACCTTTAGTAGCATCGGGTTGTATCATGATGAGAGCTTGTCACCTGAACACTTGTCCAGTTGGAATTGCAACTCAAGATCCTGAACTAAGAAAAAACTTCAAAGGAACACCAGAGCACGTTATTAACTTCATGTATTTTATTGCAGAAGAGTTAAGAGAAATCATGGCGCAATTAGGATTTAGAACCTTAAAAGAAATGGTGGGACAATCACAAAAATTGAATGTCAACAAAGCCATCAAGCACTATAAAACAAGTGGATTAGATTTATCTAACATCCTTTACAAACCAGAGGAAGCTAAAACAGTACCGAATCATAATACAACAACTCAAGATCACGCATTAGAAAATGTACTTGATTTTCAGATTATAAAAGCAGCGATTCCTTCTATCTATAGAAAAGAAAAAACAAGAGTTACATTTGATATTAAAAATACAGACCGTTCTGTAGGTGCTATCTTAAGTAATGAAATTTCAAAAATATACGGTGCACAAGGATTACCTGAAGACACCATCTTAGTAGATTTCACAGGGTCAGCCGGACAAAGTTTTGGTGCATTTGCAACAAACGGATTATCCTTTAAAATTCATGGAAACTGTAATGACTATTTAGGAAAAGGGCTTTCAGGAGGAAAATTAATTATTAAAGTCCCACCTACTGCTACTTTCAAACCAGAAGAAAACATCATAATAGGAAATGTGGCACTTTATGGAGCCATAACAGGTGAAGCATACATAAATGGAATGGCAGGCGAACGTTTTGCAGTGAGAAACTCAGGAGCTGTGGCAGTCGTTGAAGGAATTGGAGATCACGGATGTGAGTACATGACCGGAGGAACAGTCGTAGTACTTGGAAAAACAGGTAGAAATTTTGCCGCTGGAATGAGTGGTGGTGTTGCCTACGTTTTCGATGAGAAAAAACAATTCGAGAATGGTTTATGCAACATGGAAATGGTAGCATTGGAAACACTGGAAGACGAAGATTTAGTAAAACTGAAACGTTTAATTAAAAATCACTCTATGTATACTAATAGCCCATTAGCCAAAAGAATTTTGGAAGACTGGGAAAACCAAAGTAACCATTTTGTCAAAGTAATGCCTACTGATTACAAAATAGCATTACAAAGAATGGCAGACGAACAGAAAATTGAAGAATTAATAGCATAGTCATGGGAAAAATAGGTGGATTTAAAGAATACAATAGAACGGACGAAAGCAACACAATAGTTAAGGAACGTGTATCAAACTATAATGAGTTTACGATTCCTTTGTCAAAAGAAAAAATAAAAGAGCAAGGTTCAAGATGTATGGATTGCGGAATCCCATTTTGTCACAGTGCCTGTCCATTAGGAAATTTAATTCCTGATTTTAACGACATGGTCCATCAGGAAGAATGGCAAAGTGCATTGGAGATATTGCAGTCAACAAATAACTTTCCAGAATTTACAGGTCGCTTATGCCCTGCTCCGTGCGAGAAATCATGTGTGCTGGGAATTATAGAAGAGCCAGTTGCTATTGAAAATATTGAAAAAAATATTATCGAAAGAGGTTTTGCAGAAGGATGGATAAAACCACAGGCTCCTGCAACAAGAACGGGAAAAACAGTAGCCGTGATTGGTTCTGGACCTGCTGGACTTGCTGCTGCACAACAATTAAACAGAGCAGGACACACCGTTACTGTTTTTGAAAGAGACAATGCCATTGGAGGCTTACTACGCTACGGAATTCCAAATTTCAAATTAGAAAAAGGAATTATCGATAGACGTGTTAAAGTCCTAGAAGCAGAGGGAATCACTTTTAAAACCAATGTAAATGTTGGTGTTAATTATAGTGTGGATCAATTAAATGAATTCGACTCTATCGTTTTGTGTGGTGGTGCTACTGAAAGAAGAAGCTTACCTACAAAAGGGATTGAGATAAAAGGAGTTGTTCAAGCAATGGACTTCTTGACACAGCAAACTAAAGTGATTTACGGAGAAGAAATTCAAGGCCAAATCAAAGCTACCGGTAAAGATGTTATCGTTATAGGTGGTGGAGATACAGGCTCTGACTGTGTGGGAACTTCAAACAGACATGGTGCAAAATCGGTAACGAATTTTGAAATCATGCCAAAACCACCAGTAGGAAGAAGCGAAACTACACCTTGGCCATTTTGGCCTTTGCAATTGAAGACATCTTCTTCACACGAAGAAGGTTGCGACAGAAACTGGTTGATCAACACTAAAGAATTTATCGCTAATGATAAAGGAGAATTAGTAGGACTTAAAACAGTTGAAGTAGCTTGGAAAATAACTCCGGGACAAAGACCGGAATTAATAGAAAAAGAAGGTTCAGAGAAAACTTGGCCATGTGATTTAGCATTACTAGCTTTAGGCTTTACAGGTCCAGAAAAAACTTTAAGTAGTCAACTGGGATTAGACCTAGATATGAGAAGCAACTACAAAGCAACGAATTATAAAACGAATGTACCCAACATATTTACAGCTGGAGATATGCGCAGAGGGCAGTCTCTAATTGTTTGGGCGATCTCTGAAGGTCGTGAAGCCGCAAGAGAAGTTGATTTATATTTAATGGGATCCACGAACTTACCTACAAAAGGAAACGGGGATTTACCAAGCTTATAAAAAAAATAAAAAATGATCAATAAAGCTGTCAAAAAGTAATTTCTGACAGCTTTATTATTTATGGGGGTGCCCCAGCATCCACTATCGTTACTACTGGGTCGGGCTATCCGTTTCAAGTCCTCGTCACTTCCGCTAGCGCTCTAGTACCTGCGGGCTTTTCACTACTATCTCTCACCCATTTTTATGGTAAATAGCTATTTTTTGTTCAATTTAAAACATTTTGTTATAAATTGTTACAATTTCACTATTCGCTTGCCGTATTCATAAAAGAATAATAAATTTGCTAAAAATACATAACAATGCAACCAAAAGACTTACTTCAGTTAACAGAACAATTTGGCAGTCCAATATATGTTTATGATGCCGAAAAAATAAAATCGCAATACAATAGATTAACAAAAGCTTTTTCTAAGGTAGACAACTTGCGTATTAATTACGCAATGAAAGCATTGTCTAATGTGGCCATCCTTCAATTACTAAGAGAAATGGGATCTGGTTTAGATACCGTTTCTATTCAAGAAGTACTTTTAGGGCTTCATGCAGGATACGCACCAGAAAAAATATTCTATACCCCTAACGGAGTATCTCTTGAAGAAATCGAAGAGGTAAACGCAATGGGAGTTCAAATAAACATTGATAATCTTTCTATATTAGAGCAATTTGGAGCAAAACATCCCAATGTTCCTGTATGTATCCGTATCAACCCACACGTGATGGCAGGTGGAAACACAAATATATCAGTAGGCCATATAGACAGTAAATTTGGTATATCAATCCACCAGCTACCTCATTTAGTACGTATTGTTGAAAACACAAAAATGAACATCGTAGGTATACACATGCACACTGGTTCTGACATACTTGATATAGAAGTGTTTTTATATGCTGCTGAAATATTATTTGATGCTGCAAAGAATTTTAAAAACCTAGAATTCTTAGATTTTGGAAGTGGATTTAAAGTGCCTTACAAAAAAGATGACATCGAAACAGATATTGAAGAACTAGGTAAAAAACTATCTAAAAGATTCAATGCATTTTGTAAAGAATACGGCAAAGAATTGACCTTAATCTTCGAACCAGGCAAATTCCTAGTAAGTGAAGCAGGTTCTTTTTTAGTAAAAGTTAATGTAATCAAACAAACAACATCAACCGTTTTTGCAGGTGTAGACAGTGGATTTAACCACTTAATTCGCCCAATGCTGTACGGTTCACAACACCAAATTGATAATATATCTAATCCAAAAGGAAAAGAGCGATTCTATTCAGTGGTAGGGTATATTTGTGAAACAGATACTTTTGCTAATAACAGAAGAATTCCTGAAATCAAAGAAGGTGATATTTTAAGCTTTAGAAACGCTGGTGCTTATTGTTACTCTATGGCTTCTAACTACAACTCGAGATACAGACCTGCCGAAGTTTTATGGATGAATGGACAAGGATATTTAATCAGAGCTCATGAAACATTTGAAGATTTACTTACAAATCAAATTCCATTACCAATAGAAGCTACTGTTTAGAAAAAAAATAGTCATAAAAAAAAGCTGTGTTTTATAAAACACAGCTTTTTTTATACCTCTAAACTACTAAATTATTGATTCAAAACTTCTTCTAGAACATTAGCTTCTGTTCCATTAGGAAACGAAATCTTTATCTTCTGAGCAATTGTTGGCGCTATTTGAGTAATTTCTTTTTTATTATACGATTCTCCTTTTTTAATATGCCATCCGTAAAAAATAGCAGGAACATGAGTGTCATATGAATAGATCGTCCCGTGTGAAGTACCCGTCCCTTGATATTCAATATAACCTGGTTTGTCTAAAATAACCATGTCTCCATTTTGCGTGACATCATAACCTTTAGCAATAAAATTTAAAAAATAATCGCTGCCCGTTGAATTCAAGATTTCCTCTTCAGTATAAACTCTTTTAACATAATCTTGAGTCATTAAATACCCTTTAAAGGCCTCTTTGACCACATTCAAATCAAGGTTTTGCGCTTTTATAGTTACTTTGTTAAAAAACAAATTGAAATTTGAGTAATTCAACACTAAATCAGCTCCGAAAGTTTTAATAGAGAAATCCTTTAAATTATTTCTAATGTCTTTAGGGCTTATACTGTTGACATTATATTTATGATCTTTTAAATAATTTACATTTTCAGCACCGGCATGATCTGCAGTCAAAAACAATAAGTAATTATCCTTTCCAACTGTTTTGTCCAAATAGTTCAAAAATTCAGCTATAGTTTGATCTAATCGCAAGTAGGTATCTTGTAACTCCATCGATCTCGGCCCTAATAAATGACCTACATAATCTGTAGAAGAAAAACTAACCGTCAAGAAATCTGTAATATTATCTTTTCCTAATTCCTCCTTTTCAATTGCTTTCATCGCAAATTCTGCCAATAAATTATTTCCAAATGGTGTTGAACGAATCACGCCCGCATCATTTTTAGCATACATGTCCTTTAAATCATAAGGAAAAACTGGAGCAGAACTATTATACAGTTTACCTTCATATGGATTATTGTCCTCTAAACTTTCATCATATGTGCTCTTAGGGTTCAATAAATCCCATCCTTTATTGATATAGGGCATATAATGTTTTTCGTCATTGAATTTTTGAACCCAACTTGGAAGTTTTTCACCGTAAAAAGTACTAGAAATAAAAGAACCCGTTTTGCTGTACCAAAATGCCCAATTTGCAAAATGACCTGCAGGTAGTATAGATCCCCGATCTTTAAGACTCACACCAATGACCTTCCCCCTGAAATTAGTTCCCATTCTCAATTCATCAGTAATCGTAGTAGCTAATAGATTTTTAGGAGACATTTCCCCCTCTTCTTTTGTACCATCTCCTACAGTACTTACACTCGCATCATCGGTACAATACATCTCTGTACCTAACTTTCTACTAAACCACTCATTACTTACAATTCCGTGGGTTGCTGGAGTGGTCCCCGTATAGATCGAAGCATGTCCAGGAGCAGTATACGTTGGCATATAATTAAAATGCATGTTTTGAAAAGTGTACCCATTACCCATTAATCTCTTGAAACCATCATTAGAAAAATCATTGGAGAAACGATATAAATATTCCATTTTCATTTGATCAACAACAATACCTACAACCAATTTAGGTCGTTCTTGCGCTTGTAAATTTGACATGCTAATAAATGCCAAAAACAAAATCAGTTTTTTCATCTTAAAATATATTTTTTATCACAAAAATACACATTAAACAACTAACTCATTTAAATCATACCTACGAATGACTAACAACTAATTTGATTTAACATTAAATTAAACATTTCTTGCAGCAAACAATAAGTTCTCAATACAAACAATAATAAAGCTAAGGTAAGAAAGACTACATACTACAACTAATCTACAAACCATCCCCAACTACGAGCTCGAACAAACATCATATTTTTTGGGCACAAAAAAACCCCATCTAAATTAGACAGGGTTTTAGAATCTGAAACAAGTTCAAATTAAAGAAAGGCGACGACATACTCTCCCACATAACTGCAGTACCATCTGCGCAGGCGGGCTTAACTACTCTGTTCGGGATGGGAAGAGGTGAGCCCCGCCGCAATAACCACCTTAAGCATTTTAGTCAAGAAATAAACTCCTTATTCCTTGACTGTCCAATACTAGACAATTACTT
Source organism: Flavobacterium frigoris PS1 (assembly GCF_000252125.1). Classification (GTDB taxonomy): domain Bacteria; phylum Bacteroidota; class Bacteroidia; order Flavobacteriales; family Flavobacteriaceae; genus Flavobacterium; species Flavobacterium frigoris_A. The sequence continues at coordinate 311 of NZ_AHKF01000018.1, read as the reverse complement.
TATACATAAAAATGTTTATTCTTAAAAAAACTTCAGCCAGCGTTAGCCAACTGAAGTTTCTAGTACTCAGAGCGGGACTTGAACCCGCACGAACATTGCTGTTCACTGGATTTTAAGTCCAGCGTGTCTACCAATTTCACCATCCGAGCATTTTGTGGTACCTCCAGGGATCGAACCAGGGACACATGGATTTTCAGTCCATTGCTCTACCATCTGAGCTAAGGTACCATTATACTTTATACTTATAAAGTAATTTTTGAAAAAAAATCCCGTTTCATAAGAAACGGGACTTTCAAAAGAAAGGCGACGAC